>NZ_JBLZNK010000003.1:0-1504906 GCF_051194195.1 Haladaptatus marinus
GCGCGCCGGGCCCCCCCCCCCCGACCACTCGACATTCCGTCCTCACTCGGCCGTCTCCGGAACGTAGCCGTGAAGAAACGGCAGTTTCGTCTTCGTGACCTGCTCGACGAAATCGACGACGACCCTGTCCTCGGGTTGGAGACACCCCATCGCGGAGACGGCGACGAGTGTACCCACGGCGGTGACGACAAGTGCGACGGGAAGCGTAATCATGGAGAGCGAGACCATCTGCGAGACGACTACTGCCGGAGGAAACAGGAGCAGCGGCACGCGCGTCATCGTTCGGACGGTCCATTTGGAGAACGGCGAGATTCCGAACTTCAGCCACAGCACGGCAAACATGAAGACATTGAGCGTAACGTTTGCGACGGCGGACGCGACCGCCGCGCCGACGATTCCGTATGCCGGAATCAGTACGAGGTTCAAAGCGAGGTTAAGACCGAACGCGAGCGCGTTGCCCGTGAGTATCATCCCGGTGTGGCCGAGGGCCGAAAGCGTCTCGCGGTTTCGACCACCGGCGGCGTTGGTGAAAAACCCGAGCGAAAGGATGACCAGCGCCAACGCGCCGCCCGCGTACCGCTCGCCGAAGAAGACGGTCAGGATGTCCGCCGGGAAGGTGAAGAACAGGAGAAACGCCGGAAAGGTCACGACGAAAATCCACTTCGTCGTGAGTTGGTAAATCGATGTTATCTCGTCCCGTTCGCCGTTCGCGTCGAGTCGAGAAGCGAGCGGCAGATACAGGAATCCGAACGACGAGAGCGCGATGAGCAAGCTGTTGGCGAGCGGGTAGGCCGCGGCGTACAGTCCGACTTGATGCGAGGTTTTGAAAAACCCGAGCATGACAGTGTCGGTGCGGGTGAGGAGGTCGGCGAGAACCGACGAAACTACGAGCGGTGCGGAAAACAGCGCCATCTCCCGCGTGTGGAGTCGAAACTCGCCGACGAGCGGTAACAGACGATTCAGCAAATAGTGGGCGGCGACGAACGCGACGGCGGCACTGATGAGATACGCGTATCCCGCCGCCACCGAACCGACCCCGAGGGATAGCAACCCGACTAGGAGGAGTATTCGTCCGAAGGGGTACAGCAGGTCGCCAACGTACGTCTTGTAAATGGTGTTCTCGAACCCGCGAATACCGCCGACGCCGACCTGATAGCCGACGACGAGTGGAATTGCGAGAACGAACACGGGGACGAGGTCGCTCGAATCACCCTTGTCGAAGAGGTTCGCGGTGATGAAGTCGGCTTCGAGATACAGAACACTCGCCACTGCGACTGCGACCACGCCGGCGAACAGCAGGCCGGTCAACCACGCACCTCGCACGTCTCGTTCGTCTTCGAACCGGGACATGTAGCGCGGGATTCCCTGCCCGAAGCCGACGAGTGCGAACGTAACCCCCAACGACATCGTCGTGAGCGCGATGTTCACTTCGCCGAACGCGGCCGTCGTGAGACTTCGCCCGAGGACGATTCGTTCGAGGAGCTTCGCCACGGAGGCGATGGCGGCACCGACGAACACGAGACTCGCACTCGAAAGGAGGTTCCGAAGTTCTCGTTGGTCACCCATGGATTTACAGATAGCCGAGGTCTTCGAGTCTCGATTCGACTGCTCCCTCGTCGCCGATGCGTCCGCCAGTTCCGAACTCCACGTCGGAGTATGCGTTCGTTTCCACCGGGTCGGGTAGCAACCCATCCGGAACGGTTCCGGTCATCCGTTCCGGGACGGGAAGACCTGCCGCCGCCATGGCGATAGGTGCCACATCCGAGAGTGAGAGTCCGGCGAGGGTTGCGGTTCCGTCGAAAGCGGGGCCCGCGCCGATGAACACGCCATCCGGCTTGTGGTTGTACTCTTCGACTGCGAGGAATCGTTCGCCGACAAGGCTTGGCAGGACGAGGTGGTTCATCTCGTTCGGCATGAACACGACATCCGGGCCGCTCTTCGGGTCGGTGCCGGAGGACACGTCTTCGGCTCGCTTTACGAACTCGAACGCCGGACGGCCGTCCGGCGTTCTGAGCGCCGAGAGGATATCGATGAGCTCCGACCGAACCGCCTCGTACTCCGATTCGGGAACGACGCCCTCGGGGTCGCGCCCCTCGAGATTGATGCGGACGCCGAGTTCGCCCAACGCACGACAGTAGGCTTTCGAGCGCCGCCAATCGACGGTCTGATCTGCGGCCGCGAGCACGTTCGCCGGAACTGCTCGCTTCAGCGCCGACCCTAGTCCGAACCATCGTGCGGTCGTGTACACCTTGCCCGGCGTGATGCCGACCGTGTTGAGTCCGGCCACACCTTTCGCCAGCGCGGATTGTGTGAGAGTTCGGTTCGATTCCGACTCATCACCTTCCGATGGTTCGACGAGTGAATTCTTCACCGTCGCCAACCCGGTTCCGTGATCGTCGCCGTTCGTGGCGGCCTCGACGAACCCGTGTCGCCGAAGCACCTCGTTGACGAAAATTTTGTAGCCATCCGTGGGCCCCATGCCGTGGTCCGAGCAGACGACGACGTTCGCGTCTTGGGTGACTTTCAGGATGGTTCCGACGAGTTCGTCGGCCGCTCGATAGACGCGCCGGAACGCCGTGCTGTCCTCGAAATTGTGGAAGACCGCGTCGGTTTTTTGTACTTGAATGATGGCCACACGCCACTCCCAGTTTTCGAGGAGATACTTCGCCGCACGCGCGCGTAACCCGATTGCGTGGACGTATCCATCGAGCTTTTCCCCTTTGTCGCTCGACATCTCCCCTTTGGAGTAGATGTTGTACTCCTCGCCGAGCGCCTCCGACAGTTCGTTTCTGATGGTTTTCGGATAGCCCTCAGCGTCCTCGGGCGCGAGATAGCCCGGAACGAGCGCTCCCGTGAGCGGTTCTGCGGGATGCGTCACGGGTACGTTGAGCACGATTGCGGGTTCGTTTATCGCCGTCAGATAGTTCCAGAGGGCAGGTGCGGCAACGTCGTTGCGGGTGATGATGCTCGCTTCGTCGGGATAGGAGTCAGTGTAATCGAAGAACCCGAACGCGTTGTGCTGGGTCGGATCGGTTCCCGTGTACATCGACGGCCACGCGCTTCCAGTCCACGGCGGATGGGTCGAGCGAAGCGGTGCGGCGACACCTTCGGAGCGAAGTCGGGAGAAGTTCGGTAACTCCGATTCGAACTCGTCCAAGTACTCGAAATCGAGTGCATCGAACCCGAGGACGACGGTACGTGATGCGTCTGAACTCATCGACCGTTCCCCGAACACGAATCGACGGTCGCTGATTTCCCCCCACTGCGCTCCGTGACACCGAGCGTCTGCGTTTCGACACCGAAATCTGTTCCGGGTCGACTGCCAGTTGTCCCGTCTTTCATTCCGATTGCAACGCCCTCTCGGAGATACTTTGTTATACTCCGTCGTTGGAACTCGGTAGGACTTCCTTACCGAGGGTCGTCTTCCCCTGATATGATCGAAATGACTCGCTAGTTCGTGGTTTCTATCCAGGGTGGCCGAGAGCTTCAGTGACGTGGTCTCCGTGGCCGGGTAACGACGGCTAACCTCGGAGTGATGGGCCGTTATTGTGACGTTATACCACGCCACAAACCGTCTTCTTCGTGAACTCTCAAAACTCCCGATTTCGCAACCCTCGCCGCTAATGCTGGACGTATTTATAAATTAGTAGCCGCCCATTGAATGGAGATCGCTACGCTTATAAGTTGCCAACCGTTCGTTGAACCTGCATGGCACGCGACTACGAGAACGACAAGACACACAACGAATCGTTACTCAACCGACGTTCGTATCTGAAGATGGCTGGCTCCGCGATTGCCGCGACCGGTGCCGCGGGCGTGAGCACTGTTGCAGGCGCGAAGGAGTACGAGACGATTACCGTCTCGGCTGGCGAGCACAAGGCGATCTCCGTCGGCGATGGGCAGACGTACGAGAACAAACTCATCGACGTAACTGCCGAGGGTGCCGGTGTTGCCTTCACGACGAGTGGAAGTGGCTGGACAATTCGAAACGTCGGTATCAAGGGACAGCACAGCGGTGAGAGCTTCATCATGATGCCCGGCGTCGAGTCCAAAGACGGTGAGGGGCTCATCGAGAACGTCTACATGGGCGACGGAATCAAGGCGAAAGAAAGCGGTGGCGGTGTCTGGGTTAACGCCAACCTGCCCCACCAGGGTGTCATCAACATCAAGGGAATGCACCTCGCCAACGCGGTCAACAATGGTCTGTACGCCTCCGGCCCCGGAAGTCAGGGTGCCTACGGTATCACGAACGTGGATGACTCGTACTTCCGTTCGAACAACATCGCAAACATCCGGACGAACGCGAAGGGCGACCGAACTCCGTACGTCAAGAACACCGTGGTGGAAGTCGACGACAGTACGCCACCATGCGGTGAGAACTGTTCGAGTCCCGGCGCCGTCAACAACCGCGGCGTCTGGTCGTGGTACGGTACGACGGAAGTCATCAACTCCGACATCCAGGGTGGATTCGCTACCACGAAGGGTGGCGAAGTCAAGACGAAGAACACCCGAACCGGAGACAAGGCGAAGATGAAGCCTCCGAAGGCCGTTCCGATGTCCGCCGAAGAGGCTGCGAAGGGCGGAAAGCGGTAACTGATTCGGTTTGTGTAGTCTGTTTCTGGCCTCCCTCTTTTCGTTTTCATCTCTTTTGACGACGCGACCGATTCCGCTGATTCGTGAGTGCACTGTATTATTGGTCTCACTCGAGACGTCGCTCGAACGACCGACGATATTTCGACAGTGACTCGTTTTGGATGTCCAGTTCGACGGCGGAAATCCCTCATTTCCCCACGGTAATCCGTCGTTGACCGGCTACATCGACGTAATCGATGAGTGACGCACTGATTTGAAACGTGGCAATCCCGCTGTTTTCAACCCGCTGTGACACATGCTATCGTATGTATCCGACTCTATTTCGATGTCGACTACCGCCCACATATATCATATTTCGCTATATCAATTCCCTCTGTGCAGTGCCAGTCATTATTCAGGAGACACGAAAATTCTACCCTGTCCATCGATGTCGAGTATCTACCGCGGTTCCTAACGCAGTCGACGTAGCAAATAAATTATTATCGTCGTACCTGTTTGTCGTTGGAAGGATTTCAGAATGTCTTCCCCGGATGTCTCAATCGTTACTGCCGCGTACAACTCGGCGGACTACATCAAGCAGGCCCTCGAAAGCTTGCGGCAACAGACGATCGATGATTCTCGTATCGAACATCTCGTCGTGGATGACTGTTCGACCGACGAGACGGCGGCAATTGTCGAATCGGTCGAGACATCATATCTGCGCCTCATCCAAAAACAGGAAAACAGCGGAAACGGGACGATTGCCTGGAACCACGGAATCGAACATGCACGCGGTGAGTACGTAGTCATCCTCGATTCGGACGACGAGTTTTTTCCATCCTTGGTCGAGCGGTCATCGGACGTTCTCGTGCAGAACGATGACGTCGATTTCGTCTATACCGACTACTACGAGCGATTTCCCGATGGAACTTGGGAAATCGTCGAAACTGACGCGGCCATTTTGAACACCGTAACAGTCGGCGTGATGCACCGAACCGACCACCTCCGGCAGTTTGGGCTGTTCGACCCGGAAATGATTTTCGCGGAGTACGACCTCTTGCTGCGGTATCTCGATGCTGGTTTCGATGGACAACACATCGCAGACCCACTTTTCGTGTATCATCGACGGAGGGATAGTCAGACGGCGGATAGCGACCGAGTCGATGCCGGAAAAGAGGAATTGCGAAACAAGTTCGGCGACGATGCCCGAATACGTGAGTATCGGGTCTGACGAACGAGCAAACGAGAGGTAGGTGCGGGCCGACTACAGAAGATTCGCTTGAATCGATTCTGCTACTTCGTCCATCGCTTCGTCAGCGGTGGAAACCGCGTCGGTGACACTCAAAAAGCCGTGTGCCATCTCGGGGTAGTGATTGTGCCAAACCGGCACATCAGCCTCGGCGAGTCGGTCGGCGTAGGCGATTCCTTCGTCACGAAGCGGGTCGTAGCCACAGGTGACGACGGTTGTTGGTGGAAGCCCCGAGAGGTCGCTTGCGCGAAGTGGCGACGCGAAGGGGTTCGCTCCATCGACCGGACTTCGGAGGTACTGATTCCAGAACCATTCCATGTCCGATCGACTGAGAAGCGGGCCGTCGCCGTTTTCGACGTAGGAGTCGGTGTCGAAATCGTGGTTCGTGACGGGATACAGCAGACACTGGTGTGAGAGCGTCGGACCGTCGAACTCGCGCGCTCGAAGTGCGGTGACTGCCGCGAGATTTCCACCCGCACTCGTGCCCGCGACGCCCAGTTTACTCGGGTCACCGCCGACCGAATCGGCGTGATTTTCGACCCACTCCAGCGCGGCAAACGCATCGTCCACGCCTGCGGGAAACGGTTGTTCCGGTGCGAGTCGGTAATCGACCGAGACGACGACACACTCCGCCCGTTTCGCCAACTCCCGGCAGACGCCGTCGATGGAATTGAGCGTTCCGAGCACCCACCCGCCACCGTGATAGAAAACGACGACGGGAGCGTCCTGCACGTCGGGTCGGTACACGCGAATCGGGATTTCGCCTCGCGGGCCCGGAATCGCAAGGTTGCGGACGAAATGAATCTCCTCCTGCTCGTCCGCGGTGAACACGTCGTCTTCGATTCTGCGGGCACTTTCGACGGACATCGCGTGCCACGGTGGAACGCCCATCGCTTCGATTTCCTCGATGACGGCAGCCATTTCGTCGTCCATACAAACCCCTTGATGGCCGGCGTGTTATACTTTCAGCAAGGCGTGGTGACGTGTGAAGGAGCAGACCGCCTTCGAGACATCGTCACCGCGAACGCTAGTCGTTTGGCACCGTGATGATGGGGTCACGTAGCCATAGCACGTATGACCCCTGATGGCTTCTTGGTTCATATGAGTACTATCGCAGAAATGGAACTCCCGGCACAGGAGTTCGCGCTGAGAACGACGTTGGAACACGTTCCGGACGCCGAGTTCGACGTAGTTCGTGTCGCCGCTCATGACTCGAAGCACGTATTACCATATATTTGGGCAACTGCGGACGATTTCGAAGAGTTGGACGATGCGCTTCGTGACGACCCGAGCGTCGATGACCTCAGCTTGCTCGAAGACCTCGGTGACGAGCGTCTCTATCGAATGAACTGGGTCGACCAGATTCGCGTCGTCATTCACATTCTCATCGAGGAGGAAGCGACGATACTGAACCTCCGCGGGAAAGAAAGCCGCTGGCGGCTTCGTATTCTCTTTCCGAACCGTGACGCACTGTCTACGACCTACGAGTTCTGCGAGGAGTCGGGACTCTCGCTCGACGTGCGTAACATCTACGAGATGAGTGACACGCGCCACGGACTGTTCGGACTGACAGAAGAACAACACGAAACGCTGATGATGGCGCTCGAATCGGGATACTACGACGTTCCACGGGATGCGACGGCGGACGACCTCGCCGACAGCTTGCATATTTCACACCAGGCGATTTCGGAGCGCCTCCGACGTGGGCATCGCAGTCTCGTCAAAAACGCGCTCGCAGTCGGCCCCGGTGATGGGCGGGACTAACGGTCGTTCATTCGGACGCTCGTTTGCGCACCGCAGATAGCACACGTGGTGACCCGATAGGGTTCCCGTGAAAACGCACTGTGCTCGGCCTGCTCGTTTTCGGTTCGAATTTCAATACCCACGGCGTGTGGCGTCTCGCTCCGACAGCTATCGCAGTGTTCCCGCTGTTCCGTGTTCTGTAGCTTCGATTTCATGATTGTACTCCCTGTGGAGGTGTTCCCTTCGCCCCAGCGATGCGGCCGCTCTGGGCGGTTTGTTTGGACTGACTGAATCGGCGGTAATCGAACGCGACGAAGTCGAGTCGGAACAGTTCGAAGTCATCCAGCGACGTGCTCGTTTCGTGCTGTGCCGTTCCGTACAGCGTCTCGTCGGGGTCTTCGTCGGCTGTGACGTCGTGCTGTGGTTCGCCGTACAGATGGCGGCCGTCGTCTGGGTCGCGTTCCGAATCGGACACCGAATGTGACGTCATAGCTTGATTCCTCGTATGGTACCAAGCGTATCCGGGGTCAGGTCGCTCGTGCCTGCCACCGCAAGCGAATAAAAAGGGGTTCGCTACCGTCGAAGCCGAGACGTCAGTTTCCGCCGAAAACGGAGCCGAGTTGGTCGCGCCATTCGCGGAACTCTTCCATTTCGCCTTCGATCTCCGAGATATCCGATTGCAGGGAATCGATTTCGTTCAAGTCGCTCTCGACATCGCTGATATCCGACCGGAGCGTGTTGATTTTCGTCTTCAGCTGCGACTCGGTTTCAGACACCGAATCGGAGAGTTCGGAGACGGTTTCCGAGAGCGCCTCGATTTCAGAAAGATTCTCCGAAAGGCTCTCGACTTCCTCTTCGAGATCTCTCACGCTATCGAAGTCGTCTCGGAGGTCCTCGATTTCGTCGTCCAGCGCGGACGCCTCCTGCGTGTTCGTGGCGACGAGGTCTTCCAGGTCGTTGAGTTGCGTTTCGAGCGTGTCGAGGTTGTCATCGAGGTCGTTCACGCCATCGAGCTTTTCGTCGAGGTTGCTTAGATCGGATTCGAGATCCGCCACGCGTGCGCGCGCCTGCGCGCTCTCCTCTTTTGCGTTCTCGATGTCGTCGTGCATCGTCCCGAGTTCGTCGCGAAGGGATTCCACTTCGCCCTCGAATCCGTCGATGATCGACTGGGCTGTTCCGTTTTCGTCGATGAACTCTTCGAGTGCTTCGGTGTATGCCGAGAGGTCGTCCACGCGGGATTGGAGGTGACGAATCCGGACGTTCGTGCTTTCGGGCGTGTCGAGGTCGAGTTCCTGCTGAATGAGTTTGAGGTCGGCGTCGTTCACTTCACCGGCGCGAATCTCGTCCGCGAGCGCGGCAGCGACGCTTCCGGGTCGCGGCGGTGATGGGGACTGTGTGACATCAACGATGTCGTCTTCTTCGGGGGGTTCGAGGATGCCGTCGTCCGATTCGTCGAGCACGTCGTCGGTCGATTCGGTGGCCTCCTCCTCATCCAGAATTTCGCCCGCCGAATCGGCGGGCGATTCGTCCGACGCTACATCCGTCTCGCTCGTTCCGGATTCCGAAAGTGGGTCGTTCGAGACTTCGGTAGTCGATTCGTCGGTCGCCTCTGCCATCGGGTCGTTCGCGTCCGCGAGCGGGTCGGCTGTTTCTCCATTGCCACCCAGTCCCGGCAGGCCGCTGTCACCAGCGATCACGTCGCGGACGACCTGACTGCTTTCCTCGGAGACGATGTCAGTGATGGTGTGTTCTTCCATCCGACCTTCTGCCTCGTCACCGGCACTGCTGGCGACCGGCGCAACCTCTTCGAGAGAGGGTTCAATAAGGAACGATTCCGCTTCCTGCCAGTCCGAGAGACGGATTCCGTAGACAGTCGTCAGCTCCTCGTCGGGTTCGAGCGTTCGCTCGAACTGGACACGGTGGTCTTTGTACGCCGTCCAGTTCTCGTTCTCGTATTCGGGATGGAAGCCGACGTTGTCCATCGGGAAATTCTCGGGAATTCGGTCGGTGACTCGCACGGTCACTGCTTCGTCACAGTTGGAATGGATTTCGAATCGAATCGCCGGAACGGCGAACTGCTCGCCATCGAACAATTTCTCGATCGTGATGCCGTGTTCGGAACTCGTTATTATTTCATTTCCGCTACTGAAATCACTCATACAGTTCACATCCGAGAAGGGATAAATAAAACATGCGCCGATGTCCTCGTCGAGAAGTTATTAATTTTTTGAACAATATGGGTGGAGAAATAGTTGCTGGACGCAGTATCGCCAGCGAATACGGATTGTGTTCACGAATTCACTCGGTACCCACACCGGTGGTTTCGAAAATTTATCATATGTCACTCATCACTACGAAAACGAACGGCGATTTCGTCCGGGTCGGTCACTTCGAACCCACGTTCAGTCGGAGTCACTGTGACTCCACGTTCGGCAAATCGCTCCCGAATCGCTTCGAGCGCGTCATGGTCTGGGACGACGAGTTCGAACCACTCCAAACCACGTCCGTTTCCTGATTCACTTCGGTTGTTCCAGACGTTTAGACCGATGTGATGGTGGTAGTCGTCGGACGCAAGGAATAGCGCCGCCGACCCGTACTGCTGTCGGACGGTCATCCCGAGCACGTCCGCGTAAAATTCTCGTGCGGTGGCTATCGACGAGACTTCGAGATGAACGTGACCGACGACCGTTTCCGCCGGAATCGTTTTGCTTGCCGTTCCCTGCCCGCGGAGTTCGTCGATATCGAGTGCCAACGTGTCCATTTGAACGTGTCCGTTCTCACCGACTGGCCACGTTTCGCGCGGCCGGTCACAGTACACTTCGATGCCGTTTCCTTCCGGGTCGGAGAGGTACAGTGCATCACTTACGAGGTGGTCGGACGCGCCGCTCAACTCCCACTTCTCCTCGATACGCACCAACGCATCCGTCAGTGCGCTCCGCGATGGAACGAGAAACGCCGTGTGGAAAAGGCCCGTCTCGTCTCGTTCGCGTTTCGAAGCGTCTCCATCGCCGATCAATTCGAGTAACCGCTCGTCTCCCGCGCCGAGGGTCGCTTCTTGCTCGTTTTTCGCTTGCAGTTCGAGGCCCACCACGCCCTCGTAGAACGCACTGACTCGGTCGATATCGTTCACACGAAGGGCGACACGATCGACAGTTGTCCCTGGCAGAAAAGTTGCGTTCGTCTCCGTCATTGTCCGTTCGAACAACCGCTTCGAGCAACCCTGTACTTTGTTCTACAGGGAGAATCGGCTTCTATCGTCTCCAGTTTCCAACTCGTTTGTCTCTGAACTATTCCGAGTCGTCTTCGTCATCTCCACCCGCGTCGTCTTGCTTCCCTCCTTCGTCACGCGCCTCGTCCACTCCCTCATCCCTTGCAACGTCGTCCGAAATATCCTCCACTTCGATGCTGACGGGTTCCGTCTCGGATTCTTCGTCGTTCAAGTGGCTGTCGAGGTTGAACACAGTGTTGAGTTCCCCCTGTACCTGGTCGACGATACTGCCGACGAGTTCGCTCGGCGCGATTGCGGTGTACTCGTAGGGGTTGTTTCCGGCCCCGGCACTCTCGCGTTTCTCGCGGATGACTTTCTCTTCCTCGTGAAGTTCGGCGAGGGATTCGCGCACCGTACTCGGGTACAGGCCGGTTCCTTCGGCGATTTCCTCGCTCGTACATCCCGGTTGCTTGCGGAGGTAGACGTAAATCCGCGCCCGTGTCTCGGTGTCGAGCACCCACGAAAGCAGATCGACGATTCCCTGGTCGAAGCCTTCGACTGCCTTGTCCGCCTCCTCTTCGAGGCGTTTTCGCCCGCGTGACAGTGGTTTTTCGTCGTCCGTTTCCCCTGCCGCACCCGTCTCGACGGGTACCTCCTCACCAGCGTCTTCGGCATCATTTCGGTCGTTGTCGATGTCATCCCCGGACATGTTGTTCCCAGAAGGACAAAAGCCGGTGTCGGGTAAAAAACTTGCTTACAGGAGCAGCGACTCGCAAAGCGCCTCGAATCCGTCTTCCTCTCGAACGCGTCGCTGATGTTCGGCACCGCTCTCGCCATCGAAAATATCGCCGATGCCGGAGACACCGAGTCGGTCACATTCGCGCTCGACGACTTCCCCGAGCGAGATTTCGCCGTCACGGTCGCGGCGAATGAACGATGCCTCGTGACCGTAGCGCATCGCGCGCCATTTGTTCTCGTCCAGCAGTTCCCGGCGATGGCGGTAGCCCGTTTCGCCATCCTCGTATCGCTCGACGAGGTCGGTGATAAGCGCGTGCGTGTATTCGACGAATGCCAGCACACGCTCCGGGTCAGCCTGTCCGTCCGGGCTTCTAACTTCGACAGTTCCGTGTCCGGAGTGCGGCCGCACGTCGTACCAGAGTTCGCCGCGGTCGTTAATCGACCCGCATTCGACCATCATGCGTTCGAACTCGGAAAACTCCTCGAACGAGTCGAAATCGGTCGGCATTCCGGTGTTCGGAAGCCCCTCGAAAATTTTGGCCCGTGCGGACTCCAAACCGGTGTCGTATCCGTCCCAGTACGGTGAGTTGGCAGAAAGCGCCAGCATGACCGGGAGATACCAGCGAATTTCGTTCGCCACCCACACCGCGGCGTCCGCGTCGTCGACGCCGACGTGAACGTGAAGTCCTGCCGTGGTGTTGCGGTGCTGTGGGTACTGAATACGTTCGAGTTGCGCGCGGTAGCGCTCCTTCTCGGCGTGTTTCAACTCCCGCCATTTCGCACCCGGGTGGAGACCTGCCGCCGCGATACCGAATCCCTGTGACCCCGCGTGTTCAACGAGCGCTTCGCGGACGGCGCGAACATCCTCTTCAACGTCGGAAACCGTCGTCTTCGGGGTTTGTGTTTCGATGACGCATTTGAACAACTCGTGGTCGAGACGGTCATCGAGGATTTTCGGGGGGGCGGTCTCGTAGACGAGTTCGTCAGTGCCCGCGGTTGGGACGCCTCGCTCATCGACGACGAAGAACTCCTCTTCGACGCCGAGGGTACCCATTTCCGTGAAATTCTCGGCCGAACCCAAATCCATTTTTCGGAAATTAGCAACCGGACACGTAAATACTTCCGGAGACGGCGACCACTACCGGGGAACTGCGACGACGCCGAGGTGGTCGGTGTGGAACGGTTCGAGTCGCCGAGTTTCCACGAGTTCGTACTCCTCCCGGAGGGATTCCCGTGCGTGGTCGAACACGGATTCCGGGTCGCTCGCCACGTCCTCGCTTCTGGCCTTGATGGCGAGGAGAAGTCGGCCATCATCCTTGAGGAACTGGCGATTCTCGCACGCCACCCGTGCCTGCCCACGAGTTGCCACGTCTTGGATGATGACATCGACGTTTGATTCGACGACCTGTGCGTAGGTCGCCGGTTTTCGGGCGTCCTTCAGGAGGGGAAAGAGGGTGTCACGGGACTCGGCCACATCGAGCAGGTCGCGGGTCGGTCGTGGTGCGAACTCGACCGCGTAGGTCGCGCCCGAAAAATCGGCGACGTGGCTCACGGTCGTCCCGCTGGCCGCGCCGAGGTAAAGCACCGTCTCGTCGCCCTGAAGGCCAGTATCCATTTCGTGCTCCAACATCGCTGCCAGCTTGGAGCGCCGGGCGTCCCAGCATCGCCAGTCTCCGTCGGTCGGTTCGCCGTAAACTGGCGATCCTTGCGTCGCCAGTCGGCTCTCACCACCGAATTGTCTGCGTTCGACACCTGCCGGAAGGCTTGAATCGCTCATTCGTCCGCACCTCGTGACCGGATCGTCGCCATCCGACGGTCGAGTTCCTCCTTTAGTTCGGAGTTGTGCTCGCCCGAGTAGTGGTCGATTCGCGCGGCGATGACGAGTTTGCCGGAGAGGGTACGGGCCGCCGACCCGCGTTGGTCGTGGGCAGTGCTCCGGACGTATTCGTGAGTGTAGATTATTCCGTGCTTCGGCGATGATGCGTGCCCGCGGAGATGTGCAAACAGGGCGTTTTCCGCACCGAGCACCTGTACTGTTCCGCCGGGCATCTTCGCCAGCGAATCCAGTCCACCCGCCAGCGCGATGAGTCGCGCGGCGAGCACCGGCCCTGCGAGGTTGGAAAGGTTCGGCGCAACTGCGGGAGCCTGTTGCTCGACGAACGTTCGCAACTCGTCACGTTCGTCTGCGAGGGCCGCGACGCGACGGGCAAGCGAGATTACCCGATTTTCGACCGGCGTTTCCGGGTCGATGTCCGCGAGTTTCGTCGCGTACTCGACGCCGGTTCCCGCGTCGGGATAGAGCGTCCCGGCCCACTCCGCGACTCGTTCGGCGAGTTCGTTCGCCTCGGATTCGCAGTCGTCCATCGCCCGAACCGCGTGAACGAGCTGCTGGTCGTCAGCGCGTTCACGCTCCGTAACGGCCTCGCGGGTTGCCTGGATGCTGGCCGCCCGGAGTTTCGCGTAGTAATCCGACTCGTCCTCGGCAAACCCGGATTCGACGGCTTCGACGGGCCAGTCCGTCGGGGCGTCCGCGCTCCCCTCTCGGATGGCTTGCGCGCCTGCGTCCACGTCATCCGGCGAGACGCCTGCGAACCACCCGTCGGCGTCTGATTCGGTCATGTCCGTGGGTTGTTCGGCTTCTCGTTTAAACCTACGTTTACTCGTCGAGGCGGGGAGTGTTGGGAAAATCAGCCTGTTTGTGGTCGATTTGGTCGTTCGAGCGGTTTTTTTTGATGACGTTTTCCGCTTGTTTTCTCGACCTGTGACGTGCGTCAGTATGCTGTCTGCAAATCACGACTCCAATTATACCGCCTCCGAAACCGCGTGCTCGAAGTCTCGCCAGCGCGCGCCACCTCTCTTGACTGACCAGCCGCATGGGTGAGCCCTTGACTGACAGCGCGTTCGCACGAATGCTGAACGCCAGTGAGGCATGGGTACAACTTCCGCGCTGGCGGGGAGGGGTGGAGGAGACTGCGCTGGCGGTGTGGCGGCGGTTTCCTACATAGCGACACTGTAACAAGCAAGTATTAGAACGAAAAGACACAGTCAGAGTCTGTTGAACTCTTCACGTCGTGCCGACCCCGTATCAAAATCCAATCTCCTCCGAGCCAAAACGAACACAACAAAATGTCTCATCCAACCGCCCCTACCGCGATGAAAGTTGTTAAGACCCGTCCCCAGAGTTGGCATCTATGGCCGGTGTCTACGCGCATCCTGACTACTACGAAATCGCCTTCGATTTTCGCGATGTGTCTGCCGAAGTAGATTTCTTCGAAACCTGTATCGACCGATTCGGCGATGGAGTGACCGACGCGGACTCGGTTCTCGAAATCGCTTGCGGTCCGTCGCCCTACCTCCTCGAATTCGACGCTCGCGGATACGATTTCACGGGGCTCGACAATTCGTCGGAGATGATTTCGCACTCCATCGAGAAGGCCCGCGAGCACAACATCGAGGCGACGTATCTCCGGCGAGATATGGCGGATTTCTATCTCCCCGAGCGAGTCGATTTCGCCTTCTGTGCGCTCGGCTCGCTCTATCTCGATTCGAACGACGCCCTCCGGTCGCATCTCGATTCGGTCGGGGATGCACTGACGCCCGGGTCACTCTACTGTATCGACGGTTCCATCGATTTCCCGGGCGGCACGTCGTCGAAACACGAGTGGGAGACGACACGCGGCGACACGACAGTCGAGTTCTGTATCGAACAGCAACCGACGAACGTGGCGGAGCAGTTGACTCACCAGACGATTACGACGACCGTAACCGACGAGGAGGGAACGCACACGTTCAGCGAGGAGTACGAAATTAAGACATTTGCACCCCAAGAGTTCCGCATGGTAGCCGAAGACAGCGATTTCGAACATGTCGGATGGTTCGACAGCTTCGACTTGGGAAAACCGGTCGCGGAGTGTGAACCGGGAGCACTTCACCGTCCGGTAACGGTTCTTCGGAGGCAGTGATGCACACCGAACTCTGGGGTTGGGATGTCGAAATCGACGAATCGCTCGTTGCAGCGTCGTCCGACGAAATCCATGAACAGATCGACGAATATGCAACGGGCGACCGCGACGAGTTCGACCTCGAGGTCGAATTTCCGGAGTCGTTTACCGGGCGGGTCATGTCCGCGATGGCGGACGTTCCGCGTGGTGAGACGCGAACCTACGGTGATATTGCCGAAACGCTCGATACCGCCGCAATCGCGGTGGGACAGGCCTGTGGACGAAATCCGGTGCCGGTCGTTATCCCCTGCCATCGCATCGTCGCGGCGGATGGACTCGGTGGCTACTCCGGTGGTACGGGTGACCGTCTGACGCTCAAAAAACGGCTACTCGACCTCGAATCACGGTAACTACTCCGCGATAGCAATCGCGGAAATTACTCCGCGACGACGCTCGATACTCGACCGGTGATGCCCGACTCTAGTTCGACTTTGACACCGCCGGGTTCGGTCTCCTCTTCGGAGAGGATTTTGGCGATATCTCCTCGAAGCGGTTCGGCTTCGTCCGCGTTTTCCGCGTTCGTCTGCTCGATTTCCACGGCCATTCCTCGACGCAGTTCGTCACGTGTTGGTCGCTCTGCGGACATACGTAGCGGTACATCCCTCCGGATAAAGAGAATAGTGACTTATTTCAAATACATCCAAAACAAAAATATCGATATCACTATTGGTTATCCGTGTGGTTTGTCCGATAGTATCATGCCCTCCGAACGCAGACGAACGATTCTCGCAGCGGTCGGTTCCATGTTTTTCACGGGTTGTCTCTCGGAAATCGCCTCGAAGACGAACGGACGGGAAGGACTTCTCGAAGCCGTTCCATACGGAGAAAAACCACTCAACGCGATAACGACGGCGTACGATAGGGTAGAAAATCCCTACTATCGAAAGGCGGTCGCTCGTGCCTGTGCGACCAACAGCAGTGCACACATCACTATCCCACCGGACGATATTGAAGAAGCTAAAAGTACGTGAAGGTGATGTTGCAACTCCTGAACTGAACCCCGTCCTGGAATAACTGACTTCTGTTCCGAATTGGGAATCCCATTTGGAGAGGCCGTAACTACACGGGCTGTCGTAACTCTTCTAGCCATGGCAAGTTATAGCTTGACAATAAATTTAATTCGTAGACAAAATAGATATAACAAAGTGGCTCATAGACAAAAATGCGGCGCCATCATCCCCCCTTCTCCCTGACACTGCCCACTGAGCGACGCTATTCGAACTTTTCAAACGGCTGTTCACAGCCATTACAGAAGTGCATCGAGCGACAGAGCGATGGCCCTTTCGGGTGTTCGCGGTGCGTGTCGGTCGAACCGCAGTAGGGACATTCTGCACCCTTGTCTTCGCCGCTCGTCGTCACGCTGGGGTCGAGTCGTCTCATATGCTCAATCCGAACTCCCGTAGGTCATCTTTACCCTGTTCGGTCACCATCTCGATGGACCACGGTGGACTCCAAACGAGTTCGAGGTCGGCACTCTCGACGCCCTCAACATCGGCGACGGCCTCTTCGATTTCCTCGGTCAGCATCTTCCGCGCCGGACACCCGGTGTAGGTGAGGGTCATGATGACCGTCACCGAATCGCCCTCCATTTGGACGCCGTAAATCAGTCCCAAATCAACGATGCTGATGGGCATCTCTGGATCTTCGATGTCGTAGAGGGCGTCCCAGACTCGCTCTTCGAGTCCGGTCGCTCCCTCTCCAGTGGCGGGCAGTTCGTCTGGGGAGTGCCCCCGCTCCGAGTAGTCGGTGTAGGCGCAGGCTGTGGGTTCCGACTCGATGTCGTACGCTTCCGAGTCGATTTCGTATTCTTGTGGTTCGTTGCTCATGGTGTTATTCGGTGGTCATTTTGACCCCTCACTGCTCATCGTCGGGGTCGGGCATGATGCGGTGCGCTTCGCTTCGACCGAGTTCTCGGTACGACCGCGTCATGTCGTCGTGCAGGACTTCCCAGTCGTCCGTGTGGCTCCCATCCCGTCCGAGATGTTCGGGGAGCAGTTCGTCCGGATTGCCGTCCTGAACCTCTTTCGGCACTTCGACGCCTAGCGATGCGAGGAACGGGACGACGGTGTCGAGCCACTGTTCGCGCATCGACGGAAGCGATTCGGTTCGGATGCCGAGGTCGTCGATTTCCGAACTCGCGTCGCCATCCTCGAAGAGCGTTAGTGCGTACGGGAACAGTCGGTCAACCGCCGACTGCACGCGCACCGTTCCCGCGTCGTCGCTCGCCAACCGTTCGAGCCAGTTCTGGGCGTGTTCGAGGTGGTAATTCTCTTCACTGAGGATTTTTGCGACTCTGTCCGCAATTCGGGGGTAGGACGTGTCTTCGAGGGCTTCGAGGCGCAGTTTCTCGGCCACGTCGTAGAGATATCCACGAACGATGGCGTCGGCCCAGTCACCCGATTCGAACGGCAACTCCACGAGTGTCGAATGCCGGAAGTCGCTCGGGTCGCGCTCGAAGATGAGTTCGGATTCCGTGTAGCCGAAGTCCTGTAGCAGGTCGTACCAGAGGCGAGCGTGCCCGAGTTCGTCCTGCGCGATGTTCGAGATGGCGAGGTCGGATTCGAGCGTCGGCGCGCGAACCTGCCACTCGGTGTATCGCTCCGCGAGGACGAGTTCGTCGTCCGCGAGGCGGTAGAGCAGGGATTCGACAGCGGCCTGTTCGTCGTCGCTCAGTTCGTCCGGCCCGGCGAGTTGCGCGGACATTATGCCTCACCTCGCTGGCGGTCGGCTTTCTCCTGTTCGGCCTCGGAATCTTCGATTTCTTCGGCGAAACTGGAGTCGATACGGTTGTACGCCATCACCCACCGGTAGGATTTGTCCGTCGTGCCGCCGAACGAGGTTTCGTCGGCATCGACTTCTGCGATTTCGTCCTTCGGGACGACCCAGATGCTGTTCGTCGGCTTGCGCCGCCCGTGCTGAATCTGAGCGAACATGAGCGCCATGTCGCGGTCCGGCGCATGGACGTTTCCGCAGTGGGTGTGGTACTTGCCTGCTTCGTCCTGTCGGAATACTTCCCAAATCATCTTAATCAGCCGCCACCGGCGTGTTCGAACTTCCCGTTTCCCAGTCGTCCAGCACGTCACGAACCCACTCGACTGCGTCCTGTGCGTTTTTGCGGCCGTTTATCTGACCGACGCCGGGTTCGTAGCTGTTCTTGGCGATCTGGAAGAACTCGTCCCAATCCAGGTCGTCCTCACGGACTTTGTAGGTGTTCGTCTCCTCGTCGTACTCGATACGAGGTTCTTCTGGAATCTCCAGCCCGTACTTCTTCGCCTTCGGGATGTAGGCGTTGAGGAAGGCGTTTCGAAGGTCGTCGTTCGACATCGTCTTCAACCCGACGTCGGCGGAGAAGTCGTGGTGGGTGCTCTTGTCATTGGTCGGCCCGAAGAACTGGATGATGCGCGGCCACCATTCCTCGAAGGCGTCCTGCATGAGTTCCTGCTCCTTTTTTGACCCCATCGAGAGTTCGCGCATGATGTCCTCGCCGTGCTTGACGTGGAACCCTTCCTCGAAGCACACCTTGTCCATCGCGTGGGCGTAGGGTTCCCAACTCGTGCGCTTCAGAGTCGCCTGTCGGCGCATCGCGGCACCGTCAACGAAGAACGCGATCATCGGCGTTTCCCACCATTTTTCCATCTTGTAGTGGAAACAGTTGAGGAACTTGCCCTCGCCGTTCGCCAACTCGTCGAGCATCTGCTCGCGGGTTTTGATGCCGAGCGATTCCGCGGCGCGGTAGAGCAACTGTCCGTGGCCGATTTCGTCCTGTACCTTCGCACTGCACGCCAGTTTTCTATCGAGGCTCGGTGCCTGCCGGATGAACGGTCGTTCGAGGTACGCGCCCATGATTTCGGAGTTCGCGTGGAACTGAATCATACGGGTCGCGGCTTTGCGGTACTCCTCCGGCATGTCGTCCTTCGGACTGAACTGCCGGGGGCCCGCCCGCTCTTTGACGGTATCCAAGTCCATGTTCATATCTTATATGCCCCGACCCATACCATTTCACCCGTTCATAGACTGGGTTTAAATACTCTGGAATCATACGACTCCGCAATGATAGACGAGTGTCTCGTCGTCGAATTTGCAGTCACTGGGGATGATTGCCCCCTCGCAGAGGCGTCGAAGACGACAGGCGTCCAAATCGACTGCCAACCCCCGCAACATCGCGACGATGGCTACGCACTTTTGCGATTTAGTACTCCTGAAGAGAGCGATGGCATCACCGAATTTCTCGATGCAGACGACCGAATTCGGTATCTTCACGTTTCGACGACTGATGGGAGGCAAAACTTCAGATGCCTCTCGAAACATCCCTGTGTCGTCCACGAACTGACCAATGGTGGCTTCATGGCCGAATCACTTCGCTACCGCGACGGAAGCGCGACGTTCACGGGTGCAGTCGTAGGCCACGACGTGTTACAAGGTGTGCTCGAAGCAGCAGGCGAAACGGTCGGAATGCAGCTGAAGCGCGTCCATCAACTCGGTTCCGAAGACGAGAACGTCGTTGCCCAACAGTGGGATGTGACACCGACACAGGAACGCGCACTGCGAACCGCCTCGGAGATGGGGTACTTCGGTGTTCCGCGTGAGACGACAGCGAGTGAGGTTGCCGAAGAACTCGGTATCAGTAAGTCCGCATTTTTGGAGCGAATCCATCGTGCCGAGCGGTCGCTGTTCTCACAGTTGTTCGACTAATTCATTGTCTCTGTCCACGCATGGACTATCCGAACAAGAAAAATGAAATTAATAGTCCAGCGGAAGATTATTGAGGATTGGCATCTTCGGATTTTTTACTGTGGTCTCTACAGACATCCCTCCATATCCCGAGATAACTCTTCTCGTTCTCGGCTATTTGGCTGTCGCACAGACACGACATCTTCCGGATGGATTGTCACTGGTCGGATACGTGCTTGGATTTTCCTTCTCGTGTTGATTCCGCTGCTCGCACTGGACGACCCCGATTCGATTTCGACAACCAGTAGGGCAAAATAGCTCACGCACGCTATTCGACAGTATGAATCTCGTGGCGGCACTCGCTGCCGAATCAAGCCTACTCTGTGTCGTCGGGGCGGGTGGCAAGAAATCGACGCTGTACGCACTGGCGTCGCGCATCGACCGAGCAGTCGTGACTGCGACAGTGCGAATCCCGATTTTCGACGACCACGTTGCGGACGTAGTCGTCACTGGTGCTCCCGCGGACGCGCTCGAATCTGCCGAGGAGTGGCCGCTCGGTCTCGTCCCGGAACGGGAACGACCCGACCGCTACCGCGGATACGAACCGGAAACGGTAGCGTCGGTAGCGGACTCCAACACCAATGCGAACTCGATTTTCGTGAAAGCGGACGGTGCTCGCACTCGACTGTTGAAGGCTCCGAACGAGCGTGAACCACAGCTCCCAGCGAACGCGAACGTCGTGGTTCCGATTGCGAGTGCCCGCGTGGTCGGAAAACCCCTGACCGAGGAGTTCGTCCACCGTCCGGAACGTGTGGCGGAGATAACCGACCGACAGGTGGGTGAACTGATCCACGCGTCTGACGTCGCTGGTGTGCTGGCGAGCGAGCGCGGCGGACTAAAGGACGTTCCCGACGATGTGACCGCGATTCCCGTCGTGAACATGGTGGACGACGACCAGCGAGAAGAAACTGGTCGAGAGATTGCAGAGATGGTTCTGGCGGAGGCGGACGTTCCCCGTGTCGTGCTCACGCAGATGACGGCGCAGAAGCCAGTCGTAGCCGTGGTCGAATAAGTGGCGAACAGACGACACGGACGACGGATCGCATGGCTGAACGTGAAGCGGTGTGCCGTGCTCCCGCGGGTCGCTTCACGGCGATAGTCAGTGCATAGAGCCGATGGCCCCGGTTTCGGTGATAAAATTCAGGGTCGAAATCGTTCGGCAGCGATCTCGAACTCTTCACGGGTGTTGATGTTCTCGAACGATTCGAGTGAACCGTGTTCACGCAAATCATCCGCTTCGACCACCACGTAGTCGAGTTCGAACAGCGCCTCGATAATTTTCCGCTTGTTTTCTTGGAGCGCAGTGTCGCAGGCTTCGACCATCAGATTCGACCGATATACTGCGTGAGTTGTCTGAAACCAGTTGTCTTCTAGCTGTGGCACCGCGGCTTCGTGACCGTCGGCCCTATCGAAAAGGTAACTCACGAGTTCGGGGCTGACGAAGGGCATGTCGCAGGCGACCACGAACGCGTATTCGGCATCACAGGTTGCAAGTCCGTTCCTGATCCCCGCCATCGGTCCTTGGTCGGGGTTGGGGTCGATGGCGAATTTCGCCGGGTGAGAGTAGTCTTGGACTGCCTCTGCGATACCATCGCGTTGACTCTCCCGGCAGTTGACGACGAGTTCGTCGATGACGCCGCCGATTCGGTCGGCGACGCGGCGGAGCATCGGAACGCCGGCGAGGGTGGCGACTGCTTTGTCCCGGTCTCCGAACCGTGTCGAACGCCCGCCCGCGAGAATGACTCCTGCTGGCATCGTTCGACCCTACGGAGCGTGTCGATAAGTGCCTGTGGCCGCGAGTGTTTTTGTCGTTCATTCCATCGATTCTAGGTGGATGGCTCTCGCCGACAGACTGCTCCGTATCGACCTTACGACCCGGGAAATCGTGAGCGAACGAATACCCAAGTCGTGGCTGCGGCGATTTATCGGGGGTAAAGGTCTCGCTGCACGATATCTCTACGACGAACTCGACCCCGGAACCGACCCGCTGGCTCCCGAAAACGCGCTGTTGTTCATGCTCGGCCCGCTGACCGGGAAAACACCCGGCGAATCGCGGTACGCCGTTGTCACCAAATCGCCACTGACCGGAACGTTCCTCGATTCGTACACCGGTGGTTCGTTCCCCGACTCGCTTGCGCGAGCGCTCTCCAACCATCTCGGGATTTTGGTCACGGGTGCTTCTTCCGACCCCGTCACGATTCGAATTGCGAATGGGGAGATGACGATAGAATCCGCGGAGAAACTGTGGGGCGCGACGGTTCCGAAAACGTGTGACGAACTCGACCGGGCGGCCGCTTGCATCGGCCCTGCTGGCGAACGTCTCGTTCGATACGCAACCATCGCCTCCGACGGGGGTGACCACCACGCTGCTCGCGGCGGCGCAGGTGCGGTGATGGGTTCGAAGGGACTCAAAGCGGTCGTCGCCGATGGTGGTGAATCGAGCGAAAACACGGCGGACGAAGGAGACGACGCTCGCTATCGTTCGACCGATATCGGGCGATGGCAGGCGGCCAGCGAGACGGTCGAAACGATAGATTTCGCGAACGAAGTCGGCGTCCTTCCGACGAGGGGGTGGCAGGAAAGTTCGTTTGAGGGTGCAAACGATCTTGGAATCGATTCGATTCGAGAGTCGGCAGTTGGCCGCGAGCGGCCGGAAGACGACGTTTCAGGTGGTTTCAGAGTCGATAGCGACGAAGGCGAAACGGTTCCGCGCGGCGCAACCAGCATTTCGCTCGGTGCTGGTCTTGGCATCGACGATTTCGATGCAGTTGCCGTCCTCGGTTCGGTTTGCGATAAACTTGGCCTTGACCTCATCAGCGCGGGGAACGCAGTTGCGTGGACGATTCGCGCCGTCGAAGAAGGATTGCTTGAACGGGACATCGAATTCGGCGACGACGAATCCGCACGCACCTTATTGGAGGAAATCGCCCGCCGCTCGTCGCCGCTGGGTAACGTTCTCGCGGAGGGAATCGACGCGACGGCGGCCCGCTACGGTGGCAAAGAACTCATCCCGACCGTGAAAGGAATGGATTTGCCGACCTACGACCCTCGGAGTTCGCCGTCGATGGCGCTTGCCTACACGACCAGCGACCGCGGTGCGTGCCATCGCCGGGCGCGTCCGGTGCTCGACGAGGTGTTCGCTACCGAAGAATGGAGCGATGACCGCCGCGCAAAGGCGGTCGTCGCGGAGCAGAACCTTCGGTCGTTTCTCTGGTGTCTCGTGGTGGACGATTTCGCAGGTGAGGCGTTGTGGAAAGACGGCGGCGAGGAGTGGTTACGGGAGGTCGGATTCGAGCGTTCCCGCGACGAGCTGCTTCGAATCGGCGAGCGAGTGTGGACGCTGACGCGGTTGTTCAACGTTCGAGAAGGGTTTTCGCGCGAGGATGACGTGATTCCACCGGCCCTCCAGCAGCCGGTTCGTGGCGGATTGCACGACGGCGAACGACTCGAAAACGAGTCGTTCGCCCGACTGCTGTCGGTGTACTACGAAACCCGCGAATGGGACGACAAGGGTCGTCCGACCGAGTTACTGCTCTCCAGACTCGGACTGGATGACGTGGTCGACTCCGAAACACCGGTCGGGGACGAAACAACGATTCGCAAAAAGTAGCCGCCAGTCCTCAGTCGTCGCTCGTTGTTTGTTCGTCCGGACGACCCTCCACCTCGCCAGTGGGCGGTTCGACCGGCAGTGGCTCCTCATCAGGATCCGGGCCGAGCGGTTGGATTCGGACGCTCGTCACCTTGTACTCGGGGATGTATGATGTCGGGTCGAGTTCGTGCTGGGTGAGTTCGTTGATCGCACCGTGTGCGAAGTGCATCGGGATGAAGACGACACCGGGGTCGGACGTTTCCTCGACGTTCGCCTTGGTCACGATATCGCCGCGACGGGAGGTAACGCGGACGTATTCGCCGTCTTTCACGCCGAGTTGGTCGGCCATCTCCGGGTGAACCGTGACGAAACTCTCGGGGACGTGATCCATCAGCACGTTCACCCGGCGGGTCATGGTTCCGGTGTGCCAGTGGTAGAGAACTCGACCGGATGTGAGCATCAGTGGGTACTCCTCGTCCGGAAGTTCCACTGGCCCGGCGTAATCCGCGGGGACGAACCGGGCTTTGCCGTCATCGAAGTTGAACACCTCGTCGTAGAGGTAGGGTGTTCCGGGGTCGGATTCGTCCTCGCACGGCCACTGGAGACCATCCGGTTTTGATTCGAGACGGTCGTACGTCACGCCGCCGTAAATCGGCACGAGGTCGTTGATTTCGTCCATCACGTCCGCTGGCCCGTCGTAATCCCAATCGAAACCGAACTCGTTGGCGAGGTCGGATAGGATTTCCAGGTCGGACTTTGCTTCTCCGGGTGGTGAAACGGCGGGTCGAACGCGCTGGATGCGGCGTTCCGTGTTCGTGAACGTTCCCTGCTTTTCCGCAGCGGAGGCGGCGGGGAGCACCACGTCGGCGAACTCCGCGGTTTCCGTGAGAAAGATGTCCTGTACGGCGAGGAAATCCAGCTTTTCGATGGCTTTCTCCGCCCCGCGAATGTCGGGTTCCGAGAGGACGGGATTCTCGCCCATGATGAACATACCCTTGATGTGACCCTCTTCCATGGCGTCGTACTGCTCGGGCAGTCGGAGGCCGGTTTCGTCCGGTGGGCGAACGCCCCACGACTCCTCGAATT
Organism: Haladaptatus marinus; assembly: GCF_051194195.1. Taxonomy (NCBI): domain Archaea; kingdom Methanobacteriati; phylum Methanobacteriota; class Halobacteria; order Halobacteriales; family Haladaptataceae; genus Haladaptatus; species Haladaptatus marinus. Next base: position 24,918 of record NZ_JBLZNK010000003.1, read on the forward strand.
TGTCCAAAATTGCGTCATCGGTCAGGTCTTGGTATCCCGGCAATGTGTGCGGTGCCGGGCCCATGTCGCCGCCTCCGCCCTGCACGTTGTTCTGACCGCGGAAGGGTGACAGCCCTGCTCGCGGCTTGCCGAGGTTGCCGGTTACGAGCGCGAGATTGGCGATTGCGAGGACGTTTCTGGTTCCGTGGGCGTGCTGGGTCATTCCCATTGCCCACCCGAAGATGCAGGTGTCGGCCTTCGCAATCGTCTCCGCCGCATGTGTTAACTCGTCTTCCGGGACTCCCGTGAGTTCCTCGACCTTCTCGGGCGTGAACGGTTCGACTTTCTCAACCAGTTGGTCGAAATGCTTCGTTCGCTCCTCGATGAATTCCTCGTCCTGGAGGTCGTTTTCGATGATGTGGCGAATCATCCCGTTCAGCCACGCGATATCCTCGCCGGGTTTCGTCCGCGTGTACTGGGTGGCGTGCCCGGCGAGTCCGATTTTCCGCGGGTCGAACACGAACAGGTCTGCGCCGTCGCGGACGTTCTGTTTGATTCGCGTTGCGAGCACGGGATGGCTCTCGGTCGTGTTCGACCCGGTGATGAGGTAGCAGTCGGTCTTTCCGATGTCCTCGTTGATTCGGTTCGTCATCGCGCCGTAGCCGACGGTCTGTTGCAATCCGACTACCGTCGAGGAGTGACAGAGTCGAGCGCAGTTATCGACATGTTTCGTGTGAAGCACCTGCCGGGCGAATTTTTGGGCGAGGTAGTTCTCCTCGTTCGTGCATTTCGACGAGGAAGTGACTGCAATCGCGTCATCGCCGTTCTCCTCACGGATTCGGGAAAGTTCCTCGTGTATCTTGTTCAGTGCCTCCTCCCACGTCGCCTCGCGGAACTCGCCTCCCTCACGGATGAGCGGCGTTTTCAGCCGATTCGGGCTGTCCACGAATTCGTAGCCGAATTTCCCTTTTACGCAGGTCGAGAAGTCGTTGGCTGGCGTGGCGTCCTCGTCTGCGGGTCGAACCCCGAGCACTTCGCCGTCCTTCCCGTACAGTTCGAACCGACACCCGACGGCGCAGTAGTTACAGGTGGTTTCGGCTTTCGTGATTCGAGAGAGACGCCCTTTGCTCACGACGCCCGCGATGTCGAACATCTGGCCGACGTTCATCGTGCTGGCGGCAGTCGCCTCCGTGACGTGTTCGAACTCGGCTAACGCCTCGTTCTTCACACGTCGGGTGGTGTCTCGGGCCTTCGCCCGTGCCTTCTCCATGAACCGGGCGACACCGGACTTCTCCTCGATTTCGCGCTCGCCGGGGACGTTCCGGTTCGGCGCATCGGAGGTGTCCGCAGTTTCGGCGTGTTCGCTCTCGATGGCCTTCCCGATGGAGTTCTTCTGTGTGAACCCCGGTATCGGCATCGTCGCGGACTCGGTCAATCCCTGTTCGACCAGCGACCCGGTCGGGCACACAGTTGCGCAGTGGCCACAGGAGACGCAGGTCGATTCGCGCATCGTTTCGGCGTCACTTTGGAAACCGATTCGGGTGTCGGCACCCTGCCCCTCGATTCGGAGGACACCCTCCACCTGTACGTCGTTACAGGCTTCCACACAGCGATTACAGAGGATGCATTTGTTCCGGTCGATTTGGATGGCCGAGGAGGTGTCGTCTATCGGTTCGTACTCGTCGCGGTCTTCCAGCACGCCGTATCGCGGCTCCTCCACGTCGTTGTCGATGGATGCGTCTTGCAGTTCACAGCGACCGTTCTGTCCGCAGGTCGTACACCGCAGATTGTGGTTGGAGAGCACCAAATCGAGGTTGACGTCCCGTGCTTCCGTCGCTGCTTCGGCGTCGGTTCGTACCGATAACCCGTCCTCGGCGGGGAAGCTACAGGCCGGAACCAGTCCGTGCTCGTCGGTTTCGACCATGCAGGTTCGACACTCCGACCGCGGGCCGATGTTTTCGCCCTGTTCGGTATCACGGTCGTAGTAACAGAGCGCCGGGACGTATTCGTCCGTTTCCACCGCCTCGATGGCGTCGATGAGGGTCGTTCCCGGCGGGACGGCAATGGGATGGCCATCGACCGTGACGTGTTGCATTCCGTCACCATCCGCTCCAACTTCGGGGTCGTTTGCCGTCCCGGTGACGAAATCCTCGGTCAGGGGCGTGCTCGGTCGCGGGTCGTCGATTTCCGGGACGCCGGGTTGTGGCGATGCTGGGGCTGTGTCTTCGATTCCTGATTGCTCGTCTGAACTCATGATTTCACCTCCTCACACGCACCGCTCGGGCAACGACCCTCGGCGTGTGCGTGAAACTCCGGTTCGAACTCGTTCATCGCGGTCGTTACGGGGCGGGATGCGGACCGCCCGAAATAACAGATGCTCGTCTCACGCATCGTCCGGGCGAGTTCGCGGAGCGCGTCGTCCGCGAACTCGCCAGAATACACGTCACGTAGCATCGTCGTCAACTGCTTCGACCCTTCCCGACAGGGCACACACCGCCCGCAGTTTTCCTCCTCCGCGAACCGTGCTCGCGTCCCTGCGGTTGCGACCGCACACCGAGACTGGTTCAACAGTTCGACCACGCCATCGGTTCCGAGGCGTGCGCCGGAGAGGGCGGGCGCACTCGACGAATGGTCGAGTGTACGGGTGAGACCACCGAACTGCCCGCCGACGCAGGCCATTTTGAACTCCCCGTCTCTCGAAACGGCGTCCTGAACGGTGGCCAACGACCCGCCGGTCGGCAGTTCGACCGTCGCGGGGTGAGCCACATCGCCAGTGACGGTGACGAGTCGGGTTCCCGGGTCGGCGTCTTCCGCGTCGAACTCCGCCGGGGACGATAGCAATCGGCGAACCTGTGCAAACGTTCTGGGTGTGTGGACGACGGTCGGTCGTCCATACAGTCCGTGCCGGGCCGGTGTCGGTGGCCTGAGTCGCGCTTCCAGTCGGTCGTTGCCTTCCAACGCTTCGAGCGCCATCGTCGGTTCGGACGCGATGTACTGGCTTGGCGACGCGAAGATCTGTATTGTCACCGAGTCGGCGACGTTCGTTTCCCGAAATGCGCGAACCGCCTCCCGGATGCGTTGCCGGGTCTCCGCTGCCGGTTCCGGACAGTAGACAACAACGTCTTCCGCTCCGACGACGTGCGCGACTGCTGTCGCGCCGTCGAGCACCGAAATCGGGTCGCCTTCCAACAGGAGCCGATCCGTCTCGTTCCGCTCGTCGGTTTCGCCCGCATTGACGACGATCATGGGGTCGCCCTCAGTTTCGCGGGCGACGTTCCATTCCGGTGCAATCGGTTCGTCCATCCGAGCATCGCCTCGCCCCCGCCCGAGCAATCCGGTGGTCTCGACTTCCGAAACGACCTCCTCGGGGTCGTTTCGGGCACCCTCGGCGACGAAGCGTTCGTCGTCCGAAACCCGGCCCGGGTCAGTCCAGCCACAGCGTGCCAGAACGTTTCTGCGACCGACGGAAAGCGGCCCGGAATTCGGCACCGGTAACACGCCTTGGTCTGAGTCGTGCGAGACGACCGCGTATGCGCCGTCTTCGGAAACGGTTCCGGATTCGAGTTCCGTCACGAGGGTGCGGACTCGTTCCGGCGTGCAGTTCGCATGAAAGACGGTCGTTTCGTCCGCCGTCACGGAAACGAATGGCGCGAGTGCAGCGATTCCAGTCGGCCCGACATCCACGACCGATGTCGTATCGGCTTCGTCACGCGCGCTGTCGAGTACGACGTTCGCGCTCTCCCATCCAACTCCACCAGAGACGCGAAGAACGGGGCCGTCATCGACGGCTTCCTCGGAAGATTCCATCTGCTAGGAACTGGCACAGCTGAGCGATAAAAGGTTATGACCAAATCCCTGACAGTCGCTCAAAACGGCGGTTCGAGATCCGTCGTTTGCCGCTTTCGCTTGACGAACACGAACGCCAGCAGTGCCACCATGAGAACAAAGAGCAACTGGCGTTTCACGGTTTTTCACCCGGTTTTGTAGACGCCACGAGCGTCCGCGATATGTTCGTTGTTCTCGTCGAAGACGCTCACATCGACGGTTCCGACATCGCTTCCATTTCGTACCACGTCGGCTTCCGCGTAGAGATCGCCCGTCCCAGCACTGAGATAGTCGATTCGCATGTCGATAGTGGGGACTGGCTGGTCGTTGAGTGAAACGAGCGCCGCGCCGCCGACGGTGTCCGCGAGGGTGAACGTGACGCCGCCGTGAGCCATGAGTTGGTCTTGATTCCACGACAGTTCCTTGCGCATCTCGATTTTCCCCTCGGCGTGCCCGTCTTCGGCTTCGGTCACTTCGACGCCGATTAGGTCGGCGAAGGGCATCCCCTCGAAGAACGCTTCGATGTCCATACCTCGACTGTACGTGCGGAGTAATTAAATGTGCATGCAGTGACCTTCCCGTATGCACGTCTCTGACGACGACGGAATCCGAACGGTGACGTTTGACCGACCCGACGTACGAAACGCGTTCACTCCGGAAGCTGCGGGCGAACTCGCCGAAATTTTGACAGAGAGCGACCCCAAATCTATCGATGCCGTCGTGTTGACGGGGGAAGGCAAGGCGTTCAGTGCGGGCGGCGACATTCAGTCGATGGCGGAACGCGAGGAGAACGTCAGAGAAGCCTACGAACGAGTTCGCGATACCCTCTCGCGGGTCGTCCACGAGGTTCTCTCCGCGCCCGTGCCGGTCGTGGCAAAAGTCAACGGCGATGCGGTCGGTGCGGGGATGGCGCTGGTCACGGCGGCGGATTTCGCCTACGCTGGTGAATCAGCCCGATTCGCGGCCTCGTTCATCAACGTCGGTCTCATCCCGGATATGGGAGGTACCTTCCTCCTCCCGCGACTCGTCGGCCTGCGGAAAGCCAAGGAACTCGCGTTCACCGGCGAGTTGATTTCGGCAGACGAAGCCGCCGAACTGGACGTGGTGAACGAAGTCGTTCCCGACGAACAACTCGGCGTACGAGTGGATGAACTGACCGAGACGCTGGCGAAGCAGCCGACTCACACCATCGCGCTCGGTAAACAAGCCCTTCAAGAGAATCTCGGCAAGGATTGGCGCGAGGCGCTGGATTACGAGACGATGATTCAATCACAAGCTTACGATATGCCCGCCCACAAAGAGGGTGTCTCGGCGTTTCTGGAAGGCAGAAAGCCGGAATTCGAGTAATAATACGCCGGACTGCTTCAGTTCGAAAAACCGAACTTCACCGCGTTCTCCGACGGTTGTTTTTCATCTTCGCGCTCCGATACTGCCGATGCCGAACTCGTACACTGTCTCTCGCTCAATAAAATTCCTCAGTCTGACATTGTGCAGAGTTCCGGAGGATCAGTGAGTCACCAGATGTTATCTGTTTAACCGTGTTGAGGGCCGTTTCGCCCCACGAGAACAAGCCGTGAACCGCAAACCGTAATCTCCCAACTCGTGGGAATTCTCGCGCTTTAGCGCCGGGAGGATGTCAAGAGAGGTGACGGAGCAGCGCTTCAGTTACTTCCTCACGCTCATGATGTACCCATTGAGATGTATCAGGAAACATCCGTAGCTGTCCATTTTCACAGTAGTCGACGCTCTTTTTGGCCATCGAGGGGACGAGTGCTATGTCATCTTCTCCCCAACAAATCAGCGTCGGCTGGGTAACCGTGTCCCGTGGCGGGCGTTCCGAACGACGGAACCCACGATGCCAGTTTATTCTCGAACCAACACCGGTGTGCCGCCAGGCCGCCTGGTAGCGATGGATGGTTTCTTCGTCGAACGTTCCAGTATTTGAAGTGATTTCAAGAGAAGCAACCATATTGTCCATATCGTTCCGACTCAACATCCATTCGGGTAGCTTCGGTAACTGATAGAACCAAACGTACCAGCTCCGGACAATCTGTTGGGGACTAGATCGTAGGACGTTTCGATATACCGTTGGATGTGGGACGTTTAAGATCGCGAGATGATCGATGATCGATGGCTCACGGAGTGCTACGTTCCAGGCGACGAACCCACCGAAGTCGTGCCCAACTACGTGGGCTGATTCCCGGCCCTCGCTGTGAATTAATTCGCAAACGTCGGCTGATAGTTCTGATTGCCGATAGGCATCGATTCCGTCGGGAGCCTCACTCAGATTGGAGCCCCGCTGGTCCGGTACGACCACACGGAAGCCGGCTTCAACGAGCGAAATGATCTGGTCGCGCCAGCCGTACCAGAAATCGGGATGCCCGTGCAGTAGGACGACCAGTGGGGCGTCGGGTTCGCCCGCGGCCACGACATGTAATTGAACGCCATTTACGTCGCGATAGGTAGATTCGACACGGTGATCAGCAAGTAACGATGCGTCAGTATTCGGGTGTGCTTTTGTGTCAATCATCAGTATTGGCTTGGAATTACGATCGGATTCGGTATTTGTGCCACAGACATTGAATTCTAACCTAGAGTAAGTGAGAAGACACTACGTAGCAAAATATGATGACTGCCGTAGTCGTGGGGCTATTTTTAACCCCATAATTCGATTGAATCACTCCCTACCCGAAGAGGGTCGAGAAAACGTGAGATTCGATCTTTCGCAGGTGTTCGCTGGCGGTTGATGGGGTGATACCGACGACGTCGGCGACATCCTCGAGGCTCGCTTTTCGGGGTGAGCTGTAGTAACCAGTCTCGACAGCTATCTCTATCACCTTCCGCTGGCGCGTCGTCAGCGAGCTTACCAGCGACGTCCTCTCTGGTTCGTAGTCGCCGGTCTCGACGACCTCGAACTGGAGCGGCACGTCCCTCATCTCGTTCGCCGCCTCGAACAGCCGCCGGAACCCGGCATCGCTCCCTAAGTAGGTAATCCGCATCGACCCGTCAGCGGTGAATCGGATGGGCATATCTACGATGACGCCGGCATCGTGCTGGTACTCCAGGGCTCGAATATGGCGTTTGTCGGTTCGAATCGGCTCACCGCCACCCACCGCTCTTCACCGGCAACTAGGAAGTCATCAACGTACGATGAGGCGGTCATTATTTCCTCGTACCGTTTGCGGTTGCCGCTCGCCTCGGCTAGAAGCACGACGGTGCCGTCGTCAAGGTGTTCCGCGTGGTGAATGGCTTCGCGGTGTATCAACGATTCTTCCCTGAGTTCGCTGCCCAAGGGGTGGAAGACACCACCGTCCCTCGGCATGAGGTGAACCGTAAGATAGCGCATACTCACAGTCGGCTTTACTCGACAGTTAATCATACGATACTAAGTTCAATCCAAATTCGAATGCCTGATGACCAGTGCAATGGCTCTATTGCTATGCGGCGGTCAATTTCTGTGCGACGGATCATCATCTTTTCACGGTAGATCACTATTTCCGTCTCGGCAGATCGACATACCTCCCGCGTCGCATCCGAATGGGATCGGCCACAGCAGATAGCTCTAAGTAGACAAGCTCTATCTCTAAAGCTGAGTCATCGCAAATGACACTGAAAGAAAGACATGTAAAACTTCCATCCCCCGAGGTTGTGACGTTGTACAGAGTTGACGGGGTCACACCACACCTTCGTCGGGTGACGATGTGTCCACCGATTTCCAATTTGAACGAAGTGTCGATGAGAATTCTTACGCTCCCGAGAGGTGGATGTGAATCACTCGATTACAGTTTTCTTCGCCACAGATTGCACATTCATCGGTTCGCTCGCCGTCATGTGTCTCGGCAAGCGCGGCGGCACCCTCCGCATCCAAATTCGCAGTCGCGAGTACCACGCGTTCGCCAGCGTGGCCGAGTTCGTATCCCTCGTCGATTTCCCGGACGAATCGGCTCCGAAGTTTCGTGAGGTGGTAGTTGAAACGACCGGTATCCCGAATTCCGACCCGTTCGCGAAGTTCCGAGAACGCAAGTGGCTTTTCCGCCGTCGCGAGTTCACGGAGGATTGCGATACGATGTTCACTTGCGAGCGTTCCGAGCGCATCGACTGCCGCGTCAGCGATCTCATCGTCCATTCCGGTCGATTCCGTCGGATACATGCGTAGCCATCCAGCAGTCTCCGTGACATACTTTTTGGAACATTCAAAACATTCTACAGAAAGATGTTTCACGGAAACGATATTTTAGTCCTCCCCGAAACCCGAGATATGGCAGGTGCAGATATCGAATTTCGGTTCGAATCGTGCGAAGACGAAGAACAGTTCGTTCGGGAGTATCTCACCGACGCGTGGCCTCGCTTCGAAGCAAGCGAGTTCTGGGACGCCGGTTGGTTCTGGGCGTATCGACAGTTCGCCGACTACGATTCGGGACCGGACATTGGTCTCGTTCGAGTTGTTTTGGAAGGTGATGGGGACGCGCTTGTCGAAAGCGAGAAAACGCATTGGAATCGGTTCGACGGGCTCGAATCGTGGCGGCTCCGTCGATACGATGAAACCGAAGAAGGGTACGAGAGCTTGCTCGAACAACAGCGGGACGTGAAGGGGAACATCGGTGGTGAGTGGGAGTATCGGCTGAAACCGCTCGCGGCACGCTTCGCACTTTCGTACTTCGAGGGGTTCGACGAGGAACTTCCGATCGTCGCCGAACGAACCGACGACAATCGCGGCGGTGCCGCTTTCTGGGCGATGTACCACTACGTGATGATCCAGTGTGGCTACGACTGGTACGACGAAACCGAGGCGTGTCTGAAAGGAATGAAAAATCGGTTGAAATCGCTCGCCAGTTACGAGGGTGCTGACGCCGCCCGCGAGGAGTACGACCGACTGCTCACCGAGTGGGAGGCTTATGAGGATGAGTTGGAGACGTGGCTCGAAGAAAACCCGACGGGCAAAGCCTCGGAACCGTAGCGACCACCGACCACGTTTCGTTTCGAGGGCACCGAGTCATTTAACGGACTGGAATACTTGTGTATGATTCGAATCCGATGGTCACAGATTTCCTCGCGACGACACTCGTCGTTCTGGCGACGGGGTTCGGTGTGGCATTCACGTATTTCGGGTACTCCTTCGTGACGCGACTCACGTCATTGGTCGGCGGACTCGGTGGGGCTCTGATAGGAAGTTTCGTTGCGCGGATGCTCGTCGCACCCGCGGTCGGCGTCGCCTCGCCCGACTTGCTGCTCGTTTCGCTGGTCGGCGCCATCGTCGGGAGTCTCATTGGTGGTCAGGTCGCTCGCGCCACACAACGGTTCGCTATCGTCGCACTCTGCTTTGCAGTCTCGTCCATGGTCACGTACTCAATGCTAGGCCACCCCGAAATCCTACACTCGATATTCCTCCCGTCGTTCGGTTCCGGGGCAGTTGACCCTCTCGTCGGGTCGGTCGTCGTCGGCGGAATCGTCAGCGTTCTCGTCTGGCAGTTCTATCTCCCGTTTGTAACCGTCATGACGAGTCTCTTGGGTGCGAGCATACTGCAGCAACTCGCGCGAGACTGGAGTGGGTGGCTTCCGGTCTTTCACTCTGATGTGTGGACGACGCTTGGAACGAACCACGTTTTCTGGCTTTTCCTCGTCGGAACGGGTATCGTTTATCAGTATCGTCGCTACCGCGGACGGAAATCGCGCCTCCGAATCGTGCGACCCATCCGACGGCGACTGAGTTGATTTCCCGCGCCCGTTCGAACGTGCCACCCCGTCACACGCCTTCGAACGCTTTCAGAATTACCTTACTCAGCGCCGGGTGAATGTGAATCGTGTCGGTTACGTCGCCGATGGTTCCCGACCCGCTTGCCAGCGCGAGCAGGACTTCGTGAATCAGCGTGGAGGCGTCGGCGCCGATGATGTGACAGCCCAAAATTTCCCCGTCGTCGGGGTCGGCAAGCACTTTCACGAATCCATCCCGTTCTTTGAACGCCTTGCCCATCACCGTCTCCTCGTAAGCACACTTCCCGACCACGTACTCTCGATTCGATTCGTCGAGTTCTTCTTCGGTTTTTCCCGTCCCTGCCACCTGCGGCGAAGTGAAAACAGCGTGGCCCATGCTCGTATAGTCGATGGCCCGTCGCTCGCCGTCGAGTGCATTTTTCTCGACGTACTTCGCTTCATGGTCTGCGGCGTGTTTGAACTGATAGTTTCCGGTGATATCACCCTGCGCCCAGACGTTTTCCGCAGTCGTCTCCAGATACTCGTTCGTCTCGACGAACCCTCGGTCGTCGATGTCGATTCCCGCCACATCCGGGTCGAGTAGGTCAGTGTTCGGTCGTCGCCCCGCAGCAACGAGGAGGGCGTCACCAGTGACCGATATTTCCCCGTCCTTCCCCTCCGCCGTGACCGAAATTTCTTCGCCGTCCTGTGAAACCCCCGTCGCTTCGTGGCCGGTGTGGACTGTGTGGCGTCTTCGTGCTATCTCGGTGAATGCCTCCGCGACCTCGCGATCTTCGTTCGAGAGGAGCACATCGCTTCGACCGATGATGGTTACGGACGTACCGAGCGATTCGTAGAAGTAACCCAGTTCTGCGGCGATATACCCACCCCCGATAATGACGAGCTGTTCGGGTTGCGAATCCAATCTGAGTGCGTCCGTGCTCGTGAGATATTCCACGGTTTCCAATCCATCGATAGGCGGAACCGCGGGTCGCGCACCAGCCGCGACGACGATTTTCTCACCCGTGACGCGCTCATCGTCATCGGTTTCGAGGGTTCGTTCGTCCACGAACCGTGCTTCTTCTCGAATGAGCGTGATGTTGTCGTGGTTGCGGTCGGTTCGTTCCATTCGTTCCGACTTTCCATCGACCGTTTTCGTTACTTCGCGCACGATACTCCGAAAATCGATTTCCGCGACTGCGGCGTCGATACCGAATTCGTCGGCTCGCGCTATCGTCTGTACGATATCGGCACGGTGAATCAGCGTCTTCGACGGGTTACAACCGCGATTCACACACGTTCCGCCGATTGGCCCCCGCTCGATGAGCGCAACGTCCAATCCCCGATTCGCACCGGCGAGCGCGACCTTGTTTCCAGTTCCGCCGCCGATGACGATGATGTCGAAGTCCCCCATGTTCCCTCACCATCCGCGGTACGGCAGGCATCGGCAAGAATCTCGTGTCCCTCGAAAAATTTCGTCTCACAAATATTCAGACAATTTTGGTTCCTCGAACCGTCACATCGACGCTATCGACCGTCTTGCCGTCGAAATCGACCGCGGTGAGCGTCGATTTCCCGACGGGGAAGAAGACGGACTTTTTCAACTGCCCGCTTTGAACCGCCGCCGTATCGAATTCCGTTCCGCTGGAACCGATGACGGTCACACCTCTCACGCCGAGTTCCGTCGTCGCGGTTGGTGCAAACTTGATGCTTACGACCACGCGACCGCTCGCCCACGGTTCCCTGACCGAAACCGTCTCGAACACATCCGAGTCGGCGAGTCCGGAGACGCTCACTTTCGGACTGAGGGTCAGGCAGCCACTCAGTCCGGCGATTCCGGCTCCGGCGGCTCCGAGAAACGTCCGCCGCGAGAGGCGAGATGATTCTTCGTTGGTTTTCCTGTTTCCTGTCATCGTTGTGAGTTTCGGAGGATGAGCGGCCCGATGGCCAGCGTTCGCTTTGCGACGGTGGCGATACGAAGAATGTAGGAGACAAGGAGGAGGAACGGAACCAGCGTAATCGTAAACGCTCCGGCGACGACCAAGAGGATGTCCGTGAGCCCGAACGTTGTCCCGGTGAACGTCCCGCTTCCGACGAAGGTAAGCATCGCTCCCGCGACGAACAGCGACGGAATCGCCGCGTAGAGAATCAACTGGGAGAGGTCGATGAGCGCCCACTGGAAGTAGAGCGTCTTGATGTGCTCACGCGCCGGGCCGAACATCGACAGCGACGTTTTCAGCCGCTCGAACAGACGTTTTTGCTCATCGCTCAGATGATCCGCATACTCCTCCCGCATTCGTTCGACGTGGAAAATTTTCCACGAGTAGTTGAAATCGAGGGCCGCGAACAGCACGTCGAAGCTTCCGAACTTCGCGCCGTCGAGTTCCTCTTTGACGGTATCCGAGTTTCCAGTGAGACTTTCGTTGAACTCGTCGAGTTCGCCGCGAAGTTGGCTCAACTCGTCCTCATCGCCGTCGCTGATGGATGTGTGAAGTTCATTCGCCCGCTGTTCGGTCACGTCGATAATGTTCTTGAGGAATTTCGACGGGTCGGACGGCGTCGTGTGGCCGACCATCTCCCGAACGAACTCACGGAAATCCATCGCGTCACTCATCCGTTGGCGCTGGTCTCCGAGCGGGCCATTCTCCTGTGAAATGACCAACTGGCTAATCGTGACGACCAAGGTGACGCCGGTGATGGTCGTTCCCAACATCGTGGAAAACATCGTCTCGATGGTGTCACTCGACGCAATCGTGGATTTCAGCGGCGGATAGAGGACGGATCCTGCGACGACGAACGAGACGAAAAAGAAAAGCGCGAGCGCTCCGGTTACGACGAGTCGGTTCGCGCCGAGGAGAATCCAGAGTTTGATACGACTCTCCCCGGCTCGCTCGCGCATCGTGTTCGCGGTGCTGATTTCGCCGTCACCAGTGGAGTCTTCGCCGTTACTCATTCGACCCACCGTCGTCCGCCCGTGCCGGCCGCTTGAAAACGAGGAATTTCGTCCCGCCGCCGACGTAGTCGATGGTGTCCGTGAGTTCCCATCCGTCTTCTCCGTACTCGTTCAGTTCGTTCGACGGGTCGATTGCTTCCTTTTTCTCGCTTCCGCGCGGCGGCCTCAGCGTTCGATACTCCCACGTCTCATCGGTACCACGAGCCATGTGTTGGCTGAAATGGGTTGCCACCGAATGAGGATTGCGGCCACCCGTCGGGTTCTGTTCGAATGACCCGGCCGAACTGGTGTCGGTCAGTCCTGTTGTTTGCGGACGACTTCGACGCAGTTCTCCCCTTCTCCGTCCTCGGCGACCAGCTCGAACACCGACGACTGTGGATCTTTTACGATGTAGCCGAGCAGGCTTCCAAACCCGTTGTGCTCCGGATGCAGACCCAAGCCGCTTCCGGCACCGACCAGCCCAGGCGGTTCCCTGTCGAGCGTACCGTGCCACCAGTCCGCGTCGAAAAACAGGGTGGATATTTCCATGTGTTTCACGTCGTGCGTGAAGCAGTAGCCGCCCGATTGGAGGAGGGGCCAGAGATGTTCGAGACAGGTTTCGGCCGATTCACGAAGTCCCACGTCCAAAAAGAGGAGAACACAGGGTTCTTCGAAACCCGGCATCGACTGGTCGAAATAGCCCTTGTGGAACGTGCAGACGGTGATGTCACCGTATCGGGCGATGTTCTCCTGTACCTCCTCTATTGGTGCACCCCAGGCGTCCTCGTCGTACGTGTGAACTTGCTCGGACTTGACGAGGACGTGTTCTCGGTCGTTTTCGTTCGGTTCGGGCATTCCCTCGAAGGAATCGAACACCTCTAGCGGTCGATTACAGAGTCCGGCAACGAGTGAGAGGTTCGCTGTGCTACCACCTTTGTAACAACCGCATTCGATCAAACTCCCCTGTTCGTCGCGGGGAATCGTCAGCACCTTCGTGGCGATGACGAGGTGTTCCAGAAACGTCGAACCCGTCTGTATTTTTACGTTGTTCCGCGCCATCTTCGCGGCCAAGACGACCTTATCGAGGAATCCGACGCCATACTCCGCGCCCGTTTCCGGTCGGAAATATTCGGCAAGGACGACCGGCATACTCGCCACCAGCAACACGAACCGATATAGCCGAGCAACCGACGCAACCACATTTCGATTGTTGTCTCCCATCTGTCGCCCTGAACTTATCGGCTCGGGATTTTGTTATGGGCTGCTGGAGAAACGAGTATGCACTCCCTATGCGGTGTCCCGCTCGGCAAATCCGACGTACCAGTTCGACCGCTGACTGAGCCGTTTGCCACCGACCGACCAATCGTCGCAGTTGAGCGGGAGTGCGACGAGACGACAGTCGAAATTCGAAACCCACGACAGCGGTGGCGTCGTGTCGCTGATGAAGCCAAACGCGATCAGGAACTCGTGCGGAATCGCTCCTTTCGCGACCGAGAGCAGATCCGAATCGGCGTGGTCTTCGATGATGCACTCGAAGAGCCGTGACAGAGCGCGATTTCTCGCATTGCTCCGAACCAGCGGAACGATGTCCGCGAGTTGTGTCACGGTCACACCGTTCGATGTCGTCCGCGTTCGGACGACGATGCCAACGACGGGTTCGTCGTTCCGAGCGGCGACGTAGGTGGTTTGCTCCCATGCCGGACTCGCAAACCGCCACCGATAGAACGTCTCGTCGCGGAGGGCGTGAACCGCATCCGGCGGGTTGGTACGGTACAACTCGGCGAGAATTGACTCGTTGACGCCTGGCTGTCGAATAATCGAGTACGACCCGGAGCCGTACGCTCGGGAGCGATACATCCCTTGGAGTCCGGTCGTGAGCGGCGCTGTGAGGTCAAGGAGGCGTGACCGAACTCCCTGTTCGCTCTCGAACATCGCCGACGGGTTGTGAATTCGATAGTACGTCTCCCGCTCGCCAACGATCTGCCAGCCGAGTTTGAGATAGCCAGGTCTCGACCGCTGGTTCGGGAAGTTGAAAAAGAACGCCGGGTCACCGTTTCTGTAGTGGTCGATTGCATGCTGTGTCATCCGGGTGAATAACCCTCGGCGACGGTGTTCCGGATGAACCATGGTGTCGGCGGGTTGGAGTGCGAGGACCGTCTCCGACCCGGCCCGCATTCGGAAGGCGAGGAACGGTCGCGCACCGACGATTTCCTCGTCCTTTTCCACCACGAACACAGGGACGTGGTCAACGTAGGGATTGTCCACGAATTTCCACCGAAACCAACGGTCGTTCCGATGTCGCTGGAAGACGGCGTTGTCGAGCGAGAGAAACCCCGACAAATCGCTCTCTTCGAACCATCGTACAGCGTACCCGTCTCCGGCAGTTCGATTTAGTGCGGACATCGCGTCACGAACACTGGATTCCGTGGTTTCGTACATAGTTATGTGGGGGAGAAACGAGCTGTTGGCCCACACTACTGCACCTGTGAAAATCCATCGCCGATGGAACTGAGTCCGTGGTCGCTGGAACTGCAACAGCGATAGATGCTCTGTTCGTTCCGGACGATGTCGCGTTCTCGTAGGACACGAAGGGCGCTGTAGAGTTCCAGATACTGAATCCCTAAGGCCTCGTGTAACTCCTCAACTGTCGCTCCATTGGCGACGTGTAAATAGAGATACACCAGCTTCGTTCGCGGCGAGGGGAGTTCCACGATGGGAGCAAAACCTCGGCCGAATCCAGCGTCGTGTCCAATCATCAGTCGGCGTATCTTGCTAATCGTTCCTTGTTATACGTCTCCTGAAAATCGGGGATAGCGGTGCTTATTTCACGGTTCCGTTTCGTCTTGCGGCCACAACGAACGGGAACGAAGTGGAACAGTGCGAACGGTGATGCTCCGAACGAGTGTCACGATGCTACAGTCCGAGGAACTCCTCCGCGTTCTCCCAGAGGATTTTTCGCTGGACTTCCTCGGGGAAGTCGAGTTCTTCGAACTGGTTCAGCCACTTCTTGGGGCGAATCATCGGATAGTCGGTGCCGAACATCACTTTATCCTGCAGGAGCGTTTTCGCGTAGTGCAGGACTTGGTCGTCGATGTATTTCGGCAACCACCCCGAGAGGTCCATGTAGACGTTACCCTTCTGTTGGCAGATGGCGAGTTGTTCCTGTTCCCACGGGAAGGCGGGATGTGCGAGGAGTATCTGAAGGTCAGGGTGCTCCGCGGCCACGTCGTCGATGAGCATCGGATTTCCGTACTTGATTTTCAGGCCACGTCCACCGGGTGCACCAGCGCCGAGCGTCGAGTTGCCCCCGTGGAAGACCACCGGAACGCCGAGGTCTTCGATGGTCGAAAACAGTTCTTCGTGTTCGGGGTCGCTCGGGTCGAAGCCCTGTGCGATTTGCTGGAACTTGAATCCCGAGAGATCGAGGTCGTTGACGACGCGTTCTGCCTCTTCGACACAGTCGTCTTTCAGCGGGTCAACGCTCCCGAATCCGATGAAGAAATCCGGATACTCGTCGCGGATTTCGGCGACGTAGTCGTTCGGAACCGGCGGGTTGCCGGTGTTGGTTTCGGCGTCCCACCCGAGCAGAATCGTCCGTCCGATTCCCGCCTCGCGGTACTCCTCGACAAAGGAGTCGTAGGTGTCCGTCTCCATCTTCGCACCGAACTTGTTCGCGGCGTCCTCCATCATTTGTCCGCCCGCATCCTCCAAGAACTCCTTCGTCGGTTGGTGTGCGTGGGTGTCGATGATTCGCGGTTCGTCCTCGTCTTCGAGGATGTCGATTGGCATATGTGACCGTTCTCTCATCGACACTAAAAAGATAGGCGACCCGGCCTCGTGTCGTTCGAATCAATTTTCATTTGTGAAATCTGATTTTAGTAAATAATTCATGGATTTATTTTATATATAAAATCGTATATGGTGGGTATTATGAATGGTGCTGGCGATCATGGGAACCCGAAACCCTCCACATTCGACCGACGGTCGTATCTGAAACTGACGAGCGGGTCGCTGATAGCCGGTGCGGCATTCGGTGGTGTCGCGTCGACGGCGACCGGCGCGCAGAACGGAACTGCTGACGATTCGACCCAATCCGTGACTACCGACGATTTCCAGTTCGATACGGTGTACAACGTCGTCGACGATCTCGAAATGGATCCCACAGGTGACGAACCTATCGACGATATTCTGGATGAAAACATCCGGAGCAACACCAAGCTGGAGTTTCCACAGGGGGAGTTTCGCGTCACTGACTTCACGTTCGACTTCGGCAACGGCCTCCACGATTTCGGGATGGTCGGCGTCGAACCGGGTGCGACAATCGTTCTCGACACGGCGGACGACGTTACACCGAGCTCCGGTGCGGCGTGGCTGTCGCTCGGCGGAAAGGATTCGTACAACCTCCGCTACGAGAGCCTTCGACACGATGTCGGCGGCGCATCGGAAGCGCCGAGAATGCAACTTATCGTCGCCGATGGACTCCTCGTCCGGGATGTTGTCCATCGCGGCAGTCACGACGGGTCACAGGGGCCGTTTCTGTTCGGCGTTCGAACACCGTCCGGCAGTGGCCTGGTGGAGAACCTTCGCGCGCCGGACGGTGCCCCGGACGGAAGCGGGGCTGTCGGCACGTTCGTCGAGATGAACACGACCGGCGAGTTGGAGTTCCGGAACTGCCAACTCGCGGGCTTCCCGAACAACGGTCTCTATCAGTCGAAAAAGAGTACCGGAACCGTCCGCGTCGTCGGCGGACAGTACCGAAATAACAACAT
Source organism: Haladaptatus marinus (assembly GCF_051194195.1). Lineage (NCBI taxonomy): Archaea > Methanobacteriati > Methanobacteriota > Halobacteria > Halobacteriales > Haladaptataceae > Haladaptatus > Haladaptatus marinus. Next base: position 42,114 of record NZ_JBLZNK010000003.1, read on the forward strand.
CGCAAACGTCCGTCTCGTCGGCGCAGAAAGCGAGGTTCGGGACTGCTGCGTAACCGTAGACACTCCACACTCTGACGACTCGTTCCCGACGAACATGCGTGGCATCTGGCTGTTTGCGCCCGACGCCACAGTCGAGAACTGCGACGTGAGCTTCACCGCGGAGACGGCCAGCGACGGCGCGATTGTCGTCGCCGGAAGCGGAACGCACGAGATACGCGACACCCGAATCCGGGTCGATACCGACGACACGGCGGCGATGTACGCCACCCCACCGGAGACGACGCCCGCACCCGTCACGTGTACGAACGTTCGAGTGACCGGAAGCGCAGACCACACCGGAAGGGGATACCCCGGGAGCGCCGCCCTCCGCGCGTACGGTCGTCCGGGGTCCGTCTTCAAATCCTGTTGCATCGAACAGACCGGAACTGACCGCGACGGCATCCTGTTGCAGTACTGTGACGGGAGTCGCGTTTCGAAGTGTTCGTTCGACGTGACCGGCGACCGTATCGTGCTCGACAACTCCAGCAACGTCGTTCGTCGGCGGAACAAATCCGGCGGGTCGTGTTCGTCTCCCTCGTGTTCGTACTCCTCGATGACGACAGTCGATGGCTTCGAGGACGGTGTCCTCTCGGAGTACAACTTCGACCGTGGGAAGTCGGGCGCACGCGTCGTTTCGTCGCCGACGAAACGGGGGACGAACGCGCTCGAAATCGGTGGCACGAACACGGAGCTCATCAGCACGTCGGGACTCCCGACTTACCCAATGGCAGGTGACACGTTCAGCTACTGGATTCGTGGGGACGGCGGCGCGGCGGACAGCAACCTCACGTACGGCGTCCAAGGACACGACGACCGGTACTTCGTTCGTGTCGATATCGCCAACAACGACCTCATCCTGTTCAGGTACGAGAACGAGACGGCACACAGACTTGACTCGGATTCGACGGGCTACAGCCTCTCGCAAGGGTCGTGGTACGAACTCGTCGTGGATTGGAGCGCGAACGGCGACCACATGGTGACGCTCCGAGACAATGGTGGAAATCGTATCGCTTGCGTCTCCGCGACCGATACCACGTGGTCGGACGGTGGAATCGGCTATGACGCGTATTTGAGCTGTGGCGAGCGTTTCTACGTGGACGGCGTCGGAATCAAGTAATCAAAACGCCGTATCGCTTCGACGCTCGTTATTGTCCGCCGTCGTTGTCAACATCGGACATCGTGAATCTTCTATTGAGGCGTTTCAGAATCCCGCAGTCAGCAATGTGGCGGCGACGACACTTGTGACGACAGCGACGGGAATACCGACCATCAGCAGGCGCACGATGGAGATGTCAACCCCTCGCCTGCTGGCCTGCTGAAGCGCGATGAGCGTGGCCGCATTGGCGATTGGCGTCGCGTTTCCGGCGAGGGTGCTTACCGCGGAGAGAGTCAGCCATCCCAATTGCGATTCGATGCCAGACGAGAGGAGGATGACCGCCGGGACGTTGCTGATGACGTTCGACAGGAGGAAGGTCGCGCCCGCAAGTCGCCATCCGGAATCGAAGTGACCGACGAGGGTCATCAGTGCCGTCTCCTCCAAACTTCCGACGAGGACGAAGATACCGACGAACAGGACGATGATGCTCCAATCCATTCCCTGTAGTACGTCCTCGCCGGGAACCCGTCGGAACAGTTGGAGCCACATTAGATGCAAAATCCCAATCGACGCGGCGATTATGCCGGGATTGCGCGACGGAAACAGGACGAGAAGCAGAAACGTTCCGAGCAAAAACCCGACGCTGGAGAACGCCCATCGACCATCGATGTTCGGAACTGGCACGTCCGAGAGCGTGACCTCGTCGGTCGTAATCGGAACGAGGGCGAGCGCCGAGAGCAGGAGACAGACGAATGCGATTGGCATGAGATGCGCGACGAACTCGACCGCGCTCATCCCGCTTTGAGTGAGGATGTACGCGTTCTGTGGATTGCCGATTGGTGTCGCAACGCTTCCGATATTCGCCCCGAGAATTACGACGACGACGAGGGGCGGTATCGGGTCGATGTCGGCGGTGCGAATCACCGACATCAAAACGGGCGTCAACAGCAGTACCGTTGCATCGTTGAGCGCGACTGCGCTGAAAACCGCGGCAACGCCGAGCGACCCCAGCGTGAGTCGCCGAGCAGTGCCGGTATAATCCACCAATCGAGCGCCTGCCCACCCGTAAAATCCGCTCCGTGAGAGGGCTTCGACGTGTGTGAGCATTCCGAACAGCAGGAGGAGGGTACTTACGTCAATACTCGCAAACGCCTGTTGTGTGTTGATTGCGCCGAGTGCGAGGACGACGACTGCACCCGTCGCGCTCGTTAGCGACCGACTGAAGGGATAGACTCGTATCTGATTGAAAACAGCAGGCCGAAGGTGAGAAAGACGACGCCGACCACGAACGCGTCGGAGACCATGTCATCTCATTTATTCGAAGAAATATAGGCTGTTCGAAGGATTCAGAAAGTCGTGGCACGATTTTCCGAACAGAATTCAATTCTTCGACTGTTTATCGCGGCTCTTGATGAGGAACTTCATGTCGCCCTCGAACACGACCGTATCTTCCTGATTGGCCATCGTGGTGTCGATGACGACGAGGCCGGAGTCCTCGCGGTTGGAGAGTTCCTTCGTCTCGATGACTTCCATGTCGAGCGAGATGGAGTCGTCCATCTTGACGGGAGCGGGGATGTCCATGTAGTTCATGCCGAGGAACGCGAGGACAGTGCGCTCCAAGAAACCACAGCGGTAGACGAAACCGGTTGCCAGCGAGAACGTCATCGGGCCGTGGGCCACGCGCTCGCCAAAGTATTCGTCCTCGGCGTAATGTTTGTTCGTGTGGAGTTCCGTCCAGTCGCCCGTGAACGCCGAGTGCATGACGAAGTCATATTCGGTGACGGTTCGACCGACGCTTTCGAACGTCTGGCCTTCCTCGAAGTCCTCGAAGTAGTGGGGTTCGTAGCTGTATGCCATGTCGTCACCGACTCGGCTAGAATATAAGTAACTACTGCACCGATGCGATTCATGGCCGAAATCCCGACCGACCGCCGCGAAAAAATCGAAAACGACCCGTTCTGTGCCACCCTCGGAATCGAACTCACGAATCTCGAACCCGGCAGTGCCCGAACCGAACTCACGGTTTCCGATGAGCTCCTCAACTTTCATGGGACACCACACGGCGGCGTCGTCTACTCGCTCGCGGACGCCGCCTTCGCGGCGGCATCCAACTCGGACGGAGACACGGCGCTGGCATTGGAGACGAACATGTCGTACCTCGACGCGGCGGATGTCGGTGAAACCTTGGTCGCAGTTGCCGACCGGGAAGATGAAACGCGGCGCACGGCCTCGTATCGAGTTGACGTGCGCGTTGACGGCGAGAACAGTTCCGATGGGGAACCCATCGCTATTTTCCGCGGCCGAGTGTACAAGCCTTAAAACAAACGAATGTGAGAAAATCCCTCGGAACAGGGATTCAACCGCGGGTTTTATAGTTTCTCACAAGGTTCGTCGGCTATGAACGCGAGTCCCACACCGTGGACTCCTTCGCTCCTCCATGCGGAGAGTGGTACCCGACCGACTCGGCGCAACGTCGTCGTTCCACTGTTTGATGGGACGAACACCGACCTGACTATCAAACTCGCTGCGTCTCTGGCGGAGGAGTGGGACGGCGACCTCGTTCTCGTCAATCCGATTATTCGACCGTCGGAGATGCCGCTCGACGCCCCTCACGACTTGCTCGACGACCATCGAGAATCCGCACAGCAGGAGCTTCGAGCCTCGCTTGACCCGAAAATGGATGTACAGACACGGGGAACTGCTCGAACCGGCCGCTCGTTTTCGGCAATCATCCGCGACGCAAGCCGGGACTTCTCCGCGGGTGCGGTCGTAGTGGACGATTCGGAACCGACCACTTCGACGATGCCGTTCGGTCGAACCGTTTCCGCACGTCTCGCGGGTCGTCTCGACTGCGATGTGCTCACAGTCGGCGGAACCCACGCTTCACAGACCATCTCGTCCGTTCTGGTTCCGGTCGCTGGCGGCCCGCATTCGGGGTTAGCAGTGGATATGGCTAGTCACATGGCGGAAACTCACGATGCGTGGGTGGAACTTCTCCATGTTATCGAAGACAGTCCGAGCGACCGAGCGCACGCCGACGCGGAGGAATACGTTTCCGCGCCCCGCGACCGTCTCGGCGAGTTCGACGATGTGGATACGTGGGTGCTCGAAGCCGACGACCCCACCGACGCCATCATCGAACAGTCGAATTATTACGACGTGACCGTGATGGGTGCGCCGCAGAAAAGCAGACTCCGGGAGTTCGTGTTCGGTTCGACCGCCGAAGACGTTCGTTCTTCGGCGCATAACACGGTCATCACCGCCGAACGACCGCACGAGCGCGATTCGCTCCTCGGTCGGTGGCTATAAACGGACGTCGCCAATTTGGGGGAATCGGCGACGTCCGTATCGGACTTCGGTACCGGTGTCGCTTATCGGTGATCGTACACGCGCTTTACTTTCCCAACCTCGGTTCGTTCGATGGCACCTGGTTCAACCACTTCGAGTTCGTCGGGTTTCACGTCCAGCACCTCGCCGAGTCGGGCCTGAATTTCCTCGCGGAGTTCGTCGGGCGAGGCCTCGAACTGCTCGTGGTATTCGACCGTGATTTTCATGCGGTCTAAATTCCCATCGCGCGTCAGGTCGATTCGGTAATGTGGCGCGACGGCGTCCAAATCCACCATCACTTCCTCGATTTGGCTCGGATAGACGTTGACGCCGCGAACGATGAGCAGGTCGTCGGCTCGGCCGGTGACGTTGCCCATTCGAACCATGGTTCGGCCACAACCACACGTCTCGTAGTTCAGGCTGGTCATATCGCCGGTTCGATACCGAAGCACCGGCAGGGCTTCCTTCGTCAGACTCGTGATGACGAGTTCGCCTTCTTCGCCCTCGGGGAGCGGCTCGCCAGTGTTCGGGTTCACGATTTCCGGATAGAAATGGTCCTCCCAGATGTGGAGACCGTCCTGTACGTCAGCACATTCGATGGAAACGCCCGGACCGATGATTTCCGAGAGTCCGTACACGTCCACCGCGGTCACGTCGAGCGCGTCCTCGATCTCCTCGCGCATCGGGTCGGTGAACGGTTCTGCTCCGATGACGACCGTCGAGAGCGGGAGGTCACGCGGGTCGATGCCGCGTTCCTCGACGGCCTCTGCGAGGTAGAGGCAGTACGACGGTGTGCAGGAAAGCACGTCGCTCTCCAAATCTTGGAGCATATCGATCTGTCGGGCGGTGTTCCCGCCACCGACCGGGATAACACAGGCACCCAGTTCTTCGACGCCGTCGTGGAAGCCGAGACCTCCGGTGAACAGGCCGTAGCCGTAGGCGTTCTGCACAACGTGCTCTGGTTCGACACCTGCCGCAGCGAGCGAGCGGGCCATCACTTCGCGCCAGACACCGAGGTCGTCGTCCGTGTACGAGACGATTTTCGGTTTGCCGGTCGTTCCCGACGACGCGTGAATTCGGCAGATTTCCTCGCGTGGGACTGCAAACATCCCGTCCGGATAGTTGTCGCGGAAATCCTCTTTCGTCGTGAACGGTAGCTTCGAAACGTCCTCGACGCTTTCGATATCCTCGGGCGAGACCCCCGCCTCGTCCAGCGCGTTTCGGTAGAAGGAGACGTTTTCGTAGGCGTGTGCGACCGTTTCGGCGAGTCGCTCGTCCTGGAGTTCCCGTAGCTCGTCGCGTGACGCCGATTCGGTGTCACTGTATACCATGCTTGTCGGTGCTTCGAAGAGCGACGGGAAAACTGTTTCTCGATTTTCGGCTGAACATTTATTTTGGTTGACGTTGCATGCCGATGCGATGATAACTGTCTCGGAGCGACTTTTATGGGGTCGGCAAGAAGGGAGGGTGCGCCACTGGTCGGTCTTCGTCGGTGGCTTCGCAGGTGTCGTTTTGCTTCTCCTCCTCGTGATACTGCTCGGAAGTGGTTCGGGGTCACGTCTCGCCTATGACCTGTTGCTCCCCGTGGCGATTTTTTATGCGTCGCCGATAATTTCCGCACTGAGTGCGCTTCGCGGCGGTGGCCTGTTCGTTAGCCTCGCTGTCGGCGGGGTTCCGGCCGTTTCGTTCGGCGTCGTGGCATTGGGCCGACTGTTGATGACCGGTGTTTCAGGGGGCGATTCGCCACTTTGGGCCCTCGTGTTGGCGTTCGGACTGTTTGGAATACTCGGCTCCATGGTGGGATTTCTGGTCGCACGGGGCGTTTTGCGGTTCGTTGAAGCGTGATATCGGTTTCGAGGCCGACCGTACCCTCCAGTGACAACCCGAATCGAAACAATGATTCGGCACTCCCCCACCCGATTCCCGGCAAAGTGGACTGAGTGACGGCAGGTATTTTTCCTCTGCCCCACGAGTGCGAGTCATGCGAGACGCCTATCTCGTCGGCGCGGCTCAGACGGATTTCGGGTCGTTCCCCGACGAAAGTTATCGGTCGCTGTTCCGAACCGCCTTCGAGGCGGCGTGCGACAGCGTTCCGGCGGGAATCGACCCGGATGACGTGGACGAGGCGTTCGTCGGCACTCTGGGTGTCGGCGGACGGCAACTCGGCCTATCTGGCCCCGCCGTGACCGAACACGTCGGACTCGACGGAATCCCCTGTACCCGCGTCGAAAACGCCTGTGCCGCGAGCGGATTCGCCGGGAGACACGCCGTCCAAGCCGTGAAAAGCGGAATGGCGGATGTCGCCCTTGCGGGCGGCGTCGAAATCATGACCGACACGTCGAGCGACGCGACGAAATACTGGCTCGGCGTCTCGGGCGAAACCGAATGGGAACGCCTCTCCGGAACCACCTTTGCGGGCGTCTACGCCCAGATGGCTGATGCGCACATGGCCGAGCACGGGACCACCAGCGAACACCTCTCGCGCGTGGCGGTGAAAAATCACTCCAACGGGGCGAAAAATCCGCACGCACACCTTGGCTTCGAGTGTTCGCTGGAGGATGCCCAGAACGCGCCGGTCGTCGCCGACCCTCTCACCCTCTACCACTGCTGTCCGACGACCGACGGGGCGGCCTGTGCCCTCGTCGTCAGCGAAGACGTAGTTGACCAGTACACCGACGACCCCATCCGAATTGCAGGCGTCGGCGCGGCCAGCGACCGAGTAGGTCTGTTCCAGCGCGAGTCGTACACGTCGGTTCCGGCTTCCCGGAAGGCCGGAAAGCAGGCCTACGAGATGGCCGGAATCACGCCCGAAGACATCGACTTCGCGGAGGTTCACGACTGTTTCGCTATCGCGGAACTTCTGGCTTACGAAGACCTCGGTTTCTGCGAACCGGGGGAAGCAGGGAGCCTCATCGAATCCGGGGAAACCGAACTCGGAGGTACACGCCCCGTCAACACCTCCGGCGGCCTCAAGTCGAAGGGTCATCCAATCGGCGCGACTGGTGCGGGACAGCTGGTCGAAGCCTACAAACAACTTTCAGGAAATGCGGGCGACAGACAGGTCGAGGATGCAACTTGCGGCCTCACCCATAACGTCGGCGGAAGCGGCGGTGCGGCGGTCGTCCACGTGCTCGAACGAGAGTCGGAGGTGGATGCATGACGAACTCGAACACAGGCATTTACATCGCTGCGGTGGGTGCCTACGCGCCACGATTCCGCATCTCGGCGGACGAGTTCCGTGCGGCATGGGGACAGTTCCATGCTGCCGGGGTCAACGAAAAGGCGGTTCCGGAAGCCGACGAGGACGCCTTGACGATGGCGTACGAGGCTGGAAAGCGAGCGCTCGACGCCGCTGGTAACCCGGAAGTTGCCTTCCTCGCGTTCGCTTCGACCACGCCCCCGATGGCCGAAGAAGACCTGACGGCCCGACTCGGCGGGATGCTCGGTGTCCCGGAAACGGCGACTCGACACGTCTTCACGGGGAGTACTCGCGCGGGAACTCGCGCGCTCATGGCCGGACTGTCCGCTGGCCCGTGGGACGAGGGTGTTGGTTTGGTCGTCGCCGCGGACTGCCCCCGCGGGAATCCGGATTCGGCGGAAGAACACGGCGCAGGTGCGGGTTCGGCGGCGTTCGTCCTCGATGCCGATGGCCCCGCCAGCATCGTTCAGCAGGCCGAATACGCCAGCGAGTTCCCCGGAACTCGCTTCCGTGGAACCGGCGAGGGAACCGTCGAAGGCCTCGGTGTGACGGGCTACGACCGACAAGCGTTCTCCGAGACCCTCGCCGGGGCGGTCGGTCAGCTCGATTTCGACGCCGAGGCGGTGGAGGCTGCCTGCGTCCAAGCCCCGAACGGAAAACGTCCGTACCGCGCGGCAGGTGCGCTGGGTGTGGGTACCGAGGAAATTCAGGCGGGCGCGCTCGTTCACGAACTCGGAGATACGGGTGCGGCAAGCGTTCCACTGAGTCTGGCGAAAGCTTTCGCTGACGGCCACGAACGAATCCTTGTGGCCTCATTCGGAAGCGGCGCGGGTGCGGACGCCCTGCTGGTCGAAGCGGGGGACGTACCGACTTCGGCGGCGCTCGATGGCGACGACCCGATTAGCTACGCCGAATACCTCCGCAAGCGCGGCGACCTCACCTCCGGGCCGCCGAGTGGCGGCGGTGCCTACGTCAGCGTTCCGTCCTGGCGACGCACGCTCGACCAGCGACACCGACTGCTCGCCGGGAAGTGCCCCGACTGCGGGACGCTGAACTTCCCGCCGGAAGGCGCGTGTAGCGGCTGTAAAACGCTGGTCGAGTACGACGAAGTGCAACTGACTGGCACGGGAACTATCGAAGCCGTAACGACGATTTCGCAAGGCGGTGCCCCACCGGAGTTCGCGGAGCAGCAGTCAAAATCAGGCGACTTCGACGTTGCTATCGTCGCGCTTGATGGACCGGATGGGGGCACCGCAAGTGCCCCTGCACAGGTGACTGGTACTGCGACCGGAACGCTCGAAATCGGAGATTCGGTGGAGACGACGATGCGAAAAATCTACACGCAGGAAGGCGTGACGAGGTACGGGTTCAAAATTCGACCGCAGTAGTCGAATGGTACATCGGGCCAGCACACTGCGCTGGCGGCGATTCAAGCGTCGGCCGGTCAGCTGAAGCCCGAAGGAAAGAACTGTCTTCCCGAAATCCTCACTGGTCGGTGTACGTGCGTTCGAGTTTCCGTTCGAGGTCACGTTTTACTTCGACCCATTCGTCCTCCAGAATGCTGAAATAGACCGTATCACGGGGACCTTGATGGGTTTGCAGATGATGTCGAAGCGTCCCTTCTTCAGTTGCACCGATACGTTCGATGGCGTCTCTGGAGCGCTGGTTCCGTGAATCGGTTTTTAGCTCGACCCGGACGCAGTCCCACTCTTCGAAGGCGTGGGTGAGCATGAGGTATTTTGCCTCGGTGTTCGCCGGGGTACTCTGTTGACTGGGCGTGAGCCACGTCCATCCGATTTCGACGCGTCGATGCTCCGGGACGATATTCCCGAATCGTGTCGAACCAATCGCTTCACCCGTCTCCTGCAAGACCGTCGCAAACGGGAGTGCGGTTTGCCTCTCTTTGGCATCGAGCGCCGCGTCGACGAATTCTCGTATCGCCTCCGGAGACGATCGGTCTTCGGGGAACCAGCGGAAAGTCTCCGAGTGAGCACCCGCCGTTTGGAGGTCTTCGAGATGATCGTCGATTGACAGTGGCTCCAATCGAATGTAATCGCCGTTGAGCTGAATCGGTTCGATAATCATGAATGCTGAATCGGGAATCTATCCCTACGGAATTAGTTTTATCGAATAGTCATAAAAAAGTCAGGAAGTTGTTCGAGATACATCAAGTAACTACTATTTCGATATCGCCTGCTGGTTTCGGTATGGACGTCGCTCCCATTATAGTCTCGAGAGAATTTTTTGTCTCGTGTACCTCGACCTGAGACAATTAACCGATTTGTCGGTTACGGTAAAAGATTTCTGTAAACAGTTGTGGCATCGATATGTTGGCACGATTTGCCAAATTTCCCCCCACAATGAGACTTCAGAATGTAGAATTCGGCAATCTTCCGGGCCGGAGCAGGTCGTTTGACATGTCTCTCAGACCGAAAATTATTCGCATCGACGGCCAGGGGTTGTCGCGTAATAGGTTATTCAACTGATGTAACGGCTGCCAGGAAAGAACTTCCCCCCGTCGGACTCGGCACGTGGAAAAACGACGACCCGGAAAACTGTGCGGAGACGGTTCGAACCGCGCTCGAACTCGGTCACCGACACATCGACACGGCGGCCATCTACGGCAACGAATCGGCTGTCGGTGACGGAATCGCTCACGCCGACGTTCCGCGCGAAGATATCGTCGTCGCGACGAAAGTGTGGCACGACAGCCTCGGCTACGAGGACGCTATCGAAAGCGCACACGAAAGCTGTGACCGTCTCGGAATCGACACCATCGACCACCTGTACGTCCACTGGCCCTGTTTCAGTTACGACCCCGAAGAAACGCTCCCCGCGTTCGACCACCTCCGCGACGAGGGCGTGGTTCGACACGTCGGCGTGAGCAACTTCGAACCCGAACACATCGATGAGGCGCGCGCCGTTATCGATGCGCCACTCGTCGCGAATCAAGTCGAAATACATCCACTCCTCCAGCAGAGCGAACTGCGAGAGTACTGTACAAGTCACAGTATTCGCTTCGTTGCGTACTCGCCGCTGATCCACGGCGAAGTGTTCGACGTACCTGCGATTCGGGCGGTGGCGGAGAGGCACGGCGTGAGCGAATCACAGATTTCGCTCGCGTGGCTTCAGGAGAAGGGTGTCACTGCGATACCGAAAGCGAGCGGTGAGGCAACACCTCGCGGACAACCTCGCCAGTTGGACTCTCGACCTGTCCGACGAAGACATCGCGCGAATCGACGCCATCGAAGAACGAAAACGAATCAGCAAAATGGACTGGACGCCGTGGTAACGAGTCGTCTCACGAACCTCCGCAATCCAGTCGCGTAGAAAAACGTTTTTCGTGCGCCCCCACGCCTCTTCTGACGATGAAAGTTGGCGTACTCGGAGCAGGGACGATGGGGCACGGAATCGCACAGGTTACGGCCATGGCGGGTCACGAGGTAACCTTGCGTGATATCGAACAGGAGTTCGTGGACAATGGCATCAAGAGCATCGCAGCGAACCTGCAAGGCGGCGTCGAACGCGACAAGGTAACCGCGGCCGAAAAGGAAGCGACCCTCGACCGAATCTCGGGAACGACCGACCTCGAAACCGCAGTCGGTGACGCTGACATGGTCGTCGAAGCCGTTCCCGAGGAGATGGATATCAAGCGAAAGACGTTCGCCGACGTGGAGGCGCTCGTCGGCGACGACACCATCATCGCGTCGAACACCTCCTCGCTATCGCTGACTGAAATCGCCAGCGCCCTTTCCGACCCAACCCGGGCAATCGGACTTCACTTTTTCAACCCGGTTCACATCATGAAGCTCGTGGAAATCGTCGTCCCCGAGCAAACAGACCGCGAAACGATCGAATTCGCTGATGAGTTCGTCGATGGCATCGATAAGGTCGGCGTCGAAGTCCGGGACTCACCAGGTTTCGCCTCTTCGCGTCTCGGCGTCGCGTTGGGCGTCGAAGCCGTTCGAATGCTGCAAGAAGGCGTCGCCAGCCCTCGCGACATCGACGCCGCGATGGAACTCGGCTACAACAACCCGATGGGGCCCATCGAACTCGGCGACGTGGTCGGGTTGGACGTTCGACTGGACATCCTCGAACACCTCCGCGAGGAACTCGGCGAACGGTTCCGTCCGCCACAGATTCTTCGTCAGAAAGTCCGGGCCGGAAAGCTCGGCAAGAAGACCGGTGAAGGCTTCTACGTTTGGGAGGACGGCGAGATAGTGGGTGTTTCAGGCGAGTATGATGGAAACGAGGGTGACGACGAATGAGCGACGAAAGCAATGCAAACGGCGACGCGCCCGGCAGTCCCGAACAGGTCGCGAACGAGTGTGAAACCGTCGATGCGACGGTCGAGGAGTACGTCGCCACCGTCACGCTCAATCGACCAGACGCACGAAATGCGCTGAACGCGCAACTGCGTGCCGAACTGAAGGACGTTCTCGATGCCGTCGAAGCATCCCCGGACGTTCGCGTCGTCGTCCTCACCGGCTCGAACGAAGCGAAAGCCTTCGTCGCCGGGGCGGACGTGAAGGAACTGCGCCAGCGCGATGCGATGGAACAGCGCGAAGCCAGCAAACGTCCCCGGGTGTACGAGTACGTGGATGATTTGGAAAAACCGGTTATCGGGGCGCTCAACGGCCACGCGCTCGGTGGCGGATGCGAACTCGCCCAAGCGTGCGACGTGCGCATCGCGCACGAGCGAGCGAAACTAGGGCAACCCGAAATCAATCTCGGCATCATGCCGGGTGGCGGCGGCACGCAGCGACTCGCCCGGTTGGTCGGCGAGGGGCAGGCCATGCGACTCGTTCTTTCCGGCGAAATCATCGATGCGGAGGAGGCCCACGATATCGGACTCGTGGACGAGGTGTGTTCGGACGAGAAGTTCGAAGATCGCGTGTACGAACTCGCAGACCGGATGGCGGACAAGAGTCCGAAGGCGCTCGAATTGGCAAAGAAAGCGGTCAAGGCGAGCAGTCGAATGGATTTAGAAGCGGGAATCGAGTACGAGGCCGAACTGTTCGCGTTGTTGTTCGCCTCCGAGGACAAAAACGAGGGAATCGACGCGTTCCTCGAAGACCGAGACCCGGAGTGGAAGAGTCAGTAATTCATTCGCTGCCGACGAGGGTCGCGTCGTCTCGGCACCGTTCGAACGTCTCCCGGCCCCATGCCACTGCTTGCGGCGTGTTGTTGGTGATGAGCCCCCGAAGTTCGCCCCGCTTGTCGTAGACGACGACGCCGACGCTATCGTGGGTTCCTTCGACGACGATGAGACCGAACGGAAGCGTCACCTCCGTCTCCCAAACCGACAGTCCTCCTGCCTCCAACGCTTCTTGCAACTGGTCGCTGTAGTCCGTCACGAGATATTCGACGACCGGACGTTCGAGCACCAAGTCCGCATCCATCCCCTCAGAGACGGAGCGTTCATAGAACAAATCGACGTACTGCGGTAGGGCGACCGGCGAGAGCCCTCGCACATATTCGGCTTCTAAAACCATTTTTTCGAAGCTTTGAACCGGATGATTCGGTGCGTGACGCTCCGCGAGAACTACCTCTGCCTCTTCGATGAGGTCAATCGGTATTTCACAGTCCGTCGGGAGAATCGAAAGGAGATGGCGGGTACGACAGACATCCGCAACGTGGTCGTGGAAGGAATTGTATTCCGCTTCGAGTATCCGACCGGCGAGTGTCAGCGTGAGTCCATTCTCCGTTCGATCGACGAGGTCGTACTCCTGAAGTTCCCGCACTGCTTTATACACCGTCGAACGAGAGAGGTTTAGCTCGTCCCGAAGGTTGCGTTTCCGTACCGGCCCGGACGAGAGTGCGGAGAGAAACTCCGCTCGTTTTGCTACCGTCGTGATAAGTTCGTCCGGGGTTGCACCCGCCTCGTTCATACAGTACGCAGTCGTTATGCTGGAATCGATATAAACGTAATTTAAAGACTAGCAACAGTTATTACTATCGTCCGAGTCATCGACACACTTTTTCAGTTGGTAACTCGCGTTCCAAACGTAAACGCAGTTTGACGAAATAAAGTAATCAGGCTCTGTTCTCATCCATAGGATGCCCGGGTTCGCAGTTCGAACTCGGTCTCCGCTACGCCATTGGCCCGACTTTCCACAGGCCGCGCCCGAGGTACGATTCCAATGAATGAAAAACGATTCGTCCCATCGAACACGGACGACACGCTGTCATCCACTCCCTCCGCCGTGTTCGATGCCCTCCACCATCCCCTCCGTCGAGAAGTAGTCCGATATTTCTTGAACCACGAGTGCCCGGTTTCGCTCTCCGAACTCGTCGAGTTCGGTTCGACACGCGAAACGGTTTCGGACGAAAATCAGCGGCGACTCGCTATCGAACTCCATCACAATCATTTACCGAAACTCACGGATTACGGGTTTATCGTGTACGACGCACAGGAGAACACCGTCGAACGGACGCTTGACTCATCCGCCTTGGAAACGTCACTCAACCTCGTTAGTCGGCACTCATAATCACGGTGAATGTGAGGTGCGGTCGATACCGACCGACCTGTCAGAGACACATTGCAGTACCGACTGCCTGCGACAGTGATAGTACTATCATCAGGCGTTTCTGAAATTTGAATGACAGAATATATCTTCGGTTAATAATTAAAAACAGTCGATTAATCTGACATCAGAAAGAATATTACGTCTCAGCAAGCGGTTGGCGAACGCAACCTTTAGGCGCGCTTACCGGGCAGTAGTTCGTATGCCGATTCACAGCGACTGGGGAGACTGGCTTCCGCAGGCAGTAGAAAATGCAACGCCGGATGGCATCGCTATCTGGTATCTGGGATGTAACGGATTCATCCTGAAAGGGACAGCGGGAACGACGATATTTATCGACCCGTACCTCGGGACGGGTGACCCGCCACGAACCGTCCGAATGGTTCCGGTGCCGTTCGACCCGGAAGACGTGACGGCCGCCGACACAGTGTTGGCGACGCACGAGCACACCGATCACGTTCACGGCCCGAGTCAGGCACCCATCCTCGAATCCACCGATGCGACCTTCTACGCACCCGACGACAGTCTCGCCGTCGCACAGGACGACGAACGTTGGACGGACGAATGGGACGTTTCGGACGACCAACTCGAAGCAATTTCGGAGGGCGACAGCTTCGAAGTCGGCGAGTTCACGATTCACGTCGAACCGGCCAACGACCCCGATTCCACCCACCCCGTTTCCTACGTCATCGAACACGAAGCGGGAACCTTCTTCCACGGCGGCGATACGAAACCGGGCGATGAACTCGAACCCATCGGCCGGAAATACGACATCGACCTCGGCGTACTCGCGTTCGGGTCGGTCGGACTGATTCCCGACAAGCAGACCCGCGAACCGAAGCGAACGAAGTGGTACAGCGACGAGAACGAAACCGTGGCCGCCGCGAACGCCCTTCAACTCGACCGCCTGCTCCCGAGTCACTGGGACATGTGGAAGGGGCTCACCGCAGACCCCACCGCGCTGTACGACCACACCCGGAGTTATGACTATCCAGTGTCGCTCGAAATCGTCGAAATCGGAGACCGAATCGACCTGTAGCTGGGCTACACACTGAACGGCGAAAAATCGGAGACCGAATCGACCGTTAGTGAGAGTGGCCGGTCGCCTGCTCGAAGGTGATACCGAGTCGCTCCTCGAACAGGTCGCGTGCCTTCTCCTCGATGGCGACGACTTCCTCGTTCGGTTCGCCCTGCGTGTGGTGAACCGCGGCGTGGGCCTGCTGAACGAACGACACGAGCGCCATGTCGCCGACGACCGTTTCGCGCGTCTCGTCTTCCTCGCGGAGCAGGTCGATGAGTCCCGGTGGAAGTTCGAGCTCGTCGCTGTCGCCGTCCGGTCCTTCGATGGTGTACGTTGCCGTCTCGACGTCGTCTACGTCTACCATACTGTCGCTTCGTCATCGAGCGTTAAGGGTCTGTGGTTACCGTCCGTACCGACGGCTTCCACAGATTTCGGGGAGTTCGAGTAGTTAACGACGAAAACAGGGTACAATAGATAGCGAACACCAATCCGCGGCTTAGGCGGCGGAGTTAGTCGTCCGAGGCTGCAGCACCTTCCTGCGCAGCGGTTGCCTCGCCGAGGTCGGCTGTTTCGAGGTAGTCGTCGGCGTCGAGGGCGGCCTTACAGCCCATTCCAGCCGCGGTTACGGCCTGTTGGTAGTGGAAATCCACTACGTCGCCCGCGCCGAAGATACCGGCCACGTCCGTTTTCGTCTGGCCGCCCCCTTTACCACCGACGGTACGGATGTAGCCCTCTTCGTCCAGTTCGACGCCCGTGTCTTCGAGATAGTCCGTGTTCGGCGTGTGACCGATAGCGAGGAACACCGCGCCAGCGTCGAACTCGAACTCCTCGGTTTCCGGCTCATCGAGTTTCTGGGAGGGTTTCCCCTCTGGGTTGGTAACCATCGTGACGTAGTCGACACCGTCCTCGGGCGTGCCGTGAATCTCGGTCACTTCGGTGTTTTTCATGATCTCGATTTCGCCCGCATCGACCTTCTCCTGCACGCGGTCTTGCCAATATTTCTCGGCGCGGAACTCCTCGCGTCGGTGGACGAGATAGACCTTCTTCGCGAACTTCGTGAGGAAGGAGGCCTCTTCGAATGCGGCGTCGCCGCCGCCGATGACGACCATCTCTTCGTCGCGGAAGAACGCACCGTCGCAGGTCGCACAGGTCGAGACACCGTATCCCATTAGGTCGTCTTCGCCCGGAATCGAGAGGGTTCGGGCGCTCGCGCCGCTGGCCGCAATGAACGCGTCGGTGGTGTACACGTCGCCGTTCGAGAGTTCGACGCGGAACGGACGGGATGAGTCATCGACATCCTCGATGATACCCATCTTCACTTCGGCACCGAATCGCTCGGCCTGTTCCTGCATGTTGTTGATGAGTTCGGGACCGCTGATACCGTCCGGGAACCCGGGATAGTTCTCCACGTCGGTCGTGAGCGTCAGTTGGCCACCCGGCTCGTCACCTTGCAGGATGAGTGGGTCGTTGTTCCCACGTGCGGCGTAGATTGCCGCAGTCAGTCCTGCGATTCCGCTGCCGGAGATGATGAGTTTGCGGTGTTCTGGGTTGTCCCCACCATCCGCCGCCGCGATGCAGAGCTTTTCGTCCAGTTCTCCCGTTTCCTCCAATGCGCTCGTTTCGTCCCATCCGCCGATGAGTTCATCGTCGATGAACACTTCCGGCGCTGTTTTCCGCCCGTCGGCACGTTCGACCATTTCCTCGAACAGGTCATCGTCGCCGGTCACGTTGTACGTCTCGTACTCGATTCCTTTCTCGTCGAAGAGGTCTTTTGCTTTCTCACAATAGGGGCAGTTTTCTTTGGTGTAAATCTCGACGTGGGGATGTTCGCTCATGGTGCAATATCACAGTTCGCGCTGTATTTAGCTTGCGCTGTCTTCCGTCATTTCCGGTTTCGACAGTTGCACAAATGTCTGTACACGAGGACGAATCGACGGGCTTCGGAATGGACATTCACACGCCCTCTCGAAGGTATTACCTTTGTTCTCTTCCACCGGTCGTTCATGGGCACAGACATCGTCGAGAAGACGGATCGATACGAGCGCCTCCTTTCGGAGGCGCTCGATGCCGCCGAAATCGCTCCCGCGACCGACACGCCGATGGGCGAGGCCGCTGCTGACTGCCGGGAGATGGCGAAGTCGTATCTCGAAGATGGACGACATTTCCGCGAGAATGACGACCTCGTAAACGCACTCGCATCGTTTTCCTATGGGCATGCGTGGCTGGACGCCGGAGCGCGAATCGGCCTCTTCGACGTGCCCAGAGACGGACACCTCTTTACGATGTAGTTGGGCGATGCTCTTACGTGTCCGGGGTGTGTCGATTGGCGATAATGGAGGGCGTTCTCTGGTACGTACTTACCGGAACTCGCGGCGGAGCCAACCGTGTCCGCCTCATTCGCGCCCTGGAGGAGCGTCCGCGAAACGCCAACCAACTGGCTGAGGAGCTAGATCTCGATTACAAGACGGTTCGCCACCATCTCGATGTGTTGATGGACAACGATATGATCGAAAACAGTGGGGACGACTACGGGGCAGTGTATCTGCTCACGGACGGAACACAGCGGCATTGGGAAACCGTCGAAGATATCATGGAAAAGGTGGAGTAAAGTATGGTTGAATCTGGGAAAGGATATAACCGTCACCGATTACAAGGGAGGAACAGATGGGTCTCTGGATAGACGTAGCACGCGCTTCTACGGCGTTGAACATCCTGTTGCTTCTCGGGTTAAGCTACGTTTGGCTTCGGAACTACATGCAGTTTCGCTCGAAGCACACGCTGGGCCTCTCGGTATTTGCAGTCCTTTTGCTCGCGGAAAACGCGCTGGCACTCTACGTCTACTCGTGGGATAAAATCCTCTCCGTCTGGTTCGCTACGAAGGTCCCACCGATTGCATGGAAAGCAATGCTCGCGCTCCACGTGCTGGAATTTTTCGCCCTGTCGTTTCTCCTGTGGGCGACGTGGGACTGATTTTCGCCGGTTACTATCCATATCTGAAACACTTATTTCCGGGTTAGCTGACCACTAATGACGGTCTATCACTCCGTACGTCGGGTGTGAAACGACAGGGTTCGAATCCGACTCCGTCCGGCGAGGGGAAATCATTGGACGGAACACTTTGGTACGTGCTCTCCGGAAGTCGGGGTGATGCGAGTCGCGCTCGACTGCTTCAGGAGTTGAGGAACCGCCCGCAAAATGCGAATCGACTATAGACGACGCTCGACCTCGACTATTCCACGATTCGCCACCACCTCGATGTACTCGCAAAACACGACATCGTCGAACAGCACGGCGGCGGATACGGTTCCGTGTACGCCCCGAGTTCTGCGGTCGAACACGAGTGGCAGACGGTCGAAGAGATAATTCAGAAACTGCCCCGATAGCTTTTCTCGAGAAGATTCACGACGAAGCATGGTCGAAATCCGAATGAATTTGGGTGAGAGTCCGGAAAATTTTCTTTTATACTTTTGTCCTCGTTCGTGCTGTGCGCCACAGCGCACGTCCAACCATGCCAGATGATACTCAGGACGCAGTCGGTGATCTCGGAGAAACGACGCGGAAACAGCTCACGTCCCGTCGTGGCTTCCTCGCAGGTTCGGCTGCTGTCGGAGCTGTGGGATTGACGGGAGCGGGAATTAGCGTCGTTGGTGCGGACGACCACAACGACGACAGTAGTGACAGTGGTTCCGGAGACGATGGAAGTGGAAACATGGAAGACGACACGACAGACCTCGACATTCTGAATTACGCGCTGACGCTCGAACACCTCGAAGCGACCTTTTACGCGAAGGGATTGGAGGACTTCAGCGACGACGAACTCATGCATGCAGACCTCGGGTGTGACATCTGTGACGAACAGCGTGCGAAGATTCCAGAGCAAGTGAAAGTCGTCGGCGAGCACGAGGCGGCCCACGTTGACCAGATTACAAAGGTCATCGAGCAACTTGGCGGCGAACCGGTCGAACAGGCTGAGTACGACTTCGGCTACGAGACGCCTGCCCAGTTCCTCAAGGTCGCCAAGGCGCTCGAAAACACGGGTGTCGCGGCGTACGCCGGTGCGGCTCCGTCCATCAAGAACGAAAAAATCCTCGCGGCGGCCGTCTCGATTCACAGCGTCGAAGCGCGTCACGCGGCGTCGTTCAACGCGCTCAACGGTGTTTCGCCGTACCCGAACGCCTTCGACGAGGCGAAGACGATGGAAGAAGTCACGGAAATCGCCGGACAGTTCATTGTTCAGTAAGCCGATTCGGTTCGACCCGGCCGCTTTTTTCGCGCTATCCCAACACGCCGAACCCAGTTGCTGAACCGAAGTCGAACAGCACGTGGAGTGCGACACCGACGATGAGTGCGGGTATCGTCGTGTAGATCGACGCGACGATTGCGGCCTTCTTGTCGATAGCGATGAGCGGGAACAACGCGTCTCCGTCCTGGCTGATGGCGTTGGCGGTGAGTGCCGAGAACGGAATCGCACCCTCGGCGTACACGCTCGCCAGCACGATTTGTGGGCCACAGCCCGGAATCAGTCCGATGAGCGCGCCAATGACGGGCGCAAGCAGACCTACGGCGGCGGCGATTTCACCGATGTTGATGTTCAGCAGGACGACGGTGTACTCGTAGAGTAGATACGCCGTAAGCACCCACACCGTAACGAAACTCGTCTCCTGCGCCGCGTGCAGGAGAGTTTCGTAGAGGTTGGCAAACGAGTCGCGGGCGCGACCGACGTGACCGTCGCCCAGGTAGTGTCGTCCGACGAAGTAGATGTAGAACGACGCCGCGGTACCCGTTATGCCGACAACCGTGAACGCGCCTGCGTAGGAGGGCGCGAGCGTCAGCGGAACTTCGGGTGCGCCAGCAAGGAGATACATCACGCCCAACACGAGTGCGATGCCTGCGGATACCCACCAAATAGCGTGGACTGCATGGCTGAGTGGGGTCAAAACCGACGATTCTCGTGCGGCATGCGTTTCACAGCATGCGTCGCCATCGTACTCGTGCGTCGGGTTGCCGCCTCGACTTGTGACCACACCACCGTCGGTCGCCGTATTGCTGATGGTAGCCACGGCGTCGTCGATTCGACCAACACCCATGCCGAAGCGGTCGATGGCATATCCGGAGACGATGGCAGTAGCGAATGCGATACTGTATGCGTACAGCGCGGCCTCCGGTGCGAGCGCGAGGATGACAAACGCGGAGTCACCGGCCGTTGCGATGAGCGTGGCGACGACAGTGCCGAAACTGACCGTTCCGCGGACGTACAGCGGCATCATCACGATTGCGCCACCACATCCGGGAGTAAGTCCCATAAACGCGCCGAACAGTGGTTGTAGCCTGTCGTTTTCCGATAGTTGTTCAACCAGTGCACCGCTCGTTCGATATTGAACGAGACCGAACAGAAGCACAGTGAGCGCGACGAATGCACTCACCTGCACATAGCCATCACGAACCGATGCGAGAAATACTTCCAATAGCTCGTTCATCGCTTATACGCCCCCCTGCGTGGAGACGGCGATAGTTTAGACATCTCTAAAATAGAGTTTCGCAGTATAGAACTTATATGTTTCGGCAGAACAATCCAGGTGAGAATGTTTTACGAGCCGATTCGACGGACAGCGAACTAATCGCAGAAAAATAGCCGCAATTCTTATCTTCATCACCCCGCTCTGTTCACATGTAATGGCGCAAGGTACGGTCACCTTCTTCAACGATACCGGTGGTTACGGTTTTATCGAGACTGACGACGCAGACGACGACGTATTCTTCCACATGGAAGATATCGGTGGCCCCGATTTAGAGGAGGGACAAGAAGTCGAGTTCGACATCGAACAGGCAGATAAAGGTCCGCGTGCGACGAACCTCCAGCGACTCTGAAGGGAACTGGGTGGAGTAGCCAGACGGGTAGCGACCGCTCTGTTTCACTCCATCGCCAACAAGATTTTTCTCCCCACCACTCGATATCCGAGGTATGGTGGAAACGTACGTTCGATTGCTGTGTCCGGAGTGCGGAAAACATTGGGAGTCGAGTCCTGACGACTTACCGACCCCCGACAAGCAGTTCCATTGTCCGAACTGTCATGCCACACGACGAACGTCGGAGTTTACGCGAACGGAGCGCGATTTAGAAACGCTAAAACAGTTGCAGTAGCGCAACGCCGGTCGCATTTAGAACGAAGACACCTGTTTTTCCCGATTCGGTGATTCCCTGCCCTTAAACCAGCGCGGAGCGCGACCAGTTTTACGCGTTCGATGGCAGAAATGCGGTATTTCTCCTGCTTCGCGGTCGGGACGTTCGCCGTAATCGGCCATAGAACTGCGACCCATCCATCCGGATTTTACTGTTCGGGTATGAAACCGAGGAGAAACCTACGAAAGTTTGACTATATGGCGTGCTAACGGCACTCAAGATAATAATATAACCCTGCAACTGTTATTCACGTACGCTTATGAAGAAGCAGGAGCTCATCCACCTTCACGGCCTGCTTGCAGAGGTTGGCAATCATTTCGAGGAGAAAAACGGGAAACCGATTACACTGGACGAATACGATTCCCTAGGGGTACGACCAACGTCCATTCATAAATCGAAAACCGACCACAAAGCGGCTGTTTTTGCACTGTCCAACGCGATAACGACTGAGATGCGTGTGACCGAACGCGAAGCGGTTGCACCCCAAGCTGACTAAGCGACGGTTCCGCGGTTCTCGACATTACTACATCGACAAGTGGCGACGCTGTTTTCTGTTGCATGTTCTCACGAAAAATATAATTTATTGTACTGTAGACGGTTCCCAGACATGATAACCGTCTGTAGGATTTAATACGCAATCTTCCCTACTGTATGCTACTGAACTGGTGAAAAACCATCCAAAATAGGCAGAAATCAAATATGAAAACAAAGACACAATCGACCGGCGTTCGAACCGAGGTCAAGTCGGTATTGGAACGCTCATCGTGTTCATCGTGATGGTGCTGGTCGCCGCAATCGCGGCGGGCGTACTCATCAACACGGCGGGCTTTCTCCAATCGAAAGCCGAACAGACCGGTCACGAGAGTAGCGCACAAGTAACTGACCACGTCCACGTCGTCAGTACGATGGGGAATGTCACCTACGATGGAGGTAGTGGCACTCACGAAGTTGACTACGTCAACATCACCGTCATGAAAGGCGCCGATGCAGGAGACATCAATCTGTCACGGGCTACCATCGAATGGCTCGGGCCGGACGGTGCACAAATCATGACGATGTCAAGTGGTGCGGCGAGCGACACCCAGTTTGGTCTCGAACCGATTCGAGATGAGGAAGGCTCCCTTCCAGTGCTCGTCAGTTAGAAGGACTGATTCCGCGTCGTTCTCGATACAGAGAAGATAACTGGCGGCCTGCAGGAGCGTGAGGAGTTCACGACCAAAATCGTCACGTCGGCAGGTGCGATGACCTACCACCACAGCGTTCCCGAAACGCTCTCTGACGGTCACGCAATCGCGCTATAATCCCAACCACTTGTTATTTATTTCACTCGGCTAGCGACGCCTATCGTGCCACGCCGGGAACGATTCCCGAACCTGCTCCACGCGCGTCGGGTCGATTTCTCGAACGACGATATCCGGTTCGTCACCCGTGCTCGCGAGCAGGGTTCCCCACGGGTCGTACACCGTGGAGCGACCAATGAGCGTCGCGTCTTCGTACGACCCGGAGCCATTGATGGTCGCGAGGAAACACTGGTTTTCGATGGCTCGTGCCCGAGAGAGCACTTGCCAATGTTCGACGCGGGGATACGGCCACGCACTCGGGACGAGTACGAGCGTCGCACCCGCTTCCGCGATTTCCCGGTAGAGTTCCGGAAATCGCAGGTCGTAACAGGTCGTCATACCGACCGTCACGTCCTCGAACTCGACAATGCCGAGCGATTCGCCGGGTACGAGCATTTCCGCTTCGGCGGATTCGTAGCCGAAGAGATGGTGTTTCCGATACACAGCTCGTCTCTCTCCGTCACGGTCGAAAAAGGCCGACGTGTTGGCGAGACCTTTGTCAGCGGGTGTCTCGCCGTCCGTCAGCGAAAGATCTTCCACGATGCTTCCCGCGAGAACCGCGATGTCGTTTTCGTCCGCGAGGTCGCTCATCTGCGTGAGCGTCGGTCCATCGAGCGCTTCCGCGTTCCGTTGGTAGGTGTCGAACGCGAAGTAGCCGACGTTGAAGATTTCGGGGAGGGCAACGAGATCTGCGCCACGATCTGCCGCCGATTCGATGGCCGCGGCGGCACGCTTCCGATTCGACCCGACATCCCCACCCTCGATGGCGATTTGTGCGAGCGCGATTTTCATGTGGCGACGCCGACCTCCTCGTGAAGGGCGTCCCCCAGGTTGGACAGTTCGTCGTCCAAATGCTTCTTGAAATAGCGTTCGATACCCGGTACGCGCCCTTCGACTACAAAGCGGTTGACGAGCCGACACCCGTCCTCAGTCGGTTGGATTTCGTGTTCACCCGTGACGCGCAACGCCGACGAGCGTCCGATGAACTTCACGTATCGCGGTTCCTCGCGGTTTACATCTTCCGTCTCCACTGGAATCGTTCTATTGACGAACGGTATCGGGAGTTTGATGTGCCACGTCGCTCGATGGCCCTCGCGAGCGTCGTAATCCGCAACGACGCTGATAGCGCTGGCTCGACGCTTAGGGTCGGCGATGAACTCCCAAACCTCCTCGGGTGGAACTGGAAGTTCGAACGTCCGCTCTACCCGGACAGTCATAGGTTAGAATTGGGCTGTGATGGTAAAAAGCCAGCCACTTAGCTCGGGCTGACTCTCCACGTCGTCGAACGGGCGCGCCCCCACTTTTCGATATCTACGTCGTCGGCCGTCTCGGCGAGTTTGGGGAGCCGAGACCCCACCTGTTTGGAGGAGAGACCGAGGTGTTTGGCGATGTTCTTCGCGCGGAAATAGCGCTCACCACCAGACACGCTGTCGCGTAGGAATTCGAGGATACGCCGTTCCTCGTCGCTGAACTCTGTCATCCTCACTCCTCATACGTGCCAGACGACCTTAACCATTATCCCATCCAGAACAAGTGCTGATTTCGCGTCAGTTCGGATAGACGTGGTTCGCGGAGACCGCGAGGATGCCACCGATGACGGCGATGGCAAAACCCCACGCGGCGGTTTCAGTTCCGGGTGTGACAAACGTTAGTCCAGCACCTGCGACTGCGACGAGCGTGAACAGCACGGAGAGACCAACCCCCATATCCGTCGAGACTACCTGATTTCCTGCCATGTGTCCCCTTTACGGGAGGGCTGACTTAGTTCATTCTACTCGAATACGATCCTTTGACTGACAGATATCCGAGTCGGGAGTTTTTTGCCATCACTCCGCAGGAACCCGGTTATGAGCGGAGAAAAACTCAAGACGATGTTACCGGTCGGAAAGCGAGGATTTCTCGCCGTGATACTGGTCGTCGCGTTGGTCGGGGCTGGCGTGCTCTCCGGTGTCCTCGGTGCACCACGGGTCTCCGGCATCGACAATGAGTTCGGCGACGTGACGAACGAGCAGACGGAAATACGAACGGCGCTCGTCGTGGACAACCCGAACCCCTTCGGCGTTCGGGTCGGCAACACCTCGGTTAACTACTCCGTCGAAATGAACGACGTGGCGATGGCAAGCGGCGAGCGGTCGAACCTCGCGCTCGACCGCGGCAACACGACGTTGGCTTTTTCGACGCGAATGCAGAACGAGAAGATCCCGGAGTGGTGGGTAACCCACATCCGGAACGACGAGCAGACGACGCTTCGAATCCAGTCGAAGGTTCGTTCGTCACTCGTCGGGCGCTCCGTGCGCGTGCCGTACAGCCAAGAAATCGAGACCGACATTATCAGCCAGTTCAACTCGACGAAGACGCGCCCCGTGAATGCGAACGCACCATTCGTTTCCGACCCGGTGCTCTACGTAAACGAGACGAGTGCGAACTGGGGGTCAGTGACGCGTACGGAGACTCCGATTCGGATGCAAATGCGGGTGTACAATCCCAAATCGCTTCCGTATACGATTTCGGAAATCGGCTACGAGATGACGATGAACGGAATCGCAGCCGGTAACGGGACGACTGAGCGATCATACACGATTCCGTCGAAATCGGAGAAAACGCTCAAGATGCGGACGGTTATCCGGAACCAGCAGCTCGACGAATGGTGGGTGAGCCACCTCGAAAACGACCAAGCGACCGACCTGAAAATCACGTTCTACGCCAACATCGAACTGCCATCGGGTGATACGGTTCGCGTGCCACTCCGGCAACTCACCTACGAGAAACGAATCGAGACGCAGATCTTCGAAAACGATTCGGCAGAAGGCGCATTGGAGGATGCGAACATCACTACGTCACCCGGAACCACGACGGAGAGTGCGGGCGAAGGAACAACCGGTGACACGACCTCCTCGTCGGATGAGACGACACCGAGCGGAACGACCTCCGGCGGCACGACGCCCGACGGAACAACGTCCAGCGAAACCACATCCCTCACGGAAGCTGACGACGGGACGACGACCACGGACGACGGCGGCCTTCTCGGTAGCCTGCTCGCCGCCGATGCGTTCGTCCGTCGCTGAATATTCCCGCCACCGATAGAGTTTTTATTTTGGCCCAACCATGTCCGGGTATGCCACGGAGTACTCACTCTCCTGGTCGAGTTCTTCTCGGGCGATGAGAGTGCCGTAACGGCAACGAGAGACGGTGAATCGATTGTACTGGCTATCGACGGACAGGATTACGAGCTGTCGCGCGAGGCGGCGACGGAACTGCAAGACGCCGTCGGCGACGCCCTGACCCAGCACCGAGAGTTTTTCCGCACCGCCGGAACCTTCCGCGAGGACGGAAGCTACGAAGTGTCCCGCCGAGGTGCCGATTCGTCAGGAAACGCCAAGGTGTTCCGGACGTTCGATGCGATGGTCAGGTTGTTCGACCGACTGCCCGACGAGTTTTCCGCGGAGGAGATGGGCCGGACCGGCATCACGGGGTCACGACGACACCTGCTGGTTCGCCACTTCGCGGAGCATCCCGACTTTCCGTGTCGGATTTCCTCGCGAAATCCATTGACAGCGGAAAAGGAGTCCGGAGTCGTAGGGTCTGACAGAACTTCGGAGGTCGGTGCGGACTAGCAGGCGATACGGTTTCGCGAACCGTTGTGTCTCGCGTGAGTCATTGCTGTAGCCGACGTGTTTGTCGGCGCTACGCGCAAGTGATTCGCATACGGCAGCGAATGGGTATGTCTTTCTGACGCTTGTATATGAAAATCGGTGATGAATATCTCGTTTCGTCGTCGATTCAGTTGATAGTCGTATGTTCGCTCTCTTCGTTCAGGGCCAGGTTGGCCGCGATTTCCGCGTTTCGCATGGCGTATTGGGCGGTCTGCTGAAGGCTAACGAGTACGTCCCGAACTTGGAGCAGGTCGTCGTTGGACATTTCGGGTAAATCCGAGAGGATATCCGTTTCCCGGTCGCCGAGTTCGTGGAACTTCCGTCTGACTTCGAGGGTCAGGTCGTAATCGCGCTCGACTGCTGCCTTGACCGCCAATGCGGTCATCTCGTCCACCTTGTCGGTGAATTCCCGAATTCGGCGCATGGTTGCGCTGTCCACTTCGAGCGTGTGACCGTTCGCTTCGAGGACGATGTCGGCGATATCCTCCGCGTTGTCGGCCGTCAATTCGAGGTTCTTCGCGATCGAGCGATATCCGATGAGTGGAAATCCCGTGTCCAGTCCGACCGCGCGGGCGAGCGTCGGGTTTTCGTGTGCCGTGAAGATGAGGCGCAGGAGGAGGACGAAAATCTTGTTCGCCTGTCGCTCGCGGTTCAGTGCTCGTTGTGCGAGGTCGGGATTGCCGTGTGCCAACGCTTTCACCGCTTCGCCGCGCATGGTGCTTCCCGTGTTCTCCAGTCGCTCCAACAGGTTGTCCAAATCGAAATCCTCCGGGTCGACGGAACACCGAATGGCGATGCTGTCTGGCGTTTCCTCGATGACACCCAGGCCCATCAGTTGCGTTTCGGCCTTGTAGACCGCATTGATATGGCTGCTCTCCAAGGTGTCTTCGCTGACGACGTGAATAACACGTCGTCCGAGAACGTACTGGGCAACGATAGCGCGCTCAACCGCTCCCGCATCCAGTTGCTCGGTATGAATCGTCGCCTCCGACTCGTCATCGTGGGCCGACTCGGGGAGAACGGTGAGCGACCCCTTCCCACTGATTCGGAGGGAGACCTCGTCGCCTTTCTCGACCCCGTGATTCTGTGCCCACTCCGCGGGCAGGGTCATCGCCAGCGTTGATGGTCCCAATCGCTGAACCTTCCGTGTTTCCATATCCTTTTATTTCTCTGCGAACCCTTAAATGTCGCCATATGCCAATAGATGTCTTGGTACGGAAAGTTCACCCGCTCGAATAATATCCATCACTCCACTTTCAGCATTCTACGCTCGAATCGTCCGACGCGAACCTTTCGCCAGCCGCGAAGTGAGTTATCGACTTCGTCGTCGCCGGTATCGACGTGGAGGACGCCGATTCCGTCGAGTTTCGTCTTCGAGGCGACGACCTCCACCTCGGACTGTTGGATCACGTCGGGTGAAATCTGGTGGTTCCCACGCCCGAAAATGAACCCTTGTCCGCCGATCGGCGAGACAATGATGACGTTTCGCTCCCCGAGCATGGAGAGGATTTCCGCTTCGCTCGCGTCGCGCGCCAGCATTTCGCCGTCGCGCCACACGTCCACACCGAGCGGCGACCCATCGAACCCGAGTCGGGATTTTATCGCGCCGACGGTGCTTCCGGGGCCGAGGATGTAGGTTACACCCGCTTCCACGTCGTCAGCGACGCCGGCAGCGAGACTTTCGACCGTTCCTCCGCCGAGTTGCTTGCTCGATTGGAGCGACTCGGCCACGGGGACACGAGCGACGGCCCTCAGTTCGGCGCGAACATCACCCTCGCGGTAGGCGTCCTCGTCGATATCGTTCACCTCACGCTCTTCGACCCGGTCGAATCTCGCGGCGACCCGACCCGCCGCTTCCGGCGTCACCGCGAACACTGACGAGTAGATTTTCACCCCGGCGGGCACGCCCAGCATCGGGATTTTCGCGTCCATTTCTTCCAGTGTTTCGGCGACATCGACGGCAGTTCCGTCCCCGCCGACGAACAGAATCAGATCGACGCTCGCCGCCACTAGCTGGCAAACTGCGTTCCGGGTATCTTCCGCGCTCGTTTCGTTTCCATCCGGTTCGCCGACGATGTCCGGGTCGAATCCGGCACTCCGCGCTTCGTCGGCACCCATCTCGCCGCCGTAGGTGAAAATCTCCGCGTCGGGTGCGCGCTCTCCGAGGGCGGATAGGGCCGCGACCGCTCTGTCCGGTGCGCGCGGTTCCGCCCCGCGCTCCCGTGCCTCAGCGACTTTTCCGTCCGTTCCCTTCAGGCCGACTCGCCCACCCATGCCGGCGATTGGGTTGACGACCACGCCGATTCGCATGGTTGTGGATTCGGTGGCACGAATAAAAGTCGTGTGGGCACTGGCGAACGAGTCATCGTCACCCCTCACTTTCTCGTTCAGACTCCCTCGAACCACGGCTACAGTTCTCAAACCTTAAGAGATAGCGCCGATAACCGCCGCACATGATTCCAGTCGCAGACCTCGCGCCACTCGCAACGTTTCCCACGGAAGCCGTCAGCATCGCCGTTCTCATCGCCGGAATCGGGTCAGTCGCGGCGTGGCTGGCGTACTTCTACCGCTGAAAGCGCCGCGTTCGAACTCGTTTACTGAGGCGCATCGACTCGCTCGCGGAACCAATCGGCGGCACGCTGAACGGTGCTTTCATCCGACCCTTCGATTTTTACGCGGACGTGGTCGCCCGGATAGCTCCCGACTTTCACGTCGAACCGCTCTCTGAGTACGTCGAATCTATCGATGAGCGCACTCTCGGGTTCACCCGCCGGAACGACCTCCTGGAAATGTGGCCCACCGTCGAACTCGTCGGCCACGTGCTCGAACATCGCTTTCATCTCATCAGGCACGCCCGGGAGGACGTAGACGCTCTCGATTTCCGCGCCGGGTGCCACGCCGAGTTCGTTCGGGAGCATCCGCGACCCTTTCGGGAGATGCGTCGTCCCCGAGACGAGATCCGCGTTCGAGTAGTCGGAATGTTCCTCTATCCATTCGACCGCCTCTGTGTGTTCTTCGACCGGGACGCCAACTGCGGCGGCCACGGCGTCCATCGTCAAATCGTCGTGTGTCGGGCCGAGTCCTCCCGTGACGATGACGGCGTCGTATTCGGCCAGCGACTCGTTTACGACACGAGCGATGTCGGCGACGCGGTCGGGTACGACGAGCACTCGTTCGACCGAAACCCCGCGTTCAGTCAGTTGCTCGCCCAACCACGCCGCGTTCGTGTTGACCGTGTCGCCGGAGAGAATCTCGTCCCCGACAGTAATCAGCGCGATTTGCATACACAATGGTGGTGTGCGACGAAGAAAAGCCCTATCGTATCGTGACCGTCCCAGATTTTCAGCGCTACCGCATCCCCGGTGGTGGGCCGCCACCGAAGTCGTCGTCCGTGATATCTCGGTTCAGACCCATCTCCTCGCGCTTGCGTTCGAGTTCCCGAATCTGGAGGCGGAAATACGCGAGTCCGATGAGACCGACCACCAGCGCGACGCCGACGACGCCACCGAAGATGAACTTGTCCCTCCCGAGGTAGTAGCGAACGGAGATGCTGTCCTGTGAGACTGGTTCGTCCCACGTGACGTGGACTCGTCCGTCTTGCGTCTCGGTCGTGTACCCACCGGGTCGCACGTCACTCAGCAGGAACATATCGACGCGCATGCCGCGAGGGATGATGACCTCGTAGGTCTGGTCGTTCAGATACGTCGGGACGTAGAACGTCTTCCCCTGTCGTGGGGCGGTGTACGCCAACTGTCCCTTGCCCTGCGGTGGCGTGATGATGGTCTGTTCTTTCGTTTTCTTCACTCGAATCGCTTCGTGTCCGACGACCGTCCCGTTGGGATACTTGAACTGCACCGCCGAAATCTCGATGGGCGCGTGCTCGCCAAAGGATTCCTCCTGATGGATTTCAAGCGTCGTCTTCCCGTCCATCTCGTAGATGGCCTGATACTGATCGCTGGAAACGTTGTAGGTGACGTTCTGTTCCGTGTTCCAGTCGTAGGTCGCCTCCTTTCCGAGTCGTTCATCGCTGATACTTCCGGATCCAAAAATCGACGTACAGCCCGCGCTGACGGCGAGCACAGCGAGCAGACCGAACGCGAGGGCGAGCCGTCGATTCATGGAATTACACAACGAATCTCGGCGGGGATGTAACCGCCGATGCTGGAGAGCAGTCCCGGCGGGTCGGTGTTTTCCGTACAGATGATACTCTGTTCCAGCACACCGAGCCGTTCGACAGTCACGATGTCTTGGGCGTGTCCGGCGCGGTTGACCGTCGCACGGACCTCGCCGCGGGTTGCGCTGTTGACGTTCACACGACCGTTGCCGCGCGTCCAGTCGAACAGGCGGTCACGCTCCTCATCGGCGAGGTGGGACGGTTCGTCGCCACCGTAGACGAACCGCATCGGGAGGTGTTGCACCAGTCCGAATCGTTCGACGATCTGTTCAGGCTTGCCGGGGCCGAGTCCGAGCTCCGACGCCGGAATCCGAACGTCCTGTCCGGCGTCGAGAACGAACCCGTCGTCGTCCCACGATTCGAGCGTTCCGATGTACGTTTCCCCGTCGCGGAGGTTCGGGGTAACTTCTCCCCATTCATCGGCGAGGACGTTTCGGGCGACGACTTCGTCATCGCCCTCCACGGTCACCGAAACGAAATCGTCGTGCCGGACGCCGATGTCGTAGTCCACGTCCAAATCGCTGAGGGCGTTCCCGACGAGCGATTCGAGTCCGTCGAGCGCGCGATTCTTCGCATCACCGCTCACGTACACCTTGGTTGCGAGGACGACCATTATGGACCGAGTACCTCGATGTTGAGTTCGCTTTCGAGTTCCTCGATGCGCTCCTCCATCGATTCGACGAGCATGGAGTTTTCCATGGATTCGAGCGGGGAGCCACATTCGGGACACTCGAAACCGAAGTCCATGGCCTCGCCGAACTCGAATCGCAGAGAGCAGATTTCACACAGATAGAACTCGTGATTTCGCTCGTACTCCTGGCGTTGTTCCAGCGCGTCGAGCAGGCGGTACATCTCCTCTTCAAGGTTCTCCGGAATCTTGTCGTACTCGAACGTCCACAGGTACGTCAGCCATCCCGAATCCTCGTCTCTGAGTCGGCGATAGGTCGCGAGGTCGTTCTCGTAGAGGATGAACAGCGCCCTGCGAACGTCGTTGAGTTCGAGGTCGAGTTCCTCCGCGAGTTCCTCGTCCGTGACCTCACCGTCTGGCGGCGCGGCGGCAACAGGCATGCCCTTCGGCCCAACCAGTTCGTGGAGGTACTTCTGAATCACCGGGTCGCTCAGCAGGTCCTCGAAAGCCATTGATATGTTATATCGGGTCGTTCATCTGTTTAAAACCATCGGGAGCGACCTCAACGCTCGGCAGAAGGTATTTGGCGGAAAGTCGAGAAATACAGGCGATGGCTCCCCGTCTTATCTACTATTCGGACATCGAGAACGCCTACGACTATCCTGACCGGATCGGTCGCCTCGCTGGAACTATCGGTTCGCTTCGAGGAGAGGATGAAATAGTCGTCGGCACGGGCGACAACACCGCGCCCGGTGTGTTGGCGGAGCAGTACGACGGGAGGCAAGCGCTCGATTTCTTTCGAGCGGTGGAACCAGCGGCCGAAACGTTCGGTAACCACAATTTCAATTTCGGTCTCGCCGCCACCCGCGAACTCGTCGCCGATTCGCCACAGCCGTGGATCTGTGCGAACGTGTACGACGATGACAACCGATTTGCGGGCGTTTCGCCGTTCGCGGGTGACCTCTGTATCGCGTCGCTGGACGGCGGCGAACTATACGAAATGGTGGACGGTGTCCTCTCTCCCATCGACGCGACACACGACCGCATCTGGCGGGGGCAGTTCAGCGGAATGCGCGTCGTCTACGACCCGAACCGGCGACAGATACAGTCCGTAACCGTCGAGGGAAAGACGCTCGACTCGAACGCGGAGTACACGGTTGCAACGAATAGATACGTCGCCGTCAGCGGATCGGATCTCACGCCGATAACCACCGACCACATCTCGGAAACGTGGGGGGTTCAGTACGATGCAATCCTCGAGTACGCGAGGGAAACGCCCCTCGACGTGAGTCTCGACGGGCTAATCGAATCGACAACCGACGACTGATTACTCCTCGTCGACCGGTTCCACTCGCTTCCCGGTTTCTTTCGGAATCACCAGTTGGTCTGCATCCTCCCACTCCCTGTCGAGTTCCCGACCCTCGAACAACCTGTCCAGAAAGACGGCCAGTCCGGCGACCTCGGAGTGTGGTTGGTTCGTCACGCCGACGTTCCAATCCGCGGCCTCGTACACGTCGAACGAAACTTTCTCCGCACCGACGACGACGAGCAGTGGTGCGTCCCGCTGTGCGTCGCGAATCTCTCCCTCGACATCCTGAACGCGCTCCCCGTACATCGTCAGGTGAACGACCGACCCCTCCCAATTCCGGATGAGTGCCTTCTGGCTGTCCAAGCATTCGACATCGAACGGGCCGCCGAATCGGTCGGTAATATCCGCGATGGTGTCGCGCGACTGCCCCGCGTTGTCGGGGAGGACGACGCTGTCTGCTCCCAACGCTCGGGCCGTAAGTCCGACGTGGGTCGTCATTCGCTCGTCGCGGCCGGGGCGATGACCAAGACGGACGACGGTTACCTCGGTTTCGTTTTGCATGGCCGGAAAAATGCGCGGGACGAGTTAGGGGGTTTCGAATCTTGGTCGATGTTCGGGGTTCTCACTCGAACACTTGCGCGACGCCCACCTCGCTGGTGACGCCGACGAACTCCGAGAGGACGTAAGTCACGCCGACAAGCAATGCGAGTCCGACCGTGAGCGTCAGGCCGACCGGGAGACCAGTGTAACCGCTGACGAGGAACGCCAGCGTTGCGATTCCGGCCGCCAGCACCGCGTAGGGAATCTGCGTGTTCACGTGATCGACGTGGTCGCTAGCAGCGAACATGCTCGACATGACGGTCGTGTCGCTGATGGGCGAGCAGTGGTCGCCGAACAGCGACCCCGTCAGGATGGCTCCGATTGCCATCGCCATCGGGGTTCCGAGAGTGTACGCCAGCGGGACCGCGACTGGGAACAGGATACCCATCGTACCCCACGAGGTACCGATACAGAAGCTGATGATGGCGGCGCTCAGGAACACGACTGCGGGGAGGAGCTCGGGGGTGATGACGCCCTTCGAGACGCTGACGACGTAGGGGCCGACGCCTAATGCTTGGCTGACCGACCCGATGCTCCACGCCAGCGAAAGGATTGCGACCGGGAACATCACCATCTTGAATCCCTCGAAGATGGAATCGCTGACCCTGTCCAGTTCGATTCGAGCGTGTCCGACGAGGATGGCCAGAACCGTCGCACAGCCCGCCATCGCTGCCCAGAGGATGGCATCGGCCGTGCTGGCTTCTTTCAGCGCCGCACTGAAAGACTTTCCACTCATCCCGCCCCCGGTAAACCACAGGCTGAAGATGGTGACGGCGACGAGCACGAGAATGGGCGAGACGAAGTACCACCAGCGAGGGGTAACGTGGTCGGGCGTCTCGATGTCGCTCGTCTGCGTTTCCATCAGCGGGTTGGCGTCGTCACGAAGCACCTTTCCTTGCTGGCGAGCGCGGCGCTCGGCGGCCTGCATCGGGCCGAAATCCCAGTCGGTGAGGACGATGACGAACACCAGCGCGAGCGCGAACAGGCTATAGAAGCGAAACGGGATGGACTGGATGAACACCACGAAGGCGCTTTTCTGGATGCCAAGATTGTCGAACTGCTGTTGGATGAGTCCCACCTCGTAGCCGAGCCACGTCGAAACCACGGCGATGCTGGCGGTGGGTGCAGTCGTCGAGTCGAGGATATAGGCCAGTTTCTCCCGGCTCACGTCGAATCGGTCGGTGACGGGGCGCATCACTGACCCCGAAATCATCGTGCTCGCGTAGGAGTCGAAGAAGATGAGCATGCCCAGAATCGAGGTGCCGAGTTGGGCCTGCCGACTCGTTTTCACGCGTTTGACGATTGCGTCCGCCACCGAGCGCATCCCGCCGGAGAGGAATATCATCCCCAGCATCGCACCGATGAGGAACGTGAACAGCAACAGCTTGATGTTGAAACCGTCGGTAAGGTTGGTCACGACGAACTGGAGTCCGCGGGCGGCACCCGCAACGGGATTCCAGCCGACGAGGATAGTTGCCCCGATCCAGATTCCGGCGAACAGCGACAGCAACGCCTGCCGTGTCGCCAGCGTCAGTACGATCGCGAGCAGTGCCGGTAACAGACTGATGAGTCCGTAGGTCTCTGATGGCATAGTGATACCCACTCTCTATTACAGAAATAAACATTATTGGCGTAGTTTGAAATAATAGATTAAAATTTGTTTAAAAGATTTTATAATCTGCTTGCATCAGCGGAACGCAGCGCGTCTCCGAAAAACCGGAACAAACTTGCGGGTAACCTGCACAGGATCGTGCATGCAACTCACCGGTAAACGAGTGCTCGTAACCGGCGGTGCCGGACTCGTCGGTTCGCAGATGGTCGAAGACCTCGTTGCGGAGAACGACGTGGTCGTCGCGGATGATCTCTCCAACGGGATTCGTTCGTCCATCCCTGACGATGCGGAGTTCGTGCAGGCGGATTTGACTGACGAAGAGACGGTCGCCGACGTCATCACGGGCGATTTGGATGCCGTTTTCCACTTCGCCGCCGCGGACAAGTACGTCAACACGGACGACCCGCGTCCGCAGTTCGAGGAGAACGGCGAGATGACGTACAACATCCTCGAACGCATGGACGAGGTGGGCGTGACGAACTTCGTCTTTACGTCCTCTTCGACGGTCTACGGCGAGGCTCCGCGACCGACGCCCGAGGATTACGCTCCGCTCGAACCGATTAGCATCTACGGGTCGGCAAAACTCTCCGAGGAGGCGCTCCTCTCGACATTCGCCCACTCCTACGATTTCACCGTGTGGAACTTCCGCTTCGCGAACATCGTCGGCCCGCGGTTCGGCGCTGGCGTGGTTCCCGATTTCGTCGAGAAGTTGGACGAGAACCCGGACGTACTCACAATTCTCGGGAACGGACTACAGGAGAAGTCGTACATGCACGTCACCGAATGTACCGAGGCGATTCGCTACGTCGTGGAGAACGCGGACGACGAAATGAACACCTACAATCTTGGCACGAAGACGACCACATCGGTCAACGCCATTGCTGACATCGTGGCGGACGTGATGGGCCTCGACCCCGACTACGAGTACACCGGCGGTGACCGCGGGTGGACCGGCGACGTGCCGAAGATGCGCCTCTCCATCGAGAAACTGTCCGCACTCGGCTGGCAACCCGCCCAGAGTAGCGACGAAGCAGTCCGACGGGCGGCAGAACAGTTGTACGAAAAACTGGAGTAAGAGCTACACTGAAAAGTCGGTTCGCGCTTCCACGTCTTCGTCCATGATTTCGAGCGTCGCAACGACCGTGTAGTAGCCCGGGGTCGGGTCGGCCCACCCGCCCGAAAACGTCCGCTCCTCTCCCGGGTCGAACGTCTCCGACTGAAGCGCCTGCGTGAACATCCGGCCGTCGCTCGCCCGCCAGATTTCGTTGTCGTCTTCGAGCACGGCGAAATCCGCTTTGAGTCCGCTCCGGAAGGTAACCTCCACTGTGTCGTCCCCGGGATTTCGAACCGTCAGTTCGAATTCGACGTTGCCATCGCCGGGTGTCGCCGTCACATCGCTTTCGAGCGTCATTGGTTCATCGTTTGATGGGCTGATTCGAAAAGGTTGCCCCCGCACTGATCAGATTCGGACAGTAAAATTACGTGCTGTCCGAGGAGTCGAGTCCAAGTGCGGCAGCCACATCGACGAGACCGTCCCCTTGTTCGTCACTCGAAAGTCCGAGGTCTTCGGCGGTATTCCGAAGTCGCTGGCGCGCGTCCGTATTCGAATACCCCAGAGCGGCCACTTGTGCCGCCGCACCCGAGACGTGTGCCGTCGCCATCGATGTGCCAGAAAGCGTCTGATACGTGTTGTCGTAGTACGTCGAGTAGATGTTCGTTCCGGGGCCTGCGAGTTCGATTTCCGGGCCGGTCGAGGAGAAACTCGCGCGATTGTCGTTCTCGTTTGTGGCACCGACCGCTATGACCTCCGGTTCTGCCGCGGGGTAGCCGACACAGTCACCGCACGGTCCGGAACCTCCTCCAGCGCCGACGAGAAGCGACCCTAGTCCGTATGCGTATTCGGCCGTGCTTTCGACCGTCGAAGATTTGCTGCCGCCGATACTCAAGTTGATAACGTCGTGACCCTGATTCGCGGCCCATTCGATACCCGCGGCGATGTCGGAGTACGAACCACTTCCGGAGCTGTTCAGAGCTTTCACTGCGTGCAGGTTTGCACCGGGTGCGATGCTTCCCACGCCGGAGTAGTCGTTCACTGCGGCAGTCGTCCCCGCAACGTGGGTACCGTGGCCGTTTTCGTCCGACCACGAACTCCCGTGATACGTTTTCCCGGTTCCGAGGTTCGCTTGCAGGTCGGGGTGGTCTGCACCGATGCCCGTATCCACGACTGCCACGTCCGCGCCTGCGCCAGTGTAACCGTTCGTTTGTGCTACATCGGCGTCGATTCGGTCAACGCCCCATGGCAAGGTTTCTGCGAGGGCGTGCATTCGACCGTTTTCCTCGACGTAGCGCACGTCAGGTGCGCTTTCGAGCGCGGTAATCGCCTGTTCGGGGACGCGAATCGTCACCGCGTTAATCGAATCGAACTCGCGAACGACCTCGTTCGACGCTTCGAGCGCGAACCGTCGCGCTGACTCGGTCTCGAATCCGACGTTTACCTCGCGGAGTTCCTCGTGTCCGGCCGAAACCCTAGTACCACCCAGCGCGATGACCGATGCTCCCGCCGCCTTCAGTACGTTCCGTCGTGTTTTAGTTTGTTTCATTATTAAATGTGCATATATTATCGCACATCATATTATTTTCTATTTTGTAATAAAAAATTTAATCGGCGGATGGGGGATTTCACTCCGTGAACACGGATTCTCGTGTCGAAATCGGAAAACGGGTTCCATCGAACCGATGGAAAGGCGAAAAGGGAACGACCGATCAGTTGTCGCTGGAGTCGTACCCGAGTGCTGCGGCCACGTCGAGCAGCCCTTGACCCTGTTCGTTCGCTGGCAGACCGAGGTCTTTCGCCGTGCTCAGGATTTGGCTCTCCGCATCGCGGGCCGAGTAGCCCTGTGCCATAAGCTGTCCGACAGCACCAGCGACGTGCGGGGTCGCCATCGACGTGCCGGAGTACGTGTCGTAGCCACCCGGTACCGACGAGTAGATGTCCGTACCGGGTGCGATGATGTCCACTTCCGGCCCCTGGCTGGAGAATGAGGACTGACCGTCGCTATCGTTCGAGGATGCGACTGCGATAGTTTCCGGGTACGCAGCCGGGTAGCCAACACAGTCGGTACACTGGCCATCGTTACCGGCCGCGGCGACGATCGAGACGCCGTTGTCGTGTGCGTACTGGATCGCATCGTGAAGTGCGGCGGAGCCCGAGGAGCCACCGAGGCTCATGCTGGCAACGTCCCAGCCCTGGTCGGCGACGTACTCGACACCGGCGGCGATGTCGGAGAACGAACCGCTACCGGCACAATCCAGCACCTTGACTGCGTGGAGCGTTGCGTTCGGTGAGACACCGACGACACCCTCTGTGTTGTCGTCGCCTGCCGCGATACCGGCACAGTGGGTACCGTGGTTGTTGTCGTCCGACCACGTGTTGTTACAGGCGTTGCTGTTTCCAGAGAACGCACAGTTTCCGAAGTAGCCGCCGTTGCCACAGGAAACGAAGGCTTCCCCGGAACCGAGATGGTCTTGCAGGTCTGGGTGGTCGTCGTCGATGCCCGTGTCGACGATAGCGATGTCCGCACCTGCACCGAGGTCGCTGTTTGCATGGGCAACCTCCGCGTCAACGCGGTCAACGCCCCACGGGAGCGTCTCTGCGAGGGCTTCCATCATGCCGTTTGCCTCGACGTAGCGCACGTTCGGGTTCTTTTCGAGTGCGGTTGCCGTCTGTTTCGGCACTTGGATGGTCATCGCCTTGATCGAGTTGAACTCTCGGACGACTTCATCCGCACTGCTTCGGGCCATTGCCCGACCGCGTTCGCTGCTGAAACCGACGTTGACTTCCACCTTGTCAGTCGGAGCTGCGGACGCGAGACCAGTTGCACCAGCCGTCGCCAGTGAACCGCCTGTGAGTTTGAGTACATTCCGCCGCGAAACGTCATTGGCTTTCCTTGCCATACGACTTGTTACAACATATCATAGATTAAAAATTTTTTATTTTAATTTAATAAAAATCTATAAATATTTTTAATTCTTAATATTATAATAAAATATATGAATAAAAGACGTGCGTAGTCGGTAGTTCAGCCGAGCGACTAGTTATCGCTGGAGTCGTATCCGAGCGCAGCAGCAACGTCAAGCAGACCGGAACCGGACTCGTTGCTTGCCAGACCGATATCCTCCGCCGTGCTGTTGAGCGTGTCGCGTGCCTGCGTGTTCGAAGCGCCGTTTGCCATCAGCTGGCCTGCGGCACCGGCGACGTGTGGTGTTGCCATCGACGTCCCCGAGAACGTATCGTAGCTTCCACCGGGAACGGACGAGTAAATGCTCGAACCTGGTGCGGCGATTTCGACCTCCGGCCCGGTCGAGGAGAACGACGACAGACCGTCGCTGGAGTTCGTCGAACCGACTGCCATGACTTCGGGATAGGCGGCTGGGTAACCGACACAGTCCGAACACGGACCGGAGTTCCCTGCCGCGGCGACGAGGAAGACGCCGTTGTTCACGGCATACTGGCATGCGTCGCGAAGTGCGGCGGAGCCCGACGATGCACCGAGGCTCATACTGCCAACGTCCCAACCCTGGTCTGCGACGTATTCGATACCTGCCGCGATGTCGGAGAACGAGCCGCTTCCGCGTTTGCCAAGAACCTTGACCGCGTGGAGCGTTGCTTCCGTGGAGACACCGATGACACCTTGGCTGTTGTCCACAGCGTCGGCGATACCGGCACAGTGGGTACCATGGTCGTTATCGTCGTCCCAGTCGTTCGGGCAACTGTTTGGACCACCCTTACACTTAGTGAACGCTCGTCCTGCGCCGATATTTGCTTGCAGGTCTGGGTGGTCGGAGTCGATACCTGTGTCGAGAATCGCGATGTCGGCACCTGCGCCCGTTTCACCGTTTGCGTGTGCAACGTCTGCATCGACGCGCTCGATGCCCCACGGTTCGGTTTCCGCGAGGGCGTGCATCTGACCGTTTTCTTCGACATATCGGACGTTCGGATTGTTCTGAAGGCCTTTGATAGCCTGCTTTGCAACACGAATCGTCACAACATCGATGGAGTTGAAATCACGAACTACGTCGCTCGCGGCACTGAGTGCCGCCGAGCGACCGCGTCCGCTCTTGAAACCGATGTTGACTTCTACTGTGTCGTTCGGTTTCGCCGCCGCGAGACCGGTCGTGCTCGCCATCGCCAGTGAACCGCCTGTAAGTTTGAGTACATTCCGCCGCGAAACGTCATTGACTTTCCTTGCCATACGACTTGTTACAACATACCATTGATTTAAAAAAGTTTCCTTTTGCTTTATTAAATTAAATAAAAAGATGATTCTACTAAACCCTTTTCCGGACGAAGTTGGGTTTTAGCCGTCCAAAGCTCCTGTCTGACCGTTCTCCTCGATGTATCGAATTTTTGGGTGGTCGTTCAGTTCAGTCCACTTTTCCTGTGGAATGTGGACGGTCACGACATCAAGCGATTCAAACTCACGTACCACCGAGAGGGAGGCCTCTATCGTCACTTCTTTCCCCTCTTTACCGTCGAATCCGACGTTAACCTCCACCGGATCCTGACCGGAATCCCCTGTGCCACTCTCCGTCACGGTATGTCAATACAACTCACGGGTTATTAAAACGTTCTGTCTCCGTTCAAATATTTTAATACTAACCGATTTTAACCATGATAACTAACAACTCAAATGAAATATACTTCATGGGCGCCAGCGAACGACACGACTTTTACTCGGTCGGAACGAATCTCTTCTCGTGCAAATCGTCGGGTACGATACCGGTGCATCGGGAGATGGCGCGCCTACCCTGTTGGTGAGCGACGGCGATTCTCTAGTGCGTGAAGAATTGGTTCAGGGTTCTACACTCGAATACACGCTCGGCCAGCGACACTGCGCCGGGGCGTTCGACGGTTCGGTACACGTTCCCTGCACTCGTCCCGGCGCGCCGTACTGCGATGCCCACACCTCGACGTGGATTTGCGCTCGCTGTACCGGCACGTGTCTCAAAGACGAGATGGACTGTCACGAAGAACACGCCATCTATCTCGCGGCGTTCGCTCCCGCCACGTTCAAAGTCGGCGTCACTCGCGACTGGCGACTCGACACCCGTCTTCGGGAGCAGGGTGCAGACCGCGCCGCACACCTCCAAACCGTGAAGGACGGGCGAATCGCCCGCCAACTCGAGGCCGAAATCGCGACGGATTTCACCGACCGTGTACGGGTTCCGACTAAAATTCGAGATCTCAACCGAGCCGTCGATGAGACGGCGTGGCAAAACGCATTGGCGTCGTTCGACCCGGTCGAGACGTTTTCCTTCGATTACGGCTTCGAACTGGACTCCGCTCCAGTCCACGAAACGCTCGCTAGCGGAACCGTCGTGGGTACGCAAGGCCGTATTCTCGTCCTCGAACGCGGCGGAACGGCCTACGCCACCGACATGCGCGACCTCGTCGGCTACGAACTTGAACCGGGTATCCCCGACCGAAGCCTGCAAGCCAGCCTCGGCACCTTTTAGACCGCAGGCTCCCCACTTCCAGTGTGGCCGACGTGACCATCTCGTTCGAGGGCGGAACGCTCCGGGTCGAAACCGAACGCGATCTGCCGTTTACCGAATCCGACCCTCGCTCGAAAACCCGGCGTGCTCCCGCGTTTCGCTACGCCCCTCTTCTCGATTATCTCGATTCACAGGACATCACGACCAATGATTCCGTCCTCGACCTGCCGGAGCTTCCACCGCTCTATTCGGCGTACGAACTCCGGGAGTATCAGGCAGCCGCCCTCGATTCGTGGGAGGACACAAATCGTCGAGGCGTGCTAGAACTTCCGACGGGAAGCGGAAAGACGGTTATCGGCGTCAAAGCCATCGAGCGATGTCAAACACCGACGCTCGTCGTCGTTCCGACCATCGACTTGCTCGAACAGTGGCGCGGTATCCTCGAAACCGAGTTCGACGTGCCCATCGGCCAACTCGGCGGCGGGGAACAGCGACTGGAAGCCCTCACGGGTTCGACCTACGACTCGGCATATCTTCGAGCGGACGACATCGGTGACCGATTCGGCCTCGTGATTTTCGACGAGGTGCACCACCTCGGAGGTGAGGGCTACCGCGAAATCGCTCGTCTTCTCGCCGCCCCTGCACGAATGGGTTTGACGGCGACGTTCGAGCGATCCGACGGCGCACACGAAGTCGTCTCCGACCTCGTCGGACAGAAAGTGTTCGACATCGCTGTAGACGAACTCGCAGGCGAATACCTCGCTCCGTACGACGTAAAGCGCCTGACGGTCGAACTCACGACCGACGAGCGGGAGCGATACGAGCGAGAACAGGGCGTTTTCACCGACTATCTTGCTCAGTCAAATATCCAGATGCGGAGCGGAAGCGATTACCAGGAACTCGTCAAACGATCCGGAAACGACCCGAAAGCACGCAAAGCCCTCCTTTCGAAGCAGCGTGCGCGGGATATCATGATGAACAGCGAGGGGAAGGTGACTGCACTCGCGGAAATTTTAGCGCAACATTGCGACGACCGCATTATCGTTTTCACCGCGCACAACGACCTCGTGTATCGACTTTCGGAACGGTTTCTTATCCCGGCCATTACACATCAAACACCGACCGCGGAACGAAAGACCGTCCTCGACCGATTCCGCTCCGGCGAGTATTCTCGTGTCATCACGTCGAACGTACTGGACGAGGGTGTAGACGTTCCCGACGCGAACGTCGCAGTCGTTCTGTCGGGGAGTGGAAGCGAGCGTGAATTCACACAGCGACTCGGACGAATCCTCCGGTCGAAAGCGGACGGCGGCCGCGCGATTCTCTACGAAGTCGTGACGGAGGAAACCGCCGAAGTTCGGGTTGCGAATCGCCGGCGGTAGCGACGC
This sequence comes from Haladaptatus marinus, assembly GCF_051194195.1. Lineage (NCBI taxonomy): Archaea > Methanobacteriati > Methanobacteriota > Halobacteria > Halobacteriales > Haladaptataceae > Haladaptatus > Haladaptatus marinus. The sequence goes on from NZ_JBLZNK010000003.1 coordinate 84,703, forward strand.
TGTGTTCTTCGTTCGTGGGGTAGAGTTCAGATTGTAAACACTGTATCTATACTATCGACTGTATATATTGTTATAACACTACTTTGGGAGTACTCAATATCCGACTCCTCGTCCGAAACAAATGGGGGCGACCCCTCTCCCCTCTGACATGGCTTTCGGGGAACCCCCCTCCCAAGCTATTTTACGCGGGAGACGACTCGGTCAACAGCGTCACTACAAACTTGCTGACCGACAGTGTGGGTATTCTGGTCGGAGAAGAGTAAATTCGCACGCGCCGTATAGTTTGTCGTTACTGTAGGTCGAGGCTGATGCTCGTCCGCGATGCTTCCTCGTACTTCGCGTACTTGACTTCGAACGGAATTTTCACTTCTTTCGTTTTGCCGGCGGGAACGGTCACCTTCGGGGATTTTTCGTGCACTGTATCGTCGATCTCTGCGGACACTTTGAGCGTCGCGGATTCCTTGCTGTCCCCGGTGTTTTTGATACTGACGGAGACGACGAGGTTCCCCTCGTCGCCTTCAGTGACGCCGTTTATCCCAACAGTTTCCAAACTTCCTGACACTTTCCTGTCGCCATCGTTGGGTGTCTGATTGCCGCCACCGAGAATCGCGGCACAACCGCCGGTCGAGGCAATCGCGGCGACCAGACCAAACTGCTGGAGGGCTTCTCGTCTGCGCATACTCCACACCCATTGGGTCATTCGGAATGAATCTTCTCATTCCGACGCCTTTTGTACGCCGCTCGTGTATGTCGGACTGTGCTTACGAAAGACCTGCTCCGGGTGTCTCGCGCCGGGGGAGGCTATCATCCGCAGTTCGCCGACCGAACACACCGGCCACTCTCCGCTCGCGTCCTCGGAACGTACCAGGGTCACGTCGACAAACCGCGTTCGGAACTTCAGTCCGCCCTCGCCGATCTCGAAACAGACGCACCGGATTTCAAACTCGTCCGCGGGTTCGCCAAACTCCTCGAACGCGAAGCGACCTTCGAGCCACGGGCACCCGTTCTCCCCGAACGGGCGCGCAAGGTAGCCTTCGAAGAAGCCGAGGCGGTCGGCGTCGCATGCGACGCCGACCGCGAAACCGCACTGGTGCGCGCTGGTGAGCGACTCGACGCGACACCTGCGGACATCGAACGATCGCTGTACGCCGACTTGGAGGAGCGCCAGCTTCTCGTCAGCTTCGACTCGCGCTGGACTCCCGACGAACTAATCGCCCAATATAACCTCTCGCTCGCACAAACCGCGCTGTTCGACGCGACGGAACTCCGAGTTCGGAGTTCCGACCCGAAGGCGCTCGTCTCGGCTGTCAAGCGATTGCGATTGATGTACGAAATCCGTAAAACCGACGACGGGAGAGAAGTCGTCGTCACCGGCCCGGACGCACTGATTCGTGCCACGCGGCGATACGGAACGCGATTCGCCCGCCTCCTCAGAACCGTCGTGAAAGCAGACGAGTGGCACCTCACCGCGACCATCGACGACTACGGAACCGAGCGCGACCTCGACCTCTCGGATTCCGACCCCCTGCGTCCGCCGGGAACCGACCCCGTGAGCGAGGTTTCGTTCGACAGCGAGGTTGAACGCGAGTTTGCTACCCGGTTCGATGCGCTCGGGTTGGACTGGAACCTCGTTCGCGAACCGGAACCGCTAGAAGCGGGTGCGAGCGTGATGATTCCGGACTTCGCGTTCGAGTATCGACACGCGGATTTCCGCACCTTCTTCGAAATCATGGGCTTTTGGACGCCGGAATACGTCGAGAAGAAACTGTCACAGCTCGATATCGTGGACGACGAACTGCTCGTCGCAGTGGACGAATCGCTCGGCGTCGGCGAAGAAATCGCGACCCGCGACCACCGTGCGATTCCATACTCAGGCCGGATTCGTGTCAAGGACGTTCGAGACGCACTCCGCCGCTACGAGACTGAACTCGTCGCCGAGAGCGCGGCGTCACTTCCGGACGAAATCGTTCCGGAGGCGACCGTCATCTCGTTGGCAGACCTCGCGGCCAGCCACGGCGTCAGCGAGGACGCGATAGCGGACGCGACGTTTCCGGAACACGAGCGAGTCGGGCGGACGTTGATTCGCCCCACCATTCTCGATGAACTGGCCGAGGAAGTGAGCGACGGGATGACGTTCTCCGAAGTAGAGACCGTGCTCGCCGACTTCGGAATCGAGGATGCCAGCACGGTGCTCTCGAAACTCGGCTACTCCGTCGAATGGGACGGACTGAGCGGTGGCGTCATCAAAAAGCAGTAGGCGGTGCTGGTCGCCGTCAGAGGTTGCGCTGTCGTCCCTTCGGAACGAGGGATTGGAGTTCGCCATGGAGGAACAATCCGACACCGAGCGGTTCCCGGTCGCCAGCGATATCGTGGCTCACGACGAGATAGCCCCAGTCGCCAGCCCACTCGAGTTCCTGATCTTCACCACGGACGAACCTACGGGCTTGCTCATCGTCGAGTCCGATGACGTTTTTCGTCGCCAGGCCACCGAATCGCTGTACTGCGTTCGTCGTCGGTTTCCAATGTCGCTGTCGCGTGCGGAGGAACGTCATGCCTAGCGCTTCGATATGGACTGGTGAGTCCAAATCGCCGCGAAGAATCCAGATTTTCCCTTTCCCTTTCTCCCAGAACGAGTAACCCTCGAAGGTCTCGGGTTCGATTCCGAATCGCTCCTCCCACCAGTCCAGTATCTCCTGTCTGCTCGCTCGCCCGGAAACCTCACGCTCCGCAGTGGTCGCGGGAAGGCGGTCGAACCGTTGGCCATCGTTCGATACGTCGGCACTCGATTTGTCGCTCATGCACCCACCTCCAGTTTCGCACAGAAGAACCCGCCAGTGTCGTTGTGGTGCGGGTAGAACCGCTTTGCCTTTCGAATGCTGTCGTCGTATTGGTCACCCTGCCATTCCGTGAGACCGGGTTCGGACTGGAGACCGATGTCGTACTCGACTAGTTGACAGTCTTCGCGCGCGAGAGCGTAATCGAGGACGGCTTCGTTCTCCTCGGGAGCAAAGGTGCAGGTGGAGTAGACGATGGTTCCGCCCTCTCGCGTGGCCTGAATCGCCCGACGAAGGATTCCTTTCTGCACGCCTGCGACGCCCTCGATGTGGTCGAGACTCCAATCGTCCAGCGCGGTTGGATTCTTTCGAATCGTCCCCTCACAGGAGCAGGGCACATCCACTAGCGCGGCGTCGAACGCCGAGAAGTCGAAGGGTTTGAGCGAGAAGTTGCGGGCGTCCTGATTCGTCACGGCGGCGCACGTGACGCCGAGGCGTTCGGTGTTGAACCGAAGTGCAGAGAGCCGACCGAGGTTGCTGTCGTTGGCGACGATGAGTCCGTCGTCGTCCATCAGCGCGGCGAGTTGCGTCGTCTTGCTTCCGGGTGCAGCACAGGAATCGAGGACGCGTTCTTCCGGTTCCGGGTCGAGGACGAACGCCGAAATGGAGGAAACCTCCTCCTGTCCGTGCGTCCAGCCGTGAAACGAGGGCCACGTGTTACCCGGTTTGCCCTCGATTTTTAGCACCTTCTCGTTCCACTCACGCGGTTCCCACTCGACACCCTCGGCGTCGAACGCATCGGTTACTCGCTCGCGGGTCGCTTTGATACCGTTCACCCGAACGACCGACGGGAGCGGCCGCTCACAGGCGGCACGAAACGCTTCGAAGTCGTCGAGGATGGGTTCGTATCGCTCCAGTGCGTCCATTACTCGTCAGTGAGAGCGAGGCGGTTTGTGGGTTTCGGAGCGACGCGACGCGTTCGAAATCTGAACGCTCCCTCCTTTTTAAGTTGAAGCCAACCAACGATGATGTATGAGCAACATTACCGTGGTTGCAGAGGACATCGAACTCGATGCGCCGACGTTGGTCGAAGGGCTTCCGGGACTCGGACTGGTCGGAAAAATAGCCACGGACCATCTCGTTGAGAAGTTCGACATGACCTACTACGCCGGTATCGACTGTGGAGGAATTCCGGAAATCGCCGTGTACGAAGGCAACGACCGCAAACTCCTGCCGCCGGTTCGACTGTACGCCGACGAGGCGCGGAATCTGGTCGCGCTCAAAAGCGACGTGCCGGTCTCCGCGGAGGGTTCTCCGCAGTTCGCCCATTGCGTCACCTCGTGGGTCGAATCGCACGACGTGACACCGCTCTACTTGAGCGGCCTCCCCCATCAGAAACAGGCCGGTGAAATTCCCAAACTGTACGGTGTCGCTACCGGCGAGGCGACCCATCTGTTGGACGACCACGACATCGATTACCCAACCGAGACCGGTGCAGTCAGCGGGCCGACGGGAGCGCTCCTTCATCACGCCGGAAGGGTAGACCTCGACAGCATCGGTCTCATCGTTCAATCCGACCCGCAGTTCCCCGACCCCGAGGCGGCGAGAATCCTCATCAAGGACGGTATCGCCCCGATAGCCGATATCGAAGTTCCCACCGACGACCTCGTGGAGCATGCGGAGGACATCCGGCAACAGAAAGAACAGTTCGCCCAGCGGATGCAGGACGCAGAACAGGAAGAGAGTTCACAGGCGAAGCCGCTTCGGATGTTCCAATAGCACCTTTTGCTGCGTTCGCGCGGTACCACCGCGCTCACTGGCAAAATCTGCACCAAAAGCCCATCGTCATCCCCTCAGTCGTGCTTCCAGCAGACGCGAAGCGTCTGATTCCGGCATTCCTTCGAGGATTCCTCGGCCCGGAAAATCGAAGATTTTCCGGTAAACTACTGGTCGCTACCGGTTGTGTCGATGGCGACGTCTGGCGGCTGTCTCACCTGTACCAGACACAGGTTTACTCCTCTACGCCGATTTCGAAGCGCCACCGTAACCATCGCTTTGGCTCGTCTTCGCTAATCAAGTAATCCACGACAACGGAGTAGACATCCGGCACGAGGCCGTGGGTTGGCTCCGAATTGTCCGGTTTTACGTACCGCTCCATTGGGAGAGCGAGAACTGCGTACTCACTGCTGACCGACCCGTCCGGAGGTATCGACTTTTGCATCCCACACTTTCCCAATTGCTGACTCGGGCACTCGTACGCTGGCCGCTTTCGACGGGGAAAACAAGAGCTCAGTTTCGATTACCCCGTCGCTACGAGTTCAGATTCCGGAGTAGTCTTTCGGAATCTTGGTACCAGCCGTGATGTTCTCACCGTCGGCACCGGGGATCGAGAGATGCGTTCCGTTCTGTTCGATGGTGAAGTGGAGGTGCGGACCGGTCGAGTTGCCGGTATTACCCATGCCACCGATTTTCTGCCCGCGCGAGACGCTCTCGCCCTGCACCACGTCGAAGCTGTTCAAGTGGCAGTACATCGTCTGGTAGCCGTTTCCGTGGCCGAGTTTGAGATAGTTTCCACAGCCGCCGGATTCGTAGCTTCGGATGTCCACGACGCCGTCGTGCGCCGCGTAAATCGGCTCGCCAATGTTGCCGTTGGCTCCGATGTCCACCGCGTAGTGACCGGCGCGGGCACCGTAAGGCGACGTGATGTAGCCGGTAATCGGCCAGTCGAAGTCCGAACCGCCACCGCCGCCGCCACTCGTGGACTGAAGGTATCGCTCGACGGACCAACCCCACACGTTCCGGTCGAGCCAGTGGACGCCCCACCACGTGTAGCCGTCTTCCGTCGTCGGGCCGTTCATGATTTCGCCGACTTCGCCGTTGTTCAGCGTGGCGACGATGGGTGATTCGGTGCCGGGCCGTTCTCGGGTGTTCAGCGCGCTTGCCGTAACTTCGACGCGCTCGCCGTCCGTAAACGCACTTGCCGATCCGCTCATCGCCGCAGGAACCGTAATCGCCGCCGCAGCAGTCCCGATTGATTTTATCAGTGATCGCCGATTGAATTTTCTTGACATCGCATGTGTAAAACGCTTCTGGCCAGTATTAAATTTTACTATGGCAAGTATATAATTTAATCTAGAATAGACATTTGTCACCGTTTTGAACTACCACACCGACCGAGCAAGCAGGACGTTTTTGGGTTCCAACCCCTTTCGGTCAACCATGAGCGATACCGAAGGCGTAGATCTCGAACAGTTCTTTCGCGACGTGGACAAAGTGTATTCGGAGTACGAAAACGGCTACATGGACGCCGACGCGGCACTATCAGTGCTCGACGACCATCTCGAATCGCTTCGAGCACAGATCGAGTAGCCGAGGAGAAGAATTATCGCCCCCCGCCCCGTGGTTTCGGGCGTATGACCGGCTTTTCGGACAGGGTCGAACACGTATCAATAAGCGGTATTCGGGAAGTGTTCGAGGCCGCAGGTGAGGATGCGATCAACCTCGGCATCGGCCAACCCGACTTTCCAACACCGAAGCACGCACGACAGGCCGCCCTCGACGCCATCGAATCGGGCGAAACGGACGCCTACACGACGAACAAGGGCATCCCGGAACTTCGGGACGCCATTAGCGCGAAACACGAACGCGACAACGACCTCCACATTCCGCCGGAGAACATCATCGCTACGGCGGGCGGGAGCGAAGCCCTCCACCTCGTCATGGAGGCCCACGTGAGCGCGGGTGAGGAAGTCATTTACCCCGACCCCGGATTCGTCGCCTACGAAGCGCTGACCCATATCGCTGGCGGGACGCCGAAACCGGTACCGGTTCGCGACGATTTGACCATCGACCCCGAGACGGTCGAAGAAGCGATTACGGAGGACACGGCCGCCTTCGTCATCAACAGTCCCGGTAACCCGACCGGCGCAGTGTCGAGCGAGGAGGACATCCGCGAGTTCGCCCGCATCGCGGACGAACACGACGTGCTCTGCATCACCGACGAGGTGTACGAACACATCGTCTTCGACGGTGACCACCATTCGCCGATGGCGTTCGCCGAATCGGACAACGTCGTCATCGTCAACGCCTGCTCGAAGACCTACTCGATGACCGGATGGCGACTCGGGTGGGTCGCAGGAAGCGAACGCCGAATCGAGCGCATGCTCCGGGTTCACCAGTACGTTCAAGCTTGCGCGAGCGCCCCGGCGCAGTTCGCCGCGAAGGGTGCACTCTCCGGGTCGCAAGACCCAGTTGACGAAATGGTCGCCTCGTTCCAAGAGCGCCGGGACGTGCTCCTTGACGGACTCTCGGATATCGGTCTCGAAACGCCGACTCCCTCCGGTGCTTTCTACGCGATGCCGAAAGTTCCCGAGGGATGGGTGGACGAAGTTCTCTCCCGCGGGGTTATCGTCGTTCCTGGCGAGGCCTTCGGCGAAAACGGTGCTGGCTACGCCCGCATCTCCTACGCGACGGGTATCGAGGAAATCAAGGAATCGCTCGAAGTGATGGGTGAAGCGGCCGACGCAGTTCGGTAATCGTCACTGAACGAAACCCCGCCCATCGAAACGTGTCGTACACGAGACCATCGCGGATTTTCGCCCGAAGAAACGCAGTAGCGACGGTAACCACGGAGCCCGGCTCGGAACAGTAATCCACGATGGAGTTGATGGTTCCGAAGTACGGTTCGTATTCGACGAAAGAAATCACACCGCGAACGGATAATTGTGCAGTTCACGTTCGATAAACGGAAAAAACGACTATTGCTACTGACGTTCGTCACGGTCTATTTTCCACCGACCCATGACACAGTCATCACCAGCAGTGGTCACCCTCGTCGTGGTCGTTGCCGCCGGATTCGTGCTAAGCGCGGTGGGAGTACCCATCTTCCCGCTTTCTGCAGGTGTTCACGCGAATCAAGACACGTCGAACCCGTGCCCGACGGTCGGAACGACGGACGGCCGGCAAACTGACGACAACAGAACCACGTTCAGTACAAACGAGACGGACATTACCGAGAGAAACCGGACGACCGGGACGACAGATGGGGGGGTCTTCGATACCGAAACGAGAGACGAGAGGGCTACTACTGAAACGCAGAATGGCAGATTCACCACTGAAACCCAGGACGGTCAGTTTACGACCGAAACCCGGAATGATACGTTCACGACTGGCACCGAAGAAGGACGGTTCACGACCGAGACGGACGACAATATGACGGGAACGACGACGCAGTGTCCAACCGTCGAGACACGCAACTGAGGATCGATTTTATCTATTTCGCTGTTTCGACATCGTCCTCCTCTGGCCTGAGATTTTATTTCCCTAGGCCTCGTGGTTCGATAACATGCCAATCTCGCGCCACGGTACCGGCGCAGTTCCTGCCCTTCGTGCCGTCATCTCGCAGATACATCCGGTGTTCATGCTTCCACCCATCGCGGCATCGTGGTTCGGGAGCATGCTCGCCGGAGAGTTCTTGCTCGTGACGGGCGCACTCCACATGACCGCCATCTTCGCCGGGGTCTATACGGCCCACGTCAAAGACGGCTACATCGATTTTCACATCCGAGGTGAGGACGACGACCATCCACTCACCCAGCGGGGCTGTAAACTTCTCCTCGCCGCCGCGTCGGCGGTCTTTTTCACCTGCCTCGCCGGTCTCTGGGTCGTCGTCGGAATCGGTGCCGCACTCATCACACTTCCGGGGTGGGTCATCGGCTATCTCCACGCACCGCAACTCGACATGCATCCGATTTCCGCGACAGGTGGGTATCCGCTCGGCATCGCCCTCGCCATCCTCGGCGGCTACTACACACAAACCGAGACGCTCACCCCGATTGCACTCGCATTCGCTGGCGTCTTCCTCGCCCTCCTTTCGGGCGTAAAAGTCATCGACGACGCACAGGATTACGAGTACGACCGCTCCATCTCGAAGCGCACCGTTGCCGTCGTTCTCGGCAAGGAGCGCGCCCGAACGGTGGCGTTCGCGCTCATGGCGTTCTCCCTGCTCTGTGTTCTCGGTTTCGCCGTCGCGCAGGTGTTCCCGCCGAGTACAGTCCTCGCGGTGCTGGTGTTCGCAGGTATTGCAACCGCCGCCCATCGAGCAGGGCCGGAACTCGCCACGATGCTCCTGATTCGAGGGTCGTATGTCTTCCTCGCGCTCTTGCTCGCGGCGGTTTGGTTTCGACCGCTCTCGTAGTGTTTTTAGTTCGACACCACGCAGCAGAACCATGGGAGATTGGCTGGATTCGTCGGATGCAGTCGCCGAACAGTACGCCGACGCCGAAAACCTGAACGCTCGAATTACCCTTCATGAAGCGTACAGCACAGCAGACCGTGATTTTCGGTCGTGGCAGTTCGACCAGTTCGATTGCGACTCCGACGCGCGACTGCTCGCGGTGGGGTGCGGCCCGGCGGAGTTGTGGGAAGCCAACGCCGACCGTGTTCCGGAAAACTGCTCGGTCACGTTGACGGACTTTTCGCCGGGAATGGTCGAGGAAGCCCGCGAAAACGTCCCGTCACAGTCGGCGACGTTTTCGTTCCGAGTCGCCGACGCGAGTGACCTCCCCTTCGAGGATGATTCGTTCGACGTAATGACAGCAAACCACATGCTGTATCACGTCCCGAACCGTGCGGCCGCCATCCGGGAACTCCGCCGAGTGCTGAAACCCGACGGAGTCCTGTACGCAACGACGAACGGCGACCACCATCTGGGCGAACTGTTCGACGTTATCGAAACGGTGCTGGACGTTCCGACCTCGCATTCGACGGGGTTCACGCTGGAAAACGGACGCGAACAACTCGAACGACAGTTTTCCGATGTCGAAATTCGGAACTACGACGATTCGCTCGCGGTCACTGCCGTCGAACCACTGGTCGCCTACGCTCTCTCGCGCAACGACGTTGACGACTCTGCCGTGGACGAACTACACGAAGCGTTCCAAAAACGGTTCGAAGATGGCGTCTTCCACGTCTCGAAAAATACCGGACTGTTCGTAGCAAGCGGATGACTCCGGACGAACGACTCTGACCGGGACACTTACAGCGTCCCCCTTCATCTAACGAATATACTCGTGACCGAATCAACGCTTACCGAGGAGAAAGCCTACGCCTACGTCACCCGCGACATGGGAGGGCCACGCGAACTGCTCGTTTTCGAGCACCCCGACCCGGAGGGTGGGGTGCAGGTTCCGAAAGGCGGTATCGAAGATGGAGAAGCGCCGCGCGATGCAGTCGTTCGCGAAGTGCGAGAGGAGAGCGGATTGACCGAGTTCGAGTCGATACGTCCCCTAGTGACCGACGTGTGGCACCATCACGAGAAACCGAAAGCCTACCGTCGTCACTTCTTCCATCTCGTCGCGGAGGAACGCCGCGACGAGTGGTGTCACACGGTCACCGGCGATGGTGAGGACGAAGGCGTCGTCTACGACTATTTTTGGGTTCATCCCGGTTCGATTCCGCTTGCACGAGAGATGGACGACCACATCGAACACGTGCTGGAGTAGCGACGATTAGAGCGACTGACACCGTTCTACCCACTCCTCCTCGAACGTCGCATTCGTCACGACGCGCCCCGCGAAGTCTTCGATTTCGGTGACGCCTTCGTTCTCACACCACGCGACACATTGCTCGTAGACGGGGATGGAGATGTCATCAGTGTCACCAACGACCCTGAGTTGCTCTGCCCTGGAGAGATACGCGACGAACGCCCGGGTGTGGCCCTCCGTCAGCGTCCATCGGCCATCGAGTTTTCGAACCGGAAGCGGGTCGTAGTTCGGCGACTCGAAATTGAACCAGTCGATGACGAATCTGAGCTTCGACTCGTCGAGATACACCTGACTCGGTCGAACTGCCTCCATCGAAACGAGAAACGACTCCGGCACGAACACACGTCAACGCTTAACCACGAAAATCCCATCGGTAGGATCGTGCCCGAACTGATTCACGGCGGAGCGATAATCAACGGCGTTCGACTCCATTACGCCGAAGCCGGGGACGGCCCGCTCGTCGTCCTGCTGCATGGTTTTCCGGAGTTTTGGTACTCGTGGCGCGAACAGATTCCGACGCTCGTCGAGGCGGGATACCGTGTCGTCGCGCCGGATTTGCGCGGCTACAACAGCTCCGAGAAACCGAACGGGGTCGAACAGTACAGTCTCGACAAACTGGTCGGCGACGTTGTCGGACTGATCGACCACTTCGGCGAGGAGAGAGCGCACATCGTTGGTCACGACTGGGGTGGCGTCATCACGTGGGAAGTCGCCATTCGCCATCCGGAACGGGTCAAAAAACTCGCGGTGCTGAACGCGCCGCATCCCGGTCGATTTCGGGAGGCAGTCCGTACACCCGACCAATTGCGGCGTTCGTGGTATGCGCTCTTTTTCCAACTGCCGTGGCTCCCCGAACGCCTCCTTTCAGTCCGCGACTACACCCCGATACGGGAGTTGTTCCGAAACGCCCCCGAAACCCCGGACGCCTTCAGCGAGTCGGACGTTCGACGTTACGTTGAGGCCGCGGCACAACCAGGTGCGCTGAAAGGTGCCATCAACTACTACCGGGCGCTCTTTCGGGACGGTGTCGCGCGGGAACTCAGGACACTGTTCGACGGGTCAACGCAGGACTTCGACGTGGAGGTGCCGACACTGCTCATTTGGGGCGATGAGGATTCCGCGCTGGGAACCGAACTGACGGAGGGAGTAGAACGCTGGGTTCCCGACATTCGCATCGAACGACTCCCGGATGCGAGCCACTGGGTACAAAACGACGCGCCGGAGCGAGTGAACGACCTGTTGGTCGAGTATTTCGAAGCAAACCGATTCCATCCCGAGAATGGCCGGGAATAGATTTTTGTCCGGTTCCGACCGATAGTCGTTCGATGTTGCTCGTACTGGAAAACGAGGTCGATCCCGAGTTTCGCTACTTCGGTCGCGAGATGCAGTCGTATCTCCCGGAACACACGGTCTACGACTACGCGAACGAGGGTGGCGAACCATCCCTTTCCGGCGTGGACGGCGTCGTCGTCTCCGGAAGCACTGCGGGAGTATACGAGCGTGAGGAGTACCCATGGATGGACGAGGAAATAGAGTTCGTCCGCGAACTGGTCGAGCGCGAGATACCAACCCTCGGCGTCTGCTTCGGCCACCAAATCATCAATCACGCGCTCGGCGGGTCGGTCGAACATTGCGGATTGACGAACGAACTCGTCCGCGCTGACCTTGCGGACGACCCGATTTTCGATGGGATTTCAGAGGTGCTTCCGGCGGTTCACGGCGACCACGTCGTCCAAATCGGCGATGGAATGGAAACGATTGCCTCGACGGAACACAACGCACATTTCGCCACCCGGCATCGAGACCTGCCGCTGTGGACGACGCAGTTTCACCCTGAGCTCACCGATTCGTTGCTCCCCCGAGTCACGGCGGATTTCGGTTGGCAGGAAAACAGCCTCTCCTTCGCTGACGTAAATGGACAACAGGTGCTTGCGAACTTCGCTCGATTGGTGAATGAGGGCGACAGAACCGCGTGAGCGTGCCTATTTCGCCGTGCTAACGATTTTTATCACGTCGCCTTCCTCCAACTCGTACGAATCGCTGATATCGCGGTTCGTCTTCGCGTTCACGGCGTGCAGGTAGCCGTTACCGATGTCGCTGTGAACCGCATACGCGAGGTCGGGTGGGGTCGAACCGCTCGGAAGCAAGAACGCATCGGGAAGGACGTTGCCTTGGCCGTCGGTCCACTTCGATTCGTTCTGTACCGGGTACGCCGTGATTCGGTCGAGCAGGTCGTACACTGCGGTGTCGAGGGCCTCCTGCACGCCGGTTCCGCCCCAGTCCTGCATGACATCCCTAATTCGTTCGAGTCCGGCCTGTTGTTGGTCGCTCAAATCGCCGAAGACGGCGAAATCGTCGTCGCCGGAGTCGTAATCGACGATGCCCGCTTCGACGCCCTTCTGCAGTGCGAGTTCGCCTTCCGCCGTCGCGGGAATAACTGGCTTGCCGGTTTCGCGGAGTCGTTCGATGTTTTCCTCGGGAGCGATGTCGGCCTTGTTCGCCACGAGGATGATGGGCTTGGTTCGGGCGCGAATGTCGCGTGCGAGCGTTTCGCGGTGGTCGTCGGTCCACTCTCCCGGATTGGGTGGATACTCGAGTTCGCGGAGGCTGGCCGCCACGTCGTACTCCGTCGCGCCGAATCCCGTCAGCATCTCCGAGAGTGCCTCGTCGATGTCGAATCCGGGTGAGCGGGACTGTCGCTCCACGGTTTCCCAGTTGCGGTCGATGATGCCCGCGAGCCACTGATCCATCTCCTCCTCGATGAAATCGACCTCTTCGACCGGGTCGTACGTGCCGACTTCGACGGGTTCACCCTCCTCGTTCGTCCCGCCCGAGGCGTCCACGACGTTGATGATGGCGTCGGCGTTCGTCAGTTCGTCCAGGAATTGGTTGCCCAGTCCTCTGCCCTCGTGCGCGCCGGGCACGAGCCCGGCCACGTCGAGGAGTTCGATGGGCACGTAGCGTTTGCCGTCGTGGCAGTGTTCGTTGCCGCATCGCTCGTCGCGTTCGAGACAGGGACAATCGGTGCGGACGTGGCTCACCCCGCGGTTCGCGTCGATGGTCGTGAAGGGGTAGTTCGCCACGTCCACCTCCGCCAGCGTGGCGGATTTGTAAAAGGTGGACTTCCCGGCGTTGGGTTTACCCGCGAGCGCGATGGAAATCATGTCCGTCGGTAACAGGGATACCGGGAACTGCCTTTCGGTTTCTCAGAACGGAATGGCAAGAGACGCGACGCAATCACTTCGGCGCGTGCTGGTGTAGAGCCGAGGACTGCACGTCCGAGGCTCTGCACTGAAGCCGCGTGAGGGATGAGCATCGGAGCGAAGCGAGAAGCGCAGTCGGTTGGGGAGGGTGTGGCTGAGGCGGTTCCTCGGTGGATGAAGGGCGAGGGAGCAACGCGACCGAGGGCTTCGTTTGTAGTCGTGATTTGCTCCTCCCTTTTGATATTATTTTGTTTCGGCAAATCACGGCTACAAATGACCGCCACCGCAACTGCAACCACCACATACCTCCCCGACCGGCAACCACCACTTACCTCCCCAACCGAATCCTTCGCTCACGTTTTTTCGCTCAGTCATCCCTCGCGTGATAACTAGCGGGTCTTCGGACATATCCTCAGACCCGCCAACGCACGCGCCACAGTGGTTTCCCAAATATCTCAAAACCACCTCTCCGAACGGTGGCCAAAAAATGCTACCTTACGGCTGGCGTAGGGCGTATGCCATGACGGCAGTAAAAATCATCAAAGTGCTCGGAACCTCGGAGGAGTCGTGGGAAGACGCCGCCCGAGAAGCGGTCGAACAGGCGAGTCAGACCATCGACGACATACACGGTATCGAAGTCGAAGACTGGACGGCAAACGTCGAAGACGGCCGAATTACGGATTACAAAGCCACCGTCGAAGTCGCGTTCCCGGTTCACGGCGAGCAGTGAACGGTTACACTTCGGCAAACGCGCCAGCGACCAACAGGGGGACGACCAGGGTTGCCTCGGCTTCGACCTGCACGTGATTTTTCGAGTCCTGCTTGATTTTTCCCCACGAGACGGCTTCGTTCGGCGGCGCACCGGAGAGCGAGCCATCACCTTCCATACCGGTCGAAACGTACACCGCGTAATCCGCGCCGCCGCGGAACAGGTTGGTCATGATGGCGTGGTGCTTGGGAACGCCACCGCCGAGGACGATGAGACCGGTTTTGTCCGCGAGTAACCCTTCCTCGATGAGGGTATCGTAGTCGTCTACGATTTCGATGCCGACATCCGAGTCGTACCCCTGTCGATAGTAGTAGAGGAAGTTGCCGACTTCCGCGTCGGTGAGCGCGGGACAGAAGATGGGGATGTCGTTTTTCGCCGCGTTGGAGAGAATCGAGTTCTCATCGTCCAGCGTCTCGCCAAGTTCACGCGCAAACGCGGTCGGTGTCCGAATCTTCTCCTCGGCGAAGAAGTCCGGGAAGAAGTCGTTTAGATACTGTTCCAACCAAACGTACCGGTCGGATGGGACGAAGATGTTCCCGAGGCGGTTGATTCCCCGTTTGCGCATCTCGAACTCGTCTACGTTCCACTCGCCCATCTTGAACGGTTTTTCCGTCTTGATAACGTCCTCGGTTATCGACCCGGATGTCGTTATCATCACGTCCACGAGGTCTTCGCGAGCGAGGTATGCGAGCACCTCTCGAAGTCCCGATGAAACGATATTCGACGTAAACGTCAGGTAGATCTTCGCGTCCGCCTCGCGCATTTTCCGAGCGAGTTCGATTGCTTCGTACAGGTGCGTTGCTTGGAACCCGGTCGTCTCGTACGACGACAGCATCTCGAAAAAGTCGAACTCGCCGTCGAAATCGTACCCTGCTACGTCAGGGGTGTCAATTTCTTCTTCGCTTCCCGGAATTACGTGTTCACGACTTTCGTCACTCATTTCCCGAACGTTATCGTCAGCCGAAAAAGGGTGTTCTATCTCCCGTCAGGTATGCCGTTTGGTATCATCCCAACCGACCGAGTGCGATGTATCGGTTCACCGAATTGGAAACTTCCCGTCATTGGAGTGCCTGTATCACGTGTCGAACGGATCATTCCCACACTGGCAGTTTCATTCGGTCCATTCGCTCCGTAATACGCCGCTATCTTGAATTCGAAGCGGCTCAAATCCCTGCAGGAGTAAGTCATACTACAGCTCGACGGCTAACTGAACACGATCCATGAGCACGACACCGTACCAACAGGGCGTTTGTAATATCAGTCGAGAACAGCAGCGCCAGCGGTATGTCGTTGCCACCGTCGGGTTCGTCCTTGCAGGGATATATCTTCTCGTCTGGCATCTCTTGTCTCTGCCCGCCGTGGCGCTGTTCGGCCTGTTCATCCCGCTCGCTATCGGTATCGAGTGGTTCATTCAGGGATGGTTTCGGTTCTGTGTCTGGCTCGCGATGAAAAATCGCTACGATTTCACCCCATCCGGTGAGCAGGGTCAGGTGTCGAATCCGTCGAATCAGCAAGCGGATGAAATCTACGCCGCGAAGATTACCGTGGCTGCACTCGGCACTGCCGCAGCTCTCACCGGGTTTTCCGTCGGTTTCGCCGCTTGGCTCGGGCTCTGAGCGCAGTCGGATTCGTGAGTCGAACGAGCACCGATACAGTTTCGAAAATGGAGCGCTACAACTTCACCGCCATCATCACTTCGTCCACGTACTCACCGTTGATTTTGTAGTGGTCTTTGCGCACAGCTTCAGTCTCCCAGCCGTGGGCTTTGAGGAACTCGATAGCGTTTTGATTGGTGGACGGAGCGCTCTGGTACACCTTTTCATAGTTGTTCGACCCCGCCCACTCCAGTCCACGCTTGAGCAGGTGGCTTCCGATTCCGTGCCCGGTATACTCGTCCAGAACACCGACCGTCAACTCGGCGGTGTGGCTGAGTTTGTCGAGTTCCGGGGCGTGGAGGTGTACCCACCCAACCACGTCGTCGTTCACCGTGGCGACGAAGAACATCCGTGACTCGAGTTCGTTGTGCCGGAGGAGGGCCTCCTGATGGTCGATTTCGTCGGCGACGGTTTCGGCGACGATGTAGGTGCCCTCCTCGGCGACTTGTCGAATAGCACCGACGATACCGGTGAGGTCTTCCTGTCGGGCGGGGCGAATGACGAACTCCACGTCTTCGTCGATGAACTCCTCTTCCGCACCCGTTTCCAGCGAGACGGTGAGGACACCGTCGTCTTCCGAGAGGTAGCCATCCCGCCGGAGGATGGCGACGTGGTGGCGGAATCCACCCGGGTCAATGCGGAGCGATTGCTGTACCTCGTCCGCGTCGGCCGTCCCGTGCCGTTCCACGTATTCGTAGATGCGCTTGCGGTCTTCGTGGCCGAACTCCAGTTTCTCGGAAAACTCCATGCACACTGTTACCACTTATTCCTACTTATTTTTACCGACGAATTCGATAGCGGGGTGGAAAATCGTATTTCTGGTCGTGTTGGGTTCTGTGAGTGGATTTTAGTTGGTGACTCCAAGCATATGTCGAAAGGTAACTACTACTACTACTACTATTGAGTTTCACGCGCAAAGTGCTATGTCGCTCGTCGCCTGAGTCGTTTCGGAAAAGGACTTTCGACGGATTCGCTGACGGTTGCCGGACGAGTACGATCCGCTCTTCGAACTCGTCGGAAAGAAAGGAGCGTTCGACTAGACTCGTGTTCGTCGAACCTCAGGAGTCGGAACGTGAGTTAGCAACTGTACGGTGTCGTGAATATCGTGCGTCTTGATGACGAGTTCCGCGACTTCCCGAACCGTGAATTCGGTCTCTATTTCGTAGCCGTAACACCGCGCGTACAGTGCCAACCAGTCGTTCAGTGCCTGTTCAAGTTGTTCCATCTCCCACTCGTCGAACCGCGCGAACTCGCCGGTTCGGCCCTCGACGTACACCCCAATGACTTCGCCGACACCCGACCGCAGGATGGAGAGCGCTCGCTCCTCGTCCGGCGGGTTTTCGGGCGGGTCGAACGCTTTTCGGTCGGCCTGTGCCCGACTTGCGAGGTCGTCGATTCGGTCGCGGTGTTCGGTCATCTTCAACTCCCGTTCATCCCTGTTTGAACTCGACGCCCTTGTTGCCGCGCGGATGTTCCCACTCCGTTTCGGCGACGACGGCGCAGGTGCCACATTCGACACAGGGTTGCGTGTCGAGACTCACGATTTTCTCCTCGTGGCCGTTCATCTGCACCGTCTCCTCGCGGTAACAGCCACCGCCGAAGTCTTTCGCGCTGACGGGGCACGCAGACACCGCAGCACCGCTTGCTTCGTAGGAGTCGTTTCGCAGGCGGATGTGCGGGTTGCCCACGTCGGTATCGTAGGTCAGGTCGCCGATTCGGTCGGCGAGGCTCTTCGGTTCGACTTCGTTTTCGTCCTCGATTTCGGTGCCCAGTTCCTCCGCGATAACGGTCGGAAGCGTGACGTAGGGCGTCTTCGTGTCCGGAATCATCGAGGAGAGGAACGGCGAACTGTACAGTCGTTCGAGCTGTGACTCCATCGCCCCCGAACGGAGCACTGCCCGTCCGATCGGCGACGAGAGGACGCTGTCCGTAAGGCTCGCTATCTGTTCGTTCTCTCCGAGTTTTCCAAGGGTACTGTACTGCTTTGGGCGAAGTTTACCCATTACACCTTCGTCTTTCAACTTGTTTTCATAGAGCTTCCCCGCCTCCGTGGAGTCGCCGCGCATTCGCGCCTCCGCAAAGGCTTCTGCGGCGAGCGCACCCGCACTGACGGCGTGGTTCATCCCCTTGATAATCGGCCCCTGAGCCTGCATCTGCCCGCCAGCATCACCGACGAGGACGAGTCGTCCACGATGCGGGGCGGGATGGGCCGCCTTTTTCGAATCGGGGACGAGTTTCGCGCTGTACTCGACTTCGTCGTAGTGGCCGTTCAACCACTGGGCGAGCAACGGGTGTGTGAGCAGATTGTCGAGCAGTTCGTGTGGTTCGGCTTCCTCCGCCACCAAACTGTCGAGGTGGAAGACGGTACCAATCGAGAGCGAATCCTGATTGGTGTAGAGGAAGCCGCCGCCCCGAACGTTATCGAACAGGTTGCCCGAGAAGAGGTGTGCTTCGCCCGTATCCGGGCCGACGTCGAAACGCTCCGCGATGACGTCTTCGGGCATGTCGATGACGGCTTTCACACCCTGGAACCACTCATCCGGTTCGTCCCAGTTCATCAGTCCGGCATCGCGGGCGAGTTCGCTGTTCACGCCGTCCGCCGCGACAATGAAGTCGGCTTTGATGGGGTCGAGTTCGTCGCAGGTGACGCCGACGATTTCCCCGTTCTCGCGGAGCAGGCCGTTTACTCGGACGCCGGTCAGCAGACCGCCGCCCGTTTCGCTCGTCATCTCGTGAACCCGGTCAGCCAGCCACGAATCCATCTTGCGCCGCAGCACCGCATCCGACCACTCAGTATCGTGTTCGTGGAGGCGGGTGATGTCGAACGATTTCACCTTCTCGTCAGCCACGTTGTGGATATTATAGCTCGTTATCGGGCGTTCTGCGGCCTCCTTTCGGAAGTCGGGGAACAGCGAGTCGATGGTGTATGGGGCCGACTCCTCGGCGTAGATGAGGCCGCCGGAGACGTTTTTCGACCCGGCCTCGACACCGCGTTCGAGGACGAGCGTTTCGATTCCGTTTCGTGCAAGTGTCGCGGCCGCCGCGGCCCCACCGGGACCGGCACCGACTACGACTGCTTCGTAATGTTCGTATTCCTCTGTCATTGGCTATCAGTCATCGTCTTCCGCCACGACTGCACCTAGTTCGCCCGCCTTGACTGCCTCGGTGAGGCGGGGAAGCACATCGAAGAGGTCGCCCTCGATGAAATAATCGCTGAAGTCCCGAATGTCCGCGTCCGTGTCCGTGTTGATCGAAACGATGGTCTCGGACTCGTCCATACCGACCTTGTGCTGAATCGCGCCGCTGATGCCTGCCGCGATGTAGAGCGGAGGTTGAACGATCTGTCCGGTTTCACCGATTTGGCGCTCCTCGCTGACGTACTGCTCGACATGGCCGTCCACGCTGTAGGATGCCGTGACGACACCACGTGACAATCCGAGGTCGGCGTCGTCGAAGGCATCCACGAGGTCTAAGGCGAGTTCGATTCCTTCGGTCGGGTCGTCTCCGATGCCACGACCGATTGCGACGATAACCTCGCGTCCGGTCAAATCGACACCCGTATCGAGGGTGTCCCAGTCGGAGACCTCGACGCGGTACCATTCGTCCGGCGTGTCGATGTCGTGCGAGACGACTTCACCGACCCGCTCGGGGTCGGGATCCATCGCGTCGAAACTGCCCGGAATCACGGAACAGCCTTGCGGGTGAAACTCCCGGTCGGGATTGTCGATACAGAGGATGGTCGAATACTCGAACCCGGAGAAGTCCGGGCGCTTCATGTGTAAGATTCGCTCGAAATCGACCTTCTCGCCGGGTGTCCCCGTCTTCACTGGGTTCGAGATGAGTTCGTTCGTGATCGTCAACCCCGAACAGTCGCTCGCGAGTCCGGAGTCGAGTTCACCCTGCACCTGCGCGGAAAGGTCGCGCCCGTTGTTCGTGGCGGGGAAGAGGAAGTAGCGTGGTTTGTCGTACTCCTTCCACTCTGCCTCGGTTCGTGCCATATCCGCCACGATTTCGGTGTAGGGTTTGTGTCGGAATCGTTCCAGTCGCTCGTCGTCGTGGTACACTGCAACGTCCGCCCCGAGGGTGATACACTCCTCGGCGAGGTCGCGCATGTCGTCGCCGACGAGTACGGCGACGACTCGTTCGTCACCGCCGTACTCGTCTTCGTACCCGTCCATCAACTCGCGGGCTTTGCCGAGCATCTCCTTCGACACGTCGAGGAGTTCGCCGCCCTGCGTTTCGCAGTACACCCACATGTCGCGGTAGACGCCGTTTTCCAGCGCACGGACGTGTTTTTTGTCCGCTGTGGGCTGGGTGAGTCCGTCGTCTTCCTCCGCTTCGTCCTCGTCCGTCTCTTCCGCTTCGGAATCGGATTTTTCCGTTTCCTCGGCCTCGTCGGGGTCTTCTACGTCCTCCGCCGTCTCCTCGTACTCGCCTTCGGTTTCGGTATCCTCGGTGGCTTCGCCACCTTCCGTCTCATCTTCCAGTTCGTCGATTCGGGCTTGGATGACCTCCTTTGCCGTCGTCCTGTCTTTGTCGTTCGCCTCCGCACTGAGCATGTCATCCAGGGCGCCGGGGTCTTCGACGGTCTGTACGTCCTCTTCCAATTCTTCGACGGTTCGGTCGCCGGGATTTACGTCCGTCATGGTCAGTCCCCCGCAGCGAACGGTCGCATCGTTTCGAGCACTTCGGCCATCGCATCCTCGTCACCGGGCGTAACCATCGTGGCATCCCGTTCTGCCGGAGCCTTCGGAATCGGGTCAACCGACGACACGATGGTCGGCGACCCATCTAGTCCAATGTACTCCGGGTCGAGATTGAGATCCGCGTGGTCCCACGTCGAGAGGTACTCCTCGTACTCCTCGGCCCGTTCATTAGTCTCGGCTTTCAGCTGTTTTTTCCGGAGTCGATGGGCCGCCTTCCGGTACGACGGTTCGTACTCGGGGTCGGTGACGATGAATGCCGGAAGCGGTGCGGTGACGGTTTCGATTTCGTCCACGTCTCCCTCAACGAGACGCTTTGCGCGCACCTGTCGTTCGTCTTCGTCTACTTCCATCGCAATGACGTGCGTGATGATTGGATAATCCAAACACCACGCGGTTTGTGGTCCAGTCTGTCCGGTCTCACCGTCGGCGGTTTTGAAGCCCGCGAAGACGAGGTCGGGGTCACCGATCTTCTCGATACCTGCCGAGAGCGTAATCGCCGTCGCCCATGTATCTGCCGCGGCCATCTCGCGGTCGGAGAGGAGATAGCAGTCGTCGGCGTACACCGTCATCGCCTCGCGGAGCACGTCGGCGTACCCCGGCGGACCCATACTCATCGCGCTCACCTGCCCGCCGTGTTTCACCTTTGTCTGGAGGGCGGCTTGGAGTGCGAACTCGTCGTTCGGGTTCATCACCGTCGGCGTTCGCCCGCGTTCAAGATGGCCATCCTCGTCGAACGACACCTGTCCCTCACGGAAATCAGGAACGCCCTTGGTCAACACGACCGAGTGCATCGATACCCCCCACCATGAGTGTGTTTAGTTTGCATACGTCACTCAGTACCAAATCCCCCAGACATTATTATACTGTCGGAGAACCAACAAAAATCTGACATTCAGTCGCGACACCACTCGCTGGTGATGTCTGTCACTCTCGTGAAATAATTGCCAAAACGTGTCAACGAGTCAGGCTTGTGGGGCCGGACCGTCGGATGTATTTCGCTCCCGCTGGTGAGACGCATCGGCCGTGTCAACCGTATCTCTGTCGGCTTCAACTTTGTCAGACGATTTTCGCTTCTCGCTTCGGATCATCGTCATCTCGCCGCGGGCACGCATCGTCCCGTCGGCCGTGGCGTTCTCGTGGAACTCGAGGTCGGTGCAGGAAACGTCGCCGAGGATTTCCGCCTCGTCTTCGAGGACGACGGTTCCGCTTCGAGTCGTCACGTCCCCGTGAATACGTGTCCCCGACTCGACGACGATGTCGCCGCGAGCGCGAAGGCTTCCGAACACTTCGTTGTTCTCGCCGACGACGATTTCCTCCGCCCGGATGTTCCCGTGGAGGCGGCAATCATCGCCGATGGTCGCGGGCGTGGAGACGCGCCACGCATCGTCGCTGACGTGGGCACTTCGGGGAATCACCGCCGGATCGGCGTCGCTCCCTTCCAGCATCTCGTCAATGACGTTCTGGGCGGCCTCTTCCTCGCCAAGTCGGAGCAGCTGTGAGAGATAGACGAAGAGGAACACGACGGTCGGCATCGGGTTTCGGATGACGATCCACCCGTTCGCTTCGAATCCGTCGTCGATGTGGACGTCATCGCCGATGTCGAGGTCACCACTGACCATCAGTCGTCCGGCGACGTGAACGCGCTCGCCCAAATAGGCATCTTGTCCGACGAGCACGTCGCCTTCGACTTCCGACCAGAGGTCGAGGCGACAGTCTGCCTCGGCTTCGATATGACCGCCGAAGGTCGTTCGCTCCCCCGCGATGACGTGATTTCCGCGCACGCCGAACTCGACAGTGCTCTGTGCGCCGACGATGATGTCGCCGTCAGTTACGAGGTCGTGTTCCTCGACGGTCGTTCCGTCGGGAATCGATAGTTCATCCAGTGGGTCGGAGCGAAGCGGCACACATCCTACCAACGAGTCCCGCGTAATAAATCCTCCCGAGACGTCTGACGCATGTCTGCCGACATCCACCGGCGTTCCAACCCCGCCGAAGCGGAGTGTCGATTTGTAGCTTTTTTATCGGACGAGGGCGAACGCCGGGGTATGACTACGCTTTCATTCGACGACGAGGGTGTCGATGTGGTTCACGAAGGTACCGAGTTCCGGATGTCGAAAGACCTCATCGAGGAGGCAACCCAGAAATCCTACTTCGACGTGACCGACCACGAGGTGCTTCGCCTCGTGGAGAAAAACCCCGCGCTCGGCGGACAGGCGCGACGAATCGGCGACATCATCCGGTAGCGCATCCGGAAACCGAACCCCATCCGATAGGATTTAGGTATTCCCGCCGAAGGATCGAACATGAACCTTCCAGCCGATTTCGACCATCCCGCATGGCTGACCGCGGCGAGCACGATTGCATCCTATCTGCTCATTCTTGTCGTTATGACCGTTCTGCTGTTCGGGGTTCCGTACCTGATTTTCACTGCGTTGTAAGTCGGGCGTATCGTTGTGGTCGATTTTCAGAGGTTTGCTGTGATGGCTACTGCCGCCGTCGCGCAAAGGGAACCAGCCACAGAGCGTCGAACGAGTGACTTGCATCTGCTGCATTCCCGACAAATAAGGTATATCACCAGTCGTCACCCACAACCTGGAAAAACAGCAAAATAACGGACGCGAAAAGACCGATTGTGTGGGACTTATGCGAACGTCTTGGAGACTTCGTCGTCCTCGTCTTCTTCCTCGATCTTGTTCTTGGCGTCGAGGAAGTCCTGCATCCTGATTTCGGTGCGGTCATCGCGGATGGCGAACATTCCAGCCTCCGTACAGATGGCCTTGATGTCGGCACCGCTGGCGTCACCCGTCTCGACGGCGAGCTTCACGTAATCCACGTCGTCCGCGACGTTCATGTCACGGGTGTGGATGCGGAAGATCTGCTCGCGGCCTTCGTCGTTCGGGTTCGGCACTTCGATGAGGCGGTCGAAACGACCGGGGCGGAGAATCGCGCGGTCGAGCATGTCGAAGCGGTTGGTGGCCGCGATGATGCGGATTTCGCCGCGGTCTTCGAAGCCGTCCATCTCCGAAAGCAGTTGCATCATCGTTCGCTGCACCTCGGCGTCACCCGACGTCTTCGAGTCGGTGCGCTTCGATGCGATGGCGTCGATTTCGTCGATGAAGATGACTGCCGGTTCGTGGTCGCGGGCGACCTGGAACAGGTCGCGGACGAGTTTGGCACCCTCACCGATGAATTTGTGGACGAGTTCCGACCCGGCCATCTTGATGAAGGTGGCGTCGGTCTGGTTGGCGACTGCCTTCGCCAGCATCGTCTTCCCGGTTCCTGGCGGACCGTAGAGGAGAACACCGGACGGCGGTTCGATGCCGACCTTCGTGAACATCTCGGGACTCTCCAACGGCATCTCGACCGTCTCCCGAACCTCGTTCATCTGTTCTTTCAGTCCGCCGATATCCTCATACGTCACTTCCGGACTCTTGGTAACCTGCATCACGCGGGCGCGAACGTCGGTTTCGTCGTCCAGCGTCTTGACGATAGAGAGTGAGTTATTGACTGCGACGCGGGAGTCCGGTTCGAGTTCGGTGTGCATCTCGTCGGTCACTTCGGTAACAGCTTCCTGATTGTTACCGTGCTGTTTGATGATAACCCCTTCGTCCGTAATCTCCTGCACGGTGGCGACGAACAACGGGGACTGCTTCAGTTTCTTGTTCTCGTGCGTGAGTCGTTCGAGCTTCTGCTGGTATTTGTTATTCTCCGCGTTCGCATCGAGGAGTTTGTCCCGCATCTCCTCGTTCTGGGATTCGAGGACTTCGAGGCGTTCTTGGAGTGCCTCTATTTTCTCCTGTCTGGACGTACTCTCCTCGTCGTAGGGGAGATCTACGTCATCCACAGTATCGGTCATCAGTTCCGGGTAAGTGCCTGTCTCTTAAGAGGCTTCGGGTGACAGACCTTTTCGCGCGATTCCGACACCAACAGTATGATTCTTGAGAGTAATAAATGAGAAAGGGAAATATTATTACCCTGTATCCGAAATGGGTGATTGATGAGTGTCCCAGAGCTATCCCAATCGAACAACAGTCGGTTACAGGACGCGGATTCGACCAAAGCTGTCCGCGACCTGCCACCAAGTGCAAAACTCGTCGCAAAGGTGCTGGAATACAACGAGACGATGTCCCAGAGCGAACTCGCGGACGAAACGCTGCTCCCACCACGGACGGTCCGCTACGCGTTGAATCGTCTCGAAGACGAAAATCTCGTGGACTCGCGATTTTCGTTCTCGGACGCCCGAAAACGCCTCTACTCGCTCGACATCGAGTAGACCGAACGGTTATCCTACAGAACGCGACCGACAATAGTCGTCCTTTCAGAACCCGTCTCCTTGCTTTCGCCATTTTCCCCTCTGACAACAGAACTCCAACCGCTACACCATCGCGTCCGGCGAAATCTCAGGATGGTCGCGCACGAACGAGACCAAATTCGGCGCATACGAACCGACTGATTCGGTACGACTCAGGTGGTCACGTACTGAAATCGTTCGAGGTTCGGACAGCCATTCGCGAAGTCGAGCACGTTTCGCGTACCCTCCACGTTGACCGCCATTCCGACATCTCGACTGACGGCAAGGTCGTACACGGCGGCCAGGTGGAACATTTCTCGAGTGTCGTTTTGCAACGACTCGCCGTCCTCCCGGATTCCGAGATACCTTCGGGTAATATCGCCCATGACCAGTTCGATACTTCCGCCGTTTCCACTCGTCGTGCCCCCGGCGATGACCGTCGCACCCTTTTCGACCGCGTCCTCGACGTGCCTTTTCACCTTCTCGAACTGCGCTTCGGAGACGAGCGACCCGATTTCGTTGTCGGAGGTAGGCGACGGTGCCATCGAGAGGGTTCGAGTTCGCTCCGTGAACTGTCGAAGGAACTGGTCGTACACTCCCGCTTGCACGTACAGCCGTTCGAAGGAAAGACAGAGCTGTCCCGCGTTCGTGAAACAGCCGCGAACCGCGCCCTCGACGGCGCGATTCATCTCCGCATCGTCGAACACGAGCATCGGGTTCTTGCCACCCAGTTCGAGCGAGTAGTTCCACGGCGAGATAATTCCGCCGACGCCGACCGGATGGCGGTGTTCCTCGGTCTTCGTCAGCAGTGGAATCGCACCGTCACGGCGACGTGGTTCGAGAAACTCGCCCGCCCGATTCGCGTAATATCGCGCGTTCGTCGCCACGTCGAGCACCTCCTCGAAGGCATCTCGTCGTGCCTTCACGCTCTCGATTCCAACCAGGTCGAGCAGTGTCTGCTGACGATTCAGAACGAGGTCGTGAAATCGGGAGAACACTGCCGAACGGCGGTCGAGCGACCACTCCGACCAGTTTCGCCGTGCCTCGCGCGCGTGAGAGACTAACTAACCACCTCGACATCCGACTCGGTGCAAGCCGGAACGCTCCCGATCCGTTCGCCGGTGAACGGGGCCGAAACGGGTATCGCGTCGCCATCGCTGCTCGCCGTCGTCCGCCGGGCGAGATGGGAGAGCGTGTCAGGGCGCACGCGATCTGTCCAGAGAGTCATCGACCCCCTCAACGCGGTGCTCACGGAAATCATTTAACAGCAGGAAGCCAACGAACGAATCAATGACACGGGTGATTCACACGGGCGACACCCATATCGGGTATCGACAGTATCATTCGCCCGAACGACGGGACGATTTCCTTACCGCGTTCGACCGCGTCGTGGACGACGCAATCGAAGACGATTTCGACGCCGTCATCCACGCTGGCGACTTGTTTCACGACCGTCGCCCGGGACTCTCCGACCTCCACGGAATGATTTCCGTCCTCCGAAAACTCGAGCGTGCAGGGATTCCGTTTCTCGCTATCGTCGGCAATCACGAGAGCACGCGCGGCGAACAGTGGCTCGACCTTCTCGAAACCCTCGGTCTCGCCACGCGACTCGGTGCGTCGCCGGTCATCGTCGGCGACACCGCCTTTTACGGGTTAGACCACGTCCCCGAATCGAAGCGCGACGACCTCGAATACGAGTTCGAATCTCACGAACAGGAACACTCCGCGCTCGTCGCACACGGACTGTTCACGCCCTTCGACTTCGGCAACTGGGACTCCGAAGTCGTGCTGACCGAAGCATCGGTGGATTTCGACGCGATGTTGCTCGGCGACAATCACAAACCCGGAAAGGAACGGGTCGAGGAAACCTGGGTCACCTACTGTGGTTCGACCGAACGCGCGAGCGCCAGCGAGCGCGACGACCGAGGGTACAACATCGTCACGTTCGACGGCGACGTTTCGATTACTCGCCGGGGAATCGCGACTCGCGATTTCGAATTCATCTCGGTCGAACTCGACGGTGAGGAAGGTATCGACCGCGTCCGCGAGGTCGTGCGAGAGTACGACCTCGACGGTTCCGTCGCGCTGATCACCATCGACGGCGACGGCGGGGATGTCACGCACGCACGGGTCGAGGAGTTCGCCTCGGACGAAGGCGCGCTCGTCGCTCGGGTCAACGACCGGCGAGAACTCGAAGCGGAGGGAAGTGACCTGTCGGTTTCGTTTGCCGACCCGGACGACGCCGTCAGAAAACGGGTTCGTGGAATGGGCCTGAGCGAGACTGCCCACGACGTGGACGAAATCGTTCGCGCGAGCAAAGTCGCTGACTCGAACGTCCGAACGGCGGTCGAAGAACACGTCGCAGACCGCATCTCGCAAGACATCGATGCGTTCGAACCGGCACCCGAAAACGCCGACGAGAATGTGGATGACGGAAGCGACGAATCCACGAAGTCGGGTGAGAGCATGGGAGAAACCCCGGTCAGTGACTCATCAGACACGGCGAAATCGGTTGCCGAGATGGCCGACGAATCGGAACCTGTCAAATCGACATCCGACGAATCCATCGACGACACGCCTGCGACCGCAGACGGTGGAGAATCCGCCGATAGCACCGAGACGACAGATACCAACACGGACGTCACGGACACCGCGGACAGCGGTTCCATCGACGACCAAGTGTCCATGGAGGATTACCTGTGAGATTCGACCGGATTCGCCTCTCGAATTTCAAATGCTACGAGGACGCCGACTTGCGTCTCGACGCTGGCGTCACCATCATCCACGGTCTCAACGGCAGTGGCAAATCGTCGCTGCTCGAAGCGTGCTTTTTCGCCCTCTACGGTGCGCGCGCACTCGACCGAACCCTGGAGGATGTCGTTACCATCGGGGCGGAGGACGCGGAAGTCGAACTCTGGTTCGAACACGCGGGCGGGGATTACCACATTCATCGCCGAATTCGCGCGACTGGTGACTCCGCCCAAACCGCGAAATGCGTCCTCGAAACTCCCGACGGAAGTTTCGACGGTGCACGAGACGTACGCAACCACATCGCCTCCCTGTTTCGGATGGACGCCGAGGCGTTCGTCAACTGCGCCTACGTCCGACAGGGCGAGGTGAACAAACTCATCAACGCGACTCCCGCCCAAAGACAGGATATGATAGACGACCTCCTCCAACTCGGAAAGTTGGAGGTGTACCGCGAGCGCGCCAGCGACGCCCGCCTCGGCGTGAAAAGCGTCCTCGACGACCGCCACGGAAGCCTTTCCGAACTCGAATCACAGATCGAGGCGAAGGAGGAAAAGAACCTCCACGGACTGCTCAACGACCTCGAATCGAAACGAAGCGAAACGGAGTCGAACGTCGAACGGTACGAAAAACAGCGCAAAAACGCCCAAGGAACGCTCGACGAGGCGAAAAACGTACTCGAAACGTACGACGAAAAGCGCGACGAGTTGGCGTCGGTCGAAGACGATATCGAAACGCTCCAGGCCGAAATCACCGAGACGGAGCAGAAGCGCGAAACCCTTCGAAGTCGGGCGAGCGAAATCCGCGAGCGCAGTTCGGAGTTGGAATCGAACGTCGATACCGCACTGAACCAGACCGAACTCGATACTGCGACGGAGGACGCCATCGATTCCCGAATCGCCGAGCTAGACGGAGCAGACGATGACGTGGGAGAGCAGTTAGAAGACGCTCGGATGAAAGCCCAGATGTTCGACAACCAGGCGTCGAACCTCGCAGAACGCGCGAACGACCTCAAAAACCGCGCAGAGGAGAAGCAAAATCGCGCCGAACAACTCGTTCAGGAAGTCGAAAACGCAACCACCGAACTCGAAAACCGCAGGGAGAAACTGACCGAACTCGACGCCGAAATCGAGTTGCAGCGCGAGGTGTTCGAGGACGCTCCGGTCGAATTCGGCGCGGCGACTGACCACCGCGACTCGCTTCGGTCGAAGGTGGCCGATTGCCGGGAGGAAGTTACGGAATGCCGGACGAAACTCCGAACCGCGAAGGAACAGGTGGAAGAAGCGGAAGAACTACTGGATGCCGGAAAATGCCCGGAGTGTGGACAACGCGTTGAGGAGTCACCGCACGTCGATACGATAGCCGAAGACCGGGAACGAGTCGAGAAACTGGAAACCCGACTCGACGAACTTCGTGAGAGGCAAACGACGCTCGAATCGAAAATCGACGCCGCCGAATCGTTGGTCAGCGCGGAAAATCGGGTGAACGAACTGCAAAACAACCGACAGAACGTCGAGCAGTTGGTCGAAAACCGAGAGACGGCAATCGAGGAAAAACGCGAGCAGGTCGAAACGCTCCGCGAGGAGGCCGACGAACTGGCTTCCGACGCCGAGGATCGAAGCAAGGATGCGGCGGAACTCGAATCGAAGGCCGAAACGCACCGAGAAACGGTCGAACGACTCGAACGCGAGGAGAGGGACATTGCCGAGTCGCGGGAACGAATCGAGCGAATCCAATCATTGCGCGAGCGAATCGAGGATGCGGAGGACGAACTCGACAGCCTTCGTGAGAAGCGAACTCACCTCGAAGAGCTAAACGACCAGCGACGAAACCGCCTCGACGAGAAGCGGTCGCGCCGGACAGAACTCCAGGAACTGTACGACGAATCTCGGGTCGAGGAGGCGCGAGAAAACAAGGAACGAGCGGAGACGTATCTCGAAAAGGTGGACGAGGAGTTGGCGACGCTCAAAGAACGACGGGACGACCTCATCGACCGAATCGGCGGTATCCGAGGGGAAATCGAGGCGCTCGAAAACCTACGCGACCGGCGTGACGACATCGAATCGCGGGTATCCGCGCTCGAATCGCTGTACGACGAAGCCGCCGACCTGCAGGCGATGTACGGCGACCTTCGGACGGAACTCAGACAGCGAAACGTCGAAAGTTTGGAGCGAATGCTGAACGAGGTGTTCGACCTCGTCTATCAGAACGATTCGTACGCGCGAATCGCGCTCGACGGCGAATACCGACTAACCATCTACCAGAAGGATGGCGAGCCGCTTGACCCCGAACAGCTATCCGGTGGCGAGCGAGCGCTGTTCAACCTCAGTTTGCGCTGTGCCATCTACCGTCTCCTCGCGGAGGGAATCGAAGGAAGCGCGCCGATGCCGCCCTTGATTCTGGACGAACCGACGGTGTTCCTCGATTCCGGGCACGTCTCGCAGTTAGTCGAACTGGTGGAGTCGATGCGTGAACTTGGCGTCGAACAGATAATCGTCGTCAGTCACGACGAGGAACTGATCGGGGCCGCAGACGACCTCGTGCAGGTCGAGAAGGATGCGACGACGAACCGGTCACACGTTGAACACGGCGATTCACTGGTCGAACTTCTGGGTTAGGTGTTTTAGGCCCTCGATTGCCGTGTCGGTCAGTTCGTAGCCACGTTCGCCAGCGGTCGTACACTCTCGGATGAGTCCGGCGGCGCGAAACTCGGCGAACAGTCCGTGGAGGTCGCTTTCACAGAGGTCGTACGCGGAAAGGAGTTCCCGAACGGGAGCCGCCTCTCGATCTCCGAGTTCGATCAGCAGTCCAAGTGCGCGCTCGTTCGGAACTGCGGTGAGGATTCGACGAGACGGGGATGGAACTCGGCGGGCGGCAGTTTCTAGCGGTGATTCTCCTTCGACGGGAGCAAGTCGGTCGTTTTCGAGATACGTCTCGTCTCCCGTTTGCGGATCTCGGACGAGGCTCGATTCGCTGGACTGTTTGACGAGGAGATACCGGCGACCCGAATCGTCGCGCACGGTTCGCATACCGTTGGGTAGTAGAAGAAGACGGTTAGTCCTTCTGGACGGAGCGATATCGTTTGTAGCCGCGTGCGAACGTCACGACGCCAACGACGATGAGGAGGCCGCCGAACTTCCATCGTCGTTCGAATCCGACGAGCATGAGACCGAGGCTGAGTGTGAACAGCGAGATGTTGAAGAGGAGGACTTGCACCCAAAACTCCTTCAGTATTTCCGGATCTGCATCACTCTCACTCAGGTCGGGCACCGCTGGCGGATCTATTTCGAACCGGTCAGATGGGTCACGAACCTTCGGCGCGAGATCTGGTTCTTGAACGTTCCCCGGATCGTCCGACTCCTCGTCGTCGCCGAATATATCGAACACCAATTTGATGCATCGCGTGTGAAAAGAAAAGCGTTCGGAGTCAATTCACTCGGCTCCGATTCGTTCGGCGTCGGATTAGACTTGTTTTTTCAATGTGACCGCACTCGACGACTTAAGCCACCCGAGGGGATTCTCGGCGTCGTAAAATACAACACCGTCCTCCGTCTCATAGGCCTCTATCGAACTCATCGGCTCGTCGGGAGCCGGTAGCTCGGTTTCTGCGCGGTCCAGCGTTCCGTCCTCAGTTGCACGGTCAGACATTGGCTTGACCTCAAGCTATGCTATGCGTTAGCATATTAAGTCTCTTTCCCTTCGATGACTGTTTCAAACGGGAGGGTTTTTACCGGGAAGCGCCAAAAACAACCGACATGACTCAATCTGGGCTTGGTGACTTCGCGGGTGGAGACGACCGCCCCGCGGCAGAAGCCCACGCCGTTGCAGGAAACGAGGACTCGACGGCAACCGTCGTCGATGCCGATACGGACTGGCTTCCGGACTCGCAGGGTGACATCGAACTGGCAGTGACGCAAGTCGATTACACCATCGAGGGATACGGCGACGACGAAACGCCGATAATCCACGTCTTCGGGCGCACCCCGGACGACGAACACGAGCACGTTCGCGTCGTCGGATTTCGGCCGTACTTCTATGCCCCGACCGAGACGCTCACCGAAGAGAAACTGAACGACGACCGTCTCACGGGTTCCGAGGACGGCTACGAAAGTATCCGCGGCGAGAAACTAACGAAGATATTCGGTCGGACTCCGCGCGACGTGGGTAACATCCGCGACCAGTTCGAGCATT
Organism: Haladaptatus marinus; assembly: GCF_051194195.1. Classification (NCBI taxonomy): domain Archaea; kingdom Methanobacteriati; phylum Methanobacteriota; class Halobacteria; order Halobacteriales; family Haladaptataceae; genus Haladaptatus; species Haladaptatus marinus. The sequence continues at coordinate 116,584 of NZ_JBLZNK010000003.1, forward strand.
ACGAGGCGGATATTCTCTTCCCGAACAGGTTCCTCATCGACAAGGACATCAAGAGCGGAATTCGCATTCCGGAACGCCGCCAAGAGGATGGTGGCCTCGTCGTCCAAGCGGACGAAGTCGAAGCGGCCGACGTGCAGGCCAATCTGCGCGTTCACACCTTCGACATCGAGGTGGACGACCGCTCCGGATTCCCGGAGGACGGCGAAGAGCCAATAATCTGTCTCACGAGCCACGACTCCTATCGAGACGAATATATCGCGTGGCTGTTCGACGCACCCGAGGGAGATGCCGAGTTGCCGGACGACCTGCCGGACTACGAACCGCTTCGCGATGGCCCCGAAATCGACGTTCGAACGTTCGAGGAAGAAGAAGCAATGCTGGCGGCGTTCCTCGACTACATCGACGAAACCGACCCTGACGTTCTCACCGGCTGGAACTTCGACGATTTCGACGCGCCGTATCTCTTGGATCGCTTGGAACGACTGGAAGGCCAGCACCACGACTACGACCTCGATTACGAACGGCTCTCTCGCGTGAACGAGGTCTGGCGGAGCGACTGGGGCGGCCCGACGGTGAAAGGACGGGTCGTCTTCGACCTGCTGTACGCTTACAAAAGAACCCAGTTCACGGAACTCGATTCGTACCGACTCGACGCTGTCGGTGAGACGGAACTCGGCGTCGGTAAGGAACGCTACGCAGGCGACATCGGCGACCTCTGGGAACAGAATCCGACGCGACTGCTCGAGTACAACGTTCGGGACGTGGAACTCTGCGTCGAACTCGACAAAAAGCAAGACATCGTCACCTTCTGGCGAGAGGTTGCGTCGTTCGTCGGCTGTAAACTCGAAGACGCGACGACGCCCGGCGACGCGGTGGACGTGTATGTCCTTCACAAGGCACATGGCCAGTTCGCGCTCCCCTCGAAGGGCCAGTTCGAGGCCGAGGATTACGAGGGTGGTGCGGTGTTCGACCCGATTACCGGGGTCAAGGAGAACGTCACTGTGCTCGACCTGAAGTCGCTGTACCCGATGTGTATGGTGACACTCAACCTGTCGCCGGAAACGTCGGTGAATCCCAAGGCGTACGACGGCGACACCTACGTCGCGCCGAACGGGAGCCACTTCCGAAAAGAACCGGACGGAATTGTCCGAGAGATTATCAACGAGACGCTCAGCGAGCGCGAGGAGAAAAAGGCGCTCCGGAACGAACACAGTCCCGACAGCGCGGAGTACGAAATCTTCGACCGCCAACAGGCCGCGGTGAAAGTTATCATGAACTCGCTCTATGGCGTGCTGGGGTGGGAGAAGTTCCGCCTCTACGACAAGGAGATGGGTGCAGCCATCACCGCGACCGGCCGGGAAGTCATCGAATTCACCGAAACTGCGGCGAACGAAATCGACTACAATGTGGCGTACGGTGACACCGACTCCGTGATGCTCGAACTCGGCGGCGATATCGGGAAAGACGCCGCCTTAGACCAATCGTTCGAAATCGAGGAACACATCAACGCTCGATACGACGAGTTCGCGAGCGAGGAACTGAACGCCGAGGAACATCGCTTCCAAATCGAGTTCGAGAAACTCTATCGACGATTCTTCCAGGCGGGCAAGAAGAAGCGATACGCAGGCTACATCGTCTGGAAGGAGGGGAAGGACGTAGACGACATCGACATCACCGGGTTCGAGTACAAACGCTCGGACATCGCACCCATCACGAAGGAGGTTCAGCGGCAGGTCATCGAGATGATCGTCACCGGAGAGGATTTGGATGACGTGGAAACCTACGTTCACGACGTCATCGAGGACTTTCTCGGTGGAAACGTCGAGTTGGACGAAATCGCCATTCCCGGCGGAATCGGCAAGCGACTCGACAACTACGACACCGACACTGCGCAGGTTCGGGGTGCGAAGTACGCCAATCTCCTGCTCGGCACCAACTTCCAGCGCGGGAGCAAGCCGAAACGACTCTATCTGAAAAAAGTCCATCCCTCGTACTTCGAACGAATCGAGCAGGAGAAAGATTTAGACGCTCGTCCGGACACGCTGTACGGCGAGTTCAAACACGAACAGGACGTCATCTGTTTCGAGTATGCAGACCAGATTCCCGATGAGTTCGAGGTCGATTGGGACAAGATGCTCGACAAAACACTCAAGGGGCCGATTTCGCGTGTGCTCGAAGCCCTCGACATCTCGTGGGAAGAGGTCAAAACGGGGCAGCAACAGACCGGACTGAGCAGTTTCATGTAGCCGCCGAAAATGGTAGAACCATGAATAGAGAATGGCGGCATTTCTAATGCGACAAAATATTTTTTTCTTTCCGAAAACCGATTGCATACGAATGCGAAACCGTTATGAGACGATGTACCCTTGCTTCACACGTCTTAGGTGAACCTAACATGGCAACGCTTGAACTAAAAAATGTCCACGCAGAGGTCGTGGAAGAAGGTGAAAAAATCCTCAACGGCGTCGATCTCGAAGTCGAATCCGGCGAGATTCACGCCCTGATGGGACCGAACGGAAGCGGAAAATCGACGACATCGAAAATCGTCGCAGGACACCCCGCCTACGAAGTAACGGACGGTGAGGTGCTTCTCCACCTCGACGAAGACGAGTTCGAGGACATCGAGATTCCGGACGACATGCGCATCTGGAATCTTCTCGAACTGGAACCGAACGAGCGCGCAGCGCTCGGTGTCTTCCTCGCGTTCCAGTACCCCGCCGAAATCGAGGGTGTCACGATGTCGAACTTCCTCCGTACCGCACTCAACGCAAAACTCGAAGAGCGCGAAGAGCTCTTCGAGGAGGACGACGGCGAGGAAGAAGAGGAGGAAGAGTCCGGCTACGATACCAGTCCGATGGAAGGCCCCGCCGACGAGGGCGAGGTCGGCGTCGCCGAGTTCCAGGAACTCCTCAAGGAGAAGATGGAACTGCTCGACATGGACGAGAAGTTCGCGATGCGCTATCTGAACGCAGGCTTCTCCGGGGGAGAGAAAAAGCAGAACGAGGTCTTGCAGGCCGCAATCCTCGAACCGTCCATCGCCGTGCTCGACGAAATCGACTCCGGACTGGACATCGACCGCTTGCAGGACGTATCGAATGGAATCAACGCACTGCGCGAAGAGCAGGGTACTGGTATCCTCCAGATTACCCACTACCAGCGTATCCTCGACTACGTCGAGCCTGACACGGTTCACATCATGCTCGACGGGGAAATCGTCATGGAAGGGGGACCGGAACTCGCCGAAGAACTCGAAGACAAGGGATACGACTGGGTTCGCGACGAAGTCTACCAGACCGCGTAAGGTGATACTATGAGCTCAGAACAGAACCACTTGAAAGAGACAGATACCGAAGAACGGTTCGAGTTCAAGAAAGAACAGCGGGCCGCGGTCAAATCCGATAAGGGTCTGACCGAAGAGGTCGTCCGCCTCATCAGCGAGGACAAGGACGAACCCGAATGGATGCTCCAACGACGCCTCCGTGCACTGGAACATTACCAGAACATGCCCCTGCCGACGGACTGGCCCGGCCAGCCCGACCTGACGGAACTCGACGTAGAAGAAATCGTCCCCTACATCCGCCCCGACGTGGACAAGCGCGAGGGTGCAGATAGCTGGGACGACCTCCCGGACGACATCAAGGACACCTTCGAAAAGCTGGGTATTCCGGAAGCCGAGCGCAAAGCGCTCTCCGGCGTCGGTGCCCAGTATGAGTCCGAGGTCGTCTACCAGAACATGCAGGAGCAGTGGGAGGAGAAAGGCGTCGTGTTCTGCAACATGGACGAAGCCGTCCAGGAGCACGAAGACCTCGTCAAGGAGTACTTCATGACGAAGTGCGTGCCGCCAAGCGACAACAAGTTCGCGGCACTCCACGGTGCGGTCTGGTCCGGTGGGTCGTTCGTCTACGTCCCCGAGGACGTGACGGTTCAGATGCCCGTCCAGGCGTACTTCCGCATGAACTCCGAAGGGATGGGGCAGTTCGAGCACACGCTCATCATCGCCGAGAAAGGCTCCGAAGTCCACTACATCGAAGGTTGTTCCGCGCCGAAATACGGCAGCCACAACCTCCACTCCGGCGGCGTCGAAGTGTTCGTGGATGAGGACGCTCACGTGCAGTACTCGACCGTGCAGAACTGGTCGAAGAACACCTTCAACCTGAACACCAAGCGCGCCATCGTCGAAGCCGGTGGCCGAATGGAGTGGGTGTCGGGGAGCATGGGGTCGAAGGCAACGATGCTGTACCCGTGTTCCATCCTGAAGGGTCGCGGCGCGAGCGCGAACCAGATTTCCATCGCCTTCGCCGGCAAAGGCCAGAACATCGACACCGGCGCGAAGGTGTACCACAACGCGCCACAGACGAACTCGACCATCGAGTCGAAGTCCATCAGCAAGGATGGTGGCCGAACCAACTACCGTGGTCTCGTCCACATCAGCGACGGTGCGGTGGACTCGTCCACGTCGGTCGAATGTGACGCGCTGATGTTCGACAACGAATCCACGTCGGACACCATGCCGTACATGGAAATCAACGAAGACCGTGTCGACGTTGCCCACGAGGCAACGGTCGGTAAAATCGGCGATGAGGACGTGTTCTACCTCCAGAGTCGCGGATTGGACGACGACGACGCGAAACAGATGATCGTGAGCGGGTTCATCGAACCCATCACGGAAGAACTCCCGATCGAGTACGCAGTCGAACTCAACCGCCTCATCGAACTCGAAATGGAGGGGAGCCTCGGATGAGCACGCAGGTACACAGCACGTTCTCGGAGGAGACCGTTCGCGAGATTTCGAGCGACCTCGGCGAACCCGAGTGGCTGCTCGAAACCCGTCTCGAAGCCCTCGATTCGCTTTCCGACATCGACATGCCGGACGTTATCCGGACGCCGGGACGCGACTGGACAAACCTCGACGCGCTCGACTACGAGAGCTTCGTCGACCCGCTCGCCGCTGACGAGGAAAAGGAGCGAATCGAACCCGAGGGCGTCTCGGTGCTCTCGATGGCGGACGCGCTGGACGAACACGAAGATCTCGTCAAGGAGTACTTCGGGTCGGTTATCGAACCACAGGAGAACTACCTGACGGCGCTTTCGACCGCGCTGTTCACGACTGGCACGCTCATCTACGTCCCGAAGGGCGTCGATGCGGAAGACGTGAAAATCCGGACGACGATGCAGAGTCAGTCGCTGTTCAACTATACGCTCGTCGTCACCGAGGAGTCGAGTTCGGTGACGATTTTGGAGCGACAGGACAGCGAAGAACGCTCCGGCGAGCGCTACTACAGCGGACTGGTCGAAATCGTGGCTGGCGAAAACAGTCACGTCCAGTACGGCTCACTGCAGGACTTGGACGAGGAGACGTACAACTACACGCTGAAGCGCGGGAACACGGCGGACTACGCCACCCTCAACTGGGTCGAGGGGAACCTCGGTTCGCGTCTCACGAAGTCCTCCGTCGAGACCAACCTCGATGGGGAAGGCTCAGAGACGAAAACCGTCGGTGCGTTCTTCGGTCACGACGACCAGCACTTCGATATCGCGGCTCGCGTCTGGCACAACACGGCGCACACGACCGCAGACCTCGTAACCCGCGGCGTGCTCGACGACGAAGCACGCTCGGTCTACGAAGGTGTGCAGGACGTTGGCACCGAAGCGTGGGACACGAGTTCCTACCAGCGTGAAAACACGCTCATGCTTTCGGACGGGAGTGAAGCCGACGCCTCGCCGAAACTCATCATCAACAACCACGACACCGAAGCGAGTCACTCCGCGACGGTCGGACAGATCGACAAGGAAGACCTGTTCTACATGACCTCGCGCGGTGTCCCTGACCAGTTGGCAAAAGACATGCTCGTCGAAGGATTCTTCGTCCCCGTTTTGGACGAAGTCGAAGTCGAAGAACTTCGCGACGACCTCGATTCGGGTATCGTCGAACGTCTCGGTCACTAAGGCATCTCTCCGTTTTTTGACTCTGCTTTCTTTTTGTGCGAAGTTGCATCAGGGAGTGTTAAGTTTCCTCGTCCCTACTCCCGAGATATGAGTGTGGGTCAGCGCGTCTCATCGGACCGCCAACTCGCGCGCTTGCTCCAAATCGGCGTGGTGTTGGAAGAACTCGTCGAGGCACGAGCGGCGCGCCATTTCGAGTCGCTTCCCCCCAGTGAACAGGACGAACTCCACGAGGACGTGCGCGAACTACTTTCCGAGGCCGGTGAAGAGTCAGCAGAACACCGAGAACGTCTCGAATCGCTCATCGACGAACTCAATGCCGAGACGATTCCGTTTGAGGAAATAGAAATATTGGTTGGAGAACAATACTCCCAGACCGCCCCTGACGATTTCGATGGTATCCTCTACGATCAACTACACGGTGAAGAGACGGCGTACAAATTCTACGACGACCTCATTGCAGCTATCGAGGCGAGTGACACGACGTTCGCACTCGACCGGAAACGACTGCTCGAAACGCTTACCGCGATTCGAGCGGAGGAAGCCGAGGGTGTCGAGGAAGTGGCGGAACTAATGGGAGCCAGAGAATGAACACCGCAGACCAGTATCTCAAAGCGATTTATCTCGTTCAGCGCATCGAAGACGGCCCGGCAGCAACCGGCGTCCTCGCCAACCAGCTCGGTGTGAGTCCCGCGAGCGTCAACGAAATGGTCGGTAAACTCCAAGAGCGCGGGTTGGTCGAACACGAAAAATATCGCGGTGCAACCCTCACCGAAGACGGCGAGAAACGTGCCAGTGACGCCCTCCAGACCTACTGTATCCTCGAACGATTCCTCGCAAACGTCCTCGAAGTCGATGAGTTCCGTATGGAGGCAAAACAACTCGAAAGTGTCATCGACGAGACGGTTGCGGAGAGACTGGACACGATCATCGACCGCGAACCGCAGTGTCCAGACTGCTTCCACGCTGAGGAGGACATGTGTGCGTATCTGGTCGAAGAGGGTGGAGCGGACTGAACCACACGGGAAATCAAACCGGAGTGTTGCGGTTTCCTCTCCAACTGTTTGCGTTACGTTCAAGTATCCCCCCGAATTACGTGACGGTGAAGCCTCGTATCTACTGCGGAGTCCCGTGGTGGTGAGCAGTTTCGTAGAAACTGCGAACCTCACGGGGCTTTGCGAGTATCACGAGCAATGTCCCGTGATGGTGAGCAGTTCTGAAAGAACTGCGAAGTATATGGGACGAGCGAATGAAATGAGCGAAGTCCCGTGGTGTAGCGGCCAATCATAATGGCCTTTGGAGCCATTGACGGCGGTTCGAATCCGCCCGGGACTATTTAAAATATTCTACTATTTATAGATATTTTTGAATTATTTTTACAAAAAGTATCACTCATGTGCGATTACTGTTTCTCCGGATTCGTGACTCATACCCTGTTTTGACTACGTACCGACGACTACACGTTCTACCCGTTCTAGCAAAACAAAATCAGAAACGTAGGTGACTTTTCGTGAAGGCCGCTTCTATTCGGAACTATACTGAACAGTGCCGGTCCATCTTCCGTACATGTCATCAGTTTCCTTGTCCTTGTCCAGCATGAGCACCTCGACTTCTAGCGTGCCGGAGTCGAACTGCTGGAATGCACCTTTGTCGATATCGACAGTGTAGGTTCCCTCGTCGTGCTGGAATCGGACGCCGCCGCGTGCGACGCGCTCACCGTTGATTCTGACGAGGAAGTATGGATCGCCGTCCACGAGTGGTTCAGGGTCTACACCTGGGAGACTCGTGTTGGCGACGATTTCGACGTCGAAGTTGGAGACACCATTTCCGTTTTTCGCCTGAACTTTGTTGGTGAGCGTGACCCTCTTGATGCGGTTGTTGTCACCTATCTTGTCGTCAATTGGGGTGTTCGGGCCTTTTGGCGGCTGCCACTCCTCGACGGTCGTGGTGGTGGTGGTTGTCGTCGAGGTTGTCGTCGTCGAGTCTGTCGATGTCGAAGAACTCGTCGATGTAGAACTCATTTGGGTCGAAGTGCTAGTTGGCGCATCAGTTGTCGTCGTTGGGTTGTCCGACCCGCCGATACCGCTGCAGCCAGCGAGCATAATGGCGAGTACGAGAACGATTACAGTCGAACGGTGGCGATTCATATGTCGTAAGTAAATAATAGAGATATACGCCTAAATATTCTTCTGCCAGTTACAATCACTCGTTTCGTAATATTCATGCTATCGTTACCGACGGTAATGCAAGCACACTCTCAGAGGGAACTGTTCGGTGGTATGGCGAACAGATGGTTATTCGACACCGATTTGTTCTCGTTCGACAGTCGATGTTTCTTGAATCGAACGTGGGATGGAAATGGCATATTATATAAAATTATTTATGGATTAGCACCGTCCTGTGGTTGATAGCTACTGCTTACTCACGACGGGAGGAGGGGGGCGTTTTGTTACACTATAGTGACAAATAGAAACAAAGCATATATCCCTCGACTCCATCTGTAATATCTACTTTCAAATGGATAACATTATTAAGTGTTAACAAAGTGATCGCTACGAGATGACCGTTGCAGAGGCGAAATATGAGGACGACGGCTCATTGCAACTCTCGCTGACGTTCGATCCGTGTGAAACACCGCCGCTGGATGAACTGCTTACCACCGGCTATGTGATACTCAGCGTGTACGATAGAAGTGATTTCGTAGAAAACGGGACGCTGACGCTGTATGACTGCCACCACTGTTAAACCGGACGTCGTTAAAAATCAGTCGTAAATGGACGAGCACCGAAGTGATGTATCCACTGCTTAGAGTGTCGAACACCAAGCATGATATGCCATGATATGCCGGTTTAGCTACAAAGGAGGAAGGGAAACCGCCTCCGAATATCCGTTGTTTGCCCTCAGAGTCGGTCGCGTCCGTTACGGCGCGAAGTGAAGCTAAGGATGTCGATTTCTTTAATTTTCTCCGCAACAGCTTGCATATAGCGACGAACGTCGAAATCAGTTCGGCGTTTCGTCGTTCCTCGCTGAGTACGTTTCTTGCGCGCTGTCTTGGGTTTCGTTCGACTCACGAACTGTCGAACCGTTGCTTGCAACTGCGGTGAGATGAGGGGATTGTCGGGCGAAATCGCACGCGATAGCGTCAGACAGATGGCGGCGATGACGACGAAGTAGTAGCCAAACGTCGTAAAGACGTTATCTGAGAAAAACGCAACGTAGATGCCGTTTATGAAGAAAAATAGCCCTGCGAGCTGTAACACCTTGTTGAGATAGTAAAACGACGAATCGTTCGTCGATGTTTCGATTTTATTGAAGCTTCTCGTGCTCATTCCCAGTTACACTTTCGACGTGCGACGTAATCAAAGTCAGTCAGACGCACGTTCCACATGTATAAAGAAATTGACCTGAACTGAAGCTAACTACTTCGGAATTTACTATATAGAATATGTAGAAAATAAATATTTACTGCGGTAGAATTATATCTTTGCCGGTGCTCTATCCGATTACGCTATGCCCGAACACGGAATGGGAACCGACCCTACCAGCGGTGTCCGTCACCAATCCGATATCGCCATCGAGTCATCCACTGAACACACCGACGCTGGCCCAGTTTTTGCTCGTTTTACTCGCCCCCGAAGCGACGTTCCCACGACTCTCGCAGTCGTTTCCGACATGCACGTCTCGACCGAAAAACAGGGTACCTGGAAGGTGTTTCACCGAACCCAATCGCGCCTCCGAACTGTTCTTGCTGACGCAAATGCGCGCGACGTAGATGCTGTCGTGTTTGCGGGAGACCTAACCGAAGACGGTGCGACACAAGATTTCGAAACGCTCGACTCCATCCTTTCTACGCTCGAAGTACCGTTTTTCGCTGTCCCCGGCAACCACGACGTCCCGAAATCGTTCGACGCGCACGAAACACCTGCCCTCTCGTCGTTCGAATCCGATTTCGCTCACGGCGGCCTTCCGTTCCACGAGCGTATCGGTGGCGTCGATATTCTCGGCTTGAACAGCGCGGAGACACCGGACGGCTCGCTCGCTGACAGCCATGACGGTGAAATCTCGGCGGATCAACTCGCGTGGTTGGACGATAATGTTCCGAACATTGACACACCCATCGTCGTCATGCATCACAACCTTTCCGGTCTTTCCTGTGAGGAAGGAGTCCATTCGTGGCGTTCTTCGTTTCCGACTCGGAACGCCGACGAACTGGTTGACCTGCTCGCCCGACACGACGTGCCACTCCACGTCTCGGGACACCTACACGTCCCGTCGGTAACCGAAACGAACGGTATCCGCGAAATCGTCGTCCCGTCGCTATGTTCGTTTCCGCAAGCGTACCTCCTGTTCGAGATCGGCCCGGCCGGAACGACAGTTCGATTCGTCCCGACTGCCGACCCGGAAGAAACTAAAGAGGCGTACGTTCACGCAAAACGAGGTTCAGCGCGAAGCGATGCGGTCGCCGAAATGACGCTTGACCGACTTTCCGCGCTTCCGCTGGCGGATGAATGGCCATCCACTGTAAACTAGCCGAGATCGAACTTCAGTCGCTCCTCATCGCTTCCTTTCGTCTCCCGTCCTGTAATCCGGAATTCGCCGATCTCGTCGGTGTTCTCCACGTGCGTTCCGGCACAGGCAGTTCGGTCGTAGCCGTCGATTTCGACGATGCGAATCTCTCGAATGCTGTCCGGAAGGAGGTGAATCCGCGTGCGTTCCGGGTCGAGCGTCGCTTCGGCCTCCTCGCGGTTCATCTCGTACCATGTGACCGCCAATCCTTCCTGGATGCGTTCGTTCATCACCGATTCGATGTGGGCGAACTCGTCCTCAGAGAACCGTTCGTACGCACAGTCGATTCGGGCGCGGTTCGTGTACAGTTGATTGCCCGTCGTCTGAGCGTCGTACTCGTCCAACAGCACGGCCGACAGGAGGTGTTGTGCAGCATGATACCGCATGTGTGCATAGCGTCGCTCCCAGTCGATCCGTCCCGAGACGATCGTCCCTTCTTCGGGTGGTGTTCCGTCGACCGTGTGGTAGATGGTATCCTTTTTCCGTACTTCGGTGACCGGCCACGTTTCTCCGTCCGCTTTGAGGACGCCGATATCGCAGGGCTGGCCGCCGCCTTCCGGGTAGAACAGCGTCCGGTCGAGAACGACTCGGTCGTCTGCGACCCGCTCTACCGTGGCGTCGAACTCTCGGTCGGACGTGGCGTCGAGATACAGCGTCTCGGTCATATGCGGGGGGACGAAGAGACGTCACTTAATGTTCTCGTCGTAACGCTAAAGAGCGAATCGTGCGTTTGTATCAGTAATGAGTACGTATTGTAGCCAACGGAGGAGTTTCTATGGGTGTCGAAATTAAGGGGTCACCCGTTTCTGACGAGGAATTCGAGGAGATGAAAGCGTTCGTGTACGAGTATCTCTCGGCAAGCGTGAAGAACGAGGAGGGTGGCGGTCGAATGCGCTGGTATCCGTGGCACTCCGCGGACTACCGGTTCAACCACATCCTCAACGTCGTCAATCTCGCCGAAACGATTGCCGAACGGGAGGGTGCCGACGTGGATGTCGCTCGCGTCGCCGCGCTGTTTCACGACATCGCCAAACTCGACGCTGATCAGGAAGTCCACGCCGAAGAGGGTGCGCGAGTCGCGCGCGAGTACCTCGAGTCGCGCGGCGAGTTCCCCGAGTCGTTCGTCGACCAAGTGTGCAAAGCAGTCGAAGACCACTCGTTTCAGGGAGACCTCTCGCGGCTTTCGAAGGAGGCGCAGTGTCTCATCGAAGCGGACATGCTCGATAAAGTCGGCGCGAACGGGACGGCCCTGATGCTCCTGCGAATGGGGTACGAAGCACGCACGCACATGGCCGCCGCGGAGATGGTCGATAGAGTGCTCGAACGCGGGAAGGATGCCGCCTCCCGAGTGCAGAGCGAAACTGCAAACGACATCGCCCATCGAAGACTCAAGCGCGTGAAATGGTTCCGCGAATGGTTGGAGGAGGAAGTGCCGGAGATGGACGCCGAAACGACGAGTTCACCGCGCGGACGCGGGCCGTAGGGAACGGTCGGACGCGGATTCGAACGGGAGTTCCGGAGAAACTCCCCTAGTAGCGAGCAAACCGATTTCGAACAGCGGCGGGTTCCTTGATTTGCCGGCGAACGGGTTACGTTAGCGTCGTCGCTGCCTCGTACATGAACGAGACGCCTGCGAGTGCGAGCACGCCCGCGCTCAGGTACGCGACGGCGGGCGCGAAGGAATCGACGCGTTTTCCCGTCGCCACCAGTGCCGCTGGAAAACCGATTATCCAGAGCGCGATTCCGGTGAAAAAGCCGACGATGATGACTGGTCCCCCGGTCGTCACCGTGAGGGTTCCGGGAACGCCGGAAAGCGCGTCGAATCGTCCCGGGTCGAGTAAACCGACGCCCGCCGTCAGCCACCAGATGATCTGATAGGGATTCGTAATTGCAAGTGCGAACGCTTTTCTGAATCCCTTCGCATCCGCATCGCCGCCCTCGCCGGTGAACGTCCCGCTCGCGTCTTTCGCCGCGCCGTAGGCGAAATACAACATGAGAAGCCCCCCGACTCCAACCATGATACCACGGACGAGTGGTGCCTCTTTGACGACGGCGATGACGCCAGCGAGCGCGAGGACGAAAAAGCAGGCATCTGCAGTCATCGCGCCCAACCCAGCGGAAAATCCCGACCGCCATCCTCGGAGGACGCTCTCTTCGGCGATGACCGCGTTCATGGGTCCCGGCGGGGCCGCGAGCGACAGGCCGAGAACCACGCCTGCGAGTGCAGAAACGAGCGTCTCTATCATCGTCTGCAATTTCGCTTCTGCCGAAATAAAACGTCGCGGTTCGCGGTACTCCGGTTATCCCACGAGGACGAACGCGCTAAAGAGAAGGAACACGAGTGCCGCGGCGAGTTCCATCCATTTCGTCGGCACCCACCGCTCGAACCGTTCGCCGATGAGAGCGTCGATACCAGTTCTGAGTCCGAGCGCCACCACAACGCCGATAAACACCGACATTGGTGCATTCGGAAACGTCGCGGCGAGGTCGATGGTCAGTAGTTGCGTTTTGTCGCCGAATTCGGCGACCATGATGAAGACGAAAGTGGTCAAGACGCCACCGTAAGCACCCATTCGAGCGAGCACGCCGTCGGGGAGATATCGACCACTTACTCCGATATCGAGCCCGCCAGCGGTCACGACTGGCTGTTCGTTCGATTCGGCGCGGAAGTTCCGGTAGGCGCTCCGAAGCGTCCACAGGCCGAAGACGAAAAAGAGAAATCCGGCGAAGAGGGTGACGAATCTCTCCGGAAGAACGGTCACTATCCACTGACCGAACGCGACTTCGATAAGACTCCATAGCGAGAAGGCGGACATCGCGCCGAGAAACACCTTCTTGGCGTCGTAGCGCGAGGCCAACGTGACGACGACGAGTTGGCCCTTATCGCCGAACGTCGCGAGCATGTTGGCGAGGAACGACGCTAACAGTGGGCCATAACCACTGTATCGTTGAATCACTGCTTGAAGACCCGTCGCAAGTGGTGTCGGTGACCCGACCATCTTATCCTTCGACGACTGCCCGGACGCGAATCGACCGGGCGACGGTTTCTGGGAGGCTCTGTTCGGTATCTTCGATCGCGACGGTCACCATTCCGAACGGCGCAACATCGACGATTTCGAGTTCCGTTCCGGGAGTTATTCCGGCGTCGGAGAGGTAGCGCAGTTCCTCTTCGTCGCGGTCGCTGACGCGCGCCACGACGACCGTTTCGCCGGATTCGTGTTCGCTGAGGGGTGTCGTGTTGTCCTCGGCGATGGGCGAGAGGTCGGCGTCCGGAATCGGATCGCCGTGCGGGTCGACCGTCGGGTTGCCGAGGGCGTCGGCGACTCGGCGCTCGAACTCCTCGCTGATGTGGTGTTCGAGTCGATCCGCCTCCTCGTGGACTTCGCTCCACGAATAGTCTAGATGTTCGGTCAAATACGACTCCAGCAGTCGGTGGTGACGAAGCACTTCGAGCGCAACCGTCTCTCCCTCCTCGGTGAGTTCGACTCCCTTGTACTTCTCCCGATAGAGGAGGCCGCGGTCGGCCAGTTTCTCAACCATGCTGGTAACTGTCGGCGGCGTCACGCCGAGATAATCCGCGATTGCGGAGGTGGCTACCGGCTCCTCGTTTTCCTTCTGGAGCGTGTAGATGGCTTTCAAGTAGTCCTCCATCACGTCGCTCAACATCACTGGTCGAGATTAGATGGTTCTAAACCTTCAATTTGTCGTGTGCTAAGTGCGGTTTGGGTTGGTTATTTGTGCGATTCGGGTGTTTGGAGTGGAGTGGATTGCTGGTCTTGTTCTGGAGATTGGCAACGACAAAACGAATCTTGGAACTTTTCGAGGGGTTAGTAATAATGTTGTTTCTACTAATTCTGGTTCAAACGAAGCCACCGGAAGAGCTTCTCTCTTCCGAGGTGCCTGAAAACCGTTGGTTTTCCGTAGCTCGCAAACCCAAAGCGTTTGCTCACCCGTGGAAATCTCCGATTTCCCCCGGCCCTCGCTCCCTATGTCGCTCGCCCTTCATCCACCAGGACAGCCACAGCAACAGCATCGAACGCAGGCGAGTGCGCCGAACCGGGCGCACTCGCCTGCTTGGCCCACAGCCCTCCCCGCATGGGTTCGTGTTTCGTGCGCAAGGCACTCAGCACAAACCCGGCGCGACCTATCGGCTGGTCGGCCTGCCGTCGAAAATCGTTAATCGCACCGCTCCTTACAAATCCGATCGATAATTCTCCCCGTCGAAAGCAGTTCTTCGGCTGCTTCGGGGTCAAGCGGTGAGGCGCGCCGAACCACGCAGTCGATTCCGCGTCGGCGGAGTTCCGCCTCGATTGCAGCGTCGTCGTGATGTTGGTCGTAGCCGAGCGCGATGATGTCCGGGTCAAGCTCCTCGATGGGTACGAAAATGTCCTCGGGATGACCGACACGTGCGTGGTCAACCATCTCCAGTGCGCTAATCATCTCCCGACGCTGCTGATTCGGCAGGATCGGTTTCTGCTTGTGCGTGACGTTCTCCCGACGGGCGATGATTACCGACAATCGGTCACCCATCTCCGCCGAGTCGCGGAGATAATGAACGTGGCCGGGATGGAGAATGTCGAATGTTCCTTGTGCGAGTACGTGTGTCACTGCTCTCTCAACTCCTCATCGATGTCCGCCTGCGTGAAGTCGAAAAACGATTCCGGATCCGGTAACTCGACATCCAACACGTCAAGCACTCGCGGGTCGCCGTCCCGGTTGAACGCCCGCCAACTATCCCGGTCGTAGGGGGCGCCGATGATGATGTGGAGGTCACCCTGTCCGAACGTGGCCAGATCCGCGTCGCTCGGCTGGATCACGCCGTTCGGATGCGAATGAACCGACCCGATGGCATTGAGATCGTTGGGAACAGTGCTCGATTTCACCGTCGCACTGACGCTGTTCGACTCGGTGCCGGGCATGACGAGCACGTCGGTAATGACGACGCCCTTGCGGTCGAGTCCGAGTTTGGACGCGGACTCGCCGCGAAGGAAGCCCATGTACTCGTTCGGGTGGGTGTCGCGAGACGCTTCGAGCGCGAACACCAGCGCGTCTTCCGCGATTCCCAGGATTTCGTTCGAGCGGAACAGCCGCATGTGCCATACTCCGATGGCCCGCGTTCTAAACGTTGCGAACGGTGGCTTGCGATTGCCACCGGTTTTCGTACCGTCCAGGCGCGCGACCCCGAGTTGCAAAGCGTTAAAAATAGCGGCACCGAAGGGACGGACAAGATGACTACAGCTGATTCCGGTCCCGATGACGGACCAGACGAACCCGTCGTGTACGAACTCGCGGCGGACTGCACGCTCTCAGACATTTCCGAGGGCGAACGGTACCATGCCGTCGTAAACGGCGTCGTTGACTACGGCATATTCGTCGATCTTTCCGACTCCGTCTCCGGTCTCATTCACGAATCGAACCTTTCCAAGACGTATGATGTCGGCGACGACCTCGTCGTCGAACTCCTCGAAGTGAGAGAAAACGGCGACCTGAGTTTCGTCCCCGCGGATTCCGACGACTCCGAAACCGTCGCAGTCGCCCACGAATACGAAGTCGCGGAAACGGGCGCACTCGGCGACCAAGTCGGCGACACCGTTCACCTCGAAGGCGAAGTCGTCCAGATAAAACAGACGGGTGGCCCCACCATCTTCCACGTCAGCGATGATACGGGCGTCGTTCCCTGTGCTGCATTCGAGGACGCTGGTGTGCGCGCACACCCCGAAATCGATATCGGCGACATCGTCCACCTCGTCGGCGTAGTCGAAGAGCGCGACGGTGCTCTTCAGGTCGAAGTAAACTCGCTCGATGCACTCGAAGGCAACGAAGAGAGCGTCGTCCGCGAACGACTCGAAGCCGCTCTCGACGAACGCGCCGAACCCCACGAAACCGAACCGCTCGTGGAGTGGCCTGCGCTCGAACAGTTGTTCCCCGACCTGCGTGATATCGCAAAACAACTCCGACGAACGGTGCTCGAAAGCCGTCCGATTCGCGTCCGCCACCACGCCGACGGTGACGGAATGTGCGCTAGCCTCCCGGTCGAACTCGCGCTGAAGCGATTCATCGAGGAGACTCACCAAGACCCCGACGCGAAACGCCACCTGTTCAAGCGCCTCCCGAGCAAGGCACCGTTCTACGAGATGGAGGACGTGACCCGCGACCTGAACTTCGCGCTCGAAGACCAGGCGCGACACGGTCAGAAACTCCCACTCCTGCTCATGCTGGACAACGGGAGTACGGAGGAGGACGTGCCCGCCTACGAGAATCTTGCGCACTACGACATCCCGATTCTCGTCGTTGACCACCACCATCCCGACCCGGAGGCGGTCGAACCGTACACCGACGGCCACGTCAATCCGTATCTCCACGACGAGGATTATCGCATCACGACGGGCATGATGTGCGTCGAACTCGCGCGAATGATCTGCCCCGACATTACGGACGAACTCCGCCACGTCCCCGCCGTCGCTGGTATTTCCGACCGCTCGAAAGCCAACGCGATGACGGACTACGTCGAGCTCGCCGAATCCGAGGGTTACAGCGAGGAATTCCTTACGGACATGGGCGAAGCACTCGACTACGAGGCGTTCTGGCTGAAATACGACCCCGGACGGAATCTCATCAACGACGTGCTCAACGTCGGGTGTGACGACGAAGAACGCCACCGCGAACTCGTCTCGTTCCTCGCCGAACGCGCACGCTCGGATACGGAACAGCAACTCGACGCCGCGATGCCACACGTCAAACACGAGCGACTGGCGAGCGAAGCCCACCTCTACCGAATAGACGTGGAAAACCATGCCTACCGGTTCACCTACCCACCACCAGGCAAGACGACCGGCGAAATCCACGATCGGAAGGTACAGGAGACGGGTGAACCCGTCATCACAATCGGATACGGCCCTGATTTCGCCGTCCTCCGCAGTGACGGCGTCCGACTCGACATACCGGAGATGGTCTCGGAACTGAACGAGGAAATCGTCGGCGGCGGCGTCAGCGGTGGCGGCCACCTCGTCGTCGGAAGCATCAAGTTCGTCAAGGGGATGCGTGAGCAGGTACTCGACGCCCTCGTCGAAAAGATGGCGGATGCGGAGCTCGACGAAGCGCTCCAGAGTACGTCGGTTGGGCATCAGAACGACGACTGAGCGAATTTCATTTCCTTCTTCGCGAGCCAAACCGCACCAGCGATGCCTACCGTGACGACCACACCGAGACCGACCGGAAATCGGTCGTCTCGTTCGCCCCAATCGGCTTCGAACACGTCCGTGTAGTAGTTGCCCGATTGGTTTCCGTGAAGGACGACGGCGACTTCACGGTTCTCTCGCGCCGAGTGATTGTTCCAGTTGAGACTGCCGCCGACGACGAGGTGCCGTTCGTCCACAATGACGCCCTTCGCGTGAATTTTCTCATAGCCGTTCGGTTCCGCGAGTTTCGCTTCGAGCGGAAGCCCTTCTACGTCGGCGCGTTCGTTCAACCAGCGCACGAGTTGCCCGTTATCCTCGCGAATGTACCATGCACTACTGAGCAGAACCCAGACTTCGATCCCACGTCGGGCCGCGGCCAGCGTCGCCCGAACGAACGGTTGCTGTCGCCCGCCGATTGCCATCTGCTGGATGGCAATCGACCGGTTCGCGGAGCGAAGAAGCGAGAGGACACCCTCCTCCGCGTTGTCCGGAGCGGTCAGCACGGTGACGGACTCGACTGGAACGGTTTTCGGGTCGAATCGACCGTCGTCCGTTTTTGCGACGAAACCGTTCTCCGAAGAGTGACCGTCTCACCGCCGTTCGCTAGCGAGAGATTTCGAATCGGAAGCGAACGGAAGTCAGTGTAATTCTCCGTGGCGTTCGGGGCGGTAGAGAACGCAACTCGGCCGGAACGGTTCCGTTTGGAAGTCGAACGACGTTCTCACCATCCGACAGCGACCACGTCGAAATATTGGTCGGTCGCGGGAACGAAACGACGACGAATTCCCCCACGTCTTCATCCGTGACTGGATTCGGGTACACAGCAGCGATTTCCGGTGACGCTGCCGTTGCTTTCGAACGGATGATGAACGGGGTACCGGTCGCGGAGGCGGCCACGAGACAGACGACGAGGACAATCCTGACAAACACGGAACGGGATGGTCTCGTCTTTAGCTATAAACATTCGTAACGGTAAATTTTTGTCAGAGACGTTCGCGTTGTCGGTATGGTCGAAATTCCGTTTGCACTCGAATTGGCTGGGCACGGGCTCGGTGCTCTCGGGGCCGTTCTCATCTTTTTCGAGTTCTTCCAACTACCGGATTACATCGAGTACGACCCAGATTACAACGATTTCACCATCGACATTTCACCGATGGAAGTAAGAGAATACACCTCGATCGGTCGTGTCGGCGCGTTTCTTCTCGCGCTCGGGTTCGCGCTCCAGTTCCTCGCGACCCTGCTCGCTCACTGACCGGGGTGTACGATATCCCGACAGTCGGGACACTCGGCGAAACGCTCCACGCCGTTCTCGGTTTCGTACTCGATAAGAAGATAGCCGCAGGTAATACTACCGTCGCAGTTCGGACACACGCCGAGCCGGGCGGATTCGGTCGCCATAGAGCCTCTCGAAGTTGAGGTTGGCGAGCGATACGCTTTGTTATTGACCGATTATAAAACGGTAAGGAGTCGTTACTACCCGACTATAGGGCTTTCTCGGCCTCGCTCTGGACGAGGAACGACCGGTCGTCGGAATAGTCACGCACTTTATCGAGCGCGTCTTTCGTCCCAATCTGGTTCAGTGCCCACGCGGCGCTTGCACGGACGGAATCAGAGTCGTCGTCGGAAAGCGTGTCGGTGAGTGGGTCGATGGCGCGCGTGTCGCCGATGCGACCGAGGGCACGTGCGGCGTGACTACGAACGTCCTCGTCGTCCGCCGCGAGTTGGTTTGCGACTTCCTGCGTCGTTTCGTCACTGCCGATTTCGCCGAGCGCCTTGATGACGGTTTTCGCCATCCCCGGGTCGGCATCAACGTAGTCGATGATCGTGTCGATGGCTTCGTCGCTGCCAATTTTACCGAGGATGCTGATAGCATCCTTGTCGCGCCGGTTTGCGCGTTGAAGCATCGGTTCGACGGCTTCCTCGTTGCCCATCCGTTCGAGTGATTCGAGGCAGTGGCGCTCCATGAAGTTCGACTGGAGCGAATCAAGCGCGAGCAAGACCA
Source organism: Haladaptatus marinus (assembly GCF_051194195.1). Taxonomy (NCBI): domain Archaea; kingdom Methanobacteriati; phylum Methanobacteriota; class Halobacteria; order Halobacteriales; family Haladaptataceae; genus Haladaptatus; species Haladaptatus marinus. The sequence continues at coordinate 136,273 of NZ_JBLZNK010000003.1, forward strand.
TGTCTGCTCGGTCCTTTTTCTCCCATACCTTCAGGGCGTGCCATTCCGGCGGATAGTCCTTGCGGTGGTCGAGCACGTCGTAGAAGCCTTCGGCTTCGAGTTGTTCGCGCGTTTCGAGGTCGCTCCACTCCTCCGCGTCCTCGATGCCCTGCTTCAGCTCTTCCGTCACGTCCACGAGCGACTCGATGGTGTCCGCATCCTCGTCCGGGTCAAGGTCGGCGTCGCCGACCGCGATCGCTGCGTTTTCGAGAACTTCCGCGAGGTCGTCCGAGTTACGGGACAGCGTGACGCCGAAATCCGTGTCGAGGATATCTTGTACGCTCTCGGCGAACGCTTCGACGGTATTGACGAGTTCGCCACTCCCGTCGTCGGTCCACCGAGTGTCTCTGATAGTCGAGGCAGTGTCCTCGATATCGTTGATAACGTCTTCGGCGTACGGGCCGCGCTTTTCTTCGAGTTCGTCGCGGAGGTCGGAGAGGCGTCCTTCCAGTTCCTCGCGCGGATCGTCCTCGTCCTCGTCGTCCGGTTCCGGAATGTCTGCGCTTTCGAGCAGACCCTCCGTTTTGTCGAGTTGGGCTTCGACCACGTCGAGGTCGGCTTCCGTTTCGGCGCTTTCGAGTTCTGCTTCCGCCTGGTCGAGTTGCTCCTCGATGGTTTCCGCATCGGCGGCTTCCACCTCGGATTCTTCTGACTCCGCGTCCTGCGTCTCTTCGGTGTCTTCGTCGCTCATGCGTCCACCCCCGGCTGAGCCGTTACTCTCATATGCGGAAAAATCGGGCCGTAGTCATCAAGAGCGTTTCCCTTCTGTCGCCCCCGCTGTTTTCCCGGTCGTCGCGCGCCAGTAGAAATGCGGCGACAGGACGAGGTAGGCGAGCGCAAGCGTCAACAGCGCGTAGGGGAACGCACGCCCCTGAAAATCGGGGACGAGCACTGCGAGCGAGTGAACGACGCCCATGATGAGCGCGTCACGGGCCAGCAGGTCGGGATATGTAACGGTCGAGACCATCAACCCCGCGAGGAGGAACATGAGCGCGACGAGCACCAGCGGTTCGGTGAACCCGGCGAGCACGCCTGCGGCGAGGATAACCGACGCGAGGGTCGTCGGAACGCCCTCCGTCACGTCGTCATCGGTGTCGTAGACGGTGTACAGACCGAGTCTAACGATTGCCATGCCGACGAAGAGCGCACCGCCAGCGAGTGCAACGCCGACGCGAAGTGTATCGAAAGCCCACGTCTGGCGAACCATGGCGACGACCAACAGCGCGGGTGCGACCGCGAACGATGCAACGTCGGCCAGCGAATCGAGGTAGGGCCCTGCCGCCGAACTGCCGACGTGTCGCGCGAGCACGCCATCCAACCCGTCGGCAACTGCCGCCAACAGAACGAGGCGCGCGGCCAGTTCCGGGTTCGTGGTCGCGACCGAAATCGCCAGAAAGCCGAGCGCACCGTTCGAAACGGTCACCGCGTCGGCCAGCGACAGTCGTCCGACGAACCGAGGTTGCATACCCGGCGGGTAGTGCGAGCGGGCTTGATACGTCTTTTGAATCGCGGGCTGGTTGTGAGAAGAACCCTCCATTTTTGAGTTCGTGAACTGGTATCGGTAACGAGAAAAGCACCACGGAGCATAGAATTGCCAATAATCAATCTGTTCAGTACAGTATGGTATCTCTCGGAAGGTTTCTGTTGTCGAAACGGGGAAAACGAGCCATCGCAATCAGTGCTGGTATCAGTATCCTTTACTCCGGCATCGTGTTCAGATATAGTGTCTATCTGTCGTCGAACATCTCGATTTCCGGCCCTGCTTGGCAGGGATTTGCATTGTATTCGGTACTGGCGTTCGGCACCGTCGGAATTCCTCTCCTGCTTTGGATACGATACGAGATTCGAAGTCCAGGTGTCCTCTTGGCGCTCATCCTGCTATTCTGGCACGTACTGGTCGAATTCCCGCCAATTCGGGATGGGCAGGGTGATTCACCCGGCTTTCTCTTCGTCTTTATCTGGGTACCGTTCTATCTCGTCGCATGCGGTGTTTTCGCCGCTGCAGAGTACTGGCTCCGCGGGCGCGATTTCTCCGTCTCACTCCCGAGCGAATGACGTGCGGGAAAGAGAGGGACGAAACACCCCCTCTTGCGAACAGCACCGAGCGTCTCTTCACCACTCTGCGAGTTCTCGAATCCGGTCGAACGCCTCGCGTTCTCGCTTGCCACCGCACGTCCGAGCCACCTCCTCGAAATACGCCAGTCGGTTCCTGAGCTCCGCGGTGTCGTAGGCGTCCACGTCGAGACGCGACACGGCGACGGTCGCTTCCACGACTGCCGAAAAACCTCGATTGGTGGTTGGAACACACTCGCTGACGATGTCGCTATCGACGGGCGTCAACTCCCACTGTTCCCAGTTCGTTCCACCCGATTCCCCCGTCCCGACGTGCTCAGCTTCGACCTCGACCCATGCGTCCGCGGAGGCGAGCACGGCACCCGCTTCTTCCCGAATCGAGAGCGTAGCATCCACGAAATCGACGGGATCGCGAGTGAACTGGACAACGCCGCCGCCCTGCCGGTGGAAGTTCCGTCGGGTTCGAGTGTTTCCCCACGTTTTCGCGGTTACGGGAGTCCCCGCATGAAGGCCGAGCGCAGCCACGTTCCACAACTCGTTCGGGCCGAGCGTCGCGACGACCGACTCGGTCACACCCCGGAGTTCGACTGGCCAGTCGGTTTTCGTGGAACTGTTCACGGTTGTACCCCTCGCTCCAGTGCGACGAACAACCCGCCCGCGACGATATCGGCGGTCGTTCCGGGATTGATTTCGCTTTCGACCAGCGACCTCGCGAACGCGTGAACCAATTCGGAATCGCCTTGCTGCACCTCCTGTAATGCCTCTTGTGCTCGCACGCGGACACTTTCGGCGACCTTCCGTCCGTGTTGTTTCGCCACGAAGGAGTCCGGTTCGTGTGAAAGCAGTTCGAGATACACTCGCGCTCCGCGCCCGGAGAGCGACCCGTTCAGTTCCATGATTCGTTCGCCCGCTTTGAAGGTTCGTTCGAGCTCGTTCGTCCATTCGTGGGCGATACCATCCTCGTCCGCTCCGAGTTCCATCACGTCGTACAGCGTGAGTCCCGCGTCTCGAATGGCGGGAATCGCGTCACTTCCCCGCCGCACGTCGAACTCGTCCGCCCCTTCGGGCGGGTCGTCCACGAACACGTCCACGTGCTCGAATGCACGATAGAAGCCTTCAGCGTCCTCGACGGTCGTATCCTCGACTATTTTCGTTACTGCTTCGGGCGAGCACGTGTCGGATGCGGCCGCTTTGACCAGCGGAACCAACAGACACAGCGCCCCGAACTGCGTGTTGCCACCGCTCTGCTGACTCATTCCGGAAATCGCTTCTTCGAACGCCTCGCCGACCGATGCACCAGTTTCGGCGGAGCGCAATCCCGCTCCGGAACCGACTGCACCGGCGAGGAAATGCTCGAACCGCAAATCGGGGAAATCCCTGTCGCGATCCACGTTTCCGGGTTTCGGCGTTCCGGCGACTTCCAGTAGCAAGGCGAGTTGCGCGTGTTCCGCCGGCGTCATGCGACCACCTCCGTGAACCACTCAGCAGTTGCACTCCGAACGCGGGAGAGAACCTCTGGGCGGTCGCTCGGCCGACCGATGCTCACCGCGTCCGCGCCGTATTCGAGATACTCAGTGACCGTCACTTCGTCACGAACGCCGTTGTTCGCGATGAGGAAGCAGTCTGTGGCCGCTGCGATGTCCCCGATTACGTGCTCCGAATCCATCGCATCCACGTGGAGCACGTCTGCTCCCGCATCGACGATCCGACGGGAGAGTTCCGGTAGATCGGTGCCGAACACCTCGGTTCGGGCCTTGACGCCGACTGTCGCGCCCGTTTCTGCGGCTACCCGAACCTGTTCGCAGAGTCGGTCGGGGTTCCGAAGGAGTGACTGTCCCGCACCGGTCGAACACATCTCCTCCTGACGGCAGTGGGCGTTTATCTCCAGTATCGCGTCGTGGTTTCGACAGACCTCCGCAACCGTTCGAACCGGCGAGAGCGTCGTGGAGCGTACGTTGATGCCCGGTCGAATCGGTGCGTCGGAGAGCATCGCGAGTTGCTCGTCCACGAAGTCGATTGGGTCGTCGGGGAGAAACTCGGTTCGGTCGCGGGAAACCAACTTTCGGGCCGCAGTTCGTGTCCGTTCGTCCAGCGCGATACCGCCCAAAAACGCCGCACCAGCGTATTCCGACCCTCCAATCGCCCACTCCGCATCAGATTCGCCCGAAAGGCTCGCCATTGCCACACGAGGCGTGAACATCAGGCCACCTCCAGTGCCTGCGATACTGCGTGAGCGACGCGCTCGGAATCGTCCGTGTCGTTCATTTTCGTATCGGTTCTGACCACTGGACGGTCGAGGTCGGTATCATCGTCGTCGTCTAATACAAAGGCATCCGCGAATGGGTACGCTTCCGCCACGCCAGCAGTGCTCGGGTCGTAGCCGACCGCCGCCATCAGTTTCCCCGCCGGACCGGAGAAGACACGGTCTTCCACGAACGGCGAAACGGCCACCACGGTCGCGGATTCCAGCGCCGTTCGAACGCCGTCGAGTGCCAACATCGGGCCGATGCTCGTCACCGGGTTCGACGGACCGATGACGACCGGGTCGTCGGTCAGCGCCGAAAGTGCGGCGGATGACGGCTCCGCATCATCCCCGCCACGAAACTCCACGTCAACGATGTCGGGGTCGCCACCGTGGGCGACCCAAAACTCCTGAAAGTGCATTTCCCGTTCAGGGGTTCGAACGATGCTTGCGACCGGGTCGTCGCTCATGGGGACGATATCGACCGGTGAATCGAACGCGTCGGCCAAAATTCGGGTCGTTTCGGTTAGGGTGTAGCCTTCGTCCAGCAGTCCCGTCCGCGTAACGTGGACTGCTCGGTCACGGTCACCGAGGTGCATGAACTCCGCGACGCCGGAAAATCGCCGCCAGCGCGCGATTTTCCGGCCCGCAGTTTGGCGTTCGTCGGGAAGATAGCGAGGACCATCTGCCAGCCCCGCCGACTCGGCGAGTCGCTGTAGTTCGTCGTGCGTTTCGGCCGTGTCGTCAGCGATTCCCCACCACGTCTCGCGGTTCAACACGCCTCCTTGCTGGAAAAGCACGGTGTCGATGTCGGGACAGACCAACAGGCCACCCAACTCCACGTCGTCACCCGTGTTTCCGACGACGGTCGTCTCGGCGGGCGAGAAGACCGAGAGCGCACCATCCAGAAGTTTGGGAGTTCCTGTCCCCCCGGAGAGAAACGTTACCATGGTGTGGCATTTGTGATTCGTGACGTTAAGTTTTCGTCGCTCCTGTCGTTTTTTGTAGGGAACGTCAGTCCGCGTTTCTACTATCCCGTTCGTCCTTCAGTCTTTATAGGATGACGGGCCAACCGCTACATAATGAAGACAATCAAGGACAGCGTTCACGACCACATCGACGTCGTGGGGGTGGCCCACGACCTGTTGGACACACCCGCAGTCCAGCGACTTCGGCATATCACGCAGCTCGGAACTGCTCGTCTCGTCTACCCGTCCGCGAACCACACTCGATTCGAACACAGTCTCGGCGTCTATCATCTCGCGTGCGAAGCGCTCACGAATCTCGGTATCGAGGGAATACAGGCGGAACGAGTTCGTGCCGCGGCCCTCCTCCACGATATCGGACACTCTCCCTACAGCCACACCATCGAAGAACTCATCCACCGACGGACGGGGAAATACCACGACGACGTCCACGACCTGCTCACGGAATCCGAGGTCGGAGACGTACTTCGGTCATATGACTTACAGCCAGATACCATCGCCGACCTCATCGCGGGCGAGGGTGAACTCGGACAAGTCGTCTCCGGCGAACTCGACGTTGACAGGATGGATTACCTCGTTCGAGATGCGCATCACACGGGCGTTCCGTATGGAACCATCGACCATCAGCGTCTCACCCGCGAACTGACGTTTCTCGACGGGAAACTCGTCCTCGCGGAGGGAAACGTCCAGACCACAGAAAGTCTCCTCGTCGCTCGCGCGTTGATGAACCCGACGGTGTACAACCATCACGTCACACGAATCAGTAAGTCGATGCTCCAGCGGGCGAGCGAGCGACTGCTTTCGGAACCGGACATCGACGCCGAGCAGTTGCGACGAATGGACGACCACGACCTGCTCGTCGCGCTTCGTGCGACGCCGAACACTGCCGAACTCGCGCGACGACTCTCCCACCGCGACCTCTACAAACGTTCGGTCTGGGCGGAGATGGCGGACGTTCCGGACGAAATCATCGATGCCGACCACGAGACCATCCGCGAATACGAAACTGACATCGCCGAGAGCGCGGATGTCGAACCCGAATCCGTCATTCTCGACGTTCCCGGCCGGCCGCGGATGACCGAGTCCTCGTCGCGTGTCATCGTCAACGGTGACGTCCGACCGCTCGGCGAGCAGTCCACGCTGGTTCGAGCACTGCAACGAGTACAACGCGACCAGTGGCGACTCGGCGTGTACACGCCCGCTGAAGAAACCGAGGGAGTCGGACTCGCGACCGAGCGCGTCCTCGGATTGGACACCGACGGAACGTTGGTCAGCGACGTTCGAACCGGTATCAGAACGACACTGGACGATTTCGAGTGACCACGTCTCGTATCGAAATCACGTTCGGCGAACGACGAAGGTGTTTAAGACCCGGTACAGACAATCGCCACGTATGCTCGTGGAGGGTACGATACTGCGCGGCCCCAACTTCGACCCAGTCGAGGGACGTGTGGTCGTTGAGGACGGAACGATTACGGCTATCGAAGAGACATCCGTCTCGTCGTCGGACATTGTTCTGCCCGCATTTATCAACGCGCACACGCACATCGGCGACTCGATAGCGAAGGAAGCTGGCGGCGGTTTATCGCTCGAAGAACTCGTCGCACCGCCGGACGGTCTCAAACATCGGCTCCTTCGGGAAACGTCTCGAAGCGAGAAAGTCGAAGCAATGCGGCGGTCGGTACAGTTCATGCAATCAACGGGAACCGCGTCGTTCCTCGAATTTCGTGAAGGTAGCGTCGAAGGCGTGTTCGCGCTTCAGGAGGCCGTGGAAGGATTGGACATCGACCCATTCATCCTGGGACGCGAAACGGTCGCTGCAATGGAGGCCGCGGACGGGTTCGGCGCGAGTGGAGCGAACGACGACACCTTCGGCCGAGAACGTCGCGCAACGAGAAAGGCCGGAAAACTGTTCGGCATCCACGCGGGCGAAGCGGATGCCAGCGACATCAATCCGGCACTCGACCTGTCGCCGGATTTTCTCGTTCACGTCGTCCATCCGGAACCGATTCATCTCGACCGAATCGAGGACAGCGAGATTCCAATCGCGGTTTGCCCGCGGTCGAATCTCGTCACGGGAGTCGGACTACCGCCGATGCGGAAACTACTGGATAGAACGACCGTTGCACTCGGAACGGACAACGTAATGTTGAACAGTCCGTCGATGTTTCGGGAGATGGAATTCACCGCAAAGCTGACCGACCTCTCTTCCCGAGAAGTACTTCGCATGGCGACCCAAAACGGGGCACGAATCGCGGGATTAAATTGCGGTGTTGTGAAACCGGGTCGGGATGCGAAACTGCTCGTCCTTGACGGCGATTCGGACAACCTTACAGGTAACAGAGATGTAACTCGATCGATCGTTCGACGAGCAGGAGCAAGCGACGTCAAAAACGTAATTTTATAGAAGACGGTTCGGCGTTCGGGTTTCGATTCGAAGGTCGCAGATACCAAACAAGTTAAGACGCCCCCGACCGTGTCATTCGCTAACGCATCTATGTACGACCGAATACTCGTGCCAACCGATGGTTCGGCGGAGACGGAGCGGGTAGTCGAACACGCTGCAGAACTGGCGGAGGCGCACGGGGCGGAACTGCACGCGGTGTACGTCATTAACTCCGCGACGTTCGCCAGCCTTCCGATGGAAACGTCGTGGGAGGGTATCAGCGACATGTTACAGGAGGAAGGCGAATCAGCACTCGAAGACGTTCGTCGCGTCGCAGGCCGGTACGATGTGGACCTGACGACACACCTCGTGGAGGGGCCGCCGAACAAGGAAATCGTCCGTCATGCGGAACGTGAGGGGTTCGACCTGATCGTGATGGGAACGCACGGACGCGGCGGTATCGACCGACTCTTGCTCGGAAGCGTCGCAGAACGTGTCGTCCGCGCTTCGACGGTTCCCGTGCTCACAGTACGAGTCGAAAAGACCGAGACGACAGCGAAAGCCGAGACGGTCGAGGAAGTGAAAGGAAGTAGCTAACTACGCTGGTCGCAAGTGTTCACAGTCACCGGCGTGAACCCGCACCGTCCCCTCGTCGGTCTCCACGACGAGCACCCCCGGTGATTCGATGTCGACTGCTGTTCCAACCACGGTTCCAGTTCGTGTTTCTACTCGGACTCGCTGGCCGAGCGTTGCCGCGTGGTCGCGCCACGCGGGAAGTATTTTTTCGGGGGCTGCACGCAGCGTGTCGAACTCCTCCAACAGTCGTTGGGTGAAGACCCTGCGATTTATTGTTCCGACGGATTCCTGCACGCTGGTCGCGCCGTCCGGCAACTCGTCTGCGTCGATGTTGACGTTTACCCCGATTCCGACGACGACCCACGAGACGCGGTCTGCCTCGCCTTCCATCTCCGTGAGGATGCCCGAGAGTTTCTCGGGTTGAACTGGAATTTCGTCAGCGCCTTGCTCTGATTCCCTCTCGTTCGCTTCGCCGTCGGTCAAGAGAACGTCGTTCGGCCACTTGATTTCTGCCGGAACGCCCGCCTCTCGCGCAGCTCGCGTCACGGCCACAGCGGCGGCGAGCGTCAGCAATGGCGCGTGCGATGGCGGAATTTCGGGGCGGAGTACGAGGCTCGACCAGACACCACCGGACGGGCCGACCCATTCACGTTCGAGGCGACCCCTGCCACCGACCTGCTGATCAGTTAGTACAACGACGTCCTTCGCCCCCTCTCCTGCCAGTTCACGCGCTCGGTCGTTCGTACTCCCGATGGAGTCGTGATACTCGATTGCGAACGGGGCTTCGAGCCCGTATTCGACTGCCGGGCCGAACTCCGGAATCTCGCCCAGTCGGTAGCCATCGCTGGTGCTCTCGATTTCGAACCCCGACTTGCGCAGTGCTTCGACGTGTTTCCACACGGCGTTTCGGGAGACATCGAGGGCGTCCGCGAGTTCCGGACCGGACATCGGGCCGTCGGCGAGGGCGTCCAAGACCGCCCGGCGGGTGTCGTTCATATCGTCGGATAGGGTGACTCTCGACAAGAATGATTTCGTTTACGCGAGCGGTTCGGATGGCCGAGGACAGTCGTAAGTCTCCCGGAGTGTCTCCGCGAACTGTCCACCTTTTTTGAGCGCGATGGTGACGATGACGAACTCCTCGTTTGCGGGTCGAAGAACGAACACCTCCCGAGGGGCGTCACCTTCCTGTTCGTTGACCTTGTCTACCAGCGGGTCGAGCGGGCGAGAGCCATTGCGGAACAACTCGAACACCTCGCCTTCGTCGTCCTCGGCAAACACGTAGAGTACGCCGTTGACCTCGTTGTCCGTATTGCGGGTTACGCGACTGTTCATCGAATCACCCGCCGCACGTGCGTTTTGCCAGGCCTGCTGTGCGGCTTCGAAAACTGGTTCGATGTGGTCAACGAAGGTGTACAGCGTTTCCCGAAGAACCGACAGCGTGCGAACCGTCGGTTCGGTCGTTGACCAGTCGAGGTCGGCGTCGATGCAGTAGCCGGGATGCAGGTCGGCAATCGGTGCGTCGTGGCCATCGCTTGCGGTAACGATCTGTTCGTGTGTTTCTCGGTCAAGCAGACGAAGTTCTTGGTCGCTCAGTGTCGCGAGCACACGATAGCTCTGGCCGTCTTCCATGGTTCGTGTAGGAGACGGATTTGAAAAAAGGCCTCGCATCCGCGTTTCGCTATCGGTCAGCGGCGGCGAATCTCCGTCCCGCGGAGTCTATCGAAATGCGGGTTCGGAAATCGTAGGCCGGTTTCATTACCGGATTTCTTCGAGGGGACACCGATCGTCTGCAATCGGTAGACGATTGACGTAGAGACGCTAGAAAACTCGACTTTTCCGCTCAGTCCACGACGACAAGAACGTCGTCCATATCGACGCTCTCGCCTTCGCTTACTGCGACTTGGGTGACGGTGCCGCCGCGGGAGGCGACCACGTCGTTTTCCATCTTCATCGCTTCGAGGACGCAGACCACGTCGCCGGACTGAATCTCGTCGCCCTCTTCGACTTTCACGTCAAGAATCGTGCCCTGCATCTCGGCAGTGACAGTCTCGCCTTCGGCGTCGATGACGGTTTCACTGCCGCCACTGCTGCCGCCCGATGGCTTTGGCTTTTGGCCGCCGGAGTTGCCGTTTGCGGGGACTGCCGCGATTTCACCCCGCTGTTCCAGATTGACCTCGAACCGTTTGCCGTTGACTTCGACCGTGAACTCGCGCTCGACGACCTCCTCGTCGTCGCCTGCGGATTCGGACGACCCCCATTTTTCTTGGGCTTCGGCGACCTTCTCGTCGTCCAGTTCCTCGTCCAAATACTTCGTCGTGTGTTCGCCGGCGACGAATTTCTCGTCTTCGAGCATGACGCGATGGAACGGGATGATGGTGACGACGCCTTCGATATCGTACTCAGCGAGTGCGCGGCGACCCCGAGCGAGACATTCCTCGCGGTCGGAACCGTGAACGATGAGTTTCGCAATCATCGAGTCGTAATCCGTCACGAGGTCGTCGCCCTGCCGGAGCGAATCGTCCAGACGGACGCCGATTCCTCCTGGCGGGTCGTACACGTCGAGCGAACCGCTTCGGGCGGGTGCGAAGTCCTGGGCGGCGTTTTCGGCGTTGATGCGGAACTCCATCGCGTGGCCTTCGAGTTCAACGTCGTCCTGCGCGAAGTCGAGTTCGTCGCCCGCCGCGACGCGGAGTTGCCATTTCACGATGTCGATGCCCGTCAGCTCCTCCGTAACGCAGTGTTCGACCTGAATCCGGGTGTTCACTTCGAGGAAGAAGAACTCGCCGTCCTCCACGAGGAATTCCACGGTTCCGGCGTTGACGTAGTCGGAGGCTTTGACACCCTGTCGGGCCGCCTCGCCGATTTCCTCACGGAGCGCGTCCGAGAGAGCGGGCGATGGTCCTTCCTCGATGACCTTCTGGTGACGGCGCTGGAGCGAACAGTCGCGCTCGCCGAGGTGGCGGACGTTGCCATGCTGGTCGGCAATGATCTGTACCTCGATGTGTCGTGGCTGTTCGAGGTAGCGTTCGAGGTAGACCGAATCGTTGTCGAAGTACGCCTCACCTTCACGCTGGGCTGATTCGAGTTGGTCTTCGACCTCGTCCTCGGTTCGAACGACTTTCATCCCGCGGCCACCGCCGCCACCTTCCGCCTTGATGGCGATTGGGTAGCCGTGTTCCTCGCCGAACGCTTTCACGTCTTCGGGATCCGTGACGGGGTCGGTGGTTCCGGGAACAATCGGCACGTCCGCGTCCTGCATCACTTTTCGGGCCTTCGTCTTCTCGCCCAGTTGCTCCATCGAGTGGCTGGTCGGACCAACCCACGTCACGCTCTCGGTTTCTTCGACTTTCGCGGCGAAATCGGCGTTCTCCGCGAGGAAGCCGTAGCCGGGATGGATGGCGTCCGCGCCGGCCTTTTCGGCGGCGTCGATGACTGCCTCGTGGTCGAGATAGGAATCGGCCGCTCGCGCCGGGCCGATGTTGTACGCTTCGTCGGCGTAGCGGACGTGACCCGCATTTCGGTCGGCGTCGCTGTAGACAGCGACGGTGTCGATTCCCAGTTCCTCGCAGGCGCGCATGACGCGAACCGCGATTTCTCCACGGTTGGCGACTAGAACCTTGTCGAACATTCTTGCGGAACTCTATTCGGGTGGGTTACCTCATTCTGTCGATTTTTCTTTCGCGGATTTCTCGTTTGTGTTCGTCAACGATGATTGTGTGTCGTGGTTGACGATATTTACGGGTGGTTTTTGTCGAATGGTCGGATTGTGGGGTTTTCGAGTCGTTTCCGGGAAATGTCATTCTTTTCGAATATTTTCGTTAGGTGATCCCGACAACACATACCACCACCGCATCGGCCACACCCTCCCCAACCGATTCCTTCGTTCGCTCCACTCACTCAGTCATCCCTCGCGTGATAACCAGCAGGCCCTTGGACGCCCTCAGGCCTGCTGGCGCACGTGCCACAGAATTCGCACCATTCGAAATCCCATCCAACCGCTATGGCGCGCGCTGGAACGAGCCTGAAAATTTCACGTCCGAAGGCTCGTTCTGAAGCCGCGCGAGGGACGATTGCGCGAACGAATGTGAGCGTAAAAGTCGGTTGAGGGGGCATGTGGCTTGCGGTTGCGGTGGCGGTATGTGTTGACGGCAACAGCAAACTGCATATCGACGCCGATGCTCGAAGCCTACTGCCGAAGGCCAAACGAGATGATTCGAGAGACGACTTGAAAACAGATACCACATCGTACTCCCTGTCTCCGACATCGTTTTACTGCTCGCCTCTGTCGCGGGATACATGGAAAAGGACTTCTCGGCACTGGATTCCGCGCTCGACACGATGGGCGTTGACGGATTCCTCATCGATGCAGCATCGACCGACTCCGACCAGTTGTATCTCTCTGGATTCGACGCGCCGGACGCGTTCACGACGCTCTACGCGGATGGTGTTCACCTGCTCGTCTCCAGCCTCGAATACGGACGAGCGAAAAAGGAAAGCGACGCGGAAACGGTCGCGCGAAAGGTCGATTACGACTACTACGAGAAAATCGCCGAACATGGCCAGAAAGAAGCGGAAAATCGCGTGTTGGCCGAGTTCATCGCCGATCACGGAGTCGAATCGGTGGCAGTGCCCGAACGCTTCCCGGTCGGCACTGCGGACGGCCTCCGCGACGTTGGCGTCACCGTTTCGCCGGAAAATACTGCCGTCATCACCGGAATTCGCGCGACGAAAGCGGACGAAGAAATCGAGCACGTGCGCGTCGCACAGAAAGCCAACGAGGCGGCCATGCACGCTGCGGAAGACTTGCTTTCTTCGGCGACGGTCGAGGACGGTCTCCTCTACCACGATGGCGAGGTGCTAACCAGCGAACGCGTAAAAGAGGAAATCGAAGTGACGCTCCTGCGCCACGGAGCCGCGCTGGACGAAACCATCGTCGCCTGCGGGTCGGCCGCGGCAGACCCCCACGACCGTGGAAGCGGGCCGCTTTCGGCGGACGAAGCGATTATCATCGACATCTTCCCGCGCGACAAAGCGAGCAAGTACCACGCCGACATGACCCGAACGTTCGTCAAGGGCGAACCGTCCGACGAAATCCGTGCTCGATACGACCTTACGCACGAGGCTTTCGACGCGGCGCTGGATGCAGTCGAACCGGGCGCAACGGGGGAAGAAATCCACGATGCAGTGTGTGACGTGTACGAAAACGCTGGCTACGAAACCCTTCGGAGTGATGCGAGTACCGAAACCGGATTCATCCACAGTACTGGCCACGGCGTCGGATTGGACGTTCACGAACTCCCGAAAATCAGCCCCGATGGAGGTGAACTGAAATCGGGCCATGTCATCACCATCGAACCCGGTTTGTACGATCCCGATGTTGGTGGCGTTCGTATCGAAGACCTCGTGGTCGTCACGGAGGATGGCTACGAGAACCTGACCGACTATCCGATAGAACTCGTTTTGGACTGAGGGTTCGCTCGAATCGTCGTCCTGTTCGAATCGCCGCATCCGAATTTTAAGACTGAATCCGCCACAATTCAAAAGTAGCCCTCCGGCGACTGCGCATTTATGGCCGAGGAAACGACGGACACCGAAGAATCGAACGCGAAACAAACAGGAGGAATCGCGAGCGTCTTCTGGCGCGCATTTCCGGTCGGGGTGGGGTTCGCCCTCGGATACCTGTTCGGAAAGCGGTCGGAGGGCGCACCCGCATTGAGCGAAATGGGAATGAAGCCCTCGGAAGTGGAGACTCCGGACGCAGTAAAGCGGGCGATAGAGCCCGAAAGCGAGCAGGACGAGCAAAATGAACTGGGAGAGGAAGGTGACCAAACCGAGCAAGAAAGCCAGACCGAACAGGATAGCCGAGCCGAATCAACTGATTCGAAGCCGGAAGTGACCGCCTTCTCCGCACCCGAATCTCACGGAATGCCGATGCTCGGATTCGGAACCTACGAGCTGGACGAATACGACGAATGCGTCGAGAGCGTCAAAACAGCCATCGAAACCGGCTATCGACACATCGACACCGCCGAGGGGTACGACAACGAATCCGCGGTGGGCGACGCTATCGCCGAATCGGACGTCTCCCGCGAGGAACTGTTCGTGGCGACGAAAGTCAGCCCCGAAAACCTCGATTACGACCAAGTCCTCACGAGTGCCGAAGAGAGCCTCGACCGATTGGGACTCGACTACGTCGATTTGCTCTACGTTCATTGGCCGACCGACGAGTACGAAGCGGACGATACCCTCGAAGCTTTCGCGGAACTCCGTGAGGAAGGGTTGATACGAGAAATCGGCGTGAGCAACTTCACGGTAGACCTCCTGAGAGAGGCGGTCGAAGAGGCCGAAGAGCCGATTTTCGCCAATCAGGTCGAGATGCATCCCTTGCTCCAGCAGGACGACCTCAGGGAGTTTTGCGCGGGGGAGGATGTCGATGTAGAACTCGTCGCGTACTCGCCCATCGCTCGCGGCGACGTGGCGGATATCCCCGAACTTCGGGCGGTCGCGGAAAAGTACGACGCTACTCCGGCACAGCTCAGCCTCGCGTGGTGTCGCGAAAAAGGCGTCACCGCTATCCCGAAGGCGTCCGGGCAGGAATACATTCAGGAGAACTGGCGCAGTTTGGGCGTCGAACTCGACGAGGAAGACGTGGAGAAGATAGATGATATCGACCGGGAAGAGCGACTCATCGACCCCGACAGGGCTCCGTGGAACCAGTGAGTGAAAAGCTGCTGGTTTAACTGAATCAAATCTCGTTTTCGTCACCGGAAAAGGGATACCCGACACGGATTTTCCTGCCTCCGAGATACCGGAGAACCTCGCCCAGTCGAATATGCTTTAGCGCGTGCTCCGAAAATCCCACTCCATGGCTGAGGAATTTCGCTCGTTCGACGGTCTCTGTGAAGCGCTGGCGGGGACGACGTTCGAGAGGCCGCCAGCAATCGTCTGCAACGCACACGTAACTGGGTTGAGCGTCGCGCGCGCGCTCTCTGACCATGACGTTCCGGTCATCGCAATCGATAGAAACGGAAAGGGTGTCGCGCCGTACTCCGACGCCGTCGATTTCGCGGGACAGGTGACCTACCCGCTCGATGACCGCGACGGGTTCCGCGAGGACGTGGAAGTCCTCGCCGCCGAACTGGAACACGAACCGGTCGCGTTCCCGTGCATGGACGAATGGGTGCACGCCTTCGCCGGAACCGAACCCGAGGGTGTGCGTCTCCCGTTCGCTGGGCGGGAGACCATCGATGCCGTGCTGAACAAAGAATCGCTGTACGAGAAGGCCGAGGAACTCGGTGTTCCCTACCCCGAAACGTACCGTATGGCCGACACCGACCCGGAGAAAGCCATCGAGAACCTCGATTTTCCCTTCGTCGTCAAACCAGCGCTCAAGCGTGAGTTCGAGGAAGCGGTCGGAACGAACGTCATCGAAGTCGCCGACGAGGCGGAGTTTTTGGATGTCGTGGCGATGGCCGATGACACCGGAATCAACGTCATGGCACAGGAGAAGGTGGACATCGCAACCGGGCGTGACTGCTCGCTGGCCTCCTACGTTTCCCAAGAGGGCGACCCGGTCACCTTCGTCGGAAACGCTCGCGTTCGCTACCCACAGGAGTTCGGCACCTCCTGTCTCGTTCGACGGGTCGACCAACCGGAAATCGAGGAGCGCGCGCTCTCGATTCTCGAAGCAACCGGCTACTACGGCATCAGTGAATCCGAATTCGTTTACGACGAATCGCGAGAGGAGTACGTCCTGTTGGACATCAACACCCGTCCGTGGAAGTGGATCAGTCTCCCAGTACAGGCCGGGGCCGACTTGCTGGGGGCGGCCTATGCCGAAGCGGTCGGCGAGGAGTTCGAAGTCGGCGAGACCCACGACGCGACGTGGGTCTATCTGGCGGATTATCTGAAGCTGCTCGCAAACGATGCCGGTTTCTCGGACGTTCTCGGGGAAACGCAGTGGTATGAGTTGTTCTCAGGCGAGTTCGAACACGTGGATACCCTGACGACCGGCGTGTACCGACCCAGCGACGTTGGCCCGGCGTACAGGCTGATGAAAACCGAGTTCGGAACCGGCGATTACTACTGCTCCTGCTAGCGCGAGTTTGTGGATTCTTGTGGGTCGCCCTTGAGTAGATTGCTGACTCCGTGTCTATTTTGGTGTTTTCTGCAAACCCCGAATTGTGAGTGTTCGAACCGGGAAGCGACTCTGTTTTTACGTCTATTGTAGTGTTTTCCGCAAATCACGTCTCCAAATAACCGCCACCGCATTGTCACCGCAGTCTCCCCACCCCTCCCCGCCAGTGCGGGAGTGCGCTCGGTGTTCGCTTCGCTCACGCCTCGCGCAAATCGCGCTGGCGCACCCTTGCGGCCTGGATACTCAAGCTATGTGGCGCGTGCTGGCAGGCCTTCGAGGACTGAGCGGTTTCGGAAAAACCGCGAAAGCGAGCGGTGCAACCGCGAGCCATCGTCTGAGAAGGCCCGCTGAAGCCACGCGAGGGAATCAATTGGGGAAGGTGTGGCCTGCGGTTGCGGTGGCGGTCATGTATTGTCGTGACTTGCAGGGAATACAGGAACAGGGAGTAAATCACGACGAAGACATGAATATAGTCCAACTACTCCAAAACCAGAAGCACACTAAAATACTCCAACAAACCGCTTTTTAGTCGTAACAGTTGGCGGAGAACGTCGCCGCCTTCCCCCCTGATTTGCGCTGACCAAACGAACCAGAGACCAACGAATGACCGACGAGAACATCCACTTCAACCTGTTCACGATGAACGCGGTGGAACACGTCACGGCGGGCAACTGGCGCACGCCCGGTGACCAATCACACCGCTACACCGACATGGACTACTGGCAGGAGGTCGCTCGACTTGCGGAACGCGGCGGGTTCGACGCCGTCTTCTTCGCCGACGTGCGGGGTATCTACGACGTACACGGCGGAAATCGGGACACGGCAATCGAGAAAGCCATCCAAACGCCAGCGAACGACCCGGAACTGCTGATACCGGCGATGGCGAGTGTGACTGATGACCTCGGCTTCGCGGTGACGCGCTCCACGACGTACGTCCATCCGTACCAACTGGCCCGCGAATTTTCCACCCTTGACCACATCACCGACGGACGAGTGGCGTTCAACATCGTCACGTCCTACCTCGAAAGCGCGGCGGAAAACCTCGGGCTGGACAAGCGAATGGAACACGATACGCGCTACGACCGCGCCGAGGAGTTCATGCAGGTCTGTTACCGACTATGGGAGGACAGTTGGGAGGACGACGCAGTGGTTAGGGATGTCGAGGCAGCGCAGTACACCGACCCCGAGAAAGTCCACGCCATCGACTACGACGGCGAGCATTTCTCGGTTCCCGGCCCGCATAGCTGCGAACCGTCGCCACAGCGAACCCCGGTTCTCTACCAAGCCGGGTCGTCAGAGCGCGGGCGGAACTTCGCGGCGACCAACGCGGAAGCGCTGTTCGTCAGCCAACCGACGAAGAAAGCCGTCAAAAGCTACGTTGAGGACTTGCGCGAGCGCGCAAACGAGGCCGGACGAAACGGAGACGAACTCGCCTTTTTCGCCGGAATCGCACCAGTCGTCGGGGAAACGGAGGAAATCGCGCAAGCGAAGTACGAGAAGTACTGCGAAAACGTCGACACCGTGGCGACCCTGACGCTACTCGGCGGATTCATGGATTTGGATTTCTCGGAACTCGCGCCCGACCAACCGGTCGAGCATATCGAAACCGAGGCGATTCAGGGCGCGGTCAACGCGCTAACCAAACACGCCCCACAACGCGACTGGACGGTGCGCGATGTGGCGGAGTTCTGCGGCCTCGGTTCGACCTCGCCCGTCGTCGTCGGGTCGCCGGAGCAGGTCGCCGACGAACTCGAACGATGGCACGAAGAAACCGGAATCACTGGGTTCAACCTCAAGGAAATCGTCCGACCCGGAACGGTTCGGGACTTCGTTGATTTGGTCGTCCCCGAACTCCGAGAACGCGGCCTGATGCGCGAGGAGTACGAGGGTGGCACGCTTCGAGAGAATCTGGTCGGGCGGCGGTATCTTGCGGACGACCATCCTGCGAAGCGCTAAGTTTTGACCGATTTCGGAGAGATGGGATTTTTCTCACAGGAAACGTTCGGTGGAACCTTGTTTCCACCGAGCATTCGATTTTCTACTGACTACCAGCGCTACCACTACAATCGACACCCTCCCCTGCGCCATCTCGTGTTTCCTTTCGGCCTGCATCCGTTTCTTGCTGAACGGTCTGTCTCGTTTATCGACTTGCTCGATGTATTTTTTCCGTGGAGGGAGAACACAATGAGCGTCAGAACAGCGAACAACGAGGCGGTCGTAATTCGGGAAATAGAGGAGGTATGGAACAGCGACGGTGACCTCGATGTCATCGATGACCTCGTCGCGAAGGATGTCGTCTATCACTCCCCGATGATGGATATGGAGGGTCGAGATGAGTACCGAGAAGCGGCCAAGGAAGCCCGAACCATCTTCACCGATCTCGAAATGAGTGTTGAGGACGTGGTGCCAACAGACGAGAAAGTGGCGGTTCGCTACATCGTACGGGGAACCCACAGCGGTGAGATGATGGGCATCGAACCGACGGACGAACGAATCGAGATGACGGGCATCCTCATCGACCGAATCGAAGACGGAAAGATACAGGAACGCTACGACAACGCCGACGAACTGGGAATGTTCGTCCAACTCGGTGTCGTCGAGTTACCGGAGATGGAGGAGTTCGAACAGTAACCCACTAAACGGGCTGGGTAAATCTCGCCAGGGAAGGCCGAGTAATCGCATTTGTCGTCGTCGGAATGGCGACAATTCGATGAAAGGGTACCAGTGCATCCAGACAGCGACATTCGGAGACTCTCTTTTCCACACTGTTAATGTAAATTTTCATAAATAAAAAACACCCCGTCGGAACCAATAGCCCGTGTCGAACCATCGTCCGTTACCTGCCGTCCTTCATCCATTTCCATTTGAACGATAGGTTTCGTTTATCGCCTCATCCCGAGTACCCTGTCCACGTGGGGGAGAACAACCATGAGCACCAAAGCACCAGACAACGAAGCGGTCGCCCTTCGAGAAATCACAGAGGTATGGAACAGCGGCGGAAACCTCGACGTGATTCCCGACCTCGTCACAGACGATTTTACCTACCACAACCCGATGGTCAGCGAACCGGTTCGTGGCCCCGATGGATACCGTAAACTGGCCCAAAGGTTCCGGGACGCCTTTTCGGACATCGACATGGACATCAAAGAGTTGCTCGTTCTGGACGACACGGTAACGATTCGATACACGACGCGAGCGATTCACACCGGCGAATTCATGGGTGTTGAACCGACACAGGAGAAAATAGAGATAACGGGTATCCTCATTAATCACCTGGAAGACGGGAAAATCAAAGACGTTTACGTCAACGACGACGCACTGGGTCTCTTCAAGCAAATCGGTGTCGTCGAACCGCCGGAAAGATAGATGCTTTCGGACTGACGCATCCGACCAAACGAACCTCTTTTGGGCGAACCACGCCAATCCAGATGCAATGAACGTACTTGTCGTCGGAGCCGGCGCGATGGGTCGCTGGTTCGCGGAGGCGATGAACTGCGACCTCGCGTTTACCGACGCAAATCCGGCAGTCGCGGAACACGCCGCGGAGGAACTCGGCGGGAACGCAGTCGCGCTGGACACGACGGAAACCTTCGACGCGGTCTGTATCGCGGTTCCCCTCCCCGCAGTCGAGGGTGCAATCGAAGAACACGCATCGAAAGCCGAGCGAGCAGTGCTCGACCTCACTGGCGCGATGGCAGCGCCGGTGTCGGCGATGGCAGCGCACGCACCCGACAAAGAACGTGTCAGTCTCCATCCGCTGTTCAGCCCCGAAAACGCGCCGGGGAACGTGGCAGTCGTTGCGGACGAACCGGGAACGGTGACCGACGACCTCCTTTCGGCGCTCGAATCGCGCGGTAACACGCTCGTCGAGACGACGCCGGACGAACACGACGAGGCGATGGAAACCGTGCAGGCTGGTGCACACACTGCGATTCTCGCATTCGCGCTCTCGGCGAATTCGGTTCCGGAGGGACTTCGAACGCCCATCTACGACGGCCTTGCCGACCTCACGGCGCAAGTTACGGGCGGCGATTCGCGCGTGTACGCCGACATCCAGGCGGCGTTCGACGGTTCGGACGGTGTCGCAACCGCGGCTACGGAACTCGCAGCGGCCGACCCGAAGGAGTTCGAGCGCCTGTATCAGGAAGCGAGAGCGACGCAGAATGCAACACTGAATCAGGGCGAACACGAACCGGAGGACGAACGATGAACGAAGACCAACGCGAGCAGGTGCGCTCGAACGCGCTGTACCTCCGCGATGTGCGTCCCATCGACCCGGACGAAATTGCGGAGTACATCGAGGGACAACCACATCCTGCGGTCGTTCGACAGGTGCTTCGCGAGCAGTCGCTCAATCTCGGTCTCGTCGAACGCGACGACGGCACCTTCGAACCGGTCTCCGAGGACCCTGTATCACCCGATTTCCCCGGCGTCGAATCGTTCCCAGAACCCTACGGCAGAAAACTCGAAGACCTGCTCGTCGGGGAGTTCGGTCTGGGATGGCCCGACGGCGAATCGGGCGACGAACTTCGTGGGACGATTCGCCGCCTCAAGGAGGACTATTTCGCGCAGAATCCGGTGGCGTACGATTACCGAGTTGCGCTTGCTTACGCTATCTACCATCTGCCGGATTACTACGCCGTGGCTCAGTACGTACTCTCGGAACTCGTGGAGCGTGGCCTTCTGTCACGAAAGCTGCGAGTGCTAGACGTTGGCGCTGGCGTCGGCGGCCCCGCACTCGGACTGCACGACTTTTACCCGGACGACAGTTTGGTGGAGTATCATGCCGTCGAACCCAGTGATGCCGTGGACGTATTCGCTTCGATGATGGAAGAAACACGGGAGAACTTCCATACGACGACACACCGAGCGACGGCGGAGGAGTTCTCTCCCGACAGCGAGTACGACCTCGTTCTGTTCGCCAACGTGTTGAGTGAGGTGGACGACCCGGAAACGATCGTCCGGAAATATCTCGATTATCTCGCCGACGACGGGGCGATGGTTGCCATCGCCCCGGCGGACAAAAACGCCAGTATCGGCCTTCGAGAGGTCGAACGACGCGTCGCCGACCGGACGACGGTTTACTCGCCGACGCTTCGACTCTGGCCGGACGCGGAACCAAGCGACCGTGGATGGTCGTTCGACGTGAAACCGGATTTCGAGATACCCGCGTTCCAGCGGCGACTGGACGAGAGTGACGGAAGGGATGAGAGCGACGACGGTGGCGCGGACGAACGAGGCGACGGCGAGTTCGTCAACGTCGATGTGCAGTACTCACACGTGATTTTGCGAACCGATAGAACCAGACGACGGGAATTCACCGCCGAGCGCTCTCGCTCGGCGAAGATGGCGGAAATGGAGCGACACGTCACGGAGCGCGTAAACCTCGTCGCGGTGAAGCTCAGCCATTCTCTGTCGGACGGCGGGAGAAACGAGGTGTTCAAAGTCGGTGACGGGAGCGAGGAGGTCAGTCACTTCGCGGTACTGACGAAGGAAACGGCGCTCAACCGCGCGCTCCGTGAGGCAGAGTATGGGGGTCTCCTCTCGTTCGAAGAGGTGCTGGTACTCTGGAACGAGGATGAAAACGCGTACAATCTCGTAGTCGATGAAAAGACGGTCGTCGACCGTCTCTAACTCAGTTCGCTTCCACGACCTCTCGGACGTAGTTGTAGTAGGAACCGAACCTCCCCTGGTCGTTCGGTGATAGCGGGATGTTGTTTTCTGCCAGCAGTTCAACCGTTTTTCGTGGCTTACACTCAAACCAGATGGACAGCACGTCTACGTTACGCTGGGCGTATTCGTAGTTGAGTTCGAGTGTCCGCGCGTCAGTGACGTTTCCCTCCGCCATAGCCACCTAGACAGAGCGAGTGTCAGGATATAAATCCATGTGATTCGTTAATTATCAATGCTGAATTATAACACTGTGATGGGGCACTGCCACCAATCCGATATTCTAGTGAGACGAATCTATAAGCGATGGGGGTCAAAACGATTGGGGTTTTTTCTCCTTCTCGCCGTCATCGTATTACTAGCCGGTCTCGCCGCCCTCGTCTTGGGAATGCTTTTCGTCGCAACAACCGTCATAAGCTTCCTCACCGCTGTTTTGACGGTTCCAGTGCTGATGCTCACATCCCCCGCGACCATTCCGGCTGGCCGTAACTGGCCGACTCCGGCGATATACAGCCGGAATCACCGAAACGCGACTTCTTGCTCCGTATTTCGTCGTTGGTCGCGCCTCTGCTAATGATTTCAGCCGCTCAGGACGTACTCTGCTGTCGTAACCTACCGTTCGAACGGAGCATTTTTGCGCTCCCGCTCCGACCCCCTGTTCATGGGCGACTCTCCGGAAATTCTTCTGACGAACGACGACGGTATCGACAGCCCCGGTATCCACGCGCTATACGACGCGCTTCAGGAGGTCGGCAACGTCACCACCGTCGCGCCCGCAACCGACCAGAGCGCCGTCGGGCGGGCGATGTCCTCCGAAGTAGAGGTCGAAGACCACGAAATCGGCTACGCCATCGCGGGAACCCCCACCGACTGCGTCGTCGCGGGATTGACCGAACTCGGGCCATACCCGGATATCGTCGTCTCGGGCTGTAACAACGGTGCGAATCTCGGGGCCTACGTCTTGGGTCGGTCTGGAACCGTCAGCGCCGCCGTCGAAGCGGCCTTTTTCGACGTTCCCGCGATCGCCGTCTCGCTCCACGTTCCGAATCACATGTGGCCACACGATACGACGACGGACGAGTACGAAGAGGCAGCACGGGCCGCGACGTATCTCACCGAGCACTCGCTCGACGCGGGAGTGTTCGAACAGGCCGAATACCTGAACGTCAACGCGCCGATGCCGAGTGACGAACCTGCACCGATGGAAGTCACGCGTCCGTCGCACGTGTACGACATGAACGCGACGACCGACGGCGGCGTCGTCACCCTGCACGATTTGACGTGGGAGCAGATGGACAACGACACGCTTCCCGACCCGGACGGAACCGACCGCAGGGCCGTGTTCGAAGGTCGAGTGAGCGTCTCGCCACTGACTGCACCGCACACCACCAAACACCACGAATCGCTGGACGAACTGGTCACTGCCTACCACGAGTAATCTCTCGAGCAGCGAGCGTCGGCACTATCGTTTTATCCGTCGGTGACTAACCCTTCTCCACGAAAATGCGGGATGGGGGAGACACAGTGAGTCACACTGACATCGACCGACTCGCGCTCGATACGCTTCCGGTGAACGTTGCCGTTCTTGATGACCGCAGCGTCGTGGTGGCGACGAACAGGGCGTGGGAGGAGTTCGGCCGGGAAAACGGTCTTTCGGCGACTACGATCGGTAGTAGTTACCTCGACGTGTGCGACGCTGCTGACGACCCGATCGCGGAGAAAGCCGCGACGGGCATTCGGGAAGTGCTTGCTGGAGAACGGACGGAGTTCGCGCTCGAATATCCGTGTCACTCGCCGACCGAACGGCGCTGGTTCGTGATGTATGCGGTCGGAGCCACGACCAGTGACACCTCCTACGTCATCGTCGCACACCAAAACATTACGGACCGCAAAGAACGCGAGTTCCAAGTCGAACGCTATCAAACCATCGTTCACAACGTCCCGCTCGTCCTTTTCGTTCTCGACGCCGACGGCACGTTCACACTCTCGGAAGGTCGCGGATTGGATGCGCTCGGACTCGCCGACGGCGAAGTCGTCGGTGAGTCGGTGTTCGACCGCTACGGGGAGTTTCCCGAAATCGTGGCTGACTGCAATCGCGCGCTCTCCGGCGAACGAGTCCGCTCAAGGACGGAACTCGGTGACCTCGTCTTCGAAGTCGTCTATCAACCCGTGCTGGATGATCCGGGAGACGTAGACCGCGTCGTCGGCGTCGCGATAGACGTGACGAAACGAGAACGACACGAACAGGTTCTCGCCGCCCTGTCCGACCTCACACGGGTGTTGCTGGAAGCGGAAACGGCCGACGAAGTGTGCACACTCGCCGTCGAAGGGGCGGAGGACATGCTCGACCTCCCTGAGACGTTCATCGCGCTGTACGATGAGTCCACGCAAGCGCTCCGGATTCGCGCAGGAGAGGTTCGTGACGGGACGTATCCGAACGAGCTGTTGGACACCCAAAGTGACGACGCTATCGCGTGGCAATCGTTCACGGCAAACGAACCTCGATTTAGTGACGGATTTGCGGTTTTACCGCTCGGTAATCACGGTGTTTTCGTCACAAAACCAGTCGATGAAGCAGCACTCGACATCGCAGAACTCTGTTCTGCAGGAGTCGAATCCGCGCTCGGTCGGGCAGATCGGGAGCGAACGTTGCGAGAACACGAGGCCACGCTTCGTCGGCAGAACGCAGCGCTCGAACGACTCAACGAGTTGAACGATGGTATCCGGCGCATCGACCGAGCACTCGTGGAGGCGCGGAGTCGGGACGAAATCGAGCGAGCGGTCTGTACCCGACTGGCGAGTGGCGGCCCGTACCGGTTCGCATGGATTGGCGAGAACGATCCCGGGACCAAACGGGTGATTCCCCGCGAATCGGCGGGCGTCGGTCGTGGCTTCCTCGACGCGGTTACCGTTACTCCTGACGACGTGGGGTCAACCAACCCGACGGGAATCGCACTGCGAACGGGACGGGCGCAGGTCGTTCAGGACGTTCTGCGTGACCCGCCGTCGGAACCGTGGCGCCGTGAGGCGCTCAAGCGTGGCTATCGCTCGGTAATTGCACTCCCCCTTCGCTATGAGGACGCCGTTTATGGTGTCCTCACAGTTTGCTCGGACAGACAGGGGACGTTCGACGAGTTGGAACGTGCAGTGCTGGACGACGTGAGCCAGACGGTCGCCTATGCCATCAACGCCGTCGAGAGCAAGAAGGCACTCACGGGTGGCGAAGTGGTCGAACTCAAATTCGACGTGGTAGACCCAGCTATCGTTTTCGTGTCCATCGCACGCGAAACGGGTGGGCGTGTCGAGTTTATGGGCGTCGTATCAGAGCCCGATGGAACGCCGAAAACCTTTTTTACGGTCCGTGATGTTGCCGTCGAAGACGTGCTGGAGGTAGCTTCTCATTCACTCGAAATTATAAACATAGAGCACGTCAGCAACCGATACGATACTGCGTTGTTTTCGATGACGCTGACCGATTCGAGTTTCGTCGGGACGCTTCTCGACCACGGTGCTGTTCCGGAGTCACTCGTCGTGGACGACCTTCCCGGGCGGGCCGTCGTCCGACTGCCGGCGAACGCCGACATTCGAACGTTCGTTGAAGTGCTTCAGCGGCGGTTTCCCGAAATCGAACTTCGAAGCCGTCGACAGCGAGATCGTGCCTTCGTCTCCAGCGATTTCGGCGTTACAGTCGGCGAAACCCTCACTGAAAGACAGCGAGAGACGCTGGAAACCGCCTACTACAGCGGCTTTTTCGACTCGCCACGTAAAACTACCGGCGAGGAGGTCGGGCGGTCGCTCGGTATTTCACAGCCGACGTTCCAGAACCATCTTCGCGCCGCGGAGCGAAAACTACTCTCTCGACTGCTGGAAGGCAATACCTAGATAGATAGATGTAGTGTTTTGCGAGGGCGTTCAATCTAGCTGAAAGGGACTTTGCCAGACATTCCCTTGAACTAACTATGAGAACAGACGTACGACGACAACGACCCGATGGACAGAGAAGCGACCGACCGAGTCTCACCGTCCTGTCCGCCGTGATGGAGCAAGCGGGATACGAGGATGCGACCGAGTTCGATACCTGTTTGTACGACGTTATCGACCCGGATGCGCTCGATGCACTCTTCCATCGGGGAACGAGAAACGCTCACGTCGAGTTCTCGCTTGACGGATACAAGATTCACGTCCACAGCAACGGAACGGTCGAACTCTTCGACGAGTAACGATGGATAGGCAACGCATGGACGGAAATAGCTCGGATTTCCCCGATGACGAGCAAGTCTGTGCGAACTGTGGCGACTCCATCGAAATCGGGTCGTGGCACCCTGTTCTCGCCGAAACGGATGCCAGTGGCGTGTTCCATCTGCATCCGTTCTGCAGTCCCTATTGCCGGGACGTGTGGCATCGGACACAAACAACCCAAAACCAAGAATGAGCGAACGACAACCAGACAATATCGAATACAGCGAATACGAAGACGAATACGGTGTCGTAGCGATGTTTTACGACCCCGATAACCAGCGGGCGTGGATTCGCGCCAGCACAACGGTGGCAGTACGACGGTAAAGGGGGTTGGGGTTCGTTCAAACCGCAATTGGCTGTCTTTTCTCTCAAACACCGCTTAAAGCGTGTCGCGTTCGAACCGCTGCTCCGCCACGAATGCTGACGCTCGCATTGGTAGGGCACATCGACTTGGAGGAACTAGCCAGCAGAGCCATCCAGAATATCTGCCGTGATGGCTTGAACTTCATCTATTCTGCAACGTTGATGAATTGTAGAACGCCGTGCCGAACCGTTTATTCGAGGAGTCGCCGTCGCGTAGTCCATGCCACCACTCCATTCGGAGGCTGTTGGACGACTGGTCGAGCGGGGCGGTTCTTCGGCCGATGACGTGCTGACAGGCATGGAAGAACGCGCGCGGAACGAACGGACTTTCCGACGGTTGGCCCGGAAGTCGGCCGGATGCTCGCACTCTGTACTCGCCTGACGGGCGCTCGGTCGGTGCTCGAATTGGGTTCCGGGTTCGGCTACTCGGCGTATTGGATTGCCGCGCTCTCCCACCCGACGGCTCGGTAGTGCTGACCGAACGCGATTCCGACCTGCTCGACGACGCTCGCTCGTATTTCGAGCGTGGTGGGATAACCGACCGGGCCCTCTTCGAGCAGGGCGACGCCCTCGAACTCGCCGAGTCCTGTGAGGACTCGTTCGACATCGTCGTCCTCGACAATGATACGGCGGACTACATCCGTGGATTCGATGCCGTCCGCGAGCTGGTTGCACCAGGAGGAGCTATCGTTACGGACAACGTCGCCATCTACGAGGACATCCTCACCCCGGGCGGGTTGCTCGCTACACTCGATGGCGAGACCGCTCCCAACGACCGAACGCGAGTCGTCGCGGATTTCTACGAACGCGTCCACGCAGACCCCGATTTCGAGACGTACGTTCTTCCGGTGGACGAGGGGCTGGCGATATCCTACCGCATCGAGTAGTGAAAGCAACCGAGTCGAATTACGTTCTTACCTATCCCGGCAGAACCAAGCAGTATTCGTATGGGAGCGTTTTTATCCAACCATGCATCCCACGTTGCTCGAACTACTGGCACGCAATTCGGAACACGCAGCGGAAATTCAATCCCGATTTGACGACGTACAGGACTCACAACACCCGGATGTGGTCACCGTCTGCTGTTCGGACTCCCGGGTTCTGCAAGACCACATGTGGGGGAACGACCAGCCCGGTCACATTTTCACGTGTGGCAACATCGGAAATCGCGTCGTTCAGCGAACCGAGTCCGGTGACGTGGTGTCTGGAGACGTGCTCTACCCGATCGAACATACGGGAACGGATACCATCGTCATCGTGGGGCACACGGGCTGTGGGGCTGTCACGGCGACGTACGACGACTTGACCGATGGTATCTCCGAGCCCGACGGTATCGAGCACTGCCTTGACCTGCTGAAGCCACGGCTCGAATCGGGCGTCGAATCGCTTCCCGCGAACCTGAATCGAACGGAAGCCATCAATCGACTCGTCGAGTACAACGTCGATAGGCAGGTCGAGTTCCTCATCGAGAGTGACGAAATCCCCACGGACGTCGATGTAATCGGCGTCGTGTACGACTTTCAGGACGTGTACTCGGGAAGTCGGGGAGAAGTCCACGTCATCAATCTCAACGGCGAAACTGCCGTTGAGGCCCTGCGAGAGGCACACCCGGACATCGCCTCGCGAATCGAACGACTTTGGGAATACTGAACAGCGCTGTTTTACCTCGTTCCGATTCCGACCCGAGGCGGTATGCGTCCAAACCGAATCGGACTTTACCACTCATACGAACCCTTTGTCAATTAGTGAATACCATGACGAACCATCTCTTTCCCTCGCATATCGAAAGTGAACGGCTTCGATACGACCCGTTACACGAATCGGTCGATATCCTCGAATTGTACGAGTATCACCGCTCCGGTGAGATGGATGCCGTGATGCGCCCTCTCGGGGAGAAGCCACACGCGACACCGAAGGAATCGATGGACGAAGCGACCAACGCTAGAGAAGCATGGGAATCCGCTGAGCGGGCGACCTACGCTATCACCGTGCAATCCGAGGACGAGTTCGTCGGTGTCGCTGAACTGTGGCTCGAATGGGAAAAGCGTCTGACCACGTTTGGAACGTGGATTCGAGAACCGTTTTGGGGACGTGGCTACTCGGGCGAACGTGCCGGGGTGATGTCGTATATCGCCTTTGAACTCCTCGACCTCGACCTCGTGAGCGTCGGACACGAGCCTGAAAACGAACAGTCGAAGCGCGCTATCGAAAAGTACATCGATGCTTACGGCGGCCAGAACGATGGTATACTCCGAAATTGGCTCCCTCCCGGAGAGTTCGGCGACCCACGGGACTTACACGCGTACAGCATCTTGCAGGAACAGTGGCGTGAGAACGTTTCCGAGGAAGAACTCGCAACCATACAGGTCTCCGACTGATTGTACAGCCAATGCTTTTGCCCTCATAAGGGGTAACTCTGTTATGATTGGCCGGATGTGGCACGGGAGAACGCCTGCGGAGAAAGCGGATGCGTACTTCGAATTCCAGAAGGAACGAGCAATTCCCGATTACGAATCAACCGACGATAACCTCGGTGCGTACGTGCTCCCCCGTATCGAAGGAGATGAAGCCCACTTTGTAACGCTCTCGTTTTGGGAGTCGAGAGATTCGATCGGAAAATTCGTCGGCGAGGACATCGAATCAGCGAAATATTACCCCGAAGATAAGGACTTCCTATTGGAATTCGAGCCAACCGTGACCCATTACGAGGTGTATCCACGACACGGCTGATTCGTGGAGTGTTGCTGTTTGCTACCGGATTTTGCGATGTCCGACCTTATTCATGTCTCGAATTAATATTACAAAAATTTCCCATACAGACATTTTCTTTTTTCGTGGCACAGGATAGACAGATAAGTCAGCAGTCGCTGATCATAGAGCATGAACCCAGTCTCGTGGGTAAAATCGAAAAGCTTGGTATACGCCGGAATGGAAGTCGAGGCGACCACTTGCGTTGTCCTCTTGCTCGCCATGACTGTGATGAGAATCTCCAGCGCCATCTACGAACCTGGTGTTGACACGACACTCGTTGCCGTTGTCAGTATTTTCCTTGCCATCATTAGAAATTAATTTGACAGGTAAAAAATCTAGTACTATGCATAGCCTCGGAAAGTTTGCGGGTCGAGGACGCTGATTCTTGTAGCGCATCGTCCAGGAAGCGATACCCGGCGAC
Source organism: Haladaptatus marinus (assembly GCF_051194195.1). Classification (NCBI taxonomy): domain Archaea; kingdom Methanobacteriati; phylum Methanobacteriota; class Halobacteria; order Halobacteriales; family Haladaptataceae; genus Haladaptatus; species Haladaptatus marinus. The sequence continues at coordinate 166,156 of NZ_JBLZNK010000003.1, forward strand.
GAACTCGTGAGCGAATGTCCGCGAATATTTCGTCAGTTGCTGCAAGGTCACTCTCCTACAGTGCGCGAGGTAACAATGGGGCTGTGTTCTCGTTCACTGGCCGAGAACCGAAAGAGCAACTGCCGGAAGAATAATCTGCTAACCGACCGGCGATAAAAGCCCTGAAACACCCGAGTTTGGCTACCGACTTTCTCGCTGCTCCACTTTGTTCAACTCGATAAGCAACCTGAAAACCGCCTTCACCAGGTTCGAATCCACGTCAAATCGTTCGGCATTCTCCCCGGCCCTGTCCATCACTTTCTGTTCTTGCCCTTCGTCCGTCGTCGGGATGTCCTCAATGGATTTCACTCGCGCCACCGTTTCCGCGACGTAGGTTCTCCGGGCGATGAGTTCCACTATTTCACGGTCGATGGATTCTATCTCTTCGCGGAGTTCCGCGAGGGTCATATCGTTCGGGTCCCGTCTGTTTGCGTCGTCGTTAGCCACGTGGTGCCCTCCAGTGATTTCCACCTTTCTTGTACAGCCTCTAAAACCCCGCGCCCGCCGACGGCGACGAAACTCGGCCCGGTGCCGGAGAGCGAAACCCCATCCACATCCGGTAGGGCGGAGAGTAGTGGGTCGGTCGGGAAGCCGAGCGCGCCACAGAACGCGAATCCGTTGACGGTCATCGCTCGGCCGTAGTCGCCGTCGAGGGCGAGGTCTGCTACCAGGTCAGCTATCGGTGCGACTCGTTGACACCGCGATACGTCGGCGTCCGCCGAAAAGGCTTGCTCCGGCGGCGTCCAAACCAGCACGTCCCACGAAACCTCATCCCGAGCGAGCAACTCGTCGCGGCCGTTGTCGGTAACCGTAACGCCGCCGAGCATGCTCGCGCTCGCGTCGTCGAACGCCCCCGTCGCCGTCACGCCGACTTCGCGGGCCGCCTGCACACCGAGTCGGCAGGCGTCTTCCCGTTCCATTTCAGTGTCGAGCGCGGACAACGTTGCCAGCACGGTGGCGTTTGCGGCGGCGCTCGAACTCTTCAGGCCGGACGCCATCGGCACGTCGCTTTCGGTACGAACCGTTGCACCGAGCGACGAAGGTTCGTCGGCCGACGAACCTTCGTCGGCAGATTCGAGAACGACTTCGACACAGCGCTCGATGAGACGGGTGTCGGCGTCCGGTACGCCCTCGATTTTGCCGCGAACGTTCCCGGTGTCGTCCAGCGAGACGTCGGCGGTGGTGTAGGCGTCGATGGCGAACGCCGACCCGACGCCGGTGGCGAGTGCGTTGAGCACCGTCCCGGCGGCGGGTGCTTTGGCGCGTCCGTTCATGGCCGCGCTTCGCAGGGTGTGTTCTTCAGGGTGGCGGTAGTCGCAATTCGTGACGGCCTACGCGGCGGTCGCCGATTCGGAAGATTCGTCGGTCGGGTCGCTGAGCTCGCCAATGACTTCCTCTAAGGCATCGGTTGCAGTGACGAGGCCGACGACTTCGCCGTCTTCCATTACCAGCGCGAGTTCCTGATTTTCGACCTGAAACAGGTCGAGTGCGTCGCTGATAGAGGTGTCTGCCGCGATGGACATCTGCGGGTGTGCGACTTCCTTAAGCGTCGTTTCACCCGACTCGAGCGAACTGTCGGCGCGATACAGTGCAGGCATGTAGACGTTACCGTGATAGTCGGAAAGCGATTCACCGACCAAGGGGAATCGCGTGTGCGTGCTGTCTTTGACCCGTTTTATGTTCGCTTCGAGACTGTCCGTCGTCGAGAGCGAAACAATGTCCTCGCTCGGAATCATGATGTCCCGAATCGGAATTTCTCCGATTTTCAGTGCGTTCATGACTTCTTGGTAGCGTTCGTCGGCCAAATCTCCCTGTTCGAGTACATCGCCGAGTTTGTTTCGAAGGTCTGCACGGGATTCAATAGCGTCGGTTTCGGCGTCTTTCCACGCACCCGTAATCTCCACGCCGAACAGTCGAAGCGTCCACTTCGCGACACCGTCACCGAGCGTAATTATCGGGGCGATTGCGCGGTAGAACCAGTACAGCGGGGTCGCTCCGTACCGGCAAACGAACTTCGTTCGCTCGACGCCGAGATACGTCGGCGTCTGCTCCCCGTGCGTCAGGTGAACGAGATTGATAATGAGAAAACCGAGCAGTGCACCGGCACCGACCGATGCAAGCCCCGTATCCGCGAATATCGGCTCGAAAATTGCCGCCAGCGCCGGTTCAGCGACGATACCCACCGCGATGCTAGACGCGGTAATGCCGACCTGACAGCTGGTGAGATACAGTTCGAGGTTTTCCGTCATCTCCCACGCCCGCCGCAAACCGGGGGTGTCGAACTCCGACTCCGGATATTGGCGAACGCGGGTGAGTGCGAATTCGATGGCGACGAAATAGCCGTTCGCCAGAATCAATACCAGTCCGGCGACCAGTCGCATCGCTATTACAACGGATTCCATTATTCGGGAATGGGTGTTCCAGATATTTGATTCCCGTGGCCTATTTCGATTTTGAATGTGAATACCTCTGCTAAAATATTTCATTTTTCATCTATTCTCGGAGAAATAGCCGGATTGGGTGATTCTGGGTTGGGATGGTCGTTTCGTGGTGAGACGAACCTGCCACGGAACGCGGGCCTTTTCCCCATCCCCGGCCAAACACGGACTATGAGCGTCCGGAGCGATATTTCCCCCGATACACTCGGCGTGGAACTCACGGAAGACGGCATCGTCGTTGAGTACACCGACGGCAGAGAAGCGTTCTACAACGGAATTCCGACGAAAGTACAGGACTCCCTCCGAACCCAACCAGGTAAACTCATCCAGGTGCTCGTCACCGACCCGACCGAGACAGAAGGCGTGATGACCTACGTCAACGACCGGGATACGCACGACGAAATCCTCGAATCGACTGGAGTCGGGCGAATCATTCTCAAACCGGGCGAGGAGGAGGAGTTGTTCCCCGGCGTAACTGTTCGTTCCGAAGGATACGCCGTCCAGGTGGAAGCTGACCCAGAAATCGCCCGTGGTCGCGTGTTCGTCTTCGAGGAGGACGAAATCGGGGAACGTTCGTTCGAATTCGTGAACGAGGAGTAAGACGGAATGCCGCTCACGAAACGCTGGCAATCACTCGACAGGGGAACGGTCGGACAAGCCCCGGAGCGCTGGGGGATGTACGAACTCGGCATCGACGGCGAGATAGAAAAAATCGACAGCGGTGTCCTGCGCGACGAACTGAAAACCGAACTGGCATACAGCGGGGCCGAACAGGTTCGTTGGGAGACGTGCCAGTCACGGGAACACGCCGAAAAGGTGGCAGAAAAACACCGCGAGCGAGCAGGGTTAAGCTGACCGTCGTTCCGTATCGACTATCAGGAAGACGACGAAGAGCAGAATAACCGTGAACGATGTCGCGAGCATCGCAGTTTCTCCAAGTGTGACGACCACGCCGACGAGTAGTGCGGCGATGAACGCAAGAAGGACGACGATTGCGGTGAGGTAGGTTTCGGTTGGCGGCATTCGTCCGAATTTCCGCAATCTGTGCATATAATCATTTATCTGGATTGATCGCTGTTGAAAACTATTTTCGCACGTCATCAAACTATCTAACATGAAAGAGACGCTGAATCAGTTACTGCTCGGAAACGGGGCAATCGTGCTTGGCTTGGTCGGAGTGACATCCGCAAATTGGAGTGTACTTCGCTACGTTCTCGATAGTCCGTCGCTTCTCTTCCGATGGGGATTTTTGATACTCGTCCTGCTCTTTTTCTTCGGTATCGTCTCCATCGCGCTCGGCGCGGTGCTGCTGGGCCGCACCGCATACCAAACACTGCCTACATTCGCCTAACGGCACTGGTTCGGTAGTACAACCGGATTGTCATCGTCTTCTGTTACGGAGAAATCATATATCGTTCAAGATTCGAAAGTGTGTATGGATTGGAGGTTCCTCGCCAAGTATGGCGGGCTATACACGATTCTGTTCGGCGGTGGCACCGTCACAGTTGCATACGCCCTTCCACCGTCAATCCGTGGATACGCCCTCTTGGGTGCCGTCGCAATCGGGCTGCTCGTGCTCGGACGTGTAGCAAGCGGTGGAGACAACCCGGGGCCGATTAGCGGCGGTGACCCAACAAGTGCGGCAGCCGCTCTCGGAAATCGAGGGTCGAACGACGTGTTCGATGTTACGAATCGCCATCATACCGGTGCAGGGCTCGTGTTCTACGGCGTCGGACTCCTACTGTTCGGCGTCGCTGCACTCCTCGTACTCCTCTGAAATTCTCCGGACGCCGTCGCGAACTCAGTTCACGGACGACGACGCCCGGTTCTCGTCTGCCTCTTTCCACTCGCCCATCCCTGCCGGATCCAGGTGAATGTGTACGTCTCCGACTTCCTCGCGCGCCATGAGCGCGTCTCGGAGGTCGGTCTCGATGTCGTGGGCCTCGATAAAGCTATGATCAGCCGAAACCTCGGCGTGGAACTCGACTTCGTAGACGGTTCCGGCGTAGTAGGCCGTAAAGTCGTGAACACCGTGAACGTCGTCGTGGGAACGGATTTCCCCTTTCAGTACCTCGCAGACGTGTTCCGGGGCGGCGGAGTCGATGAGGTAATCGACGTTCTCTCGCGAAACTTCGATTCCTTGGTGGATGACGAGCAGGCTGACCAATCCACCTGCGAGCGGGTCGAGGAGCGGGAATCCACCCGCCATTCCCGCCACGCCGATAACCGCCGCAAACGTCGTGTAGAGGTCGTTCTTGCTGTCGGCGACGAGTGCGGCCAGTCCGGGCGACTGCACGGTGCGGTTGATGCGTTTCGTGTACCAGTAACAGAAATAGCGGTCGACGAACGCGAACCCGAGGGCCGCCACGAGGTAGATGCTGTAATGCGCTTTGGGTGTGGACTGAATCGAGCGCCACGCGTCGAAAAGCAGTTTCAATCCGAGGAGAACCAGCGTTCCGCCGACGAACAGGGCGGTGAGGGGTTCGACACGTTCGTGTCCGTGGGGATGGTTTTTGTCCGGTTCTTCGAACGAGAGGCGGCCCCAGACCAGCACCACCGCGCTGGCCAACAAGTCGGCGACGGAGTGGGCGGCGTCGGCGACGAGCGCCAAGCTTCCGAACGCCAGTCCGAGTCCGCCCTCCACCACGATTTTGAGGACGTTCGTGATGACGTTGACCCACGACGCTTTGAGAAATTCAGTGCGGTGGTCGGCCATTCGTTTTCTAGAGGTTCGGGCACGATTATGAATATATTCATTAGAGTTAACAAATATGGGTTTTAGAGCGAGTCTAAAACTATATTTCGTCCGGATAAAGCGGGTTGCAGCCTCCGTTTGGCGACGCTGTGCGTTCTGGTCGAATTCCGCCGACTACAGAATTCGCCGAGTCATGATGAGGAACCCGACCACGAGCAGTCCGATTCCCCAGTAGAGCGAGTCGTAGGGCAGCCATTTCAGGAGGAGCGTGACGACGCCGGACGTGAACAGCGACCAGCCGATAGTCGTATTATATCCCATAGCGATGGGACGTCGGCTCTCCCTTTCAATACTCTGCCTGCGTGAACAGAAAATAGTCGTCTCGTCGAAACCCTCACTGGATGTAGGATGGGTCTTCCGCATCGCAGTTCGTTTCGTGCTGTTTGGCGTCCGCTCGGTCGTCGAACATCAACCCGCACTCCTCGCACCGATACCAGGTTTGGTCGTCGCGCTGGGTCTGGGCCACCATAATTGTAAGATGGTGTGCAACGGATAAATGCATTTCTGCGGGAAACTCTGAAGACAGTCGGGCGACGAGTAAGCGATATGACTGAAAATCCGACACTCTCTCTCACTGTTCGGGGCGCGGAAAAACGCGACGGTGGGCGGGGTATCGCCCGGATTCCGGATACGGCGCGACAACAGCTCGGTGTTCTCAGCGGGGACACCATCGCTCTTGACGGCAATCAAACGACGGTCGTCAAGGTGTGGCCTGCGGCGAGCACGGTTCCCGAAAACACGATTCAAATCGACGCCGAAACCCGAACCAACGCTGGCGTCAAAATCGGCGACAATGTATCGGTTCGACCGATCGCAGTCTCGGATGCGGATTCGATAACCGTCGTTCCGAAGGCGAACTTCTCGCTGGACGACGTGGATACACTGGAGTCCGCGACGAAACGCGAACTGCTGGACAGACCGGTCAGTGCGGGAGAACGCGCTCGAATCGAGCGACTGGGTGATGCAGGCTTGTTCGTCGTCTCGAAAACCGATCCCGGCGGAACCGTCCGGGTGACGAACGAGACAGACGTGAAGGTTTCCCTGTCGAAACTCGCCGACTCCGTGATTCCCACTTCCTCCAACGAAACCAGTGAAATGACCGATACCACCGAGGTGACCGGCGCAACCTACGAGGATATCGGCGGCATGGACGAGGAACTGCGTCGGGTTCGGGAGATGGTCGAACTGCCGCTCTCGAATCCCGCGCTGTTCCGCCGACTGGGAATCGACTCGCCGAAAGGCGTCCTGCTCTACGGACCGCCAGGAACCGGGAAGACCCTCATCGCGAAAGCGGTGGCAAACGAGGTCAACGCGCATTTCGTCTCCGTCTCCGGGCCGGAAGTGATGAGCAAGTACAAGGGGGAAAGCGAGGAGCGCCTTCGGGAAATCTTCAATGAGGCGAGCGAGAACGCGCCGTCAATCATCTTCTTCGACGAGGTGGACAGTCTCGGCGGAAAACGAGACGACGAAAGCGACATGGAAAACCGGTTGGTCGCCCAGATGCTCTCGTTGATGGACGGCCTCGAATCACGGGGAGAAATCGTCGTCATCGGCGCGACGAACCGCGTTGACGCCATCGACCCTGCACTTCGTCGCGGTGGTCGCTTCGACCGCGAAATCGAAATCGGTGCCCCGGACGAAGGTGGCCGACGCGAAATCCTCGAAGTCCACACCCGCGGGATGCCCCTCGCGGACGACGTGTCCATCGACCGACTCGCGGCGACGACCCACGGGTTCGTCGGTGCGGACCTCCACGCACTCGTCACCGAGGCGGCGATGGCCGCGCTCCGCCGAGCGCGAGATGCGGGTTCCGACGACGACGAACTCCTCTCCGTGGAAGTTACCCGCGACGACTTCAACACCGCACTGGCGAGCGTCGAACCCTCTGCCATGCGCGAGTTCGTCGCCGAAGCTCCCGATATCTCGTTCGAAGACGTGGGCGGATTGGACGAAGCGAAACAGACGCTCATCGAAGCCGTCGAGTGGCCGCTCTCGTATACCAACCTCTTCGAGGCGACGAGGACGGAACCACCGAGCGGTGTTCTGCTGTACGGTCCACCCGGAACCGGAAAAACTCTCCTCGCGCGAGCCTTGGCGGGGCAAAGCGACGTGAACTTCGTCCACGTCGCCGGGCCGGAACTGCTCGACAGATACGTCGGCGAGAGCGAGAAGTCGGTTCGAGAAGTGTTCGAACGAGCGAGGCAAGCCTCCCCCGCAATCGTGTTCTTCGACGAAATCGACGCCCTTGCCACCCAACGGGGAGAATCGCACGAGGTCACCGAACGCGTCGTCTCGCAGTTGTTGACGGAACTGGACGGTCTCGCCGAGAACCCCAACCTCATCGTCCTCGCGGCGACGAACCGTCGGGACGCAATCGACCCTGCACTGCTGCGACCGGGGCGAATCGAGTCGCATATCGAAGTTCCAGCGCCCGACGAGGCTGGCCGACGGAAAATCCTCGACGTTCACGCGGGCGACAAACCGCTCTCCGACGACGTCGATTTGGATTCGCTTGCCGAGGAACTGGTGGGCTACACGGGCGCGGATCTCGAAGCACTCGTTCGAAACGCCTCGATGCGGGCCATCCGCGAAGCTGCCGAGGAGTGGAGTCCGGAAGAAGCGAACGAACGCGCGGACGAAATCGTTATCGAACAGCGGCATTTCGATGTGGCGCGGGAGTTCGTGCAACCGACAATGACGTAATTCGGTATCAACAAGGTATTCTGGTTGCGCAGACCTATGGACACGAACGCCGTGCGAGTTCGACCCGTTCTGTCGGTTCCAGACCGTCGAGGTTCGTCGGTTGACGCACGTAGTACACGGAGACGGTAGAGAGTTCGCCCTCATGACTGCGGTTCCAGCGATTGCAGACGTAGTCGGTAAAGTGGGGACGAAGTCGCTCACCTCCCGGTTGTTGCACATCAAGGAGATACTTCTGCCAGCGGTGGGTCGGAAAGCCCAAACTCGCGTCTGTGGGGCGATTCCAGCGAACCGTTGACTCGTGAAACGCATCGACTCGTCGCCCCGATTCGAGCGTCCCGGGAACGACGAACCACCCGTCGACACCCCACGGCTCGGGCGCGAACATGCTCCATCGGTGTTCGGCCGGATTCACGACATCGTTCACTCTATCCGGCGTTTGGACGTATCCAAGCGTCGCGGCATTCCAGACGAGAACGGTCACGAGGAGACACGCCACAACGAGTGAGAGGGTTCGACCCATCCATCGCGAAACCTCCGTCGGAATCGGAGGAATGGAAACGGGCGAGGACACCCGTCCTGATTTCTCCAGCCAGCGGTCCTCGTCGAGGGCTTCCGCGAGGGGTTCGGTTGCTTTCTCTACACCGTCCCAGACAACGCTTGGGAAGAACGGAATCAGGGCGACGATGGAGACCAACGGGAAGATGCTGAGAGCAACATTCCGAAATGCATCCCTACGAACAGCGAAGCGAACACGGCCTGTGACCATCCAGTCAGGAGGAACAACAGCACCGACGAGATGACCAAGACGAGCCAGAGCATTTCGAAGAGATGGAGGAGGGTGGGATACTGGGCGAGGAAGTCCCCAAAGGAAGTGGTGAGACTGTGGAGGCTGAACACGTACTCAACGGCGACACCACGCATCCAAAGGTCGCCGCGAAGTTTGAACAGGGCGTTTGCGACGTAGACGACCACTACTTGCACCAGCAACCCGACGGACGCGAAACTCACGATGCGCTGTTCGTATCGGTCATCGCGGCGGGAATCGACCGACCAACGTTCGTCCAGCGGGAGGAAGATTCCCCAGTCGCCAGAGGAGGGAGCCACCCGAGTTCAGGAGGGTCGGATTTCGAAACTGTAGCGACACCAGCAGGACGAAAGAAACCACCGTCGAAAGCCTCGTGCGGTAGCCGAGAAGCAGTGACACCGCGAACAGTCCAGCGATGATGAACTGGACGACCTGAAACCACACCGCACCGGAGAGGGTATGAATCGAAAGCTGCGACATGCTGGGATACTGCGCTTCGAGAACCGACCGAGGAAGAACTCCGGCGTTGGTGTAGGACACGACGAGGTTACGCGACCGGAGGAGCAAGTCGATGAGGAGGAGAAATCCGAGACAGATTCGAAAGGCGGCGAGCGCCCTCGCGTCGATTCCGATGCGGCGAGCGAGTGCAGTACGACCTCGGACGCGGAGGCTCGCCCCGGTCGCAGATGTGTCCATAGTCGCGCATTATATCGAACTGATATAAGTTTTCTATCTTCGACAACCGAGCCTCGACTCGGCAGTTGGGTTGCCGTCATGCGGTGGAATGGTCGTATCCCCAACTTCTCAAACAATTTTTATTTTCGAAACAGGATGTTACTAAACAGCAACCGTTACGCAATGTCGAATACAACCATTACTCATGGTTTGGGGGATAGACGTTGCCGAAGAGATAGAAACAGCCGAGGAATCGATACCCACACGCAACCGGAATGCGATACTCTTTGCGCTCATCACACTGATATTGGGGGTTTGCGTGGGTCGTCATAAAAATCGGGTTGGAGTTTCTGCCGCCGATACTGTTCGCGGCGTTTAGAATGGATGTCGGTGCAATCGTACTGCTCGCATACGTACTGCTCAAGGTGGACTACTGGCGGCCACGGACTCGTGAGGACGTGATCAGAATCGTCGTGAGTGGGTTACTGCTCCTCTTCGCGGGAACCGGATTGATTTACTTGGGCCTCCAGAGTACGACCAGCGGGGTCGGGGCAATCATTTTGAGCCTCTCGCCAGTTATCACAGTTGCCCTTGCGGCGGTGTTACTCCCGTCCGAACGACTCTCCCGAGTCGGCCGCGTGGGCGTCCTCGTCGCGTTCGTCGGCGTCGGGTTCGTCGTCCAGCCGAATCCGAACGACTTCCTTTCTGGAAATCTCAAGGGAGAGGAGTTTCTCCTCCTCGGCGCGACTGCCGTTGGATTCGGAAACGTTCTCCTCCGGCGGTCGAACGCCACGATTTCACCCGTGGCGTTGACAGCATGGGCACTGGTGATTGCGGCCCCGGCGATGCACTTGCTAAGCTTTGGCATCGGCGAACGGCCTTCGATGATTGACCCGACGGTGGTCGCACTCTTCTCCGTTCTCTACCTCGGTATCTTCGAGATGGCGATCGCCATCTCACTGTACTTCCTCCTCATCGGCGACATCGGTGCGAGTCGTACCAGCTTCGTCCAGTACACCATTCCAATCATCACGCTGATTACCGGGTGGCTGGTGCTGGGCGAGCAGCTCACTGGGGAAGCGCTCGTGGGGTTCCTTATCATCTTCGTCGGGTTCCTGCTGTTGAACTACGACGATGTGTTGCAGATGTCCCGACGATTACGGACGCGGGTCGCCGCAGGGGGGTAGTCTTCAAAACACCTATTCAACCTAAAGACTGCAAGCGCCAGCATATCGATTCTAACCCGATTGGCAAACGCGTTTTGCTCATGACCGCGTACGCTTGCTAGCAACGCGCGTCTGTTCATGACCGGATATTTTGACGAACCGGTATACATCTTCTATCTTTTAATTGAATTCCTTGTGATTACTCATCCGCAAGCGTCACGTCGAACGTTCGCCGAATCCCCTCGACTTGCATCGCCAGCGACAAGCTTGGCTTCACGGATGCACCGCTGGTTCCGTCCCCGTCACGTGCCTGTTTCGCGGCCATACCGGGCGTGCAGGGGAGATGAACGAATCCCATCGGAGCGTCGTTCCCTTCGGCTTCCAGATACGCCCGCGTCGAGTAGAGCACGTTGTTACAGAGATGGGTTCCGGCGGTGTTCGAGACGTGTGCCGGAATCCCGCGTTCGAGCAGTGATTCGACCACGGAAACGACGGGAAGTGTTGCGAAGTAGCCCGCTTGCTTGTCGGGACAAATGCGCTCGTTTCGCGGTTCCGCGTCGGCGTTGTCGGGCGTACTCCCGCAGTCGTTGACGTTGATTCCGACGCGTTCGACGGTGATGCCCGCTCGCCCCGCCGCGAGCCCGGTTGCGACGATTGCGCTCGGGTCGTGTTTTTCGATGCGATCTCGCATCTCGTCCGTAGCCCTGTCGAACTCGACGGGAAGGACGTGCCCCACGATTTCGTGTCCTGCGATTTCCTCGCCATCGAGTTCGCGTGCGACCATCTCGCTCGGATTTTCTTCGTGGTCGCCGAACGGTTCATACCCGGTCAAGAGGAGTGTCATGGCGATTCGTTTTCGGTCGGGTGGCTTAGTTGGTCGTATCGCGGAACGGTGGAATTTCTCGAACAAACTGCTCTGTCCGTCTGTTTCGAGATCCTAGTGACGGTAGTAACCATAACATAGAAAGCTATCACATGCTCCAGTCCCGCGAACCGCGCTGTGCGCTTCAGTCGCTTCGCTCCTTGCAGTGCTTGCGGGTTCGGGGTTCCCGGAGCGTGTTCGCCCTTTCAGTCCGCCGAGGACATCGAAAGTCGGTCGGTGTCAAAAACCTCGGCTGGTCGGCCTATCGAAATCTTCGATTGGTCGGTGTGCGAAGCTCTCGGTCGAACAATCTTCCGAGTCGCACTGAGAAAGTTGATAGCGGAATGAGGTGATACCTCATCCATGCAACCGCTCGTCGGCCCCGGCGGTTCCGAGTTTCCGGGAGAGGGAGTGGTCGTCGTCCTCATCGGAATCTGATGCTGCTGGCGAGCGATTCAGTGACTGACCGACCACACCGGAAACCGAACCTAATCCCAGAACGCCTGCGTCCGGGCGTACTGGCGCTCCTTGGAGAGAATATCCCGGTAGAAATCGTCTTCATCTTCGCGCAATTTCGCGATGATTCGTGCGGCGTTCTGCGGGCCGACGCCGCGGGCCGCGAGCGCGATGACTGCCTGCTTCCCGTGGCTCTGGACGAGGTTCGCGGATTTGTAGGCGCGTTTCGTCATCTTCTCTTGTTCGTCGTCCTTCTCGGTCGCTCGAACGGCTTTGAGCACCTCGTCGGCCCACGGATTGAGCGCGGCAATTCGCGTCGAGCCGCAGTGGATGCATTTCGGCTGGTCGTCGATTTTCTTCACCGGCGTCTTCCGCCGCCAGTCTTGACAGTGCAGACAGAACAACAGCATCTCGTCGTTGCGGATTCGTTCTCTCATCGTTTCAATGACGCTCGCGTCCGCGTTTTCCGGCGCGAGGAGTTCCCGTCCCGAAGAACGCCCGCCACTTCCAACCGGGGTTCTACCGCCCGTCGAAACCAGTTCGATGCCACCCGCTTGAATCGATTCGAGGATCTCCTCCACTCGTTCGACTTCGAGGTCGTCGTGGAACACCTCGCGAACCGCTTCGTCGTACATCGGGGTGTCCTCCAGCGCGGCCAGGAGACGACCCATCGAGAACTGACCCTGTCCTTCCCACCGATTCAGCGAACCGAATTTCGCGGCCACCTGTGCGAGGGTGAACTTCAGCGTGTCCGAGCGTTTGAGCGAGAGTTCGATGAGCGGGCCGACGTGTTCGGGGTCGGTTTCGTTCACCACCTCGATGACTTCTCGGCCATCGACGTTCGCCGGAACGTCCAACTCGATTCGGTACGGGTCGATTTCCATCCCGACCGACGAACCGGTTCGCTGGCCGACGAGCGACGATAGCATCCGCCCGAGCGTCTCGTTCACTTTGTGGCCGAAGCAGGCGTTGATGACGATTTTTCCGGCGGCGTGTTCTACGACGAGCCGGTCGGCGGTCGGAATTGGTGTTTCAGCTTCGGCCTGTCTGTCGGTCTGGGAGAGCGCGGATTCGGCGGTGTACTGGTTCGTCGGATAGCGATTCGTGAACTCACGGGCCACGCCCATGCGGGGTGCCCCACGCTCGAACTGCGGCCCCGCCACGGCCCGCATTTCGCCGACTTCTTGGGCAACCTCGTAGGGAACCGGAATTTCCTCGCCGACCCACGATGGCACTTCCCCGCCGGGGTCTTCTATCGGCGAGACGTTGACGCGACTCTCCTCCTCGTCGATTTCCGCGATCCGCCACATCTCGCCGCGCTGAATGAACACCTCGCCAGGGTCGGCGAAGTTGAGGACGAATCGTTCGTCCAAGGTGCCTACCTGTGTCCCGCTGGCCATGTCGTACACCTCGAACGTCTCCTCGTCGGGAATCATCGAGAGATTGGCGTAGAAGTACTGCCACGTCTTCCCCGACTTCTCGATTTGGTCGTTCTCCTCGTCCAGCCACACCAATCGATTCCCTTTCAGTTCTCGAACCACGTCTTTGAACTCGTCTTCCGAGAGGTTGCGAAACGGATACGCTCGCGTGACGATTTCGTAGGCTCGCCGGGCGTCGATTTCCCTGAAATCCATCACGAGTCCTACGATTTGATTCGCCACCGTGTCGAGACTCGCGTGGTGGATGTGCGCCGGTTCCACGTCCCCCTCGACCGCACGCCGGGCGATTGTCATCGACTCCAGCGCGTCGTCGGGATGCGACGTGATGATTGTTCCCTCCGACACCTCGTCCATTCGGTGCCCTGCACGTCCGACGCGCTGAAGCAGTCTGGCGACTTCCCGTGGACTCTGATACTGCACGACGTGGTCGATTCGTCCTACGTCGATACCGAGTTCCATCGAGGAGGTACAGAGCAAGGCGTTGATTTCGCCCGCCTTGAATCGATCTTCCACGTCGATTCTGGCCGCCTTCGACAGGCTACCGTGGTGCACTTCGATGTTCGCCCCGAGTTCCTTGAACCGGGAGCCCAATGCCTCGGCCGTTTGGCGCGTGTTGACGAAAATTAGCGTCGAATCGTGACACTCGACGATATCCCGAATCGCCCGGACATGACTGGCGATGTCCGGATTGGTCATCAACTCGCCAGCCAGCTCCTTGTCTTCGCCCCGAATTTCGGGTTCGTGGACGCGGAAATCGACCTTACTTCCCACGTCAACTTCGATTATTTCACACCCCCGATTTCCGGTGAGGAACTTCCCGACTTCCGCCGGGTCACCGACCGTCGCGGACAACCCGATTCGCTGGAACTCGCCCGACAGTTCGTGCAGGCGTTCCAGTCCGATGGTCAACTGCGCGCCACGTTTCGCGCTGGCGAGTTCGTGTACCTCGTCTACGACGACGTGGTGAACGTCTTCCAGCGCGATTCGTAGCTTCGATCCGGTCAGCATCGCTTGCAGGGTTTCCGGCGTCGTCACCAGCACGTCCGGCGGATTGTTGGCCTGTTTCTGTCGCTGATAATCCGTCGTGTCTCCGTGGCGAACGTCGATGTCGATGTCCAGCGTCTGGCCCCACCACTCCAATCGCTGGCGCATGTCGCGGTTCAGCGCCCGAAGCGGCGTGATGTAGAGTGCGGAAATGCCGAACCGTGGCTCCGCCTGCGCGATGTAATCGAACACCGGCAACATCGCGGTTTCGGTCTTGCCAGTCCCGGTCGGCGCGATGACGAGGCCGTGGTTGCCGTCGGCGAGGGGTGGAATCGCGCGTTTTTGGGGTTCGGTCGGCGTCTTGAACCCGCGTTCCGAGAGGGCCGACCGAACCTCGCTTCCGAGTCGCGCGAAGGCCGCGGAACCCGCGGCCTGCTGGTCGCTCATTCGTGAATTCTGGATAGGGATTCAGGCAAATTAAGTTCGTTGCCCGGTGCAGATGGTCGCCAAAACTGTCGTCTCTGTGAAATGGGTGCGATACGATTTCGGAAATGTGTCGCTAACTATTCCCGACTCCAAACATCGCACCTCGACCCTCCCCAGCCTCCTCCTTCGCTCCGGACGAGCGCCACCGCAACAGCAGGCTAACCAACCGCCGAGCGTCCACACCAGTCAATCACAAAAAGCTCACCTCGTCCGTTCTTCCCCTGGCGGAATGAAAGGGCGAGTGGGGTAGGCGAAGCACGACCCCACAAGCACCGCAACCGAGCAAAGCGAGATGAGGAGCGCAGTGCGGGGCGCGTGAGTCACGCGAACGCAGTGAGTGTGACCACGGAAGTCGCATGCCCGCGGAGCGCAAGCGAGCAGGAACTCCGGTGGTTTAGCCCACGAGGGCTTTCTGGGACACGGCTACAGCCATGTTGAAGACACACCAAGAGATGTTTTTCCGAAACACGAAACCGACACTCTCGAATCCAACCATGTCATCAAAACCTACCCTGATACGTCGTCTCAAATTCTGTCGTAGCGCCCCAATCTCGCACCATCGAGCAAATACGCCTCCCCCTCGGCCAAGCCCCCCGGAAGAAACGGCGAGAGAAAACCCTGCCCTTGGACGTTCACCCACGTTCCACCAGTCAGGTCGTTGAACGCCGGGAAGACAACCAACTCGCCATCCAAATCCAACTCTTCGTCTGCATGCTCCGCAAACACATCTGAATTCATCTCGCCGCGCAACCAGACGCGCTCCACGCGACTACCGCCGACCGAATCCTCCAACCGTACACAGGGATGTTCGTGTCCGACACAGACAACGCCCGCCGACAAAACGTCTCGCGACGGCCACGTGTGGCCGTGGACGAATCCCACGTCTCCCAACCGAATCCCATCTCCCGGCGTCACCTCGCACCCTATCCACGATTCGATATCGCCGTCGTGGTTGCCCTTCACGAGCGTTACCGGCACGTCGATGGATTCGAGTAGGACTTCGATTTCGCCGCGCTCGGCACCCCCCGGCCCGGCGATGGACTGCATCAAGTCGCCGAGAAAAATGACTCTATCGGGGTCAGTACGGTCGAGCAGTGCGTGTATCCCTTCCCGCCGGTCGCCCGCCCGACTGTCGAGGTTGATCCCCTGCTCGTACCGGAGGTGGTCTTCGATTCCGGCGTGGAAGTCCGCCACGACAAGTGCTCGCTCGTCGCCGAGGTCGGCGGTCGCGACGGCTTTCCCCGGAATCGGCTCGACCAGTGCCATCAGATTGGTTTCAGAGTGTCCTCGCCGGACTCGTAGCAGCGCCCGGCCATCAGCGCGTCTTGCAGGGCTGCTTCGACATCACCCGGCGTCACGTCGTAGGAATCGACCACCGCGGCCAGCAGGCGCTCGCGCTCCACGCCGTCGCCCTCGTTCAGTTCCTTCATCGCCTCCATCACCGCGTTTTCGAGGTTTCCGGGAACGTCCTTGTCCGACGCCGAATCCGACGCGTCGGATTCGGCGTCCGTCTCAGGCTCGACTTCGGGTTCCGAATCCTCGACTTCGTCCGGCGCCGCTTCGGGTTCCGTCGCTTCCGTCTGGGTCGGCTGACCAGCCTCGGCATCCGATCCCGTCGCCTCCGCCGGTTCGGCGGCGGTGTTCGGTTCCGAGTCGGCGTCCGACTCTACGTCTGGTGTGGGCGTTTCGATGTCCGCTTCGCCCGCTGAATCGACTTCCGACCCGGTCGAGAACTCGGTTCCGAACTCCTCTTCGATTCGCTCTCGTTCTCCGTCTTCGAACTCGTACATTTCGCCGCTCACGTCCTCGCCCATCGGCTGGTCGTCGAAGTCACCGAGGTCGTCGGGGTCGTCCGCGGTTTGCGACGAATCCGAATCGAAATCACCGAGGTCGTCGGTCGGTTCGGAGTCCGAATCGGGTGTGTTGAAGTCTCCGAGTCCATCCTCGGATTCGTCCGAGTCGAAATCGTCCAGTTCGTCATCCGTGTCGAACGACTCGTTTTCGGCATCGTTTTCGACCGTGTCGGCATCGACGGTCTCGGTTGCCGTCGTCTCGGGGTCGACTGGTTCGTTTTCCGGTTCCGATTCCAGTTCCGGTTCGCGAGCTTCTGCGGGAGGTGTCGCCGTTTCGGGCTCGGTATCCGGTGCCGATTCTGGTTCGGTGCCGGGAGTGGATTCCGGTCGTTCGGTTGCCGGGTCAGCCTCGGTGTCCGCGACTGGTTCCGCTTCCGACGTGACTGTAACTTCCGGTTTTGTTCCGGTCGTTTCGAGCGACGTGTCGAAATTGATGACGGCTTCTCCGGGTTCGTCCGGGTCCACGTCGAGTGGTCGTACCTCGTCCGTCTGGCCTGCGACGACACGGGCCGCGTCGAGTGCTACGTCCTGCAATCCTGCTAGGTACGGTGTCGTCGTTCGGTAATGGTCAAGCGCCAGTGGGATGCCCGTTGCGAGACCTTCATCGACGCCGTTGGCTTCGAGGGTTTGCTGGAGGCTATCCCCTCGTACATCCGAATCCAGTGCTTGCGCGAACGCTCGAACGCGAGCGAGGGTCTGTTCTGCGGTTTGCACCGACCACCCGTCTCGGGTTTCTGCGTCGACTTCGTTGATGCTCTCCGGACGGATGGACGTGTACACCAACTCGGAGTCGTCGGGTTGGAACGTCCGGGCTTTGCCCGTCACGGCGACGAACATCGGCGGCGACGCACGTTCGAGGAACGCGAGCGCATCCGGTTGATACTGCCCTGCATAGACGACGAATCCGCCGGTCGGGTCGACGATGCGAGCGCGGAGTACTTCGTCGCCGACCTGTTCGATTTCGGTCAGCACGCCCACAACAAACAGCCGGTTGATTCGCGCGCCGGTCGGCGTGACGACGTAGTTCGGCGCGCGCTCCTCGTCGCTATCGGAGTGTTCGAGCGACGAGTCGTTGTACTCCGCGGCGAAGATGCGCCACGCGACTTCCCGTCGGCCTGCACCACCCTGGGAACTCATGCGTCCACCTCCGAAAGAAGGGCTTTGGCACGGTCTGCCGGGTCGTCTTCGGTTTTGCCGAACTCGCTCGCTTCGAGGTTCGCACCGTAGTCGTCAACCGAGAGGTTGCCGCGAACGCGATACTCGTGGCCGACGATTTTCTCGCGGATGGTATCCGCGACGACTTCTTGATCCATCGCGTCGCGGGCCTGCTGGCGAGCCTTGTCGAGCCCACCGCCGTACACCTCGGCGGTGAGTTCGTCGTCCAAAATCGCGGTGACGGTTCCGGTTCCGTCGTCCACGATGGCTTTCACCCGAAGGTCGTCCTCGCCGTCCACTTGTCCGTGGCTTCGGCACTGACCTTTCTGCACCACGCGGCCACACTCCGGACAGCGTTGAATGAGTCCGGAACCGTCACGAACGGCGACGATGTTTCCGATGACTTCCACGTCGAACGCGCCACCGGTTTCGACGGCCTCGCGGACGGACAGTCGAGTCGCGGAATCGTTCACGTCAACGTCACGAGCCAGCGGTTCGACCGTCGTGAACTCCGAGAAGTTGATGGATGGAACCCCCCGGAACTCGCGGACGTAGATGTTGTCCGCGCGAACCGTCGCGCCCTCTGTGAGTTCGTCACGAGCCTCCCAGTCGGTGAACGGAAGGCGGGCCGACTCGTCGGCGACGACGCCGCTTTTGATTCCGGTTTCGCCGTCCCGTCCGTCGATGACCTTGTCCTCGACTTCGAGCACGGTCAGCTCCAGTGCAACGCCGCGGTCGCCGGGGTGTACGTCGGCGAGCGACGAGTCGCCGCCGATCTCGTAGGGAACGTCGATGTCTGTCGCTTCGCGCGCGACGTTCGTACTTTCGCCGAGGTTGAGTTCCGGGTTGCCTTCCCATTCTCGCACGCCCGCGTTGCCTGCGGTGATGACTTCTCCGGGTGAAAGGCTAAAATCGTTCCACGCGGTGTAGGATATTTTCCCGGTCTCGTCGGCGAGTTCGCCCTCGAAGATTACCTGTTCGTTGCCCTGATACTGAATCGAGCGCTTTCCGACGGTGAGCACTTTCGCGGTCACCGTGACGTTGCCCATGTCGGTGGTTACGTCGTCGATATCGGCGGAGGACGGTTCAGCACTCTGCGTGCTCCCGCCGCCGTATTTCCGGCGAAGGCTCTGTTTCGCTTCGTCGATGGGGACACTGTACTCGATGAGGTTCTGCAGGTCGGCTTTGACCTCCTCTTTGTCGACACCGAGGTCGGAGGCAAGCGCCTCGGCATGTTCGTCCACGTTCATCACTCGGAGTTCGGTCGGGATGGATTAAAAGTATTCGTCGTCGCTCGTTTCCCGCGACACCCGAATCGGTAGTTTCATCTCGACGCTGAGATTCAGCGTTCGCAGCTCGAAAACGGCCCAAACGAGCAGCGTGAGCGCTGTAATGGCCACGGCAACCAGATCGCCGAGTCCGGCCCACATCGGCAGGACGAACCACATTCCGCTCACGGTTTTCTTCGAGAAGAGCGCGTGCGCAAGTCGCTCGTAGATGCCTCGGTCGCCAACCGTCGCGGTAGACGAGCGAATCTTGGCTTGCGTCGCACTCGGCCCTCTCGTGCTCTCGTCTCCGGTCTCAAGTCGCTCGACCTCGTAGGGGGAGTAGAAGGGGAGTTCCCAAATTGCCTGCCCCTGCCGATTCACTTCGACCACGCGGTTAGCGTTGGTGTCGGCGATAAGGGTGTGTCCGTTCGGCAGGCGGTCTGCGTCCCGCGTCCAAACGGTGTCCGAATCGTTCCACACCCACGTCTGTCGCCATTCACCGTTTTCACGTTGATACTCGACCACGCGGTCGTTTACCGAGTCCGCGACGACCACCGCCGGGCCGCCCCGCGATTCCGGGATGTAGTCCGGGTTGTGCTGTTCGTACAACACGCTGAAATTGTTCTCTTCGCCGAGTGTCCACGACTCCATCAGGCCGCTCTCGTTCAAGAAGATGACCTGGTCTTGATTCCGGAGGCTGGCCATGTAGCGGCCGTCTGGCAGGCGTTCAACGTCGTTCAGATGCGCCCAATCGACCGGATACGGTCCACCTTCCGTTATCGGGAAGTCGTCCTGCGCGTCCCAGCGCCAGGACGTGATATTTGTCGTGGTGTTGACGACGTACAGCTGGTCTCCGTGGATGTCGCCGACGAGAAGGTGTTCGTCGTCGATTCTGTCCACGTCGTGCCAGTTCGCACCTCTGTCTTGCGGAATTATCCGGGAAAAGACGCGCGTTGTCTCGCCCGTCGTGAAGTTCACCCGTTCCACGAACGAAACAGTGCATTTCGCATCGCACGCCTTCGCTCGTGGCCCGGAAAGCGGTTTTTCGGCGACGTACTCGACGGTCATCGACTCGTTCGGAACCGGATCAACGTCGAAGTAACCGGTGTACGTGTCGTCGTGATACAGCAGCGTCCCATTCGGGCCGAAGGCGGCAAGCGCGGACTGTTCTCCGTTCATGCCGTGTCCTGCAACGACGGTGACGGCGGAACTCCTTGGCGCGACCGATTCGCGTTCGTCAAGCGGGACGTTTGATTGCGCGTGATACTCGCCGACCGCGTCTCGAACCGGGGAGGTGGCGTATGCGTAGCCGACCGTCGCCGAACAGAGGAGGATGAGCGCGGCGAAGAACGCTCGATAGACCTTCCGGGAAACCATCGTCCGATTCGTTCGGGGCGAAGTTCATAAAGTTCCTGATAGCATCGAAAGGGGTTTTCACGCCGAACGCTAACCCGTGCGCATGCATGTGGTCGTCAACGCTGCGATGAGCGCCGACGGTAAGCTCTCGTCGCGACGACGTGAGCAGGTCACCATCAGTGGATCGGACGACTTCGACCGGATGAACGACCTGCGAGTCGAGAGCGACGCTATCGTCGTCGGCGTCGGAACCGTCCTCGCCGACGACCCCTCGCTTACCGCCGACGATGGCGCGAATCCGCTCCGCGTCGTCGCTGATTCGCGTGCTCGAACGCCTCCGGAGGCACAGGTGGTAGA
Organism: Haladaptatus marinus; assembly: GCF_051194195.1. Lineage (NCBI taxonomy): Archaea > Methanobacteriati > Methanobacteriota > Halobacteria > Halobacteriales > Haladaptataceae > Haladaptatus > Haladaptatus marinus. Next base: position 186,953 of record NZ_JBLZNK010000003.1, read on the forward strand.
CAGTCGAGCGGACACCCTCGTTTTTGTCGCGGCGGCCGCGCCGGACGAACGAGTCACGAACCTCCGTGATGCGGGAGCGAGCGTCGTCGCCGCGGGTGATGAACGCGTCGCGCTCGAAGACGCAATCTCGGAACTCGAATCTCGTGGCGTCGAGCAGGTAATGGTCGAAGGCGGCGGCGAACTGATCTTCTCGCTGTTCGCCGACGGGTTGGTGGACGAACTGCGACTATATGTCGGATCTCTGATAATCGGCGGGCGCGATGCACCCACACTGGCGGATGGCGAAGGATTCGTCGTGCGCGAGAATTTCACGGGGCTCGAACTGACTGCCGTCGAGCGCATCGACGATGGTGTGTTGCTCCGCTATTCGGTGTCGTAGTTCGAAAATTGGTTTTGAATTCCGGTCACGCGTAGCCAAATACCGAAAACGTGGGGGAAGTCCGAAAGGTTGGTCAGGAAGCGTTGCTGCGTCGGTTGCCGTCAGTAGTCGGACTCGACCTGAATGTCGTCGCCGCCACTGCGAACACGGTATGCGATTGCCAGTACCGAAGCGAAGACGAGGACTGTAAGTATCCGTTTCATGTATTTTCCCGGTAAATCCCGGTACGAAAACCTCTTTTATGCAAGTATATAAATATACTATTCTTCTGTCATTATCGTCTCGTCAGACCCATCCTTCGCGGACGAGGAGTTCGCCGTTCAAAAGACTTGCTCCGGCTGCCCCGCGAATCGTATTGTGCGCGAGGCAGTTGTACTGGAGTCCGTTCGGCGTTGGCTGTACGCCACCCACCGCAATCTGCATCCCGTCGCCGAGCGTTCGGTCGAGTCTCGGTTGCGGACGGTCGGGATTCTCGAACACCTCGATAAGCGGGTCGGGCGCACTGGGGAGGTCGAGGGTCGGCGCGTCGCGGAACGCCTCGCGTGCATCGTCCACGTCGATGCGCTCTGCCGTTTCGGCCCAGACGTTCTCCAAGTGCCCGTCGAGCGTCGGCACGCGGTTACAAGAGGCCGACACCGTCACGTCGTGGTGGTCGATTTCGCTCCCGTCGAACGAGCCGAGAAGTTTCTGCGATTCGGTCTCCATCTTCGACTCCTCGCCGCCGATGTGCGGAATGACGTTGTCGATGATTTCCATCGAGGTGACGCCGTCGTAGCCCGCGCCGGAGACGGCTTGCAGGGTTGCGACGTGGATGTTTTCCAACCCGAACCGGTCGAGCGCGGCAAGCGTAGGTACCATCGTGATGGTCGAACAGTTCGGGTTCTTCACCAGCGCGCCGTCCCAGCCCCGTTCGTCCTGCTGCACTTCGAGGAGATCTAGATGCTCGCCGTTGACCTCCGGAATAACGAGCGGTACGTCGTCAGCCATTCGCGCGTTCGAGGAGTTTGAGGAGACGACGTAGCCAGCCTCGGTGAACTGCGGTTCGACGACTTCCGCGACGCCGGACGGCAGTGACGAGAAGAGTAATTCTACGTCGTCCGGAACCGCTTGCGGGTCAGTTTCCTGAACTTCGATATCGCCGACCCAGTCCGGAATCGGCGAATCTACACGCCACTTCGCCGCTTCGCGGTAGGACTTGCCCGCGCTCTCGTCGCTCGCCGTTATCGCTACCAGTTCGAAATCGGGATGGCCGTCCAGGAGTTGGATGAACCGCTGTCCAACTGCCCCGGTGCCACCCAGAATTCCAACGTTGACACTCATGTGCGAGTGGGTTGCAAGAGGATTCGCAAGTAGCTTTCGACGGCGTCGGTGCTTGCCGCGGAATCGATTATTCTTTCTTACGGGTGACGTAGCCGGCGATTCGGTTGCGGACGCCTTTCGAGTCGATGTTGGTCAGTTTCTCGACGCTGTCTTTGTTCTGGTTGAAATCCTTCGTGAATGCGGTCGGGTATCGCTCCAACAGGATGGTTCCCGTCTTCTTGACGTAGTCGGGTTTGATTGCCATGCCGAACTGTTGCCGGTTGCGGGTCTTAAAAGCATTCGTTCGCAGTCGTTGGACGTGAATCACTCTCGCAGTCGTCGGTTTCGAGGTATTGCAGACTATCGTCGGATTCGGAAGCCGTCTTCGCCTTTCGAGTCGGAATACTCGACTTCCACGTCGTCTACATCCGCGGCCGGACTCCCCGTGTGACACCATTCTACCATCTCGTCCACGGCCGATTTCGTCCCTTCGAAGACGGCTTCCACCCGTCCGTCCGAGAGGTTCTGCACCCAGCCATCGATGTCCTTTTCCTGCGCCGTGTCGCGGGTGTTCGCTCGGTAGTAGACGCCCTGTACTCGTCCGGAAACGAAGACGTGTGCACGAGTTCGGTCGGTCATGAATGTGAGTTCTTCGCCACGCGACAAAATTGGTGGGGCCATTTGTTCTTGACGAGGCCGGTTATTCCTCCGCACCGCGTTCGTACGTCAGGTGTTCGACGGCGGTGCGAACCTCGCTTTTCGATAAGCCGAGTTCTCAGTAGACGAACGTTCGAAGAGCGAGTAGCGCACCGACACTCGAAAGGAGCACCACGAGGTCTGCCATGATTCGATTCGTTACAGCCAACCGAAATATCTTTCGAACGGCCTCCCCGACGTAGAATCCACCCTTACGTCCGCAAATAGTGGAAGACGTACGTTTGTGCGTAACCTGCATACTCGTCGCCGAACTGGTCTCGAATCGCCCGTGAGGTTTTCGCGTACGACCCCTGCTCGCAGTGAGGGTAATGTTCCTCGATGGCGCTTTGAATCCACGTATCGAGCGGCACTGCTTCGAGATACCCCAGCGAAAAGAGCAGTACACAGTCGGCTACCTTGTCGCCGACGCCGACGAACACCTGCATGGCGTCGCGGGCATCCTCGTATTCTTTACCGCGAACGTCGTTCGCCGAAGCTTCACCCGATGCGATGAGTTCCGCGGTCTTCCGGACGTAGGGTGCACGATACCCGAGATTTAGGTCGCGCAGGTCGCCTTCCGTCGCGGTTGCCAACTGCTCGGGCGTCGGGAACTGGTGATAGGTTTTCCCGTCGAACTCGATTGTATCGCCGAACTCGCGGGCAAGCGCGGTCTGCATGCCGTAAATCCGACTGACGCGCATCTGCGCCGAACAAATAAACGAGATGAGACAGGGGAAAAACGGGTCACGGACGATTCGCATTCCGCGGTACTCCTCGTATGCCGACTCGACAAGCGGGTCGTCCGGAGTTGCGCCCAGGATGGCGTCCAAATCGTCGTCGAGACGAAGCAGGTCGAACAGCAGTGATTCGGCGTCGGTCGTCGCTTCCCACTCGATGTGGCCGTCCCCCTGACGGGCACGAACGACTTCGCCGTCAACGACGGTGTAGTACCACACCGACCCGCCGTAGACGCGGGTCGTCTCGTACATTCGTCCGTCCTCGCGCCGCCAGAGGTAGCTCTGCCCGCTTTCGACGGTCGATTGTAGATCGAACCCACCCGGAAGGTCGGCGACGGGTATCGAACCAGTTTCCATCGCCCGAGGAAATGGAGCGCAGGGGAGCAAGTCTTTCGATTCCCGAATTCGAAATCCGTTACCACGTTTCGGCGACCACGCGCCGCCAGTTCTCGTGGGCCACATGTTCGATATCGTAGTCGGTGAATCCGCGCTCACGAAGTCGGGCCAAAATCGTGGGAAGACCCCTCACGTCGCCGACCTCGTCCGGGATTCGCGCGCCGTCGAAATCCGAACCGAACACGACGTGTTCGACGCCGATGGAATCCGCGACGTACTCCATATGGTCGATAATGGGTTCGACGGAGATTTCGGCCTCCGGGTCGGGGTCGTCGGCTAGTCCCGGTTCATGAAACGAGATACCGACGACACCGCCCGAATCGGCGACTGCGGCGAGTTGCTCGTCGGTCAGGTTTCGCGAATGGGGACAGAGTTCGTGAACCCCGGAGTGTGAGACGACGAGGGGCGCGTCGGTTATCTCGACAACGTCCCAAAACGCGCTCTCGGTCATGTGCGCACAATCGACCACGATTCCGCGGCGTTCACAGGCACGAACGAGGTCGAGTCCCCTGTCCGTGAGACCGGGGCCGGTATTTGGACTCCCGGGATACCGCGACTGGACTCCCTCGCCGAAGGCGTTCGGCCGACTCCAGACGGGGCCGATGGAGCGAACGCCCGCGGAATAGAGAAAATCGAGATTGGCGAGGTCAGGGGCGACTCCCGCCGCACCTTCGAGGTGTGGAATCGCACCGATGGCGTCCGATTCGAGGCAGGAGTCGAGGTCGGCGAGCGTGCGAACGACGCGAAATTCATCGACATCGTGGGCGAGCCGGGCGAGGAGTTCGAGCGTTCGGTACGTAACGTCTCGTGCGTCGTCGTGGTCAACTGCGTCCGGGATGGGGTGCTCGTAGCCATCCGCTCTCGAAACCGGGTTGTGTTCCTCGTTGCTCAGGACGAACACCGCGAAAAATCCGGCACTCAGTCCTGCATCGGTGGCGGACGCCAGGTCGATGTGGTTGTTTTCGCTCCCGTCCGTGAACGCCGATATCGGGCTGTTTGTGTCGCATAATCGCAAGAGGGTGTCGTTGTGGCCATCGATAATCGGTGCTTCGGTCATGGCTGGAACTGTGTCCGAGGACGACATAAGTGCTGGCGCGAAATGTCACTTATACTAAATAGGGCGAAAATTCATACTACTGGCTGTGTAATTGTCTTTGGGATCATGAACTGCAGAGTTGTCGTCGAAGCCGCGATCCCGGTGTACGACGTTTCGACGCCGGACGAGGCGGTGCGGATCGCCATTTCGAAAACTGGCGAGTTGCTGAACCCGGATTTGAACTACGTCGAAATCAACATGGGCGAGCGAACGTCACCATCTGGTGAGGAGTTGCCACCAGCCTTCATCGCTGCTGACGAGGCGCTCGTCGCGTTGGAACTGGAGATGACCGTGTTCAACGTTGAACGCGAGGAACACGCCTCGCGGATCGCCCGCAAGGAAATCGGTCAACGACTCGAAAACATTCCGCTCTCTGTCCTCAATGTCAAAGTACTCGAAGATGACGACGATGAGGATGATGAGGAGGACGAAGCCGAGTCCGAGACCAGCGACTCCGAGGAAGACGACGAAGCCACGGACGACGAAGACAACGTACTGCCGGAGTTCGAAGACCTCATCGAATAGCCGCGTCGGTTCAGAAAGGTACACCGGATTGTAGTCAGATTCAGGGTGCCCGCGTCTCTGAGAGGGTTGTCTATCGCTATTCTCGGATGGGATTCGGATGCGTAATCTGTGCTCTCCCTCTGCACGCAACGCCGAAAATCCAAGTACGATTACAACTATTCGGAAAACTCTCCACCGCGTGTACGTTCGACGATGTGAGGGACACAAACGCTAACCGGGAGGACGACCAACGCTTGGGTATGACGGATTACACGACAGTTTCCATTCCGAAAGATCTCGCCGACCGCATCGAGGAAACCATCGAGGGAACGAGCTTTTCCAGTACGAGTGATCTTGTCCGATTCCTGTTACGAAGCATCGTTATTCAACACCAGCGACAGGGCCGACTGACGGAGTCGGAGTTCACGGAGATCACTGACCAACTGAGAGAGTTGGGCTATTTAGAGTAGTTCTGCGGGCGGCTCCGCGTCGATAACGGCTAGTTCCTGTTTTCGACCGGCCCTGTCGAACGCTGCTATCGTGTCGGTCGTCCACGGTGGCACCGCGACCAACAGCACTTCGTGCAACTCGTCCGTTCGAGCGACTTCGAGACGACCCTGTGGATGTGAAATAAACCGTCCCTGCGTTTGTCCGGCGGGGATGGAGAGATCCATCCCGAAAACAGCACTGACCGACCCACCCGTGTTCGGCGGATAAAAATGCGTAAACACGGGTGTCTCCGGTGGAAGGCTATTCTCGCCGCGTAGCTCCCCTGCGGACGTTACCGCAATCGAAACGGTCACTTTCTCCGGTTCGGCTTTCGACGCCAGTTCGAGGAGTGCGTCTCTCAAACCACGAGTAACGAAGACCACGTCTCCACTTTCGTGTCGCGATGAAATAACGTCGTCGCCTGGCAGTGAATGGAGACAAAGCTCACATGTGCTTAATGACATATATTAGTATAATAAAATAATACCGACAACTTCGTCATATATTACTTATTCAAAATAGAAAAATTAATATATAATAATTATGGTTTGATATGTATGGCAGAAAACGACCTCACCACGTACCTCGAAGAGAACCCCACGAATGATCGGCGTGCTATTCACTATCGCGCTTCTGCTGTCGCAGGCCGGTAGTACCGCTGGCGCAGCGATGGTCGGTAGCTACGGTCCGTAAAATCAGAGGTCGTCCACGTCGATCGAATAACTCCACGTAAACTGGCCGTCGAAATGTACCGGAACGTTTTCTAACAGAAAGAGCACCTCCAGTTCTTCTTTCGTGAGCGTGAAGGATGGAAGTGTCCCCGACGCCAAATATGACGTTTTTTGACCGGACAGTTGTGGTGTCACGAAACCACCCATACCTCCGTTGTTGGAGTGATACGTTACTGGACGTAGCTCAAACGCATCGTCCGTCGATTCGATGGTGTACGTCAGCGCGACGATACTCTCGGTCTGAACCACGTTGATGGTGCCATCGCCAACGACGATATACTGCCCGCCGATAATGCTCCGGTCACGAGCGATATCCAGCGCCGCCCAGAGCGGAAAGCCACGGTTCAGAAGTTGTACCATCGCCATTCCGACGCGAACTGCTCCGCTATTTATCACGTCGTTCAACGTGACGACGCCACTGATTGCTCCCGCATCGATGAGCGACATTCCTTGTTCGTACGACTGACAGGCGTTGAGGAAAAACGACTCGACGCCGACCGAATCGATCCGTTTCGCATCCAGCATTCCATCGACGCATTCGAATCCGTTTTCGTTGATGTGGCCGATATAGTGGAGGAACTGTGTCTCGGATTCGAGAACTGAACGAAGCTCCGCGACGGTGAGTTCGTTGTGTACCGTCACGTCGAAGGGTAACTCCTCACGCGAACCGTACACTTCGTCCGCGAGACTTCGCTCTTCATCCATCTGTTGGTCGTTGCAGACGACGGCAATGTCGATGTTGCCCTCCGTCGGCGTTCGTTCGAGTCGGTTCCGAAACGCCGTCGTCGTCGCCTTACTCGCGCCGACAGGGGCGTCCTCACCGACCCACACTTGCTCCAGCGAATCCGTCGTTTCGGATTCGACCAGCAAGCGTGGACTGACAGCCGTCTCGGTCATACTTCGCGTGGCATCGCCACTTCCGATGAACTCTTCGACCGCGGGAACCTGTATTGCGGACGCGGACACCTCCCTCGCCTATGGCGTCGGAATGACCGCGAGGTGGTCCACGAGGAACGGAAGCATTTCAATGCTTTCCGACGTTGGCGCGACGTGCGTCGTCAACTGCCAGTCCGGGACGAACTCCTCGATGACTGCATACGGAACTGAGAGATCCGCTTCGAGTTGCTCCGCCAGTGGCGCATCGTACAGTCGCTCGAAATCGAAATCGACCAGCGATTCGATCTGCTCACGTTCGTAGAGTTCGACACGGTACAGCCCTTCCGTCCGGGTTACGCAGTCGAAGAAGAACGTCTGTTTCAGTACGCGTTCGACCTCACTTCGAACTCGCGTGCAGTCCGAAGCGGATGTTCGAACCCGTTCGCGATGATTCGTGGCGCAGTCCCCGGCACCAACTTCGCACCGAGATAGTACGCCAACGGTGCGGCCGGAAAGACGTATTCGTACTCCGGCGGCACTTCGATCTGAATTCCCGTCTCCGTCGGCCGCAATTCCTCCGGAACATGGAGTTCTTCACCGAGTTCAATCGTCGGTGGATGCCCTCGAAGCGTCGGAAACGACCGTTCCGGACTGATCGTCTTGAGCGCGGATCCGAACGCTGATATCGCTGCCATCACGTCGGCCGGATTCGTTGTCGTCGTCACCGTTCCTGCGGGACCTCGATGGGACGAGCGTCCGCCGATAAACACCTCGGTTTCCGACCCGAACTCCAATGCGATGTGGTCGAACGAGGCAGTAACGCTGAGTTCGCTTTCGACCTGTACGTACAGTTTGATGGGTGTACAGTGTTCGATGCTGTAGTTTCCCTTCGGGAGTTCTTCGGAATCGATGCCTTCCACACTCGCCAGCATCTCGCCGCTACCGTCGCGAACGTACGCTGCCGCAGATAGAGAGAGTGTTAGCCCGTCGGTCGAAACCGCGACTGCGCTATCGACCGGAAAACAGCACAAACGAGGATCGACAGAGGTCGGCCGGACGGCGGTGGCCGTTCGAAGCCGACACGCCCGTCGGGGTCGCGTATTACGATTCCCCTGTCGTCCTCGGGAGAATCGAATGATATGGTCACCGTGTCACCTCCGGTTTTTAGAGGTTTGACTCAGGCGCTCAGCACACATACGTGGGGAATATCAATCAAATACTAAAAAGCTATCGGAAATTAGAGATTCTCATCTAACTAGAAGGGTGAGAGTCGACGAACTGTCGAAGCCAGCAGCGAGGGATAGCGACGACGGGAACCATCGAGGGCGTCGGCGAGCGTCACTGCCGCAGCATCGAACACACCTGCTCCGTGGCCGACAAGAATTCGTTCAGGTGTCAACCCACGCAGTTCGTCCGGCGGGAGTAGTCGAATCATCGGATGAACGCCGAGTCGTTCGTGGTTCGCTCGGAAGTACTCGGCAGTACCGATCGATTCCGGTACGACCAGTGTCCCTGTCGTCTCGTCGTACAGTCCTGCCTCCTGCCACGCTGGGTTATCGAACAGTCTCAACGCTCGGAAATCCGTGTCTGCAAGGGTTTGCTCGAATCGCCGAACCGGAACCCCGCTCACGCTTCGCCGAACCCACGTCGGTAGATAGACCGGAACCTCGTGTTTGCGGGCGATTGCCTCCGCATCGCGCATGTGTCGGTCGAGGAGGACGACCACGCCCGCCACTTCGCCGAATTCAGCGAGCAAATCGTCGAGCTCGGGTGTGTCCACGGGATCGATCACCCAAACATCGCCGTCAGCGACGAGGGCGTGACTCGCTCGCTGCATCGTTTCATCGGGGTGCGCAATCCACCCGACACCCCCATCCCATCGGTCGATTTCACGGAATCCCTCTGAGCCATGGGTTTCTTTGAGCGGCATGCCCGATAGTAGCGCCGCACGAGGCATAAATCGACGGGGCGATAGGTTTGGCTTCGGAAAGGATGGACGGCCGCCGACAGTGCCATGGTTCTGGGGTGACATTTTAAGCGCCGTCACTGTGTATCTCGGACTATGCTCTCGGGTCTCCGTTGGCTTGCGCTGGAAGTGAAGTATCTCGACCGTGCACGGGAATTTTACGAGACGTATCTCGATCTCTCGGTTCGGGAGGCCAATGAGCAGGAAGTCGTCTTCGATGCCGGAGGCCATGCGCTCGTGCTTCGCAGACCGCACGGTGTCCCTCGCGGCGGGATACACACGCACTATGCCTTTTCCACATCAAAAGCGCAGTACAGCGATTGGCGCGACCGACTTTCCCCCGAGTTCGACCTTGTAGAACACGATTTCGGGTCGGCACGCTCGCTGTACTTTTACGACCCGGACGGCAACTGCGTCGAAATCGGTGGGACTGACGTGGAGGGAGATGGTATTACGGGTATCTTCGAAATCGTCCTCGAAGTGGAAGCCCTTGAACAGGCCGAGCGTTTCTACACCGACCTCGGATTCGAGACGTACAATCGGGGTGTGGATCGAAAGCGGGTTCGAATGAGCGGCCCGTTCGACCTCGAACTCTGGGAGCCACATCTCGGCATCGCGGACGCCCGCGGTGGTGTTCACGTCGATATCGGGTTTACCGTTGACGACCCGAGCGCGATAAAAAGGACTGTAGAAGACTGGTCGTGCGCGATTGAATCATCCGCATCCGGGGTTCGAATCCGTGACCCGGACGGCCACTACTTGACGTTCGTATCCACCGATTCGGCGTAGGCGGTGGCAGATTCCGCGTTCGACCAGACGTGTTCGAACAGTTCCCGTCCCCAATGGCGCGCACAGTTCGATTCCGCGACGAACTCCGTGTGTGTGTCGTACGACCCATCGAGGAGTGGGAGCGAGAGTAGGAGGGTGTCATCGGTCACCGTCATCGCGAATGAAACGTCAGTTACGCGAACGTCGAGATTCCCGTTGTCGTCCACATCGACGGTCGTATCGTTGAGTAGATCTACAAGTACGTTCTTCCCCAACACGAGGCGAGGACGTTCACAGTCGTCGATGAATGCCTCTGAAAACCGTTCGCTGAAAATCGGTGTGATAACCGAGGCGCTGGACGCAGCTTTGAGTCGGGTTTCCACTTCGCGTACCGCACGTGAAGGCTGTGTGTCCGTCGCTCGGACGACTTCCCCGTTCGAAAGCTCGGCGAGTCGCGAACGAAATGGGGCGGGAAGGGGGGTCACATCATGGTTTTGCCAGTAGTCCGTATCCGTCTGGAGAACGTGCTCCGTTTCCCGCTGTCGGTCGATGAGGTCGGCGACAACCGCTCCCGTCCCTGTTACCGCCCAGCGTTTCGTTTTTGGCATGTAAATCAGACCGCGGTTTTCCAATTCAGTCAAGGCGTTATACACTGCTGACTCGCTGGCGATGTTTTGGTTCAGCAATGCCTGTGTCGAGTCGTGACCCTCGGTGATAGCCAGCAACACGTCGGTGCGCGCCCCCGAACGTAGGACGTACTCGACGAAGGGCTGTTTTTTCTCCATGGCGACAGTTTACTGATTGTATCGTCCAGGTCTTTTTCTTATTGCTCCCAACTTCGAATTCGTGTCGGATTCCAAATTTTTCGGATTTTTCCGCGGACAAGCCAAAATTCCTATAAAAAGAATTGAATTTTTATATACTTTGGATCTATTTGTAGCATTTGGGCCACCCTGTGGCCCTCGCTGGCGTCCTTCGGGTGCACTGGATTCGCTGTGGCAATTCCAACACTGTGCCCACACCTCCATCAGCGCAGGCGTTTCTCAGAGTTCGCTCGTGTTGATTTCGAGGTCGGGGGGCGAGATGATGAGGAACCTCCTGAAATGCACTAAATTTCCGCCCCGTTTTTTTACCGCTGGTGCGAGATCGGCCGCGAGTTCCTTTAGGTCGCCATCGATCGCAAGGACCAACACGTTTCCGCGCTCGATGGCCTCAATTCGCTCCGCGACGGGGGATGTCCCGTCGAGAATACCCAGAATGACTTGTTCGTCGTCGGCGAAATCCATCTCTTTCTCGGCCGTTTGGAGGTCGAGGTCGAAACCCGAATTGCTCATAAACGCCACCTCTCACCCCCCCGAGAAAAATCCTTGCCTTATTTTTCGTACTCGCGCTTGAATCCACGGAACTCCGTTCGATGGGCCTCCTCGTCGGCGAGAATGGTCACTCCGAGGTCTTCCGTGACCGGGTCGTCCGCATCTTCTGCTGCTGATATGATGCTCCGATATGTCTCGATAGCGTCCTCTTCGGCTTCCAGTACACCTTTGATGACGGACAATACGTCAGTGCTGTCTTCGGGCGGTTGCAGATTCTCCTGACGCGCCTCGAAGTCGTACGATGCGGGTGGTCGTTCGTCCAGCTGCTTGAGTCGCTGACCGATCATCTCGGCGTGACCGAGCTCTTCCTGAATGTCGCTTTCGAGACTCTCTTTTACCTCTTCGGCGCTCACGCCATCGAGAACGATGGAGTTCGTCAGATAGTTCATCACCGTCTCGATTTCGTCGCTGTATGCCTTTCGCAGGAGTTCGGTGACTTCGTCGTTCGTCATGGAACTCGTGGTACGCCGTGAACCCACCTTATCGTTGTGGCAGACGAGTGGGGCAAACGTTGCGACCCGCGCAAGTATTATAAACACCGAGTTACTGAGTAACACAGTACCATGAGACAGTCACCCACTGACTCGTATTCGGAGGCTGCGAGCGGTGTCGCTGTCGGTTCGATTCTTATCGTAGGGGTCTAACGCCCCTACTCATTTTCATTCCTGACCCGTTGAAACACATCTGACCGAGAGCCCAAACCACCGTCTCAGACCAAAGAGACACCACCCACGAACCATGACCAAAAATCGACAGACGATGCGAGAGATGAGCCACACGAACCCACAGACAAACGACGCCACAACTGGCTACTTCGCCCGCGGGCCGCGACTGATGACCGACGGCAGCGGGGAGAAACAGACGATGGCGGATGTTGACCACACACCGCCACACCAAGCACCCGGCGCGAACCGCGTGTTCGAGCGCGGCAACGAGGGCCGACGCTAAAGAGCGACGTCGCCGGAAAAAGAGCCGATTGGAGTTCTATTTTCACCCCGTCCCCTCACCCCTCCGAAGTCAGCGGAGCGGTTCTCGGCCACCAATGAGTTTGGATGTGTCCACGCGTTCCGCACGTGCCCCACCTTTCTTGACTTCCGTGGCGGTCATACATTCGAGGCACCCGAACACCTCGTTGTGGTTGTTTCCGAACACACGAGCGAAATCACGGGTCACGAACGACCCACAGCTTTGGCACCGATTTTCAGTGACGGTGTCGTTTCGACCTGTAACCCTGCTTTCTGTCGTTGTCATAGTGAACCTCAGCGATACGTGTAACAACAGTGTGGGTACTTTGTTATCCGGTCGCTGTTCGAACGAAAGCAACCCCTTCCGTGAAGAAAGACAGACCTACGAAACGAGTAACGGGCGGTTACTCGTCCAAATCACCGAAATTCAATTTTCGGCTCGCGAGTCAAAACCGACAGCAAATTACTGTTGGCCTATGTTTTAATACCGTTCGCGAGCGTTAGGATACACCGATGCCAAAGATAACACTCGACGAGGAAACCGTCTCGCGCCTCGACAGCCTTCGAATCGAAGACGAGTCGTATGACGAAATCGTCACCGAACTCATCAACATCTACGAGGCAGAAGAGTTGACACTGTTCCACGGTGGGGACTATTCGAGCGATTAGGTCGAACCAGCCGAATCCACTGCACCGGCGGAATCAGCACTAGTAGACCGTGCGAGAACCGTTTCACCTGCTCGGACTCGCTCCCCTTTCACTACCGCGACATCTCCCACCTCGAACGGCTCGGGGAGTAGCACGACCGCGCGACTGCCGAACGCGATATGGCCGAGTCGCTGCCCTCGTTCCAGCGTCTCGCCGCCCTCGACGTACGGATGAATCCGGCGAGCGAACGCACCCGCGATGAGCGTCAGGTCGTACTCCGGAAACCGGACGTGAACTTTCTCGTTGTTGTCCGATTCCTTGCTGAACGCGGGGCGGTGCGTTCCGGGTTCGTGTTCGACCGATTCGACCCGTCCTGCGAGCGGCGCGCGGTTGACGTGCACGTCGGTAACGTTCATGAACACGCCGACGCGAACTCGGTTGTCTTCTTCCCGAATCACGGAAACTCGACCGTCAGCAGGCGAGAGAACACCGTTTCCCGGGGGAGTCCTGTCAGGGTCGCGGAAGAACAGTAAAATCGCGATTCCCCCTCCGAGTGCGACGAGCGTGGCGATTGGCGAGAGAAACCCGACTGGCCCCGCGAGCAGAAACGCCGGGAGGGCGTAGCGCCACGCTCCAGGTGCGAGTCGTATCACTCCTGTACCGCCGTGCGAACTCGCTCCCACTTTCCGTTCGATTCGAGGCGAGTTTGCAGTTTGTCCGCGTACTCCTGTGCTAACCTTTCGGCGGCGGCGAGTCGCTCCTCGTCGATACCGCCGCCACCGCCACCCATTCCGAGGGCGTCCTTGATCGAACTGAAAATGCCTTTACTCTCCTTCGTCGCTGATTTGCCCGCCATCGTGTTCATCTGCGATTGGATGTTCTCCATCTCGGGCATCACCTGTCGAACTTTGCTGGTGTCGGCGATGAGCCTCGCCTGTTCGTCGTCCGTCGGATGCTTGATGTCGAACTCGACGGCGGTCATTATCAGTCCCCACTCCTGTCGGGAGAACTGCGAGTCGGTGACTTGCTGTGCGAACTCCCTATCCACGGCCATTCTGTCCCCCACGATCATGTCCGTCCACTGTTGTCTGGCCATGACAGAGATTGGTAGGGGACGAGACTTGTCGTTTTCGTCTTCGAAGTGGATTCGAGGCGCTGGTGGAGACTGAGTTCGCTGCGTTGCTAATGACGAGGACACGGCAGCTGTGATTACAGTTGCCGTCATGTTGGTCGCACCGTGGTATATCCAGCTACCCGAATCAACCGGAGTTCAGACTCAGAGATGTGGAAGAACACACCAGTAGGCAGTGCCTACGACGGCAACTTCGAAACGTAACCACTGGTTTCTGAGGAAAATTCTGCCGGAATCAAACTACCACGTTCGTAGTTTCTGACGTTATTCGTACGGATATCGGGTCTGTGCGTCACAGTCGCAGGTAATGACGACGTGGCCGCTTTGCAGTCGAACGCGGGCGTTCTTTCCGGGTCGGAGATAGGCGTCGCAGGAATCGCAGGTGAATCGCTTGAATTGGTGGGGGAGCGAAAGACGATTTCGCTCGGCGATTCGTCTGGCAAGCTGAACGTACTCACGTGCTCGCTCGTCGTTACAATCAACAGCAGCATCCCTCGCAAGTCCTGCGAGACGCTCTATTCGCTCTTCAGCTACAGTCATTCGGAATGGGGGGTGGGGGTTTCCGGGGCGAGACAGGACAAGGATAGAAGTTTCCTGTATTGCCCCATTCCCCCCATGATCCTGTGGTAACAAATACTTTGTGGTCATTCAACGTGCCCTTTCCGAAAGCGGTAATGGTCGGCTATTCCATCACTGCTCCAGTGCGCGCACTCAACTACCTCGAACTCGAATCCCGGTTGGATCGGAGTGGCATCGGAACCTCCACAAAACACCAACGCAAGGCGCTCGCGAGGACTGACGTGGATGTCGCCACCTCGCCATGGCGCGGCGGAACGCCGGTTCATGGGCTGGCTTCCCGGGCAGTAGGTGGCCGTTTCTTCGCCGATTTTGATGTCGCTCACTGCAACGTCATCGGGCCGGGGTCGGTGACAGTTGCTTGCCACGCAAAGCGTGCGGGGATTCCGCTCGTACTTCACGCGCACGTCACCAGCGAGGATTTTGCGGAGAGTTTCCGTGGTTCGACGCTCGCCGCGCGACCGCTGCGACGCTACCTGAAGTGGTTCTACTCGCAGGCGGACTTGGTTCTCTGCCCGAGTCAGTACACGAAAGCCGTGCTCAAAGCCTATCCCATCGACGCACCGATTCGCCCGATTTCGAACGGTGTGGACACAGAATCGCTAGAGGGGTTCGAATCCCTGCGGGAGGAGTACCGTGACCGATACGATTTGGACGGGATGGTCGCCTTCACGATGGGGAACGTCTTCGAGCGCAAGGGTCTCACGACTTTTTGCGGCCTCGCGCAGGCGACCGACTTCGACTTCGCGTGGTTCGGCCCGTACGACACCGGGCCGCAGGCCAGTTCGACCGTCAAGAAGTGGGTGCAAAACCCCCCCGAGAACGTCACCTTCACGGGCTGGGTGGAGGATAAACGCGGCGCGTTTGCGGCGGGTGACGTACTCTGTTTCCCGGCAAAGGACGAAAATCAGGGAATCGCCGTCCTCGAAGCGATGGCCTGCGGCAAGGCCGTCGTGCTTCGAGACATTCCGGTGTTCAACGAGTTCTACACGCACGGCGAGGATTGCCTGATGTGTGAAACGGAAGCGGAGTTCCAACGCGCGCTGGAACTCCTCGACCGGAATCCGGAACTCCGCGAACGATTAGGAGAGAACGCGAGAAAAACCGCCGCGGAACACAGCTTAGAGCGACTCGGCGACCGACTCAGTGAGACGTACCGCGAACTCGTCTGAAAGTCATAAGTCCTTAAGACCCGCTCTGTGAATGTCGGGATAATGAGCCGATGGGTCGCCGCGTTCACGGATACGTACTTGCCGACAATAAACGGCGTCACCTACACGATACGGTCGTGGCGAGACTGCTGGGAAAAAAACGACGGGCGGATGGACGTGGTCTACCCACGGTCGGACGAGTACACGCCCGAACAGGGTGAACACCCTATCGGCAGTCTTCCGTTTCCGTTCTACGATGGGTATCGACTCGGAACGCCGCGGGTTCCGAAAGCCGTCACCGACGCCGAAATCGTCCATGCACACACCCCGTTCGCCATCGGCCTCGGTGGCTTACGACTCGCATGGAAACAGGACACACCCTTCGTCACGTCCTACCACACTCCGACGGGCGAGTACGCCGATTACCTCGTCTCGAACGAATCCGCCGCCGAATACGTCGAACGCGCGTCGGTCGCCTACGAACGCTGGTTTTTCGGCCGCTCTGATGCGGTACTCACCCCGAGCGAAGCGACGCGAAAGCACGTCGTCGAGACAGTCGGCGTTGATGCCCCCGTTCACGTCGTACCGAACGGCATCGATACCGAGCGATTCCATCCCGTCGAAACTGCCGGATTCGTGGAAAAATACGACCTCGACGGCGACCGGCCACTCATCGGCTACACCGGTCGGCATGGGTACGAAAAACGACTCTCGGAACTCATCGACGCTGCCGAAGGAATGGACGTAACCGTCGTTTTCGGTGGCGACGGCCCCGCCCGCAAGTCGCTGGAAAAGCAAGCACGCGAATCAGAAACGGACGTCCGGTTCCTCGGCTTTCTGGAGCGAGAGGAGATGCCAGCGTTTTACTCCGCATTGGACGTGTTCGCCTTCCCAAGTCCGGTCGAAACCCAGGGTCTCGTCGCCCTCGAAGCGAATGCCTGCGGAACCCCCGTGGTCGGTGCGAACGCCGGTGCGCTGGCGAACACTATCACCGAGGGTCAAACGGGTTACCGCTTCGAAAGCGGCGACATCGACGACTTCCAGGATGCCATTCAGCACGCGCTGTCGGAACGCGACCGACTCAGAGAATCGTGTCTTGCCCGACGTTCGGAAGTCAACGTCGAGCGAGCGGTCGAAAAGTTAGAACGAGTGTACGAGAACGTCACTCGGAGTTAGAGTTCCATTCGCTCGACGATGGCGTCGCTTCCTTCGCGGACGTTGAGTGCGACGATTCGAATGTCGTCTTCCAGTCCGGATTTGTGAAGCTTCGCCTTGAGCAGGTTGTCAACCTGATAGACGCCGGCCGCGTTCATCATCTCGATTTCGACGAGAACGGGGACAGTACCCCCTTCCCGGAGGCTGACTTTCTTGATTGCCTGACTGGAAACCGTGTTGATGCCGCGACCACCCTTCTCGTACGGAATTCGCGAACGACCGTGTTCCATGTCGAGAGCGTCTGCGACACGAATCACGCCCGCTTCGGTCGTGAGGGGGTCTTCTTCGGTGTGGTGGCAGAGAATCGCATGAAGGATTTCGCCCTTCATCCGAACCGAGTCGGCGGTGTCGTAGAAGTTCGGAAGCACGCGGTCGAGAACGTCCGCCGCCAGCGGAATCGAGTAGTAAGAGTGGTCGTCGCGGTGGACGATGTGGCCGATATCGTGGAGCACCGCGGCGAACGCGACGATGACGCTTTCGTCCTCTTCGTCTAGCCCTTCGTCTGCGGCACCGTTGAACTCTACTCCGCCGCGTTTCAGCAAGTCGTAGAGGAGGAGGGCGCGATTGAGGACGATTTCGATGTGTTTCGACCCGTGGTCGTTGTACCCCTTTCGCGTTACTGCATTGACGTTCTGTGCGTCCAGGTACGTTTGAATCTCAACGTCATTTTCGATGAATTCCAACACTTCGTTCAGTTTCTCGTCCGGGAACGCGTGGTCGGCGTCCGGATCGTACGCACGCCGCCCGTTTTCGACGGGTTCCGTTTCTGGTTCGTCCATGACCGTACCTCTCGTTCCGGCGCAAAAAATGTCTCGGGCACACGTCTCCGCAGCAGACGAGTTAGATTGCTGATGACAATCCGAACCTGGGAAGAGCAAAAAGCCTATAATTGCCAATGGGTAAGCAACTGGTAGAGGATGTACGAAATGATACCACTATTCGGGCCGGTTCCCGGCGGAATGGAGCTTGCGGTGATTCTCCTCATCGCGGTGCTCCTATTCGGTGCGAACAAGATTCCGAAGCTCGCGCGTTCGACGGGTGAGGCGATGGGTGAGTTCAAGAAAGGACGACAGGAAGTCGAAGACGAACTCCGCGAGATGCAGGAGTCCGATTCGTCGCCCAGCAGTTCGAGCGAGTTCGACGACGAACCGCAGCGAACCGAAACCAGCACGGAAACCGAAACCGAATCCGGACAGTAAACGTTTTTTCTGCGTTAGTTCGTGTTTTTAACAGGGCGTGTGGCCTAGCGGATAGGGCGAGAGGTTCCTAACCTCTCGACCGCGGGTTCGAATCCCGCCACGCCCGTGCAGCGAACGAAGTGAGCTACGCGTTTCGTCCTCGCCGAACAGTGCGGCGTGGAACCGATATTTCGAATCGAACGGGTGGAAGGAAAACGGGTCGTGGTACGAATGCCCGACGCGTTGGGCATTCGTCCGTGAAACGGCCGTCGCGTTCGAAGTGCGAAACTAAGCGTTCTTCTTCGTGATTTCGACCTGATTCATCGTGACGTAGATTCTGAAATCCTCGGGCGCGGTGACGCTTCCGTATTCGTGAATGGAGACGAGAACGACTGCGTCGTTGTAGTCAGGGTCGGTACTTCCCCATTTGTTCGGGTTGCCGGTGTCGTCCGTCGTCGCGTCCTCGCACGACAGTTCGTACACGAGGACGAACTCGTTCGAATTGAGGTCAAGGTGCCCAGTGTCGTTTATGCGGTCGCCGAGGGTCTGGGACATGTTTCTCTGTTCGACGTTCGTTGACCCGTAGTTTGGAACTTCCATTTCGTCCGCGAGGAGCACGACGTTCGCTTCGCTCTGTCCTTTCCCGTCCGTGTCCACCTCGATGTTCGCTTGCATTGACCCCTCCTTACTCGTGCGATACGAAGTCCAGACGTAGTCGTGCCCGTCTCCGTTATGGTTAAGCCGCTTCTCGACCGACGTCCACCAGCTTACAGACTCGGGGGCGTATGCAGTCCCCTCAACACTGATGGCCTCGCCCGCGCTAACGTTTTCCGTGAAGCGATAATACTCCCCGTTCGTCGGATCGTTGATGTCGTGTTTGATGACCGACGATGACCCGATACCGTCGACCCACGGTTCGTAGGTGTCCTCGCCAATGTTGATTCGCATGTTGACTGGGAAGTTTATTTTTGCGCCGTGAATTTCCGTTTCGCCCGTTGTTTCGTTTGCTCTTCGTGCGTGTTGCCTCTGGTTGAGATTTCCGTTCCGAGTACTTCAACAGCGACGGACGCGTTCTGTCCGGCACTGAGACTGTTCTCGCCGCTCTGTGCCGTCGAACCGCTGAGAATCACGGTGAGCGCTGCGGTTTTGTTCTCGTCGTCGATGGTTACGACGCCGTCGTCGACGTGTTTTGAAGAATTTGCCCCACGCCCGATAGTAGTCAATGTGAACCGTGAGCGTCGCGTTGTCCGGTGGATTGCATCGGGGTTTGGTGAACGTCTCGCGGAACGCTTGACTGTCCGCCCGCGAAGCGGTCGTGTTCTTGCTCACTTGGAGTTGTGTGACCGACCCATCGACGGAGCCGGTGACGTTCACCATCTGAAAACTGAACGTTCCGTTCCGGTACTGCATATCCGGCGGCGATAGCATCACGCTTCCATCGTCGGTCCGCTTCCAGACCCCGCCCGCTTGATAGGCGACCACCTCGTCGCCCTCGCCGCGGTATTCGATCGCTCCGAACGCCATCTCCTCACGGCACGGCTGGTTTGTCCCGTTGACGACGGTTATTGTCATCCGTCCGTTTTTCGTCACCTCGACATCCCCATTCTGTCCGCTGAAATCGAGCGTGTGCGCGTCGTTCGCGCTGAACGCGACTTGGCTCAAGCGAGCATCGACTTCGCGCATCGTGTGTTCGGCGTTCTGTATCTCCACCGAGCCACGGATCTCTGACACTGCACCGGAACCGATGAGGAGAATGCCAGCGAGGGAGATGACAACCAAACCCATCATCAAAATGACCCCGGAGCGGTGCTTACGCCCGCTGGTTCCGCGATTTTTCATCCGATGCTCGACTAGTCATTTTATACACCCATTATCCAAATCATATAAAACTACGTCAAAGAGTCAACCGAACTGGTTTAAAAATGGATGCAAATGCAGGCAGAACTATATGGCTTCCAGCCGTGTAACATCGTACTATGGCTCGAACCTCGACAATCGTGATGCTCGTTGGCGTCGTCATGCTCTTCCTTCCGGAGCCGATAACCTCCGGACTCGGCCTGTTAGTTATTCTCGCCGGACTGGCGATGCGACTGCTCAGCAGCGTGTAACCGTCGGCGAACGTTAAGTGTGTGTACGGTGAACTATTCTCAAATGGGATTCTTCGATTCGGTGAAGCGAATTTTCACGATAGAGGGAGACGACTACCGGTGTCACTACTGCGGGAGGAAATTCGCGTACTCCACCGACCTGCCGGATTTGCACTGTCCCTACTGCGACTCGCCCGATATCGAGCGCATCTAATCGCCGACGGAGAAGTTGATGGAACACGAGGGGCAGAACCGTCACAAACGTTGATGGTTCCGCTTCCCGAACGATGGGGTAACTGTGTTCGACTCTGACGAGGCGTTCGTCAGCGACTTGCAATCGCACCTCGGCCCCGCGCTCCAGACGGTCGCCAGCCGGCGAGATGGAGGGTACGATGTGTTGTACGTTCGGGACGACGTTGCTGGACGCTTCACGCCGACGGATTTCGACCGAATTCACGGCGAATCACTACTCGCGGATGAACCGCGTGAAGATACGGAAAACGTGTTCCGCGCCGGACCGCTCAATTTCGCACTGTACACGTTCGACACCGCTGTCGTCATCCAATGTCCCGAGGAATCCGGGCCGCTGTTCGTGGGATTCGATAACGGCGATGTCCCGATTCTTCCCATCGTCGAACTATGCACCGAGTGGGCGCAGCGGCGCGAGTAAACCCTGTCTCATGCATCGACACGTCGGACGATGACACCGTAGAACGGTTTCACCGCACAAAATCCACTCGGCGCCTGAGCGCAGGTGAAGATGTTCGCGATTCTGTAGACGCCGCGCGGAAGTCGCTTCTGCGGTGCGAACGCGATTCCCTGCCGACCTCGCGGTTCTTCCCCCTTGAACACCGTGAAGAGGTATCTGTAAAGGAGCGTTTGCTCCTCGAAACAGGCAGGTTTCGTCGGCCCGAACGTCCCCTCGATTCGTTCGACACGGAGTCGATCGTTCACGTCGGGTGTCGGGTCGGCTTCGGTGGTGATGTCACAGGTGTAGAGCTTTTGAGCCGACCCTTCCGTTCGGTTCTCTGCGGTTTGTTGCGATTCCTCAGTTGCTCCGATCGGTGCGGTTCCGATTCCCGTAATCGCACCTCCAGCGACAGCGACCTGTCGAAGGAGCGTTCGCCTCGTTTTTGATTGGTCATTGGTACCACCACACATTCTATTCGATGGAGCTACAATTCGGTCAGAATTAGCCCTTTCGGCGGGTTTATCCTCCCCCTTTTCTTCGTCGCTGACGTATTTCGTGGAACACGAGCCCCCAATCCGACACCTTCAGCTCGATTTTAGCGTCCGGATTCGTGGAGGCGTCTCGGCACGAGCGAAAGTACGCCTGCCCCACTGTGAACACCTTTCCGAGACCGAACTGCAGGAGTTGGCGTGAGGTGGCTGGAGAGGGAATTTCAGATTGGTGCCTTTCGTTTGCAGGCCCGGCCCTTACCTCCGTTCGTCTCCTGTTACAGAACACGATGATTGGCCCACTCACAATCGGGAAGAAGGCGGCAAAATTCGGATACAAGCGATATGGAATTCCCGGCGCGGTCGTGGCTGGCGGTGCGGGGACAGTCGGGTATCTCGCAGTGAAACGCGCCGTCAAATCAGCAGTGAAACGCGAATCCGTCGATAGCGCCATCGATGCGGGAACGATTCAGTCGGCGGTTGCCGAGAACGGCATGGATGCCATAACCGATACCGATACGCTCGAATCCGCAATTGACGAGGACGAACTCGATATCGATATCGACGACGTACAGTCGGCTACCGAGGAAGAGACCGACGATTTGCGAGATACAGATGGCGAGGCAGGATCCGATTCGTAATCAATTCGCTTTCGCTCCATCCCAAAACTAGATGCCGTTGGCTCCATGTGAATGGAGTGAAAGAGAAGTGGACTCGCCGGGATTTGAACCCGGGGCCTCTCCCATGCCAAGGGAGTGATCTACCACTGATCTACGAGCCCTCGTCTGCACTCACTTCTTCCCGGTGA
Source organism: Haladaptatus marinus (assembly GCF_051194195.1). NCBI lineage: Archaea > Methanobacteriati > Methanobacteriota > Halobacteria > Halobacteriales > Haladaptataceae > Haladaptatus > Haladaptatus marinus. The sequence continues at coordinate 209,202 of NZ_JBLZNK010000003.1, forward strand.
CCATTGATAAACCTCTCGAAATCCGTGCACCCGCGGCGGACTGTAGCATGACGAATCGAATAGCAACGATTTAACTGCCTTCGGATTTTTTTGACCAAGTACGGGAACGGCACAGCCGCAAATCCGACTCGTTGCGGGCGTTCGCGGGCATCCGCCCGCACTCTTCCGGGGCATTTCGCCTCATTTGCGCAACTTGGGATTGCGGACGTGCACCGTGGCATTCGCCACGACTGGCGGAATTTCCGCCATCACACTCTAGCGGCTCGTGCAGTTCCTATCCTCGAACAATGGCACGAATGCACACACGACGCCGCGGGTCGTCCGGTTCGGATCGACCTGTGGCAGACGAACCACCGGAGTGGAGCGACGTAGATGCAGACGACGTGGAAGACCGCGTTGTCGAACTCGCGGAAGATGGCTACAGCCCGAGCAAAATCGGACTGAAGCTCCGCGACGAAGGCGTGACCGGCACGCCTGTCCCGAACGTGAAACTCGTCACTGGCAAGAAAGTGACCGAGATTCTGGAGGAAAACGACGCAGACCCAGAGCTGCCCGAAGACCTCCGGAATCTGATGGAGCGCGCCGTGCGCCTGCGTGAGCACGTCAATGCAAACCCGCAGGACAAGCAGAACAAGCGTGCGCTGCAGAACACCGAGTCGAAGGTTCGCCGCCTCGTAAACTACTACCGTGGCGACGAACTCGACCAGGACTTCACCTACACCTACGACACCGCGAAAGAACTCCTATAGATGGCAACATCCGGTCGAACCGCTTCCGAGGACGCCCCTTCCGCGACCGACGTCGCAGCGACGCTTCGCGATAGCGATTTCGTTCGAATCGTCGCGTACGCAGACGGCGACGCACTCGCGGCCAGCGGTATCCTCGCTCGCACTTGCGCAACCATCGGAATCCCGTTCCAGGTGAGTGCGACGCGATTTCCGACCCAGCACGCCGAATCCGGCGACGACGAAGTCGTCGTGACGGTTGGTGGAATGGGCGGCGACGTGGCACTCACCGGACGTCCGGCGAGCGTCACGGCCTTCGAGGCCGCGGACGAACTCGGCGGAGACCCCGACTCGGTTCTCGGCCTCGCTGGCACCGTCGCCGCAGGTACCACGCCGGGCGCGAACGAAAGCGCCCGGCTGTTGGAAGCGGCTTCCGACCGACTTACCCGCAGACCCGGCGTCGCGACGCCCACAGAAGACCTCGCGGACGGATTGGCACATTCGACGCTGATTCACGCAGGCTTCTCGGGCAACCCGGGTACGGTGCAGGCCGAACTTGCGGAAATCGGTCTGCCCGTCGAACTCGACGATGACGCGCATCGTCGAGTCGCCTCGCTCGTCGCGCTCTCGGCCACCGGGCCGGAGAGCGCGACGCAGAGAGCGGGCGAAATGGTCGAGCGTGCGGTTCATCCCTACGAACTCGTCGATGAACCGTTTGCGACGCTCGGCGGCTACGCCGACGTGCTCGATGCGGTCGCACACGAGCAGTCCGGAACGGGCGTCGCGCTGGCGCTCGGACACGACGCCCGCGCGCCCGCGCTGGATGCGTGGCGCAACCACGCGGAGAAGGCCCACGCCGTGCTTCACGAAGCGACGACGGGACGATACGACGGCCTGTTCGTTGCTCGCACGGACGATGCCCCGGTCGAGACGGCCGCTCGGTTATTGGGCGACTTCCGCTCACCGGAGCCGATCGCGCTGGTCGTCACCGACGACGAGGCAGCCGCCGTGGCGGTCGATGGTCGCGGACTGAAACCCGATTCGGGACTGTCGGCCATCGGCGATGCGATGGTGGCCGCCGCAGACACACTCAACGGAACTGGGACGGGAAGCGCACGTCGCGGATACGCGCGGTTCGACGCGGATGCAAAGGAGTTCCTTTCGGCGTTTCGGGAGGCATTATGAGACGAGCAACGATTCGCACGGAGTTGGAGGCCGCCGACCGTATCGCGGCGTCGCTCGAACCGGACAACACGCCCGAAATCGAAACGAGCGTGGACGACGGGACGATCGTGACGCATATCGAACGCGAGACGACCGGCGGACTCCAATCGACCGTAGACGATTACGTCATCAACCTCTCGGTGGCAGCACAGACAGTACAGATAGCGAACGATTACAACGACACGAACCATGAGTGAACGATCAGTCTCTAAGAAGTCACAGGAAAAGCGGTGGTACACCGTCCTCGCTCCCGAGCAGTTCGACCGAGAGGAGCTTGGAACGACCCCCGCAGATGAACCGGACAAGGTGCTTGGCCGCACCATCGAAACCACGCTGGGCGAACTGACGAACAACGCCAGCGAGAACAATACGAAGTTGACCTTTAAAATCAACGACGTTGGCAGCGACTCGGCGTACACCGAGTTCGTTCGACACGAACTCACCCGCGACTACCTCCGTAGTCTCGGCCGCCGCGGTGCCTCGAAAATCGAGGCGTACATCACGGTGTTAACCTCGGACGACTACCGCGTCCAGATTCAGCCCGTCGCGTTCACGACGAAGAAGGCAGACCACAGTCAGGAGAAAGCCATCCGCCGAACGATGATCGACCTCGTGCGGGACGCAGTGCAAGACCGCACGTTCAAAGAGGTCGTCGACAGCGTCGTCGAAGGTCGCATCTCCAGTGCGATTTACGGCGAGGCAAAAACCATCTACCCACTCCGACGGGTCGAAATCCAGAAGGCAACGCTGGAAGCCTACCCCGAAGAGGTCGCTGAAGAAGAGGAGACCTCCGTGGACGTGGAAGAAGACGACGTCGAAGTCTAATCGACGCAATCAGTTTCGTTTTTTGCGCTCGGATGCCGAGTTGCGACGATAGAAAACGACGAGCTACGTAGCGAACCGCTATTCGGTTACGACGATATTGCCGGACATGCCACTGGCCTCGTGTGGGACACAGAAATAGGAGTAGCTCCCCGGCACCTCGAAGGTGTGTTCGTAGGTTCGGTTTTGATCTATCGCGCCGCCGGAACCGCTCATCCACGCGTCACGGGCCGCTTTTTCGGAATCGTAGCCACCGGAGGCAAAGTATTCGGCACCGTCCGGTATCCCGCCGTTTCCGTATGCAGTGACGGTGTGTCTGCGTGCACCGGTGTTTTTCCATACGACAGGTTCACCGACGGTGGTTTCAAATTTACGCGGGAGGAAGGCCGTTGACGCCATTCCGATGTCGAAATCGCCCTGTGTGTTATTTCGGCCGGTGTTCAGGATTCCCGAACAGCCCGCCAGCGTTGCGGATGCGGAGCCGACGATTCCGGCTAAAAACGCTCGGCGCTTCATGATTCGAACTCGGGTTGCTCCCCGTATATGTCTCTCGAAAGTTCTACGAAAGTGGGAATGGGTTTGAGGCTTTTGCTTGTCGTTGGCTGGGGGTGATGAATGGGAAGCGCACGGTAGAGTAGTTAGGTGGAAGGTGATTGTCGGAATGGTCGGTTTAGGGCGGATTGCTAGTCACGACTCCAAATGACCGCCACTGCATGAGGGCGAGTGGGCCAGCGGTCGGGCCACCCGCCCTCGACGCTCCAGTCCTCCCCGCGACGAGTCGTGGTCCTTCGCCGAGATGGCTCAGGCCCGACTCCCGGCGCGTCCTGTCGGCTTGACGGGGTTGCGATTGACGATTAGCAATTGACTTGCCGCAAGGGTACGCCAGCGCGTTCGCACGAGGGGAGCGAGGCGACGGCGTCGTCTCGACAGCGAATAGCGCGGAAGTCCGTTCCGCGGACTGTCGAGCGGCAATGCCGCGAGACAACGGCGAAGCCGTGAGTCGTGAGCGAACCGAACACCGAGTGCAGTCCCCCGCTGGCGGGGAGGAGTGGAGAGACTTGCGGTTCGGTACGGTTCCTGGTGGATGAAGGGCGAATGAGCGACTACGGAGCGAATGAGGGCTTCGTTTGTTGTCGGCACTACCTAGCGGCACATCTGATACAACGCAAACGCCAAAACGTAGGCAAAATCAAAGAAACTCGACTATTCGACGTCTGCTAACGTTTAGGGCCAGTTGCCGGACTCTTCGTAGGCGTCGATGACGCGCTGGAGGGCGACGACGTAGGCCGCGGTGCGGAAGTTCGGCAGGTCGTGTTCCTCGTAGGCGCTCGTGAGGTCGTCGAACGAGGTGACGATGATGCTTTCGAGTTCGTCGTTGACGCGCTCTTCGTCCCAGTAGAAGCGCTGGCGGTTCTGCACCCATTCGAAGTACGACACCGTCACGCCGCCCGCGTTGGCGAGGATGTCGGGGAAGACGTGAACGTCGCGCTCCGTCAGCACGTCGTCGGCTTCGGGGGTGAGTGGGCCGTTTGCGGCTTCCACCACGACGTCCGCCTGCACGTCCTGTGCGAGGTCGCCGTCGATTGCGTTCTCCAGTGCGGCGGGAACGAGCAGGTCAACATCGAGCGTGAGCAGGTCTTCGTTGCTCATCTCCTCGCTCGCGCCAGCGTAGCCAGAGACGCTTCCGGTCTCGTTTTTGTGGTCTTTCACGTCGATGGCGTGGAGGCCGTCTTCGTTGTAGACCGCGCCGCTGGAGTCCGAAACGGCGACGATTTTCGCGCCGAGGTTTTCGAGAAGTTTCGCCGCAATCCAGCCGGCGTTTCCGTAGCCCTGCACAGCCACGGTTGCGCCTTCCATCTCCTTGCCGAGGTAATCGAAGGCTTCGCGGGCGGTGAGCATGGTCGAGCGACCGGTCGCTTCGACACGACCCTCACTGCCGCCGGAGTCGAGCGCCTTGCCGGTGATGACGCCGGGTGCCGTCGTGTTTTCGAGCGTCTCGTAGGTGTCTTTGATCCAGTTCATCTCGCGCTGGCCGGTGTTCACGTCCGGTGCGGGGATGTCGCGGTCTTCGCCGATAATGGGTCGGAGTTCCTTGGCGAACGACCGCGTGATTCGCTCGAGTTCGGCCTCGCTGTAGTTGTCGGGGTCGATGACGATGCCACCCTTCCCGCCACCGTAGGGGATATCGACGACGGCGGTTTTGTACACCATCCACCCGGAGAGGGCTTTCACTTCGTCGCGGCTGACGTTGGGGTGATATCGGATTCCGCCTTTGTACGGGCCGCGGTCGCCATTGAACTGCGAGCGGAACGCCTTGAACACCTCGATAGAACCGTCGTCCATTTCGACGGAGAGGTTCGTTTCGAGCACGCGCTCGGGGTGTTTGAGCCGTTCGAGAACGTCTGGGGACGCATCGATGTACTCGGCTGCGTCATCGATTTGTTCCTGCAGACTCTCGAACGGATTCGCTTGTTCGGACATCGTTTGTCAATCCCACCCACCCACTGTTAAGCATGGCGAAATTAGAATGAACTATTATTCCTAAATCGAGTTTAAGGTGACTGTCGTTCGGTTGCGTCCGCGTACTCCAGAATCCGTTCCGCCTGCGCGATGAGCGGTGCGTCTATCATCTCCCCATCGACGCGAAAGACCCCCCGGCCGTCGGCGTCCGCCTCCGCCTTCGCCGAGAGCACCGCTTCCGCCCACTCGATGCGTTCCGGGTCGGGCGTGAACGCATCGTTGATGGGCAAGACCTGTGCCGGGTGAATCGCCATCTTGCCGTCGTAACCGAGTTGGATGGCGAACTCGGTTTCCTCGGTCAATCCCTCGGTATCGCCGAAATCCGTGTAGACAGTGTCGATGGCGTCCACGCCCGTCGCGCTCGCGGCCAGCACGACGTGTTCGCGGGCGTAGAGTACTTCCGTCCCCTCGTCGGTTCGGGTCGCACCGATATCCGCGGAGAGGTCTTCGGCACCGAACACGAGCGCGTCGGCCGCCGGTTCTGCCCCGATTTCCGCCGCGTTGAGCACGCCTCGTGCGGTTTCGACCAGTGAAAGGATGGGGACTTCACAGTCGTGTTCGGAGAGCAGACGAGAGAGGGTCTCCACATCCCCCGAAGACCCCGTTTTCGGAAGCATTATAGAATTGACCGAATCCATACCGTCCGCGATTCCTCGCAGGTCGTCGTCGGCGGTGACGCCCGCCGGATTGACCCGAACGCACACTTCGCAATCGGGGTCGAACTCCGGGTCGGTGAGCACCGACCGAATCGCTTCCCGAGCCTCGGCCTTTCGCTCGGGCGCGACCGCATCCTCCAGATCGAACACGATTACGTCGGCTCCTGCTCCGGGTGCTTTGCGCATCATTTCCGGGCGGTCGCCCGGCGTGAACATGACGCTTCGTCGTGGCATATTCGAGGCGACGCGGAGACGAGGTTTCAACCCATCGGGAACAGTTATGTTCGTTCCCATCAATGAAGTGTCATGGCACAACCTACCGAAACCGGGGAAAACAACGGCACCAACGAATCGAACACCGTTGGCGGACGGCAGATGGGTGTCGGTATCGCGCTCGGTATTGCAATCGGCACCGCGCTCGGTGTCGCACTGGACAACCTCGCGCTCGGTGTGGGAATGGGAATGGCGATTGGCGTCGCAATCGGGGCCGGGTTGTCGAAGCGGTGAAAATCGACGGGTAGACACACTCTGTCGGGAACAATTATCGTTGCTCACCACCAGCAATGAAGTATGGTTCGAACCGGGAATACGAACGGCCACGAAATCGATAACGGAAAGGACGATGGAAGAACGTGGACGGGTGCCGGTATGGGTCTCGGGACCGGCCTCGGCGTTGCATTCGGTCTGTTGATTGATAATCTCGCGATGGGAGTCGCACTCGGAGTCGTCTTCGGGGTCGCATTCGATGCCGGTCTGTCGAAACGTGATTGAATCCGATATCGAGAAGGGTACCGAAACGCGAGAAAATCACATTGTTTTCAGCCGCGAACGGATACGGCGAATTCCTGCAACCGGCTTATGGCCAGAGACCGCGTGCCTGATGGGCCTTCGCGATGCGCGAGAGGCCGACGATGTACGCGGCGTCACGCCACGTCACATCGCGGTCTTCGACTTCGCTGCGCACGTCGTTCCACGCGTTGAGCATCTCGGTTTCGAGTTCCTCGTTGACGCGGGAAAGCGACCACTGACGCCGGTTGATGTCCTGTAACCATTCGAAGTACGACACCGTGACACCGCCCGCGTTGGCGAGGATGTCCGGAATGACGTGGATGCCGCGCTTCTCCATGATTTCGTCCGCGGTGGTCGTCGTCGGACCGTTCGCTCCCTCGACGACGATGTCGGCTTTCACGTTGTGGGCATTTGCCTCGGTGAGGACGTTGCCGATTGCCGCCGGGATGAGTACGTCGACGTCGAGTTCGAGAAGTTTGTCATTCGAAACGCGCTGTGGTGCGTCGAAGGTCGTAACCGCCTCCGGTTTCTCCTCGTGAGTCGGAATCTCGTCGATAGCCAACCCGTCAGGGTCGTAAATCGCGCCGTTCACGTCGGAGACGGCGACGACGTTCGCCCCCCACTCGTGGAGGGAGAGTGCCGCGTTCGCGCCGACACTACCGAACCCTTGGATTGCAATCGTCGTGTCTTCGAGCGGGTAGTCGTAGTACTCACACGCTTCGCGTGCGATGATTGCGACCGAGCGACCGGGTGATTCCTCACGTCCGTAGGAACCGCCGACGACGGGCGGCTTGCCCGTGACGACACCTGGTTGGGTTTCGCCTTCCTGCATCGAGTAGGCGTCCATGAACCACGCCATCGTCTGCGCGTCGGTTCCCATGTCGGGCGCAGGGATATCGCGCATCGGGCCGATGAAGTCGCGTAGTTCCTCGGCGAAGCGTCGCGTGAGTCGTTCCTTTTCCTCGTGGCTCAATTCCTTCGGGTTCACGACGATACCGCCTTTCGCACCGCCGAACGGGATGTCCATGACGGCACACTTCCACGTCATCCACATCGAGAGACCAGTACACTCCTCTTCGGTCACTCCGGGGTGGTAGCGCATTCCACCTTTGAACGGTCCACGCACGCTGTCGTGTTGCGCGCGGTAGCCGGTGAAAATCTCCGTGTTGCCGTCGTCCCGCTTGAGCGGAACCGAGACGCGGTGAACTTGGTCCGGATGTTTCAATCGCTCGATGATGCCGCGTTCGACATCGAGATGTGCCGCGGCACGCTCGAGTTGTCGCCGAGCCGTTTCAGCCGCCGTCTCCGGTTCCTCTTCCTTCTGTTTCCCAGTTGATGACATGATGTAGGGGCCTCTGCGAGTTCTGACCGGCAATTCTTACCCGACCGAAGAAAGACCTTGCCATCCGAAACGGAAGCGATATGCAATACCACGACACGCGATGAGAAAAATCAGGATTGTCGTCTTTGCGCGATGTGTGGCCGGAACCGACGCCGAAGGACGAAACGCTCGATTACTGTGGCAGTGCGTACACCGTTCCCGCCACGTCACCGACGTAGACACCATCGCGGCCGACCGTTGGCGGGGGGACGAGCGAATCTTGTGCCTGGAACTGCCACCGAACGCGATCGTCGGCGCGGTCAAGCGCGAATACCAAGCCATCGTCGTTGCTGACGTACACCAACTCGTTCGTGACGACAGGCGACCCCCAGACGCGCGCGCGCCGGTCTGGACACGCCATCGGACGCTTCCCTCGCGAGCGTCCAACGCGTAAACGTTGCCGTCGGCACAGCCGACGTAAACGATGCCGCCCACGGCGACCGGGGACGACCAGATGCCCGCCTCCATTCGGTAGCGCCACTTCGTTTCGCCGGTTTCGGCGTCGATGGCGTACACCCCATCCCCATCGACGGTGTCGACGTATGTCGTGTCGCCGACAACTTCCGGTGCACCGGCGATAGCGAGCGACGGGGCAAAGCGGAACTGTTCCGTTCCGTCGGTTAAATCGTGGGCAAAGAGACCACCGTCGAGACCGGTCGCGTACAGGGTGTCGCCCGCGATTCGAAGCGAGGTGAGTGCTCGTGCGGGACTGCGGAACGAAATCCGTTCCTCGCCGGTTTGCGCATCGAGGCCGAACACCTGTCCGTCCCGGGTCGCGACGTAAAGAGTGTCACCGAGAAGTGTCGGGGATACTTCCAGTCCGGCATCCGTTTCGAATCGCCACTCGATTGCGCCACTCACCGAATCGAGTGCGAACAGGTTCCCGCTGCGGTCGCCGACGTAGGTCAGTCCGTCACCGACGCCGGGCGTTCCAACGGCGTTGGGTGCCTGAAACAGCCAGTTGCTCACGCCGTCCGGTGGTCGATGTCGCAGACGAACCCGTTTTCGGTGCCGACGTACACGGAACCGTCGCGGACGGTAGGGGCGGTTTCGACCGGGCCACCGACCTGTACATACCAGCGGGCGCGGACGGTTTCCGCGTCGAGTTTCGTTTTGCTCCCCGGTGTTTCCCCGCTTTCGGGGGTCGGTGGGGATGCGCCTGCTCCGAACTGACTTCCGCGCTCGTCAACGCCGCCATCGGACGCAATCCGTTCTGACTCCGACTCGTAGCCGCCATCCGAGACGAATCGTTTCACGTCTTCGCTCGTCGTGGAGCGCTCGCCTACGCGGTGTGCCGCCGATTCGTCATTCGTTCGGGCATCCTCGGTGCGCACGTCACCGGTCGTCTCGGAACACTCGAACGACCATTCGACGTTTCGCGAGACTTTGGTGTCCCGGCGCGTAACCACCTGGTCGAACTGAAACTCACCAGTCGCACTTACGTCGATGCCGTCAGATTCACCCGAAAAATGGAATCGTTGTTCAACCTTGTCACATCGAACCCATGTCGATTCGTCGCCGAATTCCGCGTGTTCTCGTCCTTCATGTTTTTCTCCCGACTTAATTTCGGTCTGATTATCTCAGTATTCGAATACTGTCTACTTTGTCATGAACCGGTTACACAGCCTCTCCGCCGTCGCAACAGTTGGAACGGTTGCAACAATCGGTTCCAGACCGATAGCATTTTTCCGGTTCCGAATGGAGATACCGCCATGACGGGGCTGTACTACGAAGAGTTCGAGGTCGGCCAAACTATCACACACGAGAAAGGCCGCACGATAAGCGAGAGCGACAACCAGCAGTTCTGCGATATGACCATGAACCAGCAGCCGCTCCACTTGAACGCCGAATTTGCCGGCGACACGCAGTTCGGCGAGCGACTGGTCAACGGACTCTACACGATGAGTCTCGCGGTCGGTCTCTCGATTCCGGACACGACCGATGGCACCATCGTCGCAAATCTCTCCTACGACAACGTATCGCATCCGAAACCGGTGTTTCACGGGGATACAATCCGCGCACAGTCAACCGTAACCGAAAAGCGCGAAACGAGCGACGGCGAGCGCGGCGTCGTCACCATGCAGGTCGAAGTGTTCAACCAGGACGACGAACTCGTCTGTGAGTTCGAGCGTACGATTCTCTCGCTGAAAAAGCCGGAGTAACTCCCCAGTTCAGAGTTGGACGAACAAGGAGAGGTTGACGACCACTGCAATCGTCCATGGAAGCGCGAGTCCCGCAGGGATGAGCGCGACGTACTCCCGCGGAACGAGCCGCCGACAGACGAATCCGACTCCGAGCGAAAACGCTTTCAATCCGACAAGGGCCACGAACCCGAACTGGGAGAGCGCGCTGCGCGCGACTGGGTTCGATTCGGTCATACCAGCGTTCAAGCCGATGTACGTCGTCAGCAAGTCGGCAAAGAGAACGGCGAACACGAGCAGCCAGAGCGCTCGCTCGACCGCGCCAAGGTTTGGCAAAATCGCGCGCCGAAGTCGTGTCGGCAACCGTAGTCGTCGGTAGCTCATGGGTGTGTCATACACGCGAATCGGTTCCGCGTGGTCTATCGACACCGACGGTGGAATGGGTCTTTATTATGAACTGGCTTGCAGTGGGTAAAGAACTCCCTAAACCAGCTGAAATAGTCATCCGTGAGACAGTTTTGAAATCGGTTCCCCGAGAACCGATTCTGGTGGCAGGCCGAGTTACAGAATCGTGCCGTGTTTCTTGTCCGGTAGGTCTTTCTCCAAGTCCGCGTAGAACTCGAAGCGGTTGACCAGTTCCTCGCGCAGGGTGCTCGGCGGGACGATGTCGTCGATGACCATCTCGCTCGCCATCCGGTGAACGTCGATGTCTTCGCGATACTCCTCGCGGAGTTCCTGTTCGCGCTGGGCGCGTTCCTCTTCGTCCTCGATGGCGTTCAGTTTGTTGGCGTACACCGCGTTGATGGCGGCTTCGGGCCCCATGATGCCGATTTCACCCGATGGAAGTCCGATGATACTCTGTGGGTCGTACGCCGGGCCGGACATGGCGTAGATACCCGCGCCGTAGGCTTTCCGAACGACGACGGACTGTTTCGGCACGGTCGAGGAGGAGGTGGCGTAAATCATCTTCTTACCCTTCTCCAAAATCGCGTCCTTTTCGACCTGCGACCCCGCCATGAATCCCGGCGTGTCACAGAGGTAGAGCAGGGGTACCTCGAAGGCGTCACACTTCCAAATGAACTCCGCGGCCTTTTCCGCGGCATCGGGGAAAATCGCGCCCGACCGCTGTGCAGGTTGGTTGGCGATGATACCGACCGGTCGGCCGTCGATTCGCGCGAACGCAGTGATGATTTCGCCGCCATAGTCGGGGCGGAGTTCGAAATAGCTGTCCGCGTCCACGACACGCTCTATTACGTCGGTCATGTTGTAGGCTCGGTTCGGACTCTGTGGAATGACCTCGTCGATGCCTTTGGGGGACTTTTTCGGGGCTTTTGGTTCACTTCGGGGCGGTTTCTCGTGAGCCTTGTTCGGGAGGTAAGTGATGAGGTCGGCGACGAGTTCGCGGGCGTGTTCCTCGTCGCGGGCGACGAGGTCGGCACTACCGGAGTGTTCGGCGTGCATCTGTGCCCCGCCGAGGTCTTGCATGCTGATATCCTCACCAGTGACCATCTGAACCATTCGTGGGGAAGCGATTGCCATCGCGGACATCTCCTCGACCATGATGGTAAAGTCGGCGAAAACGGGGGTGTAGGCCGCCCCCGCGATACACGGACCGTACAGGACACAGATCTGTGGGACGCGCCCGGAGAGCATCGAGTGGTTGTAGTAGTATTTCCCGATACCTTCGCGGTTGGCGAAGAATCCGGTCTGCTGGTCGATGCGCCCCCCGGAGGAGTCCATCAGGTAGAGGACGGGATTACCGCTCTGGAGTGCGCGCTGTTGCATGCGAAGGAACTTCTCGACACCCTTCGCTGCCATGCTTCCGGCTTTGACCGTGAAGTCGTTCGCCATAAAGTGAACGTCCCGGCCCTCGAACTCCGCCGCACCGGTGAGCAGTCCGTCCGCCGGGAGTTTGTCCTCCGCGTCGAACTCGGCGAACCGGCCGTCCTCGAACTTCACGCCGTCGTCACCGAACCAAAGGTCAAGTCGGTCGCGGACGAACAGTTTCCCCTTTTCGGCGAGTCGTTCCTTGTACTTCTCGGGGCCGCCTGCCTCGATGGCTTCGATTTCTTTCCACAGCTCCTTTTCGCGCTCCGTGGGTTCCAAATCGTCTTCCTCCGGCGGTTCTCCGGGGTCGCTCCACGTGACGAGTGGTTCGTCTGCGTCGCCGACGTACACGTTTACCTCGCTCCCGACGTGCTGAGCGAGCGCGCTCGCGATGGCTGAGGCTTCCTCCTCGGTTGCCCCCGTACCGATGCGGACTTTCATGCTTGCGTGTCCGTGGGATGATTTCAAACCATTTTCCCTTTCGCACGCGGCAAAACTTTCGAGCGAGAACAAACACTCACAGGGTGGAAATTCGCAGAGGGAGGCGGCAGAAGCGTCTTTGGGGCCGACGCGGGACGAATTGTGACGAGCGGTTACCGTTCGGGCAGTTCCATTGCGGCAACGTGCTCCGCATACTCTTCGAGGACGGGCTGTCCCCAGTAGCGAACCGATTCGCTCCGCGCGTCGTAGTCGATGATGTTTGCATCATCGAGTTTCGGCAGGTGCGTATGGTGAAGGGATGCTTCGACACGTCGTCGATAATCATCCGGTACGTCGGCAGTCGACGTTTCAGTTTCCCACGCAGCGACCTGCTCGACGAGGTCGGAAAGCGTCGCGACGCCATCCGGCGTCGTCGAGAGATGGTGGATGGCGTATCGTCGCCGCTTCTCCGACAACAGTTTGAAGATATCGTCGAAAGAGGGCCTACTCACGGCAGGTTCAGCACGGAGTACGTGAGGTGGATCTGTAGACGATCGTTTCCCCGAATCGTCCCGGTATGGTGACTCGTTGCTCATGCGACGCTCATCAGCAGTTGACCACCGTGGATAAAGAATGGTGAATCTAGACACCTAGAAAGTTGGCAGTCGAAATGAAGACACGGGTCGGAATATCTTTATTTCTAATAAGTATGATACCGATTATATACGGGTCGGTTATCGACCCTCGAACGCAGTAGAGACTCCCGTCGAAACGGGGATTACCGCGATGGATTGGTGGGATTTCGAACGGTAGTCAAGGATGGCTTACTGTGGTATATCCGCAACGAACCCGCACCGAGGTGAAAACGGAATTAACGGTGTCCAAGGTTGAAACCCGAACCCGGCGTCTGGTGGACGATTATGAGACGGTTCGTGCGGACAACACTCGTGCTCATTCTGGTTGTGAGTCTCGCGAGCACTGGAATCGTCTCGGTGGTTCGACCCGGTTCGAACCCGTCGATGGACATGCGAGCATCGACCGGAACGCCGGACGTTCTCCCACCGAGTGAACAGATAGACACCTCTGTCTCTGCTTCGGGTCTCCAGCAGCGTTCCGAGCGCGAGCAGGCGGCCGCACGGGGCGCTATGCAAGGGGCGGCACTAGCACAGCAACAGGGTGTTTCCATCAGTCAGGAACAGCGTCAGGCCGCGGTGCAGGGTGCAGTACAATCGGTTTCGCAGAACCAGCAGGCGAACGTGAAACAGGTGCAAGCCGCCGCCCGCGGTGCAGCACACGGAACGCTGCTTCAGAGTCAGGATGTCGACGTTCGACAGATTCAGGTGGCGACACAGGGGGCGACGACTGGCTCGAGGCAAGTTCAGCGCGCGAACGTCAAGCAGGTTCAGGCCGCGGCGTTCGGTGCTGGACACGGTGCAGTCGCGCAGAGCCAACAGGCGAACGTGAAACAGATGCAGGTCGCGGCGAGCGGTGCGGCAAAAGGCGCAGTGAAAGGTGCGGTTCAGAAACAACAAGCGAGCGTTTCACAGATTCAGGAGGCCGCACAGGGTGCTGCCTTCGGCGCACTTGATCAGCGTCAACAAGTCGCGGTGAAACAGGTGCAGTTCGCAGCACAGGGTGCCGCCGCTGGTGCATTACAGTCACAACGTGCGAACGCAAAACAAGTGCAGGTCGCCGCACTGGGAGCGGCGAAAGGAGGCGTGAAACAGGTACAGCGTGTCGACATCCGGCAAGTACAGGCCGCAACCCGAGGGGCGTCCGCGGGTGCGATTTCCCAGAGTCAGAAAGCGAGCGTCGTCCAGATTCAAACCGCCGCACAGGGCGCGGCCGCGGGCGGTGTCACGCAGATACAGCAAGCAACGGTAAAACAGGTTCAGTTCGCGTGTCGCGGCGCGGCGGCGGGCGCATTGAGCATCACCCAGATACAAACCGTGAACATCGTGCAGATTCAGGTCGTCGCGCAGGGTTCAGCGCAGGGAGCCATTCAGGGTGCCGTCCAGAAACAAGTCGTCGAGATTCGACAGATACAGGCTGCCGCGAGGGGTGCTGCACGGGGTGGTATCACGCAGGTGCAAACCATTCGAATCAAACAGATTCAGTTCGCGTGTCTCGGTGCAGCGTCGGGTGCCGTCACTCAAAGCCAGCAAGCGAGCGTTACCCAGGTACAAGCCGCCGCACAGGGTGCTGCAACGGGCGGAGTCAGTGGCAATCAGCGCCAGCAAGCGACCGTCCAGCAGGTGCAGGCTGCAACACAGGGGGCGTCGAGTGGCGCGATTTCTCAGAGCCAACAGGCGAGTGTCATCCAGATTCAATCCGCAGCACGCGGTGCGGCGACCGGTGGCATCACGCAGATTCAGCGAGCAACCATCGCGCAGATTCAAGCTGCATCGGCGGGTGCCGCGGCAGGTTCGGCCCAAGCGGCGGCCCAGCAGAACGTGAACGACGCGAGCCAGATTCGACAGGCCGCCCGCGAAGGTACCGTACAGGCTAGCGAACGAATCACCACGGCGGAGAACGTCCAACCGCAGGAGGTTCGGTCGGCCGCGCGGGACGGGGCGGAGCAGATTTCACAGGTAACAGCGACTCAACCACCAGCCACGACGCAACCTCCTGTGACCACCGCACAGCCACCCGAAACGACGCAGGTGACCACGACGGCCGCCACGACTGCGGGGACGACGAACGCCACCACGGCGACTCAAACGCAGACGACGAACGCGACGACGAGCGTCACCACCACCCCGGCAGTTACGACGACCACGACAGCTACCGCCACTACCACGCCAAACGCGATTACTACCACACCGAACGCCACTACCACCGCGTCAAACGTCACGACTACGACGCCGAACGCCACTACCACCACGCCGACACCACCCGCCGAACCGCTGGCTGCGAACCTGACGTGTACCGAGGTTACCGCAAACACGACGCAACCGGCGGATTACCAACTGGTCGCAGTGTTGATCGATGTCTCGAACCCAGAATCGGGAATCCAAGTCACCCAGAACATCTCGTCCAACGACTTCGAGCAATCGCCGGATGGCACCTTTACGTGGAATAACACCACGACCGACCTCGGTGCCGAGGGCTTCGTCTTCCTCAACGCGACGTTCTTCGACGCGAACGGGCAGGAAGTCGCGGTGATCGAACAGGACGACGTGCAGGCGTGCCTCGAACAGCCAACTGAAACCCAAACGACCGGTGCGCAGTCACCGCAGGCCCAACCGACGACGCAGGCAACGGGACAACAAACGACCATCGGCGGAACGACCATCGGTGGAACAACTACCGTCGGAACCACTGCGACGACGACGCCGATTTTCGGAACGAACCCGGGGACGCCACCGACCGTGACGACGCAGTCCGGCTAACGTCGAACTGACGACCGAACCTCAAGATATCGGTTTTCGAAAAATGGCCGATTACAGCATCGATTCGAGTCGGTCGATGAGTTCCTCGTTGCCGAGGTGAACCGGAACTCGTTGGTGGAGTCCTTCGGGTTCCACATCGAGAAGCGACCGTTCGCCGTCGGACGACCTACCACCTGCGGATTCGAGGATGTACGCCATCGGGTTGCCCTCGAACTGGAGGCGGAGCTTGCCTTCAGGACGCGATTCGAGTCCGGGATAGGCGAACACGCCGCCGTAGGTCAGCACCTGATTCACGTCGCCGATCATCGCGCCCCCGTATCGAAGTTTGAGGTTGGTTTCGATTTCGCGGACGTACTCGGCGAAGTCGTCGGTCCAATCCGGAACGCGTCCGCCGAAGCCGTAGACGACGGGGTCGTCGGGAAGTGTCAGATCTTTGTTGACCGGTCGGGGGTCGCCGTCTTCGATGACGTACTCGGTCACGGTTCCCTCGCGGGCGACCATCATCGTCGTTATCGGGCCGAACAGGATGTACGCCGATGAAACGAGGTCTCGTCCCGACGCCGGGAGGGGTGCGTCGTAGACACCGACGATGGTGCCCATCGAGTTGTTCGATTTGATGTTCGACGAACCATCGAGCGGGTCGATTGCGACCGAGAGACCCTCACCGCAGTCGATGACGCCTTCGCGCTCTTCGCTGGCGAACTCGCCGACGCCGTCGATAGCCGTCAGTTCGGCTTCGAGGTACTCGTCGGCCCACACGTCCGCCGCCATCTGCGTCTCGCCGCTGGGGTTTTCCTCGTCAGCCTTTCGGCGACGACCGGCGAGTCCGCCCCGGATATCGGGGGCGGCGGCGGCGACGGCTTCGATGATTTTGTCGAGCGTGTCCATTATTCGAGCGCTTCGTCAGCGGTCGCGTCCTCGAAGATGACCTTTTCGAGTGCGTCGAGGATGCCCTCGGGGTCGTCTCGCTGCCAGACGTTGCGACCGACTGCGAGTCCTTTTCCGCCTGCGTCCATCACGGCTTCGACGCTGGAGAGGAACTCGTAGTCGCTCGTTTTCGAGCCACCGCTCATGACGACCGGCATGTCGGCGGCGGATTTGACGGCCCATTCCATTGATTCGCGAGAGCCGGGGTACTTGACTTTCGCCATGTCCGCACCGATTTCGAGCGCGATTCGCGTCGCGTAGGCGATGGTGCTCTCTTTCGTGTCGTTTTTGAGTCCCTGTCCGCGTGGGTACGACCACATCACGACGGGCATGTCGTATTCGCGGTGTGCTCGTTCCTGAACATCGCGGAAGTCCTCATACATCTTGGTCTCGTGGTTCGAACCGGAGTAGACGGTGTAGCCAACCGCGTCCGCGCCGAGTTCGGCGGCGTAATCGACCGTCCAATTTTTCGGCGAGTACGGTTCGCCCATCCAGAGGTTGCTCGTGCCGTTGAGTTTGGCGAGCAGGTTCACGTCGTCGTCGTAGGAGGGATAGTACGTCTCCGCGACACCTTTTTGTACTGCGAGGCAGGTCACCGCGTCGTGGGTCGCGGTTTCGAAAATCATCTCCGGATTCAGCGTGTCCGGAACGGAACTGAAGTCGGCCGAAGGTCCGTGCTCCAGACCGTGATCCATTGCAAGAATAAGTGCTTTGCCGTCTCGCGTCACTTGCGAGTCAGTCAGCGGAATCATCGTCCCGAACTGCGGCGACAAAATATATGAGTCTACTGGTAGCGCGTGAGTCAAAACTCCTGTTTTCGTAGCGCTCGATATGTCTATTGTGTGTTTTGTGAACTACGATAGTAGTAAAATTACAGCAGGTCGCGGGCGGCGTTCCGCCACGCACTGACTCGGCCGTGCTCGAACGAGAGCGAGTCGGCCACTCGTTTCGGATCGGCGATGGCCATGCTTCGAACCGACGTGATTCCCGCCTCCGCGAGTTCCGTCGCCAGACTGTCGTCGATTTCCGGCACGTCGGTCACCGGGTCTGGACTGCTCCGGTCACGCCACGCCGCTTCCTCCGCCTTGGCGTCTCCGCTTCCGTCGGTCGTGGCGGTTTCGGCCGTTTGTTGTTCCCAGTCGCCGGAACTTGCGGCTATCCACGCGCGTTCATCGTCCTGTAGGCCGCGAATCTGACTCAACCGGTCGGAAAGGTCGCTGCCGGATTCGAACGACCACGACAGGGAATGTTCCCTGCGCAGGCGGCCAGCGACTCCGGGATTGACGCCCGCCTCGCGCAACATCTCGTAGGAGACGGTTTTGTTCCGAATGTCCTCGGCATCGAACGTCGCCTCCTCGATGACTACCGCCGTCGCTGGTCCGACGTACTGCACGTCAGTCGGACGAGTGTCTGCCGTCCCTCTCCCAATAGTGTCATCTTCAGTCACTGCACTCACCGACTTGTTTTTGCCTCCCACTCATCTATCTTGAATGTTTCTCCACAATACCTATCTATTTGATTATTATATTCAGATAGAAATAGTTTCGGTGCGTTCGTCAGTAACTGTGACCAGTTCAGTGGATTTCGTTCGCGTTCCGCTATCCTTACAACCGTTCCCGGAGCAGTCATCGCCATGCGTACGCTTTCCGACATCGACAGCATCGGCGTAATCGGCGCAGGTACCATGGGTAGCGGTATCGCGCAAGTAGCCGCGACGAGCGGGTACAACGTGGTCATGCGCGACATCAAAGACGAGTTCGTGGAGAGCGGATTCGACACCATCGAAAGCAGCCTCGACCGCTTCGTGGGCAAGGACAAAATGAGTCAGGACGAGGCTGACGCGGCTGTCGCCCGAATCACGGGCACGACCGACCTCGACGACCTCGCGGACTGCGATCTCGTCATCGAGGCCGCCGTCGAGAACATGGACATCAAACAGGATATTTTCTCGGAGTTAGACGAGGTGCTCCCCGAAGACGTAGTGCTCGCGACCAACACCAGCACGCTCTCGATTACCACCATCGCCAGCGTGACCGACCGCGAGGAACTCGTGGTCGGCCTCCACTTCATGAATCCTGTTCCAATCATGAAAGGCGTCGAACTCGTCGTCGGCGAGAAAACCGACGACGAAGTGGTCACGCTTGCCCACGACCTCGCGGAAGACCTCGGAAAGGAGACGTGGCAATCCGACGACAAACCCGGCTTCGTCACCAACCGCATCCTCATGCCGTGGATCAACGAAGGAATCCGGGCCTACGACGAGGGTGTCGCCAACAAGGAGGACATCGACAAGGGAATGACCCTCGGAACGAACGTCCCGATGGGACCGCTCACACTCGCCGACCACATCGGACTGGACATCTGTCTGGATGCCAGCGAGACCCTGTTCGAGGAACTCGGCGACCGATACAAACCGGCGTACCTGCTAAAGCGCAAAGTTGACGCGGGCGATTTGGGTAAGAAGACCGGGAAGGGCTTCTACGAGTACTGAAACGGTTTCTTTTCCTTGGCGGTTTGGCGTACGGTTCGTGGTCGGCGTCGCCATTTCGACGACGTGGCTATTCTTGCTGTCAGGGTGGCTTGCGGGCCTCGTCGATTCGACGCCTGAGAGTTCGAACCCGACGGCACGCTGACGTTCGCAAGAATTGAACCGAACGAGAAGACGTGCGACCTTTCGGCGTACCAGCACCGATAACAGTGAGTTAGGCCCGATGGAACGGTCGATCCGCAATCGTCCGGCGCAGTTCGCCGAGCATGTCCCGGTCAACACCGCCCGAGAGCGATGTGATGAGTGCGTGAACTTCTTCCCGAGACACCTTGATTCCCGCGCGTCTGAGGGCGTCTTCGGGGCGTTTACGAACTTCGCGGAGCGTACCGATCGCGAGGAGGTAGGGGATAGCCCATGCGACGAGACGGTTTCCATTCGTCCGTGGCATGCTTTCTAAGTACGTTTGGGCGTCGTCGGCGAAGCCGTCGGCGTGTTCCGCGGTGCGCGCGACGACTTCCGCGACTTCGTCGTGATGTTCCGGGTCGCAGAGTTCATCCTGTGGAACGCCTTCCTCGCTGAGCCACGTCGCCGGTAGGTAGACGTTGTTCTCGTCATGATAATCTACGTAGACATCTTTCGAGACGTTGACCAGTTGAAGGAGGAGGGCGAACGACTCGGAGGTTTCTCGCAGGCGGTCTGCCTGGTCTTCGTCCGCACTGCGACAGACGAGGTTCGTGATGAGTTCACCGACCGTTCCGGCGACGTAGTAGCAGTATTCTTCAAGTTCCGGAAGGGTTCGGATTCGGAGGCCGTCCGTGTCGTCGTACCGTTCGACGAACATCGCCATCCCGCCGACGAGTTCCCGAACCGGGGGCCTGACTGCCTGCCGAACGGAGTCCGGACAGGTCGCGAACGTTTCGACGACTCGCGGAGCGTGTGCGACGACAGCCCAGTCGTCACCGCCGTCGTCGGGAATCCACTCTTCGGCGTGGTCGTGAAACTCGTCCACTGTCGTTGGGTTTTCGGGGTCGAGCACGTCGTTGTACTGTTGAAGGAGGCGTGCCTGCTCGTCCGGCGGGATGTGTCCTGCGTCCTCTATCGTATCGGCAACTCGACACAGGAGATAGCCGACACAGATAGCGTCCGCCATCGGCTCATCAAGCAAATCGATGGTGATGGCAAACGTGCGGGAAACCCCCTGAACCGCCTGATGACACCATTCGAGGTCGGCGCGGGAGGGCTGGTCTGTACTCGCGGGAGTCGGTGGGTGGCTATCCATTCTGTTACTGAACCTTCCGACCCTTCGGGCTGAAACGCCAAAACCCCTTGGGCTTACGTGTCATGTTCGGTTCGAGGGCCAAATCCCTTGCGAATCTACCGAGCGGCAAACGAGTACCGAACACGCCGAGTCGCAAACGCCAAGTCTCGCGGTATCCGACAATCGGACGAACGATGTACGAGAGCGTCCACGCCGTCCCGGACGGAGACAGCACCGTCGCACGCTTCGCAGCCACAGCCTCCGAGTACGGATTCGACGGTATCGTCGTCCGAAACCACGGGGATTCGCGGGCTGAGTTCGACGCCGAACGAGTGAGCGACGCGTACGACGTGGACGTGGTGAACGGCCTCGAAATCCGCGCGGACAACCCCTCGAAGGCCAGCGGGCACGTCGGCAACTTCCGCCCGAAATCGACAATTCTCCTGTTCCACGGCGGCACGTCCAAACTCAACCGATTCGCCGTCGAAGAGGAACGAATCGACGTGCTGGCCCATCCCATGCAGGGTCGTGGCGATTTCAACCACGTACTGGCGAAGGCCGCGAAGGAACACGGCGTCAGGGTGGAGTTCAACCTCTCGCGCATACTCCGAGCCGATGGGGGCCAACGGGTACAGGCTATCAAAGACCTGCGGAAGCTGCGGGAAATCGTCACGAAATACGACGCTCCCTTCGTGGTCAGCACGGACGCACACTCGCATCTGCAACTGCGTGGTCCCCGCGAACTGCTGGCCATCGGGGAGACGATCGGTTTCACGGGCGAGCAAATCGAGACGGGACTTCTGGAGTGGGGCAAAATCGCGGAGCGGAATCGAAATCTGCGCTCCGACGATTTCATTGCGCCCGGCGTGAAACGTGGCCGGTATGAAGAAGACGATTGAGGAACACGCAGACCGCTTTTCTGAAATCGCTGGCGACTACGACGACTCACAGGACAGCGACGAGTATCGCGCCTGCGTGAGCCTCGTGGTTGAGCACGCCGACCCAACGGCGGACGACACCGTTCTCGATTTGGGAACCGGCACGGGCGCAATCGCGCTCGCGCTCGCACCCAATGCAAAGCGCGTTATCGCCCGCGACATCAGCAAGGGAATGATGGACGAAGGTCAGAAGAAGGCCGAGGCGAACGGACTGGACAACGTCGAGTTCGGCGAAGGTCGATTCAGAGAGCCGAATGTCGATGGGGAGGACATCGACATCGTCGTGTCGAACTTTGCCATGCATCACCTTTCGGACGAGGAAAAGCGCGAGGCAATCGAAGTAATCGCCGGACTTGGGCCGCGAAAGTTCGTCCTGGGCGATGTGATGTTCTTCGGTACGCCAGACCCTGACGAACCGTTTTACAGCCCCGACGTTGATGACCCCTCGACGGTCGGGCATCTGGCGGACGTGCTGACGGACAACGGGTTTTCGCTGACCGCTGTGGAGCGTGTTCACGAGCAGGTCGGCGTGCTGGTTGCGGAGCGATACGGGGAATAGTCGCAGGGAGTCGGCTATTCTCATTTTAGGGCTATTTTTGCATGGTTGGCTATTTGTGACTTCACTGTTCTTTTTTAGCAGTGTATTTTGTGTAGTTTGTCGGAAGCAAGTCACGACAATACATGACCACCACCGCACCCGCCCACGCACCTCCCCAACCGGTTCGCTCCCTCGCGCGGCTTCGACTCGACTTCTCGGATGACCGTATCCTCGAAGCCTCGTCAGCACGCGCCACGTCGCTTGATTGGTCACCCGCATGGGTGCGCCAGCGCAATTCGCGTGAGGGCGTGAGCGAAGCGAACACCGAGCGCAACCCTGCGCTGGCGGGGAGGAGTGGGGACACTGGCGGTGCGGTGGCGGTTTCATTGTTGCCTGAGATTCCTGATGGCCTGCTTGCCATATTTCCCTCTGTCATCCATCCAAATTTCGCTCCTCCTGCAACAATGAATGGTACAACCCAACCTCGCCATCGCCGCCAGAACATACGATTAAAACCCACGGACGACCAACCCACGAATCAGACCCTCGAATGAAACACCTACCCAAGCACCTCAGACCGCACTGGCGCTATCTCGCGGTCGGTCTCGAAGGGTGGCCGGACGCAGACATCGACCGCCGGTCGTTCCAGCGAAGCCTCTGGTTTGCTGCACAGAACCTGCTCGGCGATGTCGGAAGCGCGAATGCCGACCTCACCGTGTACAACTTCGAGTTCGAGGACGGGGAGGGCGAGGCACTGGTCCGGGTCCGGCGCGGGCACACCGACGAAGCACGGTCGGCGCTGGCCTGCATCAATACCGTCCACGGCGACCCCGTCGGGGTCTTCGTGCACGGTATAAGCGGGACGGTGCGGGGTTGTGAAGAAAAGTATTTAGGTCGCCGCAGGGAACTTTCGGGGGAGAGAAGCGTCGTGTTTGCGGACGCGAAACGACCGGCCGTCGTTCGAGACGGAATGTTGGACGTACAGGTCGATTCTGCGTTCGTCGGCGCGGCGGAACTCGATTTCGAGTGATACTATGCAGGGACAAGCCCAACAGCAGGCGTACGACCGCGGGATTACGATTTTCTCCCCGGACGGCCGTCTCTACCAAGTCGAATATGCACGGGAGGCCGTCAAACGAGGGAGCGCCAGCATCGGCGTCCGAACGGAAGGCGGCGTCGTTCTCGCCGTCGACAAACAGACACGCTCGCCGCTCATGGAGCGAACCAGCGTCGAAAAGCTCCACAAAACCGACAACCACATCGGCATCGCCAGCGCGGGCCACGTCGCGGACGCTCGGCAACTCATCGACTTCGCACGCCGTCAGTCGCAGATCAACCGCCTCCGCTACGGCGAACCCATCGGAGTCGAGACGCTGACGAAGGAAGTCACCGACCACATCCAGCAGTACACGCAGGTCGGCGGCGCACGTCCGTTCGGTGTTGCGCTTATCATCGGCGGTATCGAGAACGGCGAACCGCGCCTCTACGAAACCGACCCGTCCGGCACGCCGTACGAGTGGAAGGCGCTCGCAGTCGGTGCAGACCGCGGCGAGATTCAGGATTACCTCGAAACGAACTACAGCGAAGGGATGGATCTCGATGGCGGTATCGACCTCGCACTTAGCGCACTCGGTGCGGTCAACGACGACGAACTCTCCCCGACGGGCGTCGGTCTCGCCACCGTCGATGTCGAGAGCGAGCGGTTCCGCATGCTCGACGACGAGGAAGTCGAGGGGTACCTCGACGAAATCGGCATCCTCGAAGGCGAGGACGACGACGAGCCGGAAGAGTAATTTCGACGTTTTCTTCGGGAAACATCTTTTAGGTACGCGCGTTTACCTCCGGGTATGATATCACTCGAAGAGGCGGTGACGGCGCGTCTCGAATCACACGGCGCGCGGTTCGAAGTGTTGGTCGACCCCGACGCGGCGCTCGCCATCAAACGCGACGAGTTTGACGGCGACATCGAGGACGTCATCGCCGCGGAGGACGTGTTCGAGAACGCGAGTCGGGGTGACCGACCCGCCGAAGAGGATTTGGAAACGGTCTTCGAAACGACCGACCCCTTGGAAATCATCCCGGAGGTCATCAAGCGCGGTGAGATTCAGATTACGGCAGAACAGCGCAAAGAGATGCAAGAGCAAAAGCACAAGCAGTTGGTCAACCGCATCACGCGCAACGCCGTCAATCCCCAGATGGACAACGCGCCGCACCCTCCGGAGCGTATTGAAAACGCACTCGAAGAAGCGGGATTCTCCGTCGACCCAATGGAACCGGTCGGTCAACAGGTCGACGACGCGCTTGATGCCCTCCGTCCGGTCATTCCGATTCGATTCGACGAGGTGACGATTGCCGTGCAGGTGCCAGCGAACTACGCCGGTAGCGCGCAGGCCCGAATTCGACAGTTCGGTGATTTGGAGCGCGAAGAATGGCAAAACGATGGGTCATGGGTCGGCGTCATGACGTTCCCCGCAGGGATGCAAAACGAGTTCTACGACCTCGTCAACGAGCACACGAGTGGCGAAGCCGAAACGCGAATCATCAAGGACGAAGACGACTTGCAAACCCGATAGTCGAACCCTATTCGGCTTCCTCTTTTGGCGGCACGAACGGCCCGACGGAGACGGTGTAGCGGGCGATGGTCGCGACACGAAGGATGTACGAGATGAGCACCGCGAGCGGACTGACGATGACGCCGAAGCCGAGGATGACAACGATGGAGAGTGCGGGTTGGCCGATGTACGCACCCGAACTCGACTTGTAGAGAAGGGTGAGACAGATGGTCGTCACGAACGCGGCCAGGCCGGAATAGGCGATAAACCGTGAGAGTCGAGCCAGGTCTTGTTGGATGGCGAGCGTCTTGAAATACTGCCGAGCGATGGCGATGGATTTGAGCAGTTCAAACACGTCTTCTAACCCGGACCGTGCGGAATCGGATAAGTCGTCATCGAACTCGTTTCGAACGTACCGAGTCGCCGCCATGAACTCGGCGTACTCGGTGCCGATGATTTGCGCGAGCACGCCGACCATATCGTCTTCGTCTCTCACTCGGTCGGCAAGTGTTTCGGTGTACGAGGCGAGCTTGGCCTGGTAATCGCCCGTCTCGTCCGCTATCGACGGGAGGTCGAAGTCGGTAGTACGGTTGTGAAGCGTCTCGAAGATGAGCCCCAGGAAATCCGTCGGGTCGGTCGGACTCGACGACCGTCCCGCGATGGCTTCGACGTTCCGACGAAATTCGAGCGTCCCGTCGAGCCTATCCGCGAGTTCGTTCGGCGACCCAAACACCCGCGAGAGGATGAGTTGGTTGATCGAAAGCGCCACCGTGATAAGCGTGAGCAACCCGGAGGCGATACCGCTCGATAGCAGACTCCGAACCGAACTTTTGAGACCGACTGAGATGACCCCGATTGCGGCCAACACTGCGAGAGTCGCAACGACCGCCACGCAGATGCCAGCAGTGAGAACGAACCGGTTGCCGGAGAGCAATACCCACTCGGCGATTCCCCCATCATCGTCGGTATCGACGACGGATTCGTCTAACATCTTTCGCTACTACCCTTCAAACCATGAAAAAGAGACTGGCCGGAAAGTGGAATTTTCGACGCTTCGTGCAAGCAAAAATTTTTGAAGAGAGGTCGTTGTCGCACCGACAATGCACCTCCCCGAATCCCGGTCACGAGTCGGTTGGTGGGCACTGGCGCTCACGCTGTTGGTGAGTCTGTTGTTCGTCGCCTACTCGATTATCGGGACGCTCGTCCTCGGGTTGTTCATCTATTACGTGTCGCGCCCCATCTATCATCGCGTGGCAGGACGGTGGATTCGCGGAATATCGACGCCGGAGGGACGCTCCTCCTGGTGGCACTGCCAACACTGGTGTTGGTCGGGTACACGGTCGCGGTCGGGCTCAGAGAACACAGCGCGTTCACCGGAACCAGAATCGAGACGTATTACGCCCGACTCGTCCTCGGTGTGAGCGAGGTTCCGACCCGTCGAAAAACCAGAAATTGCCTTCCGCCGCGTGGTCGTGGCGGAAGGCGCAATCGTGGCGGTTAGTGGTTCAGGCGAACCTCGTCGTCCGTGACGGATTGAACCATCTCCGCTTGCAGCGGGTAGGTGTCCTCGTCCTTGTCGCCCCACCCGAGTTTCGATTTTACCTTGTCGGTGAGACCCGGATTCGGGTCGACGTGTGCCGTCCCGTGCTGAACATTCGAGACGATACCGACTTCGTCGCCGTTTTGGTCTACGACTTTCTTCCCCTCGTCGTCGTCGGTGATTTGGGTTGCTGCCATCGCAATCGTGTTTGGCTACAGCTATCAGTAGTCGTCGTGGTTGCCAGTGCAGGTCGCTTATCAACGGTTTTCAGATTTTTCCCGTCGGGTGGACGCCTCCGTCTCAGTCCCGTGTCGATTCGAACAGTTCGATGGGATTTCCGGCGGGGTCATCAAGGAGAATCTGTTTGCCGCCCCTGCCGGTGACGATATCGTTTCGGAATGAGAGGCCTGCGTCGCGCAGGCGCTCGACTTCGCGTTCGATGTCATCGACGCGCAGTTGTATGCGGTTCCATCCGCCCGGTTCAGGTTCGCGCCCGTCCGGCATGGGTTGGGCAGCACCGCCCGGGCCGCCCGGCGAGTTCAACAGGAGATGCAGGCCGTCCCGCGAAATCCGTGCGAATCCCGGCGCGGGATGCATCTCGACCTCGAAGCCGAGATACGTCGTGTAGAACGAAATCGCCGCATCCACATCGTCCACGATGTACCGAACGTTGACCATGGTTCGTTAACGCGACGCTGTTCCCTATCGGTTTCGGCCTCCGAAAACGGTCAGTCTTCGCCGGGGAGCAGCGGGTGGTCGTCGGGCGCGCGAGCGAGTTGGCGCTGTACCGCATCCCACTCCTCGAAGTAGCCGTAGTTGGTCATCGTGGACATTCCTGCGATTGCGGCACGGAGGCTCAGGCCAACCAGCGGAATGTCCGCAACCGTGATGACAACATCCGCCTGAATGATAGCCCCGTCCCGGAGAAGCACGTCGAGCAGGTCTACCACGGCGTGGTCATCTTTCGTCGGTTTCATGCGTCTAACTCCGGGGCGAACGAGTACGGTGGCCATGGTCCGGTGAATCGTACCTCGACACCCGGTTCCGCCGCGATGTCGTCCAGTACACTCCCGATGTCGGTTTCGTGGTCT
This sequence comes from Haladaptatus marinus, assembly GCF_051194195.1. Lineage (NCBI taxonomy): Archaea > Methanobacteriati > Methanobacteriota > Halobacteria > Halobacteriales > Haladaptataceae > Haladaptatus > Haladaptatus marinus. The sequence continues at coordinate 236,431 of NZ_JBLZNK010000003.1, forward strand.
TCGTGAGCGAGAAATCCGACTTGTACCACTTCGTCGGAGGAGCTTCCTTCGAGCAGGTTTTGGCGCGAATCCAGTACCTCGAACTCCCGAGCGAATGGTTCGAGTTCCTCGCGGAGGCGGTTGGTATGATCCGCTTTTCGGTCCTGTCGAAGGTCACGGATTCGACTACCGTACTGCTTTTCGAGCAGGAAGGCGGTTCCCTCGCTCGCTTCCTCGATTCGTCCGCGTAGGTCGGCCAACTCGTCGTCGTCCGATTCGAGTTCCTCGCGGACGCGCTCGTCGTCCCACGCGACGCCGACGCGGTACTCCCAGTGGCCTGCGAAGTCGGCAAGGTGGTTTTCGAGGGTATCGTGTTGGTCAGCCAGCCACGTCCGAACGCGCTCGTCATCGCCCTTCAGAATGGTGTCGAACCGAAACGGAAGCGGCGTTCCGAACGCCTCTCCGGCGGTATCGATAACCTCCTGATGGGTTAGCAACCAATCCCGCACCGTTTCGAGGTCATCCGTGTCGTAGGGCGACCCACACGATTGGACGACCGCGCCGACGCCGTTTTCCGTGACCAACGATACGGGCTCCTCGTCGATACCCGCCATCGAAATCGATTCGTCCGTCTCGCTCGCGGCGGCAGCGTTCACCACACAGTAGAGGTAGCGGCCCTCTTCAAACTCCTCAGCCACCGAATCCCTCCAGTCCGGGTTCTCGATTTGCGACATCGACCAGCGCGTCGGTCAGCAGGTCGTCCAAATCGCCCCGAAGGTGTTCGACCTCGCGCTCGATTCCTTCCGATTCCTTCAGGCGCTCGAGTTCGTCCTCCAGGGCGGCCAACTGTGCGCCGAGTCGTTCGATTTCCTCCGGCGAGAGGTCATCGTGTTCCATCCGGCGAACCGCCTCGCGTTCCAGGGCATCGACCAGCAGTTCGACCACCGTGATGACGAGGGAGATGAGCCCCTTTCCGGCATCGTCCTCGTCTATCTCAATCGCCGTCATGCTCCGCCTCCGCGGTTTGTGCTGTTTTCTCTTCGTCCCCTTCTTCGTCAGTCGCTTCCTCGTCGTCTGCTTCCTCATCCGCCTCGGCGTCGTCATCGCTCGATTCGACCGGGACGGTTTCCTCCTCGGCCAGTTCCTCGACGCCTGCTGCTTCTTCGACACGTTTCATATCGGTGCCTTCCGGAAATTCGAGTCCGTACTGCGCCGCCGTTTCGAACGACGCGATGGCGGCCCGGAGTTTCACGCCCAGCAGTTCCGTCTCGCCGACCGTCACGACGATGTCGGCATTGATGACGACACCCTTGTCCAACAGGAGTTCGAGCATCTCCGCGAGGTCGGATTGACTACGCGTCGGCCCGGTTTCACGCATCGTCTTCCTCCTCGAATCGGTCTCCGTAGATGCGTTTCGAGTTCGGCGCGGAGGAGTGCCACGCCTCCTTCGGGACGGCCGAGAACCGCGTCGATTTCCCGATATCCGTCCGCGAACTTGGCATTGTGGAGAACGCCGTCGGGTTACGCGAGTTGGGTTGGCCCGCCCCACCCTTCGACTCGTTTTCCTCCTTGATTTTGGCGAGTCGGTCGCGGGTTTCGAGCAGTTTCTCGCGGAACGACTCCACGCTATCGTGCAGTTCCGACTGTATCTTCGATTGGTACAGTTCCGACTGCATCTCGCCGTCGATGCCGGATGCATCCATCTCGGCGTCCATACCCGAAGTCATCCCATCTCCCTCCTCGCTATCTTCACCACTGAAGTCGCCGAAGGCGTCATCGAACTCGCGTGCTTCGCGCCACAGTTCGCGCATATCCGTCGAATTCCACAACTCTCGGAGTTCGACGGCCCTGATGAGCCCCATGGTGTCGATGGCTTCTTTCGGGTCTCCCTCCGAAATAGCCTCCGGCACGTCTTCGACCTCGACGGCGTCGGGAAGACGCGTTGCGTCGATAACGTCCGGAAGGTTGGTGAGGTCGAGTTCGTCGAGTACGTCCTCGCCTTCGTCTAACATGTCCCAGAGTTTCTCTGCCGCCGTCGACACATCCTCGAACGAGTCAGACGACTCGAACGCCGATTCGAGGGTATCTACTCCGGATTGCACGTCCGCCGTGAATTCGCCGAGTCGATCATTATCCATCCTATGTGGCTCCCCCAATGCGTAATTCCAGCACTTGGTTGTTGTACGTCGCTTCCCTGACCACCGCATCGTCCCACCGCAGTCCGAGACGCTTTATCGGTCGTCCTGCGTCCCGAATTATTATCGTACTCGTCTCCGCATCGAACGTCACCGAGAGGTCGTTGTCCGACACACCCGTCACGTCCACCGTTACGACGAGTTCGTCGCCCGCTTTTCGAACGTCGGTCAGGTATTTCGGTCGGTGTTCTCGCTGCTGGGTGCGCTCCGTCCCGACGGAGTCGAGTGTCACCGCGTAGTTGATTCGCCCGCTGACACCGCTGATTTCTCCAGTGTGCGTTCTACTCGTGTCCTCTTCGGACAGCGCGTTCGCCAATCTAACCAACTGATCGATGAGTCTCATTATCGTTTCACCTCGACTTTCCCGCTCCGCAATCGTTCGTGCGCTTCTTCCGCGACTTCCAACCGTGTTTCGAGGGCCGCTTTTTGCTCTTCGTACTCCTCGTGTGATAGCTCACCGAGTTCGTAGAGCAGGTGTGTCTCCTTGAGTTCGTCCTGAATCCCCGCAACGTCGTACATTTCGCTCACCGCCAGCGAGTGCAGCACGTCCGCAATCGACACCAGCGGCCGCAGGAGCAGGTCGTCTACGAGTATCATCGCTGTGCTCCGATGTGGATGTCTACGAAGTTGTACGGTGCCCACGGGCCGGTGTACTGAACGGTGAGGTCGTCGTACTCTTCGCGCACGTCGGCGACCGTTTCGTCGAATGCCTCCCTGTCGTCCACGGCGACGAGATACGAACGATTCAGCACGAGGCGGTCGCTGAAGAGGTCATCGTCGGTCTCACTCTCGGCGAGTTCGGACAGTCGTGAACCCACGTCGTCTCGAACGTCCTCTCGCGAGAGGTCGGCGTCCTCGTCGGCAACGAGTTTGACGCCGAGTTCGACGTGGCCATCCACCTCACGGAGGGCTTTCGTGAACGCCCGTCTCGCGCTTCGGAGGACGGTTTTCAGCGCGCGATTGTCCTTGAACGCCATACCGAACTGCATTGGAACGACGGCACTGACATCGTTGCGTTCGAGCACCTGCCGGAGCACCTCATCGTGCGCTTTGCTATCCTCGTCGGTTCGTTCGGGGTCGGTCGTATCGATGTCCGAGACGACTGCGGAGAGCGTCCGGTAATCCACAGTGTACACTCGATCCGCGCCAGCAACCGCGTCGGCATCGAACTCGAAATCGTTCTCTTCGACGACTCCGTAGACGTATCGGTTCGAACTCATCGTTGTAGGCGAGGCTGTTCCCTCAACTGTGACACGACGAGACGTGCGTTAATAAGTCGTGTGGCGGAAACTGCAAGCATGCGCTTCATTCGCCGTGAATTGGTTGATTCGATTGCCGTCCGTCTGCACCCTCCACGAATGTTCAGGTAGGTGCGACCCGTAACTGGTGTGCTGGGTGGTGAACAATGACACAGAGGAATCAGAACGGCTCGAACTTAGCGGACGTACTGGACAGAATCCTCGACAAAGGTGTCGTCATCGACCTCTGGGCACGCATCGCCGTCGTCGGACTCGAACTGATTACGATAGAAGCGCGAATCGTGATCGTGTCGGTGGACACCTTCCTGAATTACTGTGCGGAAATCGGTGCAATCGAGGCAGGAGCGGTACCGGACGACGAGCAACGCCGAACGGTTGTCGCTCCTGCCTGACGCGAAATACCATTACTACGCCGCTTTTCTCCCCTCGAGTTCGGTGAGTAAGTCGTTCGCTAGCGACTGAAGTTCGTCGTTGGACAGTTCGTCCAAGTCGAGTCCCTCTCTGGGTTCGTCATCTGAGTCGCCTTCGGCTTCTTCCTCCCCTTCCGTCGCCCCCTCTTCGATTTCTTCCTCCCCTTTCGTCGATTCTTCCGCCGTCTCTTCGCTTTCGCTATTGGATTCGGCCGCTTCATCCGTCTCGCCTCCATCACTTCCCAGCGTGCTCGCGCTGGCGATAATCTGTTTCGCCTCCTCCTTGCTCACCTCGAATGCGTCTTGAACACGCTGGCGAACCAGTTGTTCACGTGATGGTTCCGCTTCTTCCTCCCCGAATCGGCCTTCGAGTCGCGACCCGAGCGATGAGCCGAGTTTTCGCCCGGCGAGCATTCCCAGTCCACACCCTACCAATCCACCGAGGTTGCGCCCGAGCGAATCGCCGTTCGCTCGTTCGAAATCGGAGAGTTCGTCGAACAGCTGTTCGACGCTCATCTCTTCCTGTACGGTCTTTTCGAGCAGTTCCTGCATCGACTGTCTGTTTTCGCCTTCGTTTTCGCTCATGATTGTCCCCCATTCAGTGTTCGTCCGCGAGGATCGCCTCGCGCTGGTGGTCGAAACTCGCGCGGCGGTATCGTCCGGCACGGCTATATCCTCGAACGATTCCGGTCGCGTCGAGACGAATGACGTACCTTCCGAGGATGTCCTGTGTGTCGGGGATCGAACTCCGTTCGACCATCTCCACGACGACACGCCATCCCCCTTCGTCCTCGTGTTGTACCTCGGCGACGCCATCCAGCGGCCTACCGGTCAACTCCTCCGCGATGGCTCGGCATGCGTCTCTCGCGCCTCTAACGTCGAGTTCCCCGTCAGAATCGACCGGCGCTGGTTCGCCGTCAATCTCGGAGCGCTCGGATGAATCGGCCTCCCGAGGTGTTTCGGCCGCCTCTGCGAGACTATCGAGAAGTACCTCTAACTCCTCATCGTCGCCGTTCGATTGCTCGCTCATCTTTCCCCCGGGAAAACGTCGGGACGGAAGGTCATAAACTCGTGTGCCTCCATCGGTGATTTCTCGACCGCCGTATTGGGCGGGAACGCAGCAATGCTCGATTTCGACCGCTTCGAATCCCCTTCGTCGTGGTCTCGCTTGTCTCGAACTTTCGCGTCGGTTAAAAAGGACTTGCAACGGCGGCCCCAACCGTGATATATCGCCCTGAACGAATATGTAGCATCGGGAGCAGACTCCCGTCGATAACCAATGGTACAAGCAGGACCCGACACCTCCAGTCTCGCGGACGTGTTAGACCGAATCCTCGACAAGGGCGTCGTAATCGACGTGTGGGCGCGTATCTCCGTGGTCGGCATCGAAGTGCTGACCGTAGAGGCGCGCGTCGTCGTCGCGTCGGTCGATACCTTCCTCCACTATGCGAAGGAAATGTCGAGGTTAGAACAAGCTACAGCATCCGACGATGTTAGCCTCGAAGAAGTAGAGGTCGCACCGTCGTAATCGAGCTGTAGCCATGTCGGAAGCAGAAGAGCAGTGCCGGGCACTCACAGAGGGTGGCGAGCGGTGCTCTCGTCCGGCACAAGACGACGGATTTTGTTATCAGCACGACTCGAACGACCAGACGATAGACGATGTCGATGAAGGGACGAACAACAACGCTGAGGAACGCGAGGACGACGACGTGAGCCAAGAGACCAACGAGAGTGAAACGGCGGAAGCCGACGAGAACACGGCAGACGAGCAGGCCGAGCAAAACGGCGAGTTCGACGTGATGGACGTCCGTGAGACGATAGAGGACGTTGCCAGCGACCTCGTCGGGCACCCACTCGACGGCATCATCGAGATATCGGCCGATGATGACGGGTGGCAAGTCGTCGTGGAGATGGTCGAACGGAGTTCGATCCCCGACACACAGGACATCCTCGGGCAGTATGCGGTGTCGTTGGACGAATCCGGGGACGTAACTGGGTATCGACTGCGAGAACGATATCGACGAGGAGACGACCGAGAACAGTAAGCTATCCTTTTCTGAAGCCGAGCATGAAACCGCCGACGAACCCGGCGCTCACCGAAAGCGTCGAGAGTAGGGTCGTCACCCAGGACGGCGGCGCGCCGCTCTGTGCGGCCTCGGTCGATTTAAGCATTCCAGCGGTCAGATTATCCCAATCGACAGACATGATTCCGCGCGATTCGAGGAACTTGAACAGGGCGAGTTCGAGGCCGACGATGACGGCGATGAGTTTGGCGACCTTCTTCGCGGCGAACCCGATAACGCCGCCGATGAAAGCGCCGCCCCCGAACTCCAGTCCGAGTTGTTGTGGCTCTATCCCGAATTGCATCGTCCGATTCAGTACAGCGACAGGTTAAGAATTTTGTAGTCTATCTGAGATTATCGTCTCTATTCGAACACCGTAACGTCGAACGGGCATTAAAGACAGACAATACGTCAGGCATGAAATAACGAAAATGAAACCGACTGAAAAGGAATCGCATCGATACGCTCGATTCGGTGACCACATCGTAGTCGGCGGGAGATTGAAGAACTAGCACGGCTTACGGACGATTGTGTACGGAAACGCGGCACGAACCGGGGTGAAGGCCCGGCACGGCTGACGTGGTCGGCATCGATATCAGCGGCCGTCACGAAGAGGACGGCGAATACCTGATGGTAGCCGCTGCCGTCCACGCAACCGTCGGAACGACCCGCGTGCAGTGCATTCGGGGAATGGGGTTCGCCGTCAGCCACGAAGAACCGACGCTGCCCGCCATCATCGAACTCGTTACCCATGCGGTCGGCGATCTTCCGGAACCGGCGGACTGTCCGGTCGTCGCCGAGCGAGGCGAGTTTTACGAAGAACCTGCGTGGATGGTCGAACAGCATCTCGAACCTGAATTTAAGTACGTCGAGAGCATAGCCGAACGTGAAACCGTGCAGGCCGCACACCACGCCGCGTACGCCGCTCGCAAACTACTCCTATGAAAGCGATACTGGCAAAACGAGTAGACTCCGGAACTGCCCACACGGACGAACTACGGGACTTGACCCGTGCCGCTGGCTACGATATCGCTGGCGAACTCACACAGTCGCGCGAAGAGGACGCCGCGTTCCAGTTCGGCGAGGGAAAGGTCGCGGAACTCGTCCAGACCGTGACTGCAACGGACGCCGGATTGGTGGTTTTCGACAACCAACTCGGCCCGTATCAGACCTACAATCTGGGACAACGGTTACCCGACGGAACCAAGGTAATCGACCGATTCCGACTCATCCTCGAAATCTTCGGCCAGCGTGCACAGACACGTAAGGCCCAGTTGCAGGTCGAACTGGCGGAGTTGCGGTATGAACTCCCGCGAGTCGAGGCTAAAACGAGTCTCGCGAAACGTGACGAGCGCCCCGGATTCATGGGGCTCGGTGAGTACGACGAGAGTCACGAACAGGACATTAAAGACCAGATCAGCCGAATCAAAAACGAACTCGACGCCATCGCGGACAAGGAAGCAGACCGCAGACAGAAACGTCGAGAGTCCGGTTTCGACCTCGTAGCGCTAGCTGGCTACACCAACGCCGGTAAATCCACCTTGCTTCAACGGGTCGCCGAGGACTTGGAAATCGGCGCGAACGAGGAACTCCATCCCGACCTCGACCCGACGGCGGAGGCGGAAGACCGCCTGTTCACCACGCTCGGGACGACGACGCGAAAGGCGGCAATCGACCGCCGAGACGTGCTCGTCACGGACACGGTCGGATTTATCAGCGAACTCCCACACTGGCTCGTCGAGTCGTTCAAATCCACGTTGGACGCGGTGTACTACGCCGACCTCGTTCTGCTGGTCGTGGACGTGAGCGAACCGATAGACGAGATTCGCGAGAAACTCGTTACCTGTCACGATACGCTGTACGAGCGAAATCAGGCACCCATCGTCACGGTGTTGAACAAAATCGATGCCATGAGCGACGAGGAACTCGAAGAAAAGCGGACGGCGCTCTCCGCACTCGCGCCGAGTCCGGTGGCTATCAGCGGGCAGGAAGGCCTGAACATCGACGAACTGAAACGGCGTATCGACATCGAACTTCCAGACTGGCAGTTCGAACGACTCGTCATGCCGATGACTGATGAAACAATGAGTGTCGTTTCGTGGGTGCACGACCACGCCCGTGTCGAGGACGTGACGTACACCGACGACGAGGTTGTCGTCGAGTTCGAGGCTCGACCATCTATCATTCAACAGTCGCGGGCAAAAGCGAGCGACTTGACGGCAGCGCCGTCGGCCTAAATCATCGAGGAGAGCGCTACAGCTCCATCCGAGCGAATCCACGCGGTGTGATTCTTCTGGTCGTAGATTAAGACCGCGTCGTCTTGGACTTCCAGTCCGGCGTATCGGTCATCGTCCCGGCCTCGTCGGGAATCGTCTGCTTCGTGTTTGCTCGGGGTCATGCCATTGGGTAGTGTGTCGTTATCGACTTACTCTACAGTAGTAGGTACCATTCACATAGTGATAAGTGTTACCTATTGTCAATGAAGGACGGTATCCGCTAGGAAGCGGTCGAATTAGAAGTTTTCGGTGGGAATCATCTCTCCACTGATGTACTCTCGATGCGTATGATTTCGGCCGCGAGATGGGAATCTTTTCAGACGAGAATGCCGGAGTTCACGCCGAATAGATTACAAGTGGTAAGTCGATTTCTGAACGTAACTTTTTGTCGCTCGAGTTCATACTCCGCCGCATGAGCAACGAACCGGAGCGGTTGGCGATGTGGTGTGCAGGCGAAGAGTGGTGTCCCATCACAACGACGGCAAACCTCGTCGGAAAGAAGTGGCATCCGGTCATCGTCCACCGACTGCTACAAAACGGCCCGTTAGGATTTAACGCGCTCAAAGAGGAGGTAGACGGAATTTCAAGTAAGGTGCTCTCGGACAGTCTGGGCGACTTGGAGGAAAAGCAGCTCGTCGACCGTGAAATCGTGAGCGAGAAACCGGTTCGTGTCAAATATTCGCTCACTTCGACCGGGGAATCCCTCCAACCGGTTATCTTCGCCATGCGAGATTGGGGTATGGAGTATCTCGCCCCCGCCGAGGAGAAGAGTTCCTCTATCGCGTAATTCGTCGCTTCTCCTTCTCGACCACTCGAACGTTCCGAATCGCGGTGTCGGGGTAGTTGCCGTCCGCGTTCTTTTCCGCGGCTTTCACCATATCCCAGACGACGTTCAATCCCGTCGTGACACCCTCCAGCGCCTCCATCTCACAGCCGGTTTTTCCGGTCGTCTCGACCGCGACTGTGAGCGCGACGTGGTCGTCGTGCACGGCGAAGTCGGTATCGACGTTCGTAATCGGAATCTGGTGACACATCGGGATGGTCTCCCACGTATGCTTGACCGCTTGTACGGCGCCGATTCGTCCGGTTGCAAGCACGTCCCCCTTTTTCACGTCGTTCGCGCGAATCGCCTCAACTGTCGATGGTTGGAGGTGAATCTCCCCCGCTGCCACCGCCCGGCGAGCGGTGTCGGGTTTCTCTCCCACATTCACCATCTGTACCTCGCCCGCATCATCGGTATGGGTGAGTTCCTCGTCGGGGTTGTCGGCGGTCGGTTCCTCGTCCGGTGACTCGTCGTTCGTCGCGTCCTCATTCATCGTCGTCACCCCACATTGCGGTCGGAACCGTTTCCAGCATATCGGAAGCGAGCAGCCCCTCCCCGCGCTCGTCGTACAGTAGGTCACCCGCTCGTCCGTTGACGTACGACCCGACACAAGCGGTGTCGAAGGCATCAGCGGTTCCGAACAGTCCGGCGACGATTCCGGCGAGTACGTCGCCCGTCCCACCGACTTTCATGCCGGTGTTTCCGGTTCGGACGACTCGCGTCCGCTCGCCGTCCGAAATCACGTCCGTCGCCCCTTTCGCCAGCACGACGTGGCCGAGGTCGTCCGCGAGACTCTCGATTTCGTCGGTCACATCGCGCAGGTCGTCGGTCTCCGGGCCGCCCAGTTCGGCGAGTTCCTTTCGGTTAGGTGTACAGATGAGCGTCGCTTCCGTGTCGAGGTTCGGAACCGCGGGGAGGGCGTCGGCGTCCACCACTGCCCGCCCAGAGAACGATTCGAGAAACTGAACCGCGGCCTCGACCGTCTCGTCGGCGTTGCCCAGTCCTGGCCCGAGAACGACGGTGTCGTCGTACGATTCCGCTGTCTCGACCAACCCATCGACCTGTTCGGGTACGAGTCGGTCGCCCTCGTAGGGTTGCACGATGAGGTCTTCCGCGTAGCCTTGAATTTCGCCCGCCACGGTGTCGGGTGCGGCGACGAACGAGAGTTCTGCGCCGACGCGTAAGGCCGATTGCCCGGCGAGTGCTGGTGCACCCGTGAACGGCCCGCCGCCGATGACGAACACGCGCCCTCCCACGTCGCCGCGAACCGTACGAAGGTCGCCCGGTCCGACGACGTATTCCGCGGCGGACGGAATGCCGATGTCTACAACCGTCACGTCGGCGTCCAAATCGTCGAGTCCGGGTTTCGCGTCGTGGAAGGTGACGACGCGATCCGCTTCGACCGCCGTGCCTGCCGCGTTTCCGGTATCCGCGTTCACACCCGACGGAACGTCCACCGCGAGCACTGTCGCATCCGACTTGTTGATACGCTCGGCGGCGGTCGCAGCTGGTTCGCGGAGCGCACCGGTCACGCCGGTTCCGAGCATGGCGTCCACGATAACGTCGCAATCCGGGAGGTCGAGGGTTCGGGAGTCGGTCACTTCGGTCGTGTCGTACTCCGCCTGCTGTAGGGCATCCCAGTTCTCCCGAGCGATGTCGGTTCCGATGGTTTCGGCCCGCCCGAGCAGGTGTACCGATACGTCGTAGTCGTCCAGAAATCGGACTGCGACGAACGCATCCCCGCCGTTGTTGCCACGCCCCGCAACGACGGCGGTTTTTGCGCCCGGCGAGGCGATTTCCCGTACTTCGCGGGCGATTGCGTTGCCGCTCGACTCCATCAACTGCTTTCGCGGCACGCCGAGATACTCGGCGTTTCGGTCTACCGCGGCCATCCTGTCTGCGGTAATCATACGCGATTGTTCGCCCGGATTCCGGGTTAACGTTGTGGGTGCACGCTGCGATGGAGTGTGACCCGGACGACACGAAAACGGGGTGGACGACACGTCGTGTCCAACACGTCAGGGAGTGACGTAAAGCCCCCGAACGTCGAAGGTGGATGTATGCGAGTACTCATCGTCGGTGGCACTGGTTTCGTCGGAACCGCCCTCACAAAGGAATTCAACGCGCGTGCCCACGACGTGACGGTGCTCGCGCGCTCGCCGGACGAAGCCGACCTCCCCGCTAGCGTGGAAACCGTTTCGGGCGACGTGACCGACTACGACTCCATCGAAGGCGCGTTTGCCGACCAGGACGCCGTGGTCAACCTCGTCGCGCTGTCACCGCTGTTTCAGCCCTCCGGAGCGAGCCACGAGGAAATCCACCTCGGCGGCACCGAAAACGTCGTCCGAGCCTGTGAAGAACACGGCGTCCCGAAACTCGTCCAGATGAGTGCTCTCGGGGCAGACCCGGACGGTTCGACCGCCTACATTCGAGCCAAGGGGAAGGCCGAGGAAGTCGTTCGGGATTCCTCCCTCGACTGGGTTCTGGTTCGTCCCTCCGTCGTGTTCGGCGACGGCGGCGAGTTCGTTTCCTTTACCAAAGTCCTGACCACGCCCTACGTAACCGGTCTTCCGGGCGGCGGCAAGACGCGCTTCCAACCAATCTGGGTGGGCGACCTCGCGCCGATACTGGCCGACTGCGTGGAGGACGATGCCCACATCGGGCAAGCGGTCGAACTCGGCGGCCCTGAAGTCCTCACGCTCGCTGACGTGACGAAACTCGCCTACCACGCCGAAGGGAAGTCGGTCGCCATCCTCCCGATTCCCATGCCACTCGCCGGAATCGGGCTCACCCTCGCTGACCCGCTTCCGTTCATTCCCATGGGAGGAGACCAGTATCGGTCTCTGAAATTCGACAACACGGTCGCGGAAAACGACGTGCAGTCGTTCGACCGTGACCCGACCGACCTGCGAACCCTCGCGGACTATCTGGATATCGAAGAGCATTCGGAAGCGAATGCGACGGGCGAAACGACGCCGAAGGCGGCGTAATTCCACGTTTTACGTCGATTTCTCTCGATTCAACGCGCGAAAGGAGGTGGCAGTCCGGCGTTCGACAATCGAACCAGAAACCGTTCAAACCGGTACTGCTAACGTTGCAGTGACATCCGTATCGAACATCGGAGAGCAGGCATCTAATTTATGAATCGGAATACATCGAGCGTCGTGGGAGCGCTCTCCCGTCGAACTGCACAGGTCTCAACTCTCGTTGCAAGCGCTAGTATCGGAGTGCCAACAGTGTCCGCTCACAGCGGGACGACTCACGCCGGAACACCACACTGGTTACTACTCGTGCTCGTAGTCACGGGACTCGGTATCCTCGGCCTGAGTACGGTGGGGGTTCGACGCGCATGGGTCGTCGGACGAGTCGGTATCGCGGGTGTGTTTTTCGGTGGACTACTCGCGATGTTCGGTGGCATCGGTCTCGTAGAAATTCAGGTTGTTGCCCCGGCAGGGCCGGACAGAGGGCTGTACCGTTGGTATCCTCTCGCCAGTCTTCTCATCGGGTCTCTCACGCTGGTCGGAAGCTTCGTGGTCGGTCGGTTGCGATGGTCAGACCGGCCGCGCTACGCCATGCTCGGAGGACTGTTGGGTGCGTGGATTATCTATCCCGTCGTGTTCACCAACAACGGGGTGACGAACCCCATCGGCTACCTACTGGTTCCGAGCGTCCTGCTGGTAACCGGGTATATTGTTTGGCGCGATGCGAAGCCACTCCTCTCCCGCCTTCGAATGAGTCGGCTTGCGTCGAGTGTCGGGGTGCTTTCGGGCTTCCTCTTTGTCCTCTTTTTCGCGTTCTCCGCGGGAACGCTCAGTACGAATCCGGATGCAGGAATCGGAATGCCGGAGACACGAACAATAACGACGGTGATGCTTGCAGACCCGCTCGTCTCGTGGCCTGCCGTGGAATTTTATTTCCCGAGCGTGCCGCTCTCAGGGTTCGTTTCCATCGGGACAGTGCTCCTGTTCGGATTTATCGGGTCGCTCGTCGGGTTGAACGCGGCCTTCGTTGCCGACCAGTGGGAGCGGGCGTCCGACGCGGATTCGAGTCGAGCGCTCGTCGGATCCCTCGCGGCATCGGGAGCGACTGCCTGTTGTTGCTGTGCACCTGCAATGTACGGCGTCGTGAGCGCAGTGTTGGGTGCGGCGGCAAGTCCGATTTATTGGGCGTTCATGGATCCAACGTCCCCCGTCGGCGGGACGTTCTTCGCGGTGAGCGTCCTGTTGCTGACGACGAGTCTCGTTCGGTCGGCAGACGATATCGTCTGTGAACCGTGAACCCCGAACGAGACCCTTTGAACCCTGCGTGAGTTACGGTCGCGTCTCATCGTCCCGCACACCTTTTCACTGTCCCACTCGTCCCCCCGGACATGTACGAGGTCGAAGTGAAGGTTCGCGCCGACCACGACGAGATTCGGAACCGACTGGAGGAACTCGGTGCGAGTCCACTCGGCAAAGTCACACAGGAGGATTTCTACTACAACGCACCCCACCGCGATTTCGCGGAGACCGACGAAGCCCTCAGGGTTCGTCGGGAAGCAGGAGAAGAGGAGACCGTGGAGGTCGTGACGTACAAAGGGCCGCTGGTCGAAGAAGAATCGAAGACGCGAAAGGAACACGAAACCGTCGTCGGCGATGGCGACACCGTAGATGCATTGCTGTCCGCGTTGGGGTTCGACGCGACCGAAACCGTCCACAAGGAGCGCGAACGCTTCGAATTCGAAGGCTACGTCGTAACGCTCGATTCGGTAACGGGACTCGGCGAGTTCGTGGAGGTCGAAGCCGAGGCAGAGGAAGGTGACGTAGAATCGGTACGGGAGGGAGCGTACGACGTGCTTCTGGAATTGAACCTCGACCCGGACGAACAGGTTCGCACGTCGTATCTCGGTTTGCTACTCTCTGATACGGGAGAGTAATACTGACACGCCGGAGCGTTTCCGCAAGTTATAGAATCCGTGGATGAGAATCTGAGATAATGACTGAGCGGAACATTCAGGTCGAACCGATCGACCGTCGGGCAGTCGAAGACCAGGACATCGAAATCGTCGAGCGAAAGGGAATCGGTCACCCCGACTCTATCTGTGACGGCATCGCGGAGGCAATCTCTAGCGCACTCTCGCAGGCATATCTCGACCGCGTCGGCAAGGTACTTCACTACAACACCGACGAGACACAGCTCGTCGCGGGCAGTTCGAACCCGCAGTTCGGCGGCGGCGAAATGGTCGAGCCCATCTACATCCTCCTCACCGGGCGCGCGACCAAGGAGTATGAAGGAACAAAAATCCCGACAGATACCATCGCCCTGGAGGCGGCCCGCGACTATCTGAACGAGAACATTCCGGAACTCGACGTCGGTACGGACGTTATCCTCGACGTGAAACTCGGCGAGGGCAGTGGCGACCTCCAGAGTGTCTTCTCCGAGGAGAACGCGACGGTTCCGATGGCGAACGACACGAGTTTCGGCGTCGGCCACGCCCCACTCAGCGAAACCGAGGAAATCGTTCTGAACGCCGAGAATCGACTCAACAACGAGTTCGTCGCGGACTACCCCGCGCTCGGCCCGGACGTGAAAATCATGGGCAAGCGCGAGCGCGACACCATCGACGTGACCGTCGCCGCCGCGATGGTCGACACCTACATCGACGACCGTGCCGACTACGACGAGATGGTGGAGAACGTCCGCGACTACGTCCACGTTGTCGCCGAGGAGTACACCGACCGCGACGTGAACGTCCACGTCAACACCGCCGATGACGACGACAGCATCTACCTCACCACGACGGGCACCAGCGCCGAGATGGGTGACGACGGTTCCGTCGGACGAGGCAACCGTGCAAACGGCCTCATCACACCGAATCGCTCGATGAGCATGGAGGCGACGAGCGGGAAAAACCCTGTCAACCACATCGGGAAGATTTACAACCTGCTCAGCACCAGCATCGCCGAAACCGTCGTCGCCGAAGTCGATGGCATCCGTGACATGCGGGTTCGACTCCTCTCGCAAATCGGTCGCCCAATCGACAAACCACACGTCGCCGACGCGCAAGTCGTCACGGAAGCGGGCGTCTCGCTCGCCGACATCGAGGAGGATATCGTGGCCATCATGGACGAAGAACTGGCGAACGTGACGGATATCACGGAACGTGCGGTCAACGGCGACGTGACGACGTTCTAATCGCCTTCGACACTCGTTTATTGCGGCCACTGTTATGCCCGCCTATGCACCCGTCGGGAGCCGACACCGTCCTCGTTCGGCACGGGGATGTAGGCGTGAAAAGTAGGAAAGTGCAGACCGAGATGGAGCGACGGCTCCGCGACAACATGGCAGCAATTCTCGAAGACCGCGGTATCGACGCCGAGGTGGAACGTCGCTGGTCTCGCTTGCTCGTCCACACGGACGAGGAATCGGTCGAAGACGCGACGACTGCGGCGGCGGACACCTTCGGCGTCCAATCCGCCAGTCCGGCAGTCGTCGTCTCGCCGGAACAGGAACTCATCGAGGAAACGCTCGCCGACACCGCACGAGAACAGTACGACGAAGGAACCTTCGCCGTGCGCGCCCGGCGGTCGTCCAAAGACCACCCGTTCACCAGCGCGGAGCTCGAACGAGGGGGCGGAACCGCGGTTTGGGAGGCGGTCGAAAATCCGGTAGTCGATTTGGACGACCCCGACATCACGTTCTCCGTCGAAGTACGCGAGACCGAAGCCTTCGTCTTCATCGAGAAACGCGACGGGCCGGGCGGCCTCCCGCTCGGAACCCAGACGAAACTCGTCTCGCTCGTCAGCGGCGGTATCGACTCGCCTGTCTCGACATGGGAGGTGATGAAACGTGGGAGTCCGGTGATTCCGGTCTACCTCGAACTTGGCGATTACGGTGGGCCGGATCACGAAGCACGGGCAATCGAGACGGTTCGAAAACTGAAAAAATACGCCCCGAATCACGATATGCGCGTTCGGAAGGTTCCCGCGGGCGAGGCGATGAACCGTCTCGCGGACGAGGTCGGCCCGGCTCGAATGCTATCATTCCGGCGGTTCATGTACCGCGTCGCGGAGCACATTGCGCGAGAGGAATCCGCCCACGGCATCGTCACGGGCGAAGCCATCGGCCAGAAGTCCAGTCAAACCGCACGAAATCTCGGCGTCGTCAGCGCGGCGACGACCATGCCGATTCACCGCCCCCTGCTCACGATGGACAAAAGCGACATCGTCGCCCGCGCCCGGAAAATAGATACGTTCGACGACTCCACGATTCCGGCGGGTTGCAACCGCATCGCGCCGGATTACCCCGAGACGAACGCAACCCTCGAAATCGCTCAGAACGCCGACCCCGACGGGATTTTCGAGTTGGCCAAGGAAGCCGCCGAGAACGTGGAAATCGTCGAACTCTGAGCATTCTTCGACCAGGCGATTACAACATCCCGGTGTCGTACCGCGGGAAAAAACAATAGTCCTCGATACCGTTCGTATCGATATGAGCACTGACGATAGAACCCGTGTCAAAGAGATGATGTCGACACCGCTAAGGACGGTTTCGCCGGATGCGACTGTAACAGACGCTGCGAAAGTAATGCGGGAAAACGATATCAGCGCGCTTGTCGTAACGACCACCCCGCGATCGATTATCAGCAGTTCCGACGTGCTCGATGCCGCTGCCGACGGTCTGGATCCGACCGATTTACTGGTTGCTGACGTAATGACGACGGATGTCGAGACCGTTACTCCCGACCTTTATATGGAGGAGGTCGCCGCGATGATGACCACCTTCGGTATCAAACACCTACCCGTCGTCGACGGCGATTACGTCGGAATGGTTTCATCGACCGACGTCACCACCCTCCTCTCCTGAGGGAACCGCCGAAGCCGATACCCTCTATTCTATCCGATAGAAGACGAAATCGCTTTAGCCCGCCACTCCAACCCGAAAATTGTGACCCGCGTCCTGCTCGTCGGTTCGGAGAATGTCGATTTGCGTGCCGAACTGTTCTCTCGGGAAACGGCGCGCGATGCCCTCGCCACCTTCCAAATCCGCGAACCGTATCAGAACTGCCTCGAACTGGAAACCATCAGCGTCGGTTCGGCCACCTCGCTGTTGAACGACTTGAACTGGTATCTCGTTCGGTTCGTGGACGAGGCGCTCGTTCTCGAACCGAGCGTCAGCGACGACGAATGGCTGTCCCGAAACCTCGCGGCCCGCGTTCGGGATGGCGACCTCAATCCGGCCGAAACCGACCCCCTCCTCAAGGTGTACGGTATCGAGGAAGGTGAGTTCGGAACGAAACTCGTGGAACCGATGTACGTCGCACGAACCGTGGACGGGGTTCCGGAGTACGACCTGCGCGACGTTAACGAAACGCTGGTAGTTCGCGTGACGGAAGACGAGTTTCGGTCGTAAGCGCCACGGATATCGGTTCGCCTCTCGACACATTTTGCTCGCTCTCGGCGACGGAGGCGTATGGTGGGGCCAATCAGTGAACAACAAGTCGTGACGTGGCTCGACGGTAAAGTCGTCGGGGACGTGCAGCGCGTCACCGACGACGAGACCGAGTTCAACATCGAGCTTCGACTCGCATGACTGCCGCTTCACGTCATCAAAGAGGAGACACAGGGGCCGGTTCGGCTGGTCAGTAACACCGGGTTCGACACCGAACGAACCCGGAAGCTCATGGAAAACGACGAGGACAGAAACGAACTGCTGACCCAAATCGGACCGGTTCTTGCGGTGACGCCGGGGTTCTACACGTTCCTCGACGAGGAGGGTGCCTCGTGTGAGTTTACAGACACACTCGATTCAACTCGAACACCGAATCTATCCCGATGGCGCGAGCAGACAGGCGATGATGGAGAGGCTGATGAGTCTCGCGACCGCCATGCGGTATCTCTAAAATACGGTCACGATGTTGCTCGAAGCGCGACGAGATGGGTAGGGGGTACTCCCAGAGGAGGAGCGGGCCGAGCGTCAGTGGGTCGTCGATGGATGGGTTGGGTTATGCTCGAACCCGTTTGGCCGAAGACACGCCGGGGTAAAAATACCAGTTCGTCGTTCCCGGTTTTTGAAAACGAGGTGTACCGGATCCAGTTTCGCCGTTATCGGCCCCGCGTAATACGACCCCGGTGTGTGTCCGTCGGTTCAAAAGTCGCGTTCGACCCGTCGTCCGTCGAGAGTCCGAGTTCCCTCATCCGGAGCGATATAGTTATTTACGGACTTTGACAATACTGGAGATAATGTCCTCCAACTCGTCTGACATCCGAATCCGAAAGGTCGTCGGCCCGATACGGATTCGGGACACGACGCTTCTGTTCCAACTAGGCGGACTCTTTTTCGCGTTCATCGGTATACAGGTGTTGTCGTTCGGATTCAACCTGCTTCAGTTGCCACTCACCCTCGACGAGCTGGTGCGGTTGCCGGCGAACGTCTCCGGAGTAAGTCGCTCACCGATGTCTGCGGCCTATCATCTCGGACTCGGATGCTTTTTCCTCTGTAGCGGCCTCGGAATCGGCGCGGTTCGGCTCCGAATCGAGCGATGACTGGTGCAACAAACTACTTTTTTGCCCCGTCTCTATTCTGCCGAACGATGACCGATGTCGATTCGAACATCGCCGACTGCGACGGCCTCGAAATCTGCTATCTGACCGCGGGAGATCCTGAAAATCCCCCGGTCGTCCTCCTTCACGGCGGTGGTCTCGATTCGGCGGGACTCTCGTGGAAGCACACGATCGAGCCCTTGGCAGACCGTTTTCGTGTCATCGCACCCGACTTGCCGGGATACGGGCGGAGCGACTCGCCGGATGCGCCAGTCTCCATGGAGTATTACGTCTCCGTCCTCGGCAGGTTTCTTGACACGGTCGCCATCGACACGACTGCTCTCGTCGGTATCTCGATGGGAGGTGGTGTCGCCCTGGGATTCACACTCGACCATCTCGACCGCGTTTCCAAACTGGTGTTGGTCGATAGCTACGGACTCGGTGGCAAGGTTCCCGGCGGTTCGCTCGGCTATCTGTTCACTCGTCTCGGCCTGACCGGCCTCGTCTTCGCGCTACTGCGCCGGAGTCGATCGGCAACCGCGTTTTCGCTCCGGAGCGTTACAGCCGGAAAACCGGACGAAGAACTCGTTTCCGAGGCGTTCGCCGAACTTCGACGCCACGGCGGAACCGCATGGGAGGCGTTGCAGCAAAGTGAAGTGACACCCGCCGGTCTCCGGACGAACTACGTCGGAAAGCTACCAGACCTCGAAGTGCAGACGCTGTTGGTTCACGGCGAGCGTGACCCGGTCGTACCGGTTTCGTGGGCGGTACGGGCCGGTTCCCTGATTCCGGATGCTGTGGTTCGTATCATGCCGAACTGCGGGCACATGCCACCCCGCGAAAAGCCTGACCAGTTTGAAGCGCTCGTACAGTCGTTCCTCTAATCGAACATGCCCGTCGAAAGGTAGCGTTCGCCGCTGTCGGGGAACACGGTGATGACGAGTGGGCAATCGTCGTAGCCCTGTTCGACACCACCGTCGGATGTCACCGGAGACTGCGAGTCGAACTCCCCGTCAGCCATCATCTCGCTCCACTCCTCGGGCATCTCCGGGCAGTTGAGTTCGGGTTGCGCGAGGCGCTCGGCAACGCGGTAGGCCGCGACGCTTGCCGCACCGCTCGACTGCCCGACGAGAATTCCTTCGTCGCGGGCGAGTCGGCGACATTCATCCTCCGCATCCTCCAGCGACACCGTCTCAACCGAATCGAGGAGGTCGGTGTCGAGGAGGTCGCTGACGAATCCGGGGCCCATGCCCTGATACTCGTCCTCACCGGGTTCGCCGGACGAAAGAACGGCGTTTCGTTCCGGTTCGACGGCGATGACTTCCATGTCGGGATACTCCTCCAGCAATCGCGTGGCGGTTCCGGTAATCGTCCCGCCCGTCCCGACACCTGCGACGAGGGCGTCGATTTCGCGCCCTTCGACTTGTTCGATGATTTCTTCTGCCGTCGTCCGGTAATGTGCTTCCGCGTTGGCCCTGTTTTCGAACTGGCCGAGTTGTATCGTATTCTCGGACTTGGAGAGTTCGTCGGCGCGCGCGCGGGCGGATTCCATGTTCCCATCGACCAGTTCGAGGTCAGCGCCGTAGGCTTTGAGCAGTTGCCGACGCTCGGGTGATTTCGACGCGGGCATGACGATGGTAAGGTCGTACCCTCTGGCCGCACAGACGACCGCCAAACCGATTCCTGTATTTCCGCTGGTCGGTTCGACGATTCGGTCGCCCGGTTGCAGTTCATCCGCACGTTCGGCGGCTTCGACCATCGCCAACGCCGGGCGGTCTTTGGCTGACCCGCCGGGGTTGAACGACTCGATTTTCGCGGCGACGGTCGCACCCTCGGGCGAGCGCACGTGGACGAGCGGCGACCCCACGGCGTCGAGGATGGAGGATTTCATACCCGAGCGGTACGGTTTCCACACCTAAACACCTACTGGACTCCGGCAGGAGATGCCGGAAGAAAGAGTGGTTTATCCTCTTCCGGCCCAAGCCACGGGTATGGAATCGACCGAACCAACCCCGACGTGGGACGCGAACGCGCACAGCGAGACAGTCAGCGCAATCGAATCGGGCGTCGGCGAAGTCACCTACCGCGTCTGGGGCGCGGACTGGTGTGGCGACTGCCGAAGCGCACTTCCGGACTTCTTCGCTGCGCTGGACGCCGCAGGTGTTCCCGACGATGAGATACACGTATACGAAGTAGACCGCGACAAGAACGGCGAACGCACCGAGGAGTATGACGTGACGCTCATTCCGACCATCGTCGCGGAACGCGACGGCGACGAAGTCGCTCGATTCGAGGAGAGCGAATCACTCCCTGCGGCGGAGTTAGTCGCTGAAAAACTCCTCGAAAGCGACGTATCGGCCTGATTTTCAACTATTCCAGCGCGAGGTCGTCCGCCCACTCCAGTCCGGCGTCGATATCAGTCACGGGCGGCGAGCAGGTAAACGAACGACAGACGTAGAGCGTCGGTTCTTCGTCCGCCTCTCGTCCCGCCCAAATCGGCGGCACCTCGTCCAGATCCAATTGTTCACACCATTCCGCTAGACCCTCCTCCGTCGGCGGACGGTGGGCCAGAATCCGCGTTGGCAGGAACGTCCTGGCAAGTCGGTCACGCCATTCGGCGGGCAGTTCGTCGCCAGCAATCGTCAGTTCCAGCGACCCCGTGGCGTGGCGGTCTGCGGCGAGCGCGAGGGTCGCGTACTGGAAGGGGTTCGACTCGATGGTTTTCGCGTGAGTTTCGAGCACCGATTCGGCGACCTCGCCAAATCGGTCGTGCGGAACGAATTCGGAGAGGACGAGCAGCACGTCGGTTGCGACCCCCAAACTCGACGGCGTGGACTGGTCGGCCAACTCCTGCGGGCGAGCGACCAGTCGCTCGCCGCTCTCGGGGGTAAAGTACAGCGTCCCGCTGTCGTCGTCCCAGAACTCGCGTTCGATCGCTCGCGCGAGGTCGAGCGCAAATCCGAGGTGGTCGGGGTTGCCGGTCGTTTGATACAGGTCGAACGCACCACGCGCGAGGAAGGCATAATCTTCGAGGTAGCCATCAATGGCCACATCGCTGTCTTTGAATCGCCGCGAAAGCGTTCCGGTTTCTGCATCCCAAAGATGCTCACGGACGAAATCGAGCGCCGATTCGGCAAGGGCCGTGTACTCGTCGTCCAAGACGAGTCCACCTTCCGAAAGCGCGGAAATCAACAGTCCGTTCCATCCGGCGAGAATCTTCTCGTCGCGAAGCGGACGTTCGCGTTCTTCACGCGCCTCGAACACCTGTCTTCGAGTGTCGTCCAGCAGCTCCCGAACTTCGCTTTCGTGCAGGTTGTACTCCTCGGCGAGTTCTGGAACGCTCCCGTTCAGCGTGAGCACCGTCTTCCCTTCGAAGTTGCCGGATTTCGTGATTCCGTAGCGGTCACAGAAGAGGTCGGCAGCGGTTTCGTCATCGACCACGTCGTGAATTTCTTCGGGCGTCCAGACGTAGAACGCGCCCTCTTCGCTTTCTCCCGCCTCGTCCTCGCTTCGGGCATCCAAGGTGCTGTAGAACCCGCCGTCCGGATGGCGCATCTCCCGGTCGAGGAACGCGAACGTCTCGCGGACGAGGGCCGCATAACGGTCGTTGCCGGTGACCTGATAGCCTGCGAGATAGATTTGTGGCAGTTCCGCGTTGTCATAGAGCATCTTCTCGAAGTGCGGTACCGTCCACGCCCGGTCGGTGGCGTATCGGTGGAATCCACCGCCGACGTGGTCGTACAGGCCGCCGTTTGCCATCGCATCGAGCGTTTCGACGGCCACGTCCGAGAACTGCTTCGCACCGGTTCGGTCGAACGCTCGAAAGAGAACGTCGAGTCGAGCCGGTTGCGGGAATTTCGGCCCGCCCTGTCCGAATCCACCGTACTCGCGGTCCGCACTCCGAACGATCTGCGAGGCCGCACTTTGAAGCAGTTCCGAACTTGGCGTATCACTCGCTTCCGGCGTCGATTCCAACTCACCTTCGATGGCGTTCGTCCACTGTTCGCCCCGGTTTTCCATCTCGTCGCGGTCCGTGTTCCACGAGTTGCTGATGTTTTCGAGCAGGTCGGTAAAGCCGGGTCGTCCCTGCCGGGAGTGTTTCGGGAAGTAGGTGCCGACGTAGAACGGCTTCCCGTCGGGGGTGAGCCACGCGGAGAGGGGCCACCCGCCACCGCCGGTGACCTGCTGGCAGATGCTCATGTAGATGGCGTCGATGTCGGGTCGTTCCTCGCGGTCAACCTTTATCGGGACGAAGTTCTCGTTCAACAGTTCCGCCACGTCCTCGTCCTCGAAACTCTCCTCTTCCATCACGTGACACCAGTGACACGCCGAGTAGCCGATGGAGAGGAAAATCGGCACGTCGCGCTCGCGCGCCGCTTCGAGCGCGTCCTCGTCCCACGGTTGCCAGTGTACCGGGTTGTCGGCGTGCTGGCGAAGATACGGGCTTTCCTCCTCGTCGAGTCGGTTGCGCCGCGTCGGGTTGCTCATGGTCGGAAGTTACCGGTCGAATCACGTAAAGACCCGTACTACCGCACGACTGATACTGGCTGGCGACCTACTCTGCCCACATGTCTGAAACGGGCATACCCGACAGGTTCGCCGATGAAATCGTCTCGACCTGTCGGACTGGAATCGGGGATACCCTTCGGAGCGTCATTTACTTCACGCCGAGCGAGTTCGACGTGCTCTATCTCCGGAGCGACCTCTACAGGGGTGGCACGGAACAAGCGCGGGAACGGGAACTCGTCTTCGTCAACAACGAACGCCTCGGATTCGGCACGAGCGAGACGTACAGGCGACTCGCAGAACAGGGGGCGGAACCGGCCATCGGGGAGTACGAACTCACCATTCGGGCGTTCTCCGACGGCTTCGTCAGTCGTGTCATCGTGGGCGACCACGGCGTCCTGTTGACGAGCGATAGCCTCCACATCGCGGATTTCGAGGACGTTGCGGTGGCGCTTCGGAAACTGTTGACGGAGTACGACCAGTCGTAGGAAAGACACTTTCCGAGTGCGATTCAGTGTGATGTATGAAGCTATCGCCGAACCGAGATAATAACTGGATTGCACTCGAAGTCATATTACGTCGTTCGGGCCACCGAAGGACACGTCACAAATGGCGAGCCATTCCGGACGGAAACGGTTGAGGACGATAGCCGAATGGATACTCCGATTCCTCGGTATCGCCGTCGGACTGGCGTTCGTCCTCCACGGACAGGAGTCCGTGTTCGCCAAGGTATCCAAGAACGTGAATAGTTTCAGAAAGGGCACCAACAACCTTTACACTACTGTGTCCATATTTTCCCAGTATGAGCGAAACCGTACTGTTGGTCGGTGGCGGCGGTCGTGAACACGCTATCGCCCGGTCGCTGGCCGACGGTAACGCCACACTCTACGCCTGTGCGGGTAACCGAAATCCCGGAATCATCTCCCTCGCTGACGGCTTCGAAACGCTCGACACGACGAACACGACGGCCGTCGTCTCCTACGCGAACGACGTGGGGGCAACGCTCGCCGTCGTCGGGCCGGAGGGGCCACTCGCTGCGGGTGTCGCCGACGCGCTGGAGGACGCCGGAATCTATGCGTTCGGCCCGATGCAAGCGGAGGCTCGCATCGAGACGGACAAGGCGTTTCAGCGCCGGTTCATGCAGGAACACGACATTCCGGGGTGTCCCGATTTCGAGACGTTCGACGACACCGAATCGGCCTGCGAGTACATCGACGAGTACGACGGTGACCTCGCGGTGAAACCCGCCGGACTGACGGGCGGAAAGGGTGTCAAAGTCATCGGCGACCAAGTGACTCCCGAGGAAGCAATGGCGTACCTCCACGACAGCGATTACGACCGTGTCGTTCTCGAAGAACGACTCGTCGGCGAGGAGTTCACAGTGCAGGCGCTCGTGGCGAACGGGCAGCTGCGGGTTACACCTGCCATCCAAGACCACAAACGTGCCTACGAGGGCGACGAAGGGCCGAATACGGGTGGGATGGGCAGTTACAGCGATGCGAGCCTCGAACTGCCGTTCATGGACGAGGACGACTATCACGAGGCGGTGGATGTACTGAAAGCCACCGTCGATGCCCTTGACGACTATCGAGGCGTTCTGTACGGACAGTTCATGCTCACCGCCGACGGTGTGAAAGTCATCGAATTCAACGCCCGATTCGGCGACCCGGAAGCGATGAACACCCTACCGGTGCTCACCACCGATTTCCTCGACGTGCTGGTCGCGGCACGCGATGGGAATGACCTGCCGAAACTCACCTTCGAATCGCAAGCAACGGTTTGTAAGTACGGCGTGCCTACGGGTTATCCGACCGACCCTGAAGCCGGTGCGAAACTACAAATCAGCCCGGAAAACGCGGGTGACGCCATCCTCTTCTACGCCAGCGTGGACGAACGCGACGATGGCATCTACACGACGACTTCGCGTTCATTTGCGGTCGTCGGCCTCGGAGAGACCATTTCGGAGGCGGAAGAAATCGCGGAAGCGGCATTGTCCGTCGCGGGCGAAGACGGACTTCACATGCGCCACGACATCGGAACCGACGCCCTCATCCAACGCCGAATCGACCACATGGAAGCACTGCGTAACTGAGCGTAGCAAGCGCCTACTGGAACACCCAATCAGACCATAACCAAGTCATATTCCACTGATACATCTCCCATGGATAACGAACTGACGCCTGACGAAATCTTCGACGCACTCGGACACAATCATCGGCGACACGCACTTTCCGCCCTGATGGACTGTGATGGTGCGACGACTGTAACGAAACTGGCCGAGAAAACGGGTCGGCGAATCGACGCAAGTCCCGACCGAATCAAAGCCGGACTCCATCATTCGCATCTTCCACGACTCGAAGGGATGGGCGTTGTCAATTACGATATGAACGCGGGAACCGTGGAACTGACGACCGCCGCCAACGACCTCCAACCGTTCGTCGAATTGGCGGAAGAGTAGGTTCAAGCTATCCGGGGACAAATTCCGGCGCGTGAGCGACGACACGACCCGCCGCCACGAGCGAATTACGCATCACGCTACACCCGGCGGTTTGAACTCCCTGCAGTACTGGACCACTGCCCGCAGTCCACTTCGAGTTGCGATACAGTACCTCGTCATTTGGCTCGTGCGAATTAATCCGAGCCTTCGACTTAAAAGTTGGCTGCTGCGACGAATCGGCGTCACAGTCGGCCGCGGTGTATCGTGGGGGCTCGAATCGACGCCCGATGTGTTTTGGCCCGACCTCATCACGGTCGAAGACCACGCTATCATCGGCTACGATGCGACGATTCTCTGCCACGAGTTCCTTCAGGACGAGTACCGAACCGGCGAGGTCAGAATCGGCGAACGTGCGATGATTGGCGCGGGTGCGGTGATTTTGCCCGGCGTCGAAATCGGTGCGGGTGCGCAGGTGGCCGCGAACTCGCTAGTGACCAGAGACGTTCCGGCAGGGGAGACGGTCGCTGGTGTTCCGGCGACCGAAATGTCCGACGAAAATCCGGGTTCGGACGACGCGTAATCCGGCATCGCGGTGCCGGTTACTCGTATATTCTGGGTGCCTCGATAACGTTTGTGAACTCGAATCGCGCTCCACCGGCGTCACTCTCCGTCACGCTACAGTCCCACTCGTACACGACCGCTAACTCGCGGACGAATGCCAGCCCCAGCCCCATTCCTCCGTAATTTGCCGCCGTCGTGTACCCCATCTCGAAGACGGTTTCTCGGTCGTCGGTCGGTATTCCGACTCCGTCGTCGGCCACGTAAAATCCGGTCGATAATTCGCCGACCGTGACGGTGACATCCGACCCGCCGTGTTCCACGGCATTCTCGAACAAGTTCCTGAACAGGTGCTGAAGATACGTTTCATCGGCCCATATCGTGCAGTCTGCCGCGACCTCCAGTTTCGCATTAGTAGTATCCACTTCGTCCCACGCATCGTGTATCGCAGTCACGAGTTGCACCGGACTACTCTCGGGAACCGCCTCGTAGCCTTGCGTCACCACCAACATCACGTCGATGATGTCCTCGATGCGGTCGAACGCTTCCGTGATGTAACCAACCGCAACTGGGGCGCTGTCCACCGGAAGTTCGTTGGAGTACATCTGACCGATCATGAGGGGGTTCCGGAGTTCGTGGGCAACCATACTCGCGAAGCTATCCAGCCGTTTGTTCTGTTGTTCTAGTTGCTGTTCGCGCTCGTTGCGCTTGGTCACGTCGCGGACGACGTTAACCCGGTCGTGTGTTCCACCCTGCTCTGGAAGGAGCGAAACAGCTGCTTCGACCTCGATTTTCTCCCCGGATGCAGTTGCCAACGTCCCTTCGTGGGTCTGTGTTTTCTCCCCCGACATGAGGTCGCTGTGAATATCGTCGGCGATGGTTTCGGCGTCCTCCTCGACGACGAACGACGTGTGCGAGCCGAGGAGTTCATCCCAGTCGTACCCGATCATTCGGCGTAGGCCTCGTTGACCAGGGTGAAGCAGTTGTCTTCGTCAGCGACATAAATGCCGTCATCGACGGTTTCAACGATGGTTTCGTAGCGTTCAAGCTCCCGACTATAGCGTTCCGCTTCCCGTCGTCGCTCTTCGGCGTTGAGTGCCCGCGATTTGGCTCTCGCATCTTGATAGCCTATCCCGAAACCAGCGATGCAAAAGAGGGCTGTGAGGACGAGACCGTTCACCACTGGGTTCGAAAGTCCAGTGGCGAGCGCTATAAAGAGAAGAACGCCGAGCATAACCCCGATGCCGGCGAAACACCACTTGGTGATGGTAGAGAACAGGTCGGGCCGAATATCGGCTCGCGGCAGTCGATATCCTCCATAGATGAGGATGGTGCCGGGAACGGCGATTAACGTAGAAATGGTAAACATTTCGTTACCCGTTCTAGCAACAATCGTCGGCGCGAATGGCCACAGAATTGCCGCTGTGACGTAGAATCCACCGAGGGCAAGGGTCACCAGCCGACCGACGACGCCAGAAAACAGCTGTGACCTGTGTTTCATTACTCATCGGTAGCGGTGTCAATTAATGTCCGTTGCGATTACTCCCGATCAGGATCGCTGGGCCGCCGGTATCGGTGTTTTCGAAACGTTGTATACGAAGGGCGCTACTGGATATCGACGCGAGAGGGGTATTGTAGCACGGACGATGGAAAATGGGAGGCGACGCTTCCGTCTCAGTTCCGCAGTCGAACCGCACCTTTTCGCATGATGAGGTGATTCGGCAGTATGAACTCCTCGCCGTCGTTTTCGATATGGGTAACGAACATATCGACCTCTTGGACGATACCCTGATTGCCAGCGACGCGAATCTCGTCGCCGATGCCGTAGGGTTGGTTGAGCAGAAGGTAGATTCCCGCCGCGGACGAGCGAAGCAAGTCCCACGCCGCGACTGCCCCGAAGACGATGACTGCGAGGACGTACGCCCCGAACAACACGAGAAGCGTGAGCACCGCGATGCCGATCTGGCTCAGCGCGATGAGCGTCGAGACGTAGACGATGCTGTACTTGACGATTCGCGGGATAACGCTCACTTCGGGGAGTTTGACGCTGCGCAGTCGTTCGCTGACCAGCAGTTCGGCCTTGTCGGCCACGACGAACCCGACGATGAAGACCAGCGCCGCGACGAACAGTTGCGGGGTAAAGAGAATGATTTGCCAGAACAACTGCGTGCTGAGCGGCAGTTCGGCGGTGTTGAGCGCGAGTAAAATCGCAACACCGTAGATGAACCAGGATGTGAGTCGGGCAATAAGTGACACCGTTGTCGTTCCGAGGCTCCTCGCGGTGCGCTCGAACGGTGTCCCTTCGACGACTTCGTGAACACCTGCGGCGCGGAGAATGCGTCGGTTCAACCGACCGAGAAGATAGCCCGCGATGCCGCCTCCAAGGAGGATGAGGAGGGCGAGGATGATTCGGTACTCCTCTCGGAGGAGTACTTGCCACTCGGGTTGCATCTAGTACTCCTCCGGGTCGAGTTCGAGAATGATTTCACCGCCTTTGAACGACCGGACGAGACCGTCGCTTTCGGACAGAACGATTGCCGTGGCGTTCGTGTCGCGGGTAATCGCACCTGCCGCCATGTGGCGTGCGCCAAGTCCTTTCGGGATGTCCACGCCCTCGGCGGACGGTTCGAGATATCGATAGGCGGAGACGATTTTCCCCGAATCCGAGATGACGAACGCACCGTCGAGGCGGGAGAACTCCTTCAGCATGACGTTCACGATGGGGTCGCCGACGTGAACGTGCGACTTCTCGAACGGGTTGTATGAGAGCGGTCGGGACTTGTTCATTACCTTGCCGGCGTCGCCGACGACGAACAGCGCGCCGACCGGTTTACCTTTCTGCCCTTTCTTCCCCAGTTCGATGGCGACTTCGAACACGTCGCGGATGACACCCGGGTCGGCCCGCGAGTTGGCAAAGAGGTCATAAATACCCGAATGGGCTTCCTCGTTCGCTCGAACGCGGGTTGCGCTGTCGATGCCGTCGCCGAACATGCTGGCGATGCAGGCGAGTTCGTCGCCATCTTCCGCGATGCCGTGGTCGATGGCCCCTTCGATACCGAATCTGATTCGGTCTTTGACGTTCTCGAACTCCAGTGGAAGCTCAACGAAATCATTCGCACCGACGTGATTGTCGGGCGCGACGACCACCACGTCAGTGTCGTTCACGTCGGCGAACCGCTCGTAGTACGATCCGCTCGGAGAGAAGAGGAACACCGCGTCAACACCAGCGACGAGGTCCTCGAGAAGTTCGCTCAGATCGGTCATTATAGAAGGGCACTCAATCACCGGAGAAAAGGTTTGCGGGGGTATATGTCACCCTTCGTTTCTTTTTGTGGGGATCTCTCCTCGTGGACTGGAGAGGGTTTTCGAAGTTCACGGATACCGGTTATAAAAAACGCTACATTCCCATGTCCGCAGCGGAGTCGGGAATCGGCAAGTCGTTCGGTTGCACACCGAGCAGTTCCGCCGCGTGGTCGAGGGCCATGTCGAAGCCGTAGTAGCGCTCGATTTCGGGACTTTCCGGTGTTTCGCGCACTTTGAGCATGCCGTATCCCTCAATATTCTGTGCGACCGCTGCGGTCTTGCCTTCGCATGAAAATTCGAGGACGCGCTCGTGGTCGGTTTCGAAGTACGTCGCCGAGATACCGTTTTCCGAAAGCGTGGTCATAAATGCCCGTTCGAAGTGGGGACAGTCGAAGGTATCGGTTCCACCACGAACGGGAACGGAGAGGCAATGCGAAAGACGGACAAAAGGAAAGGCAGGTGTCGCGGGAGTGTTTCATCCGAATCATGACCCGATGGCACCAGAGCGGCACTCGGCGCGACATGTGCATCCTCCTCGCCGAGGCCGGGGAAGTCCGTGGCCAGCGATTGAAATCAAGACTCGAATCGCACTACGACAAACAACTCGACCCGAAGCGATTCTACAACACTCTTACCAGATTGGTCGAGAGCGGTCACGTCGAAAAGCGAGTCGAGGGTCTGTACGACGTGTACTCGCTTACTGAAGCTGGTGAGAAACGGTTGAAAGCGCAGTTCGAGTGGATGCGAGAACGAATCGAAGAAAGAGACTCCAATTGACATCCGACTAAGATATCCCGTCGCGTGCGAGCAACGCGCGCGAGGGACGACTGAGTGGTGTTCTCGTGAGCGAAAGCGAATGAGAACCCGGACGAGGTTCGCTCGTCCGGAGCGAAGGAGGAGGCTGGGGAGGACGAGGTGCGGTTGCGGTCATTTGTTGACGGGAATAGCTAGCGACACGACCAAATCAGGAATGTGAGGGTGATTGACGTAATCGAGAAGTCGCTAGCTGATGCCGACTCCAATCATACCGCCACCGCGACCGCACCGCAGACACCACACGCCTTCCCAACCGACTACGCTTCTCACTTCGTTCCGGTGCCTGCGGGCCACGTCCGCAGGTCAGCAAGACACAAGGCGTCTTGCAAGCCTCATCCCTTGTACGCTGTCGGTTCAGGCCTTCGGAGGTGAACGCCTCAGGCCTGTGCCAGCGCGCGCCACCGTAGTAGATTCGGTTTTCAAAAAGTCAACAACCAGTCGAAAAACTCTCGATTCGTTCAGTCGAGCATCTGCGCGGCAATCGTATTCCGAAGCACCTCACTCGTCCCTTCGTAGATTTCGTTCAGTTTGGCGTCACGGTAGTAGCGTTCCGCGTCGAAATCGGTGGTGTAGCCGTAGCCGCCGTGAATCTGGATGCCTTCGTTCGCGACTTCGCGGGAGATTTCGCTGGCGTACAGTTTGGCCTGTGCGGCCTGCTTGATGTAATCCTCGCCGCGAATCTTGCGGTCTGCGGCCTGATGCATGAGGAGTTTCGCGGCGCTGATTTTCGTGTCCATGTCCGCGAGTTTGTGCTGGATGGTCTGGAAGTCGCTGATGGGACGGTCGAACTGCTCGCGCTGCTGGGCGTATTCGAGCGCGTCGTCCTTCGCGGCACGGGCCAGTCCGATACTGCGCGCCGCGATGGTGATGCGGCCACCGTTCAGCGTTTTCAGCGCGTGGACGAAACCACGGCCCTCTTCGCCAAGTCGGCGGTCTTCCGAAATCCGGAGGTCATCGAATCGGAGTTCGGCGGTCGGACAGCCTTTGTCGCCGAGTTTGTGCTCCGTGCCCTCGACGAAGAACCCGTCGTCCTCCTCTGGTCGGACGATGAACGACGAGATGCCTTTGTTCCCGGCGTCCTCGTCGGTTTTCGCGAAAACGGTGACCGTCTCTGCGACCGAACCGTTCGAAATCCAGAGTTTGCCGCCGTTCAGGACGTACTCGTCGCCGTCCTTCTCCGCCGTGGTGTCCATCGCGGGAACGTCGCTTCCCGCGCCGGGTTCCGACAGCGCGAACGCGCCGATGTCGGTGCCTTCGTTGAGCGGCGTGAGATACTCTTGTTTCTGTTCTTCGTTCCCGAATTCGTAGAGCATGTTGCCCGCGAGACTGGTGTGGGCCGCGACGATGGTGCCGAGGCCGCCTGAACCGCGCGAAATCTCTTCGAGCCCGATTGCGTAGGAGTGGTAGTCGAGTCCGGCCCCGCCGTACTCTTCGGGGAAGGGCATTCCCATCAGACCGAGGTCGGCCATCTCACTGACGAGGTCGGCCGGGAACTCGTCGGTTTCGTCGATTTCTGCGGCACGAGGTTTGATCTCCTCGTCAACGAACTCCGCGACCATGTCCCGGATCTGTTTCTGCTCTGCGGAGAGACTGAAGTCCATACGCGAAAATGCGAGCAGTAAATCCTTTACTTTTCCCATCCCCATCCGCGACGGTCGCGCTGCGATAGCAGGTTACTTGAACCGTTTTCGAAGGTCGTCCACCGTGACCACGCCTTGTACGAGATACGACAGTTTTCGGTGTTTCGGCGCGATGGTCGCCGCACCGAGCAGAATCGCCCCTTTCATCGGTTGCCCCTTCCGGAAGGCGTTCCCTGCCTGTGCGAGCAGGGAGATGACGTTCAGTTTGTCCAAGGAGTTGTTTCCGGCAGGGACGGCCGACGACATCAATCGCATGCCGGTTTTCACGACGCCGAGTAGCGTTCGAAGCATGGACTGGTACAAAGACGCACAGTGGCGTAAGGATTTGGGGCGAACACGAAAGTCGTTGAAGAGGGGAAACGGGTGGCGTCTCCGCCCGCCGTCCGAAACCGATTACCCGCATGAACCCAACTATCGAACTATGTATGGCGTGGTGACTCGAAACCCCGAAGAACTCGACTGGCCCGAGTTCGAATGGGGATTCTACGAGATGAAGGACGTGACGGGACGCGCGACGGAACCGGTCGAGTCGGGCGTAAACATGATCTCCTGTTTCGGCGACAGCAACGCGGCCGAAAACGACCCCTCGCTCGTGCCGCTGAGCGACGAGGGCGAACTGGCGACCCGCGAGCGAACCTACTTCGATTGGGGCTACATCTGTCCGACCCGCGAATCGTACCGCGAGGGACTGTTGGAGATGATTTCCGACGCAGCCGAGGCGAACCCTGACGTTCGATTGGACGACGTTGGCTTCCCACGCGCGGAGTACTGCCACTGTGACCAGTGCGAGTCCGAATTTGAGGAAAGCGAATACGACGACTGGTGGGAGTGGAGGGCCAACGTCATCACCGAGTTCGTCGCGGAAGCGACCGACCGAATCCCCGGAAAAATCTATTTCACGCTCTACCCCGACCCCTATCCCGGCCACCTCTACGAGCGTGCCGGACTGGATGTAGACGCCCTTTCGGAGCACGTGGACGAGTTCGTCGTCCCACTGTACGACATGGCCTATTCGACGACGTATTGGCTGGAAGTCATCGCCACCGGGTTCGAAGACGCCCTCGACATCCCGTTCAGCATCGAACTCTACGCGGTGGACATCGACATCGACAACCTGATTCACGCGACGGAAGTCGCGGACGCCTACGCGAACGACGTGTTTTTCGGCTACGAATCCAGCAACGCTCGCGGTGCGATTCGGCGGATGGACGCCGATTCACGCGAGGGTGTCTCGCACGGGAACTGAGTTGTGGACTCGCCGTCCCACGTTTATAATCGCTTGTCCTGCCACGCCAGCAACTGCTTCCGGTCGCGGGTGTTTTCCGGCAGTTTCGAAAACCACTTCGCGTCGGTGATTTCCCCGTCCGGGTCATCGACGGTCGGGATCGTCGTCTCCGCTCTCGCCTCGAACACCGGGAGGACGCCCCACGTCGAGTACTCACCACACCGTATCGCGGTTCGGGTCGCAATCGCCAACCCTTCGTATTCCGCTTCGATTCCCGCTTCCTCACCGAGTTCGCGCTCCGCAGCTTCGCGGTAGGACTCCCCGTCGCGAACCCCGCCGCCGGGGAGCACCCACATATCCACGCCCTCGTGCCAGACGAGGAGTACCTCGCCCGACGGTCGATAGACAGCAGTGTGCGCGCCGTAGGGTGCACCGTTTTCGGACACTCTTTGGGCGAGCGTTCGGAACCGTCGGCGTGATACGTCGTACGTTCGGGAGAACTCCAGAAACTGCGTGTGCGTGTCCGTCAGCCCGTGGTACGCCTGTTCGGCACGCTGTTCCGCCTCGGTGGCGAGAAACCACAAGTCATCGAGCGTCATTTTCTCGTCGCTTGGGGTCGTGACCGTGGTGTCGTCGGAGAGCGCGACGGCGGAGATGAACGAAGACCAGTAACGAATGTAATCATGTGCCACGATATTCTGGCAGTCGGAATAAGCCTTCGGTCACCGACATTCCCGAATCGGTCGCTTTTTACCATCGGGCGGGCTATTCGGCGATATGAGCTTTGAGGAAGACGACCACGTCATCCTGCACGACAAGCACAGCGATTACGACGGTGAAGAAGGAACGGTTACGCAGGTCGTCGAAAGCATGTTCGGCGATGCTACGTACACCATCAGTTTCGAGGACGGACAGGAAACGGGCATCCCCGAAGACTCGCTCGAAGCCGTCGAAGACGAAGCGTAACTTTTCTTTCTTCCATTCGTACATCCACCATGGCCAGCGTTCCGTTCCACTACATCGACCTGCGAACGTTCTGTTACGCGACCGAAGACGACCAGCGCGTCGAGGCCGCCCTCGACACGTATCTCCCCGACGAGTTCGAAATCGAGCGCATGCAAAGCGAGGGACACCACGGCGACCGAATCATCGTTCTCTCGGCGCGCGTGGAGAACGCCGACGAGATGCGTCACGTCCTCGGTAAACTCCGCGAACTCACGGATATCGACCGAGTGCGCGACGAACTGAACGAGCGCGTGGACGACAACTGTTCGTTTTTCGTCTCGCTCGACAAACAGTCGGCCTACCGCGACACGGTCGAACTCGGCGAGGGAATCACCCTTCGCGCGAAAGTCGAAGCGTATCCCGCGAAAAAAGAGGCCGCCGTCGAAAACGCCCGCAATGCACTCGCCTGACACGGCCTGCTAATCGGTGCATACCCGACCCAGTGACCGACTTATCTATTCACTCGGACAGTGGACACTTATCTTCCCTTCCGACCGGTTAGGGAGTCACAAAGTATATCACGGTTCCGACTGTGGTGACAGATGTTACCACGCATCGAGCGTGAGTGAGTATCATGCAAGAGTGCCCATACTGCCATTCTGACCTACTCGGCGGGAGTACCTCCCAAACGACTCGCAACGGAAACCCAACTGGACACAAGAGCACCGGCACCGAACTCGTGTCATGTCCTGACTGCGGCGGCGTTATCGACGGTTTCACTGCACACTGACCCTCTCGGTGTACTGATCGGCTTGCGATGGTTTCTCATATTTTCGCTTGGCGCTCACGCTACAGTCTGGGACTTGCAGGATTCGAATTCACTGAACACATGCTTGGCTCACGAACGTTGTTCGCCGAGAATGTGCGGGACCGGATTCGAACCGGCGGACCTCTATAGGACAGCGTCCTAAGCGCTGCGCCGTTGGCCTAGCTTGGCTACCCGCACGCAACATCAAGTTCCGAACTCTGCGATAAGAACCTGTCGCTCTCGTCGGACGAGCGTTTATATTGGATGGGGCGCTACCTCGTGTCGTGTATCGGGCACGTGACCAAGTCGAAAACGAAGCGTGGCTTTCCGAACTCCAACAGGCCGCAGACCGCCTCGAACTCGAAACGGGTGCTCGCTCCCGCGCGGCCGACCTCTTTCTCACCACCATTTCCGACATTGACGACCCCGAAGACCGCTCGAAACGCGCGGTTGCCGCGGCCAGCCTCTACGCCGGGTCGCTCATCGAGGGCGACCAGCGCTCACAACAGGCAGTGGCGGATGCGGTCGGCGTCGCTCGCCTGACGATCCAACAACGATGGAAAACGATTCTCGAAGAAGCGGGACTGCAGCCCCCGTCATGGTAATCGGCCTCGTGAGTGATTCGCCGATTCGGACGAACTCAGTTACGCCCGTCGCGGGCAGGGGTTAGGTTGCCGTGTTCGTCGATTTTACCCTCGACGATACGCGTACTGGAGATGATGTCGCCGTCTTCGGCTTCGACGTGCGGAACCACCACGATTTCGAGCGGGTCGAACCCGTTTTCCTGCCGAATGTCGTTGATACGCTCGCCGCCGTGTTTCGTCTCCGGTGAGACGATGAGTACGTCGAACTTCCGCTCGGTGGCGATACCGGTCGGTTCGGTGAGTTTTCGAACGTCGAACTCGCGGTCGTGTTCTTCGGCGAACGGCCGGAGTTCGGATTCGAGGTCGCGCTTTCGTTCCTCGAACGACCGAACACGTCTATCCACGTGCCGCGTTTTCGGTGCGAGGTCGTCGCTCGTCAGTCCAACTGTTACGTCACCGAGTTCGAACGCTCGCTCGAACAACGCCCGGTGACCATCGTGTACCGGGTCAAACGTCCCACCCAACGCCACGTCCATACACCGGCGAATGGTTCGGCGTGGTTTATCACCTTCGGAACTCCTTGCCGTCATCGAATGGAAGACGACCGGTCACGATACTCCCGGTACAGCGCTTCGGCCCAGTTCAGAAATTCGCGCTCGTCACACTCCAGCAACGCTCGCAGTTGTCCATCGTCGTCGTACGCACCCGCAAACGCCCAGTCATCGCCGAGTGTCAGGCCGAACTCGACATTTCCGTCGTGTTCGTAGATATCGATTGCGCGGCTGACGAGCCGAAATTCGAGCGGGTTGGAAGCCCGAGCGGTTTCGATTCGTTCCGGTGACATTATAAGTTCCGTATCGACACCCGATAGGACGAGCTCCGCGTGCGCATCGTGGTACAGTCGGCTCAAAACGGGTGCGAGCATCCGAACCGTTTCGGTCTGGCGCGCGCGCAGTCGCTTCACGTACTGGCTCACCGGTGCCTGTGGCTGGTCGGGGGAGGCGGTGACGAGGGTCGCGTCGGCCAACCACGCAGGATCCGGTGCGTGGTCTCCATCGGGAAGATATCGGTAGAAGGGGTCGTATGCCGAAATCGTTCCGAGCGTATCGACGTAGTCCGCGTGCGTTTGCGCGACGAGTTCACCGCTAGTGGTGAGTTCGTAAACGCCGTCGTGTTTTTCAACCCAGCCGCGGTTGGCGAACTCCGAGAGGTTTCGCTGGACGCTTCGGTGGGACACGTCGGTCGCATCGGTCACGTCTCGGGGGGAGCCGGACTGCTCGCGGAGATGGGTGAGCAAGCGAAGTCGCTCCGGAGAGGCTGCGAGGAACGCAACGGTGTCTGGCACATCCATCGGGCAAAACTACTCGAAGGAGTGATGTAAACGTCCCTCTTCGGCGATGTTCTCCCTCGGGTGCGAAACGTGATTCTTAAGGGGCGAACGGGTGTCGTTTCGTGTATGAGTGACGAACAAGAGGCAGAAGCAGCTGAGGAAGAAGAGACAGAATCGCAGGACGGACTGCAGGAAGGAGACTTCATCAGCCTCGATTACACCGCACGAACCGTCGAAGAGGGCGACCTCGTCGACACGACCAGTGAAGAGATCGCCGACGAGGAAGGCGTCGAAGCCGAAGGTCAAGAGTTCGGCCCGCGAACCATCGTTCTCGGCGCTGGCCACATCTTCGAGGATGTCGAAGAGGACATCTACGGCAAAGAAGCGGGCGCAGAAGGCGACGTGACGGTCGAACTCGCGTTCGGCGAATACGACAACGAAGAAGTACGAACCGTCAGCGCCGACAAGATTCAGGAAGACGACCGCTACCCCGGTGCCCGCGTCAACGTCGACGGCCAGCAGGGCTACGTCGAGACCATCATCGGCGGCCGCGCGCGTGTGGACTTCAACCACCCGCTTGCAGGTGAGGACATCGAATACGAGTACGAAGTTCTTGAAGAAGTCGATGACCAGGACGAGAAAGCAAAAGGCCTGTTCTCGATGTACATCGACGCCGACCTCGACATGTGGATTCAGACGGACGAAGTCGAGGAAGAGGACGAAGACGGCGAAACCGAGACGGTCGAAAAGGAGACGCTCTACATCGAGGCGACGCCACAGCTGTCGATGAACCAGCAGTGGATGTTCCAGAAACAGCAGATCGCACAGGACGTCATCGACCGACTCGACCTCGACCGCGTCATCGTGCAGGAGACCATCGACGGCTCCGCCGGCGGCATGATGGGCGGAATGGGCGGCATGATGGGTGGCGCTGGTGAGGCAGACCTCGAAGAGGCTCTGGAAGACGCTGACATCGACGAGGACGAAATCGTCGAGGAGCTTGAAGCGGAAGACGACGAAGCGGAAGAAGTCGAAGAGTAAACCTGTAATCGAACCGCTTTTTTCGGATGTGAACGATTGTCGGGGTATGCACACCCCGACGAGACTCTTTCATCTCCACTTCAATACGCCCGACGTGAGCGGTGCGGAAGCTCGACTCGCAGACCACGGCCTCCCGCTCTATCGGCGATTCGGCCACATCGATGGCGAATTTCACGCGCTGGAAGCGGACGACCCGACTCCGAAGGGGTTTCGGCTCCGTCTTCAGAACGCAGAACGAGGCTACGCGAACATCACGCTCGCGCCCGGAACGTGCCCACACTTCGACCATCTCGGGCTCTGCACGAGCGAGTTCGACGCGATTTGTGACCGCGCCGAAGACGCGGGCTGGTCGATTCGTGACCGGGATGGAAGACGAACGTTCATCATGACGCCGTGGCGGTTCCGGGTCGAACTCCACCCTAATGGCAGCGATGTGGAAGCGGCTCTCGGGTCGTGGGACAAGGGGCACTTCGAACGCGTCGAACTCACGACTCCGGAAACTGACGGGGACGAACCCACGAACCACGAATTCGAATCCGTATTTGGAACCGTTCCGGGTCTCTCAATTCGCCAGAGTGACGACGTCCAGGTACCCCGATTTCGACTGGATGGAAGCGCGTTTTCGGATGCGGCGTGGGTCGAAACGGTAGCCCTGCTCTGACCGTCGACCCCTCCCTTCCGATTACTCCGCCGGATTTCCCCTGTCAACTTCGGTCGCCGACCACGCTCCTGCAGTGGCATTGCGAACCACTGCTGATTCGACGGTTCCATTCTGGAGAACCACCGCGGGCCGGGGCGCTGACGAGGGATCCGTCGCGGCAGGCGGGACGGGTGATCGGTCGGCGCGCTCCGGCACGTCCGCGTTCTGAACGGTCATATTCCGTACGACCAATGTATCGAAGTTCGCACCTTCGACGGTCACATCGGCGAGGACGGTTCGCTCAATGACACGATCTTTCACGCCCGGGTCGAAGAGGTCGCCACCCGGCAGGTTCAAGATGGAGCGATTTCGAACGACGATTCGCTGTGCGGTAACGTTGTTCAGCGTTCCGTCTTCTATTTCCAGTTCAGCGATGTCGACGTTACGCAGTGTGACGTTTCGACGGACTTCACCGTCCGCTTGGAGTCGTCGAACGCGGACGGTATCGACCGTCGCGTTTCGTACAGTCACGTTTCGCAGTGCCCACGTTCGAATCGTCGCATTGTCGATGGAGACTTTGTACTGTCCGAGCTGACCGAACTGTTCGAATCGGTCGATGTTCGTTTCGGAACCGTCGCCGACGTTCGGTTTCGAACTCGGGTTCGAATTGACACTACTGACGGGTGATGTGACTCCCGACAGGGCGAGGAGAATCGATAAAACGAGAGCAGATACGACCGCAGTCCGCTGCCCGATTGGTATTCTCATATACGCCACAAGTTCGAGTGACGGCATAAACCAGACCGACTGTTTTCGCCAGTTTGGGGGGTTAGGCCGCCATTTATCACTTGACGCTGATATGTGCGGCGAGGTCGCTTCGGATGATGGTTTCGCAGTATTCACATCGGACGCCGTCCTCCAACACCTCGAATTTCGATTCGACGGGTTCGTTTTTCGTCGTGATACAGTTGCTGTTCGGACAGGAGAGGACACCGAGAACTTCTTCGGGGCGTTCTAAGCGGTGCTTTTCTGCCACTTCGTACTCGCGGATGATGTTGATACTCGCGTCGGGCGCGATGAGCGAGAGTACGTCCACCTCGTTCTGGCTCAACTCCTTGCCCTCGACTTTTACGATGTCTTTCTGTCCCATGCGGTCGCTCGGGACGTTCATCCCGACGCTCACTGCCTCGCCGTCAGTGCCGTCGATACCGAGGATGGCGAGGACGTTGAGCGCCTGTCCGGCGCGAATGTGGTCGATAACGGTGCCGTTTCGAATCTTACTGACGCGAAGTTCGTGGTCGCTCATTGTTCCTCCAGCATGGAATCCAGAATCGCCATACGCACTGGGACACCGTTGTGTGCCTGCTCGAAGTAGGTCGCGTACTCCGTATCGTCTACCTCGGGCGCGATTTCATCGACGCGCGGGAGCGGATGCATGATGGTCAATTCGTCCGACGCGCCCTCCAGCGTCTCCATATTGATACGGTATTCGCCAGCAACCTCGCGGTACTCGTTTTCGTCGGGGAAGCGTTCGCGCTGGATGCGTGTCACGTAGAGCACGTCCAGGTTCGGAAGTACATCCTCGATGTCGGTGTGTTCGCGGACGTTCGCACCCGACTCGTGGAGGTCATACCGAACGCTTCGCGGGAGTTGGAGACTTCTCGGACTGATGAAATGCTGACGAACGTCGAAGTTCGTCAGCGCGTGCGCGAGCGAGTGAACGGTTCGTCCGTACTTCAAATCGCCCATGATGCCGATAGTGATGTCGTCCAACCCGGCGTTCTCCCGAATCGTGTAGAGGTCGAGCAAGGTTTGTGTCGGATGGTGCCCCGCCCCGTCGCCCGCGTTGAGGAGTGGAACATCCACGAAATCGCCCACCATCTTTGCTGCACCCTGACTCGGATGGCGAAGAACGAGCGCGTCCGAATAGCCTTCGACAACTCGGGTGGTGTCGGCGAGGCTTTCACCTTTCTTCACGCTGGACGATTCGACGGAACCCATATCGACGATATCCCCGCCAAGGCGCTTGATGGCGGTTTCAAAGCTCATCTTCGTCCGCGTGCTCGGTTCGTAGAACATCAAGCCGAGGAGTTTTCCCGCATGCCGATTAGCGTACTCCCCCGGATTGGCGTCAATCTCGGCCGCGCGGTCGAGAAGGTTCTCGATATCCGCGCGGTCGAGTTGTTTCGTGTCGATGAGGTGGTCGTGCCGCATCGTTTGAACACGGGTTACCACCAGTCTTGAAAGGCACGGGTCGCACCTGAACTTTATACTAGATGACGGAACCAATCCCGCCATGCTCGCTATCGTCGGAGGAAAGGGTGGGTGTGGAAAGACGACCACCCTCGGACTTGCCGGAGCGCTGGGCAAAACGCGACGGACGGTGCTCGCAGTGGATGCGGACTTCGATATGCCGGATTTGTACCTCCTCGCCGACGTGGATAGTCGCCCCGGGCTCGTGGCCATCGAAAACGGTACAAATGTCGAAGACGCCGCGCATCCACCGCCGAACCTTTCAGGTGTCGAAGTCGTGCCAGCGCCACAGTCCGTGGACGAAACCGTCCACCTTCCCGCCGCGCTCGCCAGACTTACCGACGACGCAGACCACGTCCTCGTGGACTGTCCCGCCGGAGCAGGGCCGGATGCGGTGACACCCCTTCAAGTCGCGGAGTACGCATTATTGGTGACGACACCCGACCCGGCAAGCCTCCGCGACACGGCGAAGACGGCAGCGATGGCGCGCACGCTCGGCACCCCAGTCGTCGGGTGCGTTCTCACCCGTGCAAACAACGTTCCGTCCGGCATCGAGCGACTGCTCGACTGTCCGGTCTTGGTAACTGTTCCTGCGGTCGGTGCACCCGTTCTCACCCACAAACAGGTCGTTCGGGCGTATGACACCCTCGCGTCAACCATCTTGACCAAACACTTATGGACACTGTCGAAACCATCACATTTATGTTAGATCGACTTTCGACTGGCATTCCGGTGCTTGACCGGAAACTCGACGGGGGACTTCCACCGGGAAGCACGGTCGCCCTCTGCGCTCCACCCGCCAGTCAAGCCGAACTCTTGCTGTCTGAGTTCACGCTCAGTCGCCCCACGCAGTACTTGACGACCGACCGCGACGAGGAGTCGGTGAGTGCAGGATTCCGTCGTGCATCCGGTCGTCGGACGCCCGAGGTTCGCTACATCCCGGGAGATGCTCCGCTCGACCACGCTCGACGACTGTTTCAACGACTACCGAGTGACTCGACGCTCGTCGTCGATCCTGTAAATCTGCTCGAACGCGAAGATCCGACTCGCTATCGGAATTTTCTCCACGACCTGCAGGCCCATGTCCGGGGAACCGACAGCCTTGCCGTGCTTCATTGTCTCGATGGACGAAACGTCCCCAATCAGCGTGACATAACGGAACACGCCGTCGATGTGGTGTTCCAACTGCACACCGAGATTTCCGGCGACCGAGTCGAGAATCGGCTGGCGGTGCCGAAGTTCCGCGGCGGGCGTGCACTTCCCGAGACCATCAAACTCGAACTCACCGAATTCGTTGCTATCGACACGAGCCGAGATATCGCGTGAGAATAGGGAAATCGAGGGGGTTACCGGCGTTCGTCTATCCGCCGCATCTGTTCTCGGTGGAGCGTAACGATCATATCCGATAAGACGCCGAACATGAGCAACTGCACGCCGAAGATGATGGCTACTCCGGCAACCACGGCAAGAACCTCGTGTGAAACTCGGGGCGGGATAAACCATTCGACGCCGACGTAAATTCCCACGATAACTCCAATGAGGCCGCTAAGCATCCCCATGCTCCCGAAGTAAAACAGCGGATTGTTCGTTTTCGCGAGTTGATAGAGGGTCATGATGATGTCCCCACCGTCCCAGATGGGGTGCAGGTTCGTCTCCGACTCGTCGGGACGTTCCTCGTAAGTAATCGGCACGACGGTCGTCGGAACGCTGTGTTTCACACATTCGACCGCCAGTTCGGTTTCGACGCCGAACCCGTCGGATGTGAGATACGCACGTTCAGCGGATTTTCGGGAGAACGCGCGATATCCGCTGAGAATGTCCTGAAAGTCTTGGCCGTGAATGACCGAAAACGCTTGATTGATGAGTCGGTTGCCGAACTGGTTCAGCCGCGTCATCGATCCGTTTTCCATGTTGGCGAACCGATCGCCGATGACGTGGTTGTAGCCGTCGTCGAGCGGTTCGAGCATCACCTCGGCGTCATCGGGTTTGTACGTGCCGTCGCCGTCGAGCATCAGAACGTACTCGGTTTCGACGTTCTCAATTCCCTCACGAACTGCCTGCCCCTTTCCGACTCCGGCCTGTTCGATGACGCGGGCACCACGGGATTTCGCGATTTCCTGAGTCTCGTCGTCCGAACTGCCGTCGACGACGAGAATGTTCGAAAAGCCCTGCTCCTGAAATCCGTCGATAACGTCGCCGATAGTCTCGGCCTCGTTCAACGTTGGAATGAGCACGCACACGTCCTCGGAGTCGGGCATTGTCGGGGAGATAGACACGGGGGGCTAAAAGCCCAACCTTTTCCTCTCGGATTTCCGACCTAGACAATCCATAGATGTTTAAAACGAACCGCCCAACCACCGAATATGAATCGGCTTGCGAAGGCGTCCGCGGTCGTTATCGCGGTTGCCGCAATTCCTTATTTTGCTTTCCTCGCGTTGTATGGGTTGATACGCCCGACGGGTTCGCCCGCAAAGAAACAGGACGGAGAACCGAACGTGAGTATCGTGCTTCCGACGTACAACGAGGCGGACATCATCGAGAAAAAACTAGACGACCTCCTCGAACAGGACTATCCTATGGAAAAGGTCGAACTCGTCGTCGTGGATTCGAGCGACGACGAAACGCCCGACCTGATTCGTGACTACCTCGCGGACTACGAACATCCGTCGCTGACACTCATCGAAGAGGAAGAGCGCCGTGGTCTCGCCCCGGCGCTCAACGATGCCTACGCCGCAGCGGAAAACGAAATGGTTGTCAAAACCGATTGTGACTCGTTCGTGGCCGACGACGCGCTCCATGTCGCGGCGGCGAACCTCGCTGATCCGGGCATCGCAGCGGTCACCGGACGGAGCACGGATGTCCTCGGCGGCAGCGAAGTCGAAGAAGGCTATCGCGGCGTGCAGGCGCACGTCCAGACGCTCGAATCACACCTCGATTCGACGCTCATCTTTCACGGTCCGTTTTCCGCGTTCGAGAACGACGCCATCGTTCCGCTCGACCCGAACTCTCTTGCTGATGACACCGAACTCGCGCTGAAAATTCGCCGAAACGGAAAGCGAGTCGTCTTTGACCCGGATATTCGTTTCCGCGAGCCATCCCATTCTGATTTCAAAAAGCGCAGGTTGCAGAAAGACCGACGTGGTATGGGTCTGATTCGACTCCTCTTTCAGCATCGGGACGCGCTCGGAAAGTACGGCAACTACGGCGGACTCGTGCTTCCGTTCAACTGGTGGTTCATGATCGTCTCACCGTGGTTGGTCGTATTGGCGATTGGACTGTTGACGGGCGCTGCGCTGGTCGCGGCGGGGCCATTTGGTCTGGTCGTCCCCGGTGCGCTTGCGGCCTTCGTTCGACTGGGTGGGAGCGACCGACTCGGCCCGCTGCAACCGCT
Organism: Haladaptatus marinus; assembly: GCF_051194195.1. NCBI lineage: Archaea > Methanobacteriati > Methanobacteriota > Halobacteria > Halobacteriales > Haladaptataceae > Haladaptatus > Haladaptatus marinus. The sequence goes on from NZ_JBLZNK010000003.1 coordinate 280,434, forward strand.
GTATGCCATCTTCGACGCACAAGTGTCGCTGTTCCGCGCGAGTTTGGAACTGCTGCGTGGTGAAGGTGATGGCACGTGGGAAATCGACGAGGAACTGCGCGAAGCGTTCGAGTGAGACGAATACTGGCTATAGAATCATTCTAATGTTAGGTAAGAGATGCGAGTGAGAAGTCTTATGTAGTCTAAGAAGACTGCAAAATCGTAAGGAATGTCGGACGATTTACCCTCGATTGCTATTCTCCACGACCGATTTCCGCAGATTGGTGGTGGTGAAAAATTCGCTATCGAGGCGGCACGCACTCTCGATGCACCAATTTATACGATGTACGTCTATCCCGGTACTGAAATTCCAGACGACGTGCGCGTTATCCCTATTAAACAAGAGAAATACGCGAGTGGATTGTCGAAACATCTCCTCGCGTGGAAGAACGAGGGGTCGAATCCACTCGAAACGCTCTCCGTGGCAATGGACATGACCGATGCCCATCCCGACCTCACGAAATACGATGTGATTTTGGAGAGTGCACCCCTCTCGAAACATTACGTTCCGACTGTGGATCAAACGATTATTCACTATCCACACAGCCCGCCACGATGGCTCTACGACCTCTACCGCGACCGGATGGACTCGTTCGATTATCCTGGAATTCGGTTCGCACTGAAAGCTTACGCGAAGTGGTGGCGTGCGTTGGACAAGGAAGCGAACGACTACGTCGATACTTTCGTCGCCAACAGCGAGCTGATTCGTGACCGCATCAAACGATATTATCATCGCGACGCTGAAGTCGTCTATCCCCCTGTTACTGGTGATTGGCGCAACGAAGGCGACGAGGGATATTTCGTAACATGGTCACGACTCGCTCCGGAAAAACGAATGCCACTCCTTGCGGAGGCGTTCACTGAACTGGACGAACGCCTCGTCATGGCCGGGAATGGTGCAGATAGAGAGAAACTCGAACGTATCGCATGCGGACACGGCAACATCGAAGTTCGAGGATTCGTCGAGGACATCGAATCGCTCGTTGCACGTTCGACAGCGGTCATCTACGCACCCGTGCAAGAGGATTTCGGACTCGTCGGTGCCGAAGCACTGATGGCCGGAAAACCGCTCCTCGGCGTGAACGAGGGATTCACAAAATATCAGGTCGAAACGGGAGTGACTGGAGAGGTATTCGAGCCAACTGTGGAGTCTGTACGAGATGCGGTTCGAAGCTTCAATTCGGACAAGTATGATAGCGACGTGATACAGGAACACGCTGAAAAGTACCGCTATGAGGCGTTCCAAGAGGGATTACGGACCCTCGTCGAACGAGCATCTATGGAGGGCTGATGGATGACCGTCGAACGCACGATTACCGCTCCGAAACCACAACTCTCGGTCGTCATTCCGACGATACCGTCGAACAGCCACGAAGAAGTCATCGCCCATCTCGAATCGCAGACGTTCGAGGACTTCGAGGTTATTGTCGTAAACGACGCCACCCTCGACATTTGTGAAGCGAGAAATGCCGGTATAGAGGCCTCGAATTCCAAAATCGTGGCATTGACCGACGATGACTGCCGACCCGAAACGGATTGGCTTATGAAGGTCGCAACCGAGTTCGGTTTGCATCCGAACCTCGTCTGCCTCGAAGGAAGGGTGGATGGTGGGCGAACGTACGACGGAGTTCGAAAGTATGTCGGCTGCAACCTCTCATTCAATCGGGATACGGCGCTGGCGGTCGGTGGATTCAATAGCGACTACGCTGGGTGGCGGGACGATACGGAATTCGGTTGGCGCATGGAGCGTGATGGCGGCGGCGAGTGTCGATACAGCGACCGTGTTCGTATGATGCACCCGGAACTGCCGCGAGCGACCATCGACAGTGAAGCGGAAGCTCGACTGCAAACGGAGTTTCCTGACCGATACGAAAACGTTATTGTACCGAACACGACGATAGGGCGAATAAATGATTGGCTGTGGCGGAAAGGAATCTGGGATTTCGTAGACGCCATCCGTCATCGAGGATAAACAATGACCAACGTTGCACTCATCGTTCTAGATACTCTCCGAAAAGACAAATTCGACGAACATTTCGACTGGCTTCCAGGACACAGGTATGAAAATGCGTGGAGTACGAGCCACTGGACTGTTCCTGCACACGCTTCACTGTTCACGGGCAAATACGCCAGCGAGGTCGGGATCTATGCCAGTAATCAACTGTTCGATACTGATACGCCGCTACTTGCGGAAACCCTCTCCAATGCGGAGTACACGACTAGAATGTTCAGCGCGAACCCGAACATCTCCCCGACGTTCGACGCCGATAGGGGCTTCGATATGTTCCGTGGCAGTTGGCGGCTCGAAGGGATGGAGCGGAACATGTTCAACTGGGACAAGTTCATCGCTCGGACGAGGGACATGGGTTCGGAACGGTTTCTATACGCGTTGAAAGAGGTCGTTCTGGGGGAATACGACACAGTTTCATCCATCAAACGAGGGATACGGTTAAAACTCAGGAACTCTAACGACAACGACGAGGCCATCGACGACGGGGCGACGACCGCACTCAACCTCGTGTCGAACAGCGACTTCGGCGACGACGAGTTCCTTTTTTTGAATCTCATGGAGGCGCACGCGCCGTACCATCCGCCTGAAGAGTACGCGACGGGAGCGAAGGTCGATATTCGTGGTCTCGATGCAACATTCGACGAACCTTCGGACGCTCCGGAGGAAATTCGGCGCGCGTACGACGATTGCGTCCAATACCTCGCGGACATCTATGCGGACATCTTCGAGACCCTACAGTCGGACTTCGACGTCATAATAACCCTGGCGGATCACGGTGAACTCCTCGGTGAGCACGACGCTTGGGAGCATATGTATGGCATCTATCCCGAGTTGACGCACGTTCCGCTGTCGATTTATACGGGTGAGGACGGTGTCGAAACGGTTCACGAATCAGTGAATATTCTTGATGTCTATCGAACGGTCTTGTCCGCAACGGGCGTTGAGGCTCCGGCGGGGACGCGCGGTCGGAATCTATTAGACGAGGTCGAGCAGGGAGAGCATCTCGTGGAGTATCACGGCCTCCACGACCGGAACTACATCGCGTTACAGAACAAGGGATACGACGATATCGAGTACCTCCAGACGGAATTCGAGGGTATAATCAATGGTGAGTACTACGGATTCGAGACGTTCAACGGGTTCGAAGAAATCGGGGCGTCGCCATACGAGGATCCGCAGGAACGAATTCAGGAGCTAACCGCAGACCTTGATTACACCAAGTCGGATGGCAACGACGACGAGTTGAGTGAACAAGTAATGGAACAGCTAGAAGACCTCGGCTATGCCTGACGACCCACTCGTCAGTGCGATCGTTCCAACGCTCGACAGGCCACAGTTAGTCGAACGTGCAGTCGAAAGTATCGACGCTCAGACGTACTCGAACATCGAAATCGTGGTCGTGGACGATTCGGACTATGTGAATGAGTCACCACCGTCATTCGAGGGTATTGAGACGGATTTGACGTATCTCGACAGTGGCTCACCAGAGGGGTTACCGACCGCACGGAACCGCGGTATCGACGCCGCGTCCGGCGACTTGTTCGCGTTCCTCGACGACGACGATGTCTGGAAACCGGAAAAAACGACCAAGCAGGTGCAGTTTTTCCAAAACGAAACGGTAGGTCTCTGTACATCATGGCGATATATGGTCGATAGCGTCGGTGATATTGGATTCGTCGCCGAGGCCGACATCGATGGTGACCTGCTACGGAAACTGCTCTGTCGAAACGTCGTCGGTCCTCCCTCTGGTGTACTGGTCGGTCGAGAAGTTATCGAAACGATTGGGAAGTTCGATGAGCGGTTCCTGCTCTGGGAGGACCGCGAGTGGTATCTCCGCGTGGCACGGGAGTACGATATCGGTTGCGTCGAGACACCGCTGATTCGGTATGCGATGGAGTCGCCGGGAAAGATGAGCGGCAACCTCGAAATGGCTCGTCGGTCGGCGTACCCGCAACTGCTGGCGAAACACAGCGACCTCGTCGAGCGGTATGGACGGAGGTACGTGGATGGCTGGAAGTTCCGGAAGTTTGGGAAGATGGCCTACGACGCCGGAAATAGAGGGAGTGCGATACGATATTCTCTATCCGCTATCGCCTCGTGTCCGAGTGAGTGGCCGTTTTACCGCCTGTTACTCCGCTCGGTGTTGGGCGAGCAACTGTACGGTTCGCTGAATGACTTCAAATCGTGGGCCGAGGGCGCTCGACGAAAGCAGAGCACGATTAAATGATGCTCTCGAAGAGGTTCGAATTGACCTGCGCCCATAGGGGAGAACCATGACCGAAGCCACAGATGTGAATCTCGGCGGCGAGACGGCGAAAGCGACGATTGCAAAGTTCGCAATGGCAGCGACCGGGTTTTTCGCGAGTATTCTCTTTGCACGGGAACTCGGCCCGACGATGTTTGGTGGCTATTACCTCTTGTTCGGAGCGACGAAACTCGCCGACAGGCCATTGACTGGGTGGGCAACCGCGAGCAAGAAACGGTTCTCCGAGGACACGACGAAACGACGGGAGATCGTCGGTGCCCAGTTCCTGTTCAATGCCATCTGGATTCTTGTTGCAGCGACTGTGGCGCTGTGGCTTGCGGACGACTTACGTTCATACAGTGGCCTCACAATGGCACCGCTCTTGTTCGTGATACTAATCGTGTCAGAGTCGAACTACGAGTCGTTTGACCGCGTGCTGAAAGCGAGGGGCCAAATCGGAATTGCGACGTGGATAGATGCACTCCGGTCGTATCTTACGCTTCCGTTGCAGGTCGTTTTCGTCTTCGTCCTCGCGGGATATGGTGCGGACGGAATGGTGTACGGTCTCGCGGGAGCGACAGGATTGATGTTCCCGTTCGTCTTGTACTATCTTCGGGTTCGGCCAGCAGTTCCGTCGCTCGACACGCTCTACAGCCTCATTCGATATGCTCGATACAGTATCCCTAGCGACTTCTTTGCGACACTGTATAATCGCCTCGACGTGATTCTGTTGGGTGTGCTGTTGGTACCCGCAACCGCGGCTAACTACGAAGTGGCGGCACAGATAACGATGCCTGCAACGTTCGTCGCGACGCTCGCCGGAAGTGGGTTGATGCCTCGTGTCAGCAAACTCTCGAACGAGGGAAAGATGGTCGGACAAGAGGTCACCAACACAATCGCTTTCGCGAGTATTCTCGCCATACCGATTTTCTTCGGTGCGCTTTCTATCCCAGAGAAACTAATCGCCACGGTGTACGGCCCGAAATATTCGCTTGGAGCATCGCTCGTCGTCGGTATCGCTGCCTACCGCTTCGTTTCAACGCAGACGACACCGCTCAGCCAAACTATGAACGGTCTCGACAGGCCAGACGTGAACATGCGCATCTCTAGCATCGCATTGGCCGCCAACGTCGTACTCGGCACTGTTCTCACGCTCTGGTTCGGACCCATCGGCGTCGTCGTCGCAACTGTCGTTGCCGAGAGCTTCATCTACGTGTCCACGGCATATCTCCTCAAACGAGAGATTCCGTCGGTCGAACTCCTCCCGCGACCGTTGCGCGCGCAGGCCGCTGTCGGTGCGCTGATGTTCTTCTTCGTTTCGGCTGCCGATCATGTCATTGTGGTTAGTTCGTGGCTCGACCTCGGGTTTTTGCTCGCAGTTGGTGCGACGACCTACGTCAGTGCCCTGCTGGTCGTGAGTACGGAGTTGCGCACCACCGTTGGCGGCATTCTCAATGGTTCTCGTCTCGAACCATACGTCCCAAGCCGTATCCTAAATTGGTAAACTCCAGAGCGCCATCATAAGGCTTATCCCCACTTTGCCAAACCTATCACTCGATGAGCCAAGGCACAGAACAGGTCGAGGAATCCTCCAATCTCGCTGATTCCGTCCTCGACCAGATAGAAGACTGGTACCATATCCCTGCACTCGCGCTGCTGCTGGGATTCATGTTGTGGGTGCGACTGCAGTCCTACGACAGATTCATCGTCAACGGAGAGGTGTTCTTCTCCGGTAACGACGCATGGTACCATCTTCGGCAAGTACAGTACACAGTCAACAACTGGCCCGCGACGATGCCGTTCGACCCGTGGACGTACTACCCATATGGAACGAGCGTCGGCCAGTTTGGCACTCTCTACGACCAACTCGTCGCTACTGCCGCGCTAATCGTCGGTCTCGGCAACCCATCACCACATACAGTCGAATTGACGCTGCTGGTCGCTCCAGCAGTGTTCGGTACGCTCGTTGCACTCCCGACCTATTTCGTCGGGAAGCGACTGGGCGGCCGTCTCGGCGGCTTGTTCGGCGTTCTCGTCCTGGTGTTGATTCCGGGCGAATTCCTCCGACGTGGGTTGGTCGGCTTCTCCGACCACAACGTCGTCGAGCCATTCTTCCAGACGCTCGCCGTGCTAGCGATGATGGTCGCCGTCTCGGTCGCCGAACGGGAACGCCCCGTCTTCGAACTGCTGGCCGACCGTGATTTCGCGGCGGTTCGCCGTCCGCTGGGTTACAGCGTTCTCGCAGGTATCGCTACGGCGCTCTACCTCTGGACGTGGCCACCGGGCGTCCTCCTCATCGGTATCTTCGGCGTGTTCTTCATGCTGAAACTGACCGCGGACTACGTTCGCGGCATCAGTCCTGACCACCTCGCCTTCGTCGCGACGGTTAGCATGGGCGTGACGGGTCTCCTCTTGCTCGTCCCGTTCGGATCTGCCTCATTCAGCACGACGAAGTTCTCCCTCCTCCAACCGCTCATCGCATTCGCCATCTCGATCGGCGCAGGGTTCATGACGTGGTTGGCCCGCGAATGGGACGACCGCGACATCTCGACGATGCTCTATCCCGTCGCAATTTTCGGAATTCTCACCGTCGGCACGCTCGTCGTTTCCGTCGCACTTCCGAATCTTTTCAACCTTATTCAGACTAATCTCGTCAGGTTTATCGGATTCAACGCGGGCGCGGCACAGCGAACCATCGGCGAAGCACAGCCGTTCTTGCAGGGCCAACAATCGCTCGCATCCGCCGTCATTCCGCAGTATGGCCTGATGTTCTTCACCGCCATCGTCGGCGCGCTGGTGATGGTCTGGCGCTCGCTGTCGGTCGACGAGCACGAAGCGGAAAAGCTTCTCGTGCTCGTCTGGACCGCGTTTATTATCGCCGCCGCGTTCACGCAGGTTCGATTCAACTACTATCTCGCGGTTCCCGTCGCGGTGCTGAACGCCTACCTCTTCGGGTGGATACTCAGGGTCGTCGGATTCGACAGTTCCGCCCGCGATACGATTCGGAACGTCGAAATCTACCAGGTGTTGGCAGTCGTCTTCGTCGTGATGCTCGTCATCCCCGGACTGGTCATGCCGGTTCAGGTTGGCAACACGAGAACCGCCACTGCAACCCAGATGGGTAACAGCACCGCTCCCGGCGACGTCACGCAGTGGGATGGCACGCTGAACTGGATGCAGACGAACACGCCACAGGAAGGCAACTACGCCGGTGCCGGAAACGAGATGGAATACTACGGCACCTACACCGAAGGCGACGGCGACTACGACTACAAGCAGGGAACCTACGGCGTCATGTCGTGGTGGGACTACGGGCACTGGATTACGGTCGAAGGTGAACGAATCCCGAACGCTAACCCGTTCCAGGAGGGTGCGACCACGGCCGCGAACTACCTGCTCGCCCAGAACGAATCCGAGGCGAACGGAGTGCTCGACGAACTCGGTGACAAAAACGAGCAGACGAAATACGTAATAGTCGATTGGAAGATGGTCGAGACGAACGGCCAGCAAGGGAACGTCAAGTTCTTCGCGCCGACCGTGTTCAAGGAAGGCGTTTCGTCCGGAACCTACTTCGACTACATCTACTCCCAAAACGGTCGGTTCGCTCGCCACAAACAGCCGTACTACGACAGCATGATGGTTCGACTGTACCGCTACCACGGCAGTTCGGTCGAGCCGAAACCCATCGTTATGGATTGGGAGACGACGACACGGAACGGCGTGCAGTACAAAGTGACGCCGAGCTTCGTGTCCCAGAACGCGAACGACACGACGATAAAACGGTTCGACTCGATGCAGAAGGCCCGCGAGTACGTCAGAAACGACCCCGGTGGGACGTCACAAATCGGCGGAATCGGGCCGTACCCGAGCGAGCGCATTCCCGCGCTCCAACACTACCGCGTCGTGAAAGAGAGCCAATCGCAATCAACGCAGGTGTACTCACACTACCAAATCCTTCGTCAGCGACTGGGCCTGCTCCAGCAAGCCGGTGTCGGCGGGCAAGACTACTTCCGCACCTCTCCATCGTGGGTAAAGACGTTCGAACGCGTCCCCGGTGCGACGGTGCAGGGAACCGGCCCGGCGAATACCAACATCACGGCCTCGGTGCAGATGAAGACGGATACGGGAAGCACGTTCACCTATACGCAGCACGCCAAAACCGACCAGAACGGCAAATTCACGATGACTCTGCCGTACTCCACGACTGGCTACGACCAGTGGGGAACTGACAAAGGGTACACAAACGTCAGCGTTCGTGCGACCGGCCCGTACGAGTTCCGGACGCCGATGAAATCCGGTGGCGATGGCTTCCAGTTCACCAACGGAACGGCACAGGTCTCCGAAGGACAGGTGCTCGGCGAGGACGACAGCCCCGTCACGGTGTCGGTTGACCAGCAACAGACGATTCCGGTCAGCGGTGCGAACAACTCCACCGGAAACAACTCTGCTGGCCCGAGCACGCCCGGCAACCAAACTGACGGCAACTCGTCCGCTGGAAACGGGTCGGTCGGAAACAACTCGACCGGAAACGAGTCGAGTTCGCTCCCCAACCCTGCGTCGCCATTGACGCGTGCCGGTCTCGTCGGTGCGTACGCCGCCACGCTGGTCGTCGCCCGCCGCGACTGAACTGAATTCTTTTTCCGGCCCCCATCCTCATATTCACGCCTCTCGTACCGGGACACAGTGACGGGAGACGAACGAGAATCCAGTGGGGTCGAACGTGGATGGGAATCGTTTTTTGATTGGCCCGGAAACCCGGGAGCGATGCGTGCCCTATTGACCATCTATCTGAAGGGTGTCTGTATGGGTGCCGCCGACGCGGTGCCCGGCGTCTCCGGCGGGACGATTGCCCTCATTACCGGCATCTACGAACGACTCATTTCGGCAGTCGCGTCGTTCGATCCACGAATCGTGACGAGCGTCTTCCAAATTCACAAACCGGACGAACGTACGAAAGTTCGGGAGATGCTCGCGGAAATGGATCTCGCGTTCCTTCTCGCGCTCGGTGCGGGAATCGCGACCGCAATCATGACCGTAACGGGATTGGTGACGCTCGCGAGCGAACAGGTTCCAGTACTCCTCTTTGCCTTCTTCTTCGGACTCATCGCCGCGTCGGCCATCATCCTCTACGACGAGGTTTCGGTCGAGACGCCGGGACAGGTCGGTGCGGCCATCGGGGGATTCGTCCTCGCGTTCCTCGTGGCCGGTGCAGTCGAGCAGGGCGGGGGTTCGACGCCCCTTCCGTTCGTCTTTTTCACCGGCATGATTGCCATCAGTGCGATGGTGTTGCCGGGGATTTCCGGTGCGCTCATTCTCTATCTCCTCGGACAGTACGAGTACCTCTCACGCAATCTGCACGGGTTCAAAGACGCAGTCGTGGCCCTGCTTGACGGCGGGAGTTTCGATGCCCTCGTTGCGCCCGGAATGGTTGTTATCACGTTTATACTCGGCGCAGGTATTGGCGTTTTGACGATCTCGAAAATCGTCTCGTGGGCACTCGATCACTATCGGGCGGCGACGCTTACCTTCCTCGTCAGTCTGATGGTCGGCGCACTTCGGTTCCCCGTCGAAAAGATATTTGCGGCGGATACGTTCGCGTGGACACCGACGGTGCTCGGCGGTGCAGTCCTCGCGGCAATCATCGGTGGCGGTGCAGTCCTTCTCCTCGACCGTTACACGGACGACCTCGACTACTGACGCGAACCGATTTTGCACACATCGGATGTCGGTGTGAACGATCTTCAACCGAGAACCAGAGTTATCTGACTTCCCGGCGTAGTTCTGTCGAGATGACTGCAACCTACGAGTGTGAAAACTGCGGGGAGCGAGTGAGTGCGCTTCAACATCCCGGTGAATGCCCGAAATGTGGCGGCGAGATGCGAAACGTCAGCGTTTCGCGTGAGTAACTTCGGGTGCCCGTTCGAGTTCAGGTGACTGTACGAGTTCGACTGGCTGCGTGGCCGGGAGACCGGAGAGCGCGTCGAATCGTGCCGAGACGTCGTCGAGCGAGTCGTCCAAACCGGCGAAAAACATCTCCGCTCGCTTCGTCGGCACCGCACCCTCCGGCGTCGCTTCGATGAACCCCTCGTCTTCAAGCAGTCGAAGTGCGGCACGAGTTTCGTGGTGTTCGTGGCCGGATTTCCTCGAAAGACGACGAATACCGATTGGGGTGTCCTCGCGGACGAATGTGAGTATTCCGAGCGCCCGTTCGAACAGCGCCAGTTCGCGGTGAAGGGTATCGAACACGGGAGAGTACAGTAACCCCTTCGGCTAAAACGTTCCTGGGGAGTGATACGTATCGGTATAGAGGGCTCCCTATCGATTTCGATACTAAAAGTCGGACGTTGCTCAGGCGTCCACGAGCGCCGCGTCCAGCACTTCGAGTGGATGTCGAATCTCGTAGCCCGTGCCGTGGTTCATCTGCATCGCGCAGGTCGGACATTCGGTCATGCCCGTCTCGCTTTCTACGTCCTCCATGTGTTCGAACATCTCCGCGCCGATTTTCATCGACGTGTCGTACTTCTCCGATTTCCATCCGTAGGTGCCGCTGATACCCGAACAGGAGTCGCCCACGTCCACCGGGTCGGTGCCGTCGAGCGCGGAAAGCAGTTCGACGGCCTGGCCGTCGAGTCCCTGATTCCTGGCGTGACACGGTGCGTGATAGGCCAGCTCGCCGAACTCCGATTCCGGAACCGAAGCGTCGGCGAGTTCGCCTTCCAAATCCTCGTTAATGCGGAGATATTCGACGGCATCGAATGTGTTCGCGGCGACTTTCGCGGTGCCATCGAACGAGTAGAGTTCGGGGTACTCCTGTCGAAGCGCCATCGAACACGACGTACACGAACAGATGACGTCGTAGCCCTGTTCGACCAGCGCGGCGAAGGTTTCGACGTTGAACTTCGCGGCGCGACGCGCATCGTCAAGCATCCCGTTGGCGAACATTGGGGTGCCGGAGCAGCGCTGGTCGGGAACGACGACTTCGTAGCCGAACTGCTCGTAGACGCGAACCATCGCTTTCGCCACCTCGGGCGTGTTGTAGTTCGAGTAGTCGCCGTGGAAGTAGGCGACGCACTTTTCGGACGTCGCTTCGTTTCGTCGTTCTCGCGCCTCTTGCGCTCGTTTTTTCGAGGTGGCTGTGCCACCGCGCTCCGCCCACCACTCGGTGAACGTCTGCGTCGCAAATTCGGGAAAATCGCGCTCACCCGTGATTCCCATCACTTTCTCGTTCACAAACTTCGTCACCGATAGCCCCATAACGAAGTTGGCGAGTCGTGGGAATCGCGCGCCGAGCGGGGCGAGTCTGCCGTAGTTCGACAGAATCCGATTTCGAATGTACTCCCGCGAGAACTTCGACATCTGCTCGTCCACGTAGTCGCCCCGAGCCGTGTTGTGCATCTGCGAGAGCGGAACATCCGATGGACAGACGTTATCACAGCGCATGCAGTTCGAACAGGCCATCACCGAATCGTCGATGTCGTGGTCACCCTTGCGCTTCAGTCGCCACTGCTCCGGCCCTTGGAACTTCGGTCCGGGGAAATCGTCGTCAACCTCGGCGACAGGGCATTCCGTATCGCAAGTGGAACATTTGTAACAGTCGTCCGACCCCGGTCTGAGGTCGATTGATTCGCCAGTGAACACGTCTTGCAATTCGGCTGGGTCTCGTCGTTCCGCTTCTTTTTCACTCATAAATTCACCTCGTCGCTTGCGTTTCGTCCCGCGATGACGCCGGTCGCCAGCGAGACTCCGCTTCCGGACTTCTCCGCAGAGAAATCGTATCCACCCAGAACGCCGCCGACAGCACGGAGGTTCCGGAACTCCGGGCTGTCCGTCGAATCGAGTGGTCGCAGTTCGTCGTCAAGGTGCAATCCGAATCGGGCGAACGAGTGGTCGTCGAAGGCTCCGTCTTCGAACCAGTCGTACCGGTTTTCGGGGGCGGGGACGTAACAGTCGAAAATCGGTTCCCGGACGCCACTGCGGTCGGAATCGATTCCCTTGCCGACCAGCCCCCCCGTCGCCAGCACGAACTGCTCGCCGTGGAACGGAACCCGTGCACCGTTTCGTTCCACGATGACTGCCGAAATATCGTCATCAGCTTCGAAATCGACGACCGGATTGCCGCTCGTCGTTCGAACACCCGCCCCCCGAAGCGCGTGTTCGAATTGGGATTCGAGTCGCATTCCGGGAAGACTCGGCGGCCCCATCGGGATTTCGAACACCGCCGCGCCCAACTTGCGTTCGAGGGTCTTTCGAACCTCGTCGGGGTGTTCTTCACCCAATATCGCGGGGAAACCGATCCGCTCCGCGTCGCGGAGATGGGGTTTGATTCGTTCCGCGAGGGCGATTCGAACCGGGACGGATTCGGTCACGCCCGACCCTGTTCGATCGTCTCGCTCGCGTTCGACGCGCTCGTTTTCGTCCAGTGCGTGAGCGAGGCGGGTGATACGGGCGTCGGTTCGGAACTCCCCGGGGAACGAAAGCGTGACGCCGCGAACGTCGAACGGAACCGTTTCCGCGAGATGGGCGGCGGCCAACGGTGCATCGAAATCCACGACGGTTTCGAATCCGACGAGCAGGGTGTCTCGCGCGTCGCTGGCCAATCCGGGCGCGGTGTGTTTCGGGTAGCGTGCGGTCGGTTTCACGTTCCCGCCGAAGGTCGGAACGAGCGCGTTTCGGTCGGTGTGACCACCCACGTAGTCGGTAATGGAATCGAACAGGGAGAGTCCGTCTCGGACGCCATCCTCGCCGACGTTCCGGTAGGGATGGTCGTCCGGCAACTCCGAAATCGTCTCGAACGGGTTCGAGACGATTTCGTCCCCGACGTAGCCCAGCACGTCGATGAGGCCGCTTGCAAACCGCAGGGTACTCTCTTTGTGCGAGAGCAGTCTGACCTGCGACCCTTCACGGGCCGCGGACAACGCGGTTGCCATCCCGGCCAGACCACCCCCGATGACGACCACGTCGTCCTCAATCGCCATTTCGTCCTCCATCGAAGGCGGCGAAATCGATGTCCGTCTCCGAGTCTTTGCCGTCCCGGTTCATCGTCGTCGCGTGGAGCGCATAGTTCAGCGCGGCCTGTGAGAGCTGTTCGCCCCAGAGGGCGTGTCGCTCGCCTTTCCAGCGCTCCTGAAACAGTTCGTCCAAGGCCTCGCGGGCGGTCGGTTCGTCGTGATTCGGATGGAGTTCGTTGGCCATTCGGTGACAACAGATTCCGCCCTGACAGTTGCCCATCGAGGCACGGGTTCGGATTCGAACCGCGTTCAGGTCGGTTCCGGACTGGCCGATCGCGTCCTGGATTTCGGCGCGAGTGACGGCTTCACACTCGCAGAGAACCGGGTTCGGCCCATCAGTCGTGAGAACTTCGTCCGCCCGACTGCCGAGTCGCTGGACGCTCCGCCGACCGATGGGCGAGCGAATCCCGAAGTCGTCCATGTAATCGCGGAGAAGCGTGAAATCCTCGCTTCCGGGGAGCGGTTCGTCGGCGGTTCGACACCGACCACGGACGCCGAGTTGGTCGCAGACGTGGTCGGAAATCTGCTCCGCCATCATCCGATACGTGGTGAACTTTCCGCCGACGATGCTGGTCAATCCGGTGAGGTCGTCGCGCTCCTCGTGGTCTAACAGGAAGAAATCTCGCGTGATATCGGTCGGGTCGGTTGTCCCGGTTCCCGGTGGTTCGTAAAGCGGACGAACGCCCCAAAACGAGCGAATCGTTCGGGAGTCGCGTAGGATGGGCACGAGTTTCGACAACTCGTCTATCATCATGTCCACTTCCCATTCCTCTTCCGGGTAGCTTTCCGGGTCGTCCACCTCCTCATCCGTCGTGCCGAGAATCGCCGTCGTCTCGTGCGGGACGACGATGTCGGCGTCGCCTTTCGGTCGACACCGGTTGATTACCGTATCTACCTGTCGGCAGTTCATCACGACCATCACACCCTTCGAGGGCCGAACTTCGATGTCCACGCCCGCCATCTCGCCGAGTTGTCCGGCCCACGCACCGGTGGCATTGACGACGTAGTCGGCGCGGATTTCCTCGGTCGTGCCGGGTCTGGCGTGGTCGCGCTTGCCCGGCCCGCTTTCGTGGCGCACTTCGACGCCGACCACGTCGTTTTCGTCCACGAGAACGTCCGTCACTTCCGCGTGCGTCTCGATTCGCGCACCGTGCATCTCCGCGTCGGCGGCGTTGGCGACGCAGAGTCGAAACGGGTCGATGGCCCCGTCGGGAACCGCGATGGAGCGTTTCACGTCGTTCGTCAGGTAGGGTTCCTGCTCGCGGGCCTCCTTCGCCGAAAGCACTTCGGCGGGGATGCCACACTCCCGACAGCCGCGGAGTTTCTCCTCGAAATAGTCGTCGGAATCGTCCTCCAACTGGACGAACTGCCCTCCCGTCATCTCGACGCAGTGGCTGGCGATATCCCGTAGGACGCGGTTTTCTTCGATACATTCCGTCGCGCTGGCTTGGTCGGAGACGGCATACCGGCCGCCGCTGTGGAGCAGGCCGTGCATCCGGCCCGTCGTTCCGTGGGTGAGGTTGCCCTTTTCCACCAACGTTACATCGAGACCCCGCATTGCGAGGTCTCGGGCGATACCCGTGCCCGTCGAGCCTCCCCCCACGACGAGCACTTCGGCGTCGATTGCCATGTTTCGATAGTTAGTTGGAGTCCACTTGAGTTTACCGACAGTAGGGGTAGTATAGATAAAATATTGTGCACCTCCAAGATTGCTCGTCCGTACCTATCGATGTCGCTTACGAACCAGTTCGCACACAGACTCCACTCTACGACAGAGAGACAACTGTTATTTACACGCGACCAATTAGACGGCGATAATGGACATTGGAGCGCGCATCGAGCGCCGCCGGGCGACGACACCAGTCACTAACTTAGTCGTCGAGTGGAGCGCCCTCAGCCCGGTTATCCACGTCTCGAATCCAGTCGGTCGTGGGTCGACCCTCGAACAACTTCTCGATGCGCTCGACCCGCTATTCGACGACCGACTTCCCCCAAATCTTCATCTTTACGGTCCCCCTGGGGCCGGAAAATCAGCGCTCGTTTCCGCGTTGTTCAGCCACCTCTCCGATCGACTCTCGCCGATGCGTGGGACGATACAGACGACGACACGAGGCGGCAAAGAGGGGAACTTCCATTTCGTCTATATCGACGCTCGTCGATCCAGCACCGTGTTTCGCCTGTACCGTTCCATACTCGACGCACTCACCGATGAACACGTTCCGGAACGAGGCGTGGGAACCCAGGTTTTGCGACAGAAACTCGCCACTACCGTGTCGCAGTCCGACCCGGACGTGGTCGTCGCTATCGATCACGTCGACGAAAACGAAACGCTCGCGAGTGAGGGAATACTCGAACTGTTCGATGGGATGACCGAATCGCTGTCTGTCCTGACAGTAGGGCGCAAGCGATCTACCGCGAAGCCAGCTCTCAATATTCCAGCGTACAATACGCACGAACTCGCCGATATCATCACAGAACGGGCTTCACAGGGATTGCAACAGGGCGTGCTTGAGCACGCACAAGTGAAAACTCTCGCAGAGTGGGCCGACGGTGACGCCCACGACGCCCTCGCGGCGTTGTTTGGTGCTGTCACGGTGGCGGTAAAGGCGGATTCGAACCAAATACATGACCGGTACTTGACGACGGCGATGGACGCAGTACCGCGAAACGGCGTATCGCTCGGTATCGTGCTTTCACTTCCGGAAAAACGTCGTTGTGTGCTCGCCAAACTCCTCGAACTCGACGCCCATGCGCGTACCTCGGTCGAAACCAGCGCGGCGGCAATCGCCGACGAAACGAATCTTTCGACGGGAACCGTTACTCGCTACCTTTACGAACTCGCCGAAACGGGCGTCCTCGAACGTGTCACGACCACCAACTCCGAACGGAGCGGTCGGCTCCCCAGCAAACTCGAACCGCGGTTCCCGACCCTTGCATTTCGGGCGCTCTACGAAGAGTGAGGGTGTTCTTGGGTTGTTTATTTCCCCCGATAAGACACGAACTGGGTAGGAAACAATGTCTAAACGAGCGAAGAGCGTTGGTTCAATGTCGTAATGTATACAATAATATGTTTAATATTGTGTCGTGAGACGGGTTTCTCCGACATCTGTTCGAATTTTGTTTAGTGATGCGACACCTCCATTCGTTGAAGAGGAAATTTTATAATGAAAGTGTTTGATGTTTACAGGCAGTGGCCCAAAACCAGTAAAAACGGTGGGTCAATCTGGATGGGTCGGCCATTCAGCATCAGATGAAGGAGGCTATCCGAATGAAACAGAACGAAACCTACGTTGGCTCTATCGACCAGGGAACGACCGGTACGCGGTTCATGGTGTTCGACCACGGCGGAACAGTCGTCGCGAACGCCTACGAAAAGCACGAGCAGATATATCCCGAACCCGGATGGGTCGAACACGACCCACTCGAAATCTGGGAGAACACGAAGTCGGTCATCCAGTCCGCGCTCGCGGAGGTGGGCATCGAGGCCGACCAACTCGCGGCCATTGGCGTCACCAACCAGCGCGAGACAACCCTGTTGTGGGATGCCGACACCGGCAAACCGGTTCACAACGCCATCGTCTGGCAAGACCGCCGGACGACCGACCGAATCGAACGACTGGAGGCCGACGGCCGAACGGAGGACGTTCGGTCGAAGACGGGCCTCGAACCGGACGCTTACTTCTCGGCGACGAAAGCCGAGTGGTTGCTCGACAACGCCGAACCGATCAAAACCCAGCGCGCCCGCCCTGCGGACTTGCGTGATCGGGCCGGAACCGGAGAAATCCTGTTCGGTACCATCGACTCGTGGCTCATTTACAACCTGACGGGCGAACACATCACGGACGTGACGAACGCTTCCCGGACGATGCTGTTCGACATACACGAAATGGAGTGGGACGAAGATCTCTGTGCCGAATTTCGGGTTCCACCCGAGATGCTTCCCGAGGTTCGACCATCCAGTGACGACCAAACGTACGGTTCGACCGATTCGGAAGGATTCCTCGGCGCGGAAGTCCCAGTTGCTGGTGCGCTTGGCGACCAGCAGGCCGCCCTGTTCGGGCAGACCTGCTTCGACGCCGGGGACGCCAAAAACACCTACGGGACGGGCAGTTTCTTCCTGCTCAATACGGGCGAGGAAGCGGTCGAGAGCGAGCACGGTCTCCTCACAACGGTCGGTTTCCAGCGTTCCGGAAAGCCAGTACAGTACGCTCTCGAAGGCTCCATTTTCGTTACCGGTGCGGCCATCGAATGGCTCGTGGACATGAACCTCATCGAGGACGCAATCGAGACGGAAAACCTCGCACGAAGCGTCGGTTCGACTGATGGCGTCTTCATGGTACCCGCGTTTACGGGGTTGGGCGCACCGCACTGGAACCAGCGGGCTCGCGGAACGCTCGTGGGAATGACTCGCGGCACACGAAAGGAACACGTCGTCCGGGCGACGCTCGAATCCATCGCGTTCCAGACCCGCGACGTAGCGGAGGCGATGGAAGCCGATAGCGGCATCGAGGTCGAATCCCTGCGCGTGGACGGCGGTGCGGTGAAGAACAACTTCCTCTGCCAACTCCAAGCCGATATCCTCGACACCGACATCGTTCGCCCGGTCGTGGATGAGACGACCGCACTCGGGTCGGCCTACGCCGCCGGACTCGCCGTCGGCTACTGGGAAACCGTGGACGAACTCCGGAACAACTGGCAGGTCGACCGTGAGTTCGAGGCGGGGACGGAGTTAGGAAACGGCACGGCCGACGAGAAGTACGGTCGCTGGCAGGACGCAGTCGAGCGCTCGCTCGACTGGGCACAGGAAGGGAGCGACTGAGATGGCGGATTTGTCCGCCCTTTTCACCGTCGAAATGCTCATTGCGGCGTTCGCTGGCGGTGCCTTCGGTGCGGCGGTCGGCGCGCTCCCGGCGTTCATCTTCACCGGGTTCATGGTCATCGCGGGTGAATCCGCGAACCTCGCAGGCGAGGCAATCGCCGAGGCAGGTGGCGTCTCCGCGAATCAACTCGGTGCCGTCGGCATCACGGGGTCAATTGCCTTCGGGCCGGTATTCTCCCCCGCAATCAGTTTCGCAGGCGGTGCGGCCGCAGCAGCGTACGCGGCGAAGAAAGGCTACATGGAAACCGGCTTCGATTTCCATGAGGCGAAAAACATCGCGTTCGCACAGGGAACCAAACCCGACGTGCTCGCGGTCGGCGGTCTGTTCGGAATTCTTGGTTACTGGTTCACCGAACTGTCCGTCGCCTTCGCCATGCCGTACGACCCCATCGCGATGGGCGTCGTTCTCTCGGCGGTTGCTCACCGACTGGTCTTCGGCTACGACATCATCGGTGGGGCGAACCGCGGTCTACTGAACATGAAACCGTTCGAGTCGGAAGAACGGCGCGTCATCGGCGATGCGGTCACCGACGGTGGAACCGTCCAAGGTCGTTTCATCGTCGAACCGTGGTTGCCCCACCAGTACAGATGGGCGAACGTCGTGACCATCGGTGCGGTTGTCGGCATTCTCGCGGCCTACATCGCGTACGAGACGGGAAGCCCGTTCCTCGCGTTCGGTATCAGCGCGGCCAGTCTCGTGTTCCTGAACTGCGGCGTCGAGAAGATTCCGGTCACGCACCACATGAGCCTTCCCGCCAGCACCGCGGCCCTCGCACTGGCCCCTGTCGGCGGGGAAATCACGTCGGTGGCGATGGTTACGGTGCTCGCAGTCGGTGCCGTTTTCGGGATGATTAGCGCCCTGTTCGGGGAACTGTTCCAACGCGTTTTCTACGCGCACGCCGACACCCACATCGACCCGCCCGCCGCCGCAATCGTCTTCGGGACGTTCCTCATCGCGGTTCTATCCATCGTCGGTGTCTTCCCACAGAGTTCGTGGGTCACGACACTCGGCCTGTAAGCGAAAACGAAATCGAATCGGAACAGCGGGACTAAGTGTTGGACGAACGAAGTTCCAACATGGTTCCGCCGCTCGTCCTCGACATCGACGGCACGATGACCCGGCCAGACGACTCCATCGACCCGCGATTCTTCGACCTGCTTCCAGACTGGGAGGCCCCCGTCGTGGTCGCCACGGGGAAGGCCTTTCCCTATCCAGTCGCGCTCTGTCACTTTCTGCAAATCCCACAGCACGTTATCGCCGAAAACGGGGGTATCGTCCTCGTGGACGACGAAATCGCGCGAAACGGTGACGGCGAGGCCGCCTTCCACGTCGCCGAGGAGTACGTCGCCGACGGCTACGAACTCGGCTGGGGCGAAAGCGACCTGACGAACCGCTGGCGCGAGACGGAAATTGCGGTTCAACGCGACCAACCGCTTGGCCCGCTCGCCGAACTCGCCAGCGAACACGGGTTGGAAGTCGTGGACACCGGTTTCGCCTACCACGTCAAATCCTCCGGCGTGAGCAAGGGCCAAGGGCTGAAGGCAGTCGCCCAACTGCTCGACCGCGACCCCGAGGAGTTCGTCGCCATCGGTGATTCGGAAAACGACGTGTCCACCTTCGGCGTCGTCAACGAGAGCTACGCCGTGGCAAACGCCGACGAGAAGGCGAAACGGGCCGCCGAAACCGTGATTGACGAGTCGTATTCGGAGGGCACGATTTCTGTCCTATCGGAGCTACAACGTGGGTTTGACGGGTGAAACAGGAGGGGTCGTTGGTTTCGCTTCGGAGTGGCTTTCCGCTCCAATAGCGTTCGTCATGTAGAGATACGAAATCGTCGCTCTCGAGTAAAACCGCTACGAATCCTCGGACACCGTTTCGCCTCTATTTCGCCGTAGTTCACGAACGAGTGCGACAGTTCCCACTGCCAAGACACCGAGCGCAAGCACCCACGGGCCGGTTTGTCGCCCACCCGTGGAATCACTGTTCGTGCGCTCCATCACTCCGACTCCACGATGGGGTTATGGGTTCCGTTGATGTCCCATTCGTGGAGGCAGAAGGGCCGCCCTTCACTGCCCGCAATCGTCCAGTTGTGACTCGACTCGTTCCACTCGTCTTCGCGCCCGCACTGCGTGCATCGCCGTCGGTCGGGTCGGTTAAGTTCCGCCATCGAGACGAGATGAAGACGCGAGAGAACTTAAACGAACGGCAACAGGGCATTTTACCGCTCGCGTCGAACAGTGACTAGATGCTCGGGAGACGCACGCTTCTCCGGGGGATGTGTGGGGCTGGTGCCGCCATGTCGGGGATACGGGGGATGCAGAACGTGACGGGACGAACGAACGGAGCGGAACGAAAACGAATGGTAGCGAAACAAATGAGGGAGACAATGACGGATTTCAGCACACAAGCGTTCGAAGATGGGAACCGGATTCCGAGGGAGTTCACCTGCGAAGGGCAAAACGTGTCGCCACCGCTCAAAATCGAGTCGGTGCCGGACGACGTGAACTCACTCGCAATCATCGTAGACGACCCGGATGCGCCGAGTGGGACGTTCACTCACTGGCTCATCTGGGATATTCCACCGGAGACGACGCAAATTCCGAGGAAGGTTCCACAGATGGAAGTCGTATCCGACCTCGGCGGGGCGAAGCAAGGTGAAAACGATGCCGAGGAACTCGGCTACCTCGGGCCGTGCCCGCCGATGGGCGACGGTCCACACACCTACCGATTCACGCTGTATCTGCTCGAACAACAGCCACGACTCGGGGCAGGCGCGACGAAGGATGCCCTGCTCGACGCGATGGGTGGGATTCGACTGGGACGAGCTCGATTCACGGGGGAGTTCCAACGAGGGTAAGTCGGAAACTCGCCCGTTGATTCGGTGCCGCGTGTGGTCTACTCACTGATGCGGCATGTTTATATATTCCATCTGTAAACAACATATAAATAAAATAAACATTCAGCTGTTCGGTATCGCCGTCATCCTGGCCGGGGGTTTCGTTCTGGTCGCCGAGACAACTGGGGTAGGCTGGCCGGATCGTTATCTCGGATACTGGGTCGTTCTCCTCGGTCTCGGAATCAGTCTCATCTCCGCCTTCGAGGGATTTTTCGTAGAATCCGTTCCCCCGGAGGAGCGTTGAGCGGATGGGAACCCAAAACCGACTTGCAACCCAAGTGACAAAGAGAAACGATGCCCGAAATCAACGTGAGCGTCGAGGATAGCACGGATACCGAAGCAATCCGAGCCGTCGTTACCGCCGCGTTCGGTCGAAGCGACGAGGCTGATCTCGTCGATGTACTCCGCGAGTCATCTGCCTACTGCTCAAATATATCACTCGTCGCGCACCTCGATGGCGATATCGTTGGCTACGTCATGTTCGCTGAAGTCACTCTGGACAAAGCCCTCGAAAAAGAAGCGCTCGTCCTCGCTCCACTCGCGGTTGACCCCGACTATCAACGTACGGGCGTCGGAAGCCGGCTCGTCCGCGTCGGTCTGGAAATAGCACGAGGGGCGGGCTACGAACTCGTCTTTCTCCATGGCGACCCGGACTACTACGAACGATTCGGGTTCACGTCCGCCATCGACGCTGGCTTCGACAACCCGTTCGACATGCCTGACGAGGGTTTTCAGGTGTGTGACCTCACGGGAGGGACACTTGGAGACGTTGCTGGCACGCTGACCTACCCGGAACCGTTTCGAACGTAAACCAGGGTAACCGTCGCCCCACAGTCGATACAACAAAGTCGGCACGGGACGCGGGTTCAGGTGCTATGATAAAGATGGTCGATTTGCTGGTTCGCAAGGATGGCATGACCCACGAGGAGTTCGAGGATTACTGGCTCAACGAACACTCGGACATCGCCAAGGAACTCCCCGGTCTACGAAAGTACGTTACCTCGGTCTCGAAAGACCCGGAAAAGGCGGGCTACGACGGCGTCCTCGAACTGTACTTCGACTCGACTGCCGACATGAAAGCCGCCTTCGACTCCGAGCAGGGCAAGAAAGTGATGGCCGACGCCGCGGAGTTCCTCGACATGGAACAGGGACCAACGCTCATCCTTGAAGAGACGGTACAGGTTGACGACCTCGAATAGCCGAACAGAGTAGGGAGAAGGAAAAGAATTTTTCGCGCCGTAGTCGATGCATGGAGACAGTTCGTCGTCCGTCCATTTCGTGGAGCGACCTTCCCGCCCTGCTCGTCAGTATCGTGGTCTGCCAATTGGCGGGCATCGTTCCGTCAATTCTCACCGCGAACGATGTCGCGACGTGGTATACGACGCTCCAAAAACCGGCATTCACGCCACCGAGTTGGGTGTTTGGCCCGGTCTGGACGACGCTCTACCTGCTGATGGGAATCGCGTTGTATCTCGTTTGGCGACGAGGAAGCCGAGTCGCGCTCGCTCTTTTCGGCGTCCAACTCGTCCTCAATGCAGCGTGGACACTGGTCTTCTTCGGCATGCGCTGGCCCGCCGGTGGACTCGCCGTCATCATCGTCCTGTTGGTCACCATCGGTGCGACGATGGTCGCGTTCGCTCGCGTCGACCGTCGTGCTGCCCTTCTGCTCGTCCCCTACGCGCTCTGGGTCGGTTTCGCAACCGTCCTGAACTACGAACTCTGGCGATTGAACTGACGGGAGTTTACTGGTTCGCCGGGCGACCACATTTTTGGACTGGCACGATGTTACCAGAGTCATGGATTTGGGGGTATTGGGTACCGCGAAAATCGCGCATCATTCATTCGTTCCGTCGGTCTCGGGAACTGACCACGAAATCACGGCCATCGCGTCACGGAGCCGGGAGCGAGCCGAACAGTTCGCCGAAACGCACGGTATTTCGCGAGCGTTCGGGTCGTACGAGGAACTCCTCGAATCCGATGTGGACGCGGTGTACATTCCGCTCCCCAACGCGCTTCACGCCGAATGGACGAAACGCGCCGCAGACCACGGACTCCACGTACTCTGTGAAAAACCGTTGGCGGTGAACGCCGAGGAAGCCCACGAGATGGGCGACTACTGTGATGACCGAGACGTGACGTTGATGGAGGCGATGATGTTCCGGTATTATCCCCGAACCGAGCGAATGGCGGAAATCGCGGACGAACTCGGCGACGTTCGCTCCGTCGATGCCGGGTTTCACACGTCCCTTCGTCGGTGGCCCGAAGGGACGCGATTCGACCCTGAACTCGGCGGTGGATGTCTGCTCGACGTGGGAGTGTACGCCATCGAAGTCGCACGACTGTTTTTGGGCGAACCGGAGCGCGTCGTCGGGCGCGTCGCCGACCCCGAGGAAACCGGCGTCGAAACGCAGGTCTCCGGCATCCTCGCCTTTTCCGGCGGGCGAACCGCACAGGTCGATTGTTCGTTTCGTCTACAGGATGCCCAATACTGCCGGGTCGAGGGAACCGAGGGACGACTCCACGCAGACCGAGCGTTTTCCGTCGGTCGAGACCCGAGCGAGTTCGAACTCCACCTCTTGGGGAGACACGTTACGGAATCATTCGCGTCGGTAGACCCCTACGCCCTCGAACTGGAGCGATTCGTGGAGTACGTCGAACGCGGTGAGCGCCCACGAACGGATGCCCGAGAAGCGGCACGGACGCTGGCCGTGGTCGATGCGCTTCGAGAAAGCGATGATATCGGGGAATGGGTAGCCATTCCGGTGTAAGTACCCGAGTGAGCATTCCGGAGGTGGTTCCGGAGTCCCTTTTTCGGAGAACGTTCCGGATTACTCGTCCTGACAGCAACCGCCAGCCTGCTGGCCGAAATCGACCGCGAGCGGGGCAGAAATCGCGCGGTTCAGGTCTTCGAGCCGCGCCGAGAGTTCATCCTGTGCCGTGAGGTACTCCGACATCACGGGAAGCGAGTGGAGGTCTTCCTGTGCGTCCTGTACTTTCGTCACGTCTTCTTGGGTCGCCTCGCCGGTCTGGCGCGCGAGCATGAACTCCTGGCGGAGTCGCTCGAATTTCTTGATTTTCTCTTGGGCGTCCTCGTCCGCTTCGACTGCGGCTTTCGCCTCCTCGAACTGCTGGTACTCCGGCGTGTCCACAATCGCTTCGCCGAGTTCGGTCGCCATCTCCTCCACGGTGGTTTCCTCGTCGCTCACGTCGGCTTTCGTGTCTACGCTCATGGGCGAAGGTTCGGACTGGAAGGGTTTAGGCCTGCCGAATGGAGTAGTCGGCGGTGGTTCTGTTGAAATCCGCAGGTGATGATAGATGATTCACAATCGTCCGTCAGCCGTATGATTTCGTCAAATGGTGTGTCTCAGTAGCGTGCTTGCTATCGTTGGTCTGTCGTCTTGTGCAGTCAGCGATTAGGGAAGACCAACTTCTTCAGCCCCTTCTGAGCCTCCATTTTCTCGAACGCCGTCTCAAGCCCCTCCAGACCGAACTCGTCGGTGACGAGCGTATCGACATCGATTCGGCCGTTATCGAGCAGTGTCACCGCCCGTGAGAACGTGTCCGGCGTGAGCGAGTAACTTCCGACAATCTCGCGCTCTTCAAAGAACAGATCGAACGGCGAGAATTCGACCGTCACGTCTTCAGGGGGAACGCCGAAGATGAGCGTTCGTCCACCCGGCCCCGCGAGGTTGTGTGCCTGTGTGATGGTTTCAGGGAACCCGACAGCCTCGATGGCAACGTCAACGTCTCCGACGAGGTCTGGAATGACAGCCGTCAGGTCTTTTTCGACCGGGTCCACCGTATAATCGGCTCCGACTTCAAGACCAACTTTCCGTCGCTCAGCAACTGGTTCGGAGAGGACAATGGTTCCGGCACCACTCGTCCGTAGCGTCTGGACGAGCAACTGGCCAATGAATCCCCCACCAATCACGACGACGGTTTCACCGCTTGTCAGGTCGATCTGGTCGATACCGTTGATAACACAACCGAGTGGTTCAGCGAATGAGGCGGTTCGGTAATCGAGATCGCCGATGCGCTCGACGTTTCCAACAGGGACAGTTGCGTACTCTGCAAGCGCACCGTCGGTGATGTTCTTGGCCGTCCCACCGATGGAGGTGAGGTCGTGACAAAGATTCTCCCGACCGGACTTGCATGCCCGACACTCGTTGCAGGGAACCGAGGGGTTGATGCTCACCCGGTCACCTACCTGGAAGTTATCGACATCGTCACCGACGGCGGCGACCTCGCCAGCACTCTCGTGACCAGGTACCATTGGGTAGTCGACCGTGAGTGATCCACTGTACATATGTAAATCCGTCGTACAGACGCCACAGACATTGATCTCGACGAGGAGTTCGTGCGGAGCAGGTTCCGGTCGCTCCGTGTCGCCAATCTCTACCGTATGGGCGTCGGTTAGTATGGCGGTCTTCATCGTTTCATGCCAATGGATGCCACCGCAAAGAGGATGATGAAATTTTGTGCTGAGTAGTGACTTATGACCGAAAGCCCATACGAGTCGGTTATGATGTCTACGGCGGTTTTCACAGGAAAATAGAGCTGAAATTCACAGTATTACTTGTTGCCTTTGTACTCGACAATTCAACATCGCTTCCGTGGCCGAGACACCCTTTACATTCAGCACGCTACCTCTATTGATTCCAGAAGCCCTCAACAAGCCTCATCCACCGAAACCGGGAACACCGTGCTTAAACGTACTCACCAATAAAGCATCTCCAATGAGCCAAGAGAGCGAGTACAGCGAGGGGGATTTGCGGAAGACCGGAATGTCCCTCAAACACGACCGGGAGTGGGATTACGAACTCGAACGAATCATCGAGGCGGTCGAGGAACGCGACGCCGAAAAGGTCGGCTTGCAGTTCCCCGAGGGACTCAAACGCCGCGGCCCGAGCGTGGCGGACGACCTGCGGGAACTGCTCCCCGACGACGTGACGATTCTGCTCTCGGGCCAACCCTGCTACGGTGCCTGTGACCTCGACACCTACCTGATGAAGCGAACCGACGTGTTCGTCCACTTCGGCCACTCGCCGATGAAGAACACGGACAAGGTCATCTACGTCCCGCTGTTCTCCAACGTCGATGTCTTCCCCATCATGGAAGAGTCGCTGGAGGAACTCGAAGTCGGCGACGTGGGTCTGGTCACGACCGCCCAGCATATGAACCGCTTCGAGGAGATGAAAGAATGGCTGGAAGACCGCGGTTTCAACGTTCACACCCGCAAGGGCGACGACCGACTGACCCACGAGGGACAGGTGCTCGGCTGTAACTACGCCTCCGCGGATATCGACGCCGATCAAGTGCTCTACGTCGGCGGTGGCAAGTTCCACCCGCTCGGACTTGCAATGGAACACCCGGACAAAGACGTCGTCATCGCCGACCCCGTGAACAACGTCGTCACGGTGGCGAATACCGAAAAGTTCCTGAAGCAGCGATACGGCGCGGTTCACCGCGCGATGGACGCCGAGAAGTGGGGAGTCATCTTCTGCACCAAAATCGGACAGGGTCGCTGGGACGTGGCGCAGGACATCCTCGACGAGAACGACAACGCCTACCTCATCACGATGGACGAGGTGACGCCCGACCGCCTCCGAAACTTCAACATGGATGCCTTCGTCAACACGGGGTGTCCGCGCATCACGACCGACGACGGGCCGCAGTTCCACAAACCGATGCTCACTCCCGGCGAATACGAAGTCGCGGTCGGCAACAAACCGCTCGACTCGCTCGAATTCGACACCTTCCACGGCACGTGGTAGGAAAATTATTGTAGCGGTTCTTCCCTCTTCTATCATGTCTCGCCCTCCCGACAGCCAACGCGAAAACCTTCTCTCCCGCAGGCAGTTTCTCGGGGCTATGGTAACCAAATGTATCAAGTAGTGTATGATTGCTGTTGTGGGACGATTAGTTGGTTTGAGGACTACTCTTTCCAGATGAGCCGGTCGATGTGCCCTTCCATCACCGCTTCATCGTTCTGATTGTGACACATGACCGAACTCGTGAGCGTGTAGCGGTCATCTCGTTCCTCGACTGTTTTGTTTGTCCATTCACAGCTGATCGTGTTCCCAGTATACACCGGTTTGAGGAAGTCGAACTCCATCGTCCTGGCGATATAGCTCAAATTGCCGCCGATTTTCGTCGGGAGAGTGGCCGTGAGCAGCCCCTGAACGACCAGACGGCCTTCCTCGTCAGGTTCGGTGTGAATCGCCTGCTGGTCACCTGAGACCTCACCGAATTGGCGGACGTCCTCTTCGGTAAATGTCCGTTCGTAGTTGTAGACTGAGCCTTCTTCTGGCGGTAACGACATCGACATGAGCGTACCATATCTCCGATGTCGCTGGGGGAGTAAAAACCTACTGCGCGGTGATTACGACAGATAGACGGCTATCTGTTACTCGGCGTGATAGACTCACAGCTCTCTATCAAAAAACGGCGATCGATGCACCGATTTGTTTCACGGTGATTCGGAGTAACTCAGTCTCGTTAGACACGTTCCGAGAGTGTTTGGAAAGTAGCTGCCTCGTCTGGACATTCAGGATGGGTTCGAGGCGAACCAGTCGATGCTCACGACAATGAAAAACGCTACACCAGCCAGAAACAGGGGATACCAGAGTTGGTTGACCACTTCATCGCGTGGAACATTGCCAACCAGCCCGATAAGTCCTGCACCGAACGTTGCGACTGCACCTCCCAATCCCATTAGTACTGCCCGCCACCTGATTCTCCACCCCATGTGCCCGAATTCGCACGTAGTGATATAAACGTACTTTAAGGACGCATCACCCTCCTGCTACACCACACTCAGTTTCGCACACCGAGCCTCTACGACTGGACTTAGCGTACTGTGTCCTGTCAGCGTTTACGGGTTGCAGCAGAGCCGGTGACTACGCTCAGAACTGCGCGACGACTTCCGACATACAGCCGTCGCCGGGTTCCTGATACGAGAAGTGGTCGGGGACGTAGTCCACGTTGTGGTCGGTGTAGTTCGCGAGCGGCGTTCCCTCACAACCTTCCTCGCCGACGGCGGAATCGAACTCGCCGGTCGAGTATGCCCAATTCAGCACATTGTCGCCGTCCTTCCAGAAATTATCGAGCGACCCGACGACGTTTGCGATGTCGTCGCCGTACTCGCCATCCACTGCGACGGAATCGTTGTCCGCCGCCGCGCCGAGAAGGGTGGCCGACTCAACGTAATCGCGGTATTCCCAGGAGTTGAGCGCTTTGATGGTCGCGGGAACGACGCGCCCGCCGAGGGAGTGACCGATGAGGCGAACCCGAGCGCCGGTTTGGGCGCGGTAGTCGGTGATGAAGTTGGCTAACTTCGCGCCGTTCCGCTCGGCGATATCGGTGGCAGGCCACCAGTTATCGACGCTCGTGTCAGAGTCGTAGCTGAATCCGATGACGGGATGGTCGTAGCCATTGTTTCGGAGCGACGTTTTCACCGTCTGGAAATGGTCGGGTGCGACGTCCTTCTCCACCAGCCACCCGTGGACGGAAATCATCACCTCTTCGGGGTTCGCGCTTCCGTAGCCGGGAACGTCGCCGACAGTACTGTAATCCGTGGCAGTGTGGCCGTCGGTCAACTGGTCACCGTACCACCAGTGGATGTCGAAATGACCGCGCGTCGTCGCACGGGGAAAATCTGCCGGGCCGACGATGTCCCCATCGTCACCTTCGAATCCGGCGGCGGTTCCGGCCACGCCAGCGAGTCCGACCGCGGCGGTGGCCGTGCCACGCAGGACGGTTCGACGGCTTACTCGGTGATTCGGAGCTGTATCACTGGTGGTATCGTCTACCATAGTTTTATTGTTGGTTGCAAAAATTTATTTCTATCGGAAAAATTTATTGAATCAGTCTTTTTCGGTCTCGATTCGGTAGGTGCTTCCCTCGTATTCGATGAGTAATGTCGAGTTCCCGAAATAGGTGTCACGCCCGTCGAGTCGAACTTGGGAAACCCCGTCTTCGAACGACGCGAGGAGGTTTCGAATCGGCGTGAGACGAATCACCTGTTCCGGGATTTTCCGAGTCGTCTCAGCGTTCGGATTTTCGACACGCGTGGCGAGGTACGCTGTGTTGGCTTGACTGGCTCGGACGTGTTTTTCATCGCCATCCCGACTGACTACCTGAAGGTCATCCATCGGCGTGAGCGATAGCGAATCGCCGACCAGTTCGAATCGGGTGGCGGCCCCGGTTCCGTTGTCGTACTTTTGCCCCTGGAACAATCCATCGATGCCGAATGCGTAGGTTCCGCCGCCGAGTCCGGGGAGGGTGATGTCTTGCTCGCTCTGTTGTCCATCGATCGAGCGAACGAGATTCGTGATGTCGATGGCCAGGTTCCACGTGTACGACCCCCCAGAGTCGAGTATCGCGCCGAGGTCAGGTGCCATCCGCGGGCCAATTCGATACCACTGTCCATCGACCAGTTTCCAGACAGTCCAGTGGTACGGCCCGAAACCGAACGTCGCTCCCGTCTCATTCGACAGCTTGAACGAAAGCGTAGCTTTCGGCAATTCGACTCGCTTTTTCTACGGGTTCATCAGGAGGTTCGTGTCAGGGGCCGCGTTTTGGTAGCAGACGACCCGTGATTCTCCGAACGGTAGGCAGTCGTTTTTACTCGGAATCCTGAGGTTCGGTGACGGCGATTCGGTTATTCCGTGCGTCGTCGTGTCCCGTGTCTGGTTCGCCATCGTCGTTCCCGGTATCGATGTCTTCGGTGAGTCAGTGCCGGAACTCCTCGGCGACGATTCAGTGAGACAGCCAGCGAGGAGGACGGAACTGACGGAGGCGAGAACCGTTCGGCGCTTCATACGTCTGCCATCGTAGTTTTCTGGTAAATGCTTTCAGATGATTGAAAAATATGTTTCACCCAACACGATTACTATGGGGCATACACAAACCTTTTTGTATTCCCAGTAGGTATGGTGTTAGTATGAGCGCAACTCGTCCCACGACAATCGAATCCGCCATCGAATGCTGCCGACCGACCGACAAGACCCCCGTGACGCTCGACGCATCCGCTCTTCCGAGCGCGCGAACTGACCTACGTGAACTTCAAAACGAACTCGACGCGAACGACCTCGTTCCCGCGGGCGTGACGGTTGACGCTTGCTTCGACGCGGATTGTTCCTTCGCCACGCAGGACGAAGCCGACCGCATCCGCGAATGCGTTCGAACCGCGGCGTTCCTCGGCGCTGGCACCGTCACCGTCGAGTTCGGCGATGTCACCGACGAATCGAAAGTTCGGCCCTCCCTCGCTGCCCTGAAAGAGCGTGCGCGCCGCGAAGGCGTCACGCTCGAACTCGACGGTCCGCTCTCGCTCGACGCCTGAAACCGGACACCGAAACCCTATTCTTACGTTTCCCCACTTCGTCTGCCCACGTATGGGGAAACGCGCGCTGGAACGTCGGCTCTCTACCGTCGTCGATTTCGACGACCCGCAGGTCGAACTGGAGCAGTATCCGACACCCGCAGACCTCGCGGCACATCTCGTTCATCTCGCCGACGTTCACCACGATATCGCCGGGAAGACAGTTCTCGACCTCGGAACCGGAACCGGCATGCTGGCGCTCGGGGCCGCAACCCGTGGCCCCGAGCGCGTCGTTGGACTCGACAGGGATTCTACCGCAATCGAGCAGGCCCGCGAAAACGAACGCCGTGTCGCACCCGAAACGTCCGTCGAATGGATCGTGGGCGATGCAACTCGCCCGCCGCTATGTCAGTCGAAATCCGACCCCGAATCGGCCGACTCAGCACCGTCGATGACCGTGCTGATGAACCCGCCATTCGGCGCACAAAAGAGCAATCAACACGCAGACCGTGCGTTTCTCGAAGCGACCGCTGACGTCGCGGACGTCTCCTACTCGATTCACAACGAGGGAAGTTTGGATTTTGTGGAGGCGTTCGCCGAGGACGAAGGTGGGGATGTGACACACGCGTTTCGGGCGGCATTGCCGCTCTCACCGCAGTTCGAGTTCCAACGTGAGGAACGAAAAGTAATCGACGCCGAAGTGTTCAGAATCGAGTGGCGTTAACCGCCGTAGGTTTCCTTTTTCGCCACTTGTACGCGGGTATCGTTGACCACGGCAACGATGCGGTTTTCCCCTCGCTCGAAGGTCACGTTTGTCAGTGTAATGGACGAGTTCGGGGCCGGGAGCGGCCCGCTCGCAATTGTCGAGTTGTTATTCGAAAGTTCGATGGCGAATCGGCCTTGCCGTGGTGCGATGGAAACCTGTTTCCCGGCGAGAACCGGGTTGGCGTTCGCGGCATCGGATGCAAACGCGTGTTGCCAGCGACCCGAGTCCGGTCGTAGCCAGACCTGATAGGCGGTTTCGCCGCCGGTCGCACTCCACCCCTCACGTTTCACGTGTACCGCTTTCGCCCAACCGACACCGCCAACCCTGACCGTCCGCCGTCCGGCGTGTGCCAGTTGCCCCTGTGATACCTCGCGTGACCAAATCTCCCGGTCTTCGTTGACCACGATAACTCCGCTCGTGTTCACCTGCGTCGTCTCGCCACCGAGCGAGACGTCGATGACTGACACCTTCTGATTCGGCACGTTCTCGGCGTACATCACGGTGTAGCCATCGACTTCGACGCCGGTATCGACGGATCCGGTGCCGTCGCCGTCGATTGCCGTGAGGTTTACCGGAATCGCGATTCCAGCCATGGCAACGAGCGGAATCATGAAGAGCACGGTTCCCGCCTGTCTGGCATTTGGGCCGAACGATTCGCGGTCGGTCGTTCGAACCGCGACCGTGACGAGGATTGCTAGTGCGAGGACGAACAGGACGCCCAGTCCACGAAAGAGGACGTACTTTTCCAAGCCACGGTACCACCAGAGCGCCCAGAGGGAAAGCGACATCAGGAGGACGAAACTTCCGGCCCAAATCCGGAGGGCACTCAGTCGAACGTTTCGTCGGCGGAGGACGTAGACGCCCGCCATCGCACCGAGGAAGAATCCCAGTGTGTGCCCCTGCACGGCGATGCCGAACCACCACGGACGTGAGAACGATGTCGATGCCTCACCCGTTATCTGCGGGTTACGAAGTGCCAGATACAGCGTGTTGACGACGCCCTGCGCGGAGAGCGCGACGATGGTTCCCAGTGGATACCGAACCAACGCGAATCCGACGAACGCGAAGACGACGCCCGAAAATCCGATGACAGGCCCCCACGCGAAAAAACTCGTTCCGAGTGCGATGATGATGACACCCAGCGGGAACAGCAAGAACGCCCGAATCCACGGGGTCGTTCGCCACGACGACCCGGATGTTTCTCCCTGCCCGGTCGGATAGTGGCTAAAGAAGTATTCCGCCAATGGAGCGACTGCGAGCGTGCTCGTCATATTGCCGAGGAGGTGTCCCGGCCCGGCGTGGGAAAACGACCCGAGGAGCATTCCCAACGGGTAGAGATACGACCACGACGCGAACGCAACCGTGACGGGATTTTGCCAGTGGTTCCAGCCATCCTGTACGAACAGGTAGACGGCGATGACGCCGACCACGGAAACGAGCGTCCCCCACGGGACACCGAAGAGGAATCGCTTGCGAAGCGCCGCTCCCCACTTCCCCCGTGGACGGTCTAAAAACCAGACGACGAGAATCGAGAGCAACAGGCCAAGCGGGATTGCGACCCGAATCGGCCACCCGTCGAGCAACGACACCATAGTCGAAGTGTGTGACCACGACGGTATAAATGAACCCGTCCTGTTCCGTGAATGAGACGAGCGAAACGATTCGTCCAGACGGAAACCGAAACTCGTTACAAAATCCTTTTGACGTGGCCGATTTTGTTTACGAAAGATGGAGCGTCGGCGATTCCTGCGTATTGCTGGCGGCTCGCTCGTCGTTGGAAGCGGCGTGGCTACCATCTCCTTTGCTGGAAGCGACGGCGTCTCGGCCCTCGTCGCTGGAAGCCTCCAGCGCGTCGCTTCGAAGCTCGGCGATGCAACGGTCGAAGCCCATGGGAGCGTCGCAGTTCGACGGCTCGTCGTCTCGGGTGCGCGCGACCCGGACGTGGTTGCGCTCGCCGACCCGACACTCGTCGCCGGACTCGCCTCGCGCGCGACGGTGTTCGCGACGAACGCCCTCGTCATCGCGTACAATCCCGAATCGCCGTTCGCCGACGCACTCGAACGCGACTGGCGGAGCGCGCTTCGTCGGGAGGAACTCGTCGTCGGACGAACTGACCCCAACCGTGACCCACTCGGCTACCGAACCGTGATGGCATTGGGACTCGCCGGCGAGCGCGATTTGCTGGACAAAACGCGCGTCGTTCCGGAAACGCAACTGCTCCGGAATTTGGAGGGAGGTGCGTTCGATGCGGCGTTCGCCTATCGGAACATGGCCGTGGGGCACGGTGTTCCCTTCGTTTCCCTACCGGACGAACTCGACTTCTCGAATCCCACATTTAGCAACAACTACGCCACCGCGAGCGTCGAACTCCCTGAGCGAACCGTTCGCGGCGCGCCGATTCGGTACGCCGCGACGGCGCTGACCGAGGCGGGGAGACCGTGGGTGGAGAAGTTGGTTTCCGGGCGCGAACGGCTTCGTTCGGCAGGCTTCGCCGTTCCGGAGTCGTATCCGACCCGAATCAGGGTAAGAGATTAAATCGGTCGACATGAAAACCCACGCATGGACGACGTTCCAGTCGAAGGCGAGACGGAGACGTACACGCGAACGTTCACGGACGAAGATGTCGAGCAGTTTTCCGACCTCTCGGGGGACCGGGGGAGCCACCACGAAGCGGCGGCGGGGAACGACCGAATGGTTCACGGCTTGTTGACGGCGACGCTTCCGACGAAAATCGGCGGCGATATGGATTACATCGCTCGAACGATGAGGTTCGAGTTTCACAGGCCCGTGTACGTCGGCGAGGAGATTACATGCGAATCGACCGTCGAAGCGTTCGAGTCACACGAAACGCGTCACGAAATGGCGGCCTCGTTCGTCTGCCGGAGCGAGGACGAAGAAATAGTCCTCGATGGGCAGACGGAAGGCGTAATCTTCCGATAATCAGTCGTCCCCGAAATCAGGCAAATCGTCGGGCGCTTCGAACTCGGCTTCCCAATCGACGTAGTCCGCTTCGAGCACGTCACAGACGACCTGGCCGAGTTCGGTCAGCGAGGCGTTGATGGACGAGACGGCGTTCCACGAGTCGATGTTGGGGTGGATCTTGCGTTCTTTCCAATCTTCGGGAATCCCGGGGGCGTGATAGCCGACGCGGTCTGCGAAGTCGTCCCAGAAGAAATCGAACTCGTCGAAGAGATTCAAATCCAGTGCGGTCTCGAACTCTCGTTCCTCCAAATCGGTGTGTTCCGCCCACTGATTGAACGATTCTTCCCACGCCCCTTCGTGGAGAAACGTCTCCAACTCCTCCTTTCGGTAGTTCGTCTCGCCATGAACCGACACGTCATCGTACTCCTGTACATCCGCTTCGGGGCGTAAGGTCGGTGCGTCAGGGGCAGACACGTTGAGTCCCATGAATCGGAATACGGAAGGAGTTCGGATAAGCGTTCTCACAGTCGTTGAGCGCCGGATTACGGGCCGATTTCGACGGACGAGCGAGGTGAAAATTCGAACGAAACGAACGTTACTACGCCTACTAACCCTCGCTACGGCTGTGAACCGTCTGTTCAATTTATATCGGCTCTGACCGACGGTATGCGAGGAATGAGGGGTACAAGATTGACACGGATAGTCACAGTTGGATTAGTAGCACTGATGCTTACAGTTAGCGTCGCCGTCGCGGGAATGGGGGCGATGGCAGGACAGGAGACGACCACGACCACAACCACGACGGCGAACGAGACAACGACGGGCGCAGCGAACGAGACGACTGTCGTGGGAGAGACGACCGTGGTTGGTGAAACGACTGCTGGGGAAGGAACGACTGTCGCAGAGGAAGAGCCGACCACGACAGCGGAAACGACCGCCGAAGTGAACGAGACAACGACGGCCGCAGCGAACGAGACGACTGCCGCCGAGGAAGCAGGCGAGGCACGGGTTCGCGTCGCACACATGTCGCCGGATGCGCCACCGGTTGACGTTCTCATCGACGGTGAAACGGCGATATCGAACCTCTCGTACGGTAACGTCACCGACTACGCGAATCTCTCAGCAGGTGAGCACAATGTGACGATTACCGCCGCAGGTGACCCGAGCACGGTCGTGTTCTCGGAGAACGTGACGTTCGAGGCCGACACGAATTACACCGCCGTTGCGCAGGGTGAGATTTCGGAGGATGCGAGCCAACCGTTCGACGTCAACATCCTCGAAGACAATTTCACCGCGCCCGGCGCGGGTAACGCTTCGGTGCGACTCGTCCACGTCTCGCCCGACGCACCACCAGTGGACGTGACGGTTGCGGGAAGTAACACGACGCTCTTCGACAACGTCTCATACGGCAACGCGACGGCGTACGAGGAAGTTCCGGCGGGCGACTACACGCTCGAAGTTCGCCCCGCGACGGAAAACGACGACGGTGAAGTCGTGGCGACGTTCAACGTGACGCTCAACGAGAGTACGGCCTACTCCGCGTTCGCCGCGGGGTACGTCAACCCCGCAGAGGCACCTGAGAGCGGACAGAACAACCCGTTCGAACTCATCCTCGTGGAGGACTTCGTGTTCGAACAGCAGACGACCACAACGACCGCCGCACCGACGACCACCGCGAAGGAGACGACGAAAGCCAAGATGACGAAAACGACGGTGAAGGAGACGAAAGCTGAGAAACCACCAGTCAAGAAGACCACCAGAAAAACGAAAGCAAAGCAAACGACGGTGAAGAAGACAACACCCGCGAAGAAGACTACGGTGAAGGAGACGACACCGGCAACAACCACAGCCAAGAAAACGACCGCGAAGAAGACGAAAGCGAAGCGAACGACGGCGAAGAAAACGACGGCAAAGCAAACGACCGCCAAGGAGACGAAAGTCGAGAAAACGGCTGCGAAGAAGACGAAAGCGAAGCGAACGACCGCCAAGAAAACAACCACAAACGAGACCACGGTGAAGGAAACGACAGCGAAGAAAACCAAAGCCAAGAAGACGACGGCGAAGGCTACGACGGCAATGAAGAAGACCGCGAAACGGACAACTGCGAAGAAAACAACGCCGAAGAAGACGACGGCGAAGCGAACGACGAAAGCGGATAAAACAACGGCAAAGCCAACTGCCACGCCGACGACCACCGTGAATAAAACGACCACGGCGAAGAAGACGACTCCAGCAAAAACGAAAACCAAGAAGACGACGGTGAAACGAACGACGAAGAAAGAGACGACTGCCAAGAAAACGACGGCAAAGAAAACGACGGCAAAGAAAACGACACCAAAGCAAACGACTGCGAAGAAAACAACGCCGAAAAAGACCACAGCGAAGCGAACGACCGCTAAAAAGACCACAGCGGCAAAAACCACAGCCAAGAAGACAACTGCGAAGAAAACGACGCCGAAGAAGACCACAGTGAAGAAAACGACTCCAAAAAAGACCACGCCGAAGAAGAAGATGACGAAGGACGACAGCAGAAAGAAAACGAATTCCGACGACAGCTAAATCGGGAATTTATTTTTCAGTCGACACGAATTGCGGGCGTGAACAATCTCACTGCTATCCGTCGCTGGGAGGGCGTTCGAGAAGGAACTCGAACGTTTTCGGTTCCGGCGGAAAACTTCGCCACCATCAAAGAAACGATCGAATCGGGACGCGACAAATGGGTTGGCGTGGCGGTCGTGGACGACGACGGACGGGTATTGCTCGTCGAGAACGGATGGAGCGATGGATGGATAGTTCCGGGTGGGACGGTGGAAATGAACGAAACACTCGCCGATGCTGCCGTCAGGGAAGTCACGGAGGAAACCGGAGTGTCGGTCGAACTCGACCGACCGTTTCTGGTCGAATACCAGACGTTCACCCACGACAACACGGAAATATCCGGATATTTCGTCCTCTTCGGTGCGACAACGAGCGAAACGGAAATCGGTGCCGACCTCGGTATCGAGGGCGAGACGATTCACGATGCGCGGTGGTTTACCGACCTCCCAGAGATCACCCACCACGAAGCAGTCGAGTCGTATCGAGAGTGAAGTCGATCAGTCGATTCGTTCGGCGACGGCACGCAGTTGTTCGATGCGCTCGGTACGTGCCGAATCACGGAGTGCGCTCTGATTTTCGTCGGGACAGTTCAGTTCCGGGACGGGCGTCGGCATCCCGTCCTCGTCCAGTGCGACGAACGTGAAAAACGAGGTGGTGGTCTCGCGCGCTTCTCTCTCCTTGGGGTCTTCCGCGCGGACGTTCACTTTCACATCGATGCTGGTTCGACCCGTGTCGAAGACGAACGCCTCAACGACGGCGACTTCGCCGAGGTCGATGGGAGAGATGAAATCCACGTGATCCATCGAGGCGGTGACGCACTGATTTCCACAGAATCGCATCGCCGCGATTGCGCCGCAAATGTCCATCCAGTGGAGCACCGCGCCCCCGAGCGCCCGTCCGAGGTTGTTGGTGTCGTTCGGCAAGAGCAGTTCAGTCATCTCGGTGTACGAGTCCATCAGGGTCGCAGTGTCTGCCATATCCGGTGATTGTCGGTAGGGCTATTTAGTTCGTCACAGTTCGAATCAGCGCGTCACAGTTATCATCGCTGCCAGCGGAATATTTACAATGAGTGGGGAGGTGCGGGACGGATTGCTCGCCGACGAAACCGTCGTCTCGACCGTCGGAGATGCTGTGTATCAACTCGACCCGAACGGAAATTTTTTGGCAGTCAACGACGCCGTCGTCACGGCAACGGGATACGACCGCGACGAACTGCTCGATTCACACGTTTCGCTCCTTGTCAACGACGAGGATGTCACTCGACTCGAAGCCGAAATCAATGCGCTGCTGACGAGCGACCCGAACGGTGTTCGCCTGACCGAGTTACCGATTCGAACCGCAAGCGGTGAAACGATTCCGTGCGAACTCCGTTTTTCAGTGGTACAGTCGGACGGTGAGTTCCTCGGAACAGTCGGGGTCGCTCACGACACATCACTCAGGGAACAACACGACACGGAATTGAAAGCGCGACGTGACGAATTAGAGCGATTGCGCCGTATCAACGCCGTTATCCGAAGTATCGACCGCGCCGTCGTTCGGGCCGAAACGACCGACGAAATCGAACAATCAGTGTGTGATCGGCTCGCCGCTGCTGACCCGTATCGATTCGCACTCGTCGCTCGTATCGACCCGCAGTTCGAGGAACTGTCCATCCGAAATTGGGCGGGTGACGCCGAAGAGTACGTTCGGCTGCTTCGGGACTCGGATATCGATATTTCGGAGGGGCCGGGTGCGAACGCGACCAGAACACGAAGGGTACACGTCGTTCAGGATTTGGAACGCGACGATTACGTCTGGAGTGCCCCGGCCCTACAGTGTGGTTTTCGGTCACTTGCGACCATGCCGTTAGCACACGAACAAACCGTTTACGGCGTGCTCGGAGTCTACTCTGACCGACCGTATGCGTTCGATGAACCCGAACGAAAGTTGCTCGAAGAACTCGCCGAGATGATCGGGTACGCCCTCTTTGCGGTGAAAACTCGACGGGCACTCGTCGCTGAACGAATTATCGAATTAGAGTTTCGACTCGCCGACGAGGAGTACGTCTTTACCGAACTCTCTGCACACGAAAACAGTACCGTTCGACTGGAGGATTCGATTTTGCATCCGGACGGGTCGATGCTACTGTACGTCTCGGTTCAGGGTGGCGACCCGGATCGGGTGGTGGAATATTGCCGGGACTTCGAGGACGTTTCACATCTTCGCGTCGTCAGCAAACGGGACGATGAATGCTCGTTGGAAGTTCGGTATGGCGAACCGATGGTGCTTCGAACACTCTCACACCACGGCGGAGTGATTCGAGAGGCGGTTGCAGAAGATGGCGTCGCACACGTTCAGATTGACCTCCCGGAAGGAGGTGCTGTGCGCGAAGTGGTCGATATGCTTGCAGGCGTCTTCGATACGGTGGATCTCGTTTCCCGAAGAACCGTAGAACGCCCGGTCGAAACCCGTGCAAAGTTCCGCGATACGCTCGACCAACAGTTGACCGACCGCCAACGAACCGTTCTCACCGCCGCCTATCGCGGTGGATATTTCGATTGGCCGCGCGAGAGTACCGGCGAAGAACTCGCAAAATCGCTCGACATCGCCGCCCCGACCCTGCATAAACATCTGCGACTCGCGGAGGGAAAACTCCTCTCCGTGCTTTTCGATAGCGCGGAGCAGGGCTAATCGTTTAGCCCTGTTGCTCAATGCCGTTCGGTGGTTGATTCGGAATATGCCGCCCGAAACACGTCTTGGGGTCGACGCTGGCGCCAATCGATGGGACGCATCCACGACATCGTCCTTGAACGAACTTTTCAGAGTTTTTTCCGACCGAATTCGTCGTGAAACGCTGACCGTCTTACGGACGAAAGACGGCCCGATATCGCTGAACGAACTCGCGGATGTCCTGAGCGACGACGCCAACCAGGTTCGACTGTCGCTCGTTCATATTCACCTGCCGATGTTGGACGCGGTCGGACTAATTCGATGGAACCGAACGCGCGAATCGATTGAACTTGCCACCATCCCGTACCAGTACCGGCGACTGTTCGAAATCATCGAGCAGGATGTGCAGTGACATTCCTTCACAGCAATACCCACTCCTACTTAAAGACGCAACTATTGAACGCATAGTTCGATAGGAGTTGCTGTGATACTACCGTTGAGCGTGAACGAAACCGTGCTACGAGAAGAACCTGAACCAGTCGCGTCCGCACAGTATTCGTGGGGCGGCGAAATGACACTCGTCCACACCATCGTCGAGACACTGGCGTCCGCGACCGGGCGGTCTCCGGAAGAACTCCTTCACCTCCACAACGCCGTGGATGTCGATGCCCTCGAATCGATTTTCGGCCCTCGCGGGAACGGCCAACTGAGTCCCGTCACGGGCGAAATATCGTTCCTCGTGGATGACCACGAAGTCGTTGTGAAAAGCCACGGTCGCGTCCTCATCCGCCCTGCCGAGTAGAGACAGTTCCGGTGGTGTCACCGTGGATAGAATCGCTTCCTGCTGACGCCGACGTACGAGCAGTCAACTACCGAGCACCATCAGCGCCCGTCAGCTCTGCGAATCCGCTCGTTTATTCGAAATATCATGTCTCTTTTCTCGCGTGAAAAAATTGTCGCGTCACCGATAACGGTAAAAACGGAGGGTGAGTAACGACAATGATGACCGACCAGGACCCACCGCCGTCCGGAGACGGCGAGGGCAGCGTACGAGTCGTTGGGACCGCCCACGTCTCTGAGAAGAGTGTCGAACGGGTCGAGGAGGCCATCGAAGCGGAGCAACCGGATACGGTGGCCGTCGAACTCGACGAAGGCCGATACAAGCAGATGCAGGGCGAGGTGGCCGACGACCTCGAACCGTCCGACCTGCTCCACGGAAACACCGTCTTTCAGTTTCTCGCATACTGGATGCTTTCGTATGTGCAAGCGCGAATGGGGGACGAGTTCGATATCAAACCCGGCGCGGATATGAAAGCCGCCATCGAGGTGGCGAAACGAACCGGAAGCGATGTCGCGCTCGTAGACCGCGACATCCAGATGACTATTCAGCGATTCTGGGCGCGGATGACCTTCCGCGAGAAAATGCGGATGGTCGGCAGTCTCGCCCTCGGCGTAACCGATCCCCTCACCCTCGGATTGCTCGGTGGAGCGATGGCTGGTGTCTTCTTCGCGATGATATTTGGCCTCTTCGTCGCCCCGCTTCTCGGACTGAACGAGGCGCTCACGCTCGGCGCGGGGACTGGCGCGTTCCAACTCGTCGGAGGCCTTGCGGGAGGCGCGTTCGCGGGTGTCGCCCTCGGTGCTCTCGCGCTCTCGTTCGGCGTGACGAGACGCTACGACATCGCTCTCGGCGGGGGACTCCTTTTCGGCGTCGTCGCCGGGATTGCAGTCGGAACCGGAATCGTCACCGCGAACGCGGTGCCCATGTTCGACCTGGCAACGCTCGAAACCATCGGGTCGGTTTCGATTCGGGTGCTTTCGGCCGCCGCAATCGGTGTCGGAAGTGGCCTCGTCCTCGGACTCGTCGGCGGTGTCGCCATCGGACGGGGCACGGTAGCGGAAGAGGAGTTGGACGAGGAATTCGACATCGAAGACCTCACCGACGGCGACGTAGTTACCGCGATGATGGAGGAGTTCCGACGCTTCTCACCCGGTGGGGCGGAAGCCCTCATCGACGAACGTGACGCCTTCATCGCACATCGACTCGTCGCACTTCGAGAGGCCGGTCACCACGTCGTAGCAGTCGTCGGTGCGGGTCACCGGGCCGGAATCGAACGCTATCTCCGCAACCCGGACACACTGCCCCCGATGGAGTCGTTGGTCGGAACCGAATCGGGGAGCCGATTTTCCTTCTTCAAGCTGTTCGGTTACCTCGTCACAGTCGTCTTCTTCGCCTTTTTCGTCCTCCTGGCGATGGCGGGCGTTCGAAACGAGTTTCTCATCAAGGTGTTCGCCGCGTGGTTCCTCTTCAATGGTATCTTTTCGTTCTCGTTGGCGAAGCTCGCCGGTGCACACTGGGTGAGCGCCCTCGTCGGCGGCGCAGTCGCGTGGCTGACGAGCATCAACCCGCTTCTCGCGCCGGGCTGGTTCGCGGGCTACGTCGAACTGAAATACATGCAGGTGAACATCGGCGACATCGGGAAACTGAACGAAATCATGAGCGACGAGGAGAGTCCGCTCTCGGACATCATGTCGCGGATGCTCGACGTCCCCCTGTTCCGTCTCATCGCAGTCGTCGCCATGACGAACATCGGAAGCATGATTGCGACGTTCCTCTTTCCGTTCGTCGTCCTGCCGATTCTCGGGCCGGAAATCGGCGGTGTCCAGGAAATAACGCGTCTCATGGTAGAAGGCGCGCAGAACAGCGCGGACATCATCTGGGGGGCACTGACGTGAACGTCCGATTCAGTGCACACGAGATTCGTGACCTGCTCATCGCGTGGATCGCCCTCGGTATCGCGTTCACGCTGTTCCTCCAACCGGAACTCGTCCAGTCGTTGATTCAACCCGGTGGCGGTGCCTCGCCCGGGACGTTCATCAGGGCGCTCGGAATTTCGCTCCTCACCGCGGGTGTCGGATTCCTCCTGCACGAACTCGCACACAAGGTGATGGCGATTCGCTTCGGCCAAATCGCGGAGTTTCGTGCGGATTACGGCATGCTGTTTCTCGCCATCGTCAGCGCCCTCGCCGGATTCCTGTTCGCCGCACCTGGCGCGGTGTACCACCGCGGGATGGCGACGAAGCGGGAGAACGGACTTATCGCGCTGGCCGGCCCGGTGACGAACGTCGCGCTCGGTGCGGTTTTCTTCCCGATTTGGCTGTTGGCTCCCGAGAACACGTTCGTCAATCTCGTTGGCCACCTCGGCGTGCAGATCAACTTCCTGCTCGCAGGCTTTAACAT
Organism: Haladaptatus marinus; assembly: GCF_051194195.1. Classification (NCBI taxonomy): domain Archaea; kingdom Methanobacteriati; phylum Methanobacteriota; class Halobacteria; order Halobacteriales; family Haladaptataceae; genus Haladaptatus; species Haladaptatus marinus. Next base: position 323,011 of record NZ_JBLZNK010000003.1, read on the forward strand.
GCTCCCGTGGGGACCGCTCGACGGGAAGAAGGTGCAGAGTTGGAGTACGATAGTATTCGTCGGAACGTTCGTTCCGCTTCTCCTGCTCGCGGTCTACGCGCTGTTGTTCATGCCGTTCCCGCGATTCTGATCGCGAAACGGCAAGCGTTTTTCGACCTCAATCGACTTCCTTCGCCAGTAGTGGAACGGCAAACCTTTACTCACCCGGTACGCGGGTTCGACCATGAGCGAGGAGGAGGAACTGACCTACGCGGATGCGGGGGTAGACATCGACGCCAGCGAAGCGGCGACAACGGCCCTCGTCGGCGCGGTTTCGGACATCGACAACACGACCGATTACGCGGGCCTGCTCGACATCGGCAACCAGTATCTCGCGCTGGCGACCGACGGCGTCGGGACGAAACTACTCGTCGCGGAAGCGTTGGGTGACTATTCGACGGTCGGTATCGACTGCATCGCGATGAACGCGAACGATCTCGTGGCGAGCGGCGTCGAACCCGTCGCCTTCGTGGATTATCTCGCCGTCGAGGAACCGAGCGAGGAGTTCTCCCAGCAGGTCGGCGAAGGCCTCGCGGCGGGTGCTGCGGAGGCGAACATGGCCCTCGTTGGCGGGGAAACTGCCGTCATGCCCGACGTGATTTCCGGCCTCGACCTCGCGGGGGCGTGCGCCGGACTCGCGCCGAAAGACGCCATCTTCCCCGGTGAGACTGAAGTCGGCGACCGGCTCGTTGGCTTCGAATCCAGCGGTATCCACTCGAACGGCCTGACGCTGGCCCGAAAAGCGGCCACGAAAAACCACGAGTACACCGACGACTTCCCGCTCGGAGAAGGAACGGTCGGCGAGCAACTGCTCGAACCGACGCGACTCTACACCTATCTTCTTCCCGCGCTCCGGGCGCACGACGTTCACGCCGCGGCGCACGTCACCGGCGGCGGATGGACGAACCTCCTGCGGATGAGTGAGCGTCGCTACGAGATTACCGACCCCTTCCCGGTACAGTCCGTGTTCGAGTTCGTCCAATCCGAGGGCAACGTCTCCAATGAGGAGATGCACCGTACGTTCAATATGGGAACCGGATTCGTCGTTTCTCTGCCCGAGGAAGATGCTGAATCGCTGGTCAAGGAAACGGATGGAAGAATCATCGGCACCGTTTCGGAGGGCGAAACCGTCGAAATCCGCGGACTGAGTCTGGAATAAGTAATCCCGAGTTTCCGACGCCCGGACGATTTCGGCCCCGTCGGGGCCGAAATCGTTGTTCAAATTTCATTATTCTTTGGAACCTACAATAACGTCATACTATTCCAACTTGTTCCGTCACACATAGCCCCCCAAAACATCCACATTTCGAGAGGCAGGTGTCCGAACGCGGATGGAACTGGCAAAGACCACACGCTCCGAACCGGTTCGACGGTACGGGTCGAGGGGGAGCAGGCACGGCAGATAATCTGGGCGAAGTGCGGGTGTGGGTGGTGCGATATCCGACGAGTGCAGGCGGAATCCGTGGATTGTTTGAACGACTGACCTGCAGAAAACGTATTCCGGAGACGACTACGGATAGGAACATGCCCGAATTGAAACGCCGCACCGTTCTCACGTCCGTCGGTACGTGCTTTACATCCGCGGGATGTGTCTTAAATTTTAATGGTACCGGTGCACGTGCTCCGACGTATGGTTTGCACCACCGATTTCAATTCGTTCGAAGTCTCCGCCGGTCTTCCGAGCGAACCGTCTCGAAAATTGCAAGCACGATGAACAGCGCAGTGAGCAGTCCGAGACTGACGAGCGATGGAACTACCACGGTGATTGGAATCAACAAACTGGCACCAGCGGCCACGACAGCCCGTGGGACGCTGATGGTACCGTGGTCACGAAATCGATAGGCGTTATGCCCTGTGAGATAGAGCGTTCCGCCACCACAGAGCGAGACGGCAGGAATGAGGCCGAGTGGCTCGCCGATGTGTGCAACCGTCTGCTCGATACCGAGCGCGATGAAGATGATGCCGCTTATCATCAGCAGATGGATGTAGCTGTACGAATCTCTCGCCAACACCGTTCGTTCGTGACCGTGCACTGCGCTGAGTCGTCGCTCCGCGGCGAGCGTGATGTAGTCGAAGTAAAGCCACCACAGCGTTGCGATGAGCGCGAATCCTGCGAAAACTGCGAGGACGATTTCGCTATCGAGCAGTAAACCGGTCGCGCCGACGCCGATTGCGACAATCGATTCTCCCAATGCGATAATGATGATGAGTCGGTGTCGTTCCACGAAGTGGCTCGCACGGACGTAAAAACCCTCGACACCGCGGAACTGTGCAACGCCGTAATCCACCGCGATTGCGCCAACCCACAGCGCGCCTTGGAGCGGTGTCCCAACGAATCCAGCGATGATAAGGAAGATGGGCGCTCCGAGAAATCCCGGCGCGAGTCGGAGCACCGCATCCCGTGTTTCGGGCGGGGTGATGAGTCCATAGAGAACGACGTGCAACGCCCGAACCACGAAGTAGGCGACGGCAAAGAGCACGGCATCGTCGCTGAACGCGCGAGGAATCGACAGCGCGACGACCAACATGGCGGCCATCGCAAACAGGATTACCAATCGTGCGGGCAGGAGTTCTTCGGCGGGAATCGTGTTCGTCAGCCACGAATACCCAACCCACGCCCACCACACCACCGCGAGGAGCGCCACCCCACGAACGATTCCCCCCCACGTCAGGTTGTTCGTGAGAAACCCGGTAATTTGGGTCAGCGCGAACACGAAGACAAGGTCGAAAAACAACTCCAGTGGCGTGACGTTCCGTTCTCGCTCGTTCCCGTTTTCGTCCGAGAAGGATGCTGAATCAGTCGTACTCATGGTGCGTCGTCCATTCGCCGTCCCGGCTAGCGATGTTGGTAAATCGAGGGAGAAGAGTATCAATGGATAGGTCGGGAGACTGCTTCTCTCGATAGTCGAAGCGAACAATAAGGAACGAACCCAGCGAAAATTCCGACACCCAAATTGCAGACGTTACGACAACCGTGCGGCGATATCGGCTTCGGTGACGATGCCGACGGTTTCACCCTCTTCGGTCACCATCACGGCCTTGTAATGGTCAAGTAGGTTGCTGATTTCGTTCAGCGTCGCCGACTTCGAGACGGTTGGGAAGCTCTCTGCCATGAACTCATGGACTTCCTCATCGCGAGCACCCTCGTCGACGTGAACCAGGTCGCTCTCGCTGATGGAGCCGACGGGGACGCCCTCCTTGATAACTGCGAGTTGGGAGTAGCCCGCCTCCTGCATCTTTTTCACCGCCGTACGGACGGGGTCTGTCGGTGCCACGTTGACCACGTCTTCGTGCATCAGGTCGCTCGCTCGGACGATGTCGCCTTCCGAATCCTCAAGTGCATTGACAATTCGTCGGAGCGTCGAGAGCCGTGGGTCAACGTCACCCCCCTCAATTCGAGCGATCAATGGCTGTGAGACTCCGGCGCGATTTGCCAGTTCGCTCTGTGTCAGACCGAGATCCGTTCTGCGTTCCCTGAGGTCTTGGGGTGTCGGGAGATCCATACTGGAAATTACCACGGGTTATGACATAAATCGTTCGACTCTTCAAGCGGCGTCGTCGAAATCGATGTCGTCCTCGTCTTCGAACTCTATCGTTTCGACCACCGAAAGCGGCACGTCGCGGAGTGCTCCGCCGATTTCGCTTTTCGCGATTCGTTGTGCGTGTTCCTCGCTGTCCGCGTTGAACACCTTCATTTCGAGGACGAGTCCGACGAGTGCGGTGTGTGCCGCGATGAACGCCGAATCGAACGGTTCGCCACAGGCCGGGCACCCCGTCGCGCCGACTTCTACCTCGACGTAGTCCATGTTCTTCTGATTCAATCGCTTTCCTGCTTCGCTAACTGCAACGCCAATAGCGTCGTCGATATCGCCGACATCACGTACCAACCATGCCGCCTCCATCGCAACGAGGTAATTGCTCATATCCCAACCGAGACGCTGGAGGGTTTCGTGTCTTTTGGTTTCCCGGTCAACGTCGGCGTCATTAGTGGTTTTTCGCAGTTACAATTTTTTCGTCATCTCCACACAGGCGAGTTCGATACCGCCGGTCGTCTCGTGGGCAATCGTTTTGACCCGTTCGTACCCTGCCTGCTCGTAGAACGGGACGGCGTTCAGCGATGCGTGCAGGGAAAGCGAATCGATTTGGCGTTCCCCCGCTCGCGATTCGAGGTTCGAGAGGAGCGCCAACCCGACGCCGTTCCGTGCATGGCGGGGGTGAACGAACACGGCATCGACTACCTCGCTTGCGATGTCGAGACGCCCGAATCCAGCGACTTCTCCCTCGACTTCGGCGACGACGATGTCTTCCGACCCATTTCGAACGGATTCGCGATATGGCGCGCTCCCGAGCGGTTTCGTCGCCCACGCTTTGACCTGTTCGTCGCGATACTGGTCGGGGGCGAACGCCCGGATGGACGCGATGTGGAGGTGGAGGATGGCTTTGGTGTCGGCTTCAGTTGCGGGACGAATCGACGGCATATCCTCCGAGACGAGGCTGATGATTGTAATCCCATCGGCGAAATCGGTCTCCCGTCAGCGTGCGCTGGCCCCACCCCTACGTGACGACGGAGTAGGTGAACAGAAACCCGAAGTACAGCAAGACGAGCAGTGCAAGTGCTTTGAGGCGGAACAGTCGCAGTTCATCGGTTTCTTCTCGGTAGGCATCGTGAAACGCACTCACCTGGGTGTCGTTCAGTTCGTCGCCGTGTTCCAACCCACGATGGAGCACGAGATACTCCTCGTGGCTGAACGGCTGACCGCAGTACGCACACTCGTATACCGATTCGCCAGGGGGGACGTAGGTATCATAGGTCATAGGTATGGAATCGATGCGAGGGTCGGTTGCGACACGATCCACATGCTCGTCATCGTGTACAGTATCATCACGGCGACGAGCGGATACTGACTCCGAATGGCTTGCAGTCGGCTCGGGAATAGGTCGTAGGCTATCGCGTGGGCAACCCAAACGGCGAGCAGATGACCGAGCAGGACGAACGTCAAGTTTAGTCCCCCAAACCACGACGGCAGGACGATCATCATAGGTGCCGGTGGGTTCATCGGATTGGATAGCGCACCGAACAGAGCGGGGGAGAGCGAGAGGAAGTAGCTCAGATAGTGCGCAAGGTGGTAGCCCGCGGCAATCGGGAGCAGTGACGGCGCGAACCGCCGGGCGATTTCTCCGGCGGTGAGATAGGTTTCGGCGCTGGTTCGAGTCAACTTCGACGCCAGTCGGTAGACGCCGAAAAAGAGGGCATATCCACCGAGAAGGGCGAGAACGTAGACGAGTAGCGGTGGAACGCCGACGCCGACCACGACGCCTGCGATGTCGGCCCACAGGGACGTGGCCACGAATCCGTCGTAGGTCGTCACCCAGAGGATTGCGACGACGAATGCCACTTCGTCACGGCCCGTGACCAGTTTCGTCTCGGTTAGTCGCGCGCCGGGGAGTTGGAATTCGAAGCCGGATTCGGTTCGGCGAATCGGCGCGACACGGCCATAGTAGCGGAAGACGCGCGCAACCGGGTCGACCGTCGAAAACCAGCGGTCGGAACCGAACAGCAGGGCACCCGTGAGCGTAATCACGGAGTAGGCCACGATGACGCCGACCAACAGTTCCGCGTCGTCGGCGAGCGGACTGACGACTTCCAACCAGACCAGCGCCAGCAGTCCGACGACGCTGGGCCACGCACCGAGTCGTTCGGGATAGCTGGCCTTGCCTGTTCGATAGATCATGGAAACCGCGTCGGCAATCGTTCGCCACGGGTTCAATGCGGGCCACGTGTTGCCGATGAGGTACACCGACGCCGTGTACCCCGCCCACCAGCCGACCCAAACGACGAGGATGGCGACGTTTTTCCTGGCGTCCGAGGGGGCGAATAACCCACCCACGGTGATGAGAACGAGCGCCAGAACGCCAAACAATCGTGTGGCAGTCACGAGCGGGTCGGGTGACAGTGCCGCGAATCGTCGCCGCCAGTCGTGAATCTCGCGAATGAAGGTTCGGTCGGTGACGAAGCTTGCGAGCAAGAACGAAGCGCTCACGACGCCGCCGCCAGTGAGCAAGAACAGCCAGAGGGGAACCGACAACGACTCCGAGGTGCCTCGCAAGCTTCCGCCGTGTGCAACCGCATGGCCGGAGAACGTACCGACCAACCATAGCACGGAAACCAGACGAAGCGAGTAGCGAATCGCGTTTCGGCGGTTCATCAGTGGAGCTAGGGCTGTCTTCGGATAATACCTTTTGAAATCGGGCGGCAAGCGCAAGAAAGAGTCGAAATTCGAAACTGAAACGATTCAGCGTCGGTTAGTGGTTGGGCTGTTCTGCGGGTGCTTCCATTCCCGAAATCTTTAGGATGAGGATGTTTCGGGTGTCGTCCTTTCCGTCTACGATGCCCTCCACGACGAGTTTCGACAGCGGCGTCGGTCCGACCGTCACCTCGTCACCCTCGTGGAAGTCACGAACCGACCCACGGAGGTGAATCTCAGCGCGGCAGAGTTCGGGGTGGTGAACGCTGTTGAGGTCGATTTCCTCGACGTTGCCCTCTTCGACTTTCTCGCCGTTCTGCCGGAGAGGCACCTCGGCGGCGCTATCCAACTTTTGGATATCGAGCGCTTCGAAGGCAGTCGCCGTCGGTTTGTACCCGCCTTTCGGGCCGGGAACACCTTCGACGAGCTGGAGAGCCTTGAGGCTCTGCATTTGGTTTCGAATCGTACCGGGGTTGCGGTCTACTTCTTCGGCGATATCCTCGCCTTTGACTGCATCCTCGGCTTCTCTGTGGAGGTTTACGAGTGCCGTCAGTATCGTCTCCTGACTTGGCGTCAACTCAATACTCGACATTAGATGAATCTTGGTAATAGATTTCCTTAAACCCGACGAATATGCTGGGAGAATCGTGGCCAGTTATGGCTACTGCTCGACAGGTTTAAACGTATCGTCAGCCAGTCGAAAAGGAGGGTTTTGAAAACCCCCCGAATCGTTTCTTCTCCTATGACAAAGCCCGTTCAAATCATCGGTGCTCCAGTGGACTACGGTGCGAACCGACGTGGTGTGGACATGGGTCCGTCCGCGATTCGCTACGCCGGACTTGCAGACCAACTTGCAGAAGCCAAAGTAACCGCCATCGACAGCGGCGACCTGCCCGTCCCCCGCGCGGAAGAACGAGACCCGGAAACCGACGAACCCGCGGATGGGAAGGCGAAGTTCCTCCGCGAAACCGCGGACGTTTGTTCACGACTCGCCGACGAAGTCGCGGGCACGATAGACGACGACGCCTTCCCGCTCGTCCTCGGCGGTGACCACTCGATCGCCATGGGTACCCTGCGCGGGGCGGCCCGCGACGCCGAAATCGGTGCCATCTGGTTCGACGCGCACAGCGACTTCAACACGCCGAAAACCTCGCCGAGCGGAAACGTCCACGGGATGCCGCTCGCGGGCGCGCTCGGAATCGAGGATTTCGCCGACACGGAGTGGGCCAACGCACCCGGCCTGTCCGAGGAAAACGTCGTCCTCGTCGGTCTCCGGAGCGTCGATGAGACCGAAACCGAGGCCATTCGCGAGAGCGACGTGACCACCTACACGATGTCCGATATCGACGAACACGGCATCACCGAGGTCGTCGACGAAGCCCTCGACATCGCCACCGACGGCGTGGACGGCATTCACGTCAGTTTCGACCTGGACTGGCTCGACCCCAAGGAAGCCCCCGGCGTCGGGACACCGGTTCGCGGCGGCGCGACGTATCGTGAGGCTCACTCGGCGCTCGAAATCGTCGCCGAGCGCGACGACCGCGAGGGCGTCCTGCGTTCGCTCGAACTCGTGGAAGTGAACCCGATTCTAGACGAACACAACGAAACGGCCGAGTTGGCAACCGAACTCGTGGCGAGCGCGCTGGGCAAGCGCATTCTCTAGACGCACCTTTTTTCTTCACCAAAGGCTTGCGTTCCTCCCTTGACTCGCGGCGTCGCCGTTCGGTGTCGAGGCGTCCAAACAATCGGATTCCGAGCTTCCATTTCACCGAATGGAATGGCGAAATTTATTATCCGGGGGCAAAAATCCGGAGGAAATGCGAGCGCAGGTAGAAACACTCGTCACGGAACTACGGGACGAACTCGGAGACAGCCTTCACGGCGTATTTTACGGGGACTTCGTCGAAACGAACTACTCGGTCACGTACCTGCACGACGACGTTCGAGACCAGTTTTCGTCGGCGGAGATTCGCAAAATCCTCGATACCATCACCGAGGAACAGATCGACCTCCACGACCACGACGAACTCGCACATCTCGTCGGCGATGTCGAGATAACGATTCGACTGTTCGAACACTCGGCGCACGTTCTGGCGTGGAATCCACGGGAGAACGAGGGTGTTTTCGTCGGATTGGCTCCCGATCCGATGACCTTCGGCCCGACCGTCGAGGCGTTTCGCAATACGATAGACGCCTAGCAGGTAGCGAGTCGAAATCAACCCACCACTGTCGAATGAAACCGGTGGATAACTCGAACTACTGAAAAACGAGAAAGGCAAGTTTCCGGGTCGTCGTTACTCTTCGCTGACTTCCGCGTCTACGACTTCGACATCGTTTTCGTCCACATCCTTCGCTTCGGCGGCTTCCTCGTCAGCGACTCGACTCGGAATCACGTCGACGCTCGCCACGCGGTCATCCGACGCAACGTCCATCACGGTGACGCCCATCGTGTTGCGGCCGACTTCCGAGATGTCCTCGGCGCGGATGCGCATGATCTGTCCGGCCTCGCTCATCAACACGAGTTCGTCGTCCTCGGCGACACTTTTGAGCGACGTGACCGACCCGTTTCGCTCGCCGGTTTTGATGTCGATGAGTCCCTTCCCGTTACGGGATTGGGAGCGATATTCCGAGAGCCGGGTTCGTTTCCCGTAGCCGCGGCGTGTGACGGTGAGCAGGTCACGAACTTCGCCATCGGAGGCAACCATGCCGACGACTTCGTCGTCGCCTCCGAGGTTGATACCACGGACACCGCGGGCGTTGCGACCCATTTCGCGGGCTTCCGTCTCGTCGAATCGAATCGTCATGCCGTTTTTCGTCCCAACGAGGAGGTCTTTCGTGCCGTTCGTGACCGCCACGTCCACGAGTTCATCGCCGTCTTCGAGTCGTGCCGCGATGATGCCCGTCGAGAGGATGTTTTCGAACTCCTCAGCGGCGGTACGTTTGACGTATCCCTGTCGGGTGATCATGCTCAGGCATTCGTCGTCTTCGAACTCGTCGGTCGTGACGACCGCGGTGATGTCCTCGCCCCTGTCCAGGTCGATGAGGTTAATCGCGGATTTTCCTCGCGCCGTTCGCGACATCTCCGGAATTTCGTAGGTTTTCAGGCGGTAGACCTGCCCGTGATTCGTGAAACAGAGCAGGTAATCGTGGGTGTTCGCGCGGAACACCTTCGAAATCTTGTCGCCCTCCTTCACGTCCGCGCCGATGATACCCTTGCCGCCCCGCCCTTGCGCGTCGAAGTTGGCGACGGGCATGCGCTTGACATAATCGTCCTCGGTGACGACGACGAACACGTCCTCCTCGGCGATGAGGTCTTCACGGGTGACCTCCGAGGTGTCCTCGACGATTTTCGTCCGTCGGTCGTCGGCGTACTCCTCGCGCATCTCCTGCAGTTCCTCCTTGACGACGGCAAGCAGTTCCGACTCGTCGCCGAGGATGGTTTTGAGACGCTCGATGCGTGCGGTGACGCCTTCGTATTCCTCCTCGATTTCCTCGGATTCGAGCGACGTGAGGCTGCCGAGTTGCATCCGAACGATGTGTTCGGCCTGTTTCTCGGAGAAATCGAAGGTCTCCTGCAAGCCCGTCCGTGCGCCGTCTCGGTCGTCCGAACCGCGGATGAGTTCGACCACGTCGTCGATGTGGTCGAGCGCGCGCAGTCGCCCTTCGAGGATGTGTGCGCGTTCTTCGGCCTCGTCGAGTTCGTACTCGCTCCGACGCCGAACCACATCTCGACGGTGGTCGATGTAATGCTGGAGTAGTTCCTTCAGCGTCAGCACTTTCGGTTGGCCATCGACCAGCGCGAGCGAGATGATGCTGAAGGTTCGTTCGAGATGGTGGTCGAGCAGTTGGTTCTCGACGACCTCCGGAATCGCGTTCTGTTTGAGTTCGATGACGACACGGATTCCGTCGCGGTCAGATTCGTCGCGCAGATCGCGAATGCCCTCGATGGTGCCGTCGTTGACTAGGTTGGCGATTCGCTCGATGAGTCGCGCCTTGTTCGTCTGGAACGGGAGTTCCGTGATGACGATTCGGTCGTCTTCGACCTCGTACTCGGCGCGGATGCGGAGCCGACCGCGGCCGGTTTTGTACGCCTGATGGATGTCGTTTCGACCGACGATGTTCGCGCCGGTCGGGAAGTCGGGTCCTTTGACATACTCCATCAGGTCTTCGACGGTCGCTTGGGGGTTGTCGATGAGTTCGACCGTCGCGTCGATTACCTCGCCGAGGTTGTGCGGCGGGATGTTCGTGGACATCCCGACCGCGATACCTGACGACCCATTGACGAGGAGGTTCGGCACCGCAGAGGGCAAGACTTCCGGTTCCTGCAACCGGTCGTCGTAGTTGGATTTGAAATCCACCGTATCCATCTCGATGTCGTCGAGCATTTCCTCGGCGATGGAGGCCATTCGCGCCTCCGTGTAACGCATCGCCGCCGGTGGGTCACCGTCCACGCTCCCGAAGTTCCCCTGCCCGTCGATGAGCGGGTTGCGCATCGAGAACTCTTGGGCCATGCGTGCGAGGGCGTCATAGATGGATTGGTCGCCGTGCGGGTGGAAGTCACCCATCGTGTCCCCGACGATGTTCGAAGATTTGCGGTGGGCCGCGCCACTGGTCACGCTGCTGCGATGCATCGCGTAGAGGATACGTCGGTGGACCGGCTTGAGGCCATCACGAACGTCCGGGAGGGCACGCCCCGCGATGACGGACATCGCGTAATCGATGTAGCTCTGTTCCATCTCGTCCTCGACGCGGACGGTCTGGACGCGCTCTGCGACTTCGTCTGGTACGTCTGGTGTGTCAGGTGTTTCCGAACTCATATGTCAACCCACTCCGCCTCGCTGGCGTGGTCTTGAATGAACTGTTTTCGTGGCCCGACCGCATCACCCATTAGCACCGAGAACATCTTGTCCGCGGCCGCGGCGTCCTCGATGGTGATCTGTTTCAGGATGCGGTTTTCGGGGTTCATCGTCGTCTCCCACAACTGCTCGGGGTTCATCTCGCCGAGTCCTTTGAACCGTTGAACCTGCGAAGGATTACCGTCACATTTCTCCTCGATGATTCGGTCGCGTTCTTCCTCCGTCATCGCGTCGTACGTCTTGCCGCGGTAGCGGACGCGGTAGAGCGGCGGTTGGGCCGCGTAGACGTAGCCCGCTTCCAACAGCGGTTTCATGTACCTGTAGAGAAGCGTCAGGTAGAGCGTCCGGATGTGCGCGCCGTCCACGTCCGCGTCAGTCATGATGATGATTTTGTGGTAGCGCGTCTCTTCGATGTCGAACTCCTCGCCGACGCCGGAACCGATTGCGGTGATGAAATCCCGAATCTTCTCGTTTTCGAGCACACGGTCGAGGCGATGTTTCTCGACGTTCAGCACTTTGCCGAACAGCGGGAGGATGGCCTGGAACTTGCGGTCGCGGGCCTGTTTTGCCGACCCGCCTGCGGAGTCGCCCTCCACGACGAACAGTTCGGATTCGGTCGGGTCACGCGACTGGCAGTCCGCGAGTTTTCCGGGGAGCGCGCTCGATTCGAGCGCGCTCTTTCGACGGGTGAGTTCTTCTGCCTTCTTCGCGGCTTTCCGGGCTTTGGCAGCCTCGACGGCCTTCCGGATGATAGCCTGTGCCGTGTCCGGATGTTCTTCAAAGTACACCGACAGGCCTTCGTGAACCGCACTTTCGACGATTCCTCGGACTTCGCTGTTTCCGAGTTTCGTTTTCGTCTGTCCTTCGAACTGCGGGTCTGGATGTTTGACCGAAATGACCGCCGTGAGTCCCTCGCGGATGTCTTCCCCGCGAAGGTTCTCCTCGATGTCGCCGAGCAGGTCGTTGCCGTTCGCGTAGTCGTTGACGACTCGGGTAAGTGCGGTTTTGAACCCGGTCAGATGCGAGCCACCTTCGCGGGTGTTGATGTTGTTGGCAAAGGCGTGAATCGACCCTTGCAGTTCGTCGGTGGCCTGCATCGCCACTTCGACTTGGATGTTGTCCGTCTCGTCTTCGAAGTAGATGACCTCGTTGTGAAGCGACGTTTTCGTCTCGTTCAGATACTCCACGAACTCGCGGATACCACCGTCGTAGTGGAACGTATCGCCTTTCTCGTTGTCGCGTTCGTCGGTGAGGTCGATTTCGACGCCGGAGTTGAGGAAGGCGAGTTCGCGCAGGCGGTTTTCGAGCGTCGAGTAGTTGAACTCGGTCGTCTCGAAGATGTCCGCGTCGGGCCAGAATCGGATTTCGGTTCCCGTTTCCTCATCGGTTTTGAGGTCACGAACGCGTTCCATCTCTCCGTCGGGTTCGCCGCGTTCGAACTCCTGTTGCCAGACGCCGCCGTCGCGTTTCACTTCGACTTCGAGCCTGCCGGAGAGGGCGTTTACCACGGAAATACCGACGCCGTGGAGGCCACCGGAGACCTGATACGATTTGTTGTCGAATTTGCCGCCCGCGTGAAGGACAGTCAGGATGACTTCGAGGGCGGGCATGTCGTACTCCTCGTGGTGGTCGACCGGAATCCCACGTCCGTCGTCCGAAATGCTGACGGAGTCGTCCTCGTGAATCGTCACGCCAATCGTATCACAGTACCCGGCCAACGCCTCGTCGATGGAGTTGTCAACCACTTCGAAGACGAGGTGGTGTAACCCACGAGTGTCGGTAGAACCGACATACATTGCCGGGCGTTTTCGAACGGCCTGAAGCCCTTCGAGAACCTGTATCTGCCCGGCGCTATACTCATTTCCGTCGCTCATAAATTCTGATTTATCGTAGACGCCCCCCACTGATAAAGGTCACGCACGCGCGCGCATGAGACGGTTGAAATAACGCGCCAGACTCCGAGACGAACCGGTAGGTGAACGTGACTGACTACGTTTCATCGAAACGAAACGGTACGAGAATCGGTTGCCTTCGCGGCAGTTGAAGGTACCCATTTCCGTCGCTAACGTTCCCAATGCTCGTCGGTAATCGTGGAACTAAATTCGGCTAGCAACCCCATCCGCCACCGATAAGTACGCCGATGTTTATTTCCTGTTCAGGGTCGAGACAGACCCTCCGTTGAAAGTCGAATGACAACGAATTGTTTTCCTTCTCCACGACGACGGCGTTTCCGCGTTTCAAAGAGTGGTCGAAGATGCGCTCCTCACCGGGAGAGAGGCGAACTGATTCTCTATTGCTTCGTTCAGTCCCATGGCGGACCTAAAACGTTGCTTTCTGTTCATACATGTAGCTGTTGACAAATTTGAGCGTAGCATCGTCTGCGGTAAGTGCTGTACAGCCGCTTCCACCGGCGAATATCGGAACGGTCGATATTCCTCGAAGAAATGAGCGTCGTGAGTTGGTAGACATACTCACATTCGAAGTGGCAATTGTCAACGTATTTGCTACCTACGAGTGGGCAGATACTGAGTTCTTTCACCCTGCACTCGACGGGAAACGTCGTCATCGAGAGGGTTCGACCGCCGTACGACCACTTTCACTTTCACTTTCACTTTCACTCCGCCCCATCGGGGCAGTTTTAACGTCCCCGCCGATAAATACTGGCGAAGAATGCCTTCGATGCAGTCTACGCTCGGCGACGAGGGGATCGCCGAAGAGTTGGCCGAAAGCCAGCGACAGATCTCCATTGCCGAGTTCTTCGAGAAGAACAAGCATATGCTCGGGTTCGACAGCGGTGCCCGGGGGTTGGTCACCGCGGTCAAGGAGGCCGTTGACAACGCCCTCGACGCCTCCGAAGAGGCCCGATTGAAGCCGTTCGTCCGCGTCAAAATCGAGGAGGTCGGCGACTACTACCGCCTCATCGTCGAGGACGAGGGGCCGGGGATTACCCGCGAGCAGATTCCGAAAGTGTTCGGCAAACTGCTCTACGGGTCGCGCTTCCACAAGCGCGAACAATCCCGCGGACAGCAGGGTATCGGGATTTCGGCCGCCGTCCTCTACTCGCAGTTGACCAGCGGGAAACCCGCGAAAATCACGAGCAGACCCAAGGGGAGCGACCGACAACGATACTTCGAACTCATCATCAACACCGACGAGAACGAACCGGAGATTCAGACCGAATCCGATACCCCGCCCATCGGCCGGGAACTCGTCGGCACGCACGGGACGCGCATCGAACTCGAAATGGAGGCGAACATGCGCGCCCGCCAGCAACTCATCCGGTACATCAAACACACCGCGGTCGTCAACCCGCACGCGAAAATCGTCTTCGAGGAACCGGGGATGGAAGACGGCGAGGAGTTCGTCTTCGAGCGCGCGGAGGGTGCAGACATCCCCGCTGAAACCGAGGAAATCCGTCCACACCCACACGGCGTCGAACTCGGGACACTTCTCAAAATGCTTGCCCAGACCGACTCACACAGCGTCTCAGGGTTCCTCCAAACCGAGTTCACACGGGTTGGCAAGAAAACGGCGGAGAACGTCCTCGAAAACTTCCGCGACCGACATTTCGGCCGGGAAGCCGCGTGGAGAGCGCCGCAGGCGCACGAAGAAGTGGACCTAAAAACGGCGGTCGAAAACGCGGTCGCGAACAAAGGTGCCGAGGCCACTGCCGCGTTCGCCGAGCAGGTCGCCGAGAAAATCGACGAGAGCGACCGAATCGCACACCACCAGGTTCGCGCAGTCGTCCGCCTCGCCGCCGAGGAAACCGAAGCGGACTTCGGCACGTCGTTCGGCGAGACGGTACAGCAAAACGCCGTCGGTGCGGCGTGGAGCGCCATTACGAACGACCGAGTGACCGACCTGTATGAACTCGTGGACTCGGCAACGAGCACCCGCAAGGACGACGAAACGGTTCGTGCCCTCGCCGAACGAATCGCCGCGAAGTTCGAGAGCGAGGACGGCAACGACCGCGCGACGGAGAAGCGACTTCAAGAGTACGTCAGTCGCGCCGCAGATATGACCGAGGAGCGCGAGGACGCCACCATCGGCGAGACGGCCCGCGAGAACGTCTTCGACGCGATTTGGAGCGCGATGGTGACCGTACCGGACGAGGTTCCCAACGTGAAAGCCGTCGCCGACAGCCGTGACACCGCGAGCGAACTCCTCGATGCGATGAAGGTGACGGACATCATCTCGCCGCCGACGAACTGTCTGTCCCCCATCACCTCGAACCTCGTGGAGGCCGGACTCAGAAAGGAGTACGACGCCGACTTCTACGCCGCGGCGACCCGCGACGCCGACGTTCACGGCGGCGACCCGTTCATCGTGGAGGCGGGTATCGCCTACGGCGGCGAACTGCAAGCCGAAGGCTCCGCGGAACTCCTCCGATTCGCCAACCGCGTTCCCCTCGTCTACCAGCGAGGTGCATGTGCGACGACGGACGTGGTCAAATCCATCGGCTGGCGGAATTACAACTTAGACCAACCCGGTGGGCGCGGCGTTCCGAACGGGCCGGTCGTCATCATGATTCACGTGGCTTCGACCAACGTCCCGTTCACGAGCGAGTCGAAGGACGCGATTGCGAACGTTCCATCTATCGAGGACGAAATCGAGTTGGCAATTCGCGAGGCGGCACGCGAACTCAAATCCTACCTCAACAAGCGCCAGTCGCTCAAGAAGCGCCAGAAGAAACAGAGCGTCATCGCGACCATCCTCCCCGAGATGGCCGAAAAACTTTCGGACGTAACTGGCCGGGACGACCTCGACATCGGCGACTCGCTGGCGCGTATCATGAACAACGTGCTCGTCGAACGCGAAATCGAGGACGGGACAGTCTCGCTGATCGTGGAGAACCACTCCGGAACGAACGAGTCACCGAAACTGACCGAAATCGTGGCGACCAAGCCTGAAAACCTCTCCGACGGTGCGAGCGCCGTCGAGATGGACGACGAGTGGTTCGTGACGTGGGAACCGACCGTCGAGAGCGGTGATGAAGCCGTACTCACGTACCAGATCACCGACGACGTATCGTTCGACCGGGTGACGGTCGAGGGAATCGAAGACGAACGACTGACCAACAACACATGAGCGCAGACAACGACGACGCACAGGCGAAACTCATCGACCTCGCCGCGGAGTTCTACGACCAGTTCGCGGGCGGGCGGATTCCAGAGATGTCCATCCCGACCCGAACGAAGAGCAACATCGAGTACGACGAAGACGAGCGCGTCTGGGTGTACGGCGACCGAAAGAGCACCCGGAGCGCCAACAGCGTCCGCGGGGCACGAAAACTGCTGAAGGCGGTGTACACCATCGACTTCCTCTCGAATCAGTTGGAAGAAGACCGCTCTTCGACCCTTCGTGAGCTGTACTACCTCTCGGAATCGTGGGACGCGAAGGAAGCACAGTTCTCCGACCAGGACGAGTCGAACCAGCTCATCGAGGATTTGGAAATCGTCTCGGATGTAACCCGCGAGGATTTCCACATGCGACCGGAGGAATCCGGTGCGACCCTCATGGGACCGCTTCACCTCCGAGAACAGACCAGACGCGGTGAGCGCGACATCCACTGTCAGGAGGACGTGGGCGAAGGTGGCTACCAGATTCCGAACAACCCGGACACCATCGAATTTCTCGACCACGACGCGGATTTCATCCTCTGTGTCGAGACCGGTGGTATGCGCGACCGTCTCGTCGAAAACGGCTTCGACGACGAACACAACGCGCTCATCGTTCACCTGAAAGGGCAGCCAGCACGCGCGACGCGGCGCATCACGCGGCGACTCCACCAGGAACTCGATCTACCAGTCACCGTCTTCACTGACGGTGACCCGTGGAGTTACCGAATTTATGGATCCGTCGCCTACGGTTCCATCAAAAGCGCGCATCTGAGCGACTACCTCGCGACGCCCGATGCGAAGTTCATCGGCATTCAACCGGCGGACATCGTGGAGTACGACCTGCCGACTGACCCACTCAGCGATTCCGACAAAAACGCGCTCGAAAGCGAACTCGAAGATCCGCGCTACCAGACCGACTACTGGAAAGAGCAGATCGAACTCCAACTCGATATCGAGAAGAAGTCCGAACAGCAGGCGCTCGCCTCACACGGACTGGACTTCGTAACCGAAACCTATCTCCCGGAGCGACTCAGCGAGATGGGAATCATCTAAGCGACTTCGAACCCCCCTTCCGTTTTGGCCATCGAAAGAGTAAATCATTCCGAAACGACAGTCGTTATCATATCCCCCGAGTACATACTAGATAGCACCGATGGGACGATGGATGAACTTGAAGCTGACCGGTATGGGTGCAATGATTTTCGCGGTGGTTTGGGCGCTCACCAACTATTCGACGAACGTTTCGAATCCGTTCCTCGCCAAACTCGCAGGAGTCGCCGCAGTCGGTCTCGCCGTAATCGCCGTCGCGGATGCACTGCACGGCGGTATTTCGGATTGATCGTTATGCGTACTCGGATTCGAAATCGAACTCGGCATCGAACTCGTTTTCGGCGCTTCGCACGTTACCGCGAGCACACGACCGACAGTACCGGTTTTTCCCTTCGTTCACCGTTTCTACCGGAATTCCGGCTACGTATCGCTTCTTGCTGAAGGTTCGCTTGACGCCGGTTCCGACCGGCGCGGAACAGGCGGTACAGGGAACCGTCGGATCCGAGATGATTTTCTCGTCCGTGGAACGAACGTTGCCGAACATCGTCGGCGATTTGAAACCGGGGATGTGTTGGGGCGCGAGCAGGAGCGAAAGCAGACCCAGCAGGAGAAAGGTGACACCGAATGCAGTTTCGATGAGACCCATCGTCGTCCAGAGGACGAGGAGGCCGAACACGGTGATGAAGACCCCGAGTGCCGAGGCGAGGATGAAACTCGCCGCGCTCCGGAGCGTCCAGTTGGTCGAAAAGCTGTCCTCGGCCATGTACTCCTCCGACCCATCCGCACGGAGTTCGACGCGGTCGGCACCCGGGGAGTAACTGTACCAAGCGTAGAAGAGGTTACCAACACCGCTCGTAAACATGAGCAGGACGATGTGAATCGGAATCGACCCGAAGCCGCGATTTATCATTACCACGCGGTCGCCGTAATCGTGTTTTACATCCCACCCTTCGACCGAAAGGTCTTCGATGCGGCGGCGGAAGGACGAGCGGTCGCGTCCCAGCTCCGACCCGAAGTCGAACTCGGATGTGGCGCCAAATCCGGGCTTGGAACCGAGTCCGACCGCAGTTCCGCACTGCGAACAGAACGACGAACCAGGGGTGAGCGTTGAACCGCATCGTGAGCAGAAGTTGGAGGAACTTCGGGAACCCATAGTGAAACGTGTTCGCGATCTACCAAGTAGATTGTGTTGGGATGAACGATGTAGTAGGGTGAACGAATCGCGAACTGTGGCCGTATGGTAGCGCTACTCGTCCAGTTCAACCGAGACGCCTCGACTTTCCACGTCCTCTACGAACGCCCCGGAGTCCGTTTCGAGTGCGGAAAACGTGTTGTAATGAATCGGAACCACGAGGTCGGGATCGAGCGCCGCTGCCAACTCTGCCGATTCGTGTCTGTCCATCGTGAAACTCCCACCGATTGGCGGGACGAAAAGCGAGACTTCGAGCTCCCGATGGCCCGCCAGCGTGTCGGAATCACCGGGCCAGAACACGGTGGTTCCGCCCACCGAAAGCAGGAACCCGACGCCGAACCCCTTCGGATGGAAGGGGTCGCCGTTCGCCTGTGTGTGTGGGCCGTCCGGTTCGTTGTAGGCCGGAAGCGACCAAACTTCGCAGTCGCCGACCGTCAGGTGGTCTTCCTCGCCGATTCGCGTTACGTCGTAGGAAAGATCGTCTACGGGTTTCACGTCGCGGTCGATATCGTCAGCATCCACACCCTCGTAGACCACGACGGTCGCGTCCTCGCTCGCAATGCGCTCGATGCCATCCGAGTCATAATGGTGGTTGTGCGAGACGAAGACTGCATCCCCGTCCTGTGCCCGGTAATCGACCGGTTCCGGATGACCCACGTCCGGACTGTCAGGTTCCCAATCGCCCGTCAGCACGCCGTACCGTCCAGGGTCGATGTAGGCGACGAAGCCGTCCGCGGTTTCGAGTCGCACCGTTGCGTAGCCGAACCAATTTACCGTCAACTCGTCGTGTCGAACCGTCATACTCGTCGATAGGGTTGTTTTCGAACAAAAGGGTTCGGGCAACAGGCTGGAGAAGGGTTTTCATGAGTTTGTATGCACAGCCGTTTTGATACGGGTTATAGCGCGGTGTTGGTTCGAAAGAACCCCTTTCGAACGACTCTTTGCAGGAGCTCAGTCATCCACCATCAGAGCTTGCTCTGACGAGCCATTCCTTCACTTCGTTCAGGAAGACCTCGCGTGATAGTCCGGAGGCCTGAGGGCGTCCTGAAGGCCTCCCAACGCGCGCGCCACACGGCTAATTCAAACTCATCGAATCGAGTCAATCAGGTTGGTGCGCGCTGGCGTGAGTCGGAGGGCATACCGCCCGAAAGCTCATCGCTGAAGCCGCGCGAGGGACGACCAAAACGAACGGAGTCAGTGGCGGGAGTCGGTTGGGGAGGATGTGGCCTACGAGGTCGCAGTGCAACCTCGATAGCGAACGGTGAAACCGTGAGCCTGCGGAGGCGGCGGGGTTCATTGGAGTCGGCAATAGCTATCGTCCCCCCAGAAACGATTTCTCTCCAGTTCGGTACTGAAACTGGTTCACCTCTTTACGAAATGAGTCAGACTCTGCAAACCTCTTATTGCGATTCCGCGAGTCGCTCCACTCGTTCCAACGAATCCGCATCCGCCGGGGATTTGTCGTCACGAACGCCGAGGAACCGCGGGAACCGAAGGGCGTAGCCCGCCGAGTAGGTCGGCGACTGCTGAATCTCCTCGTAGCCGACTTCGAAGACGATTTCCGGCGAAATATCGACGATTTGTCCGTCCTGTGTCGCAATGTGCGGTTCAAGCAGTTCGGTCAGTTCGGCCAGTTCTTCGTCCGTGATTCCGGTTGCAACCTTGCCGAGGGTTTCAAACTCGCCGTTCTCTTCTCGGGGCGAGAGCAGGAAGGTACCGAGGAAACTCGCCCGTCGTCCTTCACCCCACTCCGCGCCGGTCACGACGAGGTCGAGGGTTTCCACGTCGGGTTTACGCTTGAGCCAGTTCTTCCCGCGACGTCCCGGCGAGTACGTCGATTCGGGGTTTTTGAGCATGATTCCCTCGTGGCCCGCATCGAGCGCGTTCGCTTCGATGGCGGCGATTTCGTCTGCGTCGTCGGTGACGGTAAGCGCGGACACACCGCCGGACAGAATCGACTGTAATCGGTCGTGGCGTTCGGTGAGCGGTGCGGTCAGCAAGTCCTTGTTATCAGCGTGCAGGCAGTCGAAGGCTCGAAGTTCGACTGCTACCTCCTCGCGAGCACGGGCCACGTCGTGCTTTCGCCGGAACCGCCTGAGGACTTCCTGAAACGGGAGGGGTTCGCCGTCGTCCATCGCGACGATTTCCCCGTCAACTATTGCGGGCGCTTCGAGGTTCTCGTGCGTGTACTCCACGATTTCCGGTAATGCGTCCGTCACCTCCTCCATGTTGCGCGAGAAGACGCGAACCTCGTCACCGTCGTAGTGGATTTGCACCCGCGCGCCGTCGAACTTCCATTCGACTCCCACGTTCACCCAGTCATCCAGCGCGTCCGTGACGGTGCCCGCCTGCGCAAGCATTGCCTGCACCGGTCTGCCGACTTCGAGTTGCAATTCGTCAAGTCCGGATTCGCCCGAGTCGCGGGCGACTCGGGCGACCCTGCCGTAGTCGTTCGATACCTGAAGGGCGCGTTCGGTCGCCTTGACAGGCACGTCGAAGGCATCCGCGATGGCGTCCCGAACCGCCCCCTCGCCGACGCCGATTCGCATCTCCGAGAGGACGAGGCGGGCGAGATAGCGCGCTTCCTTCGAGCTGGTGCGGTTGAGTAGCCCGAACAGGATGTCGATTTTCGTGTCCTGACTGCCCGCCCCCTCGGTGTGGGCCAGCGTTTCGAGTTCGTCCGCGACTTCGGCGACGGTCAATTTCTCCGGCCCTGCTCCGAAGGCGGCCAACCCCTGCTGACCGCCGAAATCGTAACTTGCTGCGACCGCGCCGATGTCGCCCAGCTCGGCGAGTCGGTCTTCCACGTCGTCCGCCGAGACGTTCTGCCCCGCGGCGTGGGCGATGGCAGTGTAGCAGAGGTTCGGGCCGATATCGAGGGTCGTCGAGTCCCAAGCCGGAAACACTCGTCCCTGCACGAATCGGGCGAGTACTTCGAGGTCGTCGTTCGCCGACGCGAGGAGATCCGTGACGGCTTCGATAATGTCGGTGTCGGCACTCAACTCCTCGATTTCACCGGCCCGTTCCGCGAACTCCGCGAACTCCATTACCGACGCTTGCCTGTAACCGGAGTTAAAGCCACGGCTTTCGATTTCCGGTGAGGTTGTGGCTCAAACACTCGTTTTACTCTTCCGATATCTTATGAACGAAGACGGCAAACCGGAACGAACGACGGCAACGAAGCCCGTGGATTGAAGCCATTGGCACGCCCATCTCAGCGCATGACAGACGACCTTGCGTCGCAGGTAACAGACGTGCTCACGGTTGACCGCGAGGAGTTCCAAACTCGCGTCGAAGAGGACGCAGAGGTCATCAAACAGGAGCTTTCGTATGGAACGTTCGACAACCCGCAAGCGATCGTCGGGTTCGAATACGAGTTCTACGCCGTCGATAGGGAGACGAACGCCCTCGCTCGCGTTCCGCGCCGACTGCTGGAACTCATCGGGTTCGAGAAGGAACTCGGCCTGCACAACGCCGAGATGTCCACCAGTCCCCAACCGCTGAACGAGTACGGACTGGCCGCACAGGAAGACGAGGTGAAAGCTCGTCTTTCGGCGGCCGAAGACCGAGCGACCGCCGAGAAGATGCTTCTCGTCAGCGACGGTCTCTGGACGATTCCGCCCGAGGGCGAAACGGCACGCGGATATCTCACCGATAGCATCGAGGACGATGGGACGCGAATCGCGTCGAACATGAGCGACTCGGTTCGGTATCACGCGATGGCGAACTCCGAAGCCGAAGTCGGGATGGAACTCGATGCACCACACGTCTCGCAGTCGGCGGACACGGTGATGCCCGAGAGCCTTATCACCTCTATCCAGCCACATTACCAGGTGCCACAGGCTCGTGACCTTCCGGCGTATTTCCGCTACGCGATACGAATCGCGGCCCCGTTGCTGGCACTCGGTGTCAATTCGCCGTTTTTCCCGCCGGATCTGTACGATGACGCGCCGCCGGAAGAAATCGTGGACGAGGCGTGGATGGAGAACCGAATCGGCGTGTTCGAGTCGGTGCTGAACGCACACGACCCCGGGAAGGTTAGGTTCCCCGAGGACTTCGAATCGACGGAGGATGCCGTCGATAACATCGCGGACGACCGAACCATCGTCCCGATGCCGGTGTCCCGCTCCGACCGATTCGACGATGAGTTCGCCCACTTCCGTTTGAAACACGGCACGTACTGGCGGTGGGTTCGACCGGTGTTCGGCGGTGCCACTCGCTCCGCCGCAAACGCCCGTATCGAGTTCCGGCCGATTGCCGCCCAGCCGACGGTTCGAGACTCTATCGCGTTTCAGGCCGCCTTCGCGGGACTGCTCGAAAGCACGTTCCGCAGGGAACATCCGGTCACGCACCTCGATTGGGTCGTCGCTCGGGACAACTTTTATGCCGCCATGCGCGAGGGACTCGACGCAGACCTCTACTGGATTACGAACGACGGCAAGGAAACGACCGACACCGAAGCGCTGTACACCGACCTGTTTGCTCACGCGAAAGATGGCCTTCAGGCCCGCGGCTTGTCGGACGAACAGGCCGCGAAATATCTCTGGCCGCTTCGACAACGCGCCCGTCACGGCATCACGCCCGCCGGGTGGAAAAAACGCGAAGTGCGCGAACGAATCGAAGATGGCGCGAGTTTGGAGGACGCCATCACCGAAATGCAGTGTACCTACATCGACAAACAGATGCACACGCTCATCGACGGAAGCTTTGCGAACTGGGTCGGCCGTGGAAAAACGGAGTTCTGAAGGTCGAGAACTCCTGTACAGCGGCGCGAGTTGAACCGTTGATAGAACGTTTCGGTGAGGGCGGTTGCTGCTTTGCGAAAAGAACGAAGTGAAGAAAACAGCCCGATTTAGAGGACGTCGTCGAAGTCTTTGTGACCGTTGATGGTGACGCCCTCGTCGGTAATCTCCGCGAGGAAGACGCCGTTTCCGCTGCCCGTGTCACGTTCGACGGCGCTTTTGATACCGCGGGCCGCGACTACTTTCGCTTCCTCGTTCGAGAGGCCTTCCTCGAAGTCCTGTTCTAAGACACCGTACGCGAGCTGCATCCCGCTTCCTGTAACGGTGTAATCGTCCGACATGACGCCACCTGCGGGGTCGAGACTGTAGACGTGTGAACCTTCCTCGTCGATGCCACCGAGAATGGGCGAGACCATGAAGAACGGACCGCCACGGAGCATGTTGCCCGCGAGCGTGGAGAGCGCCTGCATGCTCATCTGTTCGCCGCGGCGGGATTCGTAGAGGTTCGACTCGATTCGCATCGTTCGGATGAACGATTGGGCACCACCGACCGAACCGGCCATCGTGAGTGCTGCGGTCGGATGAATCTGTTCGACCTTCTGGACGTTTTTGTTCGAGACGAAGCGACCGCCGAGGCTGGCGCGCATATCCGTCGCCATGACGACACCGTCGGCCGTCGTGAGACCAATGGTGGTTGTCCCAGTTTTGTTGACGTTTTTCATGTCTTCCTGCGAGAAGTTATTCTCCGGAAGCGAGCCGATTTCTGGCTCGTACGGATTCGTCTGGCCACTGCCGAAGCGCTCCATATTCCGTGAAAATTCGGAGTCGTGCATTGGGCTACGCATTACCCGACCGTAGTCCGCCAGCACTGATAAAACCAACCCTTTCGGGTGTGCGACAGAGTGCCAATACGTCGGGTGAAAACGCAGGGGGCGGTGTTACGGTCGTGGTTCTATGGCCTCGTCGTATGCATTCGCGATGGACTCCATGATACGGTGCATCGGGAACGGCACTCCGACTCGCCGAGCCATAACGGCTACCGGGAGCAGGAGGATTCCGGTCAAGACGCTCATCTGGTACAGGGCAAACAGCGTCGCGCGTCGTAACGGTGCGAACATCTGAAACCTCAAACCAGCCTGAGCCACATCGATATATAAGCTTTTATGCAAGATCTAATCCATAACGATTTGTATCTAGTTATCACCTCGACGCAGTCTGTCGATTCAATTGAAATTGATCGATAGACAACTGAATACGTATTCGAGCGCTAAACGTCGTCAGAACTGGGTTCCCAACGCTGGCAATATGCGTAAGTTATAGACATTATCTGCCTCTCGTGCGCATTCGGAGGGCCGACGCGGCCCAAAGGGTTGATGCATGACAACACCAATCACGAACTGTGAACGTTGTCGTCGAACTTCGACTCCCGATTTGCGACTTCGCCCTCGGAGAGTTGTTCTCCATCCGTCCCGACATCCGCATCGAACTGGAGCGCATCGTTCCGACGGGTGAGCAGACGATGCCGTTTTTCTGGATAATCGGCGACGACCCAGCGTCCGTTGCTGACGTGACCGTCACTGACTCACTCGTCGATAGCATCGAAACTCTCGGCGAAACCGAAAACGGTGTGCTCTGTCGCACGAAGTGGTCTGCCGACGGCGGAATCCATAATATACTGACCGAACAGGGGGCTACGCTCCTCCACGCCGAAGGAAACCGGGACGGATGGCTGTTCCGTGTCAGGTTTCCCGACCACGAAACCACAACTCGGTTCAGGGAAGCGTGTGACGACGCATCGATTTCGTACGAAGTCCGTCGAATCTATTCGTTCTCTAACCTCCCGATACAGCAGTACGACCTCACCGAAGAACAGCGCGAGGCACTCGTTACGGCGCTCGAATCGGGTTACTTTCGCGTCCCCCGCGAAGCGTCCCTGTCGGAGATCGCGGAGACGCTCGACATTTCACCACAGGCCGCGTCTGGTCGGCTTCGACGGGGACTGGAGCGAGTGCTCGATTCGACGCTGTTCCCCCCCGAAGAACCGTCGGGTGTATCTGAGGGGTCATAAAGATGTGAACTAGTAAACCCCAAGGAATCAACCCATGGTTCACCACGTAACACGATATGCAGATGCGAACAGCCGTCTCGGAAATCCAGTTTAACTAAGGTGTTCGAAATGTGTAGAGAGCCACGCGACGAGAACCGAACAGGACACGAAAATGACAGAATTATCCTCCACGAGGCGGAACACGACGACGACGATCCCGTTGCGGAAACGGTCGTCGAAGCGATTACGGAAGTGTCGGACGATACCGTTGCCGAAATAGAACCGCTCTATGAGAGTATTAGTCCGGATGCGCTGGAAGACCTTTTCGACCGACAGTCCGATGATAGCGTTCCGGCCCGAGTCGAGTTTCGGCACGAGGGATACGAAGTCATCATCGAACGCGACGGTCGGGTTGCCATCTGCGACCCCTCCTGAGCCAGCACGCTTTTGCTCACGTTTGGCGTACAGTCGGTGTCATGCCAGACACATTGTATGACGTGTACCTTGTTCCGTCCGGCACGCGTGGGGGGGAACAGAACATCGTTTCGCCGGTCGAGGGGGACAAACTGGAGTTTTTCGAAACGGGGGTTTGGTTGCGACGAAAAGGTGGGCGGAACTTTTTCCCCTACGAGCAGATTCGAACGATTCGGGAACACGAAGGCGAGAGACCGTAGCTACTCGACGTCCAAGCCAACTACTTCGCAGGCGAAGATGTCGGCATAGCCCGACGGCGTCATTTTGAGCGACGGAACACCCGGGAATGTGAGCGTCTGCACCGCGAGCATCGGTCGTTCGACATCCGAACCGAGCCTCCGAAGCGCACTCTCTACCGCATCGTAGAGTTTTGCCGTCTCCTCGACTTCGAGGTCGGAACACACACCCGCCACCCGCGTCGGTAGTTCAGCGACGACTTCGTCGCCGTTCACGACTGCCCATCCGCCACCCATCTCGTTGACGTGCGTAACGGCACGACGAAGGTCGCTGCCACTTCCGACCGCCAGCACGCCCGGCCGTTCCCAGACGACGCTGGTTGCCACTGCGCCTTCGAACGCGCCAAAGCCAGTGAGGAAGCCAGTGAACCCGGTTCCATCGCCCTCCGGATGCCGGTCGAGGAAGGTGACTTTCAGCAGTTCGTCTTCCGGCTCAGCGACGAGTTCGCCGTCCTTGACCGGCGGAGTGACCGTCGTCTGTCCCGAAAGCAATCCTTCGCGGTACTCGATTGCGCGAACTTGGCCGTCGATAGCCGACACCCGATACTGGGCGGGGTCGGTGCTGACATTGACGCTGTCGTAGAAATGTTCCGGATATTCGTAGGAGCGAGGTGCGACGCTCGTTTCGTGATTGTTGTAGACGACTTCACCGCCGCTGATGACCGTCGTGACGTTGACCGTCTCCAAATCATCGATGAGAACCACGTCGGCGATGTTGCCCGGTGCGAGCGAACCGAGGTTCTGGAGACCGAAATGCCGGGCCGGGTTGAGCGTCGCCATTCGAATCGCGTCGGCAGGTGGGACACCCTCCTCGATTGCTCGGCGGACGACCACGTCCATGTACCCCTCTCGGATGAGTTCGCGGGGCCACATTCCGTCGGTTGAGAGCGAGATTTCGGCGCCCCCGACTTCCTCGTATGCCTCGCCGACTGCGGCCATGTCGTCTCGGATCGACCCGCATCGTCCGATGGCGTGAATCCCGTTTTCGACGCGCTCTATGATTCCGTCGGCGGTGATAGCTTCGTGGTCGTCGTCGATGATGGAGGCAAACGCCTGCAGTTTCTTGCCGGAACAGCCTGCGGCGTGACCGGAAACGGTCTTTCCAACCTGTCCTGCGTGTTCGTACAGGGATTCCGCAGGCGTGTCGCGACCGACCGCGTGAATCCAGTCGGTCTCCCCGACACCGACGATGCGAGCGTCTTCGAGCAGATTCGTGAGGGCCTCGGCATCGCCCTGTGCCGAACCGAACGTGTCGAAGAGCGGTTGTGGCGGAACGGTGGCATACACACGAATCGGGAGATACGATGTCGCGGCGAGCAACTGCTCGACACCTTCCGGACCGAAGACCGGGCCAAAGCCGGTTACTTCCGTTACGACGGTCGTCGTCCCGCCTTCCAGAGCGTAGTGGTAGGCGTTTTCGAACGTCTGATGCAGGTCGATGTGCGTGTGGGCATCGATGAACCCTGGGGAGACGACCCGGTTGCTCGCGTTGATAACCTTCGTGTCGTCGCCGATGGCATCGGTCGCATCCTCCGGCAGTGCGGCGACGCGGTTGTTCGTGATGACTACATCACGGGCTTGGAACTCGCCGGGTTCCGGTAGCAGCACGCGACCGTTTCGAATGACGAGGTCCGCTGGTTCGTCGCCGAGCGCGACCGGTTGCAGGTCGTTCATGCGGCCACCTCCTCGTACACGACGACGCCACCTTGCTCGTGTTGCGTTACCTTCCCGCGCTCTTCGAGGACATCGAGATGTCCGACCGCTTCGCTCATCCCCGAAAAATATTCGGTTGCCGGGAGGTCTTCGAACAGCGAGCACATCACGTCGAACGCCGTTGTCGGCCGGTCAACCAGCCCGAGGACGTTCTCTGTTCGCGCTTCGTGAGCGTCCAGAATTTCATCGATTCGCCGTGTCGCGGCCGTGATTTCCTCGCGATGGCCCGGAAGGATACGGTCGAACTCGCGTTCCCGAAGTCGGGAAAGGGAGCGGTTGAACGCCGGAAGGACGCGCGGCCGACTGTCGCCGTCTTCGGTCGGCGGTTGTAGGAACGGGTTCGGCGTGATGTCGGCGAGGACGTGGTCGCCGACGATGGCTTTCGATTCCCCCTCCGTTTCGAAGGTGAAGATGGTCTCGCCGGCGGAGTGACCCTGCACCGACTCCGCGGTGAGGTCGGTTCCTGCGACTTCGACCGAATCGCCGTCTGCGAGTTCGAGGTCGGTTTCGACGCCGGGAGAGACCGAAAGGTATGCTCCCGGAAGATCGGTTACGGTTTTGGCGGTCGTTTTTGCCATCCCGTTCTTGTCGAAAAAGTCGGTGAAGTACGACTGTTCGTACGCCAATCGAGATTCGAAGTCGCGGATTATCGCCGCCGTGTCAGGGCTTGCGATGACGCGTGCGCCCGCTTCTTGAAGTCGTGCCGCCAGTCCGAAATGATCCGGATGCGGATGCGTGACAAGTACGTGCTCTATCTCCGTCGATCCCACCCCGTGTTGCTCTAACCCCTCGAGCAGTGCGGTCCATGCCTCTTCGCTCGCCGGCCCCGGATCGACCAGCGTTCGCCCGGCGAGATAGGCGTTCACTGGACCGATTTGGAACGGCGTCGGAATCGAAAGCCGCGTGAACATACCCGTGCTTTCTTCGCCTTGGATAAAACCGTTTTTGAACGACCGCTCGTGTCGCATTCTGACACAACGATTTTATCTGTCGCTCACGTAAGGTCACGATTGGGTGGCGCGATGAACAAACATTTCAAAGACGCGTGGTACTACCTCCGACGGTCGGGGAGTCACCTCAAACGCGGTGTTCGAACGGAGTTGAACGCCGGAGAGCGAAAGATCCGAAAGTGGACCGGCAGGGAACGGACGGCAGAACCGGAGCCGACACGCCGGGAAGCGGTGCGAACGAACATCCGAAAAGCGGAACGAAGAGTCAAGCGACGGTCGCGTGATGCCGTGAAAGACGCGCGAAAACGCATTCGGATGAGTTAGGGGTCGAACCCGACGCACTCACAGTCCGTGAAGTCGTCGTTTTCGAACCGCGGCGACGCCGCATTTTTTCGATCGACGTCTACGCGCCCGAGAAACGTGGAATTCAGTAGTTCGACATCGTCGCCCTTGACCAGCACCGTCGTTCTTTCAGCTACGTCGTGGGTCGCGGTCACGCCGTCCAAGACGATTTTCGGCGCAATCAGGTTGATTCCGTTGCGGTTCTTTCCACCGGAGTGAAACGCGAGTTTGCAGTCCCGAAGGGTGGTTCCCTCGCGCCATATCTCACAACAGTAACCGTGTTGTGACCCATCACCCCAGTCGTCCAGTTCGACACCCTCCA
Organism: Haladaptatus marinus; assembly: GCF_051194195.1. Taxonomy (NCBI): domain Archaea; kingdom Methanobacteriati; phylum Methanobacteriota; class Halobacteria; order Halobacteriales; family Haladaptataceae; genus Haladaptatus; species Haladaptatus marinus. Next base: position 352,339 of record NZ_JBLZNK010000003.1, read on the forward strand.
GCAGAACAGACCCGTCTCCGTCATTAACTTTGATGGCCCGTGCCGAGGAGCGACAGTCGATTTTCAGGCCGCGAACTTCGGCCGACTCACTCGACACGCGTAAGCCGTCGTTGTCACAGTTCGGAAGGGAGATTTCGCCACCCGAAACCGCTACGTTGCCTTCCTGTAGCCAGAGGCCACAACCAGTGTACGCCGTTTCGTCCACCTCGATTCGAACGTCCCGAGCTACGTCCCCGTCACCCAGTCGGAGGTTTGCGTTCCCGTTGTTTTTCCAGACGCCGCCTTCCACGATACATGGCCCCTCCCCACCTGCCAGATAGCCACCGTTGTTGACCCAGCCTTCGACGTGGCAGTCCCGAAACGTCAACTCGCCACGGTGGTCGTCCGTGACGCTGATGCCGATTGGATGACTCGTTTGGGATTCGACGGCGGACTGGTCGGGATACGTGTCGGGGCGAAAATCACACCCGTCCGGGAGCGAGATGGAAACGACCCCCGACCCATCGGAGTGCGTTATCGCCGCGTAAACCGTGCCCAGGGCACCCTTGCCCGCCGAGGCGAACTCGCCATCGACAGCAACATCCTCGATTTTCAAATCGTGGCTCGCCCGCGCCGAAATCGCCTGTGAACCGACACCCTCCGCGGTCATGTCGAAGGTCAGGTTGCTGATTTCGACCGAGTCGGCCGAGTTTTGGGGCGTCGCACCCCATCCACCGCCGACATCGAGACCGTACTGCTGGTCGGGGTCGGTCACGACCAGCGTCGCGTGTGGTTCGCCTTGGATAGCGATCGCCTCGCAATCGTTGTGCTCGAATCGACCGTCGAGGTGGTAGCGTCCGTCCGGGAGGACGAACTTCGTTCGTGCTCCGGCATGCTGGGCGAGGACGCGATTCAGCGGTTTTTCGCCCTCCCGAACGCCGGGGGCGACCTCGGTCACGTTAACCACGCACCAGCCAGTCATGCTCAGGGGTCGGAATCGGTAGGTCTTGGTCGTGGTGGCCGCCCGCTGTCGAAAGCAAGCCTTAAGTCTGGGGCAGGGAAACGACAGAGTGAGCGGGTCGGTAGTCTAGTCCGGTTATGACAGCTCCTTCACACGGAGCAGATCGGCAGTTCGAATCTGCCCCGACCCACTACTTCTGTGGCACGAGTAACCCGACAAGCGGTGTAGACGCACCGTTCGTCTCAGCATGAACGCCAAATTCGTGAGTGGGGTGGTTCGAACAGAGTCGGCTAATTACCCCGAACCATACCGATTTTTCAATAATCAAAATATCCTTCTTCGATTGAATGAATATCAATATGGAACGGCTAGTTCGAATACTACCTGACAAAGAATCGTTAGCTAACCAAAAGCTTCCTATACTATTGAAACGATAACAAGTAGATGACGATGGCTTCATTAGACACTATTTTCGACCTGCTGGGAGATGAACGAAGGCGCTACGTGCTCTACTATCTCGAAGAGCAGGAGGATGCGGTGCCGGTGAGCGAACTCGTAGAGAAGGTGGCCGATTGGGAGAGCAACGCATCCGAAGACGAGATTCCGGCGGACAAATTCAGGAGCGTGCGAGTCTCGCTCGTCCATAACGATCTTCCGAAAACGGCCGACGTCGAGTTCATCGAATACGACACCGACGAAGGAATGGTGAAAATAGAGGGAACACCGACCGAATTCGATACGATTCTCAATCTCGCCAAAATCATCGAGGATCCGGAGTCAAACGAGTAACGATGCGCTCGAACCTAACGAGCGCCATCTCCGACTGATGACTATCGTGTGTCGAAAAGAAAAATCGCGAATCTGAACCGACTTACAGGAAGTCTTCGATGTTGTCCGCGACTTCCTCGGGCGTGTCGCCGACCGGGACGCCCGCGTCGTTCAGCGCGTTGATTTTGCTCTCTGCGGTACCAGTTCCGCTACCGGAGACGATTGCACCGGCGTGACCCATGCGCTTTCCTGGTGGGGCGGTTCGGCCCGCGATGAAGCCAGCGACGGGTGTGTCCATGTTCTCCGCGATAAACGCCGCGGCCTCTTCCTCGTCCTCGCCACCGATTTCGCCGCACATGACGACTGCGTCGGTGTCGGGGTCGTCCTCGAACAGCGAGAGGGCGTCGATGAAGTCAGTACCGATGATGGGGTCGCCACCGATACCGATTGCGGTGGTCTGGCCGATGCCGCGCTGGGTGAGGTTATCGACCACTTGGTAGGTCAGCGTCCCCGAGCGGGAGACGAGACCGACGTTTCCGGCCTCGAAAATGTTGCCGGGGAGGATACCGAGTTTGGCCTCGCCGGGCGTGATGATTCCGGGGCAGTTCGGGCCGAGCAGTCGCGTGTCAGTCTCCGAGAGGCGCTTGTAGACCTTCGACATGTCCTGCGTCGGAACGCCTTCGGTAATGGCGACCGCGAGGTCGAGGTCGGTGTCGAGTGCCTCGAAAATGGCGTCACCCGCGAACGCGGGCGGGACGAAGATAACCGACGCGTCGGCGTTCTCCTCTTCGACCGCTTCGTGGACGGTGTCGTAGACGGGCACGCCCTGCACTTCCTGCCCGCCTTTGCCGGGAACCGCACCGGCCACGACGTTCGTTCCGTACTCCATCATCTGTTCGGTGTGGAAACTTCCCTCACCGCCAGTGATACCTTGGACGACTACTCGGGTGTCGTCATCGACGAGAATGCTCATTGTTCTTCCTCCGCGTTTTCGACAGCACGCTGAACTGCGTCTTCGAGCGTTGCTTCGACCTGAACGAGGTCGGTGTTCAGGATTTCCATTCCTTCCTCGGCGTTCGTCCCGGCGAGTCGGACGACGACCGGTTTCGGAATCTCGTCGAGCGATTCGAGTGCCTCGTTGATTCCTTTGGCGACCTCGTCACCACGGGTGATGCCGCCGAAGATGTTGAAAACGACCGAATCGACGTTCTCGTCCGAGAACACCATATCGAGTGCGTTCGTCACCCGCTCGGCTTTCGCGCCGCCACCGATGTCGAGGAAGTTGGCGGGTTCGCCGCCGTAGTAGTCCACGAGGTCGAGCGTCGTCATGACGAGACCGGCACCGTTGCCGATGATGCCGACGTTGCCGTCGAGTCGGACGTAGTCGAAGCCGTACTCGCCAGCCTTGCGTTCGAGGTCGTCCTCGTAGGAGTCCTCTTCCATCTCGGCGAGGTCGGGGTGACGGAACAGCGCGTCGCCGTCGATGTTCAACACTGCGTCCGCGGCGACGACTTCGTCGTCGCTCGTGACCATCAGCGGGTTGATTTCCGCGTCGCTCGCGTCTTTGTTTGCCCACAGGTCATACAGCGTCGTGAGGACGCTTGCGACATCCATCGCGAGGTCACGGTCGACCCCTGCATCGTAGACCGCTTTTCGGGCCTGATACGGGTGCATCCCGAACGCCGGGTCGATGTGAACCCGTGCGATTGCATCGGGGTCTTCCTCGGCGACGGTTTCGATATCGACGCCACCCTTGGTGGAGACCATGGCGACGGGCTTGCCTTCGCCGCGGTCCATCGTCACGCCAACGTAGAGTTCGTTGACGAAATCGACGGCCCCTTCGACCAACACCTGCTCGACCGTGTATCCCTTCAAATCCATTCCGAGAATGGATTCGGCGGCCTCTTCGGCCTCGTCGCGGTTCTCCGCGAGTTTGATGCCGCCGGCTTTACCGCGGCCGCCGACGTGTACTTGCGCCTTCACCGCAACGGGGTACCCAATATCCTCCGCCGCTTCGACAACCTCCTCAACACTCTCTGCAAGTGCCGAATCGGGCGTCGGAATCCCCGCGTCGGAGAACACCTCCTTCGCCTGGTACTCGTGTAGCCTCATGCACTCGGAAGGGGGTTGTCGCGCCGCTTAAATCCCGCCGGTTCACTTCCGGCGGCACACCCCGTTGCAGGCAGGTAATTTTTGCCATCGGCGGACGTTCAGTTGTATCGTGAAATCAGGCCAATCGGTTCTCGAATCGGTGAGACGATCGATACTCCGACCGCTCGGCGACCGTGTCGAACGATGGTCTCCCGAATTTCTCGTTCAATGGGTGCTGTACGCGCTGCTGAAACGACTATCCGGATTGTGGACGCGCGACGAAACCCTCTGGGTGTTCGGCGCGCGCGATGGCGAGGCGTTCGTGGACAACGCGAAATACCTCTTTTTGCACGTCGCAAACGAACGGCCCGGCGTCCGTCCCGTTTGGCTCTCGAAAAACCGACGTGTCGTGCGCGAACTACGGCATTCCGGATACGAAGCCCACCACTGTTACTCGTTTCGTGGGCTGTTGGCGAACCTTCGCGCGGGAGTCGTTCTCCTGACCCAGGGACACCGCGATGTCGCCATGCCTTGTTGTGCGGGTGCCAAGACGGTGCTGTTGTGGCACGGGGTACCCTTGAAGATGATTTCGTGGGACGCCGAATTTCCGGATGAACCGGCACCGGTGAGGGCATTACACGAGTACCTGGCGGGCGAGTTCGACCGACTGGTCGTCCCGGACGAGAACCTCACGGACGTGTTCGAATCTGGACTGCATATCGACCGCGACCGGATGATAGTTACCCGCTATCCACGCCTCGATGCGCTCTTTTCGACCGTCGAAGGAAGCGAAATCGGGACGAACGAAACGATTCAAAACCGAGTTCGCCGTCTATCTCGGAACCATCACCTCGTATTCTACTTGCCGACGTTCCGAGACGACGCGACGCGAAGTCCCGCGGAGCAACTCGACTTTCATGCGCTCGACGCATTTTTGGAGGAAGAAGATGCCATCTTCGTCTTCAAAACGCATCCCAGAGAGCGGTTTCATCCGCCGCCGAATCTCTCGCGAGTCGTTCGGTTACCGGAACAGTGCGATGCATATCCACTGCTCCGCTACGCGGACGTGCTGATTACGGACTACTCGTCCGTCTACTTCGATTACCTCGCCCTCGACCGCCCAGTCGTTTTCTACCCATACGACCGCGAACAGTACGAGGAGACTCGTGGACTCTATTTCGACTACGACGGAGTCACGGCGGGACCGATTGCGTCGGAGTTCGAGGAACTGCTCGATGCCCTCGCTCGAACACTCGAAAGTGACCCGGACAGAACCGCACGACGAGAAATCCGAAGGGAACTGGGAGGGGACGTGAACCGAGCTGGAAAGCAATCGGCGGCCGTGTACGACAAGATTCGGCGATGGCTCGCCGCGGACGCGAATATATAGATTACTGTGAAATGAGTTATCACACTAGAGTTCAAGATGAGCCAATATATTAAAAGAGAAACCTTGAAGTTCGATTAGCCGTACTCAGATGCAAGGGTGGCAGAACCGCCGTAGCGCCTCGAACGAGCGGAACTGCCCGATAGTCTGCATATGGCACGCACGAGCGGAACGACGGAACAGCAGTTGGACGTCAAACAGCACTCTCCGAACCTCGAACGGTCTACGGATGCCGACCAACAGTCGGCATCCGTCGGTGATCTCTCGATCATCGCCCATCGCGGATTCGCGGGTGTGTACCCCGAAAACACCCTCGCGGCGGTTCGGCAAGCAACGACTGCACCGACCGGCGCGCCCGAGATGATAGAAATCGATATTCATCCGACCGCGGACGGCGAGGTCATCGTTTTTCACGACACTCGACTCGACCGACTGACGGATGCCCCGGAATCGATTGCGAGCGAGCGCGTCTGGAACCTCACCTACGACACACTGGGTGACGTGTCGGTTCTCGGCACGAACGAGACGATTCCTCGGTTGGAGACCCTCCTCGACGCGGTTCCGTCGGAGGTCGGCATCAATGTCGAGTTCAAAAATCCCGGCACGCTCGACGTTCGACCCCGGGAAAACCTTCCGCCAGGGGTTCGAAATCGACAGAAAGAGATGTGGCTTCCCTTCGCGAACCGCGTTCTGTCGACGCTCGCGGAGTACGACCACGACGTTCTGATCTCTTCGTTTGCCGAGGGTGCGCTCGCGGCGGTTCGTGAACTGAATTCGAACATTCCCATCGCGGCGGTGTTCGCCGAGTCCATCGTTGACGGCTTCGAAATCGCCCGTCGGTACGAATGCGATGCGATTCATCCGCCGTGGAACATGGTTGCCGGAACCGAACTATTCAACGACGAATACGGTTCGCTCGGCCCCTACGACGATATCAACATCGTCGGCCTCGCACACGAGGAGGGTTACGACGTGAACGTCTGGACCGTCGAAAGTTGGTACCAGGCGAATCAGCTCCACAAGGCAGGCGTCGACGGCATCATCTCGGATTATCCCAATGTGCTTCGGTTTCGTGGCGAATAACGGGACGGGAATACCGAGCGAAATATACACATACCAACCACTAGCCAGCAAGGTTATCTAAAACTACGTCGCGGTATTGGGTCGGTGAATTTCATGAGGGGGGTAATTCTGTCAGCGGGGATTGGGTCTCGACTTCGTCCGCTCACGCTTCACAAGCCGAAATCATGTGTGACGGTCGATGGAGAGTCGCTTCTCGCCCGACAGCTACGAGCATACGACGACGCAGGGGTATCGCACGTTACGGTCATCGCAGGCTATCTCGCGGAGCACGTGAAGACGGTCTGTACGGCGGTCGGAAACCAGCGACCGAACCTCGATATAACCGTCAGAACGAGCGAAGTGTACGCGAACACGGACAACATGTATTCGCTGTCGCTCGCGGCCGAGGACGTTGCGGGTGAGGAGTTCGTTCTCAGCAACGGGGATGTCGCGTTCGACCCCGGACTCCTCAGGACGCTCGTGGAGTCCGACGCCGACAGCGCGGTGGCCTGCGACACGGCGCAGTTCAGCGACGAAGCGATGAAGGTCTCGGTGGACGAAACTGAGCGAATCACGCATATCGATAAGGGGGTTCCGGAGGAGGCCGCCCACGGGTCGTCAACCGACGTGTATCGATTCTCCGCGGCTTTCTCGACGATGCTGTTCGAGGAAATCACGAAAACCATCGACCGGGAGAACGACTACTGTGAGTGGACCGAGGTGGCCATCGACAGAATCGTTCGTAATCGAAATCACGACCTGACGGCCGTGGACGTGAGCGATTACAGTTGGGTCGAAATCGACGACTTCAGCGATTTGCAGTCCGCGGATATTCTGTTCAGTTCGCTTTCGTCGCTCGATTCGAAGGAAGCTATTTTCTTCGACCTGGATGGAACCATCTACCTGGACGACGACCTCGTGGACGACGCGAAAGCGCGCGTCGAATCGCTGCGAGAATCCGGCGTCGATGTCTACTTCCTTACGAACAACTCCTCACGGTGGAAGGACGATTACGTGGCGAAACTGAACGAGTTGGGTGTGGACTGCGATACCGAGAACCTGCTCCTTTCGACCGATGGCGTCATCCAGTACCTCCGAGATGAAGACGACGAAGTGTACGTTCTGGGGACGACGGCGATGCGGGACGCACTCGCGGAACACGGCATCGAGATCGGCGACGACGACCCGGAACACGTTGTCGTCGGCTTCGACACCGAACTCACGTACGAGAAAGCCCGGAATGCGACCCTCGCCATCCGCGATGGAGCGACGTTTCTCCTCGCTCACCCGGATGCAGTCTGCCCGACTGCGGCGGGAATGGTGCCCGACTGTGGCTCGATTGGCGCGCTCATCGAACGAGCAACCGACAGACGGCCGGACCGAATCTTCGGCAAGCCGAACGCCGAGATGATTCAGCACGTTCTCGACAAAAACGGATACACACCCGACGAGGTAGTCGTCGTCGGTGACCGATTGGAAACCGACGTGCAGTTGGCCGAAAACGTCGGCTGTGAATCGGTCTGCGTGCTGACCGGAGACGCGACTCGCCCCGATATCGAACGGAGCGACATCAGTCCGACGCTCGTCGCCCCGAGCGTTGCGGTGCTCGACCAGTTCGTCTCGGCATCGTCCGAAGCGAACGCACAGCGGATTATCGACGAGGGAACGTCGTGAGTGACGTTCGAACGGGGTACGTAACACAGACGCATACCGGCGACGTGCCATGGCAGGCGGCAATCGAGAAGGGGGCGAATCTTGGCTTCGATTTCGCCGAACTGTACATGGATGGCGCGACGGAGCGGACGAAAATCGATACGGAGGCGGTTCGGTCGTTGGCGGACGCGGAAGGAATCGACCTGCTCGTTCATCTCCCGTTCGTGGACATCGAAATCGGCTCGCCCCGAGCGGGCATCCGCGAGGCATCGCGCGAGGAACAGAAAGCCTGCATCGAAACGGCCGAAGCGATGGACGCAGAAAAGGCAGTGTTGCACGCGAGTTCCCACGCTACCCCGCCGGAGTGGACCGTCGAAGACGTGGAACCGCACCTGCTCGCCGCGATACGCGAACTCGATTCGTTCGGCGAGGAGCGCGGCGTTGAGATTTGCGTAGAAAATCTCCCGGGAATTCTGTTCACGGTTCACGATTTCGACCGGGTTTTTTCGGAGACCGACGCCTCGATGACGTTCGACACGGGCCACGCACGCGTGGACGGGATGGTCGCCGAGGACATCGCGGCGTTTCTGGCGGCCCACGGCGACCGAATTTCACATATTCACCTCAACGACGCCCGTGGACCGGTGGACGAACACGTTCCGACCGGTTCCGGCACGCTGGATTTTCAAACGGCACTCGAACCGATTCGGGACGGCTGGTCGGGAACCGTTTCTATCGAGGTGTACACCTTCGATTTCGACTACCTTGAACTGAGCAAGCGAAAGTTGGACGGATATCTCGGCGACGATGCGAGTTAGTCGGCGTAAAAACGAACCAGTCGGCAGTCGGGACAGAGATACGCGTTCAGGTACTCCACCTTGAGACCGAGGCTGCTCAGAACGCCGCCCGACGGGTTGATCTGAATCCGTTCTTCGCCGTACGTCTGGTGGTCGACTGCGTCCATCGACACGTCGCAATCGGGGCAGGTTGGGATACACCGACTGCACTCCCCGTGAACTTATTTTCTCGCTTCCCGTGGATTCAGCCATGCGTGCTGTTCGATACCACGAACACGGCGGGTCAGACGTACTCCGAGTAGACGACATCGACCGACCGGAACCGGACGACGCCGAACTGCTGGTGGCGGTTCGCGCCGCAGCGATAAATCCGGTGGACACCTACTTCCGCGAGGGGTCGTATCAGCCCGGCAACCTTCCGTGGATTCCGGGGTCGGATTTCGCTGGCGTGGTCGAAGCGGTCGGTACGGAAGTCGAAGGGTTCGAAAGTGGCGACCGGGTGTTCGGCACCGGACTCGGCAACGAGCGACAGGGCACCTGTGCGGAGTACGTGACGACACCGACCGACAGAGTGGCACCGCTTCCCGACGGCGTGGCGTTTGACGAAGGGGCCGCGGTCGCTCTCGTCGGCGTCACAGCGTGGCGCGCGCTCATCGACCACGCCGGACTCGAACCCGGCGAAACATGCCTCGTCCACGGCGGCAGCGGCGGGGTCGGACACGTCGCAGTGCAGTTGGCCACCGCGGCTGGCGCGCGGGTAACGACCACCGCGAGCGAGGAATATCACGACCGACTCGAAGCACTCGGGGCGCGAACCGTCCTCGACTACGCCCGCGACGACCTCGCGGATGCAGTCCGTGAAGCTGGCGAACCGGACGTGATCCTCGACCATCGACTGGACGACTATCTTCAGTTCGATGCGGACGTGGCGACACTTGGCGCTCGCGTGGTCGGAATCGGGAACGAAGGTTCGGCGGCGGGATTCGAGAACGTTGCCGGCGCGCGTTCGAAAGAACTCACCGTGACGCTGATGAGCATGTTCAACACGCCGGATATTTCGGCCGTGTTGGAGCGCCTGGCGCGGCTGGTTGCCGACGGGGAAGTCGTTCCCGAGATTGCGGGCGTTTACAAGTTAGACGAGGTCGATTCTGCGCAAGCGGATGTGGTTGACACAAGTTTCCTCGGAAAGCTGGTCGTGGAACTGTAGCCGGGGATTGTGAGGATTTTTGGAGTTGATGGCAATCGGTACGAAACTCCATTTCGAGTTGATTTGAGGGGGACGATAGCGATTGCCGACTCCGATGAGACCGTCACGACGAAGTTACTGTTTCAGAGACCAATCCAACTTCGACCGAGCTAGTCGCAGTTGCCGACTCCAAATAACTGCAACCGCCCACACTCCTCTCCAGCCGACTCCCTCACTCGCTGTCGCTCGTGTCGGTCGCCCCTCGCACGCTGTCAACACAGGCCCTCGGACGGAGTAGTCCTCGGCCCTGCGCCAGCGCGCGCCACATGGTGGTTGAAAAGGGTTACTCGAATTGACGCAAACCCTGTGGCGCGTGCGTCAGCAGGCCTGAGAGCATCCCGAAGACCTGTCGATTACCACGTGAGGGACGACCGAAGGGAGTCGGCTGGGGAGGGCGTGGCCTGCGAGGTCGCTCCGCGACCTCGATAGCGAGTAGCGCGGAACAGAGTTCCGCGGACAGTTGAGCGGCGACGCCGCGAGACGACGGCGAAGCCGCGAGCACGCGGAGGCGGTGGCGGTATTCGTTGTCGGAAATCGCAATCGACTTGTTCGAACGTAATTCTCTGCTGGGTGTTGAGCTCGCCGCAGTGGTGAGTAGAGTGAAGCTAACAACACCGACTTCTCAAATCAAATCCTCATTTCGGTCACTCTCCAACCACGAATCGATTCGAAAACGAATTTTCCCCCCAAGTCGAACTTTATTGCTCTCCGACTCGTTGTCGAAACCATGAACGTCGAATTTGATTTCACGGATGACGTCGCTCTCGTCACGGGTGCAAGCGGTGCGCTGGGAAGCGCAGTCTGTGCCGCCTTCGTCGAGGCGGGTGCGACGGTCTGTGCCACCGACGTGGTCGAACCGGACGAGGACACGCTCCCGAGCAGCGACCGAGTCCACTTCTACCAGGCTGATTTCACGGACGAATCGGAAGTCGAATCGATCGTCTCGGAAATCGTGGACGACCACGGCGGCATCGACTATCTGGCCAACATCGCGGGGACGTGGAAGGGTGGGTCGCCGGTCGAGGAAACCGATGCAGAGATGTTCGACCTCCTGTTCGACGTGAACCTGAAGACGGCGTTCCTCGGGTCGAAACACGCCCTCCCGCACCTCCAAGACCGCGAGGGTGCAATCGTTAGCGTCAGTGCGCGCTCGTCGCTCGAAGGCGGCGAGGGCGACGCACTCTACCGTTCATCGAAGGCCGGGGTTCGCCTGCTCACCGAGTCGATAGCCGAGGAGAACAGGGGTGCCGTCCGCGCCAACGCCGTCATGCCAAGCGTCATCGACACGCCCGCGAACCGCGAGATGATGCCTGACGCGGATCACGAGAAATGGGTCACCCCGGCGGACATCGCCGATGTGATTTGTGCCCTCTGTAGCGATGCCACGAGCGTGACCAGCGGGGCCGCAGTTCCGGTGTACGGAGAGGCATAATTTTGGCCGAAAAATGACAAACCTCTATAAAGTCCCACCGAAATAATCGCCACAGCGGGGTTCGCTATCGGATGGCACGAATTCGAATTTCCAGCAGAGATTGCCTCTGTCTGTTTTTTACATCTAAATTTTTACATTCTGTATTGAAGAACACATATGGTTAATACACACCGGGCAGCTTATAACTGATAATTTAGAATGCCACGTACAAGCATGTCACAAAGAGAAACGTGGACATCCCGAGTCGGTTTTATACTGGCTGCCGTCGGTAGCGCAGTCGGCCTCGGTAACATCTGGCGATTCCCGTACATGGCGGCGGAAAACGGCGGTGCGGCGTTCCTCGTCGTCTATCTGATTGCGGCGGCCCTCATCGGACTGCCCGCAATCCTCGCGGAGTTCGTCGTTGGTCGTGAAACGAAAAAGAACGTTGTCGATGCGTTCCGAAACCTCGGCGGCCCTGGTGCCGCACTTATCGGCCTACTCGGCCTGTTCACCGGGTTTTGGCTGTTGTCGTACTACAGCGTCGTCGGTGGGTGGGTTATCCAGTACGTCATTGGAAGCCTGACCGGTGCGTACTTCGGCGACCCCAACGCATACTTCGGTCAAATCGCATCAGGAAACGGGACGATTCTGTTCCACGCCATCTTCATGCTCCTCACCGTCGGCATCGTCGCCGCCGGTGTCGAGAAGGGTATCGAAGTCGGCACCAAAATCATGGTTCCCGCAATCGCCATCCTGATGATGGGAATGGCCGCGTGGGCGTTCACCCTTGAGGGTGCCGGTGCCGGATACCAGTACTTCCTCAATCCCGACTTCAGCGTCATCACAAACAACTATCAATCGGTCATTCCGGACGCGGTTGGACAGGCGCTGTTCTCCCTCTCGCTCGGAATGGGTGCGATGGTGACCTATGCGTCCTACTTGGACGGCGACGACAATCTCGTGAGCGACGGTATCAGCATCGCCGCGCTGAACACCTTCGTCGGCGTTCTCGCCGGATTCGTCGTGTTCCCACTCCTGTTCGCACAGAGCATTGAACCCGGTGCTGCTGGCGCAGGTGCAGTGTTCGTCACCCTTGCGGAGGCGTTCGGTACGCTGCCAGCGGGCGGAATCATCGGCTTCGTGTTCTTCGTCGTGCTCCTCATCGCAGCGCTGTCGTCGGCTATCAGCCTCCTCGAAGTCGTCGTATCGTATTTCGTGGACAACTTCGACGTGAGCCGTCCGGTTCTCACGGTTGGAATTGGAATCCTGGTGTTCGCCTTGGGCGTCCCCTCGGCGCTCAGCCTCGATACGTTCACCTTTTTCGACAACGTCGCGTCGAACATCCTGCTCCCGCTCGGCGTCGTCCTAACCATCCTCTTCGTCGGTTGGGTGTACGGTGGCGGTTCGGTTCGCGAACTTCGTCGCGGACTCGGCAACGCCAGCAACATCGGTCCGGTGTGGCTCTGGCACATCCGAACCGTCGTTTTCGTCGCCGTCCTCGGAACGCTCGCGCTGAGCCTCCAGACGTTCCTGTAACACAGCGGTGAAACAGTAGCAAACGGATTTTTTCTCATCGCACATCGCAACGCTCGACGTTACCGAACGGTTTGGAGAGATGGGTCTTCGAATTTTCACCCAATATTTAAACAGTTGTTCCCACTACTGAAGAACCGTAACCCACTCGTCTGATTTCGTACCGATTCCTTGTCAAAAACCCGTGTTTTGCGCCCTATCAACTCTGCTTGCAACCGTTTGACTGTTTTCAATCCCGAAACCCTCATAACCGAGCGAAAGACGAGTGCATAGCAATGGCACGTGAATCGTGGACGAGTCGAGTGGGCTTCATCCTCGCCGCCGTCGGAAGCGCGGTCGGACTCGGGAACGTCTGGCGCTTTCCGTGGATGACCGCTGAATATGGCGGGAGCGCCTTCCTCGTCGTCTATCTGTGTATCGTTCTGCTGGTCGGTGTCCCCGGCCTGCTCGCGGAGTTCGTCATCGGACGCCGCTCGAAACGAAACCCGGCGGGCGCACTCGCTCGCCTCGCACCCGGCACGAAATCGTGGGGATACGTCGGCCTGTTTGGGGTCATCACGGCGCTCATCCTGCTGTCCTTCTACAGCGTCGTCGGCGGATGGATCGTCCGCTACTTCGCTGCGAGTTTTACCGGCACCTACTTCGCCGAACCCGGCGCGTATTTCGACACGATCAGCTTCGGTCGGGAAGCAGCGGCGTTCCAGGTCGCGTTTCTCGCGCTGACCGCTCTCGTCGTCCTCGGCGGCGTTCGCGGCGGTATCGAAAAGGCGACGAAGGTGATGATGCCGCTCATCGTCGTCCTGCTTGCGGTGCTGGCGGGATGGGCAGTTACCCAACCCGGTGCTGGTGAAGGTCTATCGTTCTACCTCGATTTCGACCCGACCCCGATACAAAACGACCCCATCGGCATGCTCCGGGCCGCCGCCGGACAAGCCCTGTTCACCCTCTCGCTCGGCGTCGGAACCATGATAACCTACGCCTCGTATCTCGGCGAGGACAATAGTCTCGCGTTCGACGGAAGCACCATTTCCGTGCTCAACACCGGCGTTGGTGTCCTCGCAGGTCTCGTCGTGTTTCCCCTCCTGTTCGCGTTTCAAGGTGGACTCAGCGAAATTGCATCCGGTGGCGGTCCGGGAGCACTGTTCGTCAGTGTCGCAGGGGCGTTCCAGCAGGTTCCCTACGGAGAAGCCGTTGCGGTCGCCTTCTTCGGCGCAATCCTGTTCGCGGCACTGTCGAGTTCCATCAGCATGCTGGAAATCCCCGTCGCGTATCTCGTGGACGAACACGACGTTTCCCGACGGAAGGCGGCAATCGGCCTCACCGGACTCGTCCTCGTCACGGGCGCGATTTGCGCGTTCAACCCGGGTATCTTCGACTTCGTCGCAGGCACACTGGTCGATCTGATGCTGACCGCGGGTCTCGCTGGATTCCTCATCTTCACTGGGTGGGTGCTCGGCAAGGACGCACTGGCGGAGTTCGACTCCGGCGCGGGGGGAATCGCCCGCGCCCTCGGAACGCCGTGGCTGTGGAGCGTTCGAACGATTCTTCCGCTCTTTTTGCTCGCCACCCTCGCGGTGAACCTCTACGCTCTGTTATAGAGGCTGTGAACCGAGAGTAGATCTCTCCGTTTCCCGTCGTAGTACGGAAACCTTTTGCGCCCAGTCGTACTGCAAACGCGCAATGACAATACGTCCAGGTGTTTGGCTATGACGATGGACGACCGCATCGACGAACTGCGCGAAAAGCGCAGTGAGGCCGAAAAAGGCGGCGGTGAAGCGCGAATCGAAAAACAGCACGAGAAGGGGAAGATGACGGCGCGCGAGCGCATCGACTACTTCCTCGACGACGACACCTTCAACGAGTTCGACCAACTGCGAACCCACCGAAGCCACAACTTCGGCATGGAGGAAAAACAGATCCCCGGCGACGGCGTCGTGACGGGATACGGCGATGTCAACGGTCGAAAGGTGTTCGTCTTCGCCCACGACTTCACCGTCTTCGGTGGGAGTTTGGGCGAAGTGTTCGCCCAGAAGGTTACCAAGGTGATGGACAAGGCGATGGAAGTCGGCGCGCCCATCATCGGCCTGAACGACTCCGCCGGTGCGCGGATTCAGGAAGGTGTCGCCTCGCTCGCAGGCTACGCGGACATCTTCCACCGCAACCAGCAGGCCTCCGGCGTCATCCCACAGATTTCGGCCATCATGGGACCGTGTGCTGGCGGCGCGGTGTACTCGCCCGCCATCACGGACTTCATCTTTATGGTGAAGGACACGAGCCACATGTTCATCACCGGTCCTGACGTCATCGAGACGGTCACGGGCGAGGAGGTCACGTTCGAGGAACTCGGCGGAGCGAAGGCCCACACCAGCGAAAGCGGGGTCGCACATTTCGCCGAGGACAGCGAGGAGGAAGCATTGGACGACATCCGACGACTGCTCTCGTATCTCCCACAGAACAACGTCGAAGACCCACCGCGCGTCGAACCGTGGGACGACCGCGAGCGACGCGACGAGGAACTCGAATCGGTCGTTCCCGACCAACCACGGAAACCCTACGACATCACCAAAGTCATCGGCGGCGTCGTGGACGAGGATTCCTTCTTCGAAGTGCAGGAAGGCTACGCGAAAAATATCGTCGTCGGGTTCGCCCGCCTCGACGGGCGTTCTGTCGGCATCGTCGCCAACCAACCGCGCGTCAACGCGGGCACCCTCGATATCGAATCATCCGAGAAGGGGTCGCGGTTCGTCCGCTTCTGCGATTCGTTCAACATCCCGATTCTGACGTTCGTGGACGTGCCCGGGTTCATGCCCGGCACCGACCAGGAACACGGTGGAATCATCCGCCACGGGGCGAAACTGCTCTACGCCTTCTCGGAGGCGTCGGTGCCCCTCATGACCGTCATCACCCGGAAAGCCTACGGCGGTGCCTACGACGTGATGTCCTCGAAGCACATCGGCGCGGACGTGAACTACGCGTGGCCGACCGCAGAAATCGCGGTGATGGGACCGCAGGGTGCGGTCAACGTCCTCTACAGTTCCGAACTCGCGGAGGCCGACGACCCCGAAGCGCGCCGCGAGGAACTCATCGACGAGTACCGCGAGCAGTTCGCCAACCCGTACACCGCCGCAGACCGCGGCTTCGTGGACGACGTCATCGAACCGAAGGAGACCCGCCCGCGACTCATCGACGACCTCGAAATGTTGATGAGCAAGCGAACCTCGCAACCCGAAAAGAAACATGGCAACATCCCGCTCTGAGGACGTGAAGCTCTCGATTCCCGCGAACGCCTCCGCAGAGGAGGCCGCCGCGATAGCCGCCGCAATCAACGCGCATCTCCAAGACCAGCGCGCAGCCGCGGAAGCCGACGACGAACCGGACTGGAACGGCCAGCGGTGGCAGTTTGCCGGAAAGGTTGCGCAGTTGCAGAATCGGAACGTTCGCGTGCCGCGCGATGCGCCGACTGACCCGTGGTCGGCGGCAGGTCGGACGACACGGTTCTGAATCGGGACGGTTTCTTTTCGTTATCCTCGACAAACCGCCAGCATGTGCTCCGAGAAGTCCACAACAGTCCTGTCCTCACGGAACATTCGAACCACTTCCCGAACGCTCTCGACGACTTCGTCGTCAGCTTCCTCCAGTTCTACTTTCATTCGGTTGGCGACGCCCTCCAAACCGACCAACTGCTGAACCTCGAACCCTGCTGACTCCAACTCGGCTTCGAATTCATCCGCGCGGAAGAAGTGACACTCCGCCCAGCCCTCGCCGTCGCTGTACTCGTCCACGCGCTCCGCGGTGTACTTGCCGTCCTCGGCGACGGGCGCGAGGAGGCCGTGGGAGGCGTCGAGGTTGAATTTCACGATGTCCCTGATGGCCGCAAACCGACCGATAACCGAGACGAAGACGGGACTGTTGAGTCGAGCGACCCGCCGGAGTTCCGCCATCGCCGTCGCTCGTTCGTCGTCGTCCACGACGTGCGAGAGCGGGCCGCCGAGACAGCAGACTGCGTCGAAACGCTCGTTCTCGAATCGCAGGTCACATACGTCGCCTTGCTCTGTGGAGATTCGGCCTTCGAGACCACGAGATTTGGCGTTTTCCCGAGCGAGTTCGACCTGTCGCTCGCTCAGGTCAACTAGCGTTACGTTCAGTCCGCGCTCGGCAAGCCAGTAGGCGTAGCGGCCCGCCGCGCCGCCAACATCGAGGATGTGGCCCGATTGGGGGAGGTGGGTTTCGAGATAGTCCATCGTGTTTTCGAACTCCATTCGGGTGACTGGGTCGCGGTCTAACCGCTCCCATTCGCCCTCGCCGAACTCGTCGTAGAACGATTGGGGTTCATGTCGGTCATACTCGTGTCCTCGCTGTCATCGTTCGAATCGCTGTTCGTCGCTTGCGTGTATAGTGTTGCATGTATGTCATAGCGAATGTAATCAGGTACGGTTCACGACACGCCGGAGTTCACCCCAACCGCCACCGTCCAACCGGTCTAGTTTCGAGGCTCCACCCAACGAAAAGCAGTTGCTGGCCCGCGATTTTCGCCAGCATGGGGTGGAGTCTCATCTGTCACTGTCCAGTGGTTTTCGTGGCAGTGAATAAATATTTTTCACGGGTGGTTTCTCCCGCGAGCAATCGTCCGATATCTTGGCCTTCACGTGAAGTGACTGCGCGATATACGTTTCCAATCGATTTGGAAACACTACGGGAAACCGGACAGTTCTCGGCGGATGCTGAATCGTCTCGTACTCTTCGTCCGTGTACGAATTGAACAGATCGACCTCCTGCACGTCGATAGTATCATCAAACGTAACCACGAGATTCGTTCCCTCGAATCGATAGCTCTCGAACACGTCGGACGCCGCTGGTAGGTCTGTCGTGAACGGAAGTGATTTCATACAGCCAGTCGTCAGCAACGTCCCACCTGCGGCGAGGGAGTGGAGGAAAGGGCGACGGTTCATAGCGTATGTGGTGACAACTATCCTAAATATGTTTTTACTAGCCGTTATCGAAGGGAATCAGGCCGTCATGAAAAATACGACTACGAAGCAGGAAGGGTATCGATATCCCCAATCGACAGCCGAAATTCACATCCAATCACACGACCTACCTCTACTAGCCATGGGGGGATACGTAGTCGCAATCGACGGGTCGCCGTCGAGCATGGACGCATTGGAGTATGCCGCGAACCTAGCAAAAGACACGGGGGCAACCATCACGGCGGTTCACATCGTCGTGCCGAACCAGCAGTTCACGGCTGGTGACACCGCACCTACGAGTTTCGCGGAGGCAGAACGCGACATTCTGCTGTCGAACATAGAGGACGCGGAAACGCGCGGACAGGAACTGCTGGATGAGGCAGCGGCGACCGCCGAACGCGCGGGTGTGGACATCGACACCGGCCTGCTGTACGGCGAACCGGTCGAACGAATCACTGAATACGCCGATGAAAACGACTTCGAGGCCATCTTTGTCGGCCACCGCGGAACGTCCGAACGATACGAAGGATTGTTCGGGAGCACCGCAAAACAGGTCGCAGGGCGGGCGACGGTTCCCGTAACCATCGTCCGGTAGCCTCCCGTTCGACAACGGCCCGTTCGATGGCGACTCCGGTCAGCGAAACCGCCGACCCGCGGTTTCGCTCGGTTGGCGATATTCTCGGGAGGCGGTATTCTATTACCCCTCCCACACGACGAATGACACATGGACGTCGAAATCACTCATTCGTCACTTTCGGGGACGGCGCGGGCACCGTCGTCGAAGAGTTACACCCATCGAGCGATTCTCGCGGCGGGATACTCCGGCGGCGCGCTGGTGTACGACCCGCTCATCAGCGCCGATACGAAAGCTACGATGCAGGCCGTCGAAGCCTTCGGCGGCGACGTAACCGACACCGGGGAGGCCGTCCAAATTGACGGGTTCAACGGGGAACCCCACACGCCCGCGGACGTTATCGACTGTGCGAACAGCGGGACGACGATGCGACTCGTCTCGGGGACGACCGCACTCGTCGACGGAATCACCGTTCTCTCCGGCGACTCGTCGCTCCGCTCGCGTCCCCAGGGGCCGATGCTTTCGGCCGTCGAACAACTTGGTGGCCGAGCCGAGAGCACCCGCGGAAACGGGAAAGCCCCGCTCGTGATGAAAGGACCGGTGTCGGGCGGCACGGTGTCGATTCCGGGCGACGTGTCCTCGCAGTACATCTCGGCTCTGTTGATGGCGGGCGCAATGACCGAAGACGGCGTGGACATCGAACTTGAAACCGAACTCAAATCCGCCCCATACGTGGACATCACGCTCGAACTGCTGGCCAACTTCGGCGTCGAAGCCGAGAAAGACGGTCGAACCTTCCACGTTCCGGGCGGTCAGTTCTACGAACCCACCGACGGCGAGTACCATGTCCCCGGCGATTTCTCGTCCATTTCTTATCTGCTCGCCGGGGGTGCAGTTTCTGCGAAGGAGGGCGAAGAGGTTCGTATCGAAGGGGCCTACCCCAGCGCGCAAGGCGATACCTTCATCGTCGAGGTGTTAGACCGGATGGGCGCGGACGTGAACTGGAACAAGAACGACGGCGTCCTCACGGTTCGACGCTCGTCGCTCTCGGGCGTTGAGGTGGACGTTGGCGACACGCCCGACCTGCTCCCAACTATCGCCGTCCTTGGTGCAATCGCGGACGGCGAGACGCGAATCGTCAACTGCGAGCACGTCCGCTACAAGGAAACCGACCGCGTGGCCGTGATGGCGTCCGAACTCTCGAATTTCGGTGCGGTCGTCGAAGAGGAAGAGGATACGCTCACGATTCGAGGCGGCGAATCCCAGTTACAGGGGACGGTTGTGGACGGCCACGGAGACCACCGCATCGTCATGTCGCTCGCCATAGCCGGACTCGTTGCCGACGGGACGACGATGATTGCCGACGCGGAACACGTCGATGTGTCGTTTCCGGATTTCTTCGAAGTGCTGTACGACCTCGGTGCGAAAGTGGAGCGATAACTTTCGAGGCCGAACTCGACCTCGTCGGGATGCACGGCGGCCGCTCGCGCGACGAGATGTTGGTTCCGTTCGCCGCTGCGCGTATCGCTACCCTGTGCTGGAACCCTGACACTCCGCGGTGACGCCGATACCGTCCATTCCGACATCGACGCGAATCGTGTTGGTTTCACATCCCCACATGTGCCACTCCGCGACGCGCCACATGCCGTTGTCCACCTCCACTCGAACCTCGTACCGACCTGCTTGTAGAACGTTACGACGCGTACCGACCCACCCCGGCCAGAGGGAGAACTCCGACTCGTACTCGGCGTCGGAGTCCAACCCATGAATCGAGACGGAGACGGTTCGCCGATTTTCGAAATAGTTGCGAACGCGCAGGCTAACCGGTTTCTCGGAGGACCCGGCGGAGGGGAGGTGACCGACACAGCCGGAGAGACCACCTGCGAGACCAAGCAGGGCGGCGAAGCGACGCCGATTCATCGCGTTTCTCTTCACTGCCGGGGTATAAATTTTCTTTTGGCGATGGGTGGCGAAACGTACCGCGTCCTATAACATCTAAATGCCCTGCGCGCTGAAAAACAGCCATGAACGGAAATCGGTTCGGACGCCTGTTTCAGGTTACGACCTACGGCGAGAGCCACGGTGAGGCGATGGGAGTCACCATTAGCGGCTGTCCGGCGGGACTCGAACTCACGGAAGAGGACATACAACGCGATTTAGACCGGCGGAAGCCTGGCCAGTCGATGATAACGACCAGTCGGGGCGAACCCGACGAAGTGACTATCAACAGCGGGATACAGGACGGCTACACGACGGGGACGCCGATCGGGATGGTCATCCAGAACAAGGACGCCCGGTCGGGCAAGTACGAACCGTTCATCACCGCACCCCGTCCGAGCCATGGTGATTTCACCTACTCCGCAAAGTTCGGGACGCGGAACTGGGGCGGCGGCGGTCGGTCGTCCGCGCGCGAGACGGTGAACTGGGTCGCCGGAGGGGCCATCGCGAAGAAAATCCTCGCGGAACACGGCGTCGAACTGAAAGCGCACGTCAATCAAATCGGCGACATTCGGGCGGATGACGTAACGTTCCAGGACATCAAAGAACTCAGCGAGGAAAACGAGGTTCGGTGTGCCGACCCGGACACTGCCGCGGAGATGCGCGAACTGATAGACCGGTACCAGAAAGAAGGCGACTCCATCGGTGGGTCGATTTATTTCGAGGCGCGGGGCGTCCCGCGGGGAATCGGTGCCCCGCGCTTCGATTCCGTCGAAGCGCGACTCGGACAGGCAATGATGGCGGTTCCAGCGAGCACGGCCTTCGAGTTCGGCCTCGGAACGGAGGCACGCGAATGGGCCGGACACGACCGAAACGACGAATGGGAGTTCGACTCCAACGGCGACCCGAAACCGGCATCGAACCGCCACGGAGGATTACAGGGTGGAATCACGACCGGCGAGCCGATTTACGGCGAAGTAACCCTCCACGCACCGACCTCGATTCCGAAGACCCAGACGACGGTGGACTGGGAGACGGGCGAGGAAAAGGAAGTGCAAGTCGTCGGGCGACACGACCCCGTGCTCCCGCCGCGCGGCGTGCCGGTCGTCGAGGCGATGGTGGCGCTGACGCTCGTGGACTTCATGCTGCTCGGCGGGCGCATCAATCCGGACAGGATGGACGGCCAACCGGGAAAGTACGACACGAACTACCACCCGACCCGTCCTGAGACGTAATTTTATTGCTCTCCATCCCATCCAGTAGTACGGTATTTCGACTATGCGCTCTAACGGGGGGACAGAGGTGAGTGAACCGACACTCGTAGCGGTCGAACCCCGTGGCTACCACGTGTACCACGACCCAGCGAGTTCGCACTCGGTCAGCGAAACCGTCATCGAAGCGGTTGCTGCCATTCGAAACAGGGATCCGACCGACGACCCGATTCCGTTAACGAATGTTCTCGACCCGGATGCACTCGACTCGCTGTTCACCGACACACATCGCGGATCGGAACGAAACGGGGGGCACACCGTCTTCTCGCTCAGCGGACTGGAAGTGTTCGTCCACGCCAACGGTCACATTTTCATCCGCGAGCAACAAAGCGGCTGAGGATGCAGAGCGGCACCCGTCGTGAGATATCGGTAATCGTGATGTGCCAGCAGTGGATCCATCATGGATGAACTCGGGAAATGATAGAAATTTAATTACTACTGCAACGAAGTTTAATACAACACACACCGTCAGTTTTGTTGGAAGAAGGTTGTTTGTTGTGCTTACGTTCGAACCACTCGCCGATTCCGGACTCGTCATCATCGACTCCATCGAACGACGACGGTACGGTATCGGTGCTCCGAGGCCACTATCACCGGTCGCCGCGGACGAAGACCTGTTTTACTTTCCCGTCGACCGTGCGGTTCGCGTTTCGACCGACGAGCTTCGCCTCGACCAGCGAGTCGATACCTTCGTCCGCGGCGCGCACGGCGACCCGCTGTTCGAGGTGAGTTCTGACACCAACCAACAGTTGCCACCGCGCGTATACACCATCGAACTGAACGCACCCATCAAAATATACCTTCGAGTCGATGGCACGCTCTCGGTTCGTGCAAGCATGGACAGCGTCACCTTCGAGTTCGACCCGCCGGACGTGCTCGTCGGTGCGCGGTCGTACCACCACCATCCGGCCGACACCCTGACGACGACCGACGACCCCGAAGACGTGTTAACTGTGGTTTCAGCGCTCTCGTCGGCGCTGAAAACGACGACGTGCGAACGGTCGTATCCGACGCTTCGTGGTCACCCGCCGACAGTGGAACTGGGTGACGAACTTCACGTGCCCGACGAATTGGAACGACCGAAAACCGGCGTTCGTCTGGAACTGCCGCCGACGCTTCGATCGGCGTACGTCACCGCACCGCTCGCGTACTATCTCGGTGCCGAGATGGTTTCCGGCGAGGAACCGAAACTAGTCACGGACGGATTCGAGTACAGCTTTTCGAGGACTGCGTTCGAGACGGATATCGAGCGCACGCTGAAACGGACGTTTTTCCTCGACTGCCTCACTCGGACGGAGGGTTACTATCAAGTGAACCTCTACGAACGCGAACAGGCCGAACCCGACCTCGGGCTCGACTTTGCCGACCTGTACGACCGACCCATCGCGGAGCAGTTGCGGGAGTATCTCTCGGTTCCGTTCGACCGACTCGAACCACATATTCCGCGCTGGCCGCTCACCGCGCATGTCGCGCCGACCGCGGAACGAATCGAGACGATTCCGTTCGTGGTGAACGACCTCGGTATCATTCGGACTCCACAAGCGACAGTTATGTCGGCGGACGACGTTCACTCGTTCGCGCTGGACTCGTTCCTTCGCGGTGGCCGGGGTGGCGATCGGAACGGGTCAAACGATGGCCAACAGTTCGTGCAGCTGAACCAGAATGAATCGCTCGAACAAGCGTGGTTCGCCAAAAATATTCCGCTTCGGGCGACGAAGGCGATACCGCAGGCGTTTCGGAACAAACTCGAACGCGAACCGAAGGACGGTTCCATCGAAATCGCCGTTGTCTGCAACGACTCCGCGATGGCCGAGGACGAGGGCGTACAAAACGTGTATGGTCGTCGTACTGAGCTCTCCTTCGACGTGACCCTTCACGACGACCTTTCGACGGACGAACTACGTGCTGTCCTCGAATCGGATTTGGACTTTCTCCACTACGTCGGCCATATCGATGGCGACGGTTTCCGATGCCGAGACGGGTCGCTCGATACGACCACACTGACGACCGTCGGTGTGTCGACGTTCCTACTCAACGCCTGCCAATCCTACGAGCAAGGTGTCGCACTTATCGATGCGGGTGCGGTCGGTGGCGTCGTCACGTTCAGCGAAGTCGTCAACGACGGTGCCGCGAGAGTAGGGTACGCGACGGCACGTCTGCTGAATCTCGGGTTTCCGCTCCGAGCGGCGATTGCACTCGCTCGCGCGGAAAGTATCGTCGGAAGCCACTACATCGTCGTCGGCGATGGCAGTGCGGACGTGGTGCAGGTCGAGGACGGCGTCCCGACGCTTTGTGACATCGCATCACGGGATGACGACGACTACGACGTGACGCCGCGCACGTATCCATCGCGGGAGGGAAATGTCGGAACGATGGCATTCCCGCTCATCGATTCGAACGACCATCATTTCCTCGTGCCGGGCGCGCTTCGGACGTTCCGGCTCTCCGCGGCAGAGCTGAGACGGTATCTCGTGTGGCATCAGTCACCAGTGAGAAAAGACGGCGAATTAGTATGGGACGAAGACCCACTGTAATTCCGGTTCGCCATGGAAACACTGCGTATCGACCCCTTGCGCGCCAACAGTCTGCGAACCGAAACTGCCAGTTATGGACCGTAAACTGCCACTGTGCCGACACCTGCCGCGGCGGAGCCTGCTTGTGAAAGGAGACAAACCGCCATGAACAGCATGCCGATCGTTTGTGGATTCTCCGTGAGGTATGATTGGAATGCATGGTCTGTCATGAATACGGAACGAATACCAACGTCCAGTCACTTCGGTATGAGCCGAATGAAAGAACATCCACGAATCTTTCCCGAGTGGTAGGCCGCTATTTCTCCGAGAAACCGAAGCCTTCGATTCCGGGACGTTCCGGATCTCGGGCATCTGAAAACGGACATAACTTTTTTACGCCTGTACGCCGCACAGTAATTACTGCCCATCATGAGAGGGGTGAACACGGGCTTCGACGAAGACGACACGAAACCGATACCCATCGCCGACGAGACCAGCTATCACGTCTATCACGACGCCACGAGCGACTGGTTGTTCAGTGAAACGCTTATCAATGCGATTGCTGTCATTTTGAATACAAACCCGACGAAGACACCGATTCCGTTGACGGATGTTACAGACACGGACGCACTCGACGTTATTTTTGCCGACACACACGACGGTCGGGAACGAAACGAAGGGTACGTCGTGTTCACCATCTCGGATCTCGACGTGTTTGCCCACGCCAATGGACACGTGTTCATCCGCGAACGACCCACAGACGGTACATAATCGAGGAATAGTGATGAAGACCTGCGATTCAAATACGTCCCCCTCAACCGACCGAACCGCGAGCGAACGACCATGACCGAAACCAGCAGCGAGTTCAACGGAAGCGTCCTCGTCACTGTTCCCTCACTTCACTCGGACGTGCGCGAACACGGTTTCGAACTCCTCCCGAATTCGAATATCGACTCCGTCGTCGCGGTGACCTACGGCTGTTCGGCGGACGCGTTTCTCCGAACGTGGCGAAGTCGAGTCGGAACCATTCCGGAGTACGCTCGGATCATCAACGTCGGCCAGATGACGCGGTCGGCGACGACCGAAACGCCGACCGGTACTAACGCCAACGTCGTCCGAACCGTCCAGCGACCCGATGACCTGTCCAGTGTACGGGACAGCATCGAATCGGCATTGGAGTCGGCGACCGGTGAGACGATGCTCGTGTTCGATTCGCTCACCGCCCCGCTCGAACACTGTTCAATTTCCGAGATCGTTTCGTTTTTCGCCCGCATTGCGGAACATCTCGATGACGCCGGTACGGTCGGCTACTTTTACCTCGAAACGCGTGCTCACGACCAGCAGACGATTGCGACGCTTCGCGCACTCGCAAACCGAACGGTCGAAATCGGCAACGATGGTGTCGAGTGGTCGATACGGCCCCTTGGGAAGTTGCCCCGCGATGAACCATCGCTCGACGCGCTGTTCGAGATACTTCGGTCGCGGCGGCGACGCGAGACGCTCCGGTATCTATTTCAACGAACTGAACCGGTCGATATCGAGGAAGTAGTCACGGCCGTCGCCAAATGCGAGCGGTGTGACGATGCGGTGACACAGAACGAGCATCGCCGATACTACACGGCGCTGTATCAACTCCATCTGCCAAAGCTGGACGATGCAAGGCTCGTCGAGCACGATGCCTCGAACCATCGGGTTTCGATTTGTGAGTCCGCACGATGGATTGCGCCGTTTCTTTCCATCGCCGAGGAGTAGCCCCTTTTACCGTCGCGCCACAACCGACCCGCATGGACGCGAATCAGGAAGAGCGCTCGAACCCGTTCAACATGGACGAGGCCTGTACGAACTGCGAGCTGTGCGAACACCGAGAACGGGTCGTCCACGGCTACGGTGACGTGGGTGCCGAGTTTCTCTTCGTCGGGGAGATGCCAAGCGCAGGAGCGGACGAAACCGGTGTTCCGTTCACCGACGACTCGGCGGGAGAGCGATTACAGGACATCCTCGGGCAACTCGGTCTGAGCGACTCCGCCCCGGATGCCACGGAACCCGAACTCGAAAACGCCTTTCTGACCTATCTGACTCGGTGCCATCATTCGGAACGGTCGCCCACGGACGGCGAAATCATGACCTGTGAGCCGTATCTGAACGCCGAAATTCGGATGATAAATCCGGAAATCCTCATCCCCGTCGGCGAGCGCGCGCTCACCGAAATCGCCACGGAGTACACGACGAAACCCGCAAGCGAAATCGACATCGCGGACGATCACGCGACGACGATTCGGGGGCGAGGCTTCGAACTCGTGCCGATGATTCATCCCGGAGACCAGACGGACGAACAGACCGCGGCGTTCGTCGAGGCGTTCCTCGATTTGATGGGGAACGATTATCGGCAGACGAAAGGGAGACAGGGACGGTAAGCAGCTCTCGATTACCAGTAGGGGTTCTGTCGCCACCGCTTCGATTTCGAACCGAGCATCGACAGCACTCCAATAAATACGATAACGAGTGCGATGGTCGCGATGGCCGCCACGTCGGCAAGGAGCGTCGTCACGAGCAGTGCGAGTGCGCCAAGCACGAGCACTGTAAGGAATGTGACGCCGAGTAG
This sequence comes from Haladaptatus marinus, assembly GCF_051194195.1. Taxonomy (NCBI): domain Archaea; kingdom Methanobacteriati; phylum Methanobacteriota; class Halobacteria; order Halobacteriales; family Haladaptataceae; genus Haladaptatus; species Haladaptatus marinus. The sequence goes on from NZ_JBLZNK010000003.1 coordinate 379,095, forward strand.
CCCGAGGAGTTTCGTCCAGTACATATCGGAAGGGAGAGCAGCGAGGGCATAAAATGGTGGCTTTCAAGGCCATCCCTCGCCCATTGCCGGGTATGACTACTATCGCCGTGCTGGCCGACCCGCCGCGCGAGGGGTTCGTGCTACCGGAACTCGTCGAATCGTCGCCGCTCTCCGAATCCGAGGTGACGGAACTGTACGCCGCAATGGTGAAAGATACGGTCGTCGCCGCCGCAAAAAGCGGCGGCGACCTGCTCGTCAACTACCGTCCGGACGACGCGATTCCTGACGAGTTCAGCGGCGAGATGAGTTCGGAAGCCGAACTCCGCGCGCTGACGGAGGACGCACTGGCGGACGTGACGGGGTCGGAAGCCGAGGACGTTCGTTTCGAGGTGCAAGTCGGGGAGACGTTCGCGGGACGCGCCGGAAACACGGCGACCCACCTGCTCCGAGAGGAAAGCGTGGATTCGGTCGCAATCGTAAACGGCACCGCCCCCATGCTGACGCGAAAGGAACTCGACAGCGCGGCGATGAAACTCCGCCGGAGCGAGGTCGTCCTCGGCCCCGCCGAGGATGGACGAGCCTACTTCGTCGGCCTGACGGACACCATTGATTTCGAGAACGCGTACGTGACGCCGGAACTCGAAACCCTGACGCAGCGGGGAGTCGATGCAGGCCACGAGATCGATTTCCTCCCGACGATGACGAGCGTGAAGTCGGGCGAGGATTTGCGCTCGCTGGTTCCGCTGCTGAACGCGCGAATCGCCGCCAGTCGAATCGTCCCGGTCAACACGGCGACGTATCTCCACGAACTCGGACTGCGCGTCGAAGGACGAGATGGCGACCGCGAAATCGTTCGGTAAATCGTTTTTACAGACCGTCGTCGGTCAGTCTGCAGTCGTGGGTGACGTTCTGCTGTCGGACGGGGTTCCGATTCCCCATCCCGATGCGGCCATCAGGAAGAGGATGGCTGGCGAGAGGAAGCCGAAGAAGTAGTACGGCGCATATTCCAGGGTCGGGACACCGAGTGCGGTCGCCATGTACACCGCTCCGGCGTGCCACGGGATGAGCGCGCCAGTCGGCGTTCCGGCGGCCTCAACAGCCCGCGAGAGGTCTTTACTCTCCAGTCCGTACTCGTCGTAGAGGTTTCGGAGCGTCATTCCGGGGACGACGATGCTCATGTACTGCTGAGCAGTGAGAACGTTGGTGAGCGTCGCCGACGCGCCGGTTCCGGCGACGAGTCCGCCGACGCTGCTGACCTTCTTGGAGAGGTGGTGTGCGAGCACTGCAAGCGTACCCGTTGTCTCCAGCAATCCGCCGAGAGTGAGCGCTGCGACGACGACGCTGATGGTCCACGCCGAGCCTTCGATACCGCCACTCGCCAGGAGGTTGTTCACCATCTTCATTCCCGTCTCCGGGCTGGTGCCGCTGAGGAGCACCTGCCAGCCCGCAGTGAACGATTTTCCTTGGACGAGGATGGTCGTTAGTGCGCCGGAGAAGACGCCAGCGATCAGCGATGGAAGGGCGGGGTAGCCCCGCAGTGCGAGTCCGAAGGTAACGGCCAACGGGAGGAAGACGAGCAACGAGAGGGAGTACGTGCTCATGAGCGCGGACTGAATCTGGCCGACGCTTCCCGTTGAACCGCCGCCAACCGACTGGAGGCCGAGGTAGGCGTAGGCGAGAACGCCGAGTCCGAACGCGACGATGGTTCCGGTTCGCATTCCGCGGATGTGGTCGTAGAGGTCGGTGTTCGTCACCGCCGCCGCGAGGTTCGTCGTGTCGGAGAGCGGTGATTGCTTATCCCCGGCGTACGCACCGGAGAGAATCGCACCGGCCGTCATCGGGGCAGGAACGCCGAGCCCCGACCCGATGCCGATGAACGCGACGCCGAGCGTTCCGACGGTGGTCCACGAAGAACCGATCGAGAACGCCACGAGACCGGACAACAGGGCTGTCACGGGGAGGAACACGGTCGGGGAGAGAACTTCCAGCCCGTAGTACATCAGCCCCGGAATCGTTCCGGAGCTAATCCACGTGGAGATGAGTGCGTAAATCGTGAACAGGATGAGGACCGCCTGCAACCCCATCAGGAGGCTGTCCGCGACACCCTCGTATAGGTCATCCCACGACATTTCCAGCCCGTAGTAGCCGACGAGCCCGGTGAAGACGATTGCCCACAGCAGCGGTACGTGGGGATCCATCTTCAACCACGCCGACCCGACCGCGAGGAACACCACCGTTGCCAGAACGGGTAGAAGTGCCATCCCCAAAGACGGTCGGCGATTCTCCGGTATCTCCGCATATGTGAGCGGTTCGAAGTCCAATGATGCCATCGTACGAAGTCGAATGCACTTGAGGAATTAAACGGTTATGATACAATGCTCCAAAGTAATATCTTGGCTCGGTAACCAATCTCGGCGAACACGTCGGCGAAACGAGACCGACAGTTCTTAGACCCGGTGCCGAGTATCCCTTCGTGTGGTGGGATGGCAGAGCGGCCTATTGCGCCTGCCTTGAAAGCAGGTGGCGTCATGCCTCATGGGTTCAAATCCCATTCCCACCGTTTTTCACACGACTGTTCGGCGAGCGAACGCTCCGTGGAACGTTCGCTCGTACGGGTTTTCAAGCATCGTCAACATTCCATTTACAGTACGGCTACTGATTCCCTTCCTCGACTTCTCTGACGAGTCGCGATTCGAAAACCGCATTCAACGGAACCAGTAAGAACCAACTCGCGATTGCGGGCAATCACATCACGATAGCCGAGACGCCGCCGAAACCGGGAACCCGTGCGTCACTGCTGGACGAACATCGAGGGTGGGTATTTCGAGACCGGAATCGATAAGCGCGAGTGTCAAATCGGGAGCCGATATCGCGCCCCAACCCGAGTCGTCGTCTTGGTCGTTGTTTTTGCTTTGGTCGTTATCGTTCCGCTTTCCCTTCTTTTTCCCGTCCTCTACGCGAACGATTTCGATGCCCGAGAGCATCGGATCTTCCACCTCGTGAAGGAAACGCACGTTGATGACGCCGTCTTTCGGTTTCACGGTGAACGTTTTCACCGTTCCCCTGTCGTGACCCAGTTCCTCGTACATGTCGTAATCGTTGAGGACGCGCTTCCCTTCGATTTCCACGTCGAACTTGCGTGGCCCTTTCTCGTCGTAGTCGTTCCATTCGGAGTTGCCGAAATACGACTCGACGAAATAGAGACGGACGACGTATTTGCCTTTCTCAGCCGGGAACCGATACTGCATCTCGGTGTTGTCGACCCAGTTTCCGGCGTTGTCGGCGTCGTACCGCCTACTCTGGAACACCGCTTCTGGGGTCCCGCTGGGAACCGCGGACGTCGTTGCGATTCGGTCGTTCGTCGCGTTCGTATGGCTTCCACTCTGACGTGCGTTCCCGAACTGCGATGGACGACGCTCGGTATCCCGTGTCCAGTCCGGACCGCCATCCGACATCGGGATTCGTTTTCCACCGACGTTGACGCGATAGAGCACCGATTCCTTCGCTGTGGCCGTCGTGGTTGGTGGCGAAGTTGTGGCCGTCGTGGACGACGTCGTCTGTGGCGACTGCGTCGTCGATTGTGGCGGTTCCGTCGTCGACTGCTCGGCAGTGGTCTGTGCCTGCGTGCTGGTTTGCGTGGTTTCCGTCATGGTTACGGCCGTTGTCCCGTTGCTCATCCCACCCGCTGGCGACCCGATGATGCCGCCTGGAATCCCGGCGACGATAATCATTCCAGCAACGAAGAAGACGACACCACCACCGATGAGCGCCCCGTGGACGAATCCACCTGATGACGTGCCTGACATATTTCTCAAATCCCCCGCTCGTACAGCGCCATGGCCCGGGTTCGCCGTCCCATGGAGTTAATTATACACCTGTTAAAATGCAATCCTTTCTGAATATACCGGGGAGAATCACGTTTCTTACTTAAAAGAACTTGAATTGGCAAGCAGAACAAGCAATTGGGTACTCTTTCTTTTCACTCGGGTGAGTACGATTGCCGAGATTGCACTCCCGGCGAGCGAATTTGCGCTCCGCGAAACGTTCTCGCGACAACCCGGAGCCAGATTCGAAATCGTGGGGGTCGTCGCACACGGTGCCGAACACGTTATGCCGCAAATGCGGGCGACAACGTCAGATACTACTTCTCTTCAGTCGGCGCTGGCGGACAACCCGACCGTCGCCGACGCCCAACTTCTCACGGACCTCGGTGACCGAGGTCTGTTTTGGATGGACTGGGGTGGACGCGTCCACGACGCGATACCGCTTCTCACCGAAGATGAGACGACAGTGCTCGCCGCGCGCGCGGCGAACAGCAAATGGCGTTTTCGAATCCAATCCGACGACCGAAACGCGCTGTCGACGACCTACGAGTTCTGCCAGGACGCCGGATTCTCCGTCGAAATTCAAAACGTACACGAACGGACGACGCTGCTCAAGGAGTCACACCGACTGACTACACAACAGTACGAAACCTTACGAAGCGCCATCGATCGAGGGTACTACGACATTCCGCGGAAAGTGACGACCGAAGATCTCGCAGACGAGTTAGGAATCTCTCATCAGGCCATCTCGGAACGACTCCGCCGAGGACATCGCAGTCTCGTGGAGAGCGGCCTATCGTCACCGAACCCCGACCGCGAATAACGTCGGCGGAAGGGAATCCTTTTCGTCCCCCCGGACAGACGTGGGTACATGGACTGGCCCCACGACCCGGACGGCGAGGAAGGGAGCGAGGGCGGACGGAAGTACGGTCTCGCTATCCTCGCAAAGAAACTGGACGAAGACGAGGATTTCCCGCTTTCGAGCGAGGAGTTCGCCGAGGAGCACGCCGACGAACCGATTCGTATCAACTACAAGAAAGTCGTGAGCGTCGCGGATATTTTCGAATACGTCGAACCGACGGAGTACGAAACCATAGTCGATTTCCACCGTGGTGTCGGCGCTGCGATGCGCTCGGGTGACTTCTGGGATTACCACCCAGTCGGCGAAAACCCCGAGAAAAAGCGCGCCTGATTACTCCTTGTTTTCCGCCGAGTGCTACCGTTTTCCGCTACCGTCAGGTGTCGCGGTGGGCGGCTTCCGCCCGCCGTTGGAGTCGTGCCGTTCGTCAGGGAGGTTCAGTTCCTCATCGACGTTCCACGTCGGATGTGTGTGCGCTTCCGCTCTCACCTTTTCTTCGAGGAGGTTGACTGCGACCCGGTTCGCACCTTCGGGGATGATGAGGTCGGCGTGTTTTTTCGTCGGTTCGACGAACTGCTCGTGCATCGGTTTCACCGTCGAGAGATACTGGTCGATGACGCCTTCGAGACCACGCTCGCGCTCCACCACGTCGCGCTCGATTCGCCGGAGAATGCGCACGTCGGCGTCGGTTTCGACGTACACTTGCAGATCTAACATCTCGTTGACTTCGGCGTCGTAGAGTGCGAAGATGCCTTCGAGTATCACCACGTCGGTCGGTTCGACCGTGACGCGCTCGTCTTTTCGATTGTGAATCGTGAAATCGTACTGTGGCATCTCGATGGTCTGACCGGACAGTAATGCATCGAGATTGTCGCGGAGCAGTTCCCACTCGAACGCCGACGGATGGTCGTAGTTGACCTCCGCACGCTCCTCGAAATCGAGGTGCGAGAGGTCTTCGTAGTAGTTGTCCATCGGAATTCGAGTGACGGAATCGCTTACGTCCTCGGTTATTTCGCGGGCAACCGTCGTTTTTCCCGCGCCAGTGCCCCCGGCGATGCCGATAACGAACGACGGAATGGTCATTGTCGGGTCACTCTCGGGCAGTCGCTTCAATTGCTCGAAACGGAAATCAGTAATCGATTCGGAAGGTCGTCCGTCGATCTATTTTCCGGTGATTTCGATAGCGGCAAGTCGTAGTGCCGTGGTTCTCATTATTGAGATGGAAATCACGATTAGGACTGCTTATAAGCCAGTACCGCAAACCCACTGACAACAGTGACGAACGCCCAGATCACGTTGGTTCAAATCGACAACTACGGTCCGTGGACCGTGACGCCGGAACCGCGCCGGGAAGTAGACCTCCAGACACTCCAATCGCGTCTGTACGCCGACCTTTCGCAACTCATCGGCAATCGTGAGGGCTACGTCTTTTTCACCCGGTTCGACAACATGGTCGCGGTGACGAACGGACTGTCGATGGACGACCACGCGCTCGTACAGGAATCGATCGGAAACCGCTATCCAGTGACGGTCAGTCTCGGTGTCGCCACCGGAACGAGTCCCGTGCAGGCGCTCGCGGACGCCACCGACCAGTTACAGGACGCGGGAAGCGCACAGGATAAGGCGCGGCGTGAAATTCTCCGCGGTCGGACAATCGACGAGGAGTTCCGAACCGACGACGACATCCAAATCGCGCATTTCGACGTGAACGACATGACGGGCAACTTCACCGACGAGGTGAACGCCTTCGACTCGTTCATCCACATCGAACAGGGGTACGCCGAACTGATGAAATACATGCGGGAAGCACACGACTCGCTTTCCTTTTTCGTCGGCGGTGACAACGTCATCGCAGTCTGCCCGAAACTGGACGAAAGGGAATATCAGGACGCCATTCAACACGTCGAAGAGACGGTCGAAGTCGAGTTGAAAGTCGGCGTCGGCAGCGGCCGAGTTCCACAGGATGCGGGGATGGCTGCGAAGCACGCACTGGAAACGTGTCGGGCGGACGGCAGCAGAGTTGAGTTCCAGTAGCGAACCGTATTTATTCGCGGGACGCGGGAATAAAGGTACCGGGGATAGCTTTTAGAAGAGTTGTGTCAAACGTTCACATATGGATGCTGAAATCACCATCCGGGACATGATGACCCGAGATTACGTGGGGGTCAGTGAGTCGGACTCGGTGCTCGGGGCAGTACAGCTCATGCAGTCGGAGGGGGTCGGAAGTGTCGTGGTTCTTCGAGGACGCGAACCAGTCGGGATCATGACCGAATCGGACGTACTCGGCCTCGTCGCGGACGAACAAGATCCTGCCGAGATGACAGTTGATGACGTGATGACAAGTCCCGTCGTTTCGATGCATGCGGATCGCAGTCTGGCTGACGCAGCGGGGATGATGGCACAACAGGGAATCCGGCGGATCGTCGTCACCCGTGACGGCGAACTGGTTGGAGTACTGACCGAACGTGACGTTATTTCGGCCTCGGCGTCACCGTCGAGTATTTCGTCTTCCCGCGAGCCGGACGTGGACGATACCGAACTTGGCGGAGCGATGGAGACGAACGGTGGCGACGACGAGTACACGGGACAAAGTATCTGTGAGGTCTGTGGAAAACTGACCCGCGAACTGACGAACGTCAACGGCCAACTGGTCTGTACGGATTGTCGCGAGTTTTAATTCAACGCTTCTATTGTTCCCTGAATAGAGTAGTTTTTGACGAATTTTAAAAATCTCGAAAGGTAGATTTATATTGTAAGAGTCGATACCCATCTCTGTCCATGCGATATGATATCGAACGGCGCGACGTGTTGAAGGGAGTCGGGACGGCCGGAATTGCCGGCCTCGCCGGCTGTATTGGCGGTGGCGGAGCTGGCAACGGCGGTGGAGACGACAATGGCGGTGGCGGCCCTGACGTTATCAACGTCATCGGCTACCCGCAGAGTGGTATCCAGCTGTTTCGCGATTACTACAAAAACACCGACGGGAACCACAAAATCATCGTTCCCGACGGGCTACTCGACACCGACCTGCCGAAGCAAGTCAGCAACGACATGCAGAACATCACCGGGACGGCCCCGGCCGCATCCGGCCCGAACAAAAAGGCGTTCACGCAGATGTACAAAGACCAGTATGGGAGTGCGCCGGGCGTCTTCACGTCACATTCCTATGACGCGGTCGCCATCCTCATTCTCGCGAACGCGGCGGCGGGTGCGAACGATGGAACCAAAATCCGTGATCAGATGCGTCGCGTCGCCAACGGGGGCGGACAAAAGTATGGCCCCGAAAACTTCGTCAAGGGGGTTAAAGCCGCCGCACGAGGCGAAGACATCAACTACCAAGGAGCATCCAGCGTCGTCGATTTCAACGACAAGGGTGACCCGGCGTCCGCTGCTTACGACGTGTGGAAGTTCGCTCCGGATACGGAAGACGGCTACAAAACTGTCGATACCATCGACTTCGAAGGCAGTGTCGGCGGGAAGATGGCCGACAGTTCGCCCGGTGGCAAGAACCGGGAAATCATGGTCGGTATCCTGCTTCCCGAAACCGGCGACCTCGGTTCCGTCGGGAGTCAAATGATTCAGGCGGCGAAAATCCCTGTCAAACAGGTCAACGACGCGGGAATCAACGTGACCGTGAAATCCCAAGTGGAAGACACACAGACCACAAAGCAGGCTTCGCTGTCCGGTGCGAACGCACTCATCAGCGCGGGCTATCCGGCTATCTGTGGCCCGGCCTCGTCCGGTAACAACATTCCGGTGAGCAAGCAGGTGTACACGAAACAGAGCGTCGTCGGCTGCTCACCGTCGAGCACGGCACTCACCGTCACCAACTTGCAGGACAACGATTTCATCTTCCGAACGGCCCCGAGCGACCTGCTTCAGGGCAAGGTGATGGCGCAAGTCGCCGCCAAGCGACTCAGCGGAAAGTCGGCGTCCACGTTGTACGTGAACAACAGCTACGGTCAACAGCTGTCTGAAAAGTTCTCGAGTTCGTTCAAGGACAAACACAATGGCGAAATCATGAACCAAGTGTCGTTCAACAAGGGCGAAAATTCCTACACCTCCGTCATCAACAAAGCGATGGGCTCGAAATAATCCCGTTCCCCCGCTCGAACGCCTCACATCGGAAACGGTAATCCATTCTGACACCTGTAGTATCGACCACTAGTAGATGAATCGACCGAGATATATAACGATAGTTTAAAATAGACTTTTGTTCCAGAACGACGACGGTTTCCCCGGGTATGAGTCCAAAAATCGACAGACGAACCTACCTTCGGGGGGTGGGTGGAATGGGCGCAGCGACGACCGTTGGCCTGATGGGGAACCTCCAACAGAATGGGGGTCCGGATATGCTCACCGTCATCGGCTATCCGCAAAGCGGGATTCAGCTATTCCGTGACCTATACGCAATGCAACAAGACCAGGCCATTGACGTTCTCGTTCCCGACGGGTTACAAGATCCTGCCCTTCCACAGCAGGTCGGCAACAACATGCAGAACGTCACTGGGACGGTTCCAGCCGCGGCCGGACCGAACCAAGAGGCGTTTAACCAACTGTTCCAAGACCAGTATAACCAGTCACCCGGCGTCTTCACGTCGCAGTCGTACGACTCGGTCGCAATCCTGATTCTGGCGAACGCCGCTGCGGGTGAGAACACCGGGTCGGCCATCCGCGATCAGATGCGCCGAATCGCCAATTCGGGTGGACAGGATTATGGCCCAGAGAACTTCGTCGAGGCGGTTGAGGCCGCCGCGAACGGAGACGACATCAACTATCAAGGGGCATCGAGCACAACCGACTTCGACCAAAACGGCGACCCGGCCGCCGCTTCCTACGACGTGTGGAAGTTCGCGCCGCAGACAGATGCCGGTATCAGAACCGTCAACACCCGCCGATTCGAGAGCAATGCAGGGGGGCCGAGTGCAAACAGCGCACCCGGCGGAATGGGCCGAACCATCAGAGTCGGCATTCTGTACGCCGAAACCGGCGACCTCGGATCCGTTGGGACGCCTATGGTTCAGGCAGCACGACTCCCGATTCAGCAGGTGAACCAATCCGACATCGACCTCCAAGTCGAAACGCAGGTCGAAGACACACAGACCGCCAGACAACCGGCACTCAGCGGGGCAAACGCGCTCGTCAACGCCGGTTACCCGGCTATCTCCGGCCCTATGTCCTCGGGGAACAACATTCCCGTCTCGACCGAGGTGTACATCCCGAATGAAATCGTCGGCTGCTCACCATCGAGTACGGCGATTACCGTCACGCGCCTTCAGGACAACGATTACGTCTTCCGGACGGCACCGAGCGATATCCTACAGGGCGGTGTGATGGCACAGGTCGCCGCCGAACGACTGGGCGCGCAATCCGCCTCGACGCTGTTCGTGAACAACGACTACGGCCAGCAACTGTCGGAGCAGTTCGCACAGGATTTCCAGCAGAACCACAACGGAGAGGTTCTCAATCAGGTCGCGTTCAACATCGGCGAATCGTCGTACACGTCCGTGCTCAATCAGGCGCTGAGCGGGTAATCCGACGAGTCGGAAGTCGAATTCATCACGCTGTTTTTTCGCCCATCGTTTCCGCGTTGGAGCGACCAGTTTCCATCCGTTCCGACGATTCGGTTGTCAGTCGCATTCGAGAGCAGCACCGTTGCTGGCCTCCGGGGATTAGAGAGCGTCACGTTGCGTACCGAGTTGCCTCGCGAATCGAGGAGCAGTAGTGACGACGTACCGGTCGCACGGACGACGCTGTCGTTCACGCGCCCCTGGCGACTCCCTAGAAGTGCGATGCCGGTTTCGGTACGCGTGACCGTCGCATTGGCCACCGCGACCCGTCGTGAGTCCGCGACGAATACGCCGGTCGAACTTTGATACCGAATCGTACTATCTCGGACGATACCCTCATCCGAATCCACGAAGGAGATTCCCGAAACCCCGTTCATGGCCGAGAGGCGTGTAACGCTCGCTCCCGGCGACGACGCGAACGTCACTCCATCGACGGTGCGCCACGTTCGCACGTTCCGGACGACGCCATCGGGAGCGGACTCGTACCGAATTCCGAACGTCCACCGGCGGACGGAGAGGTTCCGAACCGTGACGTTCGCGCCGGTTACGGCGACGCCGGTCGTGTTTTCTCGGAACACACCTCCATCGACGGAATGTCCTGCGCCTGAGAGGACGACATCGTCGGCGTTCACTCGGATGCAGGTTTTCGCGGGAGATTCGATGTCGCCGGAGAGGACGTATCTTCCCGATTCCGTAATCGTCGTGCAGGAATCGAGCCGTGTCGGTTGTGCCTCTCTGAGAGGCGAAGTTGGGCCGAGTCCGAAGACGACGGGTGTGACGGCCAATGCGAAAACGACCACGATGACTCCCCGACGATGGACTACCATAGACGACACACGCGCTGCTGTCGCTTGTTGATTACTGCCGAAAAATGAGATCGAGGACTATCCGCCGAGGAACTCCTGTCTGACTTCCTCGTCAGCCAGCAATGCGTCGCCGGAGTCCACGAACCGATTGCCACCTTGGACGAGGACGTAGCCGCGGTCACACCGTCGCAGTGCCTCTTTCGCGTTCTGCTCGACCATCAGGATGGCCGTCCCGCTGTCGTTGATTTCGTCCACCTTGTCGAACATTTCGGCGACGAGGTCGGGCGCGAGTCCCGCACTCGGTTCGTCCAACATCAGCAGGTCGGGGTCGAGCATCAGCGCGCGCCCCATGGCGAGCATCTGCTGTTGGCCGCCGGACATCGTGCCCGCCTTCTGGTCTCTACGCTCGTTCAGAATCGGGAAGCGTTCGAACACCTCGGCGAGCGCGTCCTCCGGCACCTCGTCCAGAATGTACGCACCCATCTCCAAGTTCTCCTGCACAGAGAGCGACCCGAAGATGTTGTCGTTCTGGGGGACATACCCGAGTCCCAGATGGATGATATCCTCGGGGCTCATCCGTTGAATCTCGGTTCCGTCGAAGGTGACCGTCCCACCCATGTAGGTTGTCAGTCCGAAGACGGATTTCATCACGGTCGATTTCCCCGCCCCGTTCGGGCCGACGATGGTGACGTACTCCCCGTCGTCGACGTGCATATCGACGTGGTCGAGGATTTGAAGGTCTTCGCCGTACCCCGCATCGAGGCCGTCGATTTCGAGAAGCGCCATCAGATTTCCTCCCCGAGGTAGGCGTCGATAACCTGTTCATTCGAGCGAATCGCCGCCGGTTCGCCCTCGGCAAGCACTTTCCCCTGGTGCATGACGATAACGTGTTCGCAGTTGTTCATGATAACGTCCATATCATGTTCCACGAGCAGGAACGTGTAGCCTTGCTCACGCAGTTCGTGAACGTGTTTGAGCAGTTTCTTCTCCAGCGAGGGGTTGACACCCGCCAGCGGTTCGTCCAGCAGAACCATCTGCGGGTCGGTCATGAGCGCTCGTGCCATCTCCAGCAGTTTTCGCTGGCCGCCCGAGAGGTTACCCGCGTACTCCTCAGCGAGATGGTCGATTTCGAAGAAATCGAGCATCTCCCACGCACGTTCGAGCACGTCTTCTTCCTGTTTTTGGATATCGCCCCGCAGCCCTGGCATCACCGACCGCCAGAGTTTCTCACCCTGCTGTCCTTTCGGTGCGAGCATCATGTTTTCGAGCACGGTCATCTCCGAGAGTTCGCGAGCGATTTGAAACGTTCGAACCAGCCCGCGGTTTGCGATTTCGTACGGATGAAGCCCGGTAATGTTCTCGTCGTCGAAGTACACCGCGCCGCTGTCCGGTTGGTGAACGCCGGTGATGAGGTTGAACGTGGTGGACTTTCCGGCCCCGTTTGGCCCGATGAGTCCTGTGAACGACCCCTGTTCGACGGAGAACGTCGCCCCATCGACTGCGGTGATGCCGCCGAACGTCTTGCGAAGGTTCTCCACGCGAAGCGGGGTTTCGCTCAAATCGGCATTTTCGCCCCCGAGACTGAGCGATTCAGTCTGTTCTGACTCGCTCGCAGTCATTCTTGCTCACCTCCCTTCACGCCGCCATCCGCCGCTGGCTTCGGTTCCGACGCACCACTCCCGCTACGCGGCCGCGTAAGCGGGATGCTGGCGGCCTCTTCCTTCCGGTGGCCGAGCACACCTTCGGGGCGGTGTTGCATTATCCAGATGAGCACGATGCCCATGATGACCAACTGCAGTGCGTTGATGTTGTTGATGGCGTAGGCTACGAATGGCGTGATGTTGCCCGCGAATATCGGCCCGATCGCATCGGCGAACGTGTTCGGTGCCGCCGAGACGTTGTACACCTGCCGGATGATGTTCTTCAGATACAACGGGCCCTGGAATAGCAATCCGGCGAACACCGCCGCACCGAGGACGCTTCCGGTGTTCGACCCGGCGCCGCCGATGATGAGCGCCAACCAGACGAAGAAGGTCACCTGTGGCTTGAACGATGTCGGCGTGATAGCACCCTGTCGAAGTTGCCAGAGGATGCCCGCTAGCCCCATCAGCGCACAGCCGAGCATGAACGATTTGATTTTGAATCGGTTGGTGTCCTTCCCGAGCGCGTTCGCAACCTCCTCGTCCTCACGGATGGCTTTGAGCACCCGACCGAACGGTGATTCGCCGGTTCGCTTGAGGAGCCAGTAGAAAGCGGCCACGAATCCCATCAAGATGATTGCATAGGTGAGCGAGTCGAGCACCGGGCCGACACTGCCACCTACGAACGGGTTCAATGCGTTCTCTATCGCCACGTACGGGCCGCTGTCGAACAGCGGTTGCAAAGGGTCGTCGTAATTCAACAACAGCCCACGTCCGCCACCGGTTCCGAGGTCTTTGCCGAATATCGTGACGTTCTGGAACTGGTTCGACATCACGATGAACCGAACGATTTCGGACATCGCGATGGTCACGATGGCGAGATAGTCGGCCCGCAACCGAAGCGCGGGAAGCGCGATGAGCAAGCCGAGAAGCGCCGCGGCGAGCATTCCGGCAATGATACCGACCCAAAGCGGAAGGCCGAGACCGGAAACGGTCGCGGCCCCCGCCGTCGCGCTCGCGGGTGGCTTCGAGACGATTGCCATCGTGTACAACCCGACAGCCATGAACCCCGCGATACCGATGTTGAACAGTCCAGTGTATCCCCAGTGGAGGTTCAACGCGAGCGCCAACATCCCGTACACGCCGATGAGGAACGTGAGGCGCGCGAGGGAGTTTATCTGGCCGCGGAACGAGTAGCCCAGGGCCGACCCCGCGAGGATGTACAGCGCGTAGAGGCTGAACAACGCGACGAGGATGAGCACCGTGTCGTTGATCTCGAAATCGCGAACGCGGGTACTCATGCGGTCGTCCTCCCTGCGAACAGTCCCTGTGGCTTGAACAGCAGGATGAGAATCATCATGCCGAACGCGGCGGCCCGGCCGAACTCACCCGGAATCCAGATGATGGCCAAGTCCCACGTGAGTCCGATAACTAATCCGCCGAGAATCGCGCCGTAAATCGACCCGATACCGCCGAGAATGACCGCGGCGAAAATCGGGAGCAAGAGAAGCCATCCGAACTGGAAGTCGATAGTGCCCGTCCAGAGCACCATCAGGTAGCCCGCGATGCCGGTCAGTCCACCACCGATAATCCACGTCCAGCGGATGACGCGTTCGGTCGGAATTCCGGTGATCTGCGCGAGATCCTCGTTGTCGGCCATGGCACGCATCGCCTTGCCGAGTTTCGTCCGCTGAAGCAGGACGTGAACACCCAGCATCAATCCGACCGTCGAAACGAGCAGGGTGACGTCGTGTGCCGTCACGGGAACGATCCCATCCCAGAGCAGCAGGCTCCACGTCGGGATTTCCTGCGATGCGGTGGTTCCGCGGTTCGCCGTCGAGAAGACGAACACGATGAGATAGCGGAGCATGAACGCTACACCGACGCTCGTGATGAGCAGTGCGATTCCGCTCGCATCGCGCATCGGTTTGTAAACCACACGGTCGATGAACAGGGCGAGTATGATGGTTCCTAGCCCGGCCAACACCAACCCCAGGAGAACTGCGAGTGGCGTGGTCGCGACTGTGATGTTGAGATTGCTTGCATACACCGTCCCGCCAGCACCGACGAGCAGCAGACCAGCAAGGCCGGATTTGCCGAGTCCGGCGATGAGGTAGGTGACTGCCCAGCCGGTGAACGCACCACTCGTGATGTAATCCCCGTGCGAGAAATTAGCGAAATTCAGAATGCTATACGTCATTGAAAGCCCGATTCCGGCGAGACCGATGATGAGTCCGCGCATGAGACCGCTCCAGACGAGCGACCCCACGTCGGACACGCGTAGGTTGCCGAGCAACAGGCGATTGAGGAAATCCACGACGAGGAGCACCGCGAAAAGGCCAACGACCACAAGCAGTGGTCGCTCGACTACGAGGCGCCGCCCGCGTGAATAGGTTTCATTTACGCCGTCCATTGGTAACTCTCCACACGATAATCGGTTCCGGTCAGGCTATTAAACCTTTCCGACAGAGTCGTCTGGTGAATTTCGGTAATGGCGGAATACTTCCGAACGTTTGAAGATCGTGTCCGAATCTTTTGTTTTCGCACTGTTTACTCGGAACCGTGTTTATTTCGATTGTCGACTACCGACACACATATGCCGAGCGGTGTTGGAGGCACACGTATGCCTATTCAGACCCTGGACGACCTCGCCGTCCAAGGGACGACCCTCGGCGTACGCATCGACATCAACAGCCCGTTGACCGAGTCCGGTGACCTCGCCGACGACGCGCGACTCCGGGCGCACGTCGATACCCTCTCGGAACTGTTGGAACGCGGCGGTAAAGTGGCTATTTTCGCCCACCAAGGCAGACCCGGTGGCGACGACTTCGCGAGTCTGTCCGCGCACGCGGATCGACTGGACGAACTGCTTTCCTATCCCGTCTCCCACTGTGATGCGACGTTCTCGGCGGACGCACGAACCGCGGTTACGAACCTTCGTGAGAGTGAGGCCATCGTGCTGGAGAACACGCGGTTTTACAGCGAGGAGTACATGGAGTTCCCGGCGAAGCAGGCCGCCCAGACACACCTCGTCGACCGCCTTGTACCGGTTCTCGACGCCTACGTCAACGACGCGTTCGCAGCAGCACACCGTTCACAGCCGTCACTCGTCGGGTTCCCGACTCGACTTCCGGGCTACGTCGGCCGCGTTATGGAGAAGGAACTCGACGTGCTCGGGGATATCAACGCGACACCACGTCCGCGCGTGTACGTCGTCGGCGGCGCGAAGGTTTCCGATTCGATTGCCGTCGCGGAAAACGTGTTGGAACGCGACCTCGCGGATCACGTGTTGACGGCCGGTGTCGTCGGCAACGTCTTCCTGTTCGCCGACGGCGCAGACCTCGGCGACGCCACCGCGGACTTCATCCACGACCAAGGCTACTGGGACTACATCGACGACGCTGCGGAACTACTCGAAACCTACGGTGACGAAATCCACCTCCCGAAAGACGCCGCAGTCGAGCGAGACGGCGAGCGCACCGAACTCACCCGTGACATCTTCCCGCCGAACGAAGACGAGGCTGCGATGGATATCGGCGAGGCCACCATCGCGGCGTATTCGAAGATACTCCGCGATGCGGGCACCGTCATTCTTAACGGTCCGGCAGGCGTATTCGAGGATGACACGTTCGCCGACGGCACTCGCGAGTTGTACACCGAAGCGGTGAATGCGGAGTACAGCATCGTCGGCGGCGGCGATACTGCGGCAGCGATTCGGAAATTCGACCTCTCCGGGTTCGACCACGTGAGCACGGGCGGCGGCGCATGTCTCCGCATGCTCACCGGCGACCCGCTCCCCGCGGTTGAAGCACTCTCACGATAAATGGTCACGGTAGAGGCGGCGACAAGTGCGGATATCGACCACATCGCCGACCTTTGGGTCGAACTCGCGCGCGACCAGCGCGCATACGGCTCACATCTCCTTCCCGATAAAAACCGCGCGACTGTCCGCGACAGCATCGCGCGACATATCATCGAAAACACCCTGTTCATCGCTCGTGACCCGAATATCGTCGGCTTCGTCATGTTCGAGCTCCAATCCGGCATCTACGAACAGGCGACTACTCGAGGCATCATCCAGAACATCTACGTCGAACCCGACCACCGTGATATGGGTATCGGCTCGAGGCTCCTCGATGCCGCGGAACAAGCGCTCATCGAGCGCGGTGCGGACGCGTTGGCGTTGGAAGTGATGACCGCGAACGAAAACGCCCGAAGACTGTACCGAAACCGGGGATACGAACCGCACCGTATCGAGGTGGAAAAATCGATTGAAAACGATAATCACTCAAAGGAGTAGCCACAACCACCAACTGCGCCAAGGGAGCTTGGGTGGTTCAAGCACTCGATTTGTAATCGAGAATACGTGGGTTCAAATCCCACCCTTGGCTTTTCTGTCTGCGTCGACATCGACGTGGACGAAAGCCGAACTGGCGATTTGAATCAGATCAGACACGGCCCGCGCAGTGAGTGAGAACGAACGAGGTGGAATGTCTGAACGAGGTTCCAAATCCCCCTTGACTCTCCCATTTACGAATCCAAGGAATTTCGAGACGGACGACGCTTATTTTCTCGTTATCGCGGCGTACGCTAGCGCTCTCGTCGGTGGATTTTACACGGTCAAGCCGGGTACATAGAACAGCCGACACTAGTGCCCGAACCGACGACTGGAACGACTAGCACGTGGAACCAAACGACCACGATAGCGGAAGAAATCACGCCGCAAGGAACCGTCGCTCAGGGAACAGCGGTCGAGGGGGCGACCGTTCGAACACAACCGGCGAACCAACCGCCATTAGGAGATACAAATGAAAGTCCGATTTCGTTCGTTCTCTCAATCATCGGTGCAATTGTCGGGGCACTGATTGCTCTTGCGGTGATTTTCCGGAGAGTTCGGTGGACGACGCCGATTTAATGATGCCTTTTTATACTATTTAACCGCTATTCGCGGTGCGTGACCGGCATCAATACTACCACAAAAACAACCAATACCGGCGACACAACCCTCGACGGACAGGATTAATCGACTCTTAACTCAGGATCCTGGTTTGTGAACTGTTGCTAGCCGACCGACTGCCCACAACTATCGGCCGGTTTTATACCGACACGGTGCCTGTTCGTTTTTCATGAGCCGCACCCAGAGCGTCCCCCTCTGGATGGCATCTCCCGAGGAGTTCCGAAGTACGCTGAAGATGGTACTGAGTACAGCGTACAAGAACGACCGTCGGTTCGACCGCTCGTGGACGTTCAGCTATCCAGACGACGATCTGTCCGACCTGATGGTCGAAATTACCCACTTGGAGAAGGGTGGAACTGAGGTGATGATGAACCTACCCCAACCGACGAAACCACCCGAGCAAGCCGTTGTCAAGGATTTCCGCGACGTACTTGGCGACCTCCTCCTGAAGGGCCACCACAGGGGAATCGAGTTCGACCGTTCGTGGACGCTGCGATATCCCGACGCCGACCACCCGGATCTGATGGTCGAGGTGACGCACGTCGAATCGCAGGCAGACTGAACAGAAAACATATATTTTTCTACCGGTGACATCCGTGCATGGTTGCGTTCAGTTACAGTGACGACGACTTGTTGTTGACGACGAGCCACTCGGTTCCAGGACGTGAAATCACGAACCACCACGGTAATCGTGGTCGCGGATGTGACCCCGGGCCGCCACATCGGGAAGGACATCGCTGGCGGCCTCCGTGACATGGTGGGCGGACGCTCCAAGTCGTGGGAAAACACGCTCGAAGAGAACCAACGACTCGCACTCGACGAGTTGGTCGATGAGGCAAAATCACTCGGTGCGGATGCGGTCGTCGCGGTCGAACTCGTGGACGAATCGCTGGGCGCGCAAGGCGGAATGATGAACGTCAAAGTGTCCGGTACCGCCGTCTCAACGAGGTGACGAATCGTTTCGTCGTCGGTGAAAATCGCCTACGACGAACCTTAGGAGTCGTTTAATTCCATATCCTCTTCCGCATCGCCCGACCCGATTCCGAGCGTGGCGGCGGTTTCGATGGCTTCGAGTCCGTCGAGTTCGCAGAGGTCGGCGACGGATTTTTGTGGAACGACGACGCGAAGCGACTCGAATTCCAGTTCCGCATCGATTTCACCATCGAGTGCTTCGACCGCTTCGGCGATCTGCTCGGAGTCCACTTCACTGAGTCGGAGGACGAGCGCCACCGATTCATCCTCCGGTTCGTCGCGCATTCTGCGAACGGGGTGTGAGAGGTAGGTCATTCGAGCGTCGAGAGGATTTCTTCGGCGTGTCCGTCGGGCGATACGTCTGCGAAGACGTGTTCGATGGTGCCGTCGGAAGCGACGACGAACGTGTTTCGAAAGACACCGTCGAAGGTGTTTCCGAACATGTTCTTCTCGCCGTAGGAGTCGTAGGCGCTTGCGACCTCGCCGGATTCGTCGCTCAGTAGCTCGAAGGGGAGGTCGTATTTCTCGCGGAATTTTTCGAGGTCGGAAACCGGGTCGTCACTGATTCCAAGGACGGTAACGTCCCGTTCTGCGAACTCGTCCCACGAATCACGGAAGCTACACGCTTCGGTGGTGCAACCGGGGGTGTCGGCGCGCGGGTAGAAGTAGACGACGACTCTCCCGTCGAAATCGTCCAGCGCGACGGTCTCTCCTGCGTGATTTTTGCATTCGAACGGCGGTGCTTGTTGGCCGGGTTCGAGCATAGTATTCGCTTCGGAACGAGCGACGAATTGCGTTACGGAGTTACTCGCCAGCGATGACGAACGTTCGCCCGCCTTTGCGTTCGAGGTGGACGGCACCGTCTTCGGTAGAGGTTCGGACGTACGCCGCGACTTCGTTGGCCGACAGTCCGGATACGTCTGCTGAATTCCACGGTCGTACGTCCGATTGATCCGCCCCCACTTCGACGTTCATGTTCAGTTCTTGTCCAGTTGGATAATGAAAGAAAGTCTAGCAGAGTGAAAGTGAAAGTGATAGCGAGACGAACGGTGGAACGGTTTCCCGCAGTTCGTTGTCGATTACGCAGTTCGGTTGGAAGCGGTACAGCGAGGGAAGTCGATTCGCCAGCGTGAAAGATATGTTCGATAGTAATGAAACGTAAGACCACCCCGAAGCACCGAGAAATGAACGGTAGCCAGTGGGTTCGTCGCGGTTCGTCGGCGAGGTTACGATCGTAGAAATGAGCGATTGCGTCGCCCCGTCTCGCATGATATTCCACCCGATGAGCGAAACGAAACAGTTCGAAACGGGCCGTTGGTGTACCGACGCTCGACAAACGGTCGCACCGGTTTATTTCGCCGTATCGTGAACCGGTCGACCGCCCTTTCAGGGCGGAGAACAACCATGGCACAACAGTACCAACAACCGACCGGTCAGACGGGACAACAGTATCAACAGCCGATGAGACAACAACACCAGGGAGGACAACAACCGCAAATCGGACAGCAACCGATCGGTCAAATGGGCCAGGAACAGGTCGGAACGCGGGAGATGCAGTTCGAGGACTCTCTTCCGGGCGAACTCCGCATCGCACTGGACGACTTCACGAAGGTCGAGAAAACCGCAGAGTGGGCCATCGACAAGTGTTTGGATCTCGGGCCACAGGTCGCCCCGGTCGTGCGCGAACTGGAGGATGTCGCGGAACTCGCCGAACTCAATGTCAAACTCATTGCCCGTGATTCGGTACACGGGCCAAAGGTTGCACGGACGTTCGTCGAGGTGGGGCAGGAGTGTCTCCAGAAGATTCGACAGTACCAGCAGCCGTATCTACAGCAGGTTTCGATGAACATTCAGAAGGCCATCGAATCGACACAAAAGATGCTTTCGACACTCGGGCAGGGTCAGCAGATGGGTCAGCAAGGAGTTCCGCAACAGGGAGTCGGTCTGTCTGGAATCGGCCAGCAGTTGCCTACCGGAACACAGCAGACGGGGTCGCAAGCTCAGCAGTTCGGAAGCCGATGAGATAGTCTCGATGACACGTGGCCGCTGATTTTTTAATCCAAAGGCGATACTAACCTTCGATGGATGGGAAGTTGTCCAACGAAGACCGCGAGCGGATTAAACGATTCCTCGAAAAACCTCGTTACCAGCGAACGCCGGACTTACTCTGTCCTGGCGAGGACGAACAGTCCGACTAACTCGAAATTGTAACCTGTTCGCCGTCCTGTTCGACGAGTTCGCGCTCTCGAAGAGTTCTAACAATGGTGTACAGTGCGATTTTCGGGAGATCCAGACCAGTCTGTAGTTCCTCGATTGTCGCTCCCTGTGTCGTCGTGAGATAGAGATACACGAGTTTTGCACGGGGAGAAGCCAGTTCGTCGGGCATCGATGTCGTCGGTGGTGCTCTGATACTCATGTGGGTAGTACGGAGCAAACATTCGACGATAATAAATCCTCGTGACGACAACTGTCGAAAACGGCGAGGATGTCACCATCTCGACCAGTGTTCTGTTAGAATAAAATTGTCAGAGACTTTATGTAATGGCCCGTGGTAGCGGTCTCTCATGGGTCCAGCGCGGGACAAATCCGAGGCGGAGACGGGGTCGGTTCTTTCAGTTGACGAACTCGACATCGAACGAAGCGACAACGTCGTCGCACTGGATGAAGGTCGATACGTTATCGGTTCCGGGGGTGAACCGTCCGTCTCGAACGAATCGACACTCGCATCCTCGTCCAATTCGTCACCCGCAGCACCATCGGATTCTACCGCACGGTCCGAAACCACACCAGAATCCGCATCCTCACCGCAATCGTCACCGAATCGGACGGGCGAGTCAGAGAGTTCATCTCCGCACGAACCACGAATCGACTCCCGGGACGTTCGCCGGTGGCTTGAGGACGACCTCGACGATGTGGACTCACGTTACGGATTTCACATCTCCACGAAATCGGAAGGCACGATCAGCCACCAGCAAATGTTCTCCGACGACGTGGAAACCGTCTTCGACAGTCTGCTAATGTGGTATGTCCAACAGGTCGATAGAACTACGGCGGTAGAGGACGTTCTCGGAATCCCCCTGATGGAGTCGAACGTCCGCGTTCGCTACTCACCACGCTGTTTCCGCGGTGTCCTCGAAGCGCCCGACCTTTTCGAGGCGATTCGAGACGCAAACGGCGTCGTGTTCCCACCCGAAACCGACCGGTAAATTATCCTTCGTGATAGCAGGGAGTGGGTTTTATATTCTGGACTTCGATATATTGACTAGTTGACTATGAGCGTTCAGAAACATGAACCGGTAGAAGACGACGCGGGCGAGAAGACCCAAGTCGTCGAGTTCCGACTCGGTGACGACGTGTGTGCCATCGATATCGACCAAGTTGACAGCATCGTGGTAGTAAAACGGGTCACGCGGATTCCGCGCACGTCCGACTCCATCGAAGGCGTGATGGACCTCCGCGGCGAGACGACTGCCATCATCGACCCGAAACAGTTTCTCTCGGTCGGTTCGGACGAACGCGGTGAAGGCGTCCTCGTCCTCGACCGACCCGACGACAAACAGAAAATCGGCATCCGCTTGGACGAGTAAGTACCGAATCTCTCCAAAATTGAATAAAAACGCACTGATGGTCGTCGCGAGGGATGCTGCGACGAGTCGGGTGAATCCGACCGAGAGATGAAAAAGCGCGGGACGGGACGTTCGGTGATAGGCACGCACTGCGAATGCAACCATCGAGAGACCCGCAACCACCAAACTAAGACTAAACGCGATGTAGAGGAGTTCAGTTAGCTGCATCTCATCGTTCCTGTTTGAGATCATACCACACGTCGACCAACGAGTTTTCGACCTCGGGTCGGTCTTCGACGGCGACATCGATACCGTCGCGCGAAAAACCGATTGAAACGCTATCGATGTCCCGGCGGTACACTTTGGTTCGACGCCCTTCGTTGGAGAACTCCCGACCAGTGAGTTCGAGCAGATTCGCCTCAGTGAGCTCCTCGATTCGACGATAACTCGTCGCTATCGGGATGCCGAGCTCCTCGCTCAACTCCTGCGCGGATTTCGGCTCGTGTGTCGCATCGAGTATCTCGGCGTTGTACTTGTTGCCGAGCACCCGGAGCAGTTCCACGGTCCCCATCGGTTATCGGGTTTGATAACAAGACCATAAAAAGATACCGTACCGGATCTCTCCGAAACTTACTATAAAAAAGTTCAAATTATAGAAAGAATGTGCGAATCAGAAAGGGAAATAGACACGACAGCGCTCAGCGGAACAATAAAGTGGATTCCCGGGGGAGTGGAAATCATGTCAAAAATCGTTTCGAAACTACAGGTTTTGGTCTTCTGACTCGAAAACAAACAGTACTGTGTCGATATCGCACATATCGATGAAATCGTTGTCAGACACGAATTGACCGAACTTCCGGACTCCGCGCCGCACGTCGAGGGAGTGGTGGATCTTCGCGGAACGACGACGATCGTCAACCCGAGCACGGTCTTCGGGTTGAACGATTCTGAGACAGGTAACCGTGTCGTCGTCTTCGAGACGGCGGATCAACGAAGCATCGGTTGGCTCATCGACAAGGTGAATCAGGTGATTAGCGTCGACGAGGCCGATGTAGACGACTCGATCGAGAGTAAATCGGTTCACGGCGTCCTTCGACAGAACGACGAATTCGTCATCTGGGTCAAGCCATCGGCGATGAACGATTGAGAATCGAATCCGTCACAGCGCGTGCGAAACCAGAAATCGTGAGTACCTGGCGGCCACGATTGTTGATTTCTCGTTGTTAGTCTCCTCCACTGTCTTTGGCTACGTGTAGAATTACTCCAAGTAGTAGCGTCGTAACCGCTGTTACGATTTCGCGATAGCAGTCGATTCACGTTCCGAATAGATAGCTCGAAAAAAATTTCCTCGTACCAGTCGGTATCGTTGATTCCGAAATTTTTCACGGATGAAACTGCCATCCGAATTCTCACAGACGGCCGGGAGTACGACAGTCTTAGCGAATCATAAGTTGAGCCTTCGGACTGTTCAGCGAGTGTATAACAAAGAGGGAATCAGGGGATTCGTAGATACAGTTCAGCCCTCGATATCGGTTCCATCGAGGAGCTCAGGACACGGTGGAGGGAGTTACCTATGAGATTTCCGAACGCTAAGCGAACAATAGTCAAGGGTCGTAACGCACACCAGAACGAACGCTATCTTTCATTCGGTCAGCAATGAGTACAAACGAAATGTGGGAGGTATCCTACTAATGTGTGGTATCATCGCTCGGATCGGCGAAACCGACGACGCAGTGGACGAACTACTCGTCGGTCTCGAAAATCTCGAATACCGAGGATACGATTCGGCAGGGCTGGCAGTCAAAAACGGGCGTGGCCCGACGGTGTTCAAGCGCGAAGGGCAAATTTCGAACCTCAAGGATTTGCTGGCGAACGAGGTTCCGGCCGGTGGACTCGGAATCGGTCACACTCGGTGGAGCACCCACGGGCCACCAACCGACGAGAACGCCCATCCGCACACTGACTGTTCCGAGCGCGTCGCAGTCGTTCACAACGGTATCATCGAAAACTACGACGAACTGAGGACGGAGCTCAGCCAACGTGGTCATCACTTCCAAAGTGATACTGATACCGAAGTCGTCCCACATCTGGTAGAGGAGTATCTCGCGGATGGTGCAACGCCGGAACAGGCGTTCCGACGGACGGTTCGTCGGCTCTCGGGAAGCTACGCCATCGCCATGTTGGTCGATGATAGCGACGCCATCTACGCGACTCGCTCCGGATCACCGCTCGTGCTCGGGGTTCGAGACGAGAAGTACTTCCTCGCGAGTGACGTGCCCGCGTTCTTGGACTTCACCGATGAGGTCATTTTCCTCGACGACGGTGACGTGGTCATCATCGAACCGGGGCAGCACGAAATCACGACGCTCGACGGAGAACTAGTCGAACGGCCGATTCAGACGGTTGATTGGGATCCAGAAGATGCCGGAAAGGGGGGATACGACCATTACATGCTCAAGGAGATTCACGAACAGCCAACATCCCTCCGGCAGACGCTTCGAGGCCGTGCAGACCCCATGACGGGCGATATTGATCTCGAAGATTTCCCTCCGGGGACGTTCGAGGAAATCCAGCGTATCCAGTTCGTCGCCTGTGGAACGTCATACCATGCTGGGCTCGTCGGAAGCCACTTTGCCAGTAGTCGTGGACTGCCGTCCCAGACCTTCCTCGCGAGTGAGTACGCCGTTTCCTCACCACCTGTCGATGAAAAGACGCTCGTTATCGGCGTCACCCAGAGTGGCGAGACGGCGGACACGCTTGCTGCCCTCAGACGTGCGAAAGCCGGTGGTGCGCGGACGCTTGCAGTGACGAACGTCGTCGGTTCGACAGCAGCCCGTGAGTGTGACGACGCGCTGTTCATCCGGGCCGGACCGGAAATCGGTGTCGCCGCGACGAAGACGTTCTCCTCGCAGGTCGTTTCGCTCTCCCTGCTCGGTGAGCGACTCGTTCGCGACGTGGTCGGTCACCGGAGCGAGGATATCAAGGAAGTGCTGTCGGCCCTTTCCGACCTCCCTGACCACGTCCAACAGATTCTCGACTATTCGAAGGCCCACCGAATAGCAAAGCAGTACCACGACAGCGAGGCATACTTCTTCATCGGACGAGGGTCGGTCTATCCTGTCGCACTCGAAGGCGCGCTCAAATTCAAGGAAATATCATACGAACACGCGGAAGGTTTCGCGGCAGGTGAGTTGAAACACGGTCCGCTGGCGCTCGTTACGCCTGCAACACCCGTGTTTGCGGTGTTCACCGGGCGTCACGACCAAAAGACGCTGAGCAACGTCAAGGAAGTCGAGGCCCGTGGCGCGCCGGTCGTCGCAGTCGCGAGCGACGCAAACGAGGAAATCGTCCAGTACGCGGACGACGTGCTGACGATTCCGGATACCCATCCCGATGTCGCGGGTATCCTCGCCAACGTCCAACTCCAGTTGCTCTCGTATCACGCCGCGGCACAGCTCGACCGACCCATCGATAAACCGCGTAATCTGGCCAAGAGCGTGACTGTCGAATGAACCGAACGGGTAATCGAAGCTTACCCGTCCGAATCAACCTGAACGGTCAGCGCGGTTTAATCGCTGTCCAACCCCAGTTTCGACACTAATGAACGCCGTCGTACTCTCTCTGGACGCCGAGCTAGCGTGGGGGTACCACGACCTCTCGGAGGTTCCCGAACACGTCGAGAGCGCACGAACGTCGTGGTCTCGGCTCCTCGCACTCTTCGACGAGTTCGACGTTCCGGCCACGTGGGCAGTCGTCGGACACCTCTTTCTCGATTCGTGTGACGGAGAGCACACTGGCCACGTAGCACCGACTGACGACTGGTTTGACCGCGACCCGAGCGGCGTCGCGGAGCGCCATCCACTCTGGTTCGCGGACGGGCTCATCGAGGATATCGCCAACGCAAAGGCGAACCACGAAATCGGGTGTCACACGTTCTCGCACGTCGAATACGGCGACGAGCGAACGACCCGAGAGGTGGCAGTCGCCGAGACGCGAGCGAGCCTCGAAATCGCGGACGACACCGGCTACGACTTGGAATCGTTCGTCTTCCCGCGGAACAATATCGGGCATCGAGACGTGCTCGCGGCCTATGGATTCACCTGTTATCGGGGAACCCGTCCGGAACTCTGGTACGACGAAACGCGATTGCAATCGCTGGCGAAAGTCATCGACCTGGCCGTGAGCAGAACGAGTCCGCCGCTCGTTACCCCAGAGACGGACGAGTACGGGCTGATAAACATCCCCGCCTCGATGTTCCTCTTCGGCTACGAGGGACGGGTGCGAACCCTCACCGAACGCATCTGGGATGACCCCCTCATTCGGTCGGCGAAACGCGGCATCGACCGCGCCGCGGCTACCGACGAGGGCATTTTCCACCTCTGGATGCATCCCAACAACTTCACCGAAGAGCGTGACTTCGAGCGCCTGCGCATCGTGCTCGAACACCTCGCCAAGCGACGAGACGAGGCGAGGGTGCAGGTGTTGACGATGGGCGAGGTCGCCGATCAACTTCGGGAAACCGACCCCGCCACGACTCGAACCCCGATCGGCCCGCGATAGCGAGAACGAGTTTTTCCTGGTCGAATGTCGAGTGAGTGACCACGGACTGTCGGATTGGGTGTGAGGAAACGAATAGTGCAGATCACACTCTCGATACTCTGCAATCGATTTTGGTCTCGGTATGCTGACTGCCAGGCGCAGGCCAGGTCCGAGTGCTGGGGCTTCGCGCCCCACGCCTTCTCCCCGCCATTCGCCCGTTTCCGGCCAAATTTGGGTTGGCGTTCTCGAGTCACAAATTCGTGGGGCGGTTTTGCCAGCAGCGAATAATTTTACTCTTCACGTGGGGTGCGACTGGAATCAGCTGCGGTCACAGTAGCCCGGTTTTTGCGGTTGTGACTTCGTTCATTCCAGTATCAAACATCTACTCCCCACCCGAAACTCACAATAACAACTCGAAAATCA
The DNA here is from genome assembly GCF_051194195.1 of Haladaptatus marinus. Taxonomy (NCBI): domain Archaea; kingdom Methanobacteriati; phylum Methanobacteriota; class Halobacteria; order Halobacteriales; family Haladaptataceae; genus Haladaptatus; species Haladaptatus marinus. Next base: position 406,251 of record NZ_JBLZNK010000003.1, read on the forward strand.
GGTCAAAGCAGAAGGGACGGAATCCGGATCGGAACGAGACATTCCAGGCATGCGGCGTCCCGCCGTTCCGGGCTGTGACTTGTAGGATTCGAATGCTATTTCGCTATACCTCGTCACGTCCGTTCTTCGTAATAGCGGAAGGGGCGGGATTCGAACCACGCGAAGCCTATCAGGCTCCCACCGACGAATCGGTGGTGCTCTACCACTGAGCCACCCTTCCACGTTTCATGCGTGGGCAGGAACTATCTTTGTTATGGGCCGACTGAAGACGGTTCAGTGACACCTTCAGCAGGAACGCACACATCGATAGTGGGTGGCCTCGGATCAGGCCGTTAGTTCGTCGATGAGCGAACCGAGTCCTGACGACAGCGAAACCGTGGGTTCGTAGCCCAACGCCTCCTGTGCTCGGGTTACGTCCGCCCGGCTGTGGTCGATGTCACCCACTCGCGGGTCGGTGTGGACGATGTCGGAGTCCGATCCGGTCACGTTTCGAACCGTCTCCGCGAGTTCTCGAATCGTAACGCTCTCTCCGGTTCCGACGTTGAAGGCTTCTCCCGTCCGGTCGGTCGTTCCGGCGCGGAGGTTGGCCTGCACGACGTCCGAGACGTGGACGAAGTCCCGGGTTTGAACCCCGTCACCTTCGACCGTTATGTCCTCGTTCCTCCGCGCTTGTTCCATGAACGCCTTCACGACGCCGCTGTACTCCGGATTTTGTCGCGAACCATAGACGTTGAAATATCGAAGTGTGACCGTTTCAACCCCATACAGGTCGCAAAACCGGCGTGCGTACTGGTCGGCGGTCAGTTTGTCGATACCGTACGGAGAGGTCGGCCTCTTCCGCGCTGATTCCGAAATCGGAACCGATTCGGGATGGCCGTACACGGCGGCGCTGGAAGCGAGGACGACCCGCGCGTCCTCCCGACGAGCGCGGTCGAGGACGACGAGGGTACCATCACACGTCACGGCGTGGCTTCGAAGCGGATGTTCGACCGACTGCTCGACGCTGACCATCGCGGCTTCGTGGAAGACGGTATCGACGCCGTCCATCGCCTCTCGAACCGTTTTCGGGTCGCGAACGTCCCCATCGAAGATGGCCACTCCATCCGGGAGGTTCCCCCGACTTCCGGACGAGAAATCATCGAGGACACGAACCTCGTTCGTCTTCGTCAACGCGTTCACGAGATGACTGCCGACGAAGCCAGCTCCGCCCGTGACGAGGATAATCTGTCCGCTGGGGCCGAGTTCGTCCCCGTCGCTCGAAGTAATCGTCCGGTTCATTCCATATACCCGAGTCCCCGGAGTCGGTCTTCCACGTCGTCGAAGTTCACTTCGACCGCGGTGGGGCTCCCCGACTCGCCATATTCGCGCTGAGAAACCGCCCGCCGACCGGGTTTCGACCCCGTGTGGAAAATCTCTTTCAACACCCGACCGTCGGCGTCCGAGGGAACTGCCTCGTCCAGCGCGTGGAGAACCGTCGGTGCGACGTCGGTTACGCTCGCATCGGTCGGCGTCGCTCCATGCTCGACGCTCGGTCCCCACGCGAGGAAGATGCCTTCCGGTCGGTGACTGGCGACTTTGCTCCCGCTATCCCTGAACACATCCCTCGTCAACGACACGGCAGTTTCGTATTCGTCGCGTCCTTTGACGACGAGGTCGGGCGAGCGGGGGTCAGTGGCGAACAGTTCGTCGCCGTCGTGAACTTCGAGGACGGTGTCTTCGGTCTGTGGGTCGGTCAGCCCCTCGAACAGCGATCGGAGGTCTTCTTTGATGGCGGGAACGTCCTCGGGTGTGACGACGCCGGGGTCAAACCGTATCGTGTCGTTGACGTAGACGTTGCCCGACCCGTGCGCGAACGCGACCGTCTCCTCGAAATCAACGTCGTAGAGGTTGTGCTCGCCCGGAACCTGTGCAGCGACGGAATCGACGACGGAACGCGGCAGATGTTCGACTAGCAATTTCTCGTTGACACCCATTCGAGAGAGAAGCCCTTGAACACGGTTTTTCGTCAGGCCGAGACGTGCGAGTGCCCCTCGCGTCCCGTCCCCGCCTTTCCGGTGCAGCAGTCCTTCGCGTTCCAACAGACTGTTGAGAAAGACGAACCGAGAAATCGGACCGAAGCCGTGGTCTGAGACGACGAACAACGCAGCGTCGTTGGACTCGGCGTACTCCATTGCTTCGCCGAGGATGTCGTCCAGTTCGCGATAATGTTCGAGCAACACGTCGTCCTCCCAGATGAGATGTTGGAGGCGGTCGGGCGCGGTGTAGACAAAGAAAAAGAGCCGCCAATCTTCTTCCATCAACCGATGCATTAGTTTGCGCCGATTGCCCAACAGGGAGGACAGTTCTTTGCGAAACTCATCCGGTCGGTCGCGGAACTCGTCCCACGAAAGCCCGATTTTGTAGTCCGGAATTGTCTCCCGGAGTTCCTCGCTGAACTCCGGTGGATGGGTAAACCGCTCGTCCATCTCCGGCGTCATCATTCCGGTAACGAGTGTGCCATCGATTTCGCTCGCGGGGTAGGTCATCGGGACGTTGCCGACCACGGCGGGCGAGACGATATCCCAGAGCTCCGGGCGGCGCACGTCGGCGCTGGTGTTCATTCTGTGAGTGTATCCCGACTCCAGATGTTGGAAATCGTACAGGCCGTGTTTGTCGGGCCACACTCCCGTCGCAATGGTCGGCCACGCAAGTGGCGTGGCGTCCGGTGTCGTGCTCGAGAGGGGGCCGGATGCCCCTTCTTCGACCAACCGAGCGAAATTCGGTAACTGTCCCTCCTCTGTCCATCGGCGAATCAAGCCCCATGGGACGCCGTCAAATCCGAGAACGAACGCCCTCTCTGGGTTCGAAGTTTCCATCGACATATGTATCGTCGCCGGGGCAGGCCGACCTGCCCGTGGCTCTGTCACTTCGAACCACTGGGATTCGCTTTGTTATGGGCTGATTTCAGCAGAAGAGGGTTCGATTACGACTGGTAGGGCAGGGCTGACGGTTGTGCTGTACGTGTGTTGTTCCCACCGGTGCGACGATGATGACTTGGAGGTTCTACCTCCGGTAATCGTCACGCCACCGGGTTCACACCCACAGCCTGCGAACGGAGCCGCACAGAGAAATCGCGATCATACCGAAACTGTTCTCCTGTCTGCTACTCTGAACTTCGTGGTTCGATGTAGTAGAGGTCGAAGCCGCCGCCCGACTGCACCCGCGAGACGCGGGGGTTGCTGTCGAGCGTTCGGAACCCTCTCTTCGGGAACCGAAGTCCCTTGTACACGGTTAACTCGCGCTGTCTGGCGGCGTCAGTTACCGGCAGATAACGCGGTTCTTCGAGGACGGTCGTGAGTCGTCCCGCGGTGAAGTTATCCTCCGTCGCGTTCATATCGCTCCCGTAAATCGGTTCACCTCGCCAGTCGGCTCCCTTGCTCCTCTCGTATCCCAGAATCGCATCTGAATACCGCTCGCCGGACGACCGAAGTCCGGTGAAACTCACGTCCCCTCGATTCTCGAACGCGGTTTCGTAGCCCGTCATACTCGACTCCGAAACCTGTCCGGATGGTTGGTACATGTACGGCGAGTGGAACACCGTCAACAGCGAGAAAACGAGGAAGATGACGAACACTCCGCCCGCAAACACCGAGACTGGGCCGCCGTTCGGTAATCTCGATTCGAGGCCATCGACGCTGCGGGCGACTGCCACGCCGCCGAAAATCGTCACCGGTACCATCATAAATCCTAACACCCGGAAGTGGAACTGGCCCAAACTCGCGGCGAAAAACGCACCGAAGAGAAGCGTCAGCGGAATCATCCCGATAGCGATGTATTTCGTAAATGCGCTGGTGTTCGTCCCCCGCACGCGGTCGAGCAGACCGCCGAGCATGAAAATCCCCGCGATGACGCTGAAAATCACGCCGACGAGGAACAGTTTCAGGAACAACAGTCGGATGCTTCCACCGAGTTGCGAGAGACTCGCCGCCGCCTTTGTCGTGTCGGCCGCCGCCGCCGGGTCATCGAGGAGGCTCGTGATGAGTGCCGTTACCGCGCCACCCGACCGTTCGTGGAATGGCGTCCACAGCAGGAACACTGCCGCAAGAAACATCGTCTGTCCGTACAGTGCGCGATGCCGAGAGATGGCGTGCCCGTCCCTGAACAACCGATAGATGAACTGAACGACGACGACGCCACTGAAGAGCAGGATGGCGTTCGCCGCCTGTTGTGGATGGACGAAGACGATGGCGACGGACGCCAGCGCGAGTAGCGTTCCGGCCGACGACCCGAGCAGCGGGAGTCGTCGGCCGTCCGTGGTCGTGATGTATTTCGCCAACAGGTAGATGACGAGCGGGAGAAACAGAATCGCCTGTGATGTCGGATGCGGCATGACGAAGACACTGATAGCGTTGATGGGGAGGAGAAGGAAGCCAGCCAACGCTGCGAACGTTACGGCGCGGTCATCGTCGACGATGGCTCGCACCGTCAACGGGACGAACAACAGGTAGACGAGGACGAACGCGGACACCATCAACAGGAGCGACCGCCGGAGTGGGAGTCCGGTTATCTCGCTGATGACGACGCCGACCGTGTGTGTCCCGGGATAGAGCAGTTCGTAGGGTTCCATCCTGCCCGCGACGATATCTTTCGCCCAGCCAAGGTGGGTCAGCGCATCGCCCGGTCCGTAGAAGTGATACCCGCGAATAACCGGAAGCGACGCGATCGAAAGGGTCACCGTGCCGCCGAGGACGAGGCCGAGCGAGCGGTACCAATCCGGTGCCGACACCGCAACGCCGATTCCCGCCAGTAGCGCCACGCCAGCGCCGACCCAAAAGAGCAGAGGCGTTGCTCGATATATCGACAACTCGTACACTCGTGCCGGCGATTCGTGTGCCACGAAAACGCCCGCCGTGAGCGCCAAAAATCCGACGACGAGCACGGACTTCTCCAGTCGGTGTGTAACAGTTCGTGCCATTCACTCGTTTCCCGCGTCGGTCGGTTCACCCTTTGTTATGGAGTACCTGTCCCTGACCAGTGCGGACGAGCACGTCGGTCACGTAGCCCGCCACGTCGATTTTGTCGTCGATGAGACGTTCTCGCCGTCGCTCGAACGTCTCGGGGTCTGCGTCACGGACGAGACGTTTGGCCTGTTCCACGGCGTCACGGTCGTCCGAGGTCGAATAGAGCAGGCCGTACTCGGCCAGTTCGAGGAAGTTGGTCATATCGTCCTCCCCGGCGAACGACTGCGCTCGTACTGCCGGAGTTCCAAGCACGGCGGCCTCCGTCGCCATCGTCGCGGAATCGCCGACGTAGAGGTTAGCGAAGGCGAGCAAATCGTGAACGAGGTGCGGAGGAACCGGCAGTCGATACGCCGCAAACTCCTCCGGAAGCGTCGATTCGCTCGTGACGTACACCTCGCCGTGGTCGGAAAGGAACGAGATGAGGTCACGTTTCGCTTCGCGGGAGAAGCCGTTTTGTCCCACATCGTGCAGGGCAGACCACTGCCGAAACCGAACGAGAAAGTAGGGTTCGTCTGGAATCACGCCGTACTCTCGCAGTCGGTCGGGGTCGGGAGCAAACCGGTTCGGGTGGAGATACGCCAGTTCGTGATAGCCGTCGTAGCGAACGTGGTTCGCACCGAAGTCGTCGCGAAACCGACGTGGAGTGCAGACCATGTGCGCCAGCGGTGTCGTGAGTCGGTGTGACTGTGCTCCTTCGTTGTCTATCCAGACGACGCTCCGTGCGCCGACCAGGGGGGCGACGTGAGACACTGCAACACCGCCGATGGCGGTCATCACGTCTGGACGAATTCGCATGGCTTCGTGGAGCAAACGCGCTTCGTAGGTCGCCTGCACCCGGGCCAGCCCGGTGAGGCTGTTGGCTTTTCCGGCGAGGACGGTGTGCTCGATGTCGTACTGGTCGAGCAGGTCGATCGCGATGTCCTTGTCCCGTGCAAAGACGTGCACGTCGTGTCCGTCCGTCTCCAACGATGCGATGACGTGTCGGAAGAAGTGGACGTGCGCCGGGTGCTGGATGGTGATGACGAACTGCATTAGATGACGGTTTGATATACGCCGCGGATTCGTTCACCCATCCGTTCGAGGCTGATGTCGCGGACGTTCTCACGCCCGTTCGATTGTCGAGGGTCGGACAGCACGTCTACCAGTCCGGCCACGAGTTCGGCGTCCGAGCGACAGACGTGCGACGGAGTTACATCCGACAGGCGGTCGCGCACGTCCCCCACATCGGTCGTTACGACTGGTAGATTGCAGGCCATCGCTTCCTTGACTGAGTTCGGTGACCCTTCGCTCTTCGAGGGGAGCAAGAGCGCGTCCGCGGCGTTGTAGTAGTTCGACATCTCGTCGTGTTCGACGCCGAAAACGCTCTGGAGTTCGACCTGCCCCTCGACGCGTTCGGCGGCGGCGGCGACGACTCGCTCCGCCCGTGGGAAGTCCTTTATCTCCCGTGTTGGCGGGTACGGAAAGAGGACGTGCTTGGCGTCTCGTCGCCACCCGACTTTATCGCGCGCTATCGACTTCGACATCGGCGCGAACCGCGACAGATTGATGCCGTGCGGGATGACGTGGCAGTCGCAATCGAGTTCCGCGGCCATCTCCTCGGACATCACGATAACTGCGTCACAGTGGCGCGCACAGCGTTTGCTGAGCCAGCCGTACTCACCGAGGAGGTCTGACCCCCACAAAGAAAGGACGACCGGTAACCGAGGTTGGGCAAGCGCCATGGGGGCCGTCAATCCGTAGTTCGCGTGAATCAGATCGTACTCGCCGAGCGAGTTCCGGAGGACGGTCGGGAAAAAGCGCAGGTAATCGCTCGGCGAGCGACGAGTGACCGACTCGTCGCGGGCGCGGTGGATTCCGGGCGGTGCGAGCGTATCTCCTCGGACGCCGCGCTCGCCGAGAACCCGCACCTGCTCGTTGAAGAAGCGGGCGTCGGTGTTCGTCACGAGGTTTAATACTCGTAGTGAGGATTCCATACCGGTGCTCGATTGAATAACTCCCCTCGTCACAGTGTCGGGAGACTCGCCCGAGAACGGCTTTGTTATCCACCGCTTTATCGGCCTCTCCAGCGCGACAGGGGAGTCATACCGTCCCGAAGCTCCGTCTCCGATCATCGTCTCGAAACCGCGACAGTGCGCTCTATCGGTTTTGTCGTGGGGGCCGCCTTCGTGGCAACGTCCACGATAACGTCGGTCAGATTCACTTTATCAGCGAGGTATTCGTCCCGCCGAGCGCGAAGGCGTTCTTTGGCGGAATCGTCCGCAAGTATCGTGAGCGATTTCCCCAACACATCCTCGAAATCGCGGAAATTGTCGATGAGCCCTTCACGCTCGAGTTCGAGGAAGTTACCCATATCCGACTCGCCAACGAAGGAGTTCGACCGAATCGCGGGCGTCCCGAGCAGCGCGGCCTCCGTCACCATCGTCTGCGTATCCGCGACCAGCAGGGACGCTTCCGCGAGGGCATCGTGGAGTCGCGCCGGGTGCAGGTCGAACGGTCTGGCGTCGTCGGGTGCCGGGTTCCCCCCCTCGTCTGAGACAAACACCGTCGCCCGCTCCGAGAGCGCGGAGACCAGTTGCCGTCGTTTTTCGGGCGAGAACCCGGAATGCCCCACGTCGTGGTGTGAACCGAATGCGTTGAACCGGACGATGACGAACTCCTCATCCGGCCCGACCCCCAACTGCTCTCGAATCGTCGGGTCGGGTTCGTACACGTCGGGGTGCAGATAGGCGAGCTCTTTGAAGCCCCGGAACTCGTAATGTTTCGCGCCGAGGTCTTTGCCGAAGGTGTGTGGCGTGAGGAACGTGTCCACGAAGGGTCGGGAGACGACGTGGTCGATAGTCGTCGGTTCCGAATCAGCGACGACGACGACGGGGGTTCGCGTGAGCGCTCCGGCGTGGGCCGCGTACGAGCCGACGCCGAAGATGAGGTCGGGACGATATCGACGGGCGCGACGGAAGATTTCGAGATACTGTTCGGGGAGCTCGCGGAACAGCGAGAACTTCGTCGTCTCGCACTTCCCATAAATCTCGTGGGGCAAGTCGTGATACTCTAGCAGAGCGCGCGTACAGCCGTAATCACGCCCCAGGACGAGTACGTCGTGTCCACGCTCGCGCAAGGTCTCCACCGCGTGTCGATAGAGGTGGACGTGCGCGGGCGTGTTGGTGAAAAACAGGTACTTCATCCCCTGACAAACTGGTAGGCTCGTTTCGCGGCATCCATCGTTCTGCCACTCGATTCGACGAGATAGTATGGGACGAGGTCAGCTCCGAACTTCGCTTTGTACCGACAGAGCCGTTCCGTGTTTGCTCCCATCAGGTCGTAGGTCGTCACCGATTCGACCGGCGACCCCGCCACGATGTCCTCGATGATACGCCAGTGGACGAGGCTGTTCACGCTGGTTCCCTCGTAGACGGCCCGGGCACCACCCTGCCAGAAGTACGCCGCGTCGTTGGAGTAGAGCGCCGTGATGCCGCTCAAGTAGTTGCCCGAAGAATCGCGAGCGACGTATGTTTGCGCGTGGTCGCCGAGCCCCTCCCAGAGGTCGCGGACGTAGTTCCACGACAGGCCGAGGGTTTCTCCCTGCTCGTCGTATCGCTCGACCGTGTCCGTGTACACTTCGCGCGCACCTTCGATTCCCTCTCGGCTGACGGTTACGTCCAACTCCGTCGCGTCACGAATCTCGCGCCGGAGGCTCTTGCTGAACGACTTTTTCACCGCGTCCGCCGTCGTCGATTCGAGGTTCAGGTGGTACGTGAAGTACGGTTCGACATCCAAGTCCCCCCAAACGTATGGCCGTGGGTCGCCGTAGGCAGTCCCACAGAGCATGCGAAACAGGGTAAGTCCCGATTCCATCTGTTCACCGACCCGCTGTGCGACCGGTGAATCGAACCCGACGCGAGCGAGTTGTCCGGTGTAATCCGCTCGAATCCGGTCGAGCACCGTCTCGGTGAACTCCCGGTTGACTTTCTCCTGTTTTCGCCGTTTCGGGCTCGTCGGCATCAGAATCGGGCCGAGTCGCGGTATCGCCAATCCCGGCGGTGGCGAGAGCGCGGCCGTTCCGAGCGGCCCGTTTCGGACGACGACTGGAAGCAACGCGATCGCTTGCTGTCCTTTGAATCCCCCGTACAGGCGAAGCTCCCCTGCCGTGTGGCGCTCGATGGCGGCGAGCGCTTCGGGGAGGTGAAACACCTCGAACCCGTTCGAGGGGAGTTCGTCTTCCCATTCTTCGAGGTCTAAACGTTCGACTCTCATTCGTCTCACCAGTCGATAACGCAGGTTTTCACTTTGTTATCCCCTGCCTGTCCCGAAAACAGAGCGTCTGAAACCGAGTCAGGACGTGGCTACGACCCGCGTAGGCCCGCCGTGCCGGTCGGTGTACGAGACGGGGCCGCAATCCTGTCGGCGAGGTCTCCCGGCGGGCCGACCCAGGCACCGCGTTCCAGCGCGCCCTCGATGAGTTGGCGATAAAGCTGGCGGTGGCCGGGGTACTCGTCCGCGAACATCCGAGGATGCCAGAGGACGGTCATGACCGCGTCGTTTTCCGCGGCTTCGTCCAGCAGTCGCTCGCACAACTCCCACGCCTGGTCGAACTCGGTTCCGGGGTTCGGTACCGCGATATCCATCATCGTGAGCGGGAAGACGATAAAATCGTCGTCGAAGGGTCGTTTCACTTGATAGCCGTGGTTGAAGCCACACTCGCTGCTCGACCCGAGCGTCGCGTCGTAGTCGAGACCGATATCGCGGTGATGATTCCACGTCGATTCCGAACGGTTCAGATGATGCTGCCGACCGCCGCGAATCGTATGCCCCAATGCGGATTCGAGCGCGGTTTTCTGCTCCCGCAAGGCTTCCGGGTCGTCGTAGGAGTCGTACGACCCGTGGAGCCCGATTTCCCACCCGCCGTCGTCCAATTCGTGGAGCACATCCAGAATGTCGGTGTCGAACAGGTCGTACCGCCCGAGATGTTCGATCCAGTAGCGCGGGGTGAGCCACTCGTTCGGCGACTTCTGGAGAATCGACTCCTCTTGGAGGAAGTAGAACGCGGAGCGAACGTCCAAGGAATCCTCGAGTTCCATGATTTCCTCGAACTGCCACCACGGATTGACGCTCGGGAGGAGTGCCCCGAGATGCCGAGGATCCCTATCGGCGAGCGCGTAGTAGGGAGCCTGTAGTCCTTTGTACGGTCGGTCAACGTCGTGTGTTAAACAGAGTTCGAACTCATATCCAGGTAGCATTTTCGAGCACCTCCACGATTCGTTCGGCCGCGTTCCCGTCGCCGTACGGCGTGGGCTTCTCGTCGGGTTTCGTCGCATCGCGCATCGCGTGCCGAATCGCGTCCCCATCGGCACCGACCAGCGTGTTCCATCCGCTTTCGACCGTCTCCACCCACTCGGTTTTCTCGCGGAGCGTGACACATGGCGTATCGAGGAAGAACGCCTCCTTCTGGACGCCGCCGGAATCCGTCGCCACGACCGTCGCCGAATCCAGCAGCGCGACGAACTGCCGGTAGCCGACGGGGTCGGTGAGCGTCAACTCGCGGTTCGCCCGTTCGTACAGGCCGAACGCTTCGAGCGAGCTCACGGTTCGCGGATGGGCCGGGAGGACGACCCGTCGCGGGTCGTCCGCCAGCGCATCGAGAATGGCTTCGAGTCGGTCGGCGTCGTCCGTGTTTGTGTTCCGATGCACTGTTGCGAGGACGAACTCCTCGTCAGAAACGCCGAAATCCGAAAGGACGCTCCTGTCCGCCTGCTCTCGCGCCCACAGCAGGGCGTCGTAGCCCACGTCGCCCGTGAAGTGGACGCCGTCCGCGATTCCTTCCCGTGCGAGATTTTCCATCGCGTCTGGAGAGGGGACGAGCAGGAGGTCACCGGCGTGGTCGGTGAGCACGCGGTTCGTCTCCTCGGGAATGTCGCTTCCGCTCCGCATTCCGGCCTCGACGTGGGCAAGGGGCGGTTCCATCTTCGACGCCGCGATTGCCGCCGCGAGCGTCGAGTTAGTATCACCGTAGACAAGCACCATGTCGGGTGATTCGTCCTCGATTCGTGCTTCGAGTCCGGCGAGCATCTCGGCCGTCTGTCGCCCATGCGTGTTCGACCCGACGCCGAGGTTGTAGTCCGGACGCGGAATCGACAGTTCCTCGAAGAACACCTCGGACATCTCCTCGTCGTAATGTTGGCCGGTGTGGACGAGCACTTCCTCGTGCTCGTCCCTGAGCACCCGAGAGACGGCGGCGGCTTTCACGAACTGCGGTCGTGCGCCGACGACGGTGAGCACCTTCATTCGTCCGTCGCCTCCCAATCGTCCCCTCTATTCCATTCGTCCTCCATTTCGCCGTGAACCTCCAGTTCGTCACGCACCTCCAGCCCCTCGGTCGCCTCCCTGTCAAAGATCATCGCGAGTACGAGACAGAGACCGCCGATGAGCGTCGTAGTCAGGCCGTCGCTTGCTTCACGTCGCTTTCGAAGCAGGGAAAGGAGACCCGCACCCGTCCCCACTGCGCCGAGTCCGTACAAAAATGCGAGCGGATGGAAATCCCGAACGAGATACTTCGCTTTCAATCGCCAGAGGAATCCCCACAACAGGAGCGCGGAAAGCTTCGGAACAAACGTCGAATACCGGATGGTGCTCTGTTCGTCGCCGTACACCGCGGGCATGGTCACGTCGGCGACCCGCATGTCGTGGACGTTCAGTCGAACCAACAGGGCGTTGGCGAAGCCGTAATCGTCGTAGACGGCTTCGATGTCCATCTCGGAAAGCGCCCGCCCCGAAATCGCGGTGTAGCCGTTCTGTGGGTCGACCATCCCCCAGTACCCGCTGGCGACCTTCGTGAGGAAGGTGAGGAGCCAGTTGCCGAAACTCCGCCACGCCGACATTCCTTCGCGGAATCCCGGCGTCGAAAGGCGATTGCCTTTCGCATAGTCGGCCCGTCCATCGACAATCGGTTGGATGACTCGAGCCAGCATTTCGGGTTCCATCTGCCCGTCACCGGCCATCACCGCGGTGACGTCGATTCCTTCCTCCCGAGCGCGACAGTAGCCGGTTTTGATGGCCGCACCGACGCCCCGATTCTCCGAGTGTCGAATCGGGACGACGCGCTGGTCGAACGGGGAGTTGGCGTCCCCTCCGTCAGTTATCGGAACCGTTCGCCCGGCGTGGGCGCGAATCTCCTCCCACGTGTCGTCCGTCGAGCAGTCGTCTACGGCGTACACTCTATCGACGAACTCCGGCACGGTATCGATGACGCGTCCGACTAGTCCTTCTTCGTTGTACGCCGGAATGACGACGGCGACGGTGTTTCCCTCGTACATTCAGTCACCTCCGATGGTGTAGACACGGTGGTCAGTCCACGACAGGTCGAGGGCGTCGCGGCCGTCAACGACGACCATCGGGTCGAATCCTGCCCAGTCGATACCCGCGAACTCGTCGTGGTCGGTGACGAGTATCGCGGCATCGAACTCGTGTGCTGCCAGGTCTTCGAACTCGAGTTTCGTCGCGTCGAATTCCGCGGCATCGTCCAACATCGGGTCGACCGCGAACACGTCCGCACCCTGATCGGCGAGATGGGCGCAGATAGGTCGTGCCGGGGTCGCCCGAATTTCTTCGACACCCGGTCGATAGGTCAACCCGAGGACGAGCACTCGCGAGTCCGAAACCGATTTCCCCTCTTTGGCCAGCAACTCCGCCGTCTTCTCGACGGTAAACGCTGGCATCGAATCGTTCACCTCGCGGGCAGTTCGCAGGAGAGGGAAGTCTGCGTCGAACTGTCCGATGAGGAAGTAGGGGTAGTATGGAATACAGTGACCCCCGACGCCCGGCCCCGGTTTGTGGATGTCACAGAAGGGCTGGGTGTTTGCCGTCTCGATCGCCCCGTTGACGCTGATTCCGGCGTCGTCGGCGATGGTGGCGAGCTCGTTCGCCAGCGCGATGTTCACGTCGCGGTAGACACCTTCGAACACTTTTACCGCCTCAGCAGTCGTCGTGTTGGGGACGGAAATGACCTCGTTGTCGGTGAGTTCGCCGTAGACGAGTTCCGCGACGCGGGTGCTTTCCTCGTCCACGCCACCGACCACTTTGGGGTAGGCTCCACGAATATCCTGTAATGCTCGTCCGCTGGACGTTCGCTCGGGACAGACGGCAAGTCCGAACGCTTCGCGCGAGAGGCCGCTTTCGCGCTCCAACAGCGGGAGCAGTTTGTCCCGCGTCGTTCCCGGCGGAACCGTGCATTCGATGACGACGAGGTCGCCCGGTTCGAGTCCCGCCGCGATGGCTTCGGCCACCGATTGAAGGATGGCGAGGTCAGGTTCGTTCGAGTCCGTAATCGGCGTCGGCACGATGACGACGTGAATCGCGGCTTCATGTGCCGCTTTCGTCGGCGATTCGACGGCCCGGAGCGATTCCGATTCGACCGTCTCGGCGACGAGTTCGGGGAGTCCCGGTTCACGTTTGACGTGACAGTCGCCTCGGTTGATGGCAGCGACGACTTCGGGGTCGATGTCTGCCCCGACGACGTTGCCGCAAGTCTCTGCGTACACTGCCGCGAGCGGCAGGCCCATTTTGCCGAGTCCGTACACCGCGACCGGGACGTTTCCTGATCGAAACGCTTCGCGTTGGTCGGCGGCGGATGCATCGTTTCCGTAGAGCGTTTGTGCTTCCCGCAGACTCACCCGAGATGCACCTCCTGCTCGTGCAGTCCCGAGGCCAATCCGTCGATTTCCCGTGCGACTTCGAGCACGCGAAGGCCATCCTCGCCGGTGACGACCGGCGTCGAACCCGTGGTTGCACTACGGACGAACGATCGCAGTTCGTTTTTCAGCGGTTCGCCGTTTTCGACGGTCGGCCGTTCCACGATGCTCTCGTGACGGTACCGCAGGTCGCCGTTCTCCTCGATGTACTCCGGCATGGAGTGCCGGTGAATCTCCACCGATTGATTGGTGTAATCGACGTTTACACGGCACTCTTCGGCCGTAATCGAGAGCTTTCGGACTTTCTCCTGGGTGACGCGACTCGCGGTCAGTCCCGCGACGATTCCCCCATCGAACTGGATACTCGCGCTGGCGTAGCGGTTGTCCCGCGTTCCTACCGCGGCGACCGAAGAGATGTCGTCGTCCACGATGGACAGGAGCACGTCCAAATCGTGAATCATCAAATCCATCACCGCACTCACGTCCACGGCCCTGCCTTCCGGTGGCGGGCCGAGTCGCTGCGCATCGATGGCGATGATGTCGAGGTCGGAGACGATTTCCGAGAGCGTTCGAATCGCCGGGTTGAACCGCTCGATGTGTCCGACTTGTATCATCACGTCCGCCGTCTCGGCGTGCGCTATCAACTCCTTGCCTTCCTCCGGTTCGGCGACGAACGGTTTTTCCACGAGGATGTGAACCCCGCCGTCGATGCACCGTTTCGCCATTTCGTAGTGGTAAGGCGTGGGAACCGCGATGGAGGCGATATCCGCCTCGCGGACTGCTTCCTCCATGCTGACCGCCTGTGACCCGTGGTCCCGGGCGACTTCGGACGCCCGCTTTTCGTCCACATCGTGAATGCCGACGAGGTTTACCTCCGGCAGTTCGCTATAGACGCGGGCGTGATGGCGACCCATGCTTCCGACGCCGATAACCACTGCGTTGACTGGTTCACTCATAGTTCGTAATGGCAGATGCGATAGTTCGCACGTCGTCACCCGACAGTCTCGGATGAATCGGGAGGGAAAGCACTTCCTCCGCGGCCCGTTCCGAAACTGGAGCGTCGTGTTCGACGTGTTGGTATGCTGGCTGTTCGTGGATGGGCGTCGGATAGTACACCCCGGTTCCGACGCCCTTCGATTCGAAGTGGCGCTTGAGCCCGTCTCGGTCATCCGTACGCACGGTGTACTGGTGATACACGTGACGACAACCCTCCGGTTCGACCGGCGTCGTCACGTCTGCATTCCGGAGTCGGTCGGTCAGGTAACCCGCGTTCGCGCGCCGAGCTTCGTTGTACTCCGGGAGTCGCGACAACTGGACGCGACCAATTGCCGCGGCCATACTCGTCATCCGGAAGTTGTGGCCGAGTCGAACGTGGTCGTACGAACTGCATCCATCCCCGGCCATAGGTCGGCCGTGGTTGATGAAACTCGCCGCCCGTTCGGCCACGTCCCGTCGGTTGCTCGTCACCATCCCCCCTTCCCCGGTCGTCATGTTTTTCGTCGGGTAAAAGGAGAAACAAGCCGCATCTCCGAACGACCCGACGGGTTTGCCGTCGTACGTCGCTCCGTGTGCTTGTGCGGCGTCCTCGACGAGCGCGAGGTCGTGTGTTTCGGCTATGTCTTGGAGGTGGCCCATCTTCGCGGGCAAACCGTAGAGGTGAACCGCGAGGATGGCGTCCGCCTCGTGCTCCCGAACTGCTTCTTCGGTCGCGTAGGGGTCGAGGGTGTACGTCTCCGGGTCGATGTCCGCGAACACCGGTTCCGCCCCGGCCAGCCGAATCGTGTTCGCGCTGGCGATGAACGAGAACGGTGAGGTGACGACAGTGTCACCCGGCCCGATTCCAAGCGCCGCAAATGCGGCGTGAAGGGCCGTTGTCCCGTTGCTCGCGGCGACGCCGAACTCGGTGTCACAGAAGTCGGCGAACTCCGATTCGAATTTCCGCACCTCGGGGCCGTCCGCCAACTGTCCGCTTTCGAGACATTCGACCACCGCCTCGATTTCTTCGTCGCCCAGTTCAGGGTCGGCGATGGGAATCAAATGTCGTTCCCTCCTTTCAGCGACTCGGGAAGCGGGCGGTGTTCGGCAGGTGCGCCGACCGCGAGAGTTCCGGGCGGTATATCGTCCGTAACGACGGCACCCGCAGCGACGAAGGAACCTTCACCGACCGTGACGCCGGGCAGGAGGGTCGCGTTCGCGCCGACCGACACGTCGTCTTCGAGTGTCGGCCCTTCGAGTTCGAACGACTGACGAATCGGGTACAGATCGTTGGTAAACGTCGCCGAGGGGCCGACGAACACCCTATCTCCGATCGTGGTGTTCGTCGGCACGTAGACGTTCGTCTGGAGGCTCACGCGCGAGCCGATGGTCGTTTGGCCGTCAATGACCGTGTTCGTCCCGACGACGACATCGTCGCCGATACTCGTCTCTTCTCGAATGAGCGCACCGTGACCGGTCGTAAATCCGTCGCCGATGGTTACGTCGTCGTAGATGACGGTACCTGACCGTATGGTAGCGTCGTCGCCAATGACTGGCGCGTCCGAATCATCAGCGTAGGCGTATCCGACGGTCGCTTCCGGATTGACGCTCCGGTCTCGACTCCGTGGTTCGGTCACCGATGACCACCCCTGTGGGGACACGGGTCGCAGGGCGTGTCAGTGGTTAGTAGTGAGTTCATAGGTTGGGTCGTGGATAGCCCGTTTCGGCCGTGAGGACGGCGAACAGGCGTTATTCCCTCCATGCCTACCTGTCCTCTTTGTTATACGCACCTTGGCGGGCAGTAGCTCGAGACTAGTCCCGACACCGTCACTTGAATCGCCGTAATTCGCGTTACACGGTCGAAACGTCGGGATATACCCTTACTCGGAGGTTGTATGGCGACACTACCCGGGAACAGCACCGTGGTAACAAAGTGGAGAAGGGGCGATAGCCGGTATATGCGGTGGTGGCATCTGTGACTACAGGGTGGTCACGAACTGAATGGGGGGTGTATTGTTTCCGATGAGCGGTCGCCAAACTCTGTCTTCATACGATGGCTAGTTCCGGACTCTCGCAAGATCAGGTATTCGAGGTTCTCAAGAGTCCACGGCGACGGTACGCGCTCTACTACCTTCGGCGGGAAGGGGGAACTGTCGAACTATCCGATCTGACCGAGCAAGTCGCGGCGTGGGAAAACGATACCACGCCCACCGAGTTGACGAGCGACCAGCGAAAGCGCGTTTACATCTCGCTCTACCAGACGCATCTCCCGAAATTGGATGACGCACGTATCATCGAGTACGACCGTGAGGATGGGGAAGTAAGCCTCTCTCGCCGTGCACGGGAACTCGACACCTACCTCGGCGACGTGTCCCGACCCGAAATCCCGTGGGATAGATACTACCTCGCGCTCTCGTTGGGAAGCATCGTGCTCGTGCTCGGTGTCTGGTTCGAAATCTACCCGTTCGTTCTTCTCTCGGGAATCGCGACGGCGATGATTATTCTCGTCGCCTACGCGCTCTCTGCCATCGGCCAGTATTTCTACTACCGACGGCGGACAGTACAGGGAACCCCGCCGGAACTGCGACGGGCGGAAGGACAGTAAGGCGATTATTTCGGAACGCTTTTTCGACGCAATCGGTTCCTCGCATGGAAAGAAAAATCACGGTCGAGAGCCGTCGCCAGGGAGGGACAGAGTCAGTTGCTGAAACGAAAAGGAGCTATCGAAACGATCGCATCAAAAAGATCGGTGCGCTCTCCTACACGCGGTCTTCGACGTTACAGACCGAACTCGACCCCGCAAGGATGAAGGCGTCGTCGCGGAGCAACTCCTCGTCTTTCGGGAGGAACATGAGGCGGCCGGTGCCGTTCTTTTTCGCTCGAATTACGTCCCATTCGTCGAGCTCGTAGCCGAGGTCGCCTTCGAGGTCAGGGTCGGAGGGGACGCCTTTCCAGCGGGACTTGTTCATTTGGTACCCCCCACGCGAACCCACGCTTTCGCGCCCCCGTCGAGTTCGATGCGTTTCAGGTCGCCCGAGAAGCGGTAGGCATCCTTTCCGTCGATAACTCGTCCCTTCACCTTCGTTCCGGAGATGGTGTCGAATGAGTTGATACTGCCGTGGTCGTCGTCCTTCACTACGGATCCGCCCACGTCGAACGAGTACATACTTTCCCCGTCGCTCTGGCTGCCGTCGATAACAAGCGTTTTCGGAAGTCCGAGTTTGCCGGGCGTGACGCGCTTTCCGTTGAGGAAAATCGTCGCGTTTCCGTCGAGGCTGAACGTCGTGAGTGTTCCGGCGAACTGATAGCTGTCGGTGCCGCCGGCGACCGCGCCGGAAACGGTTCCGCTCTCGATGGTGTCTTCTTTGCTCTTCGACCCGCCTCTTTCGGTCGATTTTCGAACTTTCCCCGTAACTTCGAATTCGTAGTTCGTTACCGTTGAGCCGTCGGAGCTCGAAATGCTCAAGACATTCGGCAGTCCCTGTGCTTTCGCCTGCTTTTGCTTCATCGCCTGTTTGCGATTGCCGGAACTGCCACCCGCGCCACTCGCGGCCTGCTTCGCGGACATTGGGACGCCCTTCGGCGGTGTCAGGTCAGCCTGATCTCCCGTTCGAACGTCGGTCTTCGTCACCGAGCCGCCTTTCGCGGTGGCGATGCTGCCGACGATGTCACAGTTACGCAGGTGGGTTTCGCCGTACCACGACCAGACTGCGCGCGTGGTGGTCGAACCCGGGGCCGAACAGCCGATTCGACATGGCTTGTTCCCTCGCGTATCGACGACCGTGTTCGTGACTTTGCACGGTCGGGCCTTCGCGTTGAGTCGCACGTTCGAGATGGTGTTCCCTTTGAAATAGGATGACTCGACGTGGAGGTTGCCGCCGTAGCCTTGCGCACCCGGTCCGGAACCGTACAGACCGTTGTCGATCATACCGGCGACATGGACGTTGCGGAATTTGATGGTGCCGCGATGCGGGAGGTTTGCGTTGACCCACACACCGCCGCTATCGGAGCCAGCGACCTGGCCGTCGCCCATGTAGACGTTTTCGATGAGACCTGTGCCTTCCGGACTCGAGACGCCGGGGTTCAGCAGGTAGTGGCCGCCGGGGTGAATCCCTTTGAAGCCGACGTTTCGAATCGTCCATCCGGAACCACTCGTTCTGACGAGTGCCGAGGCTCCGTCAGCCGTCATGTCGATGAGGACGTTCTCGAACGTCTCGCCGTCGCCGACGGTGATGGATTTGGTTTCCCCTGCGGGAACGGTAATCGTTCGGTACTCCTTCGCGTTCGCCGCGCCCGTTGCTGCGAACGCTGCCGCCGTTGCTCCCGCAAATTTGAGGTACGAACGTCGGTTCAAGAGACCGTCGTCTGGTGAATCGCGTGCCGTTTCGTCGCGTGCCATGGCTTCAATGCGACGTTACGGATTTAAGTAGATTCCGATTTTGGCTCAATGCAAGATGCAGAACTTAAGTACTATTCTGGGTGAGGAAGAGGACGGGTAACAAGAGAATACGTTCCAGAAACGGTACCTTACCGCTCCTTTAGGTCACTTTCCACCGCTCAGAAACTCACGTCGATGATAGCTCGGGAAACGGTCAGCCCCAGTTCTCGGCAGACCGCAGGGAGACCGAACGCTCGCGTTTTCGTGCCGCAACGTCGCGTGCCATTGCAAGTTCAATGCTTTCTTACTAATTTAAATAAATTCCGGATCGGGATCGATTTCGCCCATCGACAGAACTGCCTTTCACAGTCGCTCGATGGTGGGTAGGCGTATCCTTGATGAAGAATTTGAACGAGTCAGACACAGGTTTCGATGAGTGAGCCGGTGGAAATGTGCTATTGAACCACATACATTCTCTTGTCGCATTCCTTTTCGGATTTCGATAGTACGACCGGTCTACTCCGACAGAAACCGACGCATAACAAAGGACGCAGGTGGATTTTTCGCTGACAGCATGGACTGTCAGATGCAGACGCTCCTCATCGGAATTGACGCCGGGTGTCGCTCCGTTCTCGACCCACTGTTCGAGGACGACGCGCTGCCACACCTCCAGTCGATTTTCGATTCGGGGTCGTCCGGGCCACTGGAATCACAGATTCCGCCGTGGACACCCAGTGCGTGGCCCTCGCTCTACACCGGAGTAAATCCCGGTAAACACGGGGTTTTCGGATTCCTCGATTTCGACGGCTACGACTGGGACGTGGTGAACGCGAGTCGAGTCCGCGAGCACACGCTCTGGGAACTCCTCGATCAGCACGGCTTTTCGAGCGTTGTCGTAAACGCTCCCGTAACCCATCCACCGCGAGCAATCGACGGTGCGATACTACCGGGCTACACCGCCCCCGAGAATCCGAGGTGTCACCCGAAAGAGTTACTGGACGACGTGCGAGACGAGATCGGCGGCTATCGGGTGTACGCCCCACGAAACCTCCCGCAGGACAAATCGGTCGAATGGTACCGTCGCCTCACGCGCATGCGCGGAGAGGCATTTCGTTACCTCGCGGACCGTTTCGACCCGGATTTCGGCTTCGTCCAGTTTCAAAGCACGGACACGGTGTTCCACGAACATCCCGGCGACGAGGATATCGTACGAGCAGTGTACGAGGCCGTAGACGAGCAGGTCGGAACCATTCTGGACGACTGTGACCCCGACACGGTCATCGTTGCCAGCGACCACGGAATCGGCGAATACTCGGGATACGAGTTCCGCGTCAACGATTTCCTACGCGAGGAAGGCTACGTGAAAACGGTTCGCGGCGGTGAAGGGATGCCCTCGTGGTCGACCATCGCGGGCAATCAGTTACAGCGCGGCGAAGAGAGCTCCCCCCGGAATCAAGGAGCTGTCGAGCGTGGACTCGCACTCGCCGCGAAAGTCGGCATCACGAGTCAACGAATCGGAGCAGTGCTCGCTCGCGCGAGATTGGACGAGTTCGTTGCACGGCATGTTCCGGAGGATTTCATCCGCGCCGCGACCGAACAGGTCGATTTCTCGAACTCGGTCGCCTTCATGCGCGATAGAATCGAATGTGGCGTCCGAATCAATCTCGAAGGACGCGACCCCGAGGGCGTCGTGCCGCCCGAAAAGTACGACGACCTGCGGTCGGAACTCATCGAGAAACTGGCGGGCGTCCGCACTCCCGACGGCCATCCGGTCTTCGAGACGGTTGCACCCCGCGAAGCGTTCTTCGACGGGCCGTACAGTGACGACGCTGTGGACATCGTTTGTGTCCCCGCCGAGTTCGACCAGTTCCTCTCCGCGCAACTGCGCGACCGGCAGTTCGGCGCACCGCGCGAACCGTGGAACCACAAACTAAACGGCATCTTCGCGGCGGCGGGCGCGGGAATCGACGCCGATGCGGCCCTCGCGGATGCTCACCTCTTCGACGTCGCACCGACGGTGTTAGCAACTCTCGGTGTCCCCGCAAGCGACCGAATGGATGGGCACACCCTCCCGGTCGTCGAGTCGGCGGGCGAGCAAAGTTACCCCGCATTCGATGCGGGCGAGACGGTCGAAACCGACGACGAGCGCGTGGAAACGCGACTCGCAGACCTCGGATATCTCGAATGAGTATTACCATCGAAAAGAACGGCATCAGGGTAGAGCGCGCGAACGATTTAGACCGCTGGAACGATTACGTTGAACGGTCGCCACACGGTGACGTGTTTCACCGACTAGACGCCCTCCGGGTACAGGCGGAACACACCGGCGCGACCCTTCACCCACTCGTCGGATACAAGGGACAGGAACCGGTCGGCCTGTTTCCCGCCTTCACGATTTCGAAAGGCGGCGTCACGACCGCCTTCTCTCCGCCTCCAAACCTTTGGCTTCCGCACCTCGGTCCGGTGCTGTTGAACATGGGGAAACTGAAACGACGCAAAGCCGAACGGAGGCACCGCCGATTCATCGACGGCTGTCTCGACTGGCTGGATCGACAGTACGGCCCGAAGTACGTCCACGTCCGAACCGGCGGACGATACGAGGATATTCGACCGTTCGAGTGGAACGAGTTCGAAGTGCTTCCGCGACACACCTACGAGGTAGACCTCACACCCGGCGAGGAAAGCGTGCTGTCGAGTTTCAGCAGCGACGCCCGGAGCAACACTCGAACCGACGAGAGTCGGTACGACATCCGCGTAGGCGACGTGCAGACCATCCAGCAAATCATCCGACAAGTCAAAGCTCGCCACGACGAACAGGACGAACCGTATCGTCTCTCGGCTGATTTCGTGGCCGACCTCTATCAGAGCCTTCCGGAGGGGGCAGTCCGTCCCTACGTCTGCGAAGTCGATGGCGAGTTCGCCGGAGGCATGATAGCATTGGCCGACGATTCACGAATCTATCGCTGGCAAGGTGGCGCGAAACACGACCACGACGTGCCGGTCAACGACCTCGTGGACTGGAGAATCATGCGCGATGCGATGGACGAGGGAATCCCACGCTACGACCTCGTCGGCGCGAACGAGCGCCGACTCTGTGGCTACAAGGCAAAGTTCAACCCCGAACTCGTTCGCTACTACAGCTTGGAACGCGGTACCCGGATGATGAACCTGCTGACCGACGTGTACAAACGATTCAGGTAATCTGACAAGATTTTTCACGTCATCTGCCACAAGTGATGCGTATGAAGAATCCACTCGTGGCAGCAGGTCTCGCGCTTATCGCGTGGTCTATCGGAATCTCGTTCGGCCCGGTCGGTGTGTTCATCGCTGGCGTTCTTCTCGTCGCAATCGGACTTTCCTCGGCGCAATTCGACGGGCAATCGTGGAACGGGTGTCCAACGTGCGGCACAAAAATCGACCCGAACCGCGACGACGACGATGTTTGCCAGCGATGTGGCACGGTCGTCTCGGACGGGTAGCGTGAAATTCGTTTCAAAATGTCGTCGTTATCGACCGATTACCGGCACTTGACGGGCGATTTTTCGCGGGACGCCGGGCATTCCGTCGAACAGCCACAGGAAAAACACGCCGAGTAAAAGCCCGAGTTCGAGTGCAAGAAAGCTCTGCACCGCGGGGTCGTCCAAGTACGTCAGATAGTCGCCGAAATAGCGCCGAAATCGAGCGATAAATCCGAGCGTGGATTGGTCGCTCGGAACCGGGACGAGGGGCCAGAACAGGAACCCGAGGAACGGCTCCTTGCCGACCGCAATCGGATAGATCACGTCGCCAGCGAGGTGCGAAAGGTAGCCGATCGCGAACGCGACACCGATGTCTGTTCGGCGTGCACGGTATGCGAGCACGAGCGCGAGCGCCGAAAGCGGGAGCGCGGTCAGCAACGAATGTGCGAGCGAGTGACCGCTGGGGAGAACGGCGAGCGACCACGCGAGTGGCTTATCCACGAGGTCGGGGAGCTGTGTCGCGACCCCCAGTACGACGACCGCGTCGCTTCGCGGTGGTCGGCCAGTTCGAACACGACTGTAGGCCGAGAAGGTGAGATAGCCGAAGGCGAGATGTTCCCACGGCCACATTATTCTGACCCGTTTGCGCCGACGGTTATCCAAACGTATGCGTGCTCGTCGGCGTTGTTGATGCTGGGATTGCTCGGCGGGTCACCCTTGTAGAGAAGATACACCAGACGGAGGTCTTCACCGGCCATCGTCGGCGAAATTTCGTGTTGGGTTCGCCACGAACCGCCCGCAGGCAGGCGCTGTTCGAACCGCTTTCGTTCCTGCTGTTCGACGATACGCGCGCTCCCGTCCGGACGTTGTTCGACGCGCTGGAGTTCGGCGACGACGGTGTACTTGACTCGTTCCCCCTCGTGATTCGTCACTGAGATGTACATCGGTTTCGTCTCGCCCGGCGTGAACGATACAGAAGCGTCAGCGGTGACGAACTCCCCGTCGTCGGTTTCGTTGAGCAGGGTGAGTTGGGAAAAATGCTCGCCGTCCTGCGGCGCGGCGAACGCGTAGCCGACCGCGGAGAGTGCGACGACGACAGAGAGTGCGAGAAGGACGTTCAATACGACATCGAATCCCGTCTCGTCGTCGAAGAGGGCACCGTAAATCCGGGACGCGCCACCGCGAATCGAGACGGAAAATCGGTCGTCAGCGGGGACGTTGACGCGACGAATCGCCCCGAAAACGATGACCGCGAGCGTGAATCCGACGACGATAGCGAGCACGTAAACCGGGTCAAACGAAAGTTCGGGAAGCGAAAGCGACAAACCGAGTAGCGGGAGGAGACAGAGACTGACACCGAACGAGAGGGAGATGCGCTCGGTGAGCGAGATACCCTCGCGTCGAATCCGTTTTGGTTCTCCCCATCCCGTCGGGCGTGGTGGTCCCGCCTCGGGAAACAGAAACGAAACGACAGCATATCCCGGTGCGAACAGTGCGACGGGAAGCCCCAGCACGACTGCGAGCGGTGTCGCACGAACCTCCGGTTGGAGGAGTGCGAAGGTAGCCAGTGCAACTGCGAACCCGAGTATCGCGAGGTCAATGGGGAATTCGAGCACTGGCCGCGTGAGCTTCGTCCACCACGAGTCGTTCGTCCCGTGGCTCATGTCGGCCCCGAGTCGGTCTTCGCGCGGTGCTGTCTCGTGTTCAGTTCTCCAGATACCATGAAATCAGTCCGTGACTGGCGTAGTCTCGGATGGTACTTTGTTATCCTGCGCGTACTCCACCATCGTCCGGTCAGCCATCACGTATCGATTCGATGAACTGGACAAAACTCATGGAAATGGGACGACAATCGAATCCTATCCACCCGAAGGCGGTACATAACAAAGGGGGATACGGCCCGATACCCAGGTGCTTACCTGCCGAAGGTCGAGTCGAACCACGGTGATCTACTCTGAATTGGACACGCTCAGCCGACGATTTCGAGGCACAGGCTCCCGACGACGATATCATGTTCGCCGTTGACGAGGACGAGAATGGCGACGAACTGGCCGTCATCGCGGATGTGACTCGCGATGACGCGTGGGTATCGATGCCGCTCTCGGAATCGCGGACGATTTCCCAGTGTCGCTGATTCCGCCGTGTCGCTGACTCCGAACTATTTTTTACGTTTCTGTTCGCAGTAAGTCCACGATGAACCTCACAATGACCGTTTTGGCGTTACTGACCGGCGTGATAACCGGTGGTCTGTTTCACTCCCTCGGCGTGCCGATTCCCGCCCCGCCGAAACTGCCGGGCATCACGGGAATTATCGGCATCTATCTCGGATACAAGATCGTGGATACGATGGGTTGGACTGTGAACCTCCTGACGAAGCTTGGAATCTCGGGATAGCGACTCGAACGGTGGGTTTTAGTCCGTCGGTTTTCAGTCTTCGTCGAGATCAAAATTGGTTCTGGAGTCGAGGTTGCTGTTGCCAAGCGCCAGCAGTCGGTCTCCCGTCAAACCCACCATCAGAACCCATACCACCCCAATAAAAACACAGTTGACGGAAAACCAAACGAAAACAAAACGCCGAGTTCAGTATGAACGAATCTTCGGTTCGTACTCTTTGTCTTCACCTTCGAGGATGCTCGGCTTGAACCAGAGTTCCGGCGTGCCGTTGTTCCACGAAAGGAGCGTGTGCTTCAGCCACACGTCGTCTCTGCGCTCCTGATTCTCCTGTCGCCAGTGGGCACCGCGGAACTCGTCGCGAACCAGTGCGCCGAGCGTGATGGCTTCCGCGAGGTCGATGAGGTTGCGCATCTCGATGGTGTGGATGAGGTCGGTGTTGAACGTGCGCGATGGGTCGTTGACGTACACGTTTTCGAACTCTTCGCGCACTTCGCGGATGTCGCGCAGTGCCTGTTTGAGACCTTCCTCGTTCCGGAAGACGTTGACGTTCGCCGTCATCGACTTCTGGAGTTTGGCGCGCAGTTCGGCCTGCTGGACGCCGTCGTCCTTTTCGAGGAGGCGTTCGACGCGAGCGCGTTCGGCTTCGAGCGCCGTTTCGACGGTCTGAGACGGCTTGGCCATTGTGGCTCCACCGTCCGCGACGGCGTCCTCCGGCGTTCCGACAGCACCAGGTTCGACGGGCGTTTCGACCTCGCCGATTTCGATGTCGTCGGTTTTGCCCGTCGTGATTTCCGGCTCCCCGAGGTCTTTGCCTGCTGCGTGGCGACCCGCGCGTGCACCGAAGACAATGAGTTCGGGCAGGGCGTTTCCGCCGAGGCGGTTCGCACCGTGCACCGATACACAGGCACACTCGCCCGCCGCGTACAGCCCCGAAATACAGGTTTCACCGTTTTCGTCCGTCTCGACGCCACCCATCGCGTAATGCTGACCGGGCTTGACGGGCATCGGTTCTTCGAGCGCGTTGACGCCCTCGAAGTCCTCCGCGAGGTGGAGGATGTTTTCGAGGCGGTCGATGATGCGCTCTTCGCCGAGGTGGCGCATGTCGAGGTGGACGTACTCGTCGTTGATTCCGCGTCCGTTGTTCACCTCGGTCAGTTCGGCACGGGCGACAACGTCACGGGATGCGAGTTCCCCCTCGTTGTTCGCGTAGCCGTGTTCGAACATGAACCGCTCACCCTCGCTGTTGTAGAGGATACCACCCTCACCACGCACACCTTCGGAGATGAGAACACCGGTCGAAGGGAGCGTCGTTGGGTGGAACTGGATGAACTCCATGTCCTCCAGTGGGACGCCAGCGCGGTAGGCCATCGCGGCACCGTCGCCGGTGTTCGCCACCGCGTTCGTCGTGTGGTCGAACACCTGACCGAGGCCACCGGTCGCCAGGATGACGCCGTTGCGCGCCGTGAAGCCCTGCACCTCGCCCGATTTGATGTCGTAGGCGATGACACCGTGACAGTCGCGCTCTTCGGGGTTTTCTTGGTTCGTAACTGCGAGTCGGGTGACGTACCACTCGTCGTACACCTGAATGCCCCGTTTGACGACCTGCTCATACATCGTGTGGAGCAGGTGGTGTCCCGTCTCGGCTCCCGCGTAGGTCGTTCGTGGGAACGAGAGACCACCGAACGGTCGCTGGGAGACGCTGCCGTCCTCTTCGCGCGAGAACGCCATTCCCCAGTGTTCGAGTTGGATGGTTTCCTTCGGACTGTCCTGACACAGCGTCTCGATTGCCGGGGCATCGCCGAGATAGTCCGACCCCTTCATCGTGTCGTAGGCATGGTCTTCCCACGAGTCGCCGTCTCGAATCGCCGCGTTGATACCGCCTTCCGCCGCGCCGGTGTGGCTTCGTACGGGATGCAGCTTCGTGACGAGGGCAACATCCGCGCCCTCCTCGTGGGCCGCGATGGCCGCACGAAGTCCCGCACCGCCAGCACCGACGACGATTACGTCGTGTTCGTACATTGTTGCTAAATTAGGGTTACCAGAACTTGAGGTTGTTCTTCACTGCCGAGCGTTTGAGTTCTTGAATGTGCTCGGTCAACGGGATGTCTTTCGGACAGACGTTCGTACAGGAGAACTGTGTCTGACAGCGCCAGACGCCGTGTTCCTGGTCGAGAATCTTGAAGCGGTGTTCTCGCATATCCTCGCCTTCACGCTTGTCCATGGCGAACCGGAACGCCTTGTTCAGCGCCGCCGGGCCGAGATACTCGTTGTCCCCTGCCGCGATGTTGCACGAAGACATACACGCACCACACCAGATACAGCGCGTGGACATCTTCACTTTCTCGCGGTTTTCACGCGTCTGATGCTGTTCCTGCAGTTCGTCGCTTGGAGCTTCGTTCGTCTGGAAGTACGGCTCGACCGCGTGCATCTGGTCGTAGAAGTGCTCCATATCGACGACAAGGTCTTTAACGACTTCGGCGTGCGGGAGCGGTTCGACGCGAACCGGCTCTTCCAAGTCCGATATCTGGGTTTTACAGCCCAGTCGCTGGGTGCCGTTGATGAACAACGCGTCGCTGCCACAGATGGCCTGTCGGCAGGAGTGTCGGAACGTCAGCGTCGTGTCGAAGCGGTCACGCGCGAGCATTAGCGCGTCCAAGACGGTCATCCCTTTCGTGAAGGGGACGTGGAAGTCGTCGAATCGGGGCTCCATCTTCCTCTCGATTTCGGGGTCGTAGCGGAATACCTTGAGGTGGATCGACTCCTCGTCCGTCTCGGTCGTCTCCTGCGCCTCGGTGGTGCCCTTCTGTCGGGCACGTTTCTCGGCCCGCCGTCGGTCACCGGGGGTCTCTGTACGTTCCGTTTCGCTTTCGGTCTCGGATTCGGTTTTTTCGGGTACTTGCGTACTCATGTTAAATCATCCCGTTCATGACGAGTGCGACGTAGGTTCCCTGTCCCGCGAGGAGGACGCCAGCAATCACTAGCACCCACTTCACGGCGGTCTGCTGACTGCCGGAGAGACCCTGATTCACGAGGGCGGCGTAGACGCCGTTCACGCCGTGGAACGTCGCCGTGATGAGGAACAGCGTCATCGTGAGGAAGTAGCCCCACTGTGACATCCGTGCCTGCGTGCCCATGAATGTGACTTCGTACGCGTGGTGGTAGAAGTGGAGCATGAAAAAGTGGAACGCCAGTACCACGACGAGGAACGCCGCAGTAACGCGTTGGAGGAACCATGTCATGCTCCCGCTCTGGAACGACGAGTATCGTTCCGCCATCAGAACGCCCCCTCGAGGAATGTCGGGACGCTCGCCAGCACGATGATCGCCGTCACCACGAGCGAGGCGTAGAAGCTCTTGTCCTGCGATTCGAGTCCCAGTCCGAGGTCGACGAAGAGCAGTCTGACGCCGTTGAGGATATGGAAGACAGCAACAGCGAGCAGACCGATTTCGCCAATTCGGACGAGAAGAAGCCCTTCGAGGCCTTGGATAGTGGACGTGTATGTTTCAGCACCTGCGGTGGCAGTGCTCAGAACGGCGATATGCGTGAACAGGTAGCCGATAAGCACCCACCCGGTGAATTTGTGGAAAATCCAGGCCCACATTCCGGCCGAAAATTCCCGCCATCGGCCGAAGTCCTCGACGAGGCCCCGGTTGTACGATTGACTCATTCCAGTCGGATGGTCGGTACCGGGGGCAAATAGAAGTTACTACCTGCCGCCGCTCTCGCCGGTAAAAATGAAACTGTAGTTGGAAGTAATCGTGACCAATGTTCCGATAGTCGGTTTCCTCGCTGTACTCGGCACACCAATCGCCCACGAGCGAATCGAACCGGTGACCTATTCGCTCTGGAAACGGACGGTGTTTCAAACTGTTTCATTTTCTTCACGAAGTCCGAGAGTATTTTACCTAGCTGTGAGAGGCACGAACAAAATGAAGGCAATCGACCTCTTTTGTGGTGCTGGCGGATTTAGTTGCGGGTTCGAGCAGGCGGGAATTTCGGTCGAATACGGCGTGGACAGGAACGAACAGGCGCTGAAGACGTTCGATGAAACGCACGACGGGGAGGCAATCCATCATGACATCAGCGAGGGCGTCCCCGACGCCTTCGCGGACGAGGCGTTCGACATCGTTTTCGGAAGTCCGCCCTGCCAAGGATTCAGCGATGCGCGCGGCCACCGACGACTGGACGATGAGCGAAACGAACTCGTCTTTTCGTTTATCCAGTGGATTCGGGAACTCGACCCGGATTACGTGATGATGGAGAACGTTGCCGGAATGGCCACTATCAGCGACGAGTTTCTGGCCGCAATCGAAACCGAGTACGCTGACGCGGGCTACGATGTGACGTGGAAGAAACTGAACGCCGCGGATTACGGCGTTCCACAGACCCGAGAGCGCGTCATCTACTTCGGCGTTCGAAAAGGGTCGCGAGTCTCCCCTTCGCTTCCCCGCGGCGAGTACCACGAAAACGGCGGCAATCAACTCTCGCTCGATGGAACGATTCAGAACGGATGGACGACCGTCCGAGACGCGATTCGCGACCTTCCCGCCCCGACCGAGGACGGGGTCGTTTCGCTTCCACCCCTGAGCGACTACCCGGACAACGACTATCTACCTCTCATCCGCGATGGTGCGGAAAAAACGTGGAACCAAGTCGCCAAGACGCCTACCGACGACGAGACGACCCGGCAGATCGTCTCTTGTCTTCGTCCCGGCGAGATGTATCGCTCCAGTCGGTTCGGCGACCGCTATCGGCAGGTCTGGGAACTGATTGCCGACCAGTTTACCGCAGTTGAACAGGACTGTCTGCATTTCATCGCCCGGAATCGAACCCGAAAGGAGTTCAGGATGGGCGAAAAGTCGGTTGGCGCGGTTCCGGATTTCAAAATCGCGCGACAACTGGAACACGAGGAAGACGACGTGCTGCAAGCCTTGGACGACCTGCTATCCGACGGCTGGGTTCGAACCGACATCGACGGCGAGACGACCGGGTACGATTTGAACACGAAATCCGGCATCCGCCCGCGATACATGCGACTCACGCCCGATGGCCAGTCGAACACCATCCTCACGACCGACTTCAACCCGCGTGACAAACTCCATCCGACCGAAAACCGCGGCCTCTCGCTCCGCGAAGGGGCGCGGATTCAGAGCTTTCCGGATTCATTCGAATTCGTCGGGTCGTTCGACGACATCGCCAACCAAATCGGGAATGCGGTTCCGCCATTGATGGGGAAGCGACTCGCGGAACACCTGCTGGAAACGCACGAAAAACGCACCACGAAAATCTGAATTCGAATTCTAACTATCCGTCTTTCCCTACTGCTCCGCGGGTTCCGGAGTTCCCACGTACCCCGGCGGCTGAACGTCACCCTCGGACTCCGCGTGCGCTCGGTCACGCTTTAGCGCTCGTCGGGTGTCAGCGTTCAGTTCGACGATGTGGCAAAGCGGGTTGCCGGGGTACACCACCGGGTTTTCGAGGACACCGACGAGCAGACCGGTGAAGGGTGCTTCGACGTGCTCGTTTTCGGTTTTGAACGGATTTGTGATGGTACAGATGGGCGTCCCTTCGTAGACGAGCGAGCCTCTGTCGTAATGCATCTCCACCAGACCTCCGGCGTCGGCCCGGAGCCACGTCTTTTCTTTTTCATCATCGATGACCGTCCGCCAACCGGGCCATTTCACCGGGTCGTCGGGATGGATGTTGTACTCCGCGAAGACGCTCATCACGCCTTCGAGCGCCCGGTCGATAAAATGACGCTGGAACCGGTGGGCCTCACCCATCTCGATGGTGATGGTCGGTGCGCCACCGTCCGACGCCTCCCGGCGGAGCGTTCCGGACGGACCTCCCGAGGAGATGATAACGTTCGACCCGAAAGCGCGGGCGAGACGAGCCACTTCCGGGTTTTCCATGTCCGCGCGAACGTGGAGCATGTTCGTCCGCCCGCGAGTAGACGTGTGGAAATCGATACCGAGGTCACACGGTTCGATGAAGTTGCGGTAGATTTGGGCAGCCATCCGTTTCGCGCTCGTGGAATCTTCGCGGCCGGGGAACGAGCGGTTCAAGTCGCGGTCGTAGATGGGGAGGTATCGCTGTTGGGCGAGGAATCCGGGGACGTTCAACACGGGGAGACAGACGATGGTTCCGTGGAGGTCGTCGTGATTCCAGTAATGAGCGACTTCACGGACGACCTCGATTCCGTTGAGTTCGTCGCCGTGGGCCGCCGCGGAGAGGTACACGGTCGGACCGGGATACTCGCCGTTGATAATCGTCACGGGAATGCGCACCGGGTCGCCGAGATACGTCTCGCTGATACCATATCGGATGTTTTGCGTTTCGCCCGGCTCTACGATACCGCCGTTGTACGTGAACGGTTCTGCCTCGTCCCCAGTCATGTACAGCACTCGGGGGTCACCGTATAAAAATATACTACTACACATGTCCAATCCCAAAACTATCGGCTCATCGGGGGTTGACGCTTCAAATCGATCGAGAACGTTTTAAGACGAGAGCTACGAAATGTAGCACACATGGCTGCTCACGGCTCACCTGTTCGCGTTGGGGTACTCAGTTTACACAACAGCAAAGAAACGAAAGCGATCTGCAACGCTGTCGAGGATCTCGGCCACGAACCCGAATGGCTTCGTCACGAGAACACGGCAGTCGAGATTCGAGAGGGGACGGTTACGCTCGAACCGAATATCGATATCGTTGCCAACCGACTGCTGCTCTCGAACACCGAACAGCCCTCGGAAGCACTCGGCCTCGCAAACATCTTTGATTCTCTCGTTCCAGTTCTCAACCGACCCTGTGCCGTGATGACGGCGATTCACAAATTCTCGACCGCTTCGAGGCTTGCTGACGCCGGTATCGCCGTTCCGGACGCACTTCTCGCGCTCGACAACAACCGACTGAACGATGGTCGCCCGGATTTCGGCGAGGAAGCCGTCTACAAAACCGCAATCGGAACCCACGGGGGCGGAACGTGGAAAGTTGGCGCGGACGAGATGGTCAATCCACGCGTCGGTGAACGACAGGCGTTCTTGCAGAAACTCATCGAACGGGACGGGGAACGACACCGTGACCTCCGCGTCTACGTCGTCGGTGACCAAATCGTGGGCGCGATGAACCGGTACGCGCCGGAAAACGACTGGCGAACGAACGTCGCCCTCGGCGGGGATGTCGAGGATATGACCCACGAACTCCCCGACGAAGTCGTCGATATCGCACGACGAGCGACCGACGTTATCGGACTCGACTACGCGGGCGTTGACCTCATCGAAGGAACCGACGGCTGGTTCGTCCTCGAAGTGAACCCGACCGCAGGCTTCAAAGGACTGTACAAGGCGACGGGTCGAAGCGCAGCACCGTATATCGCGAAAGCCGCAATCGAGGCGGCGGGCGGCGAAGTCGACCGCGACCGAGTCAACGAACTGTCCGCCACGCTCGACGATTCGGTGCCGTCGTGCAAACCAGTCAGCACCAGCCCCGACCCGACGGAAACCATCGTCATTGGCTACACCGAGGACGTGTTGGTGAGCGGAACGAGCGGTTCCGAAACCGTCGTCGCAAAATCCGACACGGGCGCGACCCGGACGAGCATCGACACGAAACTCGCGGCACAGATCGGCGCAGGACCCATCAAGAGCATGACGCGAGTCAAATCTGGAAGCCGAAAGTCCAGCAAATCGCGCCCCGTCGTGGACGTGGTCGTCGGCGTCGGCGGCAACCGCCACACGGTTACGGCGAGCATCGAAGACCGGAGCCACATGGACTATCCCGTCTTGCTCGGCCGTGACATCCTGAAACATTATCAGGTGGACGTGCGCCGCCGCGTGGACGGTGACGACGAAGTCGAGATGGAAGAGGAAGAAGAACAAGAAGGATAGGAACGCCTTTTCTCGGTTCGCTCCATACCAACATTCGAACACGGCCCCACCATCCATGAACGACGACGCCATATCCACGCTTCGAACCGACCCGACGATGGCGACCCTGCTCGACAGACACGACCCGTATACGGAACGAGACTGGAGTGAATACGAGCGACTCTGTATCTCCATCATCAACCAACAACTCTCGACGGCGAGTGCGAAGGCCGTCAAAGAACGGGTGTTCGACCTGCTCGACCACGAGGTGACGCCCGAAACCGTGCTAGAGGCGAGCGAGGAAAAACTGCGAGATGCGGGCCTCTCGCGTACCAAGGTGGATTACGTCAAGAACGCGGCCCTCGCCTTCCAGCGCAACGATTACACGAAATCCAGCTTGGCAGACTGTTCGGACGACGAAGTCATTTCCCGACTCACCGAAATCAAGGGTGTCGGTGATTGGACCGCCCGGATGTACCTGCTGTTCGTCCTCGAACGGGAGGACGTGCTTCCCCTCGGTGACCTCGCGGTTCGACGCGGTATCGAACAAGTATACAACGACGGCGAGGAACTGACCCGCGCCGAAATGCGCGAAATCGCGGAGGCGTGGCGGCCGTATCGCTCGGTGGCAACCCGCTACATCTGGGCGGAGTACGAGTCCGGCTGAGTTCGAACGATCAGCGATTCCCGTCTGCGAGTTTTCGCGCCGCTGGAAGCCCACGAAGGCGGAGCATTGCCCACGTCCCGACAGCGGGTCCGATTGCGAGCGGAGCGAACGCCCACTGCCAACCCACGCTGTCGGCGACCACCGGAATCGACTGAATCGAAACGGTGGTGAGCAGAAACCCGATCGAAGTTTGAAGGGTCAGCGCGGTTCCGACGTAGCTCGGTTCGGCCAACTCCGTGACACAGGTCGAAAATTGGGCCGAGTCCGCGACGATGGCGAACCCCCACACGAGAAGGAATGGAACCATCACGAGCAGGGACGAACCGAACACCACGCCCGCCGAAACGCAGGCGATACCGCTGACGACCATGCTCGCACTCGTCACCGTCGTGCGCCCGAGCCGGTCGGCGAGGAGGCCCGCCACCATCGCCCCGGCACCGCCGATTGCGATGGTGCAGAACGCGAGTATCGATGTGAGTTCGGACGGTACCGTGGTTCCTGTCGTCGTGAAACTGACCAGGAGATACGTCGGAATCCACGTCCAGACGGCATACAGCTCCCACATGTGGCCGAAGTAGCCGCCGTTCGCCAACAGTGTCGGCCGGTCTTCGAGGATGCGACGGACGGCATTCGGGTCGAAGGGTGCGGTCGGCGATTGATACGGGCCGTTCTCGACGGCCAGCACCGACAGTCCACCGAGAACGGCGAGTCCCGCCGATCCGTACAGAACGACCCTCGGCTGCCCGACGCCACCGACGGCACGAAGCAGGTGTGGAAGCGCCGAGCCGACGGTTAACGCGCCGACGAGGACACCGATCGCGAATCCTCGATTCGTTCGAAACCACCCGGACATCAGTTTCATCCCTGGCGGGTAGACACCCGCCAGTGCGACACCGGTCAGAAACCGAAGGGCGATTGCCGGAATCGGCGTGGTGACGAATCCGGCGATGATGGCAGTCGTCAGGGCGCCAACCATCGCCGACCCGGCAATGAGATAGCGTGATTGGACGATATCCGGAAGCGTGAGCACCGCGGAAAGCAGCGCCCCCACGACGAACCCTAACTGCACCGCAATCGTCAGCCACGCCGTTTCGCTCGACGTGAGATTCCATGCCGCCGCCAATTCCGGTGCTGATGCCGTCGCGCTGAACCAGAGCGACATTGCCAACAGTTCAGCGACTGCGATAACGAGGAGTGCGCGCCATTTCCGTGTCGGTGAAGGGTATGGCTCCGTCGCTTCGTCCGTATTCTGAATACTCATCTCGTCCCGTGCGCGTATTTCGTACGTTTCGTGACGGAATAAGCCTCACTTCGAATCGAACTGGAGCAGAATTCAGTTCACGACAATCAATTTTTCTTCCGTCGTGACGACGGACGAGCGCCCCAGTCACTACCACTCTCTTCGAAAACAGTAGAGCGAACTATGGGTTGACGGTACCAACGACACCTATGCTCAGTCGTCTCGATTCGAACCTGTGGATTCACGAGGAACCACTGCGGTTTTTCGGACTCGAAATCGGGCGCATCATGACCGTCGTTCGGCTTTCGAGTGGCGGCTTGTTCGTCCAGTCACCGGCCCGTCTCACTCCGGAACTGAAGGAAACACTGGACGATCTCGGCGGCGTCAGATTCGTCGTACCCGCCAGCAAACTCCACGGTCACCTGCATATGGAGCAGTACCGCGAAGCGTATCCGGATGCCGAACTGCTCGCGGCACCCGGTCTGGCATCCCGCCGAACCGACCTCACGTTCGACGCACTTCTCGGGAGCGTCCCCGACCCACGCTGGAGTGCCGACATCGATCAAATCGCAATCATGGGACATCGCTGGCTCACGGAAATCGCGTTCTTTCATCGACCGAGTCGAACGCTCATCGTCGGCGATGTCGGCTATCACGTCACGCCTGAGGAACCGCTTTCGCTCCGACTCCTCGGGCGCGTGGCGGGCGTGTACGACCGAGTCGGCCCACCCATCGATTTTCGACTCACGGTGGCAAACGAAGCGACGCTTCGCCGGTCGATTCGGAACGTCCTCGGTTGGAATTTCGACCGCGTGATTCCGGGCCACGGAAGCGTGCTCGAATCGGGTGGCAGAGAGGCGGTGCTGGACGGGTTCGACTGGCTTCTCTGACAAAAATTCGAAATCGACTGC
Organism: Haladaptatus marinus; assembly: GCF_051194195.1. Lineage (NCBI taxonomy): Archaea > Methanobacteriati > Methanobacteriota > Halobacteria > Halobacteriales > Haladaptataceae > Haladaptatus > Haladaptatus marinus. Next base: position 441,823 of record NZ_JBLZNK010000003.1, read on the forward strand.
GGGTTGCGATCAGGTTTCGATTTCGGTATCGACTGCGGCGCGGGTGTCGAGGTGACCCTCACCGCTGTAACTTGACTGCCCAACGTCCTCGGCGGTCGCTTCGAGGTGATTACGGATTTGTGCGGGCGTGGCGTCTGGATTGACGCTCTTGACGAGCGCAGCGGTCGCCGCGACCTGCGGGGCCGCCATGCTCGTGCCAGCTTTCCAGCCGTAGGCCGGAACCATTTCACTGTCGCCCCATTCGAACACAGTGCTGAGCACGAGATCGTACTGCCAGTTCTCGTCGTCGGAAGCGTTCTGGTCGTAGTTGCCGCCGGGGGCACTGATGTCGATAGCTTCGGATCCGTAGTTGGTGTACGGCGCGGGCGTCGTCGTCGGTTGGTCAATGTGGTTGAACGCCGCGTGGTTGTTCCGGATGAACTTGCCGTTGCCCGGGTCGTTCCAACGGTAGCCAATCGGCCCACTCGCGCTGATGCTCATGACGTTGTCCGCCTCGTTCGGGAGGCTGACCACGTCGCCATCTGCGTCGAGGTTCACTCCGTCGTTACCCGCCGCCGCAACAATGAGCGTTTCCTGTTCGTTCGCGTAGCTCGATGCACGCTCGATGGACTCCTGAAGCAGTGCAGTGTCGGCGTTGTTCGGAAGCGGGTACGCGCCCAAACTCATATTGGCCACGTCGGATTCGATGTCCGCGCTGAACACCATCGCCGCAATGATGTCGCCGAACGTTGCGAACGGCCCGGTAAACACCCGAAGGGCGACCAAGTCGGTTCCCGGCGCAGTTCCCACGATGCCGGCTCCGTTCGTGTCGTCCCCCGCGATGATGCCGGAGACGTGCGTGCCGTGGTCGCTGATAATCGGGGTGTAGTCCCCACCGTCACCCGTGAAATTTTGGGAAAGCTCGGTGTTGAGCACGCCCTGCAGATCCGGATGCGTCTCCAGCGCGCCGGAGTCGATCACCGAAACACGGGTGCCCTCGCCGCGCGTCGTGCCGTGAACGCCGGAAATTCCCTGCGCCTGCTTGTTCCATTGCAGTTGCGAGAGTTTGTGCGGGCCGGGTTCGTCGCCGTTACCGTTGTTTTCGACTTCGGCTTGGTTGAGTTCCATCTCGACGTCTTTGGAGTAGCGCGTGCCACTCACCTGATTCTCCTCGCCTTCGACCACTGCGATATTGATTTGGTCGAGTCGGTGGACGATGGTGAGTCCGGAAAGCGCGTCGTCCGATGCACCGTCGAGGTCGATAATATATCTGTTTTCTGACGCACCCGCCGATACAGTCGGCGTGGTCAGCGCCGATCCACTGAAAGCGACTCCCGCACTCTTTAAAAATGAGCGTCTCGTTGGTTTTTCGACATCCAAGCAGATATTTAATTATATTGTTTTCGGTAACGAATACAACTTTTGGTTCCATATAAATATACGGTACTGGCCAATCGAAGAACATCGTGTATCTCTTCGGGAATCTCCCGGAGTTTACACCGAATATTCTGCGTTGAGAAATGCGTCGAGCAGACTCCTGAGAACCGTTTCGTCAGTAACTACGATCCAGGCGAAAGGGATTACGGCTGTCGTTCGATATCGCTAGCGAGGTCGAGATATCGGTCTATCGGTGCATCCGTGTCGGGACACCGAACCTCGTCACCGTTCCGTTCGACGACACCAACCGCTTCCATCTTCGGCACGTGTTTGTGCTGTAGTTCGGTCAGGATATGGTCTTTGGTGCCCACGCCGACGTTCGAATCCCAGTCCGCGATTCGACTGGCGAGTTCTTCCATCGTGATGGCGTCGTTTTGTTTTCGAAGATAGTACAACGCATAGCGACGGCGATGGCTGGAAAGGACTTCCATCAGGGCATCAAGGTCGTCTGACCCTTTGCCGTTCGATTCCGAATCCATTTCCGGCAAGTCTGGCGAGTCAGAACTCATCGTCTGTGCAGTAGACACATACCACAAAAAGAACAACGCCTAAGTGCTTAGGCACTCGCCGAGGAGCGAGCTAGAACCCTTTTCCGAGTAGTTCGCGTGCGATGATGTTTTTCTGGATTTCGGTCGTTCCCTCGTAAATCTGCGTAATTTTCGCATCGCGGTAGAACCGTTCGGCATCGAAGTCGTTGACGTAGCCCGACCCGCCGTGAATCTGCACCGCTTCGTCGGCACATTCGACTGCGGTACGGGAGGCGAACTCCTTGGCCATCGACGCGAGTTGCGTGAGTTGACCGTCCTCGTTCGCTACGCTCCACGCGGATTTGTACGTGAGGTTGCGAGCAGCCTCGGTCTTCGTGTGCATGTCGGCGAGTTTGTGCTGAATCGCCTGGAAGTCGCTGATGGAGCGACCGAACTGTTCGCGTTCCTGGGCGTATTCCAGCGCCTGCTCGCAGGCTCCTTTGGCGATGCCGACGCCCTGTGCAGCGACCGCAGTTCGGGTTTCGTCGAAGAACTGCATGAGTTGGAGGAATCCCATTCCGCGCGTTCCGACGAGGTTCTCCTCGGGAACGCGCAAATCGTCGAAGATGAGTTCGGCGGTGTCGGACGCACGGATGCCGAGTTTTCCGGTAATCTTGTCGGCTTCGAAGCCGTCGCGGTCGGATTCCACGATGATTTGGGAGAAGCCAGCGTAGCGGTCTTCCGCCTCGGGGTCGGTTTTACACATCACGACGAAGTAGTCGCCGATGGAACCGTTCGTAATCCACATCTTGTTGCCGTTGAGAACCCACTCGTCGCCGTCCTTTTCGGCCGTCGTGGAGACGGACGAAACGTCTGAACCGGTGTCTGGTTCGCTGATGGCGGCACCCATGACGGCTTCACCTTCCGCGACCGGCGTGAGGAACTTCTCTTTCTGTTCTTCCGTTCCGAACTCACGGATAGCGTCCCCACCGAACGCGGCGCTCGTGATACAGAGGCCGATACCGGGGTCGACGGCGAACAGTTCCTCGACGATGATGGCGACTTCGAGCGGCGAGTAGCCCGCGCCACCGTACTCGATGGGGATGTTGGCACCGGTTAGCCCCATCTCGGCGGCTTTATCGATGATTTCCCACGGGTACTCCTCTTTCTGGTCGTACTCTTTCGCGATCGGTTCGATTTCATTCTCCGCGAATTTGCGCACTTCGTCACGAATCGCCTGCTGTTCTTTTGTCAGTTCGAAGTCCATGCCAACGAGTTACGGGGCCACGGATAAATCGTTTTGTAACCGGATATAAACTCATGATAAGTTTATTAGTTCAGAGAGAGAAACGTTGAAACACCCTCATGTTGAGGGTGTTTGTATGGAGCTCAAAGATATCAACACCATCACGGTTCTCGGTGCCGGGAACATGGGTCACGGAATCGCAGAAGTCGCCGCACTCGCAGGGTACGATGTCCACCTGCGCGACATCAAAGAGGAGTTCGTCCAGAACGGCTACGACCAAATCGAGTGGAGCCTCGGCAAACTCGCCGAGAAAGACCAACTCACCGAGGCCGAAGCCGACGCCGCGCTCGACCGCGTGACGCCGATCGTGGACTTCGAGGAGGCCGTCTCGGACGCCGACTTCGTCATCGAGGCGGTTCCGGAGAAGATGGACATCAAAAAGGACGTGTACTCGGAGCTGGAAGAGTACGCACCCGACCGCGCTATCTTCGCCACGAATACGTCCAGTCTCTCGATTACCGAACTCTCCGAGGTGACGAACCGTCCCGAGCAGTTCTGTGGCATGCACTTTTTCAACCCACCAGTCCGGATGCAGTTGGTAGAAGTCATCACGGGCGCGTACACGAACGAAAACGTCCTTGACCTGACCGAGGAGTTGGCCGAGGAGATGGGCAAAACGCCGGTCCGAGTCCGCAAGGACAGTCCCGGTTTCATCGTCAACCGCGTGCTCGTTCCGCTGATGAACGAAGCGGCGTGGATGGTCGAATCCGGCGATGCGACCGTCGAGGAAGTCGACAGCGCCACGAAGTTCGACATCGGCCTGCCGATGGGGAGCTTCGAACTCGCGGATCAAGTCGGAATCGACGTAGGCTATCACGTCCTCGAATACATGCACGAAGTGCTCGGCGACGCGTACGAGCCGTGCCCACTGCTCGCCGAAAAAGTCGAAGAAGGGAACCTCGGCAAGAAGACCGGCAAAGGATTCTACGACTACGAAGACGGCGGCGTGAACGTTCCGACCGACGCCGGAAGCGAGGCGGCCGTCCATCGTCTCCAGGCCGTGATGGCCAACGAGGTGGCGAAACTCGTCGGCAACGAAGTCGCCCCCGCGGACGAAATCGACGAGGCGGTCATGCTCGGTGCTGGCTTCCCCGAAGGTCCCGCACGGATGGCGGACGACGCCGGACTGGACACCCTGCTCGAAACCTTAGAAGACCTCCACGACGAGACGGGTGCGGAACGTTACAAACCAGCGGACTACCTCGAAGAACGCACAGACGTTGGATTCTACGAGGGGAGCGGCGAGGGCGACGTCGAGTTCGAAACCGTTCGCATCGAGAAACCGGGCGACATGGTGGGTAACATCGTCATCGACCGCCCGCACCGGATGAACACCATCAGCGCGCAACTGCTGGACGAACTCTCGCTCGCAATCGACCAAGTCGTCGAGGACGACGACGTCCGTGCCATCCTCATCACCGGCGAGGGTGACAAGGCGTTCTCCGCCGGGGCAGACGTACAGAGTATGGCCGCGGGCGGCGGCGATGCGATACAGGCCATCGAACTCTCGCGCAAAGGACAAGAGACGTTCGGCAAACTCGAATCCTGCCCGATGCCGGTCGTCGCCGGAATCGACGGCTACTGTCTCGGCGGCGGAATGGAACTGGCCACCTGCGCCGACCTCCGAATCGCGAGCGAGCGGTCGGAACTCGGTCAACCGGAACACAACCTCGGACTCCTGCCCGGCTGGGGTGGCACGCAGCGCCTCCAGCACATCGTCGGCGAGGGGCGCGCGAAGGAAATCATCTTCACCGCAGACCGCTACGACCCCGAGACGATGGCGGATTACGGTTTCGTAAACGACGTCGTCCCGAACGACGAGTTCGAGGACGAGGCCTTCGAACTCGCCAGCAGTCTCGCCGGTGGCCCGCCAATCGCACAGGAGTACACGAAACGTGCCATGCTCAAAGGGTGGGAGGACACGGAAGCAGGGCTCGACATCGAAGCGCAGTCGTTCGGTCTTCTGATGAACACGGACGACTTGATGGAGGGAATTACGGCCTTCATGGGCAAACGCGACCCTGAATTCGAAGGGAAGTAAGTTCCTTCCACCCATCAGGGATGACACCGAGTACCGTGAGAAATCCGCCCGCTGTCGGTGGATAACGCAAGGCTTAAACTAGTACGGCAGAAAGCAATGAGTGCGCGGGAAGCGCAACACGCTCGGTTGGTGTAGTCCGGCCAATCATCTTGGCCTTTCGAGCCGAGGACAGGGGTTCAAATCCCCTACCGAGCACTTTTACGACGAACAATTCGGGGAGCGATTGGTTTCGCCTGATTATTCTTCGTTTCGTTTCGGTTACGACGGTTACTCCGTTCCTGAACGGCACAAACGGTAGTCCCAGTTAATGAACGTCGTCGTTGCCTCTCCGGCAGTGATGAACCGAATTGCCACACTCCTCCTCGTGCTCGCAGTCGTGGGAGTGGTTCTTTCAGGCACGGTCTCGGCAGAGGAAACCGACAGGCGAGGACAGTACGCGGAGGCGAATCTGAGCCATTTCAAACTCGACTCCCAGTTCAACGCGACCAGTCAGGACGCCGTCGGGGAGGTCAGTGACGGGTCACTTCCACTCCCACCGGTCGTTTCGATCGAAAATCCGACCGATACCGTTACGGCGTTCGGCGTGTCCTGCAGTCACGTAATCACCACGGACGCGGGCGATATCTGAACGATGAAAACGCAGTTCCCGCGCATTATCGTCACTATCGGTAAAATAGCTACAAATCCATAACCCCGTCTATTTTAAACTCAAATTCAATGACCGACGACGAAGAGATTTTGGGAACGACGAAAATCGCACAACGCTGGCGAATCAGCCTCATCAAAGACGTCCGCGAAGTGTTCGAAGAGCAGGGTACCGAACTCGAAGAGGGGGACAGAGTCGTGTTCGTCGAACGCGATGGCGACATCGTCATCGAACCAACAAAATAACTCACCGGAATTGCACCAAAATGTCATTCAGTTGCTAGCAATCGTCAACTACTGAAAGCATCGAAAAATGGACAAAGACGGCCGAAAGACGATGGATCGATTTCGACAGTTCAGTTCGTCTAGTGGATATCTTTATTGTTCTGGAATGCTTCCATTTGATATTGTCTGACGATAGCTCCTTTACGAGGGAGAACGAAAGAAAGCTTAGCGAACGATGTCATGAAGTCCGCCGCTGATTCAACCCCGTCCCCCGGGAACGTCCTCCTCTTTAGCTCCGCCATCGATGATGCGAACGACACCGAGTGTGCTCCGCGACTATCAGCCTTCGGCCCGAAAGCGAGCAACGTGTTGTTCCGGTCCTACGAGCAGTCACCGGAAGAACTGCTCAGACAGTGGAACTCACGAGTCGGAACCGAACCGGCAGAGTTCGGAATCATCGCCGTCGGGAAGCATAGTTCATCGCTGCCAACTGAGAACCCCCATTCCGAAAAGATCGTCTCGATAGCCAACCCGGAGTGTCTCGGACGACTCCAAACCGCGGTCTACCTCTTTCTCGACCAGTGGTCGGTAAACGACCATCAGGCGGTGCTCTGTTTCGACTCGATTACCGCGATGCTCCGCTACGTCGACCGAACGACGGCCTTTCGGTTTTTCCACTCGCTAACCGACTCCCTTCGGCGACTCGACGTGACTGCGCATTTCCACATGAACCCCGAAGTACACGACGAGGAGACGATTGCTATTTTCCGTCCGCTGTTCGATACGGTCGGCGGCGGCCCGCCGAAAACTGAAGAGGAAGCGATTTTACCAGACGTTCTCTCGATTCTCTTCGACTCCCCCACGGCGGCGGTACGTCTGCCGGTACCTCGCCGAAGTAGCAAATCACGCAGACGTATCGGCTATCGCAAATCGAATCGCCGAATGGGAGTCCAAGGGAACGCCCAGCAACGAAACACGGGAACGAGTTCACATCACGCTCCAGCACGTCCATCTCCCGAAACTGGTCGAATCGGGTGTCATCGAATTCGACGGTGAAACGGTCATTTCGGCCGACGACACCACCAACCTGGAGCGATACGACCGGACCGCCGACAAGGATGATTCGGTTTCCCGAGCGGAACCGACCATCTCGGACGCGAAGGGTCTCCCAACGACGAACCGCCCAAAAGACGAATCGAACGAAGCCTACTGGACGGTGTACGGCACTGCACGGGATTCGGTCGTGGTGATGCTCGCTCGGGCACTCGGTACCGTGTTGGATACGCATCCGACGAAGCTTCGACCCGCCCTCTACGATGTCGTGGATATCGATGCGCTTCAACGGTTGACCGAACGCGAAGAAACGTCCGTTTATGCGACGTTCAACTATGAAGAGTACGAAGTGGTCGTCGACGGTGGTGAGATTCGACTGTACGAATCGAGGTGAACCTTCAGGCGAGCCACTCGGCCGGTTTTGTGTTGTAATCGACCTCCGTTGCCCTGATATCCTCAACTTCGCTCCACGGAAGGTCGTGGATTTCGAACTCCTCCCCGTCGTAGCGCAGGAGCTTTCCTTTCTCTTCGGGTTCCGGTTCGCGGTCACGACGCCGAGCGATTTCGGCGTCTCGCTCATCGACTTCTTTGACGATGGTTTTTAGGTTTACCGGACGACCCCACAGGTCGTAGATACGCTCCAACGTTCGGGTCGCCTGCCCGATGTCGAGCATGACGCCGTTGTAGTGGTGGCCCAATAGGAGTTCGTTGCGATTTTCGTAGTTGCCGTCGTAGACCGCGATGGTCGGCTTGCCGAAGTTGGTGAACTGAAGCATCAACTTCTTTTTCACGTCCTCGTACTGCGTGCTCGTCACGCGGTAATCGCCGGTCGTCTGGCTGAACTCGTAGGTGAAGTAGTTGTTGTCGGTGACGAACTCCTTCGTCAAGAACCCGTCCAAGAACGTCACGTCGTTGTGGCTCGCCCTGACTTCGTACATCCGGTTCCAGCCCACGGCGAAATCAACGTCCGCCATGGCCTCCGCAACGCTCTCGTACCGTTCGTCATCCAACAAATAGCGGGCGTACTGCTCTAAGGTTGCCTGTCCAATGGATTCCAAGAACCCGCGGTTCTGGAGTTTGTTGAGCGAGAAATGACGCTCGGCCAATCCGTCGTAGGAGAGCACCTTCCACGGATGACGGTCAACGTCGATTTCGCCCGCCTTTGCTCGCTCCAACCCTTCGGGGTCAATTTTGTCGTCGTCAAGCGATTCGAGGTCGGCAAGCGTCTCGGAGTTTATCGCTTCGAGTGCCGGGTGGGGTTTGATACGTTCGTTCACTTCGTCGAAATCGACCACATCGTGGAAGTTCCGCCACGTGATGCCTTTCACACGCAGGAGCTTTCGGACGACTTCACGCCGATTTTCGGTGTTCTCGATATACTCCCACAACTGCTTGCCGAGTTTGTACGGGTTGAGACCGGGCGACCCGAGGACGCGCGCTTGGTGATCCGCGTATTCGATGAATTCGTCCGTCCCCGCGAAGGACTCATCGCCCATCATCAGAGATTCCCAGTAGGCGGCCCAGCCTTCGTTCATTACCTTCGTCGTCTTCTGGGCCGCGAAGTAGTACGACTCGGTTCGAAGCATCTCCAAGATTTCTTTCTGCCAGTCCTCCATCTCGACGGCTTTGCCTTCCTCCGGGTCGTAGGCCCGCCCGTGGTCACGGAGGAACGCGAGCAAGTCCTTTTCGGGCTCTTCGAGCTTTCCGGCGCGTTTCTCGCGCTGTGCTTCCAACCATTCCTCGTCGAACACCTCATCGCGCACCTCGTCGCTGAGATTCATCTCGGCGAGTTGGTCGCCGATTTCGTCCGTCTCGTGTTCGTCCTCCTCTCGAACCCGATGTTGATTTTTGAACGCCTGGTGCTGGTCGATGTTGTCCTGCAAACAGAGCACGTTGTCGATCCACTTTTCGACCGCTTCCCGGTCGATTTCCGGGTCGGCCATGATGGAGCGAACGCGGTTCGCGTGACGTTCGAGGAGCGCCGCCGCATCGAGTTCGTCGGCGAACATCCGATACCAACGGTTGTTAGCGAAGAAATCCGAGTGGGCTTCGACGTGAGTGATGACCGCCTTCTGGTCGGCGATGCTGTTCGACTCCTGCAAGAAGGCGTGTGCCGGGTCGTCGTTGATGACGATTTCGAACGCCTTGCCGCCCGCGTACTGGCCCTGTTTCTGCTGGCGGTCGTACTTCATCCCCCATCGCCAGTGTGGGTATCGCTCTTGGAACCCGTCGTAGGCGATGAGTTCGTTCATCTCGTCGTAATCGATGATCCAGTACTTCACCGGGTACGGGTCGAGGCCGAGTTTCTTCGCGAGCTTGCGCGCTTCCACAACCGGCTCTCGCACTCGTTCGGCCTCGCGTTTGGTTTCGATTCGTTCGTTCATTCTGCCTCCGTGCTCAGGATTTCGTAAATCGCCTTGGTCACGTCCTCCGGCCCGTTGACGTAACTGACCGCGACGTTGTCCGCCTCAGCGAAGTGGCGTTCGACCTCTTCTGCGTGCGTCGCATTGATGGCCTTGCCTTCCGGTTGCGTCTCCACGTAGGCGTGGAGGTTCGCCGGAATCTTTTCCATCATCGGGACGACGTTCTCCTCGGTGTCGTTCCGACTGTTCTCGCTGTCACCCGCGGCGAACACGTACCGGTTCCAGTCCCCCCACGGGAACTCCTCTTCGAGAATTGCCGCGGCGAGTTCGTAGGCCGACGAGATTTTCGTCCCGCCGCCCGACCGAATACCGAAGAACTCGCTTCGTTCGACCCGCCACGCCTCCGCGTCGTGGGCGATGTAGACGAATTCGGCGTTGTCGTACTTACCCGTGAGATACCAGTCCAGCGGTGTGAACGTGCGCTCGACCAGTTCGCGCTTTTTCTCCCGCATCGACCCGGACACGTCGCGGATGTTGACGACGACGACGTTCTTTTCCCGCTCTTCGATAATTTCGGGGTAGCGGTAGCGTTCGTCCTCCCGTCGGAACGGGACGTGACGGATGCCCTCTTCCCGAATCTTCTGGGCCGTACTCATCGGCGTCACCCGATTTTCCATCTCTTCGATGCTCTCCCATTTGTTTCGCTCGTCCACGGAGAGTGCATCGTAGTTCTCTTCGACCCAGCGTTTCGAGACGGTGAGGTTGTTTTTGCGCGCCCACCGGAACACTTCGTCAGGCCCCCAGCCTTCGACGCCCATCGCCTCGCGGACGTAGTTGGGGTCGAAATCCATCGCCAGTTTGCGCTTCAGACCCTCCTTGAACATACGTTCGAAGTCGAGCGTGCTGTCGGGGCCGGTTTTGGTCACGTCGGTGAAATCGCCCTCGGTTTCCTCGATGACTTCCTTTCCCTTCGGTTCGAGTTCGAGGCCGAGTTCGTCGTCCAACTCCTGGGCGAACTCCTCGGGATCCATCTCGTAGTAGTCGTGCTCATCCGACTCGTCGCCGGGGTCGCCCTCCTCGCCATCGTCACCGGGTTGTGGCTGTGGTTGGCCGACCGGGTCACCCACGTCGGGGTTCCCCTGTCCGACGCCGCCTCTGTCACGACGGTCGTAGCGGAACTCCGGCAGATCGACGATTTTGATGGGAATGTGAATCTCGTCGGGGAGACTCTGTCCGAGGTCACCGTACTGGATGAACTCCGCGAGGTCTTCCCGGCGTTCCTCGCCGACTTCACGGTACCGTTCGAGGTCGTCTCTCAGTCCCATTTGTAACTCACCTGATTCATGACGTGTTGGCTGGTCAGTTCAGCCGACGCCGCCGAGTAGCCGAACAGTTCCTGGAGATTCCGAATCGTCTCCGCCTTCACTTCGGCCGTCTCGGTGTTCGTCGGTGGATTCTCCCATTGGCTTGGGTTGAAATCCTCGTACACCCGTCGCACGTCGTCCCAGTCGTTGTTCGCGAGCACGGTTTTGATGATCGGCACCTCTTTCGGGTCGATATCGCTCACTTCGAACTCGTCGTTTCGACTCTCCCACGCGTGACGATTCAGCGCAGTGATGACCTTGTTCCGGCGGAACTCCGCCACCGCAGGGCCGGGTTCGTGATTCACTTCGTACGCATCCGTCCCGAATCGGCCGAGGTGTTCGGTTTCGAACACCTTCATCTTGAGCGCGTCCGGTTCGACGGTCTCACCGCGAGCGTTCACCACTTCCTCGCCGGTCGCCCACGCGTAGACGTTTTCGATGTACTCGGCGACCGTCTCCTCGTCCACCCGACGGTCGCGCATGATGGCGTCCAATACGTCGCTCTCCTGTTGCTGGAAGATGTAGTTTTTCACGGGGACGAGGCGGTTTTCGTACTCGGTGCGCTCGGCCGTCGAGAACACCGGCGCATCACCGATTCCCTCGGCCATCGCGTTCAGGATGTCCCGCGGCATGATGACCTGTTCGACGGGATACTCGGTGTGGTGGCGGTCGCGGACTTCGTTGAGCAGTCCGGCGATAACGTCCCGCGTGTACGTGACGGGAATGCCGCCGGATCCGTCGGCCGCGTCGTCATCGAAGTCGAAGTCGTCCTTGTCGATTCGCTCGTCGCCGTCCAGTAGGTAGCCCCGGTCGTACAGCACGGCCTTATCCACGAGGTCAAGTCCGGCAGGCAGGTCGCTCCCGTCGAGGCGCGATACGACGCTGTAGAGCGCCGCAGCCTCGATGGCGTGCGGTGAGAGTTCGCGCTCCGCGACGGTGTCACCGTCACGAACGTGAATCGAAATCGGTTCTCGAATCCACGCTTCGAGTTCGTCGTAGGTGTCGGCCTGCCACACAGGCGTTTCGTTCGTGAGCTCGCGCCGGATGAGTTCAGCTTCCAAACTGAGGTTCGTCAGGTAGCCGAACTCCCGCCGGTCGAGTCGGCGTTTGAGTGCGCGGAGGGGGTCGGCCCCACCTGCGTCGGCGTGCTGGTTCAACTGGGCTTCGAGATCCGGATTCGAGATGATGACCAACTGCGTGTCGATGTCCATCTGGATGCCTTTGTCCAACTTCACCGACTTCTCGTCCGGCACGTTGAGCAGTTTCTGGAGCAGGTCGGCGTGCTGGGCCGCATCCTCCACGATGGTCAGCAGGCCGTTGCCCTGCGAAAGGACACCGTCGTAACTGAACGCCTGCGGGTTCTTGCGCCCGCGGGAATCCAGTTCCTGCAACATGCCCTGCATCCAACTGCCGACGAGGCGTTGTTTCGGCCGACCGCTGTCCTCCGAGTGAAGGACGCCGATGCCGTCGCCGATGTCCACGACGTAGTTTTTCACCCGGAGATGTGCCGGGTCGGTAATCGCCGAGAACAGCTCTTCTTCCCCGTTGCGACGATACTGCTCCTCCAGATAATCGTACGCTTCCCGGCTGAACGGGTCGAGTTTCCCCTCCACGAGCACGTCGATGTGGTCGTTGAGGCTGCCGTTCAACTGTTCGAGCAGTTCCTCGCGTACCGCTGGCGGAAAGACGAGCAGTGGGTGCGATTGGACGGGACTTGCGTACCAGTTCTCCTCGCTCGTCGCGGTCACGTCATCACCGTAGCTCAACCCGGGTGACTCGGTCGCAGTGGCGATGTTCCACTCGATGGTATACCGTCTGCCTTCCGGCGTCTTCGAGTATTCGCGCAGGCCGTTGACCAGACAGCGTTTGAGTTCGGATTTACCGGTCGCGGTCGGCCCGGCGAACCAGATTATCTTCTCCTCCTTCCCGCGGCGGGCGGCAATCGACCGCAGGTCGTCCACGAAGGCGTTCAGCACCTCGGTGTTGCCGAGGATGGCGTGTTCGCCGTCGTTGTGCGGGTCGTCGAAGAACCGGTAGCGCTCCTTCTCGTCGCCCTCCTCGATGACCGTCCGGGTGCCCATCGATTCGATGGCTTCCAAGAGGTACTTGCTCGCATGCGAGGCGATCGTGGGGTTTTCGAATGCCGAATCCACGTACTCCGCGAGGCTCATCGGCTCCTCGTAGGTCTCCCGGAGTTCGAGGTCGGCGTCGGTGATGTAGTCGCTTCCTTCGGACACTGGTTACTCCTCCATTTCGGCACGGGCGACTTCCGCCCCGGCGAATTCGAGCACCTCCTTCGCGCCCTCACGCGAGTAGCCCTGTTCCATCAGCGCATCCACCCATGCGTTCTGTTCGTCGTTGTCCATCTCGTTGGCCGACACCAACGCCGAGAAGTTGATGTTGTGTTTCTTGTCTTCCCAGAGTTTTCGCTCCAAGGCTCGGCGCAGGCGTTCGTTGTCCTGCGGGTTGAACGGTGACCCTTCGCGGGCCCGCCGTGACACCCAGTTCGACACTTCCTGTCGGAAGTCGTCCTTGCGGTCACGAGGCACTTCCAACTTCTCCTCAACCGCACGGAGGAAACTCTCGTCGGGTTCCTGCTCGCGGCCCGTCAGTTCGTCCTCCACGGTGGCGTTGTCGATATACGCCATGACGTGGTCCATGTACTTCTCGCCCTGTCGCTGGATTTCGTCGATGTCGTAGGCGAGCGCATGGCGCACGTCCTCGATGGCACGTTCGCGGTACTCGCCGCGAACCGATTCGAGGTAGCGGTAGTACGTCTCGAAGTTCTCCTCTGGAATCGAACCGTGGTTCTCCAGGTTCTCCTCGAAGTGGTTGAACACCGACAACGGACTCAGGAAGCCACGACTGCGGTGGGTGGAGTTCATGATGGCCTCGGCGATTTCGTCGCCGATGAACCGGGCCGACACGCCCTCCATGCCCTCGCCGATGTCGGCTTTCTCTTCGGCCTCTTCACGGAGCTTTTTCACGTCGATGTCGTCGCTGTCCTCGGTTTCGCCGTTGTAGGCTTTCGCCTTCTGGAGCAGGTCAACCATCTCGGTGTCGGGTTCCTCGATGCGCGTCAGCACGCCGAAGAGTCCCGCCATTTCGAGGGTGTGCGGTTCGATGTGCACGTCCGGAACGTCGGCGTTCCGGAGCATCTTCCGGTAGATGTCGGCTTCGGACACGTATTCGAGAACATACGGGAAGTCGATGCGTTTTGTCCGGTCGTTGAACGCCTCCATCTTCTCGTCGCCCTTCTTGTCCCGGTATTCGGGCATGTTCGTCCGGCCGACAATGACTTGGTCGATGTCGATACGCGGGTTGTTCTTCGGCTTGATGGTTTGTTCCTGCGTCGCGTGCAGGAAGTCGTAGAGGAACTCCCGCTGGAGTTTTAGGAGTTCCTCGCCGCTGAAGATACCCCGATTTGCGTTACAGAACGCTCCGGAGTAATCGAACGCCCGCGGGTCGCTCTCGCCGTAAATGGCGATTTTCGAATAGTTAACGTCGCCGGTGAGTTCGGTTTCGTCCTGATTTTTCTTGTCTTTCGGCTCGAACGTCTCGACCGCTTGTCGCTTGTTCTCGTCGGCGACGAGACGGATGATTTCGATGTGGTTTTCTAGCACCTGCTTGATGTCGTCGTCGTAGTACGCGAGCAGTTCGTCCATGTAGAACTCGCTCGCCGGGTCTAGCGACTGTTCGTTTTTGATGGTGTACGGCGCGTCCAACACCTCGTTGATGTCGTCGATGACCGTCTGGCGCTGTTCGTACGGAAGCAAGACGAGCGGGTCTTGGTTCATCGGCGAGCGAACCACATCGTCCGCCGGGTCTTGGTCGGCGATAACGTCACAGAGGTTCGTCCACCGGAAGGTGTACATCCTCCCCTCGTCGCGGAGCGTGTAATCCTCGAAGTACTTGCGAACCTGTCGGTCGAAATCGGATTTACCCGACCCGACCGGACCCAATAATAGTTTGATCCGTTTTTCCGGACCCAGTCCGCGGGCACCGCTTTTTACCTTGTTCACGAACTCGTGCATCGCGCGGTGAATCTCGCGTCCGTAAAACGTGTTCTCCCCGTCGTGCAGGGGGTCTTCGGACGCGAGTCGGTACTCGACGACACCGGAGTCTTCGTCGTACTCCGTGCCGTAGTAATCGAACATGTCGGCGACGCGCTGGTGGGCGTTTCGAGCGACTTTCGGATGCTCGTACACCTCTTGTAGGTACCAGTCGAACGATTTTGTTTCACGGAGGTCTTCCGGCATCGATTCCTGGTAACTTCGACTGAGGTCGTCCAGCGTTTCCATGTCACCTTTCATTGTATCACGCATTGTTTGGGGCTATGAGATGGACCGGGGAAGTGAGAGAAACCGACCGGGCGGCCCGATACCGGCGGGAAATACGTAGTCGGCACACACTCACAAAGTAGTGTCGGTCGGAACACCGGGATGGCTCTCACAGGGGGCGAACCGGGCGGCGACGAGCGCGCCCATAGAGACTCCTGCCTCTGTCGGGAATTCATGTGCGTGCCATCCACCACCTCAGGAACCAGTCGGCATCTTCCATCGCATCTCATCGATGAGGTGTGTGATTCGAGACCATGCATCGTGTGGGCAACTACCACCCGATACTGTTTAATAGATAGGACGAGAGAATATATAACTGTTGCCCACGGGCAAGATTCTTTTGATTTGGATTAATGAGTAAAACCGGCCGAAGTTACGTCCTATGGCGTCTGAAAACCCAAAATTCTGCATTTGACAAGAACTCTATTTTTATCTCTTTTAAATACGCTAGTGAATATCTCGGACTGAGAAGCCTTACCCACGTCCATCACCAACCGTCGGATATGTCGCTCGAAACCCTGCCGGAGTCGTGGGTCGTCTGGAACGATGAACCTAACGGTCGGTGTATTCTGGCGTATCGTCCGGACGTATTCGACACGAAGCAGTTTCCGCCGGAGTGTCTTCCCACACTCTACGTCACGCAGGGAACGCCGAATCGACCCGCGCAAGAGCGTCGGGCGACCGATTCATGGTATCTCAAATTCTACCTCGAACCGGACGTGACGCTCCCAAAAACTCCTCGATTTTCGACCCGCGAGGAGGCCCTCTCCGCCGCGGTCGAACTCGCCGAGAAATTCGACCGCGGCGAACTCGACTATCGGGATTCCTATCAGATTCCGCGCGAGGAGTACCTCGACAAACTGGACGAGTTGACGGGACGAGAGGCTTAACCGACCCCCTACCCTACGCTCGACTATGTCCACCATCACGCTCATCGGAACCCGACTCGCCGAACCCGGTCAGGAGTTCGTGTATCAGGGAGAGGCAAGCGCCTGTGAGGGTTGTCCGTACAGAAGCCAGTGTCTCAATCTCTCCGAAGGGGTCAAGTACGAAGTCACCAGCGTCCGCAAGGGCGCACAGACGCTTCCGTGCGGTGTACACGACGATGGCGTCACCGCCGTCGAAATCGAACCCACGACAGTCCGAGCGAACGTCCCCGCGAAGAACGCTTATGCCGGAAGCAAGTCGAAACTCGAAGGGCCGTGTCCCCACGTCGATTGTCCGAGCCACGAGTTCTGCGAACCCGCCGGGGCCGACTTCGACGAGGAGTATCAGATCTCAAAAATCGTGGGAGACCCACCCCACGACTACTGCATGTTAGACCGTGACCTGACGCTGGTCGAGTTCGCCGAGAAAGAGGAGTAGTTAGTTCCCCAGGACTCCGACGTGTTCCGCCGTGTATCCGAAGATATCCTCGTAGCCGTAAGCCGACATCAACACCGGGATGAACGTCTCTTCCGCGACCAACTGTTTCCCGTCGGATGTGGCGAAGGGGTTGCCTTGCTCCACTGGCGCGAAGTTCTCGACCAGCACTTCGAACTCCACCCCGCCGTTTTTCAACACCGGTTGGTCCATTCGATACACCGAAACCTCGTCGCGCTCGCCTGCCTCGACTGGATTTTCGCCTTCCGGAAGCGAGAGCGCACCCGTCCCGGCGAGAAAGCCACGAATCAGGTCGTAGGCGTTCTCCGCCGCCTGGTCCGTCCCCTGTAACCCACACTCGACTTCGAGCGTGTGTGGGTGCGAGATGAGTTTTCCCTTTGTGAAGCGGTCGGTTTCGACCAGTTCCGAAACGGGAAGATACGGACAGATAGAGCGCGCAACGGCGTTTACCCTATCAACGAGTGCGAACGGGCGGGCGTATGACTGCGTCGAATGGAGCGAGAGGACGGTACAGTCCCGGAGTTCACCCAGCAGTTCGTGGGCCAACCGACGTTCGTACGTCTCGCCGTCCGGGTCGCCCGGAAACACGCGATTCAGATCCTCGTTGATATATCGTACGCCGCGCTCCAGCGCGGGTTCGTTCACGATAATACACTTCACTGGACGCTCGACGTACGGGTCTTCTCCCAACAACCGTTCGACGGCGCGCGGACCACACGGCTCGTCGCCGTGAATACCGGCGACGACGGCGACTTCCGGAGTTCCATCACCTAACTGCTCGACTCGCATTTATCGAAGGCAGGTATCGAAGCCTGAAAGCGCTTTACACTCGCACGCTCGCCAAAAAAGGTGACACGTTTGACAGACTGAACCAACTGGTGGAAACGGGGCGACTATGCGCCGTCGCTGTCGGAGTCGCCGTCACTCCAATCGCTGTTGTCGTCACCTTCTTTCGCGTCGTCGGTGCAGTCATCCCAGTTATCAGACTGGTCGGATTCGCTATCACCCGCGGAGTCGTCGGAGTTCTCCGAGTCGTCTCCGGTCATGTCGATGACTTCCGTATCCTCAGGGGCGTCAAGCGTGAACTTGTCCTCCGAAACGCAGTTGATCGAGATGTCCGAGAGGGTGGTGGTCGAACGCATGGTCTCTCCGTCCCACGAGGATTCCGAGACGATCTTCCGTGGGAGGTAGTTCTCCGCATCAAGGTAGACCATCGTCGTCGTGTTGTCCGCAGTCTCGCCGTGGTGTTCGAGAACGTGCGTCTCGTGTCCGTCTACGGTGGCTGTGCCCTCGTAGGTCGCATTGGCCTCCTCGAGTCCCGTGCCGAGGGTCTGGAGTAAGCTCATCTGGGAACTCTCTTCGGTCTGGTCGGACGAGTTCATCTTGTAGACCGTGTTCGAAGACGCGTTGTAGAGCGTGTACTTCGAACCGGTTCAAATCATGATGTTCCCATCCTGCGATTCTGGTTTCTGGTACTCGATGCGGTAATTACCGTCTTTCGCGTACCAGAGCGTTGCCTGTGACTCGGTTGATAGTTCGCCGGACTGTGATTGCGACGTTACCGTCGCCTTGAACGAGTCGATGTCTTTGTAGGATTCCGTCGCCTTCTGGACGACATCCTCCGCCGTTGTCCCCTTGAGCGCCAACGGTGTTCGTGACTACATCTAGTTCGTCAGAAACGCCCGATACTGCGCCATCTGTGTCGCGGACATGACTGTCGGTCGTTGCGAACGCAACGCCTACTCTGCGGTCAACAGGAACACAGTCATGAGGACGACACTTCGTCTTCCAAACGTCATTGAAACACCTTGGACACAGGCCGTGTCCATCCCAGTGTAAACTGATTAACTGGATAATGATTATTGGCAGAACATTTAAGTAATAATAGAAACATATATGAGTCCATTTAGATTGTATCGGCTAAAAACCGTCTTACCGCCGTAGGCAGTTTATTTCTAAATATTTCAAAATAATGGCCAGATTGTAGACAGTGAAGTGTGAAGGAGGAAGTCCCGACTGAAACGATACGCATCCACCGACAACGAAATTCAAACTAATACAGAGTTCAGTTTTTATTTTCGGAGTTATGGTCGTCTATCGCCGTGATGGCTATCCTTTCGTTGGTTGAACCGAGATGGCCGAAAAGGACGAAGGTCGATGCGGGACGTGCGCGAATCGGGGTCAACGAACGGGCGCGAGAAGTGCGGCCGGTCGTTTTCGAACTCCTGTTTAATCGAGCGCCTCCGCGTAGACGTAATCGTCCTCGCTCGCGGTAGGGTACGCTTCATCGAGCGGTATTTTCCACCCGTGCAGAACGGTCGGGTCAGACAGCGCGTTCGTCATCTTCGTCCGAACATCGGTTATATCGACGCCGTAGAAATCCCGGGGCACCCCGTGAAGATACTGGAGCGACGTTCGAAAGAGCGAGCGCATCCCGTCGTCGTCCTCGAAATCGAAGTGCTTGTACGCGCCCGCGGCGACCTGCACCATTCCGTGTAAAAACGCGCTCTCCGTACTGCCGCTTCCGTAGTTGTACCACTCGTCCTCGAAACAGTCGTGGCTCTCGTGAAACGCCCCGGCGTTGAACAGGCGAACGCCGTGCAGTACGGCCCGGCGAAGGGTTCCGTGTTCCCACTGGTTCCGTTCGGGAAGCCAACCTGTCGGAGTCAGGTCGGCAGATGGCGGGCCGACTGTCGGGTCGCGCGTGTGGTCGTCCATGAGTAAAGCGTCTCTCCGAACTGCCCTAACTCCCCCGGACTCTCGCCTACGCAGCGCCGACGTTCACCTCCGAGCGTTTCGCACGGTATCGATTAAAAAAGCGGAGACCGACGTAGACGGGGTCGGCCGTCTACACTGCTATCTTGCTGGGCGGCGCTCTCGCTACTTCGTAGTCGCCGCCTTCTCGTACTGCGATAACTGCCCATTCGTACTCTGGATCCGAGTCCCGCAACTGCCGACTAAGACGTGTTGCGTTCTCTTCCCACGTGACGAAACAGCGGAGTTCACCGCGTTTCGGCGCGCTCATAGAGTCCGCGTATGCTGTAACCCGTACTTCTCGCCACTTCCGTCTGGCCCGGAATTCGTCACCGTCATCAATGACCTCGTAACCGAGGTTGTTGAAAATCGACTTGGCCTCCTTCATGGGTGGTGTGCTAACAGGGGCCATCCGTTTGAAGATACCACACACCACCTAATAAATGTTCTTGCAGGCTCAAACGCACGTAGCTCGGTACGCGAAAAAATCGAAACGGCCGCCGAACGGGAACAAACGAACGGCTGTCAGGTAATTCACGTGACTAGCAGTCGGTGACTATCAGGTGAGTTGTACCCACGGATTCGCGTGCTGGGAAGGATACTCGGCCACATCGCCCTCGTCTCGGAGTTGCTTGAGTTGTCGTCGCCCATCGTCACGACTCATTCCACCGATACCGACGGCCGCGTCCAACAGCAGTTTCTCGGCGACGCCATCCGCCGTAATTTGCTCACGGGAATCGTCGTCCGATTCCATCGTATCCACGCCGATAACGCGGAGATACTCGCGCAGGTCTACGGTATCCCGAAGTGCTTCGTGCCAGTGGGCGGGGAAGACGCTGACTTGTCCGTCATCCAATTCGTACACGTTCTTCCCACCGTGCCACGAATCCGAGTCGGTCAGCACCTCCTCGAACGACGACGGAAAGGCGTCCATCCCGTACTCCAGTTCGTCCAGATAGGCGTCCAGCGTGTCGCGGGCGACACCCGGCCCGTTGTCTGCGTGTTGCAACTCGACCAATCGCACAGCATCGGGAAACAGCAGTGTCTCCATTCTGCTTTCCAGCTCCGCGACGAGCTCTGGGTCAGTTGATGCCATACCGGCGCTCGGGTCGGAACGTGCCTAAAAAGACTGCCCAACCTATTCGTGGGCCGCGTCCCACTCCGTCGCTTTCCGAAGATTACCACACTGATTGCATTCGATACGCCCCATCGAATCCATCGCGTTGTCCAGCGTCTCGCAGTTCCCGCAGAAGTAGCCGTACCGTCGTTCACCCTCGGGCGAGCGATAGACGACGAAAAACGGTCCGTTCGACCCGCGGGTTCCCTCCGAGCGACTGATGTAAACGGTTTCGCCGTCCGCTGTCGTCGTTTCGTCCATCGGAGTTCGATTATCGGGCCACCGATTTATGGGTGTCCATCGAAGGAGTCATGACCCACGGCCGAGATTCCTCGCCGATGGCGCTCCGTCTCCTCCACTATTCGGATCTCGAAAACGCCTACGACGACGCCGACCATATCGGCCGACTCGCGGGCTGTATCGACCGTCTTCGTGACGACGAAACGCTCGTCGTCGGAACCGGCGACAACACCGCTCCGGGTACCCTCTCGCTCGTGACGGAGGGTCGGCAGGCACTCGATTTCTTCGACGCCGTCGAACCCGATTTCGACACCTTCGGAAATCACGACTTCGATTACGGCGTCGAGCGTACCCGCGAACTGGTTCGAACATCGCCCCAGACGTGGCTTACGGCGAACATCCGTGAAAGCGGTGCCCGATTCGCCGTAGATGCTGGAACCGCCTCACATGTGATTCATGAACTCGGGGGGAAGCGAGTCGGAATCTTCGGCTTGACGACGCCAAAAACACCGGCACTGAATCCAAACGTGACTGGCCTTGACTTTCTCGACCCGCTCCAAACGGCCCGAACAGCCGTCTCCACACTCCGCGATTTGGATGCCGATTACATCGTTGCCCTCTCCCACCTCGGACAAGGTGACCGCGAACTCGCAACCGAACTCGATATCGACGTTATCCTCGGCGGCCACGTCCACTCCGAACGAGTCGAACAGATCGACGGTACGCTCGTGACCCGACCCGGTGTGAATGGTCGCGTCCTCCTCGAAATCGAACTCGGTTCCGAACTGACCGTCAGCCGCCACCGAATCGTGGACGCACCACGAGACAACGAGACCGCGGAAGCGATGCGATACATGATGCTGACGACGGGACTCGACACGACCGTCGGAACCGTCGAAACCGCAATCGAGCGCACCGAGGCGACGACGTTTCATGGCGAAAGCCGCATCGGAAACTTCGTCGCGGACGCCTATCGCTGGGCGACCGACGCGGACATCGGCCTCCAGAACAGCGGCGGTATCCGCGAAGGCGATTCGTTGGTCGGCGACGTGACCGTCGCCGACCTCGTGAACGTCATCCCGTTCCAGGAGAACGTCGCCGTCGCGGAACTCTCGGGTGCGGAACTGTTCGACGTGTTCCGACAAGCCCACGACGCCACCATCGGGTTCGGCGAGCCGGACTGGTGGCACGCACACATCAGCGGAGCGGAACTCGTCTGGAACCGAGCCGAACGGGATGTCGAATCGATCACCGTCGGTGGCGACACCGTCAGCGAAGACGCGACGTACACCGTCGCCACGACCGAGTATCTCCTGTACACTAACCAGGAGTTTCCCGCACTCCACGAGGAACACCGCGTCGAAACCGACGACGTACAATACGAGGTGTTGGTCGACTACGCCCGCGAGTTCGGCATCGACCCGGAGATCGAGGGGCGCATCACGCGTCAATAGCGTTCCGTCAATCATTTTCGACCTAACACGGAACGCATTTATCCATCATCACTTTCGGTCTACACATGCCAGGAGCACGTATCGATAGCGGCGAGCGGGTGACGCTCAGAACGCTCGAAAGCGAGGACATCCCATTCCTCCAGCGAGCGTATACGAACCCCGAAATTCGCTACCCGCTTGGCACGCCGCTCAAAAATCTGGATCAACTCGAAGAATGGAACGACGAGGGTACAGACCAGTTCCTCGTCTGTCTCGACGGGGACGACGCCGGCCCCGGTCAGCCGGGCGAGGAAGCGGTAAAGCCGATCGGTGTTGTCTCCGCCGAGGATGCCAGTTGGCGACGACCCGAACTCGTCTATTGGCTCGTTCCGGAGGTTCACGGCGACAGCTACGGTAACGAGGCTGTCTCTCTCGTTATCGATTACGTCTTCCGAGTCTACGATACGCCCGCCGTGGGCGCAGGGGCCTACGAGTTCAACGAGGCTTCCCGAGGCCTTTTGGAGTCACTCGGCTTCGCCGAAGAAGGACGCACTCACAAGAACATGTTCATCGACGGCGAGTACCGTGACACCGTCCAGTACTATCTGCTCCGCGAAGAGTGGCAAAGCGAATAGTAAGCTTCTCCCGCGGGCGAGTCATTCCACTCCACATGACTCGCGTCCTCGTTCCGGTTCGATATCCGCTGTCGGAACACTCTCGGCGGACACTCTCCGAAGCAATCCGCATCGCCGAGGAGCGTGACGCAGACCTCACTATCCTCCACGTCAACCTCTATCATCGCGGAAGTGAAACGACGCGCACCGACCTGAAACGAACGGTCGAAAAAGCGTTTGGCCGCCTCATGAACGCGCGCTACGTCGTCAGAAACGGCTTTCTGGTCGAGGAGACGATTCTCGAAGAAGTCGCCGCAACTCGGGCCGACGTAGTCGTTATCGGTCGGAAACAGATGGGTCGGTGGCGACGTGCGATTCGCCGACTGGTAGACGACCCGAACATCGAGACGTTTCTCAGCGAGAAAATAGACTGCGAACTGATTACGGTCGGCTGACGGTCATCGAACGCTCGATTACCGCTCGTCGAACTCGACCGGACGGGGGGCTTGCTCGGGTTCGACCGACACTCGTGCAGTGCCGCTCGTATCGTCGAACACCAGGTGTGAATGTGGATAGGCCATCTCCACGTCCGCGCCCTCTATTTCCGCCCAGATTCGTTCCAGAATTTTCGACTGCACTCGGCGCATGTAATACGGGTCTTTTACCCAGTAGCGCAGTTCCAACAGGACGCCATGGTCGGCATACTCCCGGATTTGTGCCACCGGGTCGCTCGGGTATCGAGCACTCCCGATTCGAATGTCGGGCCCCCCTGCGACGACTTCCGGTGTCTCGCGTGCGGACCGTTCCATGATCGCTCGCGCTTCTTCCAGGTCGCCTTCGTACGTGACCAGCAGTTGGAGCGACAGTCGAGAGCGCGTATCCTCTGCGGAATAATTGATTACGTCCCGTTCGCGCATCGTCGCGTTCGGGATGACGAGAAACGTGTTTTCGAGCGTGAAGACCTTCGTGTATCGCAGCGTCATATCTTCAACGTATCCCCTCGTGCCGCCGTTCGGCGAGCCGTTGTCGACCAGTTCTATCAGGTCGCCGATTTCGTAGGGTTGGTCGGCCAACACGAACAGTCCGTTGATAACGCTCCCGACGATGGGTGCGAGAACGAGACCAACCACGGCGGAAAACACGGTCACCGACACGAAGATGTTCGAGGTTCCCAAGCCGAGTTGCGCCGCCGCGGAGGCGGCGGCGACGAAGATGATGAATCCACGTACGCCGCGCAAAATCGTCTTCGTAACGCTGGGTCTTTGGAACCGGCGAGCGACCTGCCGTCCGATGAGGCTGACGACCAACTGCGAGACGTACCAGCCGAGGAGGATGTACAGAACCGCAAGAACGACTTCCGTGATGATAACGGGGTCGTTCGAACCCCGTCCCAGCACCTGCCAACCGCCGACTTCTCCAAACCACTGGAGTACACCTTCGATTCGGTTTTCGAGCGTCGGCATGCGTCGTGCCTCTCACCGGGGGAAGTAAAACCCCCCTATTTCGGCGTCTGACGTATCGTCGTGACGATGCAAGCGCGAGTGAGAGACCGACAGGAGTACGAACTAAGCCACCGCGCGTCGAACAGGTTGTATGTCCCAGGAATCACACCAACCTCGCGTGTCGTTCGAAATCAGTTCCCACGTGGAACCCGATGACGTCCTCCTCGCCGGAATCTCCGAGTTCGGTCTCGCCGGACTGACCGCGGTCGAATATCTCGTCGACCACCTCGACCTCGAAAAGACGGGCCACATCACCGCCGAGCAACTGCCCACCATCACGCCGTTCGAAAACGGCCAGCCGCGCCACCACACGAGACTGTTTTCCCGGCCCGACCTCGACGTGACCATCCTCGTCGGCGAACTGTTCGTTCCGGTGTGGGCCGCAGGCTCGTTCGCCAACGCCATTCTCGATTGGACGGGAGAAAACGGCGTCGAGGAAATCGCCGTCCTCTCGGGCGTACCGGTACCACACGGGCCGGAAGAACACCACGTGTTCTACATCGCGACGGAGGATTACCAAAAAAAACGACTCGGTAACACCGACATTCCGGGAATGGGACGAGGATTCCTAGATGGTGTGAACGCGACCCTCATCGGGCGGGGTATCGACTCACAGCTCGAAACCGGGGTGTTCGTCACGCCGGTTCACGCCCAGACGCCCGATGTGGAGGCCGCCCTGCGCCTCACCGAGAGCATCGCCGATGTGTACAATCTGTCGGTCGATACCGCGCCACTCGAATCATTCGCCGAAGAGGTCAGTGAGTACTACACTGAACTCGCCGGTCGCGTCGAATCGGCCCGCGAATCCGAACGACCGGACGACAGGATGTACATGTAGACCCACCTTTTGCTGCGGTCGGGAGCCAAAACCAGTGCCGTGCGGCGCTGGTTTTGGACTGTCTCCCTGGCAAAATCTGGATCAAAAGTGCTCGTCGCTCCCGTTGGTCGCTCCTCGGCCCGATCTCTCCGTCGTTGCACACCCCATTCACGGTGAACTGCTGACCGCAGGCGGTTGTGTAGTTTGTCGACTCCTGGCGGTTGTGTAGATCGAGTTTGTCGAGATTGTGTCATCGATCTATCGCTCACGTTACTCGCTATCCGCGCCAGCGACCGAAGGAAGCGATAGGTAGGTTAGCTTTTCACCGAAACCAGTCCACTCACCGCGAGCGAAGCGAGCGGGCCAAGCGACGACTAACGGGAGGAGCGCCGTGCTTTTGGTCCAAATTTTTATCGAGAGTCGCGCGGTTGCGACCCTCGCAATAAAAAGGTGGTACTATAGGCCTCCGTTGATTTGCTCTGGGTAATGGCCTCCGACGACCTCTATCTGACGCTCGAACGAGTCGGAGAACGGTTCAATCTCGGGGAGTACGAAATCGACGCCTATCTCACGGTGCTCGAACACGGACGACTGACTGCGAGTCAAATCGCGGACCACACTGACATTCCGCAACCGCGGGTGTACGACACCGTCCGAAGCCTGAGCGATCGGGGACTGGTCGAACTTCGTGAATCACGACCGATGAAAGTCATCGCAATCGACCCCGAAGAGGCGTTCTCCGACGTGCAATCGTCGCTCAGCGACATGATAACCGACCTCGAAGCGCGCTACACCGCGCCGACGCGGGACACCGAAGCCGTTTCCCTCGTCAAATCGCGCTCGACAATCCTGCGCTATCTCGAAGACGTTATCGAAAACGCGGAGTACGAACTCGCGCTGTCGCTGACGCCCGACCTCCTCGTCCGATTCGAAGACGACCTCGCGGACGCAATCGAATCCGGAGTGAGCGTCGAACTCCTCGTCACACCTGCCTCGGAAGCACCCGAGCCGGAGGAGTTCGATTACGAATCCGTGGCGACCACGGCCCGCGCTCGGCGCGGCATCACCACGCCCGTCATCGCGGTGGCAGACGGCGAATATTCGATGTACGCCACGCAGGATGCACTGCGCGACGACCGCGACCGCTACGGCGTCATCTTCAACCGCTCGGCGCTTGGCTTTCTCGTCTCCGGCTTCTTCGGCACCGTCCTCTGGACGACTGCGGAGCGAACCCTCTCGCCCGACGGGGACGGCAGAACGTTCCCCCGGCGATACGCCTCGATTCGGCGCTGTGTGAAAGAGATCCAGGGAATGGAGGGCAATTTCTATGCGACTATCAAGGGTCGCGATATCGAGAGCGGCAATGAACGCGTCATTCGCGGGAAAGTCGTTGGCTTCTCCTTCGAAGGTGGCGAACGCGTCGCCGGAATGTCGGTCGAAACCGAGAACGGCGTCGTCACGGTCGGTGGACAGGTCGCCGCGCTCGAAGACATCGAGGCGCACGAGATTCGAATCGGCACCGACGAACCACCCGCCTACGAGCGATAGTTGAATACGGCGACGTATTTTAGAACGTAAAGACGTACTGACGACAGGCAGGACACGAAAGCACTTCGTCGGGAGGCGAAAGGGGACTAGTGCCACTACCACAACACCGACTGGCGGTCGTTTCTTCGAGCGGTTCGTCGCAGTCCGGACAGTCATGGAGGAATGCTCGCAGTGCTGACGCCGACTGCGTGCGAACGTCCCGTTCGATACCGTACTCGACCAATACACGTACCCCCGCAACCTCGGCGATTGCGACCGGACGCGGAAGCCACTGTTCAGATTCGGGGCCGCCCGCCGAAATCACGACCCAGTCACCGTCTTCGACCAGTTCTACGTCCGCGGCGTCGGGAGCGATTTTTCGAACCGCCTTTCCGAGGTTGCCATCTCTCACCCGTTCAATCTCCGTCCGCCATTCGGCGCGAAACGGCTCGTCCAAATGGAGCGTCTCCCCGACGGTGTGGATGACACCAGCATCGAGGAGTGCTTCTACCGCATGCTCGCCCGACACGCCGTCGGAATCGCTCGCGAGCGACCCGGTTTCCGTCGGTTGCCGCTTCGGTCGGACGGAATCGGGCAGGAGGGAGTCACGTAACCGAGGTGCGATTCGGGGGGTTCCCGGAATGAAGTAACCACGGAGAGCGATGGCGGTGCCACCGGCGAATCCGAGCGATGAGGCGGCCGCGAGTCGGCGAGTACGTTTTATTGGAAGTACTGTCACCCCCGCGCACGCGAGAAGGAGAAGAAGGGTGTTCAGCGCTGTGCAGGGCCAACATCGATTTTCACCCGTGTACTCCGGTTTTCGGAGTCGTTCCAGCATTGGAAAGTGGTTGGTGGGCGACTCGTTTCAGTGTTCGGGCGACTAGATGTCGGATTGGTCGGATATTTTTGGCACGTTGTCGATACCACGTCAACGAAGTCGGCAATACGGCACCCGATTGTAGTCGCTCTGCTGGTCATTTCTGTCGCCATGCTGGTAGCAATTCACGGTTCGAAAAAAACCGCTTCCGCGACCGCAGGTTTACGGTTTCACCGTTCGTTATCGAGGTCGCAGTGCGACCTCGCAGGCTACGCCCCCAAAACCAGAAAAAACGCCGCTTTCGATGGTTTCTGTGCTGTTCTCCGAAATCTACCCAACGTCGCCGTTGCCCACAACGCTATACATGAGCCAGCAGTAATCATGTAGCGAACCATGACGGAGATGCAGTACACGAAACTCGGCGGTACCGGCCTCGAAGTCTCACGCCTCTGTCTCGGCTGTATGAACTTTGGGAGCGCTCAGCCGTGGATGATGAACGACGAGGAAGCGAGTCTCGAACTGCTCGACGACGCATTGGAGATGGGCATCAACTTCCTCGACACGGCAAACGTCTATTCGCGGGGGGAGAGCGAGGAAATCGTCGGAAAAGCTATCGAGGGGCGAAACCGCGACGAACTCGTCATCGCGACGAAGGTGTTCGGGAAGATGGGCGACTATCCGAACGGGCAGGGACTCTCCCGAAAACACATCCTCGACCAAGCGGAGGCCAGTATCGACCGACTCGGGACGGAGTACATCGACCTCTATCAAATTCATCGCTGGGACGACGAGACGCCGATTGAGGAAACGCTGTCGGCGCTCGATTATCTCGTGGAGACGGGGCGGGTTCGCTACATCGGCGCGAGTTCGATGGCGGCGTGGGAGTTCACGAAGGCCCTCTATGAGAGCGATATCCGCGATTACGAGCGGTTTACGTGCATGCAACCGGAGTACAACCTCGTCGACCGCCACGAAGAGGAAAACGTTCTGCCCGTCTGCGAGTCGGAAGGGGTCGGCGTCATCCCGTGGTCACCGCTCGCGGGCGGGTTCCTGACGGGTAAGTACGACCGCGGTGAGGAACCGACCGAAGGAAGAGCGACGGATGACGACCACACTCAAGCGCGATTCACCGACGAGAACTGGGCCGTGCTGGACGAGGCACGTGCCATCGCCGAGGAAAAGGATGTGACGCCCGCACAACTTAGTTTAGCGTGGCTTCTCCACAAACCGGTGGTCGATTCGCCGATCGTCGGTCCGCGAACCATCGACCATCTGGAGGAGAACGTCGCATCGCTCGACGTAACGCTGACCGACGAAGAGTTGGAGCGTCTCGAATCACCGAAATCGCCGGTCTGGTCGCGGGACATCGCTGGAATCTAACTTCTTACCCCGGTCGATACACGAAGAGAGGGGGTCGCGTTTCCAAAATGTGAAAATAGCGAGGTACTTTTTCCTGCATCCGTCGGATAAATTGTATCGCAATCGGCCATAAATCGTTTTACCTACCCAATACTCGATTCGCACGAAAGTGATATTTCGTGGCTAGAAAATACAACAACGCTCGTAGTCAATCGCACCAAAGTTATAAATGGAGTCCTTCCGTTCTACAAAACTATGGTGGGTGTTAGCGAGCGTGATGACGGTCGTCGGCGGGACGGTGTTTCACGACGGAAGTTCGTGAAGGCCGTCGGTGCGTCCGGTGCTGCTGCTGGTCTCGCTGGCTGTACCAGTCGAGGACAAAGCGGCAATCCCAACGTCATACAGTGGGCGGCCGACGACGACGTCAGAACCAACAAAGACGCGATAGAGAATGCACTCCACGAGGCTGGGCTTGACGAAAAGATCAAACTCGAAGTCCTCGCGGGGAACGAACAAACCGGTGCCCGGCAGTCACAGTACCAACGATGGCTGTCCGCGAACCTTTCCGAACCCGACCTCCTCCTCGTCGACAGCGGATGGGCGATTCCGTTCATCGCACGACGCCAACTGCTCAACCTGAGCGAGCATATGTCAAAGGGGGCGCTCAACAAGGTCAACAACGACTACTTCCAAGGAAGCGTCATCACCGGCAAATCGGACGACGGTGACCTCTACGCGATTCCGCTGTTCTCCGACTTCGGAACGATACAGTATCGTAAGGATTTGGTCAAACAGTCGGGATTCAGCCCGGATAAGGAAAACTGGGCGACCGAAGGAATCTCGTGGAAGAAGTTCTCGAAGGTTACCAAGAAAGTAAAAGAGGACAACAACAACATCAACTACGGGTTTACCTTCCAAGCGAGCGCCTACGAGGGACTCTCCTGTTGTGACTTCAACGAGTTCATCAGCAGTTGGGGCGGCACGTATTTCGGGAGTGTCGATAACCTCCTCGGCCCGGTCGGAAACCGACCGGTTACCTTGGATTCGAAGAACGTCCTTGATTCGGTACGAATGATTCGGACGTTCATCCACGGTAACAGCGCCCCGAACACGTTGAACGATTACGAGGGCAACATCGCACCGCGAGCGGTTCTGAGTTGGACGGAGGAAACCTCGCGTGCGCCGTTTAGCAATGGAAACGCGGTCATGCACCGTAACTGGCCGTACTCCATCAACATCAACGGTGCGCCGAAAAAGGACGGTGGGTTCGGAAAAGACCTCGGTGTGATGCCGATACCGTACGGCGTCAAAAAGAGCCAGGCCAAACAGGGTCTCGGTGGCGTCGCATCGGCACTCGGCGGCTGGAACGTCGCCGTCAATCCGAACTCCAACAAGCGAGACAAGGCAGTGCAAGTCCTCGAAGCGATGACGACGGAGAGCTTCAAACTCAAGCTGTTCGAAATCATCGGGTGGATTCCGCCGGAGCCGAAACTCCTCGAAACCAAGCGGGCGCGGAACATTCCGATCATGGGCCGATACGTCGATACCCTGAAAGTCGCGGGGCAGAACGCCCTCCCGCGTCCCGTTTCGGTCGTCTGGCCGCAGGAATCCGGGAAAATATCGCAGAGCGTTTTCGCAGCATACGCGGGCCAACAAAGCCCACAGCAAGCGATGTCAACGTTGAACAGCCAGATCACAGAGATCGAGGAGTACAACAAGTAGAGGTGGACAAGAATGTCAACCGAACAAGCGACGGATTCACGACGAAAAGAAAAGTCAGGGGCGTACGCTGGCGCGGTTCGCTGGATAGAAAACCTGAGCGAGACCCAGTTTGCGTACTTGCTGTTGACGCCCGCCCTGTTGTTGCTCAGTGTCATCGCGTTCTGGCCACTCATCAGTACGTTCGAGATGTCACTTCGGGCAGACAGCCTCCGCGGTGGGTCACAGGTCGGCGGGTTCGTTGGTCTGCAGAACTACGTTGCCCTGCTGACCGGCGAACTGGACACCGTGGCACTGCCACAACCGTTCATCGACTTCAGCCAGCCGTTTAAGAGCGCGCTCATCGTGACGTTCATCTTCACGATAGTCAGCGTCGCCATCGAGACGGTCATCGGCTTTGGACAGGCACTCGTTCTCGACCAAGACTTCCGTGGTCGGCGCTGGGTGCGCGTGGCAATCATCATCCCGTGGGCGGTTCCCATCGTCATCCAGGGAATGATCTTCTACCTGATGTTCCAGCCGGGCATCGGGTTCGGCGCGAGCCTCACCCAGATGATCGGGTTGACCAATACGCCGCTGTCCAACAGCAGTTCCGCGCTCGGCATCATCATCATCGCCGACATCTGGAAGACGACGGCGTTCATGGCCCTGCTCATCCTCGCGGGACTCCAGAGCATCGACCGGAGTCTCTACGACGTGGCGAAAGTCGCAGGTGCGTCGAAATGGCAACAGTTCCGGATGATTACCCTCCCGCTCGTGCTTCCGACGGTGCTCGTCGCGCTGCTGTTCCGTACCATCGCGGCGATGCGGATTTTCGGTCTCATCGAAACCGTTTCCGGGTGTACGACGGTTCCATCGCTGTCCTGTCTGGTCGTTACGACGTTCAGTACGCGGCGATACGGTACCGCGGCGGCAGTCGCGTTCGTCACGGCGGCAATCATCGGAATCGTCGTGTCGGTGTATATCGTGAAGTTCCGCGATTCACAGGGGGGATTCTAAATGGCGGAAGCAGAACAAACGCAGACTGACGGACGAACACAGGCGGACACCACGCAAGGGCCGTTCCAGCGCTGGGTTCAGGGGTCGATTCAAAACCCTGAACGAACGTATCAAGCCATGTTCTACGTGGTGACCATCTTCTTCCTGTTCACCACGCTGTTCCCGTTCTACTGGCTCCTCGTCCTGGCACTGACGCCGCGAGAAGCCATCGTGAACGTCTGGTTCATCCCGAAGGGATTCAACCCCGGCGTGTTCATCGAGATATTCGAGCAGTTACCGTTCCATATCTTCATGTTCAACAGCTTCGTGCTCGCGCTCATCACGACTGCAGTCGTGTTGGTGTTGGCGAGCCTCGCAGGCTACGTCTTCGGCCGGTTGTCGTTCCCGGGACGAGGTGCGCTGATGTTGCTCATCCTCGCCATCTCGTACTTCCCGCCGGCGGCGTTCCTGCTCCCGCTGTTCCGACTGTTCACGGGTAACGTCGAGATACTCGGCATCAGCAGTCCGATGCTGTACAACACGCCGGGCGCGATGGTGCTGCCGTTCAGCGCGCTGTTCATGCCGCTCTCGATATTCATCCTGACGACGTTCTACGGCCAGATTCCGGACGGCCTGGAGGACGCCGCACGAATCGAGGGAACGACGCGACTCGGCGCGCTGTTCCGAGTCATCATCCCGCTGTCGGCACCGGGCGTGGCGACGGCAGGGGTGTTAACGTTTATCTCGGTGTACAACGAGTTCTTCTTCTCGTTCCTGATGACGAACGGGAAACCGGAGAACTGGGCTCCACTGTTGTGGGGTATCCTTGGCTACCAGGGTCAGTACGCCGAGTTCTACAACTTGATGGCGGCGGCGAGCATCGTGGGCGTCCTGCCCATCGCCATCCTCGTCGTCATCGCACAGGAAAAAATCGTCAGCGGACTCACCGCTGGCGCGCTGAAGGAGTGATACACAATGGGTGAAGTCAACTTAGAACACGTTTCGAAACGGTACGACGATGTAACGGCAGTCGACGACATGAACCTCGAAATCGAGGACGGCGAGTTCGTCACGCTCGTCGGTCCGTCGGGGTGTGGGAAGTCCACGACCCTCGAAACCATCGCAGGACTTACGATGCCCACGGAGGGGAAGATATCCATCGCGGACCGAGAGGTCACCAATCTCCCACCGAAAGACCGCGGCATCGCGATGGTGTTCCAGAACATCGCGCTGTTCCCGCACATGGACGTGTACGACAACATCAGCTTCGGCCTGCGACTCCGGAACTACGAGAAAGAAGAAGTCGACCGCCGCGTCGAAGACGCGGCGGAAATCGTCCAACTCGAAGGGATGCTCGACCGGATGCCGGACGAAATGTCCGGCGGTCAGCGCCAGCGTGTCGCCATCGCCCGCGCAATCGTGCGCGAACCGGAAGTGTTCCTGATGGACGAACCGCTGGCGAACCTCGACGCTAAACTGCGCGTCCACATGCGCACCGAACTCCAGCGACTCCACAAGGAGCTCGATGCGACCATCATCTACGTTACGCACGACCAGGCAGAGGCGATGACCATGTCCGACCGCGTGGCGGTCATCAACAAGGGTGAACTCCAGCAGTTCGCACCACCACTCGAATGTTACAACGAGCCGAAAAACCTGTTCGTCGCAGGGTTCATGGGCTCGCCGAGCATGAACTTCGTAGAGGGCGTCGTCGATTCGAACGGACTAGAGACGCCGGATTACCACGTCGAGTTCGATACGGGGCAACTCAACGGTATTTCGGTGGACGACAGGTTGACCATGGGTGTCCGTCCCGAGGACGTGTATCTCGTTGATGATGCCGACAACGTGGCAAACCCGACACATCGTATCAACGCCCGAACCGACGTGCTCGAACCGATGGGTGATGAAATCTTCGTCTACATCCTTACGGGCGAAGGCTCGGCGGCGGGCATGGACGCGGAAGCGGACGACTCCCACCAACTGTTGATGAGCGTCAACCCGGACAAGGACATCGACATCGACCAGGACGTGGAAGTCGTCCTCGACCGGGAGCGGATTCATCTCTTCGATACTGAAACCGGCGACGCGATCGCGCACGGATTGGAGTTCGCGTCCGTCGAAACCGGCCCCACCGGCACCGAAGCGGAGGGGGACGACTAAGATGGCAGTGGAGTTCGGATTGCTGTATTTCGGGGCGGGAACGCTCTTGTTTTTCTTCTGGGCGTACGGTATCGTGTCGTTTGTCCTTGACCTGAAGAAAAAAATCATTCCAGGCATCCGAACGCTGCTCGAAAATCGACGAGCGAAGAAAGCGGAGGAAGAGCGGGAACGTGAACGCGACGATAAAAAACAGCAGTTGTACTGACGTGATTCCCTGCGACTCCCAACGGTCTGTCCTCCTGTTGTCAGGTTGTCGAGACGAAAGTACCAACGCCCCCCCACAGAGCGATAGAAAGGAAAAGAATAACACCGTCTCACAGGTGAGCCGTAAGTATGAGTGCCAGTGAGCCGGTTCGAGTTGGGTTCGTCGGTCTCGGAAATATTGGACATTATCATGCTGATAGAATCACTGATTTACGCCACGAAATCGTCGGCGGCGTCGATATAAACCCCGACGCTCGAGCGCGATTTGCCGAGAAATACGACACCCGCTCGTTCGAGAGCTACGAAGAGTTGTACG
The DNA here is from genome assembly GCF_051194195.1 of Haladaptatus marinus. Taxonomy (NCBI): domain Archaea; kingdom Methanobacteriati; phylum Methanobacteriota; class Halobacteria; order Halobacteriales; family Haladaptataceae; genus Haladaptatus; species Haladaptatus marinus. The sequence goes on from NZ_JBLZNK010000003.1 coordinate 475,986, forward strand.
AATCGGATATCGACTGTGTCATCGTGACGACGCCGAACAAATTCCACGAGGAGTACGCCGTCGCCGCGCTCGACGTGGGACTCGATGTCCTTCTCGAAAAGCCGCTCGCGCACACGTTGGAGAGTGCGGAGCGAATCGCGGAGGCGGCCCGGAACGCCGAGGGCTTCTGTATGGTCGGCTTCCACAACCGCTTTCGCAACCCAGTCGAGGTCATCAAGGGCTACCAGGACGAGGGACGGTTCGGCGAGACACGCCACGTCGAAGCGAACTACATCCGACGCCGCGGGATTCCGGGTCGTGGTTCGTGGTTCACGAACCGCGACGTGGCCGGTGGCGGCGCGCTCATCGACATCGGCGTGCACGCCATCGACCTCGCGCTCCACCTTCAGGACTTCCCGGACGTGAAGGAGGTCAGCGGCGAAGTCCGCTCGCAGTTCGGAGGCCGGGAGGATTATACCTACCTCGAGATGTGGGGTGACGACACCGAATCCGGCGCATTTACCGTCGATGACTCGGTGAGCGCGTTCATTCGCTGTGCCAACGGAAAGACCATCTCGCTCGAAGTCGCGTGGGCCGCAAACCGCGAATCGAGTGAGAAATATCACGTTCGCGGAACGAACGCGGGTGCGAGTTTCGACAAGAGCGACGACTCACTCAACATCTACGAGACGAGCATGGTAGGTGCAGACCACTTTTCAGACACCAGCGTCAGAACGCGACAGGAAGACGCCCACAAAGCGGAACAGCGCGTCTTCTTCGAAGCGGTTCGGGACGACGTTGCACCGAAGATGAACACGGTCGAACAGGCGCTGACGGTACAGCGCGTCATCGACGCCGTCTATCGTTCCTCGGACAAAGACGCGGCAGTGCAGTTGGAGTAAGTTATAGCAACCACCGAATCCATTTTCCGTGCTGTTCGTAGGCCGCCAGTCGCCGGTATTCATCGCCGTCGAACCAGTTGAGTTCGAAGGCGTTGTCCCACTCGTCCGTGGCTTCGTGGCCCGATAGCCAGTGGAGTCGTCGGTCTTCTGCGGAGGATTCGATTTGCGCTCGGAGGCGGTTTTGTGCCGGGTCGGGGAGTTGATAGCGCATCTGTGTGTCGAAAACACAGACGGGCACGTCCGCCGGAATTTCCCCGAGCACGCTGGGGAGAGACTCGATTGCGTCACCCTGTCGAAGTTCGGGCGGGTGCTGCTGTGCGGCATTGGCGGCCCGTCGAAGCAGGCGGTGACGGTCTTGGTGTTCCGGCCAGATGAGTGCACGAAGCCAGCGCACGTCTTTCTCGTCACGAACGTCGAGTGGATTCAGGTCGATGCCGACGCGGGAGGCGATGGGCGGGAAGTCGTCTGAAACGGGCGGTGTCCGGTTGCCCCGAACTTCCGCGTCGAGGACGCACTCGCCCGTTCCGAATCGTCCCACGTTGCCATACTCGTAGACGTACTGATTCCAGCAGAGGTTGAGGCCGCCGCTCGGGCCGAGTTCGACCAGCGCGAGTGGTTCACCGCCAACTTCATGGGAAACGTGGGAAAACGCCGGGAACAGTGCGATACACCGCCGAACTGCGTTCGTCTGTGTTCTGCGATTTCGGAGGAAGGGAAGGAGTTCAGTTTCGTATTCGACACAGAACTCGCGGAATGCGGGAAACGGATTACCCGTTTTCGGGTCGTCCGAGACGGTCGGATAGTAGTCGGCCAGCGGATGGTCTGCGCCGCCAAGCAGGTGCCAGTGAACCGCCCCGAGCAGGATGTTTGGCGTTCCGCGCTTCGGCGGGATTTCCTCGGCGAGGGCCAGCAACTCCGGGTCGTCTGCAACACCTCGTGTGATCTGCTCGTACAAGCGCGACGTTCCAACGCACCAGTCCGCGAACCACTCGAACTGTTCGGCGAGAGCCATATTCGGAGAATGGAAGAGGGCGGGCGTAAGCGTTGCCACCGAAGTTTTATTCCCGACCGAAGTAATGGTTCATGCTATGGACATCGGCGTTCACACTCCGCCGCTGTACGGTGAATCGCTCGACGACGCGCTCGCGTATCTCGATGATATCGGCGTGGACGCTATCGAACCCGGCGTCGGCGGCTATCCCGGCGACACCCACCTCCCGCGTGACGAGTATCTGGACGATGACGACGCACAGGAGGACTTGCACTCGTTGCTGTCCGAATACGACATGCACATCAGCGCGCTGGCGACGCACAACAACCCGCTCCATCCGGACGACGAGCAGGCCGAGACAGCCGACACCGAACTCCGCGAGGCCATTCGACTGGCCGACCAGCTCGACGTGAACACGGTCACCTGCTTCTCGGGACTCCCCGCTGGCGGCCCGAACGACGAGGTGCCGAACTGGATTACTGCGCCATGGCCGTCGGAACACGACGAGGCGCTCACGTACCAGTGGGAAGAGGTTGCCATACCGTACTGGCGCGATTTGGCGGAGCATGCCGCAGACCACGGCGTGAATGTCGCAATCGAGATGCACCCGAACATGCTCATACACGAACCTGCCGGAATGCTCGAGCTCCGGAATTCGACTAACGAGCGAATCGGGACTAACTTCGACCCCAGCCACCTCTACTGGCAGGCAATCGACGTAGTAGAAGCTATTCGCTTCCTCGGCGAGCACGACGCCATTCACCACTTCCACGCGAAGGATACGAAGGTGTACGAATCGCAAGCCCGATACAAAGGCGTTCTCGACACGACGCCCTACGACGAGGAAGCGAACCGCTCGTGGCTGTTCCGCTCCGTCGGCTACGGCCATGGCGAAGAGCACTGGAAGGATATCGTCAGTGCGCTTCGGATGATAGAGTACGACGGCACCCTCTCCATCGAGCACGAGGATTCGTTGACCAGTTCGAAAGAGGGACTGGAAAAGGCGGTCGAACTGCTGAACCGCGCCGTGTTCCGAACCGAACCCGGCGAAGCCTACTGGGCTGAATAAGTCGTTACAGATCGGCGAGCATCGCTTCGGGATAGACCGTCTCGCCACCGTCCGAAAAGTCGGTCGGTTGTTTCCAGAAGCAGTCTATTTCTTCGTCGTGCTCGGCTTCGTAACCCGAAAACTCGTCCCGTTCGTAGGGCCACGACTCCACGATTTCAGCCTCGTAGACCCGCCAGATTTCGTGGTGGCGCTCACCTTCACTCGTGAACTCGTCTTCGTACGTTTCGTAATAGGCGACGTTTTCCAGCGAAACGCCTAATTCCTCGTCAAATTCGCGCCGGAGCGCGTCCTCGCTGTGTTCGCCGAACTCGACACCGCCGCCAAGCGGGTAGTAAAACGGTTCGTCTGCTCCCAGTTTCGTCCCGCGTGCGACGAGTAGTTCGTCGTCGCGTCGGACGAGTCCTCTGGCGGAGACGCGGATGTGATTTTCGGACATGGAGGTTGTGAGACGTGAGAATATTCACGATTGTATCAAGTAGGTTGCGGTAGATTGGAGTCGGCACCATCTACTCTCCGCTGTCGTTTTTCACCGGAGCCATCAAACACTAAGCCCCCTCGTAAAGAAACGCCAAACCAGCTATGACTCTGAAAGTCGGTGTCCTCGGCTATCGATTCATGGGAAAAGCTCACGCGAACGCACTCGCTCGCCTGCCGATGTTCTTCCCGGACGCGCCGGACGTGGAACGTCACGTCCTCGTCGGACGCGACGAGGAGGCGCTCGAAGACGCGGCAGATCGCCTCGGATTCCAGAATACGAGCACGGACTGGGAGAACGTCATCGACGACGTGGACGTGTTCTACAACCTCGGGCCGAACTTCGTCCACGCTGACCCCTCCATCGCGGTGCTCGAAGCGGGCGTCCCCGTTCTCTGTGAAAAACCGCTCGCGGCCTCCCTCGACGACGCGGAACGGATGGCCGACGCCGCGGCATCGGCAGGCGTGCCGACCGCGACGGCGTTCAACTACCGGTTCATCCCGGCCATCCAGTACGCGAAGCGACTCATCGAGGACGGCGAACTTGGCGAAATTCATCAATTTCGCGGACGCTACCTCCAAGACTGGCTGGTTGACCCCGATGCGCCGTGGTCGTGGCGTAACGACGAGGAACTGGCGGGAAGCGGTGCGCTCGGCGACCTGGGCGCACACACCATCGACCTCGCGCAATTCCTCGTGGGCGGCGTAGAGCGCGTGTCGGGCCATCTCCAAACCTTCGTGGACGAACGGCCAGTGGAAGGTGAGGACGAGACCAAGCCAGTCACGGTGGACGACGCCTACTCCGCACAGGCCGAACTGGAAGGCGGCGTGATGGGTTCCTTCGAAGCCTCGCGGTTCGCCACGGGGCACAAAAACGACCACTCCATCGAGATTCACGGCTCCGAAGGAAGCCTGAAGTTTTCGCTCGAGCGCCTCAACGAACTAGAGGTTCTGCGCGACGACGACCGCGGCTACGAGACGATTCTCGTCACCGACGAGGACGACCCCTACATCGACCACTGGTGGCCGCCGGGCCACGTCATCGGCTGGGAGCACACGTTCGTTCACGAGAACTACGAGTTCCTCTCCGCCGTGGAAAATAGGGAGGAGTACCATCCGAACTTCGCGGATGGGTTGGCGGTTCAGCAAGTGCTGGACGCAATCGATCGAAGCGACGAGAGCGGCGAGTGGGTTAGTGTAGAATAGTCCGTTCGACGTTTCAGTACTCCCACATCCCCTCATCCGTCACGACGGAGTCGAGGAGGTTCGTGGGGGTCGCGTCGTAGGCCGGATTTTCCACGGCAAACCCTTCCGCTGGTTCCCGAATCACTTCGCTTGCGGAGCGAAAGTCGTTCTCGAAGCGGAACGCCTCGCCGACGATTTTCGCGCTCGAACCGATGGTCGTCACCGGAACGTCCACCTCGTTTGCGGTGGCGACGAGCGGGAAAGTGCCGACGCGGTTGTAGAGAGTTTCGTCTACGATACAATCCATTCCGGTGAACACGCGGTCGCACTCCGGCAAGTAGTGACCAGCGGCACTGTCGATGATGAGCGTCGCGTCTACCTGATCGATTTCACCGAGAACGCGAGCGGTCTTCCGACCGAGGTAGCGCGGGCGGGCCTCCAGCACGTACACCTCGAAATAGGTACCTTCCGCGACGGCGTTTTCCACTGCTTCGAGCACCGTCGAGGAGTAGTCGTGGGTCATGAAGGTCATCCCGTCTTCGAACAGCGGGGCGGCGTTTTCGGCGGCGCGTCGCTTGGCAGTGATGACCTGTTCGACCACGCTCTCTATCGCTTGTTCCGTCTGCGTTTTCGCCTGCTCGACCGACTCGCTTTCGGTGTCGGTTACCATCTTCACGATCGCTCGCTGCGTCGTGACGAGCGAAGCGTGTGACGGGTTCGCACGTCGGAGTGCGTTGCTGTTGTGGTCGAGTGCTCGCTCGAACTCTTCGACCGTCTCGAAATCGCGGTCGAGGAGGTCTTCCAACGCGCGGGCGGCCTTGACCGCGACGGTCGAGGAGCTGTGTGTTTGCATCTCCTGAATCTCCTCGACTGTCTCGTCTATCATGCGCTAACGGAGTTCGTCAGGCTACAAGATTGTTCTGGGTTTGCGTCTCGCACCGGGGGATTCGACACACAATTTACGTCCATCCGACGCCAACCCACATACATGACCGTCCCCGTGCGGTACTACTGCCCCCACTGCGGCGCCATCGCAACATTGGAACGCGACGCCAACCTCGCCGACAAGTCGGTGACGGCCGACCCGCTCGATGGGTGGGAGTACGCAAACGCCTACGACGAGTTCGAAAACGCCGACGGCGTCGAAATCGTCTGTGGAGCGAGCGAGACCGAAAACGACGGCTGTGGCGAACTGTACTACCTTAATTTCGTGAAGTTCGAGGACGGCGAGGAACTCGACCCGCACGTTCCCCTTCGACCAGAAGACGCGCCGAACTTCGATTTCAGAACGTGAGAGGCTAGCGCACTCGAAGCCAAAATCCGCCATTCGTACGTTTCGCCACCGACACCGTACTCATCCTCGAATCGATAGCGACCCGCGGGGAAACACGACTCGTTTTCGGCGTAATTGAGAATCGACCACTCTACTACCGCCCTGTCACCGGGGTCGAACGTTCGGCGTTCGGTCACACCTCGTCTGTCGAGCGTTTCGGCTTGCCAGCAGCCACTATCTCTATCGGAGGAACTGGCTTCGTACTGGAGGACGAGTCTCGACCCGTTTTCCCGACGCCGACCGTATCCGCGAACGGGCAGGGGTAGCCGAACCGAAACGTCCGCGCGTCGTCGGCAGTACATTCGAACGCCACCCGGATTTTTGTCGGATGTGTCTCGGTAACTTCCCTGACGAGGTTCGTGTCGAGCGCCGCTGGCAACCAATCGGGAATCGAATCCGGTTCGATGGTAAAGCGCGGACGCTTCGATGAAAAACCAAGGATGCTCCCGATACGGCCTGCGGTCGCGCTCGTCCCCATTGCGCCAAGCAACGCTCGTCGTCGCATACGTTTCCTTCGTCGCAATAGGTATCAAAATATTTTGATTAGTGAAAAGGACGTTTTAGTTATCCTTTGATGTTGCAGACGGGGTAGGTTCGGACGACTTTGTCACCGATTCCGAGGGCGTCGGACACCTTCACAACCTCGTCCACGTCCTTGTAGACGCCCGGTGCCTCTTCCGCGACCGTCGCCCCGCTCTGGGCTTTGACGTAGATGTGTTCCTGCTCGAGTTCGTCCTGCACGTCACCACCCCAGTAGTCCTTCTTTGCCTGCGTTCTACTCATCACTCTGCCCGCTCCGTGGGCGGTCGAACCGAAACTGAGATTCATCGACTCCTCGCCGCCGCTGAGGACGTAGCTTCCGGCCCCCATGCTTCCGGGAATGATGATGGGTTGGCCAACGTCGAGATACGCACCAGGAACCTCGGGATGCCCCGCGGGAAACGCCCTGGTCGCGCCCTTCCGGTGGACGAACAGTTCCTTTTCCTCTCCGTCCACGTCGTGCCTCTCCTTTTTCGCGATGTTGTGCGCCACGTCGTACAGCAGTACCATCTCCATCTCCTCCCACGACCGGTCGAACACGCGCTCGAACACCTGTCGTGTTCGGTGCATGATGAGTTGGCGGTTCACCCACGCGAAGTTGATTGCTGCACCCATCGCTTGATAATATTCCTCGGCAAGTTGGCTCCCAGCAGGGGCCGCGGCGAGTTCCTTATCCGGGAGTTTCGACAGCAGGCCCGAATGGGTTTTCTCGATTTTCCGTAGGTAGTCGTTACAGACCTGATGGCCCAGACCCCTGCTCCCACAGTGGATGAGAACGACGATTTGGTCTTCCGACAGGCCGTAGACGTCGGCGACATCCTCGCGGAACACGTCGGTCACGCGCTGGACTTCGAGGAAATGGTTGCCACTGCCGAGGCTCCCCAACTGATTTTTCCCGCGGTCTTTCGCCTTCTGCGAGATTGCCGACGGGTCGCTTTCCTCTCGGACGCCCTCGTCCTCACAGTGTGCGAGGTCGGCTTCCGTCGCGTAGCCCTCATCAAGCGCCCACGCCATCCCACGGTCGAGAACGTCGTTGACGGTGTCGATATCGCCCTCGACGACGCCACCGCCGCCGAGTCCCGACGGGATGTTGGCGAACAGGCCATCCACCAGTTCCTCCTCCTTCCCACGAATGTCCTCGTAGGTGAGGTTCGTCCGCATCATCCTCACGCCGCAGTTGATGTCGTATCCCACTGCACCCGGCGAGATACATCCGTTTTCGGCATCGATTCCCGCGACACCACCGACGGGGAAGCCGTATCCCTGATGGCCGTCCGGCATGCAGAGAGCGTACTTCTGTACGCCCGGCAGATGTGTCGTGTTCTTCAACTGTTCGAGGGTTTTATCGTCCGCGATCTGTTCGAGTAATTCCTCGCTGGCGAACACTCGCGCAGGCGTGCCCATTCCGTCTTCTTTCGGGATTTCCCAGACATACTCCCGAACCCGTTCGAGCGTGATGTCCCCCGCGTTGTACGTATCCATACCTGAAAATTAGCACCGAACCCCGAAGACGTTTCGGGGTTCGGTTGTCGGCTACCTACACGTCAAAAACCACATACGCCCGCCACCCGTCCGCCGTTTCCTCGACGGTCATTTCGGAATAGGTGACGGCCTTGATTTCTCGCGCCCGGAGCCCGTCGAGCGGGACGCCCCGGGCGGTTCCGGCGAGCGTCCACTCGTCGTCGGCTTCGTGGACACTCGCTTCGTTCTCGACGGGCAACACGGCACGAACGTCGCGCTCGTAGATGAGTTCGTCCAAGTAGTCGAACAACAGTGCCTCACGATTTTCGGCGCGCACTTCGACCTCGAATCGCTCGCCGGAGTCCGGAATGTCGTCGCACATCGCGGCGGCTAACCCGTCGGCGACGGCGGCGAACGCAGTAGAGAGGGAATCGCCGGTAGATTCTACTGCAACGTCGGCGGTGTGCTCGCGGAGCACGTAGTTCATTGTTTGATTATCGGTGGCTATCGGTATCAGGCTTGCCAAACCGCTCGTGTCAATCGCTTCTTATGCCGGTGGAATTATATTCACCTGTCTGCTACTCCATCTCAGTGAGCGTAAACATCGACACGCGCATCGTCTCGCCGGGCGACAATCGCTACGTCGAAGCGGCGTGGCAGCTGAAGGAGAAAATCCGGCAGAGCGAAGGCGTGCTGAAACAACGACGGGGGTTTTTTACCGACGCATACCGGCGGTCAACGGTCTACTGCTACCTCACGGACGGTGAAGGTGGCGAACGACTCATCGGCTTTGCGGCGGTGCGCCGTGACGGCTACATTCTCTTTCTCGCGGTTGACCCCGATTTCAGGGGCGAAGGATTCGGCGAGCGATTGGTTGCACGGGTCGCGAAAAATCACGCCACGGTTACCTGCCACGCCCGCAGTACCAACGAGAACGCGCTCGACTTCTATCGCCATCTCGGGTTCGCCGTCGAACGCCGAATCGACAACTACTACGAAGACGGCGGCAACGCTTTCTATCTCCGCTTGGGCGAAGAAGAGAGCCTCACGAAGCGTCTGTCAGACATCATGCGCGGATAGCCGGATCGATTGATTACGATGTCGGTACCCCCCGTAGCGACCGGTTTGCGGTTCTATTTTCCCCTGTTGGGCGGGTAATCTCCCATTGATTCGACCAATTGTGACTTGACTGGTCGCCATCGATTTACGCCGTCAACCACTCGTCATCCTCCTGCAGTACCGCGATTTCCGAACCGAAACGAGTGCTTGAACTGAAGAAACAACGCTTTAACCGTTCGGTGATTCATCAACTGACGATGGAAGAGCGGACGCGAGCGTATCTTCGGGGACGGTTTCGCGACCACTACCGGACGGTACAGCCGGAACTACCGCCGAATGCGGACGAGCGCGAATGGGGATATATCCCGTGGACTCCCGGGCCGGGAACGACGATGGTTCGTCACAACTCCCTCCTTGACCTCGGCACGCTCGGGGGATTTCTGGAAAGTGAACGTCCGCGCCACGTCTACTTCTCCGCCGGGCGGTACAGAAATCCCGGCGCGGGTACGATGGGCGAAAAGGACTGGCAGAGCGCCGACCTCGTCTTCGACTTGGACGCGGATCATCTCCCGGGCGTCACTCCCGATACACCGTACGCTGAAATGTTGGCACGCGGGAAGGAGGAACTGCTCGACCTGCTCGATTTGCTCGACCAGGATTTCGGCTTCAAAGACATGACGGTCGTCTTCTCCGGAGGTCGAGGCTATCACGTCCACGTCCGGGACGATGGCGTCCTGCACTTAGACAGGGAGGCTCGCCGGGAGGTCGTGGACTACATCCGGGCAGCGGACGTGGAGTTCGAGTCGTTGGTCGAATCGGAGGCGGTCGCCGGAATCGGGCTGAAAAACCCAACCCAAAAGCGCACCCTCCCGACCGACGACGGGTGGGGCGGCCGTGTCTATGACCATCTCTGTTCGTTCATGGACGAACTCCTAACGATGGACGAGGAGGACGCCATCGAACGGTTACAGGAGTTCGATGGAATCGGCACTGGGAAAGCGACGGGAGCGTACAACGCCGCCAAAAACAACCGCCGAGAGGTCGAACGCGGCAACGTCGATGTCCACCCCGCGTTTTACCAACTCGCCCGGGTGCTCGCAGCGGAGGTGTTCGCGGCTGAAACCGCGGCAGTTGACGAACCGGTGACGACGGACACCCATCGCCTCATTCGGCTTCCCGGGAGTCTCCATGGCGGCAGTGGGTTGGAAGTGACTCAAATCTCGCGGGACGACCTCGCCGATTTCGACCCGCTTCGAGATGCGGTTCCGGAGACGTTCACGAGGCATGACGTGACTGTCGAATTGGAAAAGGAAACGGAAGTCGAGATCGGGGGCGAAAGCTTTACGCTTCCGGCAGGCAATGTCTCAATTCCCGAATACGTGGCCATCTTTCTTATGGCACGTGACCGGGCAGAAAAAGGGAAAGAATGAACCTCGACGAACTCCGCAGCGTCCAGAGCAAGGAGCGTTCGAAGGATAGCCTGCAACATCTGCGGGAGTCTTTCTACGCAGACGTTGGGAGCTACATCTGCGACCTGCGTGAGGAGCGTGAGCGGGCCGCCGAGCGGGCAGATGACCCGTTCGATTCCGCCGAGGTAAACCGGCTGACCGACGAGATTCAGACGGCAGAGGAAGTCGTCGAAGCGATATACGAACGACGAGTGGGGAAAGTCGTCAAACGCGCGAGTCTCGCGGCGGCGGGTATCCCGGCCGATGAAGAGGGGTTGACGAACGAAGAACAAACGCTGTTCGCCGATCTGGTAGACCGAATCGAGGCGAACAAATCGACTGTGCTCGATGTGCTGGCCGGTACTGAATCGACGAGCGGTTCCGAGGACACGACGGAATCCGAAACTACTACCGGGTCAGAACCGGCGACGGAGGGGAACGCACGTGATTCGGAACCGACCGAATCGACATCAGTCGCCGAGGACGACCGCCCGTCCGCGGAAGCAGCAGCGATTGCTGGCAGTACGGACGATGCGGATTCGCCGAGCGGCGAGTCACCGAACGCAGGCAGCGGCGAGTCACCGAACGCAGGCGAACGAGCATCCAGCGGTACGGGTGAGGAGACCGAGAGCGCTCCGGAGCCGGCGCTCTCCGAGGAACGAACGACGGTTCGAATTACCCGCGATATCGGTGAAATTCTCGGCGTGGACGAGCGAGCGTACGACCTCACAAGCGAAGATGTGGTGTCGCTTCCTGCGGAAAACGCCGGGCCGCTCATCGAACGAGAGGCGGCCGAAAAGTTGGATTAGCGACTTCAATTCGACCAAATCTTTGATTTTATGATAGCTGACTGAAAACGGATAGCAATGCCCATCGAACTCGCGCTCATCCCCATCGCCTTCTACGGCGTCTACGTGTTTACGCAGTATCAGGATACGCAAGACCACGATGCGGACGAAGCGACCGAAGATATCGCCCCGCTTCGCGAATGGGCTACGTTTCTGGGCAGTCTCCTGCTCATCGCGGTGGCGGTCGAAGGACTCGTCGAGGACGCCCTCGGTTTCGGCGAACTGTTCGACACGCCGAACTTCATTTGGGGGGCTGACGGTCATCGCCGCCGGAACCAGCCTTTCCGACACGCTCGTAAGCGTTCGGGCCGCCCGCGAAAACAACGGTGTCACCAGCCTTGCCAACGTGTTTGGAAGCAACGTGTTCGACCTGCTCGTCGCGGTTCCAGCAGGAGTGCTCATCGCGGGGTCTGCCGACATCGATTTCACCGTCACGGTTCCGATGATGGGCTTTCTCACCCTCGCAACGGTCGTCGTGTTCGGATTTCTCCGAACGGATCTCGTCCTCACAAACAGCGAATCGTGGGGTCTGTTGGGTTTCTACGGCCTGTTCGTCGTCTGGCTGTTGCTCGAAACGGTTGGCGTGACGAATCTCGTTCCGGGAACGTAAGCCGAAAACTGCCCCGCGACGGCGGAGCAGTAGACCGGTGACACAAACGCAAAAAACAGCAGTTTACACGGCTGCCGAGGGCCGACTCACTCACCCCGAGCGAGGAGCGACAGCGACGAATGAGCGGGCCGACGACTGACCGCAGGGAAGGAGGAGTGCTTTTGATGAATCTTTCACAGTGAGCTAGCAGGGGCGATGACATCAGTCACCGCCCCTGCCTGCGACCGTCGTAAAAGGTTTTATTGGAACGTCCGTCCCAACTGTTCTTCCGTCTCGGGTTCGGCACTGTCGAACCGTTCTTCGATTTCTGCGTAGCGTTCGCGGGTCTCCTCGGTGACGCTCGGCGTCACCTCGCCCAGCGCGTTCTCGAAGTGTTCGGCGGTGATGCGGACGTTGCCGACGCTTTCGCCGATATCCTCGGGTGAGACGCTCTTGATGAACTCCCGGCTCGCGGCCATCGCGGCCTCGCGGCAGACAGCCTCGATGTCGGCACCGACGTATCCCTCGGTCTGTTCCGCGAGTTCGTCCAAGTCAACGTCGTCGGCCAACGGCTTGTGACGGGTGTGAACCTCGAAGATGGCCCGGCGAGCCACCTCGTCAGGAACCGGCACGTGGACGTGTCTGTCGAGGCGACCCGGGCGCAGGAGCGCCGAGTCGATGAGGTCGGGGCGGTTCGAGGTGGCGATGACCACCACGTCTTCGAGTTCTTCGAGGCCGTCGAGTTCGGTCAGCAACTGCGAGACGACGCGCTCGCTGACCTGCGAGCCACCGCCGCCGTCGCGGCCGCGCTCCGTGGCGATGGAGTCGATTTCATCGAAGAACACCACCGTCGGGGCGTTCTCGCGGGCCTTGCTGAACACTTCACGGACACCCTTCTCGGACTCGCCGACCCACTTCGACAGCAGTTCGGGTCCCTTGATCGAGATGAAGTTGCTGTCGCTCTCGTTGGCGACTGCTTTCGCCATCAGGGTCTTCCCGGTTCCGGGCGGCCCGTACATCAGGACGCCTTTTGCGGCCTGCATATCCAGCGATTGGAACACCTCGGGGTAGTCGAGCGGCCACTGGATGGTTTCACGGAGGCGTTCTTTCGTGTCCTCCAGCCCACCAACGTCCTGCCACGACACGTCGGGCACTTCAACGAAGACTTCGCGGAGTGCCGACGGTTCGATGCCCTTCAGCGCCTCCTTGAAGTCCCCTTCCGTGACTTTCAGCGACTCCAGTACGTCCGCCGGAATCTCGTCCGAATCGAGGTCGAGTTCCGGGCGGACGCGCCGGAGCGCGTTCATCGCGGATTCGCGGGCCAGCGATTCCAGGTCGGCCCCGACGAACCCGTGGGTGTTGTCGGCGTACTCCTCCAAATCGATGCTGTCTGCGAGGGGCATCCCACGCGTGTGGACTTGCATGATTTCGAGGCGACCGTCGCGGTCCGGGACACCGATTTCGATTTCGCGGTCGAAGCGACCGCCTCGGCGGAGCGCGGGGTCAACCGCATCGACGCGGTTCGTGGCGGCGATAACCGTCACCTCACCGCGCTCTTCGAGGCCGTCCATCAGCGAGAGCAGTTGGGCGACGACACGCCGTTCGACGTCGCCACCGGCCTCCTCGCGCTTGGGTGCGATGGAGTCGATTTCGTCGATGAAGATGATGGCCGGGGAATTCTGTTCTGCCTCCTCGAACACCTCACGGAGTTGCTCTTCCGACTCGCCGTAATATTTCGACATGATTTCCGGCCCCGAGATGGTTCGGAAGTAGGCGTCGATTTCGTTGGCGACGGCCTTCGCCATCAGGGTTTTCCCGGTTCCCGGCGGCCCGTGGAGGAGCACTCCCTTCGGCGGGTCGATGCCGAGGCGACTGAACAGTTCGGGGTGTCGCATCGGGAGTTCGATCATCTCCCGAACCTGTTCGAGTTCGCGCTCCAACCCGCCGATGTCCTCGTAAGTCACGTCGGGGCGGGCCTGTCCACCGCCACCGCCTCCGGCCGCGATTTCTTCGGCGGGGCGTTCGCTGATTTGTATCTCGGTGGAGTCGGTGACGACGACCGTCCCGTCGGGGTCGGTGCTGGCGACCTTGAGCGGGATGGACTGACCGGATCCCATTCCCATCAGACCGAATCCGAACGGAATCGCCTGACCCTGGGTGATAGCCTGCCCGCTCAGCTTATCGCGGATGTGGGGCGCGATGTTGCCGCGAATCTGAAGATTTTGCGGGAGCGCAATCGTCACTTTGTTCGCAGGCTTGACGTCAGCCTTCTCGATGGTGACTTTGTCGTCGATGCCGACACCAGCCTCCTGGCGGAGTTTTCCGTCGATGCGGATGATTCCGCGACCTTCGTCCTCGGGGTAGCCGGGCCAGACACGCGCGACTGCGCGACCCTGACCGCGTCCCTCGATGACGATATAGTCGCCGTTCTCGACGCCAAGTTCCTCCATCGAACGTCGGTCAACCGCCGCGAGTCCGCGACCCGCGTCCTTCTGCTTTAACGGCTTGACAGTGAGTTTCATCGTCTCACCTCGATAGTGAGGACGCCGTTGTTGATAAACGCTTGCGCCTCTCCTGCTGGCAGTTCGACTTCCGTCTGGGTCTGCTCCCCGTCGTGCTCTGCGACGACGATTGCCACGTCTTCGAGCACGTCAACGGACACGTCCGCGGTACCGAAGTCGGCGACGATGACTTCTCCGTCGTCGTAGCTATACCGACGGGCGATACTTCCACTCTGTTGTGAGAGATGTTCGAGCGTCATCTTTAGCTAACCTTTGGTTAGTCGCAGAAGTATTTAAATCTTTCTCTGATCATGGCGCTACTGTACTGCGTTTTTCGAATATTCGGTAGAAATGCGGTTCCCAACCAAGTTCCTGCAATACTGCTTCCTCACGTCCGGAACTTTATGCTTCGCGCGTGTGAACGGTGCACCATATGGAAACAGTCACGCACCACGACCGAACGACAGCATATCGCCACGCAGACCGTGGTGGTGAGGGGGCCCCCGTCTTGTTCGTCCACGGAAGCGGCGGCACGCATGAACTCTGGAAAGCGCAACTCGCCCGTCTTTCTTCGTCGTTTCCCGTCGTCGCGGTCGATTTGAGCGGCCACGGTGAATCGGAGGACGTGGACGCCGACCCCGGATGGAGCACCCTCTCGGCCTACGCGGACGACGTGCTCGCGGTCGCCGAGGAAACCGGTGCACGAACACTCGTCGGCAACTCGCTCGGTGGCGCAGTCGTTCTTCATCTCGTCCTCGAACGCGACTTCGACCCCGAAGCCATCGTCCTCGTCGGAAGCGGCGCAAAACTCTCCGTGTTGGACGATTTGCTCACGTGGCTAGATTCGGATTTCGACCGCGCCGTCGAATTTCTCCACGACGGCGACCGTCTCTTTCACGACCCGGACGACCGGTACGTCGAACTCTCGAAGGAATCAATGTACGAGGTCGGACAGGGGGTAACCAGCCGGGATTTCCACTCCTGTCACACGTTCGATGTGCGTGACCGACTGGACGAAATCGCCGCCCCGACGCTCGCCGCCGTCGGTGAATACGACATGCTCACGCCGCCAAGGTATCACGAGTATTTGGCCGACAACGTTCGCGACGGCCAATTCGTAGAAATCGAAGATGCAGCACACCTCGCCATGCTCGAAACGCCGGACGCGCTCAACGGTATGCTAACGAGATTTTTGAACGGTGTTCGATAATCTAAACGTCAGTACACGCCGTCTAATTCCTCTTCTACATGCGAATGTTCCCTCGCGGGGAACTCGCCGGATTCGACTTCGTCACGGTACGCCGCAACCGCGCGCTCCATCTCGCCCCGCACGTCGCCGAACTGTTTTGCAAACGACGGGCTCCACTCACCCAATCCGACTGTGTCGTTGATGACGAGGACTTGGCCGTCCGTGTGCGGCCCGGCACCGATTCCGATGGTCGGGATGTCGAGTTCCTCGGTGATGGTCGCCGCGAGGTTCGCCGGGACGTGTTCCAAGACGAGCGAGAACGCGCCCGCCTCCTCGTGCTTTCGTGCAAGGTCGAGCATCTCGTCCGCTTCCTCCTGCGACGTGCCCTGTCGGGCATAGCCCGACTGGTTGACGTGCTGTGGCGTCAGTCCGAGATGTGCCATCACCGGAACCCCGAGTTGCGTCAGCGTTTCGGTCAACTCGATGGTGTGGCTGCCGCTCTCGATTTTGACCGCGTTCGCACCTTCCTCTTTCAGCATCCGACCGGCGTTTTCGACGGCGCTGTTCTCGTCGAATCCGAAGCTCAAGAATGGGAGGTCGGCGACGACGAGCGCGTCTTCGACGCCACGGGAGACGGCCCCGGTTCGACTCGCGACCTCGTCCACCGTCACCGGGAGCGTCGAATCGTATCCCAGCACTGCGTTACCCATGCTGTCCCCGACAAGTATCATGTCGATGTCGGCGTCGTCTACGATTTCCGCAGTCGGTGCATCGTAGGCCGTGAGCATCGTAATCGGCGCTTCGCCCGCCTTGGCGCGGATATCCCTCACCGTTGGCATACGTCAGACTCTTCGTTCGGGGGGCTTAACCTGCCCGGTCGATGATGGGTTCGCCGAAAACTGACCTGACAAACCTTAAGACGACCCGGTTCCCGTGTGCATCTGTGCCCGAACCAGTCGAAACCTACAATCCTGACGGTGTGGATTACGGGTGGGTGATGCAGGTCACCTTCGTCACGACCATCCTCATCGGTGCGCCAATCGTCGCGCTCATCGCGCTTTTCTCGGGAGTGTCGTTGCCGACGTGGGCATCGCGTGTCTCCTTCGCGGTTCGCGTCGGCGCAATCGTGTGGTTCTGTACCGCGATTTGCGTGTTTCTCTACGCTCGTAGCCAGCAGACGGATTGAAACGGCGGAATCGGCGGCGAAGTATGATGCGGGACGAAGTCACACACCCCCGAAAAACGGGCAGAAATCGGGAAATAAAGCGACCCCACAGTGGCACGACGTGTTGATAAATTATACTTTCGTATCGTGGCACCTCTACACCTGCGTGACCGATACAACGCATCAGGATTCACTCTGCATATTTGACATATGGGGTATTTATTAAAACTCGGCCAATAAAAGTATTAGTGCGAAATCCTGAGAAGTCGTCATGACGGGAACGATTGCCGAGGTGACGTTTCCCGCTGACGAATTCGCCCTGAATCAAACCGTTCAAACGCTCGAGACGATTCAGTTCGACATTGAGCAACTCGTCGCATACGACCGAAACTTGCTGACGCTATTCGTCTGGGTAGCGGCGAGCGACCGTGAGGCGGTCGAGTCCGCGTTCGATACCGACGAAAGCGTGGGCGAGTTCCAATTGATCGGCGACTTCGACACCAGATTTCTCTATCAGTTGGACTGGGTCGCCGACATCGACGCACTGGTTCACATTCTCGTCGAAGAACGAGGAGCGATTCTCGCCGCGACAGGGAGCGAAGAGCGGTGGTACCTCCAAGTTCTGTTCGCCGACCACGACGCCCTTGCACGCACCTACGACTACTGTGAAACGCGAGGAATCGACCTCGAAATCGAGAACATTCACGAGTTTTCGGGTGGGAAGAGTGGCCAGTTCGGGCTAACGCGAAATCAACACCGGACGCTCCGTCTCGCGTACGACCGAGGATACTACTCGGTTCCGCGAGAGACATCGGCGATGTCCCTCGCCGACGAACTCGGTGTGACACATCAATCGATATCGGAGCGACTTCGACGCGGACACGAAAATCTCGTGAAGAAATCGCTCATCATCGAAAACTAAACGAATTCGAAGGCAACGCCTGCGCGTTCCGCCGTCAGTTCGTCCCGAGGCGAGTCGCCGATGAAAACCGCATCGCCATCGACTCCCAGCGCCTGGAGGGTAGCACGCAGGGGTTCTGGATGCGGCTTTCGCGTCGCAACCGAGTCACGCCCGACGACAGCATCGACGTGCGCTGCGAGGTCGTGCGTTTCCAGGCTGACATGGCACGCCGCTTCGCAGTTCAGCGAACAGACGCCCACGGGTACGTCGCGGGAAAGCAGTTCGTCAGCGTGTGGGAGACGAGTCGAACGCCGCGCGCCGTCACATTCGTGTGCGCCGATAACGTCCTCTATCGCGTCGCGAGCGTTCGCCTTGTCAGCCAAATCGAGCATCTCCCAGAGGTCGGCGTCGCTCGCATCGACGCCGTGGGTCGCTAGCTCCGTCGTCACGTCGCGGGCCACCGTCTTCCAGTTCACGAGCAGTTGCACCAGCGTCCCATCGAGGTCGTAGACGACCGCCGAAACGTCATCAGTCACGGTCGTGCGTAGGGAGTTTGGAGGCAAAGGAACTTCGGTCGTCGAGTTAACTGCTCCATAAGTAAATCGGCTGGTGGACAGTATCCGATATGGGTGAACAGGGTCGTCGCTCCAACTGGTGGTATGGCGTGGCTATTCCTGCTGCGCTGGAGTTTGTGGGGTGGGCCGTCCTGAAACTGATGCAATCGTTTGCTGCTGGCCCCAGACAACTGGGAAGGCTCGACGCACTCGTCGCGCTATATGGTGGCGGCATCCCCGTTATACTGGGGTGGCTGTTGCTCCCCGTTTTTTCCGCCTCGCTGTTCATGGATGCTCGGCGACTTCGTGACGGTCAGTTTGGATGGAATCCGAACCCATACCTCTGGGCGAGCGTCGGACTGGTCGTTCCGATTATCGGCTTCGTACTGAACGTGTCGATGCTGAAAGTCCCGATTGCGGTGGCCTATCTGTACCGGAGATGGCGGTACGGAACGTACGTTCCGACAGTTCCGGACGAGTCCGCTGATGGTGACAACTACGGACAGGAGTACACCAACCGAAACGACCACGACGAAAACAATGGCGCAGAGACACCGCCCGCAACCGGTCGAATCACGCGATGATGGTACGCTGTGGCAATCCCGGCCGCAGTCTACCTCACCGGCCTCGTTGCAGTCACGACGATGACTATCCTACATAATAACCAACAAAATTTCGTCGGCACCCTCGCCGATAGTCTGTTGCTGGGTCACCTCTACCTGTTCGTAGGGTTCTACACCGTTTTCAGCCTCCTCTTCCATTTCTTGCTCATCCCGGTGTACTCCTACGGACTCTACAAGGATATGAGCGCAGTTCGGGATGCAAACGTCGAATGGACTCCTAATAGTCGTCTCTGGACGGGCATTGCCATCGTTCACCTGTTGGCGATATTCGTCGTTCCAGTGCTGTTCACCGTACCAGCAGGAATGGTGTACCTCTACAAGCGCCACCGATATCTCGGCACCCCGTAATCACTCGACCGCTTCCTCGACTGCTTCGACGAGCGCCGTCACGTCCGAACCGGGGTCGACGGTGAAAAATAATCCTTCCTCGTCGATGAGAACTCGAACGAGTATCACGTGTTGCATGTACGTTGCGAACGACCGCACCGCACCCGCATCGCGAAACACGTCCTCGAAGAGGTCTTTCTCCATAAAATCGACGTGGACGTAGGAGAGCACCTCTTCGAAATGGTCTACCATCTCTCGCTCACTGGCGTACAAATCGAGCGTCATCTGGTCGGAAAAGAGGGTGTTGAACTCCTCGGTGTCGTACTCCACGCAGAGGTGAACCGAATTGCTCGCTCGGTCTTTGAGAACAGCGACCGCTGCATCGGCGTCGAACGAGACGAGGGATGAATCGTTAGAGATGGTCATCGAATCTCGAAGATGCCTACCGAATCATGCATTCCGGCGATGTAGCATAAAGCTACTGGGGTTACCCGAGCAGGTTCCGGGCGATGACCTTCTTCTGAATCTCCGAGGTACCTTCGTAGATGGTCGTTATCTTCGAATCACGGTAGAGTCGCTCCACGTCGAAATCGGTCGTGTAGCCGTAGCCGCCGTGAATCTGCACGGCTTCGTTCGTGATCTCGACCGCGGACTCGCTGGCGAAATACTTCGCCATGCTCGCCGCCATCGAGTGGTCTTCGCCGGCGTCCGCGAGACGGGCCGCATCCCGAGTCAGCAGGCGTCCGGCTTGCAGTTTCGTCTGCATATCGGCGAACTTGTGCCGGATAGTCTGGATATCGGCGATCGGCTTGCCGAACTGCTCGCGCTCTCCCGCGTAGTCGATGGCTTGGTCGAGCGCCGCCTGCGACAGTCCGACTGCTTGACTGGCGATACCGATTCGGCCACCGGTGAGAATGTGGAAGGCCGCCGAAAGTCCACGACCCTCCTCAGTGAGGCGATACGCCGCTGGAATCCGCACGTTGTCGAAGATGAGGCTGGTCGTGTCGCTCGCACGCAGACCGAGTTTTTCCTCTTTTTTGCCGACTTCGACGCCCGCGTCCTTCGGCACGACGAACTGCGTGACGCTTTGCGGGTCGTCCCGGTCGGTTTTGGCGAACAGGATAATCACGTCGGCGCGCTTGCCGTTTGTAATCCACTGTTTCTTGCCGTTGATGACGTACTCGTCGCCCTCTTTGCGCGCTTCCGTGGACATCTCGGCGGGGTTCGACCCGGCCTCGGGTTCAGAGAGCGCGAACGCACCGACTGGACGACCCTCGGCCATCTCCGGCAGCCAGCGTTCCTTCTGCTCTTCATCGCTGAACTCGGCCAGACACGACGTGGCGAGACAATGCACCGACAGTGCCGTCGCCACCGACAGCGACCCGTAGGAAACCTGCTCGTTGGCGAGGCTGTACGTCATCTTGTCCACGTCGATGCCGCCGTACTTCTCGGGCACCGTCATACCCGTCAAATCGATTTCTGCGAGTCCGTCCCAGACGTCCTCGGGGAATTCCGCGGTCTCGTCACACTCCGCCGCAGTCGGCTGGATTTCCTCGACAGCGAACTCCCGAACCACGTCTCGAATGGCCCGTTGTTCCGGGGAGAGGTTCATACGCCTCCTTCGAGTGCTGGAGGAAAAAGATACCCGTTCCGCGTTTGCATCGTTCCGGATTTCGGAACCATCCCGCGACAGTCCGATAGCCGATTATCCGGTGTGTTGCCGCTTCCCAATATCTATTATCGATCTGTGCGAAATTTTTCATCATGGCAACGGATCCACCGCGAACCGAGAAACGCGACACCGTCGAAACGCTCCACGGCGAGGATATCTCCGACCCATACCGCTGGTTAGAGGGTGACGACGAGGGCGTCAAAGAATGGGTTACCGCACAGAACGAGTTCGCCGATTCTCATCTCAACACTGCGACCCGCGACGAACTTCAGCCCCGGTTCGAATCCCTCGCGAAAACTGCCGTGTATTTTCCGGTCACACCCACGTCCAGTGGCTATTTTCAGCGCGTGCTGTTTCCCGGTGACGACCTCCCAGTTCTGACGGTTCGGGACGAGTTCGACGGCGAGCGCCGCGTGCTCGCCGACCCGAACGATTGGAGCGACGACGGTACGCTGACGATAAACTGGTTCATCCCATCACCCGACGGCTCGCTCGTCGCCTACGGCGTCATGGAAGGTGGCACCGAACAGTACGACGTTCGCGTCATCGACGCCGAAACCGGCGACCTCGTGGACGAAATCCGGAACACGGGACGAACCGGCGAGTTCACAGTTGCGTGGGGCGACGATGGATTCTACTACGGTCGAACCGGGACGTTCGACGAAGGGGGACAACTCGACAAATCGGTGGCGTTCCACCGACTCGGCGATGACGAGAACGACGACCGAGAACTTCCGATCGAACTCGATGACCAGACGTGGGCAAGCCTCTACACCGATGATGACGGCGACCACGTCGTGGCCGCGCTCTTACGCGGGTGGGAACGTTCTGACGTGTACCACGAGCGAAACGGGGAGTTCGAACCGCTCATCGTCGGCGAAGACGCGATGTTCGTCCCCCACATCCACGACGACCGAGTCTTCTTCCGAACGAGTGCGGACGCGCAGAACTACCGTATTGGGGTCGCAAATATCGAGGAAGACGACCTGACCGCGAACGACCTCGAATCAGTCGTCCCGGAGCGAGAGGCCATCTTGAAGGACTTCACCGTCGCGGGCGACCACATCGTGGCGTTGTACGAACGGGATGCTGTCTCCGAACTCTCGGTATTCACACTCGACGGTGAACACGTCGAAGACGTTTCCCTGCCCGGAACCGGTTCGATAGACGGCTTGCGTGGGTCAAACGAAACCGACGATTGTTTCTTTCGCTTCCAGTCGTTCGACCAACCGCCGACAGTATACCGGTACGCGGTCGATGACGGCCTCACCGAAATCGACCGCCCGAAAGTCGCCATCGACGCCGACATCGAAGTCGAACAGGAGTGGTACGAATCGAAGGATGGAACCGAAATTCCGATGTTCGTCGTCCACGCTGGCGTCGAACTGGATGGGGACAATCCGACGGTTCTCTACGGCTACGGCGGGTTCGAAAACAGTCAGACGCCGACGTTCCGGCGCTACGCGATTCCGTTTCTCGAATGGGGTGGCGTCTTCGCCATCGCGAACCTTCGCGGCGGCGGCGAGTTCGGCGAAACGTGGCACCACGCAGCGCGAGAGGGGAACAAACAGAACACCTTCGACGATTTCATCGCGGCCGCGGAATACCTGACAGACCGAGGCTACACCCGACCCGAACGACTCGGAATCGAGGGGCGAAGCAACGGCGGCCTAACGGTCGGAGCGACGCTCACCCAGCGACCCGACCTGTTTTCCGCCTGCCTCTGTATCGTCCCGCTGCTCGATATGCTCCGGTACCACAAATTCCTGCTTGGCGCGTCGTGGACAGCGGAGTACGGGTCGCCTGACGACCCTGACGCGTTCGAGTACATCCACGACTATTCGCCGTATCACAACGTCGAAGCGCGGGAGTATCCCGCCGTCCTGTTCAAAACCGCCAAGGGAGACAGCCGAGTGCATCCGTTCCACGCCCGGAAGATGACCGCGCGAGTGCAGGAGCTGAACACGTCCGACCAGCCCATCCTGCTCCGCGAGGAACGAGACACGGGCCACGGGACGGGCAAGCCGACGGAAATGGTCGTCCGCGAGAAGTTGGACGAATGGACGTTCCTCTTCGACCGGTTAGGCGTCTGATTCGGCGTCGATGGTTCGCTTTTACTCGCGCAGAAACGCGACGATTTCGTCCGGTTCCGCCGATAGCCCACCACCCTGCGCGAAGGACGGACTGCCACCGCCGCCACCGCCGAACTCGGCGGTTACTTCGTCCACCACGTCACCCGCTCCGATTTCGCCATCCGCACCGACGACGAGGAACGTCGCACCGTCTTCGCCGGTGAGAACGACTACATCAGCCACGTCGCCCGCGAGTGTTCGAACACGGTCTGCGAGTTCGTTCGAGCCGATGCCGTCGATGGCACCGACCAACCATTCGGTACCGTTTCGGGACACCGTCTCGTCCGCGAGTTCCTCGATTTTCGCATCGACGACCCGCGATTTCGCATCTTGCAATTCAGATTCGAGAGTATCGAGTTCGTCAGTCAGTCGGGTGATTTCTTCGGACAAGTCCGCGACGCTCGTTCCCGCGACTCGCGCCGCATCGAGTGCGAACCGCTTTTGGTCGGTTTTGTGGCGGAGGGCTGCTGGACCGACTGCGAACTCGACGCGCGTCAGCCCTTCGCCCGGGTTCGAGCGTTCGAGCACGGTAACGGGGCCAATTTCCTGCGTGTTCCTGACGTGGGTTCCGCCACAGGCCGCCACGTCCCAGCCGTCGATTTCTACGACTCGAACCGTGTCCGAGTCGCTCAGCACGCCCTCCTCGGTTTTCGTGTTGAACGCGATATCTGCCCGTTTCATCGCGACTTCCTGTGGAACCTCCTCCCACGAAACGGGAAGCGAGTCCCAGACCGCGCGGTTGGTCAGACGCTCGAGTTCGACCAGCAACGCGTCGTCGATGTCCGTGGATGTCTCGAAATCGACGCGGATTTTCTCCGCACTGATGTCGAATCCGCCGTATCCGAGGTCGTCCAACAGTCGCCTACCTGCGCCGTAGAGGACGTGACTCGCCGTGTGTGCTCGCATGCAGTAGGTTCGGAACTCTTCATCGACGTGGGCGACGACAGCGTCGCCCGCTTCGAAATCCGGATTTGAGTCGGTGGCCGACTCGGCGTCGAGTCGATGAACTACCGCACCGTCACGCTTCTGTACGTCTTCGACACGAAATCCGCCGATGACACCTTTGTCGGCGGGTTGGCCACCACTCTCCGAGTAAAAGAACGTCTCGGAGAGCACCACGTCACGCCCGTCACGTCGTTCGACCGTCGTCTCGAAACTCGTCCGATAGGGTTCTGCAGGTGCGCGAGTCATACCCGTTCTCCGAAACGGGGAGACAAAAACGCTACGCCGATTCCGACAACGTCAGGTTGAGACGGTCTTCCAGCGCCTCGATAACCGACCCGCCGACGCCCGCACGGTTCGCGCGGTTCTGTTCGACAGCGAGGAGGTGTTTTTCCTGAATCCCGAGTTCGTCGGCGAGTTCTCCGCGTTGGAGGCCCGCATCCTGTCGCGCTTCGATCACGCTATCACCGTAGTTGGAGACGAGATATGGAAGTGGGTCGCTGTCGTAGTTCGTCCCTTCCTCTTCCCAGTGTCGTGCGTCGCCTTTGCGAGCGTCGTCCATCCTCGCCGTGCGCTGGGCAGCCCGGCGTTTCCGATCCTGTTCGCTCGGTTCCGTGGACTCGGTTTCAGTGCGCTTTGCCGCATCGTTGTGGCTTGCGCAGTTCCCACACACCTCTAATCGTGCGCCTGCGACGCTGACCTCTGTAAGCGAGTCGGTCGCTTTGCCGCAGAGTTCACAGGAACCGCCACCACCACTGCCGGAGGAGTTCCCGGTCGAGTACTTGGCCATGCACCTGTTAGGGAGGGGAAACATTTCAATATCGCGTTTGTACTCCGGAGCAAAGTGCGCGAACTCTCCGAACACGTCGAACGCCCCGAACGCTTATTCGCGGAGTCGTCGTGTTGCTGTCGGGGGAACTGGGATGCTTAGTGCGCGAAATCGATTGACAGGAGAGGTCGTAGAAGTCGAAACGGGCGACGTTACCGCCGAAGTTACGCTCGACGTAAACGATGAGACGATAACGGCGGTCATCACCCGTGAATCGGTCGAAAACCTCGAAATCGAGGAAGGAATGGAACTGACAGCAGTAATCAAGGCGACGGATGTGATGGTTCGGTCGGACTAGTGCGGTCGAGGGCGAACGCTTTTTTCGGCTCATCGTGTCGTTCCCGTTATGAGTGGTATCGTCTTCTTCGCCAGCGAACCCGTGAACCGACCGTCGAATTCTACACCGACCGCCTCGGTGCGGACGTATGGCTCGAACAGACCGACTGTACGATTCTGCAATACGACAACATGCTCTTCGGGTTTTGTGCGCGCGAGTCGGCGGATACCGACGAAATTCTCACCTTCGTCACCGACGACCGCAATGGTGTCGATTCGTTGTATGACGAACTGGAAGACTGCGCACGCGAGCAACCGGAGGCAAATCCGGCCTACGATATCTACCACTTCTTTGCGGACGACCCCGAGGGGCGAACCGTCGAAGTGCAGACGTTCGGCCACGAGGAGGGATAGGTTCCATCGCAAAAGCCTCACTGACCGTTCGTAACTTCCGGCCCGAATCGACAGACGGATTTATCGGCTTTCGACTACGGATTTTATGGACAATTTCGGCTACACCACCGAAGTCGAAACACGCTACCGCGATTTCGACACGATGGGACACGTCAACAACGCGGTGTACGCGACCTATCTCGAACAGGCGCGACTCAACTACTTTCGGGACGTCATTGGCGTTCAACTGGACGAAATCAGCGGCGTCGTCGCCCATCTCGAAATCGACTACCGGCGGTCGATAACCCCCGATGACGAGGTGACCGTCGCCATGCGCGTCCCGGAACTCGGCGACTCCAGCATCACGATGGAATATGAAATTCGGGCGGGGGACGACGTTGCCGCCACTGCCGAAGTCGTGCAGGTCGCCATCGACCCAGACACGGGCGAACCCACGGCGATCTCTTCAGAACTGCGAGACCGTATCGTAACGCACGAGCGTCTTTGACCGGAATCGCTTTGCCCACTGTATGCGACATTTTCGCATGAAAACCGTTTTCCACGTTTCGACGCCGGAGGTCGCCGAACGCGCCGTCTCGAAAGTCGAAAACCTCCTCGCGGACGAGACGCTCGAAATCGATACCGTCGCCGTCCTTTTCGACGCCGGGAGAGCAATCGCAACCCTCGAACGCGATTCGGATATCGCCGACGACGTTCGGAAACTGCTCGACTGGGGCGTCGAGTACAAGGCGTGCAGCAACGCGATTCGAAGTCCCGCGGTGGACGAATCGAACCTCGTCGCGGGCGTCGAAACCGTCTCATCAGGCGTCGGCGAACTAACTCGCCTCCAGACGCGAGAGTACGCCTACATTCGGCTGTGAAGGCCGTGAACCCAATTTTGGTATGAAAATAACACAGCAATCAGCGATTGCTGTGAGAGCCTGAAACGAGCCAGCCACTGCTGGTGAGTGTTGTTTCAGTAGGATTGTGCGTGGGTGATGTCCTCGAAGGAGATCACCTGCATCGTGTTCGGCGGTTACACCGCCTCACAGTTCGCGGCGAAGCCGCGCATGCGATGCGTGGGACCGGATTTGAACCGGCGGACCCCTACGGGACAGCGCCCTCAACGCTGCGCCGTTGGCCTAGCTTGGCTACCCACGCCCGCTGTGTCTTTCTGCACTCAATCGTAGATGGTGGCCTAATAAAAGGCCTTTCATTTGCATTGCCGACGAGAACAATTCGCACGGAAAGCGTGAAAGGAGCCACTACATTCATGATTACGGGATGCGATACAACGAAAGATGCCCCTCCAACGGCTCATCAACTGGTTTCGAAACACCCGAATCGACTATGTCTGTGCCGACTGCGGGCGAGCGTTCGACCTGCCGCTCGATTCCTGTCCATCCTGTGAGGCGGAACCACTCCATCGAATCGTGAAGTAACTGGTATGCCTCCAGAGTCCTAACGCGAGGATATGGAGTCTACGGTACGAAACAACGTTCCGGCGCTGACCGTGCTGTTGACATTCGTTTCGCTCGCGCTGGTGTTCGCCGCGGTGCTCGGCATCATTCCGAGGGGGTCGATTCCGCGCGCGCCCCATTCGTTTCTGGAAGCGATTCCACGCGTCAACGCCGTCATCAGCCTCATCGCAATCGGCGTCATCGGCACCGCGTGGCACGACATCCGCCGCGGAAACATCGCTCGACACCGCGCCGGAATGCTGACCGGCGTCGTGTTGTTCGTCGCCTTCCTTGGTCTCTATCTCTACCGCGTATCGCTGGAGGGGCCGACCGAGTTCGCAGGCCCGGAAACCGTCTACCAGTTCGTTTACCTGCCGGTGTTGGCGATTCATATGCTGTTGGCCATCGCCTGCATCCCGCTACTCTACTACGTGCTCCTGCTTGCGCTCTCGTATCCAGTCAGCGAACTTCCGAAGACGAACCATCCACGAGTCGGGCGCATCGCGGCGACGCTCTGGCTGATTTCCTTTTCTCTCGGCGTGGTCGTCTACGCTCTTCTCTACATCGTCTACTGAGAACCAAAATTTGATTTTCGCGTGCTACCTAGCCGCATGATATTTGCTTCGACGGCCCTTACGATACGTATGCCAATTCCGGGGTACGACGAGGACGACTTGGACGAGATGCTCGAAGAACGACTGGAAGAACACGATGAGCAGTTCCTAACGCCGAGCCAGCGCGAGGAGTACGAAAACGGCGGCAGCCTCCTCGACATCCTTAGTGAAGACGACATCCACCGACTTCTGGACAAAAAAAAGTGAATTGGGGAGGGAGTGCGAGGGTGGAAACGGCGTGACAGCAAACCGTCTTTCGATTTTTGTCGGAATCTGCGCGAATGACCTGCGGGACTCGGCGGATGAAGGGCGAGAACGGAGCGAGTGAAACGAGCGACGTTCGAGGGCTTCGTTTGAACCAGCTTCAGCCAGCGTCCCTGTAGTCGTGGCAGAATCCGAACCCGCTCCGAACGATACTGACTCGAACGGGATAACCACAATTGCTGGTTCAAACGAAGCCCTCAGTCACCTCGGAAGACTCACTTCGTTCGTCGTCCGTCGGCTCCTTCGCCCTTCATCCGCCGATGGAGTGTGAACGCGAAAATAGTGTTTTCTTGGTTGATTCTCTTGCCTATCGTTTGCGGACGACTCGCCTTCGCTCGTCGTCCTCGCTGTCGTTTCGAAAATCAGCCTTCTCAAAAATCCGTTCGTTTAGTCGCTGGCACCCTCAATAACCGGACGCGACACGTCGCGGTCGGTCTCCTCGTCCTCGATGTCGTAGGGATATTCGCCGGTTACACAGCCCAAACAAAGGTCTCCCTGCTGGACAGCGAGCGACTCCGCGATGGCCTCCTTCGAGAGGTAGGCGAGACTGTCTGCGGCGATGGCGTCCCGAATCTCCTCGACGGATTTGTCGGAGGCGATGAGTTCCTCGCGGGTAGCCATGTTGATGCCCATGTAACACGGCGCGACGATTGGCGGGGCACCGATTCGCATGTGGACTTCTTCCGCTCCACAGTCCTTGAGCAGTTGAACAAGTTGCGTCGAAGTCGTCCCGCGAACGATGCTGTCGTCGATGATGGTCACGGTGCGGCCCTCGACGGTCGATTTGATGGGGTTGAGTTTGAGACGTACCGCGCGCTCCCGTTCGTCCTGCGTCGGCATGATGAACGTCCGCCCGACGTAGCGATTTTTCATCATCCCTTCCGCGAACTCCACGTCCGAGCCGTCCTCCTGTGCCGCCTCAGCATAGCCCGACGCGAAGGCGCGACCCGAGTCCGGTACGGGCATTACGACATCGGATTCGATGCCGCTTTCCTCCCAGAGTTTTCGGCCGAGTTCTCGCCGCACTTCGTAGACGAGATTGCCGTCGATGACGCTGTCCGGCCGGGCGAAGTAGACGTGTTCGAAAAAGCAGTGGGCGGTTTGGTCGCGCTTCACGAGTTGATAGGTGTCGTATCCCTCGCCATCGGCTTGGAGGACGACGAGTTCGCCGGGGCGAACGTCGCGAACGAGTTCACCATCGATGGTGTCGATAGCCGAAGATTCGCTGGCGATGACGTAGCCGTCATCGACTTTGCCGATGACAAGTGGGCGATTACCCTCCGGGTCGCGCACGCCGAGGACTGTGTCGTCGTGCATGATGGCTAACGAGTACGACCCATGGATGCGGTTCATCGTTCGCTTGACCGCACGGATGAGATCTTCTTCCAGTAGGTTGCGCGCTAAATCGTGCGCGATAACTTCGGTGTCGCCGTCGGAGGTAAAGGCGTGACCCTTCCCGGCGAGTTCGTCCCGAATCTTGTCGGAGTTGACGAGGTTGCCGTTGTGCGAGAGCGCGAGCGACCCGCTCTTGAACGAGACGGTAAACGGTTGTGCACAACTCTTATCCACGCTTCCGGCGGTCGGATAGCGGACGTGCCCGATTCCGGCGCTCCCTTTGAGCCCGTTGATATCCTCCTCGTCGAAGGCGTCGCCGACGAGACCCATCGAAACGTGGTCGTGTTGTTGAAATCCGTCGTGCGTGACGATTCCCGCCGACTCCTGCCCGCGGTGTTGGAGGGCGTACAGCGAGTAGTACAGGGGGCGTGCCGCGTCTCGACCTGCGAGTGACGCGCCGACGACGCCGCATTTCTCCGTCGGCCCGCCGAGGTTCCCGTCCCGGCCAGTTGACATAGCTGACCATAGCACGGGCCAGTAGTAAAAACCCCCGTTATCGTGCCGTATTCAGTATCCCGACGGAACCAAATATACATATTTGTGTATATCTTGTGTCGATAGATACACCGACGGCTCACCGGTGAATGAGTAAGAGGAAAAATTCAACAGCAGACGCTTAGTTGTCGCCTGCTCGGCTCTGCCACTCGTAGCTTCGCTGCTTGCTCGACTTACCGAAACCGCACGACGAGCATTCTTTCTTTCGCGAGTGGTACGATTTCTCGCCACAGCGGCGGCACTTTACGTGAGTCGTCTTGTTCTTCTTGCCCTGGCTTGGGGTTCCTGCGCCAGTCATGGATTAATCGAAACGACGTTATCGCCGCGTATAATGGTTGTGTCTTCGTCTTCGATGACGAGATTCATGTGCTGGTCGTAGCCGGTAAGCGTGCCGGTGTACTCCTCGCCACCCTTCAACTGCACAGTCACAACAGAGTTCAGCGACGCTTCGAGAACGTCGAGTGGTCGTCCGCTCATATCAACAAACCCAGTGTTTGTGTTGATAAACGTACCGGAACGCAAGTCCAAACCTTCCGCTCGTACTGAATTTAGAGGTCGACGGAGAAGCCGTCCCGGTCGCTCGCCCGCACAGCGAACTCGGCGAGCAGGTCGGTCGACGCCTCCAAATCGTCGGTGTCGATGACTTCGACGGGGGTATGCATGTAGCGATTCGGCAGGCCGAGATTGAGCGACGGCGTTCCACCACGGGCAGTGAAAAAGGCGTCCGCGTCCGTTCCGGTTCGAATCCCCGCGGCTTGTAGTTGGACGGGGATGTCGGCTTCACGTGCCGCCTCGCGGACTGCAGAGACGACTTCGGGATGGTTCGTACTTCCACGGGCGACGACGGGGCCACCTCCGAGTTCGATATCGATGTCGCCGTATCGTTCTTCGCTGGTCACGTCGGGACTGTCCATCGCGTGCGTCACGTCTACGGCGACGATGGCGTCGGGGTCGAGGTCGAACCCGACCATCTTCGCCCCTTGCAGTCCGACTTCCTCCTGCACCGTGCTGACGGCGTACACCGTCGCATCGGTACCACGTTCCGCTGCGCGCCGAAGCGCCTCCGCGGCGACCCACGTCCCGACGCGGTTGTCGATACCCGGTCCGGCCAATCGTGAACCGTGCAGGTCTTCGATGGTCGGCGAGAAAACGATGGGGTCGCCCACGTCCACGAGTTCGTTGGCTTCGTCTTCTGACGTTGCGCCGATATCGACGTGCTGTTCGGCGATATCCTCGAACTCGTCGTCCGCCGTATCGCGCAGGTGAATCGCTCGTTGGCCGACGACGCCGGTGACGATGCCGTCGTCGGTGTGAATCTCGACGTGCTGGCCCTTCGTCACGGTTCTGTCCGACCCACCGATTTTATCGACGCGGACGAACCCGTCGTCGTCGATGCCAGCAACGATGAGACCGATTTGGTCAGCGTGGCCCGCGAAGGCGATTTCGGGGCCGTCGCCTTCGACAACAGCGACAGCGTTACCGTATTCGTCCGTTCGAACTTCGTCGGCGAATTCGGAAACGTATTCGACCCAGACGCGCTGTCCCGGAACCTCGAATCCCGATGGACTGGGCGTCGTCAGCAGTGTCTGTAAAAACGCACGACGGTCTTCGTTCATACTGATGAACGAGACCCGATGTATCTTCAACCCCTCGAACATCGCCATGAAATGAAATCTAGTGGACAACTATCCCGAACCGATAAGAGCAAGATAA
Organism: Haladaptatus marinus; assembly: GCF_051194195.1. Classification (NCBI taxonomy): domain Archaea; kingdom Methanobacteriati; phylum Methanobacteriota; class Halobacteria; order Halobacteriales; family Haladaptataceae; genus Haladaptatus; species Haladaptatus marinus. The sequence goes on from NZ_JBLZNK010000003.1 coordinate 507,309, forward strand.
CCGAATGGAATGATATGGGGTTTTTCGAACTACACCTACACGAACCGAACCTCACGCTCAACGTGGGCGGCGAAAGGCCGGAACTCGACTGGGGTCGAACTGAAAGTGGACGAGACGAGGGGGGACAGGAACAGCCACCGATTACGGGGAAACTCGGGCCAGTTCTCATCCTTCTCGCAGTCATCGTCCTCGCCGTCGTACGGAATCGACGCCGAGGGTAGAAACGCGCGGACAGAAGGATTTTGTCCGCGCGAACCAAACGTAACCCCGTGAATCTATATCGTAGCGTCCGTGCCGTCACTGGCGCATCCGGAAACGGTCCCATCGACTGGGGTGCGGTTGCTGAAGCGGCGAAGTCAGCGACAGACCCCGGGTCTATCGACCTCTCCGCCGCGGAACAGACAGGATACGCGAGCGACGTTCGTGATGCCCGTGCTCGCGTCCGCGACGTTTCCGGTGTTTCGTTCGACGTGCCGGACACCATCGAAATTCAAAATCGACACCACTGGATAGACGCTAACATCACCACCTTCCGGCGCGTGATGGAACCCATCGAGGAACACGGCCCGGCAGTGCTCCCCGGCGTCGCCCGCGTTGTCAACACGGGAACCATGTCGTTCATGCTCGCTCTTCTCGGCAACAACGTTCTCGGCCAGTACGACCCGCTCTTGCTCGCGGACGGCGATGACGACGACCACGCCCTCTACTTCGTCCACCCGAACATCGAGCGTATCGCAGGGAAGTTAAATGTGGATTTCGACCGATTCCGCCGCTGGATCGCCTTCCACGAAGTGACCCACGCCGCGGAGTTCGGCGCGGCCCCGTGGCTCTCCGACCATCTCGAAGCACGGATGGAATCCGGCGTCGAAGCGCTGGCCCACGGCGAGGTCGACCGTGAAGCGTTCCGCGAACTCGACGCCGCGATGACATCCGTCGAAGGCTACGCCGAACTCCTCATGGACAAAGCGTTCGACGACGAGTACGAGGACTTGCGACGGAAAATCGAAGCCCGACGGAAAGGCATGAATCCCCTGTCGAAACTCGTCCGGCGGATGCTCGGGCTCGGTATGAAACGCAGGCAGTACGAGCGCGGCAAGGAGTTCTTCGAGTACGTCGTCGACGTCGAAAGCATCGAAACCGCGACGCGCGTGTGGGACGCGCCGGAGAACCTGCCGACCGATGACGAACTCGACCAGCCCGAGCAGTGGCTGGCGCGAATCGGAGCGTAATACCGAATATCGACTTTCAGCTTCGTACTAATTCACCGCGTAATCCACGTCAGATACCACGTCAAGAGCACGCCGAGGAGAAGACCACTTACCACGGCGGCCAGCACCCCGACCATATCCGCACCGCTCTGCAGTGCGATGAGGCCGCCGGACGCGCCGACCAACAGGACGATCACGATTTTCAACCGTGACATGGCGGCCGACCGGTCTTCACGAGTCATCGGCCCGACCATCATCGCACCCGATTTTGAGGAGTCGTCGCGGTGCCGAGTCGCTCTGCACGTCGTCTCAACGGTCGGGATAGCGTCTTCGTGTCGCACGCCAGGTTCACTGCTCCCATGCGAGAGAGGGAGAGTGGGAGGTTCTTAAACCCCGGCGAGACGCGCGTGAGTCAAATGCCCGCTCGTGTCCCCTGAGATAATTAGCGATGGGATGGATGTACCGACCGACACGAAATCCACCACCCTATCGACGATTGTTCATCGACGGAAAACGACGATCGTCATATCCGTCAACGGATAACGTTCGGAAAACGGTAGTCGCGTTTCCACTCGTGTTCTGCGTGCCTATCGACGATAACGTTCTGTCTCCTCGAACAACGCTTCGAAGGTCGGATTTTGTTGATATCGTATCATCCCCGTTCGTTCGTCGTAATCGACGAGATGTCCGTTCCGGAGTCGGGGAAGTACGACGTGATACAGCATCGATTCGGACAGCTCCGACACGGGGGGTGCCACCAGTTGCGGTATCGTCAACACTCCGTCTGGTTCGTACATCGCTCGCCGAAGGACGTACCGACACCGTTCGTCGGCCAGTACGTCGAGCCATTCGTCGAGGATTCCGGAGGGAACTGTCGTTTCGAAGGTCGTCGAATCGATTTCGCTAACAGTAGGGTACGTGACGTGTCATTGGAACCCGCGACCGACCTCGTCCTCGTCGATGAGGTCGTCCAGTTCCGAACTCAGCAGTTTTTCGCTCTCCTCGAACGTCTCCGAGAGGCTTCCGACGGATTCGGGGCGGTCGTATCCATCGAAGTCCATCGGGCCGAACGCCGGACTTTCGATCGTCTCCATCACGTCGTCGAAGAGATCAGCGCCCGATGTCGGCGCGTCGGCGTGTGCTTTGAGCACCTCCTCGAGATGTTTTGCACGCGCTTTTGCTTCCTCCTCGTCGGGTTTCTCCTCCGCCGGGTTTCGAACCGCGAACCGACCTGCGCGGGAATCCTTTTCCGGGAGGTAGCTCCCGATTTCATCATCCAGTTTCCGGGCGACTCGCGTGCCGACGCCGCGAACCTGATAGGGATTTTTCGCGTAGGTCTTCAGATGGTAAAGGCCCGCTTTCCGATGGCCGAGATACAAATCCTCGCCGACACCGCCTGCTCGCTTCCCCCCGGCGGCCCGCCAGCCTTCGGGGTCAACGTCGCGGTCGATAACGTCCTGTAGGATTTCCTCCCATTCTCGAACCCGCATGGGTACCCCGTGTCACGCCGAGGAGATTAACGTGTCGCTTCAGGGGGATAGGGTGCTTGGTTGAGTTACTGAAATATTCGTTTTGTTTCTGATTTGCTAGGTAGTGTCGTGGTACCAGTATGAATAACAGACAGTGGTATCGAGTTGCCGCCAGCTATTGCCGTCAACAGCTATCGTCACGATTATAGACACACTTCGTCGCTATAGACCAGTCTCATTTCTCCATCAAACTTGAGTCTCATATCCACGGCCAACCACAACCCTATGCCCAAATCGCCGTCGTAATCGATAGAATTTTTCGGCGAGGGACAATACAAAACCTCGTGAATATACGGGGGACTGTCACCGAACCGGGCGAGGTACGAACCGTGACCACCCGGTACGGCGAGCGCGAACTCGCGGAGGTGGTCGTGAAACCGGACGACGACGTGCCACGGACGGTGACGCTGTGGGGCAAATGGACCGAGAGCGCCGTACTCCTCGATGACGGAATGGATCTCCTAGTGACGGATGTCGAGGAATCCGAGTACGATGGCGAGACGAAATACGCGACGAGCAAGGAGTCTTACGTCGTGGTCGAACCCGACTTCCTCGTGAACGTGACCGACGTTCGCTCGTGGGTGCAGTGCCCCCGCATGTACTATCTGAACAAGCTGTCCGGAATTCCGCTAAACTACCCGGTCATCAAAGGAACCATCGTCCACGAGGTGTTCGGCGACCTGCTCCGGGGGCGCGAGTTGGACGATTCGATAGACGAGCGCGTCGAGGAGGCGGGGTTGGAACTCGGCCTCCTCGGACGCGAGGCGGAGGAAGTCGCAGGCGAGGTGCGCCAGAACGCCCGCGCAATCGAGGGCTGGCTCGAACAGGGCGTGCTGGACGACACCGACGACTGGCGAAGCGAGTATACGCTCATCAGCGAGCGATTCGGCATCAAAGGTCGGTGCGACGCGCTCCGACGTGGGATGCCGGTCGAACTGAAGACCGGGAAAAACACCAATCGCGACCCGCGATTTCAGGACAAAATTCAGGCGGCCTGTTACGCCCTCCTCCTGCAAGAACGCGACGTTCCGGCGGACACCGGAACCCTGCTGTACACGAAAAACTCCGCCTTAGACCGCACCGAGGAGACCGGTGACCTCTCACCCGCCAAGGAGTTCTCGATCGGGAAAGGTCTCCTCGAATTCGTCGTCCGCACTCGCAACGAAATCGCCGCAATGGAGTTCGAGATGGGCGTTCCGACGGGCTACGAGGCGAACGCAAAATGCGAATACTGTTTCGAGAAGGACACCTGTATGGTCGTCTCGGGGCGACTCGGACAGGAGTCGAAAGCCGGGCAGATCGGAACACCGATTCCCGAGGACGAACGCGAGTATTTCGACCGGAAGTATCGCGAAATCGAAGAGGAGCGGCGATCGACCCATCGGGAGTACGCCAAACTGTGGGAGCAGACGGCCGAGGAACGCGCGAACGACGACCGAGCCCTCATCGAGTTGGAACCTGTGGGCCAGCGGCAGATAGACGGCGAGCGCTGGGAACTCCGTGCCCGGCAAACTGACGATGCCGTCTCGAAGATTCGGGAGGGCGACGTGGTGCTCGCCAGCAACGGCCATCCCGTCAGTGGCCACGCGGAGCTGGCGCGAGTGAAGCAACTCGGCGACGAAATCGTCGTCACGACCGACGAACCGGTCGAACTCCGCCGACTCGACGTGTATCCCTCCGAACTGTCCGCGGATAGGATGCTCACCGCCCTGCACGACTGTTTGCTGAAGGGCGACCCGCGCCGGAAATCCGTCCTGTTCGGGCGGCAGAAACCCGAATTTGCGGACGGCCACGAACCGTACATCCCGAACAACGACTCCCAGAATGCAGCGGTCAACCTCGCCGTGAACGCCGAGGATTGCGCCCTCATCCACGGACCGCCCGGTACCGGGAAAACCTACACCATCGCGCGAACGATTCGGGCACTCGTCGAAGACGGCAACCGCGTCCTGCTTTCTGCCTTTACGAATCGCGCGGTGGACAACGCGCTCGAAGCGCTGCGGGAACAGGGCTTCGAAGATATCGTTCGCGTCGGCACCGAAAACGGCGTCCGCGAGGACATGCAGGATATCCGATTGGCGTACGGCGGCGACCCCGGAACACGCGCGGCGGAACTTAAAGGTGCGAGCGTCGTCGCGGCGACGACGGCTACCTGCGGTTCGCGTATCATGCGCGAACAGGCCTTCGATGTGGCGCTCGTGGACGAAGCCTCGCAGTTGACCGAACCCGCCACGCTCGCCGCCATCAATCTCGCGGAGCGGTTCGTTCTCGTCGGCGATCATCATCAACTGCCGCCGGTAGTACGTGCCGAAAACGACCTTGCTGAATCGTTGTTCGAACGGCTCGTGGAACGATATCCCGACGCCTCGGTCATGCTGGAACGCCAGTACCGGATGGCCCAACAGATTCAGGCGTTCTCGTCGCAGGAGTTTTACGACGGTGTGCTTCGGCCTGCAAGCGGCGAAGTCGCTGCCCAGCGACTCGTTGACCTGCCGAGTGTTTCCCCCTCAACGCTTCCATCGAACCTCCAGGAATGGGTTTCGTTCCTCGACTCCAGTGGGAAAACGGTCGGCAACACGAATCCAGCGGAAGCGGAGCGCGTCCGAGAACTCGTCTCACAGTTCACGAATGCGGGCGTCGAACGCGAAGATATCGGCGTCATCGCGCCTTTCCGAGCACAGGTCGCGGAGATTTCACGCCGGGTTGACGAGTCGGTTGCGGTCGATACGGTCGACCGCTTTCAGGGGTCGAGCAAGGAAGTCATCATCGTCTCGTTCGTCGCCACGGGCGATTTGGACAGTCCGATCTTCGACGACTACCGCCGGTTGAACGTCGCGCTGACCCGAGCGAAAAAATCCCTCGTACTCGTCGGCGACGAAACCGCACTCCGGTCGGAGCCGCTCTACGACCGGATGGTCGATTGGGCGATGTAAGCCAAAAACCGACACTCCGTCGCCGAAATCGATTCGTCCGACGTTACCAGAGAACCTGCGGCCAGACGAACTGGAAGAGCAACCAGATGAGTCCGGTGAGGATGACCGTCATCAGCAGGTTCAGAACCACGCCAGCGCGCATCATCTGGCTCTGTTTTAGATACCCGCTTCCGAACACGATGGCGTTCGGCGGCGTGGCCACCGGCAGCGCGAACGCGAAACTCGCCGCAATAGCTCCCGATACGGAGAGAAAGACTGCCGCGGCTACGTCCGTGAGACCGAGCGTAGCGGCGAAGACGCTCCCGATGCTGATGAGGATCGGAATGATTATGGTTGCGGTTGCGGTGTTGCTCGTCATTTCGGTGAGGAAGATGACGAGAAGCACCACCGCACCGACCACGAGCACGATGGGGGCACCCGTGAGCGAGGTAAAGACCGAGTCAGCAATCCACTTCGTCGCCCCGGTGGTCGCCAGCGCATCCGCGAGCGCGATACCACCACCAAACAGGAGGATGGTGCCCCAATCGATATCGACGAGGTCGTCCCATTCCATCGTGTCCGCCAGCACGAGCGACGGAATCGCCAATAATCCGACTACGACGTAGTAAAGTATCCCTTGGTGGCCGTCAATCCCGAAGACGCTCGTTCCGTCCCCACCGAAGAGCGTCACTTCCCACGTCGGTGGGAGGTACGGCCCGAGGAAGTCGCCTAATCCGCCGACGACCCAGAGCAACGCCGTCGCGGTGAAGATCGCAGCGACGCGTTTCCCTCGAGTGCTTAGTTCCCCTTCTTCGGCGAGATACCGGCGGGCCTGTTCCCGCGCGTCACTTACGTCCTCGACTTGTGGTGGATAGAGCACGTAGGTAAGAACGTACCAGACGACGGGGAGCGTGATGGCCACTATCGGAACGCCGATGATCAGCCACTGTGCGAAGCCAATTTCGTAGCCGAGAATTTCGTTGAGTTGGGACGCGAGAACAGCATTTGGCGGCGTTCCGATGAGCGTTCCGACGCCACCGACGCTGGCGGCGTACGCGGTTCCGAGGAGCATCGACACCTGGATGTTCGAGAACTCGTCCGCTGCCGCGATTCCGCCGTCGGTGGCGGTCACATCGGTGTCAGTCGTGGTCTCGCTCGCCGCTTCCACGTTCTCACGTCCGAGAACCTGTGAGAGGACGCCGAGCGCGATTGGCGTCATCATCGCGGCGGTTGCCGTGTTCGACACCCACATCGAGAGAAACGCCGTCGCCAGCATGACGGCGAGGACGAGTCTGCGCGGTGACGACCCCATCACCGACATCATCCAGAGTGCGATACGTCGGTCGATGTCGTACTTCTGGAGCGCGTTCGCTAGCATGAACCCGGCGATGAACAGGAAAATGAGGTGGTCCGCAAAACCGACCAGTGCCTCGTCCAAATCGGCGTAGACGCCGAACACGGTGAGGAGGATTGGTATCGAGAGTGCCGTCACAGCCAGCGGAAACGCTCCCGTGACCCACAATAATCCCGCGAAGAACATCGTCGCAAGCGCGAATTGCCCCCGAGTCGAGAGACCTGACGGACTCGGAGCGCCTGCGATGAGTGCGGTTCCGAACAGTGCGATGACGAAGATGAGGAGGCGACGGCGCGGATTCGATTGCCCTGCCATTGGTAACCACATTCAATTGAATGCGATTGGATTAGTCTTTTGGCCGACCACGGTGAATTTTAAGATGCATAACAACCATACCGCTGGTCGGACTCACGTTTTCGCTTTCAATCCGTTTCGACGCGTTCCTCACCATCTTCGATTTCGTCGAGTACTCGTTCGTGGAACTCCTGTAACACCGCATTTTCGTCCTCGGCGAGAACGATATCGCTCGCCATGAGGGTTGCGAGGCCGAACGCTCGCGGTGTCGGGGATTGCACTCGGTGCTGGACGATATCGATATCGTTCGCTTGCACCGCTTCGAGTACGTCTTCGACCGCCTCCAGTGCGAGTTTGTCCTCGATGATTTCGCGGTAGGTCTCCTCGATGACCGCGAAATCGTCCAACCCGTCGGCGAATCCCAGCAACATCTCGCTGGACACCTGCTGCTCGCTGGCGGATTTTTCGTATCCCTTGTAGCGTTTGAGTATCATCAGCGACCGCGTGGCGTTGATTCGGAAATAGCGCTGGAGAAGATCGGTTCCCGAGAGCGCAGCCCGCAAATCGTCGCGCAGTTCGTCCGGCGAAATATCGCGGAGTATACTCGCAACGTCCACCTTTCGATTCAGCGGCATCGAGACGGTAAATCCGTTGTCCGAGACTGCAACGGAGACGTTGGTGTTGGCCGATTGGGCGCACCGGTAGGCGACGACGCGCGAGAGGCCGTCGTTGAATCGTCGCCCGTAGTTCGAGTGGACGTAGTAGTGGCGCTTGTACTCGTCCCTGTCCATCTCGATTTCTACCGTTAGTCGGTCATCGGTACTGATGCTTTCGGCACCGGCGTATCGAACCTGTTCGTCGAACATCCGGACGACGGCGCGGACGCTGTTTTCGTCCAGCGGAAATTTCCGAAGCCACACGCGAACCGCGGATTTGCCGCGGTCGGTAAGTCGGGAGAGGAGTTCACCCTGAAACGCGGTGATTTCCCGCCCGAGGTCGTACGAAAGCGGCAGGCGTTCGGAAAACCACGAGGGAACCGTCGGACGAGCGTTGGTGCGGTCGACGTACACCTTCGACCCGCGCCGATAGCTGTACTCGAAATGCTGCCCGCCGAGGACGAACACGTCGCCCTTTTCGAGCGTGTCGAGGTAGTTTTCGTCCAAATCCCCGACCCACTCGTTGTCCGCTCGGGTGAACACGTCGCAGGAAAACGAATCGGGAATCGTTCCGATGTTCGTCATGTAAATGACGCGGGCGAGGCGGCCGCGCTTTCCCATCAACGTCTCGCCGACCGGGAACTCAGGATAATGATACTCGCCGTCCGGCGGATCGTTCCCGTCGCGCCACACCTTCGCGTAGACGTTTTTGTCCTCAAGTCCGTCGTAGTCCGCAGTGAGATAGCGCAGGAGCGATTTCCACGCTTCGTCGCCGTAGTTCCGGTAGGGATAGGCGCGCTGGAGCGTCGCTCGGATGTCCGCCTCCCGCCGAACGTCGTTGATCGCCATGCCGTAGACGTGTTGGGCCGCCACGTCCTGTGCCTCCTCAGGGACGAACACGCGGTCCACGAACCCCTCTTCTGCCTTCTTCAGCATTACAGCACACTCTATCAGTTCGTCCCTGTCGAGGGCGATAACCCGCCCGGTGACGGTCTGTCCGAGTTGATGGCCCGCACGTCCGACGCGCTGGAGCAAGGAGGCGACGCTTTTCGGTGAGCCGACCTGCACCACCAAATCCACGTGTGGCATGTCGATTCCGAGTTCGAGACTCGTGGAGGTCGTCACCACGTCCAAATCGCCCTCCTTCAGTCGTCCTTCGATTCGCTGGCGGGCCTCCTTCGAGAGGCTGCCGTGGTGACAACCGGAGTTGTCCTCGTCGTAGCCATCGAACTGTTCACGAAGATTTTGTAGCACGTGCTCCGCCCCGGAGCGTGTGTTCGTGAACACGAGCGTGTTCGTATGGTTTCGAATGAGCTCGTCCAACTGATGATAAAATCGGTGCTGCACCGACTCCCGTGGCGTGTTGATGAGGTCGTCCGTCGGACAGTGGAGTTCGAGGTCGAACTCGCGGACGAACCGCGTATCCACGATTTCATACTCCCGACTCTCCCCGCCGGGTGTCTCCCGGCCGACCAGAAACTCCGCGATGTCGGAAAGCGGTTCGACCGTCGCGGAACAGCCGATTCTCGTCGGCGAGGCGTCCGCGATGTTTTCGAGGCGTTCGAGACTGACCGACAGATGCGTTCCTCGTTTTCCATCCGCGAGGCTGTGGATTTCGTCCACGACGACGTATTCGACGGTACTGAGCTTTTCCTTGAACTTCGGCGAGTTGAGCAGGATGGCGAGCGTTTCCGGCGTCGTATTGAGGATATGCGGCGTCTCTTTCAGCATTTTCTGCCGTGCGGCGGAGTCCGTATCGCCGTGTCGAATCGCGTGTCGAACTTCGCTTACCGAACGTGCGGAATCGGTTGAGTCGGCAGCATCGTCGGCGCACGCCGACGATGCTGCGTCGTGCGGTTCCCCATCCGCCATTCTCTCGCGGATGCCCGACAACGGGACTTCGAGATTTCTGTGGATGTCGTTCGCCAGCGACTTCAGCGGGGAGACGTAGAGACAGTAGACCGAATTTTCGAGCCCCGATTCGCGCTCTCGACGGAACAGTTCGTTCAAAATCGCGGTAAAGGAGGCGAGCGTTTTTCCGCTCCCGGTTGGCGAGGCGATGAGGGCGTTCTCGCGGCCGTGAATCAGTGGTATCGCTTCGCGCTGTGGCGGCGTGAAAAATCCGCCGTTCTCCGGAACGAACTCGCCGAACGCTTCGACCCACCACTCCCTGACCGCCGGTTCGAGGAGGTCTAACACCTCCTCGTCCGCGAGTTCGACTGCATCCGGGTCGAACTCGAACCCTTCGCGGGCCAACAGCGTTCTCCCATCCATTTGTTCCGCGTTGGGAGTCAGCGACAAAGAGGGTTATGCCAGCGGAGTGAAAGTGAAATCGACGAGACTGGGACGTGACGACCATCCGATAGGCAAAACTGGTTCCGTCTTTGCTTATAAACCTTCGTCGGCGAGACGGGCGATTTTGCAGAGGGCGCGCTGGCAAATCGGGACGTATCCCGCCGCGGCGATCGGAAGTTCGAACACGACGCGACTGCCGCTTTGGTCGGTCAACCCCTCGACTCGGTGGCCCGTCGCGGGGATTCCGGCGACGTTCCACGTCCAGCGATAGCCGTCGCAGGAGGTGATTTCGAAGGGCAACCAGATGGCGAGTGGCGTTTTTACTCTGCCAGTCGAACCGGGTCGGATCGTTCCGTCAGCGCACTCGACCGCCTGCACCGATGGCCCCCAGTCTGGCCAATACGTCGTGTCGGTCAGCAGGTTCCAGACGGTTTCCGTCGAAGCGTCGACTTCGCGCGAAACCGCGAGATGGCTTCCGTCGGAACTTCGCTCGACGCGAACGTCGCCCCGCATACCGGAACTGACGATGCGGGGGAGCAAATCGTTGGTGGCGTGATGCCGGTTCCTGTTCGTGCTGGCACTGTTAACTACACCCGGTGTGAATGTCCACGTGACCATGCCACCAGAGGGAATTTTCGGAATACCGCACGGAATCCTGTCCTCGAGCGATGAACGAATCGCCTTCGGCATCGGCCTCGTCGCCCTCGCCGTGGCAGTGTTCTACGATGGCGAACTCGATTTGGCACCCCTCTCCGGTGCGGCCGTCGTCGGAATCACCGTTGCCCTTTTCGGGTCGTTCATCGCCCCACCTGCCATCGCAAACGAATGGCACATTCCCGCATTGGTGGCCTTGCTCGTCATCGGCGGCGTCGTCGCTGTCCACCGGCGGACATGACTCACACTACGGCCACAGTTACCTTCCACCACGGCTGAACCTTTTTCACCCTTCCGCACACCCGTCTATACATGCGAGTCACGTTCCTCGGCACGGGTAGCGCGATGCCGACCGGCGAACGATTTCAGACCGGAATCGTCGTCGAAAACGACGAGAATCGCCTCCTCGTGGACTGTGGCAGTGGCGTTCTTCACCGTCTCCAGCAGTCGGGAATCGGTTACGAAAACATCTCGACGGTCCTGCTCACCCATCACCATCTCGACCACATTTCCGACCTTCTCCCCCTCCTCAAAGCCCGTTGGCTTGCCGGGGAAGAACATCTCGAAGTCGTCGGACCGAAGGGAACCAAAGCCCTCCTCGACGGACTTCTCTCGGTCCACGACTATCTCGATGGAAAAGTCGAACTTCAGATCCGCGAAGTCGGCGAACAGGAGTTCTCCGTGGCTGGGTTCGACGTGGAAGGGTTCGAGACGCGGCACTCGATGCCGTGTCTGGCCTATCGGTTCGGCGATGATTTTACCTTCAGTGGCGACAGCGAGGCGTTTTCGGCACTCGCCAACTTCGCGGATGGCTGTTCCGTCCTCGTTCACGACTGTTCGTTCCCCGACGAAGTGGACGTGGCGAATCACCCGACGCCGACGCAGCTCGGCGAGGCGCTCTCCGGTGCGGATATCGGCCGCGTCTATCTCACACACCTCTACCCCCACACCGACGGGAAACACGAAGCCATGGTCTCCTCCGTTGCGGAACATTACGACGGTGACGTACGGTTCGCAGAAGACCTGTTTTCGGTCACGATTTAGCGCTCGGCCGCGGGTTGACGTTCCGTCTCTTTTTCACTTCCCGAGCCGATATGAACGGACTCCTCGGGGAGGGAGAAACTGGCGACGCCAAGGGGCAGTTCTCGACCGCGAACCGTAAAAATCCGACGCAGACGAAGTTCGCCATCGAGGTGGAGTTCGTCGTCGTCGATGCAGTGTTCGAGTCGGAGTGTTCCCGTTCCCTCGTTCTCTATCTTCGACAGGTCGATGTTTTTTGGAAGCGATTCGAAATCATCCGTCCAGACGAGGTTACAGACGGTCTCGCCGTCCGTCGAGTACCCCAGTCGAACACTCCCCCCGACGATTCGGGCGTCCAGTGTGCTGTCGTTGTCGAACTCGAGTTCGACGGCGACGGAACGGCCGAACCGCTCCCCCCGTGTTTCGACGACCGAAACGTCGTCGACCAGCGGGCCGAACAGTTCGTGTTCGTAGCGGTTGGAGAGTTTCAGACCGACGACCGGGATGAGCCTAACCAGGTAATACACTGCCACGATGGCCAATTTCCCGGCCAGATACAGGAACATCGTACCGAAATTTCGGCCAGGATTCGGTTAAGCGTTCTTGCCATCGGGAAGAAAAGAGGGTGCAACCGAACTGTCGGTCACTACTCCAATCGATAACGAAGCAGGGCAGCGATGCCGCCGAGATTCGACAACTGTTCGCCCGGTGCGAACTCGTGCGAGAACACCGTCACGTCGCCGCCTTTTCGCTCCACGTCGGTGATGACTTCGTTCACGTCGATGTCCCATTCGCCACCCTCCTCGTCCTCACCGAGCGCGCCGCGCTCCTTGCGGAGGCGTTCGTCCAGCACGAGCAGTCGTTCGACCGCCCCGAAGTCGGCGGCTTTCGCCACCTCCTCGATACCGTAGGCAGCCTTTGCTCCCTCGGCCATTCGTCTCGTGAGCTCGTCGATGAGTTCCGCTTCCTGGCCGATTCGTGTTTCCTCCTGAACGTCCGCCACGGCACCGCGTTTCAGCACCTCGTGAACCCCTCTATCGCCGACCGAACTCACGTCCACTTGCGTGATGAGTTCGGTCAGGTCGGGATAGTTGTCGGCGATATGGTCGTACGCGTCCTGCTTCGTGAATCCCGGTCCGGCGAGGATGATGGCGTCCACATCGAGATGACTCAACGCCGAACCCAACAGGTCGAACAGTTCGCTTCGGCCGCTGGCGTACTCGCCCTTTCCGGTCGTTCCGGTAAACGAGGTGTACTCGTCGGCACCGTACTGCGCGACGGTATGGATGTGCGCCGCGCCCTCCTCGACGGTGGCGATGGCAACGTCCGGGTTTTCGGTCGCTTCGACGGCGTCGTCGAGCCGGTCTAACTGGTCGCGCTTCCACTCCTTCTCGATGGAAATCTTGTCGCGTTCTTCGACGTTGAGCGTATGGTGAAGCCCCAACTGGTCTTCCCGTGAACAGTCGGTGATAACGCCGCCGACGCGGACGCGATTGGCGAATCGATGAAACTCCACGTCCTCCACGTCGAGCGTGATATGCATGTGTTCCCGTTCGCCGCCCGTATCGCGCATCTGGTCGTCAGCACGCTGAATTCGTCGCGTCGTATCGCCCGCGACGCTATCACCCGGTTCGAGGAGGTACGTGAGATGCCAGAGGTCGTCCACGCTCTCGGGAACGAGCGTGATTCGCTCGCGGTTCCCGTCGAGGGACGTTCGGTCGTGTATCTGCATGCCCGACACTGTGTCGTCCGGTGCTAAGTGCCCTGCTATTCTGACCGTTCGGCCGCAGTTCGAGGAACTATCAGACAAAATTAAATAACTCGCGTATGAGATGGTAATTGGTATGTTAGAAGACGCATTGTCGTATCCGACGAAAGACGACGACGGTCTCAAACGAATCCTCATCGGTGGCGGATTGTCGTTGCTTTTCATTTTCATCATCCCGATTCTCATGGCGATGGGCTACGTCATCGAGGCATTGGCCGCCGTTTCGCGCGGCGAGGAAGACCTGCCAGAGTTCGATGACTGGGGGAACCTGCTCGTGTTGGGCCTGAAATCGCTGGTCGTTAACATCGTCTACAGTATCGTTCCGGCCGTCATCGTGCTCGTATCCTTCATCATCGGAGTCGGTGGCATGAGTAGCACGGACACGAGCGGATTGGGTGCTGGTGTCGGTTTCGTCGGACTCCTCGGTGTGTTGATCGGAATGATACTCTCGCTGCCGATTGCCTACATCCTCCCTGCGGCCTACACGAACCTCGGGCGGACGGGCAAGATAGGTTCAGCGTTCGACTTCGAGACGATTAAGCCGATAGTGACGTCCAGGAAATACCTCTTCGCCGCTGTGCTGTCCTTTTTCATCGCCATGGCCGGCGGGGTTGCATTCTCCATCATTTCGATAGTCACGTTCGGCCTCGGATACGTGTTCTATCCGTTCTTCATGTTCTGGCTCTACCTCGTCGGGGGCTACATGTTCGGTTCAGCGTTCAACGAAACGACGCAACACCAGCGACCGCAGTCGCCGGAACCCAGCGCATCGACCCTCGACTGACGGTCATTCGTCGCTGTTCGAAAATCGAGACCGACTGTGGCGCTCTCGCCACTCGGCTGATTCTTCACCCCACTCGCTTTCACTGGCAGTGTCGTCCCTGATGGCCCCCCACTCGCCGTCTCGTGTCGTCCGTCGCTCGTCCCCGGTGTGCACTGGCCGGTACTGGTCGCTCACCGTCATCTGTCGGTCGGTCGCAGCGGCGTAGCCGCGATCGAAGCAGTAGGCGGCGGCCACTTGGCAGTAGAAACTGACCGCCGACCAGACGAGGGTGCCGACGACGCGGAGCCCACCGACAAGAACGGAACTACTCCCGCTATCGAGCATCGTTACCACCGCGAGGGTTCCGCCGAAGAGCGCGTACAAGACCTTCCCGATGCCAGCGAGACAGAAACCGACGAACCATCGGCCGAGGTATCGCCGATCGAGTGCGACCGTCCGAATCGTTTTCCAGTTGAAGGCTGCACCGAGTCGCCCCTCGTGGACGAAGTTCGTCATCAGCGCCGGAACGAAAAACCACACCGGCAGGGCCATCGCGACAAGAAAGAGTCCGAGAACGACGAAAAAGAGAATTCCAACGAGGGAACCACCGAAGCCAATGTGGCCGAGTACGAGCGAGAGCACACCGACCACGACCACCGCCGTCGCGCCGATGAAAGCATAACAGAGGACGACCACCGCGGTCATCATCCCACGAACGAACAGGTCGCCCCAATCATCGAACGTCGGAACTGATTCGCCACGCGAGCTCGATTCGAGAACTCGACTCATATACCCCATCACCGGCACTATCGGGAGCAACAACACGCTGAGCGTTCCCAGCACCATTCCGATAGCGACCGTCCTTCGTGGTTCATCGCCGGAAGCCGGATATCGAAGTGCCTCAGCTATCACGACCGATCATCTCTCTCCGAAAAATTCATCTACCAACTAATTAGTTGTTCTGGCTACAACAATTTGGATATCGTCCGTTCGAGCAAAAAGAACGGACGACTAGACTGCGGGTCTGGTGTCGTCCACTTCCGGCCCTTCACGCAGTCGGTGTTCGGTCGCTTCCGCGTACGACCGGGCGTAGATGTACGCCGCCGTCACTTGTGCGTAGAAGCCGAGGAACACCGCCGCGAGCCACCCGATGAGCGGAACGACCGCTATTGCGCTCGTAATCACACCTGCCACGACGAGGATTCCCAACGCCAGGAGCCACCCGGTCGCGTACTCCCGGTCGCGGACGATCGGCACGAGCGATTCGTATTCGAATCCCGACCCCATCGTCCCTTTCTCCGCGAATCTAACGAGCGCGGCAGGGACTACGTACAGGACCGCGAGTCCGACCACGAACGTCAACAGGCTCCCGAGCAGGGCGACGAATCCACCGATGAACGGGGCACGATCCATGAGTGCCACGCCGCCGCCGATGAATACCACCGCGAGGATGGCCGGGAGAAGCGAATAGACAAGCACGATGATGGCGGCTTTCAAGCCATCAATCGTGAGCTTCCCCCAATCGCTGAACACAGGGGCTTCGGTGTCACCGTCCGAAACGCGGCGCAGGACACGGATGGTGTACCCCTGAACGATGAGCGCCGGAATGATGAGGAACCCAAAAATCACAAGGATTCCCCCGATGAGTACCGTCTTCGCGGCGTCGTCACTGTCCTTCAGGTAGTTGATGCTGTCGTTGAACATTTTATCTCCCCCGAGTGCAGGCCCGCGAACTGAGCGCAAGGCCGTGACTCTGCTCTAGAAACGCTCGCTGACAGCTTAACCCTTCTCGGCGAAAATCGGACGTGTCAGTCCAGCATCCGACTCCCGCCCGCGGGGAGGAACTCCTGAATCAGGTCCGCGCTCGCGACTTTCCGTACGAACGACGTGTCTTCGAATCGCTCGCGGAACTCACGATACAGTCGCTTGGCGGCGTCGTTCTGGGCGTACTGTCCGGGTTCGACTTCGATGTACGTCTCCGCCTGTGACTCGATGGCCGACGGCGGGCCGCCGATGACTCGCGTGTTCGGTTCGACGGTGATACCGACCGCGACGCCGACCGGCGTGTCGTTGAAATAGGTTCGGTCGCCGCGGATGGCGAACGCACCTTTTTCCAGATATTCGCCGCTCTCGGGCGTCTTCGACACTTGTTCGGGCGAGACCATGTAGGCGTCTCCGGAAAACCGTCCGTCCTTCCAGACCGACGAGTAAGAGACCGCAAACTGGGCGGCCTCCTCTTTGCTCCGGTCGGGCACATCCACGTCCTTCGAAGGTTCGCTCGGGTCGGACGTTTTCAGGATGGTGATCGGGCCGCCGTGGGCCTGCGAGTGGAAGAACAGGTCGTTTCTGTCCATGTATTTCTTAACGAGTTCCTCGTTCTGGTCGGCGTTACGTCCGCCGATGACGAGGAATCCGTCCGAGGTTCGGAACCAACGGAATCGCTCGTACCATTGCTCTTGGTTCCGAATCGGGATGGATGCCCGCGACAACCAGTCGATGTCCTTCGGTTCGTCGTCGTCCCGTTCCTCCACCGGTTCCGCCTCCCAGTCTTCTTTTCGTTTCTTGACGGCTTCCAACTCTTCGCGGGTGTCCTCGATGGCGGCCTGTGCACCCGCTTTCTTCTCCTCGATGCGCTTCGCTTCCTGATACAGGCGGTCCGCGTTTTTCTCGACGCCGTCTTCTGGAAACAACGTGATTTCGGTGTCGTCGATTTCGACGGTAACGGTTCCTTCGCTTTCGTCGATTCCCTGCACCGCCTCCGCCGCCTCGATGCCGCGTTCCGCGCCTTCCTCGAATCGGGCTTCGATGTCCGCCCACGGGGTGTCTTCGGCACGGGCGTTTTGAACCGTCGAGAGGATTTCATCGACGAACCCGTAGTTGCCGTAGAGCAGTTCGGCCTTCTCGCGCTCGGCTTCCGCTTGCCGTTCGAAGCCTTCGATCGCGTCCTGCTGCTGGTCGATGATGCGCTGTTGTTTCTCGATTTGACCCTGGAAATCCGGCTTCTGCGGTTTCTGGGATTTCGCACTGTCGTCATCACCGCTCAAATCGAGATTGGTGAAGTAATCGTCCAGCGCGGCGTTGAACGAGTCGAACGCCTCTGCATCTCGCTCCTCGTACTCTTCGAGCGGGAATGGCGTCACATCGACGCGAGTATCGTCCTCGTAGTAGACGCGCGGGTCGAAATCACCCGTCTCCAGCGGTTCTTTCAGACGCTCGATGGCGGCGTACAGGCGTTCGTACTCCTCCTCGTCGGCATCGCTGATATCCTTCGCCTTTTCGACGTTCGCGCGGGTACAGACCTCTTCGGCGTACAGCCCACCGAAGTTGAGTTGCGTCGCCAGCGTTCGAACCACGTCGGTGTCCGAGTCGTTCATCCGATACTCGAACTCCTCGTAGTCAATTTCGAGCGGGTTCACCCGCGAACTGGGGAACTCGTACTGCGACCCGGGCGCGACGGTTCTGGATTTGAGTCGAACCGTGTCGAGACTGTCCACGACTTCGTTGTTCTCGTCCAGCACGGCGAGATTGCCCTGCCCGAACAGTTCCGCGACGATGGTGGTATCGCCGTCCTCGCGTTTGAAGTTGAACTGGAGGATGCGGTCGAACTCGAACTGCTCGACGCCCGCGAAGTCCGCCCCCGAAAGCCGATTTCGCAGCATCATGGCGAAGTTCGGCGGTCTGCCGGGCGCGGCCGGGACGTGCTCCGGTGCCGCGGTGTGGGCTCGTTTGGTTTCACCAACTTCGATGAGTAGTTCGAGCCGACCTCGGTCGAAATCCCGCATCTTGAGGCGCAGAAGGTCGTCGCCGTAGAGATACGCTTTGTCGACCTTCGCGCCCTCGTAGCTCGCGAGTTCGCGAACGACGGCGGCGAGGTCGATGCTCGAAAGCTCTCGCTTTCTGTCCATATCCGGCCTTTCTCGGGCGGGAGGAAAGGCGTGTCGTTCGGCAGGCGGTGTCGCCGTTCAGTGGGACACCCACGACACGATTCGTCGAACGCCTGCGCCGACGACGTACACAGGCACGCCGAAGACGAGCGCAACCGCAAGTCCCGTCAGGAGAGTCGTCCCAAGCGACGACGAGGGAGAGACGAGATTGAACAAACCGAGTGGAACAGAAAAACCCGAGTGCGGGGGCTGCGGCGAGCGCGAGGCAAACGAGGAAACCATCGTTCCAGTAGGCGGTTACGAGGGCCGGAACGACGACAAGGGTGGCGAGGACTCGAATGTCGAGTCCGAAAACGAACGTGATCGGAACCACCTCCGGCGGCGTATGTGCGAGAAAGGTTAAGACGAACACAGCGAGCGCGACCCCGAGCAAGCGCTTTGAGAGCGCGAGATTCCGACCGAACATGATGCCGCTGTGTTCGACCTCTGCTGAAGCCATGACTGAAGTAATTCAGTATCAACAATAATTCTTCAGGTCGAATTGGTTTTCGCTCGACCGAATCACACCGACAGTTCCATCCCGTCCCACCCGAACTGCAGATTCAATTCGTCGTATTCAGTTTCCAGTTCGCAGAAATCGTCGTAGCTTCGTTGAAACAGTTCGTCTATCTCGGTGAGGACGGTTCGCTCCGGATGAACGTCCCGCACTTGTTCGACTGTTTCCTCGAACGTGATTTCCAGTTCCGTCTCCGCTTCCCAGAGGTCGTCTCCGAAAATCGGGTTTCCGTCCGAGTCTGTTCGGAACAAACCACACTCTCGAATCCATAGGTCGAGGTCGCTCGGCAGACGGTCGGTGTCGAGGAACTTCGTCTCGTCGGGTGTGACGAGGGTTGTGGCGTCGTCGTCATCGAACTGGAAGCCGAAAATGAGGTTCTCACTGTCAGGTTCCATCTCCCACCCGTGGCAGGTCACTTCGACGCCGTTGCAGTCCATCGTCTCGCCGTCGTCCAGGAATTCGAACTCGGCAAAACCCCAGTCTTCGTAGTCGGCGATGATACCGTGTGCCCGTCGGAGCAGCTCGTAGGTGTTCTCGCTCACGACGATGGTTGGCGGGTCGGTCTTTTCCCACTCGTTCATCGGGAAGCCCTCCCGACAGAGCGCCTGCACGACACGGAGGCCGCGAACGTGGTCGCTGTGGTGATGCGAGACGAAGATGTACTCGACATCCGGAATTTCCTCTCGGTTCAGCATTCTCCAAATGGATTCGGGAGCGTCCACAAGCGCCGTCGCGTCGTGAACGAACGTCGCATTTCCCACCCGAGAATACGGGAGACCTTTTTGCCGGGCTTCGATACAAACCCGACAGTCGCAGGTCGGCATCGGAATCGGAAAGTTGCCTCCGGAACCGAGCAGTGTGACGTCCATACCGAAACGACGATTCGGTGAACGAAAGCAAAACCGGTCGTACAGACCGACCTGTAGTATTACTCTTCGTCGAAGTCCAGCGCAACGCTGTTGATGCAGTAGCGCTGTCCGGTCGGTTTCGGGCCGTCGTCGAAGACGTGGCCCAGATGGCTGCCGCAGTTCGAACAGACGACTTCGGTTCGCAACATTCCGTGGCTCCTGTCCTCTCGCGTCTCGACGTTCCCCTCGGGCACGTCGTAGAAACTCGGCCAGCCGCAGTGTGAATCGTATTTCGTGTCCGAGTCGAACAGTTCCGCGCCGCATCCGGCACAGACGTACGTTCCGTCGTCTTTCCTATCGAGATGTTCACCGGTGCCTGGACGTTCAGTACCTTGCTCGCGCAGGACGTGGTACTCCTCGTCCGAGAGGCGTTCGCGCCATTCGTCTTCGTTCTTGGGGAGGTCGGAACTCTGTTCGTTCATGACTTCATCTAGCGCTCCCCGAAAGATAAACTCCCTGCAAGGTGGGCCAGCAAATTCATGCCGGGAGCAACGAAACGTCCAGACGAGATGAGTTTGACGACCCAGCAGAGCGTCATTGGACGCCTCGAAGGTGAGGATTGTCAGTGGTGCCACGACGGAACGTTAGAACACGGCACCTACAAAGGAAACGACGCGGTCGTCTGTGACACCTGCGAGACGCCCGCCGCACAGCTTTGGTAACGAAACCCCACTGCCCTCCTACTTTTAGCCGAATGCATCCCGCCGACGGACGAACTGTCTCTTCTGACCAGACGATCCGCTGGGCGTCCGCTCCAGAAGTGAGGGAATCGAATTCGTCGCGTTCGGACTGCTGTCCGTCGCAATCGCCGCAAGAATCGTCGTCGTCGTCGGTCGCTCCGAGTTTGGAACGTGGTCGTCCTCGCCGTGTCCGGGTCGATGGTGGGTGTGTTCAGGGTTCTGTTTCTATACCTCGCCTCCGATTACCGAACCTGATTCGTCAATTCGTCGTAAGACCCCGTCTCGCTCGCACGATGAACGTTTTCGGCGACGATGTCTGCGAGTCGGGAGAAGTACTCCGGCGTGTGGCCCGCCATGTGGGGCGTGATGAGCACGTTTTCGAAGTTCCACAGCGGATGGTCTTCCGGCAGGGGTTCCGGGTCGGTCACGTCCAGCACCGCCCCGCGAATCTGATTCCCGCGGATGGCCGAAAGGAGTGCATCGGTCTCCACGACTCGCCCGCGAGCGACGTTCACTAGCACGGCATTCGGCGGGAGCGTATCGAACGCAGTATCGTCGAGCAGGCCTCTCGTCTCGTCAGTCAGGGGACAGGCCAGTACGAGGTACTCGGTTCGAGCGAGTGCGTCGTGCAGGTCGTCGAATCCCAGCACTTCGTCCGTCGGACCGCCCTTTTCGGGCGAGTATCGAACGCCGATAGTTTCGACGCCGAATCCTTCCATTCGCTCGACCACGCTCTCCCCGATCGCACCCAATCCGACGACCGTGACGGTGCTTCCCTGCAACTCTTCCGCCTGATAATGTCGCCATTCCCGACGTGACTGTTGTCGCCGTGCGCGGAGGAAATCGCGGGTGAAGCTCAAAATCGCCCCGAGAACGTGCTCGCCGATGTTCGGCCCGTGAACGCCGGAAGCGTTCGTCACCGCCACTCCGTTCGATTCGAGCGCGTCGAGCGGGAGATGGCCCGTTCCGGCGTAGGCACAGGCGAACAGACGCAGGTTTTCGGCGTGGCTCAGCAGTTCCTCGTCGATGGTCATCCCCGTCACGATGTCGGCGTCGGCGATGTGCTCGCGTTCTTCGTCCGGCGTTCGCGCGTGTCGGATATCGTGGTTCGGAAGACGGTCGCGGAGTTCCCCGACATAGTCGGAGACGGGCATTCCGTGGGTACCTCTACGGAGGACGAGAATCGTAGGCGAGTCGGGGTCTGCGTCGGCTTTGGAATCGGTCATAGTCCGCGAATTTCTCGCGCAACGAAATAGAACTGGCTGTCGCGGAAATCAAGGCGTCGAAACAGGGCTGGTTACGGGGTGGACGACGACTCCAGTTCGGCTCGAACCCTGTCTTTCAGAAAATCTATCGCGGACAGTGACACAGGAACTGAGACACAGAATCCGCCCAACAGCGCCCAATCGCGGAGCGTCAGCGCGACGCCCAGCACCGCCATCGCCATGACGAAGGTCAGCACTGCCCCGGCGACCATCACGACGAACCGTACTGCCCGCCGAAGCCGGAATCGCTTCGTCGGCCGAAAGACCAGATTTTCCGCCGTGACTGCGAGACCGATCCCCTCTACCATCCCGAGGAAGGCGTACAGTGCAACGGGAAGCTCCGGGAGCGGGTTCGGAAGGGCGACGACGCCGACGACGGTGAGAACGCCGAGAATGCCGACAGCCGGATGTTTCAGCACAGCGAGCAGTCGGGCCGTCGGGTAGGTGGTGTCCCGAAATCCGAGGTCGGCAAGGTCGGACGTCATGTGATCGTCTGAGAGGGAGTTCGTTATCAATCTTCTACAGGAGACGTCGGGAACGAACCGATTTCTTAGCTCGACTCAGTGCGTTGAGCACAAACACTGAGACGACTTGTCCGTGCTTTTGTCACCGAAATTTCCAAGACTGTTTCTCAGGGAGTGTTTCCCGAACGCCTCTAACGGGAATTCACCAGGCGTACTCCTCGCGCGGGTCGCGGTCGTCGCGGTCGGAATCGTAGGCGTGGTGGCCGTCCACGAAGACGTGCTGGGCATCGGCGGCGATGTCGAACGGTTGGCCGTCCCACACGACCACGTCGGCGTCGGTTCCCTCTTCCAGCGTCCCGACACGGTCTTCGATACCCAAAATTTCGGCCGGGTTGCGCGTGACAGTTGCCAACGCGACGTCTTTCGGCAATCCCTCTCGAATCGCCAGTCCGACACACACGTCCAGATGCTCCTGCGGAAGCACCGGTGCGTCGGTCTGAATGGCGACTTTCACGCCCGCCTCGTGGAGGATGCCCGCCGTCTCGAAGGTGATGTTCGAGAGTTCGTACTTCGCGCCGGAGTAGAGCGAGGGGCCGACGATGGCAGGCACGTCGCGTTTCACGAACTCGTCGGCGAGGACGTGCCCCTCCGTCGCGTGCTCGATGGAGAGATCCTCGATGCCGAACTCGTCGGCAATTCGGAACACGGTGGCGATGTCGTCCGCACGGTGGGCGTGAACGCGAAGCGGCAGGTCGCCCTCGACCACGCGAGCGAGATTTTCCAGCCCCAAATCGCGGTCAAAGGGGTCGCCCTCTTCGTCGGCCTTGTCGCGCCGGGAGACGTAATCCTCGGCGTCCATGAGAGCCTGCCGGAGGGTTGCGGCGATTCCGGGCCGGGTCGTCGGTTCGCGCCCGTTCTGGTCGCCGTGGACGCGCTTCGGATTTTCGCCCATCGCGGCCTTCATACCGTCCTCCTGAATCAGCATCTCGTCCGCGATGTCGCCGTAGGTTTTCATCGAGCAGATGATTCCGCCGACGACGTTCGCGCTTCCCATTCGGGCGCTGACGGTCGTCACGCCGCCCTGATAGGCGTGTTTCAGTTCTTCGTCGCGGGGGTGAAAGCCGTCGAGCGCGTTGACGTGCGGCGTGACGGGGTCGGTGAGTTCGTTAATATCGCCATCTTCGGGTTCGCCCCACTCGCCCATCCCGGCGTGGCTGTGGGCCTCTACGAGACCGGGCGTGACCGGTTTTCCGCCAGCGTCGATGACTTCGGCATCTTCGGGTACGTCCGTATCCGCGCCGACCGCAACGATTTTCCCGTCCTCGAACAGGACGGTTCCGTTTTCGACTACACCCGCCTTAGAAACCGTGTGAATCTCTCCATTGACAATTGCCTGCATTGCACAACCCTTCGTAAGGAGGAGGATTAGTATTTCGGTTCGAAATGTACTGTGTCGGCGTTGTGAGGTGAATCTATCGACCTTCGAACTCCGGTTCGTCCTCTCCGAAAAAGGCGGCCAATCCACGTTCGTAGTCCCTGGTTTCGGCCATCCGAGCGATGGTGTCGGTTTCGCTCGCCATCTGTGCCGGGAGGTCACGCCCCAATCCGCGAGTGAGCAGGTGTTTCGTTGCCCCGTAGGCACGGGTTGGGCCGTCCGCGAGGTCTGCGGCGAGTTCGGCGAGTCGCGCGTCGAAGTCATCCGCGACTTCCGTGACGAGGCCCATCTCGACTGCTTCCTCGGGTGCAATCGGTTCGTCCAACAGGGCGATTTCTTTCGCCCGCCGCAGTCCGACGAGATGCGGCAGGAAGTATGTCGAACCGCCGTCTCCCGTCAGACCGATTCGTGGATAGGCAAACTCCAGTCGCGCATCGACCGAGAGAACGACGATATCCCCCGAAAGCGCCAGTCCGAACCCGCCGCCCGCCGCGATGCCGTTCACACCGGTCACGACGGGTTTCGGTGTACGAACTAGATTCTCGATTGCTCGGTGGAGGTTCGACGCGATTTTTCGAAGGGTACGAGCGTCGTCCGGGCCACCGGAGAGCACCGACAGGTCGGCACCAGTGTTGAAAATGTCCTCCGTTCCGGTAAGGACGATACAGCGCGAATCGTCGTCGTACAGGTTCATCGTGAGGGTTCGCAGTTCGCTCGCCATCGCGCGATTCATCGAATTGTGTGTTTCGGGCCGGTTCATCGTGATGCGGGCCACGTCTCCGACGCGTTCGACATCGAGATGTTCGAACTCTGCCATACCGACTCCTGCGAGGGGAGGCATGAAAACCGTACCGTCGTGAAAACCCATCGTGAGCGAACGAAAATCCATTCGCCGAACAGAAGGTTAAGAATTTAGTACCCCATGTTGAGTACCGTAGCCGTATGGAGCGATTTGACGTTGCTGTCGTGGGTGGTGGCCCCGCCGGAATGTCGGCCGGCGACCACGCCGCGAAGCACGGTGCGAGCGCCGTCGTCTTGGAACAGGGCGTCCCCCGCGCTGACCGAGAGTTCCTCGGCCCGGATTCCACCGACGCCGCCGGAATGCTCGACTACTGGGTGGACATCATGGACGAGAACTATCGGGAGATTCCCGACCATATCATCCTCCAAGAACTTGACCGCGTGGACTTCTTCGGCCCGAACGAACGTGCAGTTCTCCGACGGACGGGTATCGACGCCTCATACCCGAAGATGGGGTTCACCTTCAATCGAACGCGGATGGATGACTGGCTCAGGGAGCGCGCCGAGGACGCCGGAGCGGAGTATCGCGTTGGCGTCGGCGTCAAGCGCGCCGAAACCGACCTCGACGACGAATACCGACACACCCTCCATCTCGCTGACGGCGAGAATATCGCGGCGAAATATCTGGTTCTCGCCGACGGGCCACAGCGTCGCGTCACGCTTGACGTGTTAGACCAGTTCATGCCCGAAGGACGGTCGGTCAGCGACCACCTCAGCCCGCCGAAAGCGAACCACATCGCCTATCAGGAGTATCGGGAGTTCCCCGAGGAACTGTTCGAAGCCTCCGCACTCAAATTCTGGTGGGGCTACATCCCCGGCGAAACCGCCTATCCGTGGGTGTTCCCGAACGACGGCACGGTGGCCCGCGTCGGCCTCACGATGCCAATCGGGATGAATATCGAAAACGTCGAGAATCCCGAATCGTACGTCCTCCTGAACGAGGACGACGAAAGTCTGCCTCGTGCCGGAGAATACATCCGGAGACTCCTCGAACACGAGTACGGCGACGAGTACGACATCGAATCCGACTTCCCGTTAGTCGAAGACCGCGGAAAAACCGGCGGTACCGAGACTTACCCGATTTCCTCGACCAAACCGATCGAATCGCCCGTCAAGGCCGGAATCGCCGTCGCAGGGGGCGCGATGGGGACGACCAGCGCGTTCCACGAAGGCGGCTACCACGTCGCGGTTCGAACCGGGAAGATCGCCGGAAAACTCGCGGCAACCGATTCCCTCGAATCGTACAACGACGAGTGGAAAGCCGCAATCGGCGACGAACTCCTACGGAACGTCTCGTTTGCCGACATCGTCGCCGACTACGAACCGGATGACTGGGACAAGACCTTCTCGATGGGTGACAAGCTTCTCAAGGATGAGGGGAAAGGGCTCCTCAAATCGAAGTTCGGCTCCGGCGTCCGCGCCGCGCGACTCGCGGCGAAATACAAGAAAACGAAGTTCGGGTACCGTGACGGCGGCTACGTCCAGTTGACGGAATCAGAATACACGATTTGAATTCGGACGAGGAACCACGATTCTATCGTATTCATAATACTGTCTAGTAGAAGACAACCCGAAAGCCCTTATCAGGTTCGTCACCTACCTATTCTGTGCGTACCTCAGTCCCCGCCGGAGTAATCCCACTTCGGGAGCGATGACCGAGCGGAGAACCCAGGTACGCGACAGTTCAGTGAGTTCGGTGATTTCTCCAAAATCACCCTCTGAGCCGGTGGAACCGGCTCGAACGTGGCGGTTCTCAAATCGCCCGCTGGGATAGTAACTGTATCTCGGCGCTTCGTGGTTCATCCACGCGCCCGGCACGAGGGTTTGCCAGCCGACGCGGCACGCCGCCTCGGGATGAGGCTGGAAGTTAGTGTTCCGGGCGACATTCTACGATTCGTGAGTGATACGTCCGTTCCACGAAAGCAACATCAACTGCTTGAAAGACGCCCACGGTAGCGGCTGCCGAGCAATAAACCGGTACCGTGGGACGATATTTACATATTATCCTTTATTATATTTTGTTTGAGATCATTGATACGAAAGGACACCACATGAAACTCGATAGACGAACACTCCTGCAGTCGGTCGGCGGAACGGTCGCAACGACGAGCATCCTCGGAAGCGTGGGAACGGCGACGGCGGCGGGGTCATACACGAATCACTACTACAGCGGGTTCGACTACTGGAAATACGTCCCCGATTCGGCGGGGGCGGGGTCACCACTGGTCGTGATGCTCCACGGCTGCACCCAAGATGCGGACGAGTTCCGCGTCGAGACGGGCATGAACGAAGTCGCAGACGAAGAGGGGTTCGTCGTCATCTATCCCGATCAGTATAACGCACGCAACAGCGAGCAGTGTTGGAACTGGTTCTACGACGCCAATACGACACGCGGAAACGGCGAGGCCGCGGTCATCGCTGGCATGACACAGGAGACGATTGACGCACACAGCCTCGATACGGAACGCGTGTACGTCGCGGGACTTTCGGCGGGTGCGGCTATGGTACCAAACCTGCTCGCCGAGTACGCGGACATCTACGCGGCGGGCGGCATCCACTCGGGGCTGGAGTACGACGTTGCGGACACCGTGAGTTGCGGCACGACGGCGATGAGTTACGGCGGATCGGATCCGTACGCGAAAGGCATCGACGCCTACGACGCGATGGAATACTTCGGCATCACGAGTTTGGTTCCGACCATCGTCTTCCACGGAACGGCAGACGATACGGTTGCGCCGATAAACGGCGACCAAGCGACGGTGCAGGCGATTCAGACCAACGACCTCGCCTCCGACGGTGCGAACGACGACAACGTCGAGACGACGCCGGATTCCGTGACGAACGGCCAATCCGATTCGTTCAGCTACACGGTTTCGGAGTACCATGACGACTCCGAAAATTCGCTCGTGGAGTACTGGGAAGTGGACGGTATGGGGCACGCCTGGTCAGGTGGCACGGCGGGCGGGGAGTACACCGCCCCCGGCGGCCCCGACGCAAGCCAGCACATGTGGGACTTCTTCGCCGCCCATCCTCGTGGCGGTTCCGACGGTGGCGATGGCGACAACGGTACCCCGACCGCATCCGTCAGCGCGACACCGAGTTCCCCTGCAGTCGGCGAATCCATCACGTTCGACGGGAACGGGTCGAGCGATTCCGACGGGTCGATTATGAGTTACGATTGGCAATTCGGCGACGGCGCTACTGGAGCCGGTTCGACCGTGAGCCACAGTTACGGGTCGGCAGGCGAGTACACCGTTACGTTGACCGTTACCGACGACGCCGGAGCGACCGACGCGGATTCCGAGGTCGTAACGGTCGGAAACGGGTTTTCCGGTTACTGCGGTTCGGCTACCAACTTCGACCATGGCACTGCTGACCGGGCGTATCAGGATTCCTCGACCGGGGTCTACTACGCCGTGGGTTCGGACGACTACCTTGGCTTCCCAGCCTACACGAGTACGCTGAAGGAGAACTCCGCAGGGTACTTCGGGAAAGTCAGTTCTTGCTAGTGACTTGCTTTTTTGCGTTTTGTGAATGTCCGTTTGATTTCGGGAGGCTGTGAGAATCGGCACAGAAACCTACGGTCTTCTGCGGTGCTGTTCGCTGCTCCCGTCTCGGGATACCGCGATTTCGACCGAATTTCTGTACAACACGGAATCATCTCGAACCAGTCGATTACGATTACCGACTCCAAACTAACCGCCTCCGCCCACACCCTCCTCAACCGATTGCCAGTCAGACTTCGGCAGTGAACGCCTCGTGTCTGTACCAATTCACGAAATTCGATTTTGCCATGTGGCGCGTGCTGACGAGGCGACGAGGACATCACGTCCGAGACGCCGAGTCGTAGCCGCGCGAGGGATGACCGAAACGAGCGTTAGCGAGTTGAGAGAATCGGTTGGGGAGGATGTGGTCGTCGCGGAGTGGTGGCGGTATGTGTTGTCGTGATTCGCTTCTTCTCCCCAAACAATCCTCAATCACACGGTGGCGGTGTCTGTTGTCGGTGACAGCTAGTACACTACACAGTTCCGATAGCTGATGATGAATTTCACCAACGCCCTCGTCATGCGGATTGAACACACCCTCGCAGTTCGAAAAGCAATCCCAGTCCGAGAGCGCAAACCGTTTTTCACACCCCCACCAACACCACGCCATGAACACGAAGGAAATCGCAGACCTCGGGCCGGACGAGCGCCGCGCGCTATTCGACCGGGACGCCGGAATCGAGAGCGTCCGGAGCGACGTACGCGACATCATCAAGCGAGTTCGCGACGAAGGCGACGTGGCCGTTCGGGAGTTCAGCCGCGAGTTCGACGACGTGGAAGTCGGGAACATCGACATCACCGACAAGGCGGAACGCGCCTACGAGGAAATCGATGCGGACGTGCGCGAGGCAATCGAGGACGCCGCGGAAAACATCCGCGAGTTTCACGAAGCCCAGATGCCGGACGACTGGCGCGAGGACTTCGGCGGGCGCGAACTCGGACGCCGATTCCGACCCATCGAGCGCGTCGGCGTGTACGCGCCCGGCGGCACCGCGGCTTACCCCTCCAGCGCGCTGATGGGCGTCATTCCCGCGAAAGTGGCCGGAGTGGAGCAGGTTTCGGTGGCCACGCCACCGGGCGAACCGCAGAACCCAATCACGCTGGCCGCGATTCACGCTGCGGGTGCGGACAGAGTCTATCGCGTCGGGGGCGCGCAGGCAATCGGCGCGATGGCCTACGGAACCGAACAAATCGACCGCGTACAGAAAGTCGTCGGCCCCGGAAATCGCTGGGTAACGGTGGCGAAAGCCGAGGTGCAAGGCGACGTGGCAATCGACTTCCTCGCCGGACCGAGCGAACTGCTCGTCCTCGCCGACGACTCGGCGAATCCGAAATACGTCGCCAGCGACATGGTCGCACAGGCCGAACACGATGAAAACGCGTCCGTAGTCATGGTGACTGACGACGCCGAGTTCGCCGAGGAAGTCACCGAGGAAATCGACCAGCAGGCGAGCGAGCGAGAACGCGAGGACGTGATTCGGGTCGCACTCGACAACGATGCGAGCGGCGTGTTCGTCGCTCGCTCGATGAGCGAAGGCTTGCTGTTCGCGGAGGAGTACGCCGCGGAACACCTCTCGATTCAAGCGGAAGACGACGAGGAATTGTTGAACCGCATCGACAGTGCCGGAAGCGTCTTTTTAGGTTCGTACACCCCTGTCGCGGCGGGCGATTACGCTTCCGGGACGAACCACGTTCTGCCGACAACTGGATTGGCGAAAATCACGGGCGGCCTGTCGGTCGATACGTTCCTGCGCTCGACGACGGTTCAGCGACTCGACGAGCATGCTCTCGACTCGCTTTCGGGGACGATTAAGACGCTTGCGGAGGCGGAAGGGTTGGAAGCCCACGCCGAAAGCGTGCGGAAACGGTTCGAGTAGCCGAAGCGTGAAACTCGGCGGAAGTGAACGCAATCGTTACGTGCGGTAGCTTTGAGGGACTGGAAGTCAGCGCGGCGGACGAGAAATGTCGAACCGGATGATGTGTGCAATTCCTCATATTTAACGGGGAAGTTTTTACCGATTCAGTCCGTAGTTTGAGAAACCCGAAAAGTGATGAATTTCATAGCAGAGTTCGACATCGACACTCCGATTTTGGCGAAAACGAGACGCGCCGTTACCGGGTTAACCGTCGATATAGAGGATTTGCAACTCCGTTCGGGAAAGTCCTCGGCGCTCGTCTGCTGGGTCGACTGTGACGATTTCGAATCGATCGACAGAACGCTTCCGAGAGACTCGACGGTCGAAGCGTTCGAAGTCCTCGCGGAAAGTAACGGGCGACGACTCTATCGTGTCGCACTCTCGGAGGAAGGAGCGTCGTCGCTCATCTATCCCATCGCGGTGGAACAAGGCATCACGTTCCTCGAAGTGAGGGGAACGGAGAGTGGCACGCAAATCAGCGCCCGAATTCCCAATCGTGAGGTACTAATTTCGTTACACGAACAGTTGGAAGAACGGGACGTTTCGCTCCAACTCAAACACATCTATCGCGCGGACGACTCCGACGATGCCGCCTATGGCGTCACCGACCGGCAACACGAAGTCCTGCTATATGCCCTCGAAGAGGGCTTTTTCAGCGTACCGCGGAAAATAACGCTTCGAGAGATAGCCGACGAGTTCGACATCTCCGATCAAGCCGCCTCGACGCTCTGCCGACGAGGATTGGCCAACCTCCTCTCCCATACGGTCGCGTCGCCGTCGGATACTTAAAGCGTTGAATGACCAACGAAAGGCAATACCCCAGCAGACCCGTTAGCCTGGATGTGTCAAATATCCCCAGAAACAACGACACCGGAAGACCGCGAACAGGAACAGTTTTGCTACCGACGACAGCCGAACGAATCACCGAGTGAGGCGGTTCTAACAGCGGTATCCGCCGTTTCCAACCGAAAAGTCATCCCGAGCGCGTCCGATGACGACGGGAATGATGCTCTCGAACCGCTCTACGATACCATCGACCCGGACGCACTCGATTCGCTTTTCGACCCGATTGGAAACGAACCGAACGGTGGGGGAAGCGTCACGTTCACCTACAGCGGTCACGAAGTAACCGTCAAAAAGACGCGAGAGATACTGGTTCGTGCGCCGTCGGACTCCGACGACCGCCGTCGCTAACGAACGCTTACCGTCCGAGTGCGCCGCTCGTCGCCGACAACCCAGCCTCCACGTCCACGTCGGCACCCTGTTTTCGCAAGGCATCACCGAGCGCACTCACAAGATAGGATACCGTTTCCGGGCGTGCGGAATAACCCATACAGCCAATTCGGAAGATTTCGCCGTCCAAATCACCTAAACCGGTAGCGATTTCCAGGTCGTACTGCTCTAGCAAGTAGTCCGTCACGTCGGTGTCCGTGACACCAGCAGGGACGCGAACCGCGTTGAGACTCGGCAGCCAGTAGTCGTCGGGTGCGTTCATCTCGACGCCCATCGCTTCGACGCCCGCCTTGAGCGCGCCGGCCATGTTTCGGTGCCGTTCCCACCGTGCTTCGATGCCTTCCTCGGCGACCAATCGAAGGGCTTCACGGAGCGCGTAAACGTTCGTAATCGGTGCGGTGTGGTGGTACGCGCGCTCGTCACCCCAGTAGCCTTCGAGCAAACTAAGGTCGAGATACCACGATCGGGCGGGTTCCTCGCGCGAGAGCACTTTTTCCATCGCACGGTCGTTGAGCGTCAGCGGACTCGCACCCGGCGGACAGGAGAGACATTTCTGCGGCCCGGAGTATGCCACGTCGATATCCCAGTCGTCGACTCGCAGTTCGACGCCGCCGAGGGAGGTCACGCAGTCCGCGATGACGTAGGCATCGTGGTCGTGCGCGATGCTGGTGAGTTCGGAAACGTTCGGTTGAAGCACGCCGGTACTCGTCTCGGCGTGGACGAATCCGAACACGTCGGGGTCGTGTTCTTCGAACGCCGCTTCCACATCCACTGGGTCGAGGGGTTCGCCCCAGGGGGCATCGACGTGAACGACCTCGCCTCCCGCCCGAGTCGCCATCGATTCCATCCGACCACCGAAGTAACCGTTCGTCGGAACCAGCATCGTGTCGCCGGGTTCGACGAGGTTTCCAATCGCGGCTTCCATCGACGCCGACCCGGTGCCGGACACCGGAATTGTCCACTTATTCTCGGTTCGGAAGGTGTACCGGAGCAAGTCTTGCACGTCGTTCATTACCTCGATAAACGACGGGTCTAAATGACCGACCAACGGCGTGCTCATCGCTCTGAGCACGCGGGGATGTACTTCGCTCGGGCCGGGACCCATCAGCGTTCTGTCCGGTGGTGTCAACTCATCTACCGTGGGTGGTTCCATGCGTCACAGTATCACTCGGGGTCACAAAAATCCCGCCCTCCCGGCATGCAACGTCCAATGCGTCGTTGAATCGGGCAACGTGGCGTTTCTCCGGGCGAACCGTTTCCAAACGGTGGAAACGGTCTCCCCGGTTTATCGGGGTTATCGGTGTAGGCAGGGGTATCCCAGTACGTAGCTGGGTGGGAAAACAATGGCACATCAGAGACACATGCAGCACTCACAGGGACAGATCGGACAACAGTACGGCCAGGGTCAGCAGTACGGTCAACCCCAACAGCAGCGGTATCGCCAGCCACAACAGCAGTTTGGCCAACCGCAGCAACAGCAGTACGGCCCACAGCAACAGCAAGTCGGGCAACCGCAGCAGCAGGGACAACCACGGATGCCCGGGAGAACGATGGATGACCCAGGTGATGGTTTGGAAGACCGAATCGCCTATGAGGCACAGGGCGGCCGAACCGATTACCAGGGCGGTCAGCAGGGGATGGGCCAGCAAATGACACAACAGGTTGGCCAGTTCGAAGACCAGCTGCCGGGCGAGATGCGCGTCGCACTCGATGACTTCGAGAAGGCCGCGAAGGTGTGTGATTGGTGTGCCGACCAGTCCATCGACAAAGGGCCGCAGATGGCCGACTGTATCCGTCTCTGTCGCGATGTAGCAGACCTCGGGACGCTGAACGCGAAGCTTATCGCGCGCGATTCGGTCTTCGGACCGGAACTCGCGGAAGTGTTCGCACATGCTGCCGAGGAATGCGCCGACGAGTGTATGCGACACCAGAACGCACACTGTCAGGAGTGTGCGTCCGTGCTATCCCGAGCCGTCGATTCGACCTACCGACTGCTCGATGAACTCCAGAGTGGTCAGATGGGAACGCCCACTCAACAGCAGCCCGTTCAACAGCAGTCGGAGTTCTAAGGTCACCTTCCTTTTTCGGAGAGAAGTTTATGCTTGCTGAACGCGAAGATGAATATCCATGATGGTCGGCCACGCCCTGTTAGCCTTCGCGCTAGCGGCACTCATTGCCAACCGATACTGGCCCGCCGAGCGCGCGCTCGCATTCGGCGTAGTCGCGGGTGTGTTTGCGGCAACACCTGACGTGGACATGACCTATGCACTGATCGGACTCGCACAGGCCGGACTCGGCGGCGTCTGGAAAATGACCGCCGCGTTCTGGGGCAGTTCGCAGCTCGTCCATCGAGCAGTGACACATTCACTCGTCGTCGCTTGTATCGCCGCACCCGGATTCGTCTTGATTACCGGGAGTCGCTCCAGGCGGGCGATTGGCGCACTCGTTCTCTCGGCACTGGTCTGGATAGCGTTCGTCAAGAGCGGCATGCTCGGCGCGGGCGTCATGCTTGTCTTCGTGCTGGCTGGAGCAGTAGTCGCACTCGTCGCGGAATGGCGAACCACGCTTCGGCCGCGAGACCTGTTCGTCGCGGCGGTGTTCGGCCTGCTGTCACACCCGTTTGGCGACCTGTTCACTGGCGAACCGCCCCAATTCCTCTACCCGTTCGACATGATGGTGTTCCACTCTCGGGTTGCCCTCCTCTCCGACCCGACGCTGAATCTGCTCGCCATCTTCGGATTGGAACTGGCAACCGGATGGCTCGCCATCTACGCGTACTTCCGCCTGCGAGACGACCATCGCCACGACGAACGGTTGCTCAGCCACATTCACGGCCGGGCGACCCTCGGTGCAGGATACGCGCTATCTGTGCTGTTCCTTCCCGCACCGACGCTCGACGTGTCCTATCATTTCGTCTTCTCGGTGCTCGCGGTCGGGGCCGTCGGCGTCGGTCCGAAGCTGTATCCACTTCGTTCGTTCCACGTCGAGCGCGACCCCCGAACGTGGCTCTGTACCGGCATGGCCGCAGTTACGTTCGCGGTACTGGCGTATGCTGGGGCGTACATCACGGCCTAACCTTTCTTACCGACGGCACTCCTATCGGGCAATATGTCACAGCGAATTAGTCGGCTAGACGCACTCGTCGAAGACGAGCGCGTCAACGCCGGAATAGGGTGGGTTCTCATCGGATTTTTACTGGTTGTCGCCGCCGTGAGTCTCCTCCGGTCGGATTTTTTGTGGGCTCTGTTCGCCGGATTCGTCTTCATACTGGCGACAATCCCGCCGCTCGCCTTCCGAAGTGCGGAAGCCATGCTCCCGTGGGAGGTGCTGATACTCGCCGCACTGCCGGTTCTCGGGCGCGCGCTCGCGACGCTCGCGCTCACCACGAGGGTGGCCACGTATCTCTCGGTGGCCGCGCTCGCGCTCATCGTCGCCGTCGAACTGCATGTTTTCACGCCGGTTCGGATGACACACTGGTTCGCCATCCTCTTCGTCGTCATCGTGACGATCGCGACTGCGGGCGTCTGGGCAGTCATCGAATGGCTGTCCGACGTATATCTGGGCACAGCGTTCATCGAGAGTGAGCACATGCTCATGTGGGATTTCGTCTACGCGACTGCAATCGGCGTCGTGGCCGGTCTCGTTTTCGAACTGTACTTCCGGCGGGTCGCCCCGGCGCAAGCGCGACTTCCGACCGACTTGCAGGAGCAAGTAAAATGAGGGTTCGCGAGCGACTCGGCATCTCGAATCGCAGACAGCGACAGTTGACCCGTGCGATGGAGTTGAGCCTCGTCGGCATCTTTTTCATCGGACTGGACAGGGGCAACCTCGGAATCATGATCAATGCCGGAATGGCGTTCGCCATCACACTCGTCCCGGCAATCCTCGAACGGGATTACCAGATTCCGATGGATGCTGGACTGACGCTATGGATTACGACCGCCGTCTTCCTGCACGCGGTCGGCACCCTCGGCCCGTATCAGAACGTCTGGTGGTGGGATCACGTCACGCACGGCTTGTCCGCCTCGCTCGTCGCCGCGGTCGGCTACGCCACGGTTCGAGCGTTGGACGCCCACTACGACGATGTCTACCTCCCACCGCGATTTATGTTCATTTTTATCCTCATGTTCGTCGTCGCGTTCGGCGTCATCTGGGAGGTCATCGAATTCGGCGTGAGTGGATTGGCCGTCGTCTTCGGCGGGCGGGCGGTGTTGACGCAGTATGGACTCGACGACACGATGCTCGACCTCATGTTCGACACGGTTGGGGGCCTCATCACGGCGATTTGGGGTACCGCGTACCTCTCCGACGTGGTCGGGGCGCTCACGGAACGCCTCGATAATCGAATGCGAGGCGCGGAGTACGGGCGACGAGACGATTGAGCGGAGCAGAGTCACCGAGTCGAGGTGACGCGATATGTGGACGAACGGCCAATGCGACTTTTACCGGCGACGGGAAAACAGAACATGCCATGGTGTTCAAGAAAATCACACTTATCGGAACGAGCGACGAGAGTTTCGACGCCGCCGCCGACGACGCCATCGACCGAGCGGAAAAGACGCTCGACAACGTCAAATGGGTGGAAGTAGACCACCTCGGCGTCGAAATCGCCTCCGTCGAAGGCCGGGAGTATCAAGCCGAAGTGACGGTTGCCTTCGAACTGGAAGAGTAAAGGGAGAAATCACGCACCGCAGTAATTTTTTAGCGAAACAGTCGAAAAGCCGGGATGCCACTGCTGTTGGAAGAACAAACGAGCAGTAAAATCACGACGCCATTCCCGATTTCGGGCTCCTGCGCGGATGGTGGTTTTCGAGGGTAGTTACGTCCGGAAGCTTTCGCCACAGCCGCATTCGCTCACGACGTTCGGGTTGTCCACGTGGAAGCCAGCGCCCTGAAGACCGGTTTCGTAATCGACGATGCTCCCCTCGATGTAGTTCATGCTCGCCGGGTCGACGAACACCCGCAGGTCGTGATGGTTGAACACCGTGTCGTCGGATTCCGGTTCGTCGTCGAACCGCATCCCGTATGAGAGTCCGGCACAGCCACCCTGCTGGACGAACAGGCGCAGTCCGGCCACCGTCGGGTCGAGACCCTCGCTCTCCAACAGATCGAGTGCCTGTTCGGCGGCCGTTTCCGTCACCTCGATTTGCGGGGTTTCCCCACTTTGCGCGGAGTCAGTACTCATAGGTGATGTTTGTCGGTCAGGCCTCATTAACGTTCGCCCCTAGCAAGGATTTGGTAGCGAGGACGTTGTGAACTAGTTTGGTCGATGAGTGGTAATTCTGCAAAAATGTCGTTGGCAGGTTGATTTTCGGAATTCGCGCTAGGTAATCACGGCAACAAATACCGCCACTGCACCGCTTGCTCGCGGCTTCGCCGCTCGCTTTCGCGAGTTCTCCGAAATCTCGCAGTCCTCGAAACCTCACCAGCGCGCGCCACATCGCTTGATTGCTCAGCCACATGGTTGCGCCAGCGCACTCGCACGAGCGACGAACGCCAGTAAGGCACGGGTGCAATTCCGCGCTGGCGGGGAGAAGTGGAGAGACTGCGGTTGCGGTGCGGAGGCGGTTTCATTGGAGTCGGCAGCAGCTAGCGACAAAGAACAATCGACGACCAAAAATCAAATCTGCACAAAACTCACGAAGATGTCACTATCGAACTACTCTTCACCTGAGAAATTTTTGCGAGAGCCTGTTTGTTGGCCCTTATGAGGT
Organism: Haladaptatus marinus; assembly: GCF_051194195.1. NCBI lineage: Archaea > Methanobacteriati > Methanobacteriota > Halobacteria > Halobacteriales > Haladaptataceae > Haladaptatus > Haladaptatus marinus. The sequence goes on from NZ_JBLZNK010000003.1 coordinate 544,163, forward strand.
TTTTGCGAGGGAAGAGCGCTCCGATGCGGTCTTCCTGCACTCTGTTATGAGTGCGAGGGAAGGGATTTGAACCCTTGGACCTCTACAGGAGCGGATCTTGAGTCCGCCGCCGTTGGCCGAGCTTGGCTACCCTCGCACGCATCTCCTATTCTGTAGCGGGTAAGTTAAAACGTTCCGAATCTGAAAACGACACTCCTTTTCCATCTCACCGCACCTGTCGAAGCATGACCAACGGACGACTCGAACTCGCCGAGCGCGCGGCGAAGGCGGGAAGCGAAGTCGCAGCCAACGGGTTTCGAAACAACCTCGTAGTGGAGACGAAATCGAACAAAACCGACGTGGTGACGGAGGCCGACCGCCGGAGCCAACGCCGGATTATCGAGGTCATTTACGAGACGTTTCCCGACGACGCAATCGTCGGCGAAGAGGAGGATGCACTGAAGGAGGTTCCAGCGGACGGAGATGTCTGGATAATCGACCCCATCGACGGCACGAACAACTTCGTCCGCGGGATTCCGATCTGGGCGACCAGCGTCGCCGCAGTCCGCGACGGTGAGACGGTCGCCGCCGCGAACGTCTGTCCCGCGCTCGGGGATATCTACACCGCGGACACGGATGGTGCGTATCTGAACGGCGAGCGGATTTCGGTCAGTGACCGCACCGACCCGGAGACGTTCACCGTCTGTCCGACCATCTGGTGGGACTTCGACCGCCGGGACGAATACAGCGCAACGGTACGAGGCATCCTCGAACGGTTCGGCGACATGCGTCGATTCGGCTGTGCGCAAATCGTCCTCGGCATGGTCGCGAGCGGCGCGCTGGATGGCACCGTGACGAACGTCGTTCCGAACCCGTGGGACACCGTCGCGGGCGTCTCCATGGTTCGGCAAGCAGGCGGGGAAGTGACCGACATCCATGGCGAACCGTGGACGACCGAAAGCAGGGGACTGGTCGCATCCAATGGGGAGGCCCACGAGGAGGTGCTCGCGGCGGCGCGCGAGGCCGAAGCATAATTGTGGAAAATAGGACGACAGTCATTTATAATTCGGAATACTGCAATCACACTCCGGCGAGTGGTACAAATATTTATTAGTGGGGCATTTCGGTAGCGATATGAAGCTGGATGACACGGACCGCGCTATCCTCCAAGCACTCCAAAAAGACGCCAGGACACCGTTCAGCGAAATCGCCCGCCAGATCGATATGTCCAGCGCGACAGTTCACGACCGAGTCAACCGTATGGAAGAAGCCGGAGTTATCACGGGATATCACGCGAACGTCGACCCCAAAAAGGTCTCACTCGGTATCTCCGCTTTCGTCGGTCTCCGCGTAGAGCAGGGTCGAGAGAAGGATACGCTCAAGAAACTGGAAACCATCGACGGGATTCAGGAAGTCCATCTCACCACCGGTTCGTGGGATGTGATGGTACGGGTGTACGCCGAAGACGCGGATAGCCTCCGCGAGTTGATGTTCGACACGGTAGCGCAGATGGACGGCTTCGCCCGTTCACAGACGATGGTCGTTCTCGGGTCGCCGTTCGAGAGTGAGGAACTCCCGCTCGCTATCGACGACCAATAACGAGGCCGGAACCTTAAGCCAGACCGGAACTGTAAAACGCGCTCGCTCCGGTTCGTGCGATATGGACACCGCAAGCGAGGGAATCGACAACGAACGGACGTGGGCGGGAGCCGTCGCCGTTGCCGTCGTCGCACTCGTCGGCGGGGCACTCGCGTTCCCGAAACAAGTGTACGACGGCTTTATTTGGCACTACTTCTGGGGGCCGGTCGCTGCCGACGCGAAAGGCGCACAGTGTGCGATTCGCGAAGGAGGGACGCCGAGGTACATCTACGACGCTGGAGCCTGTGCGGGATTTCCGGAACCGGTCGCGGAACCGGGCTACACGCTCGTGTCGGAAATCGGCTACGCGGTGACGCTCATCGTCGCGCTGGTGGGACTCGTTTTCCTCCTCCGCCGCCTCGATGTCGGACAAGATAGGAGCCTCTTTTACGCCCTGTTTCCCTTCATGCTGTTCGGCGGGGCACTCCGGGTCGTTGAAGACGCCGACAACGCGCTTCAAGCGGTCGGAAACGGCGCGATTCCGTTCCCGTGGAACACCCTCATCATCAGCCCAATCATCTACTTTACCGTCTTCGCCATCACGCTTTTCGCCCTCGTCGTGAGCGTCGCGCTGGCCCGCAGGGGAGTCGTCGATGAGTACGAGTACCCGCTCGCCGGAATCGGGACGATTGTGCTAGCCGTCACGGTTGGCTATCTGCTCGTGCTAGCCGTCACGACCCAAGAAGTCGGTTTCTACCCGCAAATCCTCGTAGTCGTCCTCGGTGGCGCAACGCTGGTCACCGCGATCACATGGGCGGCGGTAAAACGGTACGCACCCGAAATCAACGCCGGAACCGCGGGTATCGGCGCGGTCATCATCTGGGGGCACGCGGTCGACGGCGTCGCCAACGTCGCCGTCCTCGATTGGGCGCTGGCGTTAGGGCTCGAAGGTCAATACACCGCGAAGCATCCCGTCAATCAAGCTATCGTCGATATCACCTCCTCCGTCCTCCCGGCGTCGGTAACGTCCGTCATCGGTTCCGCGTGGCCGTTCTTACTCGTTAAAATCGCGGCGGCACTCGCCGTCGTCTGGGTGTTCGACGAGCAGATTTTCGAAGAAAGCCCGCGCTATGCAATTCTCCTGCTTATCGCTATCCTCGCAGTCGGCCTCGGCCCCGGTACGCGCGACATGCTCCGGGCGGCGTTCGGAATCTAACGGAGTCGTTCGAGCGTCGATTCGGGGTAATACTGGTCGCCACAGTTTTGACATGCTGCGACATCGACCGACCCCACATTTCGGAATCCCAGTCGGTCGACCGACACGCTTTCTTTGGATAACGGCGACCCACACGTTGCACAGGTTAGGTCGAACTCCGTCGTCATACTATCACCCAAACCGATGTGTAGCCCATATTATGCATGATTAATAGCCCACCACTCTGAAAGATACGATGACTTCTGATATAAAACCCGTGTGTTTCGCTAACACGGTACAGTTGGCTCACCCTACGGATACGGATGTGGCTCTCGATCGAGTTTCGGGTCGAATCCGAGCACGTCCGGGACGGTGCGAGCGCGCTCGCCGAAGAACGGGTCACCGGTAAACAGCGGTTGTGCCTCGGGTGCGAGGACACGCACCGTCTCGAAACCGAGCGATTCTACGTCACGAGTCGTGAGGCGCGCACCGTACACGTCGAATGTCTCGCTCGTGCGCGAGACGACCGCTTGTAATTCGGCAGACCCCGTCGGAACCGCACTTCCGACGCTCTCGCTCGGTATCGTCGTTTCCGGCGAGACGAACGGACGAACCGGTTCCGGAAAGTCAGCGTAGTGGGCAATCGACCCCTCCGCGTTCGCCGATTCTTCCGGCCCCATCAGTTTCAGTTCCGTCCAGTTCTGGAGCGCCTCCGCGAGCGCAGACCGGGCCGCAGCATCAGGGTCGAGATTCGCCCCCGACCCGACTGCGAACTTCGGCCACTCGTTTTCTCGATGAACTGCGACTGCGACCACCGGAACGTCCACGTCCTGCGTCACGAGAAGGGCAGTGACGTCGAGGGATTCCGCACGCGCTCGTTTCGTCAGTTCGTCGAATCCGTCGTCTTCGACCTGCAGTCCGAGCGGTTCGAACGATGAGTACCATGCGAGCATGGTCGCATCGCGCTCGATCACCTCGTACAGCCCCGACAACAGGGCCTCGGTGGTCGAATTACCCAACCCCAATCCCGTCGTTATCGCTGGCTTGTATCGCGCGTTCGACGGCGGGAACTGGACGAATTCCGCCGGGAGATGAACCGGCGTCCCCGTGTCGAGATTCCGCCCCGGAACCCACGCGAGTTCGTCGTTCCCCGGTTCGACCCACCCCGTTGGACGAACGAACTCGGCAGGCGAGACCGCATCTTCGAGGTCGGATGGACGTGCCACACCGAACTCCGACTCACGATAGATGCCCGCACAGTAGCGTTCCATCCCCTCTCCCAACGCTTTCATTAGTGCCTCATCCCACTCGCCAGCGACGCCCGCCGACTGCTCCGCGGCGCGCACGTCGCTAAATCCGGATGTATCACAGACGTTCGCCAGGTAGTAGGGAACTGGAAATGACGACACTTCCCCGAGCGACGCGACGGGGCCGATTCGCTCGTCTAGTGCTATTTCCGCGTATGAAACAGCATCGTCCAGACTTCGTTCCATATGGTCGATGCCCAGCGTTCGGTCGCGGGCATCGCCGCATGCGGGACAGTTCGGAACCGGCAGCAGTCTGCGCTCTGCGTGGGGTACTTCCACGACACCACCGAGTACCGGCGATTCCCCGCCGAACCGAAGCGTCACCGCTTCGCGTCCGGCGAGCGCCCCGGCGAACCGAGCAGTCGCGGTATCCGTGACCCCCTCGTCGGTATCGACGTCCCCCGCGTTCGACTCGACACGCGTTCGTAAACATTCAAAACACGCCGTTTCGGCCGTGAAACCGGAAATTGCGGCGTTTACGTCCGGAAGTGAGTGACCACCAATTCCCCCGAGTTCGACGGCGAGCCACGGCGTTCTGGAACGGTTCACGCGCCCGAACGCTCTCGAACCGACTTCTCCGATGACCACGGCGAAATCCACATCACCAACGTCACCTGCTTCGATTTCGGTGACGGTTCCGTCCGTATCGGACAGTGCAGTAATCACAGCGTCGGCCGCAGGGCCGGTTCCGACGACGCCCAGCAGGGTGCTCATGCGCGAGACGAGACGGGCGGATGCCAAAAACGCGACGGATAGCCGCCGCTAGAAGGTGTGAAAAACCGAAGGATTTCGGAGTTAGTGAAGGATACCCTGTGCGACGCTTGCAAGCTGGTCGGTGTCCGCGGTCTGGAGTTCGTCGTTGGCGAGCTTCAGGCGGAGGCGTGGGCGACCAACGTCGATGGGAACCTTCTCCGTGCCGATGAGGCCCATATCTTCGAGCTTGGTCTTCGTTCGAGAGAACGTCGCTTTGCTGGCGATGCCGACGTCCTCGCCCCATTTGCTGATGTCGTAGAGCAGGGCTTCGTTTTTGGCCGCGACGAGGAGGCTGATGGTCACTTCATCGAGACCGTCGCCGTCACCACGTGCGGTTTCGAGCGATGAGAGCACGCTGTTGAAGTCGTCCTCTGCCTCGGGGCTGATCTCTTCTCCGAGCGTCTCGCGGACACGCGTGATCGGGGGCGTGCGCAGGGAGAAATCGTCTGCGTCTTGCCAGTGAGTCGTGTATGTACCGTAGGCCGCATCAACGAAGTCGCCGTCGTCCGAGGTCAGACCGCCAACGCGGTCGCCCGCGGTGACGAGTGCGATGACGACATCGTCGGTGACGAGGAGCGAGTTTCCGGAGGAATCGTCCGTCGTTCGGAGGGTGAGGACACCCTCGTCAATGAGGTCGGCGGCGTTGCTGGCGATGATGAAGTCCTCCATCACGTCTTTCAGCGTGCTCTCGTCCGCGAGCATGCGCATCTCAGGGAGGTCACCGTCGTACTCCGTTGCGGCATCGATGAGCTCTTCGATGGCGTTTGCGGATGGGTTGACAACGACCATGACTTCGGGACTTTCGTCGATAACGGCACGAAGGATTTCGTGGACGCTTTGGTTCAAGAGGTTCGATTTTGTTTCCATAGTGGGTCGGACGAGATTCATCTATTTAATTTTAACGCTCAAAATCAACGGAAATCATAGGTTATGTAGCATGAACAATTAGTCAATGTCGTAATTATAATCGCCTAATTCGTATAATACCACCCTGAAAACCAGAAAGTCTTCGGAATCTTATAACTTTGGGAATTCAGCGAAATCGTGTTCAGAAAGCAGATACTGACGTATTTTTCGTCCCCTACAGGTGTTGCTGAACACCCCATCTGAGATAAATCCTGAGAGTAATCGCTAATTACCAATTACACCTTCCGTGAACAGTCCGAAAGAATGAAGTATGGATGTGAAGTATCAACACATGTCATGCGAGGAAAAATACGCGATTGGCTCATTGGACATCCAAAAGCATTGAACGCCGCATTCGGATTGCTGTTCGGATACACGGTTCTCGCGGAGTGGGGAGTATCTCCCTTCGTAGCTGGTGGAGGAATGGACGGACCATAATCAAAGACCGGATTTGATTTCGTCCGACCAGTACAGTTCTCCTTCGTAAATCGTTGGTATTTTCGCCCGTTGTAAAAATGAAACAAGCGTGTCGTAGCTTAGTTCGTAGCTTGTAGTGTTGCCCGGAATGTACAATTTATCATCGCTTTTGAGATAGGGGAGATAACAGCTCCCGGGCATTCGGACTGCCTCGCAATTATACTCTAGAAGATACTTCGAACCGTTGGATTGCGAAAGTCGACCAACGACAGGAAACCTGTTTTCACATTGTGCCAATTGGTGTGTTCCGTCACCGACGACAGCGTAATCTTTGTTCATCATTATTCGTCGTCGAGCGAGTTGAAGCGCGTGTTGGATGCTAAATCCATTTATTAGCAGTCGGGCGAACGACACACCGACTTTCGCCGCCTGCTTGTTCAGCACTTTGTTGAACGTAACCGCTCCTGCAACACTTCCTTTCGTAATTAGTTCCATTCCCTCGTAGTACGAACCGCAGGCGTTAAGGAAGAACGTTTGAACTTCGCTTTTCGTTATCGCCGCAACCGAGAGATTTCCATCCGTGCATCGAAGTCCATTTTCCTCACAGTGACCGATGTAGTGGACGTAATCACACGGCGTCTCCAACACATCGGTGAGCTCGTCGCATGTCAAATGTTCATGGATAGTGACCTCGATGGGAAGATCTTTCGCTCGGTCGCGATAGATGTTGGCGGCGTCCGCATGTTCGTCGCCCATCTCGTCGTCGTTCAGAACCAATGCCACTTCAATTTCGTCGCTGTCACGGTCGAAGTATTTGAATCGGTTTTCGTACGCACTCGCCTCGGCTTTGAACACGTCGATCGGGACGCCGTCGGCGAGCCACCCGTGAACGCGACCGCGATGTAGTGTCGGCTTGATTCGCTCCACAGAGTTGACGCCCTCCGCTCGAATTGCCCGATACGTACCACCGCTTGCTACGGCGCGTTGGGGATTGCTTGATTCGGACGGTCGATTCCGATAAAAATCGCCGAGAGAAGCATCCAGCAGTTCGTTTCGATTTAGATTGGACGATTCTGGCAGGTAGATGAGGCTGAGACTGGAAAGCAGATGCGGAAGCGTTGAGACGCTTTCGAGCGTGGGCTCGACGTACATCGACAGATGCCAATCCGGAAATTCGTCGTCGATCCGTTCGAACTCACAGAGGTCGTACGCGAGGAGTTGTTCGGCGGGCGTCGCCTCGTATGTCGATTTCGGGTCGATATCGACTTCGTCCAGAAGCGGCATCTCCGCGAGGTTCCACCGATGTGGGCCGCCGTTGCGGACGAGACAGTCGAGGAAGAACATTCGTCGAAGCATATCCGCAACCTCATGTTGATACTGCGGAAGCGAACTAAACGTGTAGGTGAAGTTAACTCCGGGCGCTCGGAGGACTGGTCGCGCGCGGTTCTCGACGGTTACGTTCGCTTGGAGATAATACGCGAGCGGTGCCGTGACGAACAGCGTATCGAAATCGTCGGGAACCCTGATTTCGATACCAACGTCTTTCTTGTTTTGGCGAACTTCTTTCGGAATGTCCAGTTCCTCACCCACCTCGAATCGTGGTGGATGGCTCCGTAATGTCGGAAACGAACGATCTGGGCCGGTTGTTTTGTGCGACGATGAGGCGTAGGAAATCGCCGTCGCTAATCCGTCAGTCGTTGGTGGAACGGTTATCGTATCGACGGGAATTTCGTGATGGCTGCGGAACCCGAGCGTTATCGGAATCTTGTCGTCGAAAGCGATAATTAACGCGTCGAAATCCGACGTTTTTTGAACCGTCGCGGGGCCGGAAAATCGAAAATACGTCTTGATATTTCCGTGGACGTTCGCCAAATATTCGCCCTCGGGGAGTTCGAGCACTTCCGTATCGCTCCCGTGGTGGTGTCGCTCACCCGAACCCACGTCCGTAATTGTAATCAAACTTGGAGGAAATCGAAGTTTCGATGCGTATCCGGCGACGGTTTCGTCGATGGGTCTATCGATGCGCTGCGTTTGGCCACCACTCCGCCAATCAGGCGCACATATCGTAATTCCGGTTTTCGTCCGGTCAAACGCGCGAAGGCCGGTATTTGTCTCCTCCCATTCGATCATACCGATGATAAAAGCGTTATCTCACTGTTAGTTTATATTTCTGTCGGGGACTCCCTACTAGCCGAAAGGTAAACTTATACGCCGTGGTATCCCGGATTTGCACATGGAGTATGACGATGTTCGGTCGGTCGATCCGGCAGTTGCAGACGCTCTCGAAGCGGAAGTCGAACGGGAACGTGATACGCTGGAGATGATCGCCAGCGAAAATTTCGTTAGTGAGGCAGTACTGGAAGCGCAGGGAAGCACGTTAACGAACAAATACGCGGAGGGATACCCCGGCGAACGGTACTACGGCGGTTGTGAGCACATCGATACCGTGGAATCGCTTGCCATCGAACGTGCGAAGGAACTCTGGGGCGCAGAGCACGTCAACGTCCAACCGCACAGCGGGTCGCAGGCGAACATGGGCGTCTACCTCGCCGTCCTCGAACCGGGTGACAAAATCCTCTCGCTTGACCTCACTCACGGCGGGCACCTGAGTCACGGTCACAAGGTCAACTTCGCCGGCAAACTGTACGATGTCGAACAGTACAAGGTAGACCCGGAGACGGGATATCTCGATTACGACGCAATCTACGACCACGCCGTCGAGTTCGACCCGGACATCATCGTTTCGGGCTACTCCGCCTACCCCCGCGAAGTCGAGTGGGAGCGTATTCAGGAGGCCGCAGACGAGGTCGGCGCATACCACCTCGCGGACATCGCCCACATCACGGGTCTCGTGGCGGCGGGTGAACACCCCTCGCCGGTCGGTATCGCGGACTTCGTCACCGGTTCGACACACAAGACGATTCGCTCTGGTCGCGGTGGCATCATCATGTGCGACAAAGAGTACGCCGACGCCGTCGATTCGGCGGTCATCCCCGGCATGCAGGGCGGCCCCCTCATGCACAACGTCGCTGGCAAGGCAGTCGGGTTCAAGGAAGCACTCGAACCGGAATTCGAGGAGTACGCCGCGCGAACCGTTGAGAACGCGAAAGTGCTCGGCGAAACGCTCCAAGACCACGGTTTCGGACTCGTCTCCGGCGGCACCGACACCCACCTCGTGCTCGTAGACCTGCGTGAATCCCACGAGGACGTGACCGGGAAGGACGCGGAAGAAGCCCTCGAAGACGTGGGAATCGTCCTGAACGCGAACACCGTTCCGGGCGAGACGCGCTCGCCTTTCGTCGCCAGCGGAATCCGTGCTGGCACACCCGCGCTGACGACTCGCGGGTTCGATACCGAGGACATCGAACGCGTCGGCGACCTCATCGCACGCGTGGTGAACAATATAGATGACAAGGACGTGAAAGCAGAAGTCGCGGAAGAAGTCCAGGCGCTCTGCGACGCGAACCCGCTGTACGAGTAGTTTCGGAATTCGGGGAAGGTTCGATTCGAACGGGCTTCCAACACAAAACTTATTTTCCAATTTTGACAAATATCGTGTACGGTGAACTCACGACGTCTGTTCCGTGGTGTTTGCGGCACTCTCTTTGCGTTTTTCGGCGGTTGTGTAGGACAAGATGTGGGTACCAGTCCCGGTGTCCCCGACACGACGACTACGACCGAAAAGGACTATCCCGACACAATTTCCGTAACGGAGACGATCAAGCGCGAGGAAATCGAATATCTGCCCGAAAAGGATTTGGTTCGGTACGTAGCGGCCTATCGGCGAGAGAAAACACGGGCGGGTGAGTCGAACGACTCACCCGAAAGGGAACCGGTGTCCGAAACCATTCCGTTCGATGACTGGGCAGAAACGGAGTGTTCACATGTCGGCGCGACGGCAGTCGATTCGGCGATGCAGCGTCGATTGGGTACTGCCGAGGGCCTCGCCGCGGGAATCACGCACGAAGATGGGGAACAAATCATCGCACTCGAACATCGGACGATGCTCAACTGGGACGGCGACGTGGTTTCGGAACCGACTGTGAAATACGAACGAGTGAAACGAGTGGCACCGAAACGAGTTCGGGCGACGATTTCGCTCGACGGTAACGAACACACCTCGGTTGTTCCGGTAAAGACCGAAAAAACGACGATACAACGGCAGTAGTCGCGGAACAGTCGAGAACGACTGTACACTGGTGCAGTAGATGTAACTACGCACACGGAGAGGTTTATCCCATGTCAGAACAGCTAGCGGGCTTCAAAAGCGCGGACATCGTTTTCACCGACGGAAAAACCCTCGCCGACGTGACCGTCGCCATCTACCCGGGATGGATACGAATCCAGACCGAAGCCGCGAACCAGTTCCATCCCCGCGAGCAGGTAGACAGGATTCAGTCAAATCGCCAGTAAGGAAGTGACCGTGATGATTTGTTTGCTCTCTACCCCATCATATTCAAGATTGTGTATATACTGGAGTCAGTAGGGTCAAAAATACTCACAAACCCGAATGTTGAAGGGGCTTCGAACCGGATGATTTGCCAATGACGGACATCATCGACGGGAATGCAGTCGCCGAGCGGATTCGAAATGACCTCGGAACGGGTATCGACGCGCTGAAAGACGAGGGCGTAACACCCGGGCTTGCGACGGTGCTCATGAGCGATGACCCGGCGAGCGAGACCTACGTCTCGATGAAACAGCGTGACTGTGAGGAAGTCGGCATCAACGGCATCCACGTCGAAATCGACCCCGATGCGCCCGCCGAAGAACTGTACGACACCATCGAGAAATTGAACAACGACCCGGAGGTGCACGGCATGCTCGTCCAGATGCCCGTTCCCGACCACGTCGATGCCCGTCAGGTCATCCGTGCCATCGACCCGGCCAAGGACGTGGACGGATTCCATCCCGAGAACGTCGGAATGCTGGTCGCGGGACAGCCACGATTCAAACCTTGCACACCCCACGGCGTCCAGAAACTCCTCGAATCGGCGGACATCAACCCCGAAGGCAAGGACGTGGTCATCGTCGGTCGGTCGAACATCGTCGGCAAACCGCTCGCCAATCTCCTCATCCAGAAGGCCGATGGCGGGAACGCGACAGTGACGGTCTGTCACTCCCGCACGGATGACCTCGCTGAAAAAACACAAAACGCGGACGTCGTCGTCGCGGCCTGCGGCGTGCCGGAACTCATCGACGGGTCGATGCTCTCGGATGGGGCAACCGTCATCGATGTCGGCGTCAACCGCGTGGATGCCGATACGGAGAAGGGGTACGAACTCGTCGGCGACGTGGAGTTCGACAGTGCGAAGGAGAAAGCAAGCACGATTACGCCGGTTCCGGGCGGCGTCGGCCCCATGACCCGAGCGATGTTGCTGTACAACACGGTGAAAGCCGCCGGACAGCAAGCGGAAATCGAAGTGGAACTGCCGTAAACCAGGAACCGAAAAAACGAAGCTGCGAGACGCGGGACTGCTGGTTTTCGATTAGTTGCCGATGTCGACGAGCGCCTGCCACGTGTTCGGGCCGACGACGCCGTCTACGGACATCCCTTGCGAGGACTGGAAGCTCTGGACGGTGTTGGTGACTTCCGAGCCGTAAATGCCGTCGTGGTACTGGAGGTTGTAGCCATGTTGTTCGAGCAGGTACTGAATCGTGTACACGGCCTCGCCTTGGTCGCCGTTCGAGTAAATCGGCCAGCTGTAGCCGCCACCACCGGAGTCGATGTGGTCTGCGAACGAGTTCATCACGTCGCGGATGCCTTCGGCCCAACTGAGATCCGTCGCGTAATCCTGATTCATCCCTCGAAGGGTTGGGCCGTAGGACGAGTAGTAGTGGTCACCACCGAGGGTCAGGTACTCGTCCCGAATAACGGGAATGACCGTCCGGATACACTGCGATTTCGAGGAGAACGATTCAGCACAGGAGTACGGACAGCTGTCGTAGGCTTTCCAACCGTAGATGTTGTTCTTGTCCTGTGCGATGTTGCTGGTTCCCCATGCGGATTCCCACGCGGCATGGGCAGCCATGTACACCGGGTTGATGCCTTCCTGATTGCCGACATCGACCCACGTGTCGCCGAGTCCGATGAGCGGACTGTCGGAACGAACCTGCTGAATCGCGTAATCGAGGTTGCTACCGGAGATGTTCTCGGTATTCGTGAGGTCGCTGTCGATGGAGTATCGCGCCGCGGCACCCGTACCCGTCAGTGCGCCGAAACCGCCGATCGTTGCGATGCTTGCCGTCGCGCTTTTGAGGAATGTTCGTCGTGATTGCATCATTGTTTCATACACCTAATGTAGGTAACATAATCATAATCTTTATAATCAAATAAATTTGTAGTTTGAATTGAGAATTAAAATTCGAAGTCAGGTCATGGAGATTCGGTGATCAGTCGCTGTGGCTGAGCGTCTCACGTGCACTATCCAATGCGTTCTCGTCATCCTCCCGGAGGTAGCATGCAAGGTCGCGTGCGGCCTCCACGAGCGCGTCAACCGTGTCTATATCGAGACCTCCTTCGAGTGCACGTGCGCGTCGGACATGTTCGCCGAGCATTTCGAGCGTGTTCCGGCCCTCACGAGTCAGGTCGTGTTCTCTCACCCAGTCGCCCATCTCTTGATGGTAGTCGTGAAGGGACTCCGCGTCAGCGAGTCCACGAACGTCATACATCGACTGCGGCACGTCGGCGGTCGCAAGGCGTTCTCCTTCGTCCGCCTCGCGGAGAAGGGAGAAAAAGTACAACTCTTCGTCGTCGGTTATCTCCAAGGTGCGGGAAATCACGTCCGCGACGTGCCGAAGTTCCTGTGCCATGAGATACGTATCGTCCAGTGGTTGCAGTTTGCCTCCTTTGATGAAGCCGCGCTTTCTGACGTACTCCCGTGCGGCATCCTTCGCTAGAGCGGCGATTTCCCGAAGCGGTTCTTCGTCCACAGCGCCGCGCACCTTCGTCAGGTCGAGAGTTACGGCGCTATCCGTGTGTTTGACACGGTCGTCTTCGAGTCCGACGCTCTGCATGCTCTCACAGTTCGGACAGGCGATGCTCCCCGTTTCGTAGTACGACCACTGCGTTCCACAGTTTTGGCATTCGCGGGTTCCGCGAACTTTCATACACACTCCTTCTCGTGCCGGGATGAAAACTCTCACGCGGTCGATAGCAAATCAACAGAATAGTGAATATAGCAAAAATCAATTCATATCCGTGATCGAATACGAAGAACCGCTTCTGAAACTTCGCGCCCCCATGTCTCCGGCCGACTGGTCGGCTTACGTCGCGCCACTCACACTGATGGCCGGTATCCTCCTGGTACTGATGCTTGTAGTGGCAGGTATCGACGGGTTCTCGGTCGTCGTTGCTTTCGTCGTCCTCTGTCTCGGAACAATTGCCGCCGGACTGGTTGTCTACAATCTCCTGATGGTCGTCGTGATCTGGCACCATCGGAGATAGCGATCGAACCGCCATCGACTCCATCGAATCGTCCCGTAGATTTATCCGTCACCTCCGTCTATCTGTTAGTACGATGTCGAGTGATGCTCACTCTGAGGATAGAGTAAGTCGCCCACCGGCGGCTGGTCGAGAAATTCTCGACGACGGATAGCACAACAAATTCTACTGAGGAAGACTATCCCGGAGATTTACATCTCACTGTAGTAAGTACGGACGATGGCGTCTCGGTGACGGTTTTCGGGGAACTGCATGAACTGTCCAGACGCGAGGCCGACCGCTTGCGCGAGGCACTCGGACGGGCGCTGACCGAACGCAGGGAGTTTCTCAACACGGTCGGCGAACGCCGCGACGATGGGAGCTACGTCGTCTCACGTCGAGGGGCAGAGTCGTCGGGACACCGAAAAGTGTTCGAGAGCTTCGAGGCGCTGGTAGAACTATACGACCGACTTTCGGCGGAGTTTACCGCCGAGGACGTCGGCGAGCGCGGACTGACCGGCGGACGACGACATATGCTCGTACACCATTTCGCAGAGCACCCCGAATTCGACTGCGAACTCGCCTCGCGCCAACCGCTTACTGCGCGAAAGGTGTGATTTGTGGTGAGCGCACTACCGGAGCTGGTCATAAGCGGCGGTTCCGCGGGGTGAACGCTTTTGCAGGTCGCCTTCTTCGGGAAGTGTATGTCACGACCATCGACGTTCTCCATCGTCGCACGAGACCCCGAGCAGAATGCGATCGGCGTCGCCGTCCAGTCGAAGTTCGTCGGCGTCGGGGCCGTCGTCCCCTTCGTCAGTGCGGACGCTGGAGCGGTCGCCACGCAGAGCTATGCGAACGTCGCCTACGGGCCGGACGGACTCGACTTGCTTCGGGCGGGACGGCCTGCCGACGAAGTCGTGATGGAACTCACCGGGGCCGACCCGGAGTTCGAATCCCGACAGCTCGGTGTCGTCGGACAGGACGGTTCGATTGCGGCCTTTACCGGCGAGGACTGTTTCGACTATGCGGACGACATTCGAGGAGAGAACTACACCGTTCAGGGGAATATCTTGGAGAATCCCGATACGCTCGAAGCGATGGCCGAGACGTTCGAGGAAACCGACGGCGGACTACCGGAGCGACTCATCGCCGCACTCCACGCGGGCAACGAGGCGGGTGGCGACAAGCGCGGCGAGCAGAGCGCGGCGCTCTACATCGCCAAACCCGAAGGCGGGTACGACGGGCGCAACGACCGCTGGGTGGACGTGCGAGTGGACGACCACGAGACGCCAATCGACGAACTGGAACGGGTGTTCAAAATCTACGACGTGACGCTGCTGGAACGCGAAGAACCCGAAGAAACACGAGAGCTATCCGGTGAAACCGCAATAGCAGTAGCGGAAACGCTCGCAGACCTCGGTTTTTTCGAGGGGACACCCACTGAGGAGTTCGGCGAAGAAGAACAGGCTGCGCTCGAAAATTTTCGGGGGATGAACAACTTCGAAAACCATTCGCTGGCCGTGCTGGAGGATGCGCTCGCTCGCGGTTGGGACGATGCCAACGGTGTGGGTGAAGACAGAGTGGTCGATGCGATTTGGCACGGACTGTCGCGGTTGGAACGGAAATGAGACAGAAGGGAAAATCTGAGTTCGCTGGTCGGTCACATCCAGGTGGCAGGCGGGCGGCGGCGGTTACGTGGAGTCTGCAACTGCTACCGACGAGAGGAAAGTACCGTCAGAATCGGGCAATCAGGGGGCGACAGTTATCCCAAACCGGTTTCAAACCTGCTCGACCAACAACCACATCCATGACCTCACGATGCCGATACGCCTAACCCGAAGAAACACGAAAATCCAGCCCACGTATGAGAGACGAAGCGGAAATCCGCGAGCAGTACGAGTATCTCGAAGAACAACTCGACAGCGAGGAGATGAACCACGAGGGAATCCGGCAGATGTTCACCTACTACAAGCGGGCGCTGGGATGGGTACTCGAAGAGGAGTACATTTGACTTTCTTTCGACTATCTTACCGGAGTTATCTAAATCGTTACCTTTAAGTCATTACACCGTCTTGTTGCAGTTGACGCTTCGCTTTGGAGGGCCGAAGCGTCAGCGGGGACCAATTCAGGGCGGCAAGCGGTACGCGGGGTCTTTTCGCCCCCGCGTGTTCCGCTTTCCTTTCGAAGCTACTTACCGAGCGACCGCATTGTTCTACCGACTGTGTAGCCGTACCGAGTCGCGACGTTCTACTCTACGGTCGTACCAAACCGATACAGCACGCCGAAAACGGATTCATCGCTCGGGTTGCGTTGACCGATTACTCGATTTCTAGCGACCCGTCTCTCCCCTCCTCACCCTCTTTCCATTCGAGTTCGAACTCGACGCTGAGTTCGCTCCGACCGGACGAAGACGTTTCACGTTCCGCTTTCACTTCGAACACCGGTCGGGTCGGCGGGTCGAGCGTAACGGACTGGCTCCCGGCGCTCAGGGTTATCGGGTCACCGCTTTCGAGTTTGTCCGCGACGGTACGCAGGTACTGTGCCACGTCCGTTCGGCTCTGCGTGCTTTCGGTTTCGAAGAGAACTTCTTCGGGCATACTTCTGCAGACGCGGCCCACGGAGATAAATACAGTCCCATCGGGAGAAATGAGTGAATTGTTATATTTATTTTATTCAGACAATAATCGATAATATTGACGATGCACGAACTGACGGGTTTTCAGCGCGATATTTTGTACGTTATCGCCGGACACGGCGAATCACACGGGTTGGCGATTCAAGAGGATTTAGAGCAGTACTACGACACGGAGGTTCATCACGGACGTCTCTACCCGAATCTTGACACGCTGGTCGAAGAGGGGTTCGTCGAGAAGGGCAAGCGCGACCAACGAACGAACTACTATCTGCTCACCGACCGAAGTAAAAGGCTCCTCGACGCACGCAAAGAATGGGAACGACAGTTCGTCGACCGCTGAAACGAACTCGGGATGAGTAGAAACGCGAGATTAGTTCGGCGACTCGTCGCCGTCAGTCGGCGTCATCTCCGCCGGTTCCGGGGACGGGTTTTCTCCTTCCGCTCCGTCTTGGTCGTCCTGTTCTGTACCGCCGATTCCCGCAGCGAAATCCCCGGTATCGACCGACTCTTCCGGGTCGCGCGGTGGTTGCAGAAGCGGTTCGCCGCCGCGCATGTTGGTCGGATCGACAGCCCACGGTTGAATCGGCTTGCCAGCGATGAGCTCCGGGAGGACGACTTCCACGAAGTGGACGACGAGCACGAGAATCATCGGGCCGAGGAAGATACCGTACCAACCGAACAGGAGCGGGCCGAAGATGTACGCGAACATCACCATCCCGACGTGCAGGTTCCGCCCGGAAACGTAGGGACGCAACACGAGGTCTGGGATGGTGTCCACGATAACGAACGAGACGAGGGCGAACACCACCGGGAACCAGAACAGACTCGGGTCACCCACCATTAGCGCATCGACACCGATAATCGCGGTAACCGGGAAGTAGACGAGTTTCATCCCGACTACGGGGATGAGACTGGCGACACCCGTCAGCAATCCGACAACGGTTGGATACGGAATCCCCAATCCGGAAGGGGCGATTGTGTTGAGTACGTTGTAGGAAATCGCGCCGATGGTGCCGGTCATGAACGCGTTCAATATGTTTCCGAAAAAGATGCTGTTGAAGTCGGTATCGACCCGCTGAATGTACGTTTCAAGGACACCCTCGCTGTCGGCGAACGTCCGGCGGAACCAGCGCGAAAGCTTGTGGTCGTCGCGAAGCAGGTAGAACGCGATGGCGATCATCACGAACAGGTGCAGAGCACCGTTTCCGATGAACGTGACGTACTTGAGCGTCGAACCGAAGGCCTGCTCGATGAGTTTCGTGTTACTCCCGTCGGTGAAAAACTCCTCTGGATGCTGTGCGATCACCGAAACGTTCGAGTACTGCCGAACCGGTTCCGGGAGCGATGCGACGTTCGTCATCTGCACGACCGCCGTCAACTCCTGAACGGCGATAGCAAGCGTGTAGACGATCAGTAAAATCGCGGGGAGCGCAAGGGCCAACAGCGCAACCGCGGCGGCAAGGCTCGGGGGACGAACGTGTCGTTTCAGTCGCCGGTACACCGGTCGAGTCGCGTAGTAAAGAAAGAGACCGAAGACGAAGGTCCCGATAAACGAGTAGACGACGAACAACGTCGCCAGTCCGAGTGCCGCACCTGCTGACCACCACGCGGCACGAGATTTGTCAATATTCCATCCGCTGACCATATGGCAGAAGTCCGGGCGCAGAACATAAAGATTTCGCGCACGGCACGGCGATGGCAGCAATTCTTTTATCCGCACGACTATATAGTCTATAGAGTGAACGGATTCGAAGACGCTCTTGCGTCGGCTACGTTGGACAGCCACGTTGTCCGTATCGCAATCGCCGGAGCGCTCGGTCTCTTTCTCGGATTGGAGCGTGAGTGGTCACAGAAATCTGCCGGAATCCGGACGTTCACACTCATCAGCCTCCTCGGTGCGGCGTTCACCATCGTCAATAAACCCATTCTGCTCGCACTCGGCGGTCTCCTCGTCATCGTACAAGGAATTCTTCTCGCGGTGCAAGGGTTACTGAATGACGACGAGGAAACGGGATTATCGCTTACGACCTCTGTTTCCATGCTCGTGACGTTCGGTGTCGGCGTCCTCGTCGCCGAAGGGTTCATCCTCGTCGGCGTCACCGTCGCCGTCGTGTCGTCGCTCCTCCTCGTGTTGAAACGGGAGCTTCACACTTTCGCGTGGGGGCTGTCGCGCGAAGAACTGAGATCCGCAGGAGAGTTTGCCATTCTCGCGTTCGTCATCTACCCACTGCTTCCGCCCGGTGAAATAGCGATGGGCAGCGTCATGGTCAGCCCTCGCCTCATCTGGTTGATGGTCGTCACCGTGGCCGGTATCGGAATCGCCAACTACGCAGTGGTCGAAACTTACGGGGGTCGCGGCATCGCCGTGACCGGCTTTTTCGGCGGATTGGCATCCTCGACTGCTGTCGTCGGCACTATGCTCGACCACATCCGTCAGCGGCCGGAAGCAGCCTCCTACGGCGTGGCCGCAATTTTACTCGCCGACGCCGCGATGGCGGTTCGGAACCTCGTCATCGCGCTCGCGTTCACCATCGGAAATCCGGACAAAACGCTGTACGGCGCGATTATCCCGCTCGGAACGATTATCGTCGGGAGCGTCGCCATCGCGGCCTACTCGGCGGATTGGTCACAACAGATGGACATCGACCTCAAAAGTCCGTTCTCGCTCAGAAACGTGCTCGGATTCGGTCTCATCTTCCTGTTCGTCGTGGTCGGTGGCGCGCTGGCGAAGAGTCAATTCGGCCAAACCGGATTTTACATCACGGCCCTGTTGTCGGGACTCGTTTCGAGTGCGGGTGTGACCGCCTCCGCCGTGACGCTGTACAGTGGCGGAAACCTCGACCAACAGACAGCCGTATTCGGGATTTTGTTGGCAACCGCGTCCAGCATCATCGTCAAGGCGGCGCTGACTATCTCATCACCGAACCGCCAGTTCGCCTATCGAATCGCGGTGTGGAGCGGCGTCCTCCTCATCGGGTCAGGAGCGACCGCAATCGTCGCCGTGGTTTGACCACACATAGCGCTTTTTTCGAACTTTTTAAACCAGGGCTTTTCGTAGCGGAGACATGGACCGGGAAACAGCCGAGCCACAGGTCCGGGAGATGCCCGGAAAGAAAGCGAAACAGTGGTCTGATTATCATCACCAGTTTGCCGCCCCGACGACGTACGTGTACGATTTCGTTTGGGACATCACCGAAGACGCAACTGGTCCGTTCTGTACCGACGTTGACGGCAACGTCCTCCTCGATTTTACCAGCCACGTCGCTGCCGCCCCGCTCGGGTACAACAACCCGAAAATCATGGATAAAATCGACGAGTTCGACCTGCCCGACCCGACGAAAATCGCGGGACAGGATTTCTACGCCGCAGGCGGTTGGCCGCCGGAAGACCCCGAATTCCCCGGCCCGACGCAGTTGATGGAACGACTCGTCGATGCGACGAGCCACTACGACATGGACACCGTCTTCCTGTCGAACTCCGGCGCGGAAGCCGTCGAAAACGCGATCAAAATCTGCTACAATCGCGGTGGCCACCGTGCGTTCAACTTCGACGGCGCGTTCCACGGTCGAACGCTCGGCGCACTGTCGCTCAATCGCTCGAAGGTCGCCCACCGGAAAGGCTATCCCGAAATTCCGGGCGTCGTGAGCGTTCCGTACTGTTCCTGTACGGGCGAGTGTGACTGCGGGTGGAAGACCAACGGGCCGGGTAGCAACGTTATCGCCGATAAACTCGACCCCGCTCAGGGCGTCATCGACCCCGAAGAGGTCTCGTACCTCATCCTCGAACCCGTGCAGGGGGAGGGTGGCTACCGCGTTCCGAACCCCGAGTTCGTCGCCGACATCGCCGAGATTCGAGAGACCTACGACATCAACGTCATCGCGGACGAAATCCAGTCGGGCATGGGCCGAACGGGCGAGATGTGGGCAATCGACCACCTCGACCTCGAACCGGACGTCATCACCAGCGCGAAGGGACTTCGCGTCGGTGCGACCATCTCGCGTTCGGACGTATTCCCCGAGGAGAAGGGCCGACTCTCCTCCACGTGGGGCGCTGGCGACGTGCTCTCGTCGCTTCAGGGCGTCCTCACGATGGACGCGATTCAGGAATACGACCTGCTCGCGAACGTCGATGCACGCGGCCAACAGGTACGCGAACTCATCGAGGATGCGAACCCCGAGAACGTCATCGACGTTCGAGGCCATGGCCTGATGCTCGCCGTCGAGTTCGACACGAAAGACCGCAGAGAGGCCGTCGTCGATTCGGCACTCTCCCGCGGCCTGCTCACCCTCGGCTGTGGTTACAAGACGCTCCGCATCCTCCCGCCGCTCGACGTGACCGAACGCGAAATCGACATCGGTGTCAACCTCCTTCTCGACGCCATCGAGGACGCAGCTTAAGCCACACAAGGCTATATCCCTTCGTGGTGTCTCAGTTTCATGAGCGTCACGACCGACCTCTCGATTCCCGGCGAAGAGTTTCTGCTCGGAACCGCCCTGCTTACCGACACCGATGTCCACGTCGAACTGGAGCGAGTGGTTCCGGCATCGCGACAAGTGCTTCCGTTTTTCTGGGCTATCGGCACCGAATTCGAGGCGTTCGAACGAGACGTCCAGTCGAATCCGAACGTCGAACACCTCGTTTCGCTCGACCGTGTCGGCAATCGAGTGCTCTACCGGGTCGAATGGAGCAAAGCCGTCGAAAGTCTCATCTACGGTATCGCGGAAGTCGGCGCGACCATCCTCGAAGCGTACGGCGACGACATCTGGCGGTTTCGGCTTCGATTCAACGACCACGATTCCCTTTCCGAATTTCAGACCTACTGTGAACAACACGACATCCACTTCCGTCTCGACCGAGTCGCGACGGAGATGGAGTCGGAGCAGGGCGAGTTCGGTCTAACCGCAGAACAGAGAGAGGCTCTCGTGTCGGCTGTCGAACGCGGCTACTTCGACGTGCCACGCGGTGTTACTCTCGGAGAACTCGCGGACGAAATCGGCGTCTCACAGCAATCCGTCTCGGAACGTGTGCGGCGCGGTGCTGGCAGTGTGCTCGAATCCGTCCTCCTCGACACGACTGCCGAGAAATTTTGACCCGGATAAAAGAGGTCTGTTATAACAGGCAATGGCGCTATTCTCATTACACTATTCGTAACGAGTACGATGGCCGAAATGCGAGACGAACCACGAAACGACCGAACTGGTGTTCGCCGCGGAGAGGGGATTTCATTCTCGCTGCGGAGTGCGATACAGACACTCGGATTGAACGCGCTCCTCCGTCTTCCCCCGGAGTTGTACGAGGCACTGGCCTCGGAACACCGGCGCACCGTCCTCAGCTATTTACACGAAAACGATGGCCGAGCGACGATAACCGAACTGGCGGCCCATCTCGTCACGTCCGGTATCGAAGCGAGCGAGCAGCGGGCGCACGTTGTACTGCAACATGTTCACCTCCCGAAGCTCGCAGAACGTGGGTTCGTCGAGTGGGCTTCCCGCCGCGATACCGTTGCTCTCGGGCGGGAACTGAACTAACTTCGGCTGGTTAGAACTGATAGCGACGCTCGTCGTCGCGCTGGGGATACTGGGTCGCACCCGTCATTTCTTCGAACGTCATGCCGGAAAGATACTCGTCGTACGTCACGTCGTAAGCGCTTCGCAGATGGAAGTCCAGTTTGCCGGTTTCGACGGTCGATTGGAACAGCAGGTGAACCGCCCTACGAATCAGTTCATCGCGGTCGTCGGGGTCGAGTGACGCCGAAAGCATAGCGAGTTCGTTGCGCGTTTCTCGGTCGAGCGACACGGCCAGTTTGTCGTCAAGGGCGGAGTACGCCGCTTCCACGTCGTCCGTCAACTCATCCAGACTCATAGCCGGGAGGTGGGACGGGCATGGGATACGGTTTTCGCTCTCGAACCGCCCTAAAACTCGTTTTCGCAGTATCGACAGACGTCCCTACTGGCAAAGTTACGGATGCCGCAGTGGGGGCAGATGATGAAATGTTGAGATTGCGGGCTCGACTCGTGCGCCGAGCGCGGCCCACGATTGCGGTGGAGCGCGGTTCCGATTCCTGCGAGAATGAACGCCCCACCCAGCGCCATCCACGCGGTCGGACTGCGGAAGAAAACGACCGGCGCAACGGGGACGACGATGATACCGACACCGATGAGGAAAAGTGTGGAGGGCCGTACGCGCATTTTCCGGAGATTGAGACGAACGGGCAATAAGCCTTCAGGTTGTTCGTTCGTGCGTGTCACGGACTGTCGTGGTCTCGGTGTGACGAGCCGAACACGGTTACTTGGCGGCGAACTCACCACGCACGGCCCCAGCGGTCATCGGTCGAACGGACGAAAACGCCCTCCCGAATCGCTACCGGTAAACCGACCCCGCCCAAAGCGCCGGTAATGACCGACACGTCGTGGTCGCTTCCGGACGACATCGACGCGGTGCGCGACGCCCTCGTTTCGTGGTACGAGGACGACCATCGTTCGTTCCCGTGGCGCGAGACGGACGACCCGTACGCCATCCTCGTCTCCGAGGTGATGAGCCAGCAGACCCAACTCGGACGCGTCGTCACCGCATGGGAGGCGTTTCTCGACCGTTGGCCGACCGCCGCAACCCTCGCGGATGCCGACCGCGCCGACGTGGTCGGCTTCTGGACGAGTCACAGCCTCGGCTATAACAACCGGGCGAAATACCTCCACGAATCGGCGAAGCAAGTCACGACGGAGTACGACGGCGAGTTTCCCGAAACACCCGAGGAACTCCAAAACTTGCAGGGCGTCGGCCCCTACACCGCGAACGCGGTCGCTTCGTTCGCCTTCAACAACGGAAACGCGGTGGTCGATACGAACGTCAAGCGCGTCCTCTACCGGGCCTTCGACGTGCCGGACGACGACACCGCGTTCGAGGAGGCCGCGAGCGAACTCATGCCGGACGGCGAATCGCGCGTCTGGAACAACGCCATCATGGAACTCGGCGGGGTGGCCTGCGAGAAAACGCCCTCCTGCGACGCGGCAGGATGTCCGTGGCGCGAGTGGTGTCACGCCTACGGAATCGGCGATTTCACGGCTCCCGACGTTCCCACGCAACCGAAGTTCGACGGCTCTCGCAGGCAGTTTCGCGGGCGCGTCATCTCGGTTCTGAAGGAGTACGACGAACTCCCGCTCTCGAAACTCGGCCCCCGCGTCCGGGTCGATTACGACGGCGACCACGGCGAAGCGTGGCTTCGTGAGTTGTGTTCAGATTTGGAAGAAGACGGGTTGGTGGAGTTGGAAAACACAGGCGACGAACGTGAGGAGTGTGTCGCCAGTCTCAGGCGATAGGGTCGAGTTGCCAGTCGTGACACAATCCAGAATTTCCGTCGTCGCCACGTGGTAGCCCGCCGACTTCACGAACGACTCGTTCGTGAACACGTTCGCTTCGAAGTCAGGTACGGTCGTTGCTCTTGTTTTCTCTTGGTTGACACGTAGCTATATTCACTTTCCACACCTATCCAGTTCTATGCCCAACGAACCACGCATCGTAGCGATTTGCGGCAGTCTCCGGGAACGTAGTGTAACCCGAGTCGCACTGGAGCAGGCGCTTTCGGGAGCGGAGCCGGCGGGTGGAACCGGCGAACTGCTCGATTTGCGCGAGTTCGACCTGCCGCTGTACGACCCGGATGACCGAA
Source organism: Haladaptatus marinus (assembly GCF_051194195.1). Lineage (NCBI taxonomy): Archaea > Methanobacteriati > Methanobacteriota > Halobacteria > Halobacteriales > Haladaptataceae > Haladaptatus > Haladaptatus marinus. The sequence goes on from NZ_JBLZNK010000003.1 coordinate 568,019, forward strand.
TGGCGGGCGATGCGTCGGAACTCAAACGTCGGGTACGCGAGGCGGACGCGCTCATCCTCGGAACGCCGATGTATCACGGGTCGTACTCGTCGCCGCTGAAGGCGGCCCTCGACTACTGCGGGTTCGACGAGTTCGAACAGAAAACGGTCGGCCTGCTCGCGGTTGCTGGTGGACGATTTCCGATAACCGCGATGGATCACCTTCGGTCAGTCTGTCGTTCGCTCGATGCGTGGGTGCTTCCCTACGACGTGGCCGTGCCGCAGGCACACAGTGCGGTTCGAAACGGAAAGTTCACCGACGACGAACTGGCAGACCGCGTGGCCACGCTCGGTGCACAGGTCGTTCGGTATTGCAACATCGAACCGTGTCCGGCGAGTTTCGAGAGCGAGGAAAACATCGGCGCAGTCGATTGAATAAGCAATCCTTTTGATGGAGGATTGAGCGCAGTTCGGATATGCACAAAATTACGAACAGCGGGTGGGTGGAGGTCATCACGGGCTGTATGTTCTCCGGGAAAACCGAGGAATTGCTCCGTCGGCTCCGCCGCGCTGAAATCGCGGGCCAGGAAGTCGCCGTGTTCAAACCGGCGCTGGACGACCGATACGGTGAGGATTCCGTTGGCTCACACGACGGTGCCTCGTGGGATGCGACGGTTATCGAACCCAATGACGAGGGAATCTGGACGATTCCCGAGAAACTGAACGGCGAACAGGTCGTTGCCATCGACGAGGCGAACTTCTTCTCCGCGGAACTCGTCGCCGTCTGCGAACATCTCGCCGAGGACGAGCGACGAGTCGTCGTCAGCGGAACCGACCAAACCTTCCGGGGGGAACCGTTCGACCCGCTGCCACAACTCATTTCGCTGTCAGAGTACGTCGAGAAACTCCAAGCTATCTGTGCGAACTGTGGCGAACCTGCGACGCGAAACCAACGCCTCATCGACGGGGAACCGGCACACGTTGATGACCCGACGATTCTGGTCGGCGCACAGGAGTCGTACGAAGCGCGCTGTCGGAACTGTCATACCCTCCGAACCGACTAAGAAAAACCGTGACACAGTGGGTCGAGAATCCGACGGGTGGGCGCGACCGAGGGCCGCGGGCTATCGTCCGCGCGTGGGGCGAAGTGATGCTCCGCCCCCGGCGATTCTTCAACGTCGGTGTTGCGCCGGGCGACCAAGCTCCGGGAATGGTGTTTGGCGTCCTCGTGACGCTGGTCGAGATCAGTTCTCGAATGGCCTTCGGCGGGGTGGCTGTCGGCGGGGCGGGCGGTGATTCGTTCCTCTCGAAGCTCTTCGTACTAATCGCGGTTGGGTTGTTCGTCGCGCCCGCCGTCCTCCATCTGACGGCGGCGCTCCAGACGGTCGTGTTGATGCTGTTCGTTCCCGACCGGGCAGGCATCAGCGAGACAGTGCAGGTCATCGGCTACGCAGTCGCACCCTGTCTGTTCGCTGGACTCCCGTTCCCCAAAGTACGCGCCGCTTGCACCCTGTATGGTGCGATATTGCTCACGGTCGGGACAAGTGAAGTGCACGATACGTCGCTCATCCGGGCAGTCGTCGTCACCTCGATACCGTCGGCGCTCGTGTTCGGCTACGGGTTCCGCGGATTCGATGCATTCGTGACTTCCTTTCCTGCACTCGGGGGCGTCGTCCCCTGGTAATTAAGGCAAGGAGGGCGTATCGAAGGTATGCTCAACCTTCGGATGGACAATTTCATGGTCGAATTGAAGAACGGGTCGTTGAAGAACGTCGGGCCGACGAACAAGAAAGGAACGGCGAAACTATTCGACGTGGAATCGGCGGAAGCGCGTGAGTTCGGCGACAAGCGCGTGAAACTGGTGTTTGAGGACGAAGAAGGGAACGAAGTGCAGGTTTCGCTGTTCCCCGAACACGTCAGAAAAATTGCTGGAGAGATAGAAAAACTCGAGGACGATAGTCCGGTTTTCGAGTAAACGGCGAAAATAAGTCCCTATTTCGGTACGTTCGTTCGTGTTGCGTTGCTTTCCCATCGTTAGAGACTCAATAATAATATCATGGTAGATTGTAGCATGATCTGGGGAGCATGTCTACAATCACCGACCTCGATGCTATCGATACCTCCGACAGTGACGAAAAGACGGACGCTTCGTCCGACTACTCGTTTTCGACCCCGATTCGATTTCTCGGCTTCTGGGCCGCAATCACCCTTCCGTTCCTGTACGTGCCCCTGTTCGTAACCGGTCTCGACACCCCCGGTGAGTTTCAGACGTTTTTCATCCTGCTGGCGCTGAACCTCACCGCACTGCTGTTGGGTCACCGACACCGGGGAGACGCTTAACTGACCACTAACTCGTTAGTTGGGTGTTAACATGGGGCGCATATATTTCATTAGCGAGACTATAACTATGGGCTCCCGTACCGGAGAGAAGGGTATGTCCCAGTCAGCCATGTCCATCGGGTGCCCTCACTGCGGGACAGCGTCAGCAGTCACACTCGCAAGCAGCGATGGGAACGAGCGACAATCTGGCGAAGAACGGCTCAAAGGCAGACGTGTCGACTGTCAGCACTGCGGTGATGACTTTTCGTTTTACTATTATTGACGAGGTCGAACGGGGTGTGAGTTCGTCGGGATTTCGACAACCGTTTTAGGCCGGGACTATTCTGTCCCAGTATAAATGGGTAACTGCGTCATTTGCGGGACGTCTGCAGACGGCCCGATTTGTTCGAGCCACGAGCAGGACGTTCTCTTCGAATTCGAAGGAAATCGGCCTCAACAACTTACTGCGGGACGTTACTACAAAGGTACCGTCGACGGATTCGCCGACTTCGGCGTCTTCATCGATGTCGGAACGAACGTAACCGGACTCCTCCACAAAAGCGAGTTAGACCAGCGACTGGAGAGCCTCGACTGGAACTCGGGCGACACGGTGTACGTCCAAGTTCTCGGCGTCCGTGATAACGGGAACATCGACCTCGGATGGTCGATTCGCCAGTCGGAACGCGAGTTCCGCGGCAAACTGATTCAGGATGCCGAAAACACGTACCTCCCCGACACGAAGTCGGAAGCAGAGCAGTCGGTATCGGAACAGAACGACACGGACACACAAGACGAACCCGACGAGACACCGGAACCAGCTCCGACGACAGACGGATCGGGAAACGCGGTCGGTAGCGCGACGATTCCGGAACACAGCAAACCACCGGAGCGCGTCGCCATCGAAAGCCTGAGCGAGCGAGTCGGCGAACGCGTCCGAATCGAGGGCGAGATCGTCGGCGCGAGCCAGACGAGCGGCCCGACGGTGTTCGAACTTCGCGACGAAACCGCAGTCGTGGACTGTGCCGCATTCAAGGAGGCTGGCGTCCGTGCGTACCCCGAAGTGGACACGGGCGACGTCGTCCGGTTGGTCGGCGAAGTCGAACTCCGAAACAACGAACTGCAGGTCGAAACCGAACACCTCGACGCGCTCACAGACGAGGAAGAAGACACCGTCGTCACCCGTCTCGCCGAAGCGCTGGAGGACGAAGCACGACCGGCAGACGTTGACCTGCTCGCCGACGACACTGCCGTCGAAGCGATTCACGACGACATCAAGGACGCCGCCGGTGCGATTCGCCGCGCGGTCATCGAATCCCGCCCCGTCATCGTTCGGCACAACGCGAGTGCCGAAGGCTACGTGGCTGGCGCGGCACTGGAGCGCGCAGTCCTCCCGCTGGTGCGCGAGGAACACGCCCGAAGCGACGCCCAGTACCATTACTTCGACCGCCGCCCGCTCGAAGACGGCTTCTACGACATGGAAGACGCGACGAAGGACGCGACGAACATGCTCGACAACCGCGAGCGCCACGACGAGAAGCTCCCCCTCTTCGTCCTCGTCGACGCCGGAAGTACGGTCGAGTCCAGCGACGGTCTCGACCTGCTCGACATCTACGGCGCACCGCATGTCGTCATCGACACCAAGTACCCCGACGATAACGTGGCGGAGACGGCGGAAGTCGTCGTCAACCCGTATCTCGGTGACTCGGGCGAAAACGTCGCCGCTGGCGTCCTCGGTGCGAACGTCGCGGCTCACATCAACGCCGACGTGCGCGAGGACGTATCTCACCTTCCCGCAGTCAGTTACTGGGTGGACACGCCGTCACAGTACGTCGAACTCGCCGAGGGGGCGGGCTACGACGAAGCACACGTGACGGCCCTCCGCGAGGCAGTCGCGCTGGAAGCCTACTACCAGTCCTACGAGGACAAGCGCGAACTCATCACCGACCTCCTCTTCGAGCACGCAAAGCGCGACCTCGCCGAGCATGTCAGCGAGCAGTTCCGCACGAAGCTCGAAAACGAACTGGACACTGCCGAACCGAACCTCTCGGTTCGCGGCGCGAACGGCGTCACCTTCACCGTCCTCGATACGGACGCCTACACGCACCGCTTCGACTTCCCGTCCACGTCGGTTCTCCTCGACGCGCTCCACCGTCACGACATCACGGGACGTCCCGGTGGCAAGAACGTCACGCTCGGCCTCGCGGACGACGAAATCCACATCCGAAGCGATGTTGGCGTCAACGTTCGCGACATCGCGGACACGGCCCGCGAGCGCGCACCCGAGGCAGGCATCGTTGCAGTCGGCACCCGCGACGGAAAAGTCGAGTTCCTCCGCGGCGAGCGCGATGCCGCACTGGATGCGGTTATCGAGTCCGTTAGCGAACGAGTAAACTAGACCCTGGATTTCGGCTTTTGCGACTTTTGAGGAGATTTTTGAAGTATATTCATCGTGAAGGGAGATGTCTGGCGGCTGTCAGTCACAAGCTCGTCTCGCACGCGATACCACTAGATTTTGGTAGAGTTGGGCAGTCTGCAACTAATAGGCGCAAGCCACGCCCTCACTTGGTCAGTCGCTCGTGGCAAGGCCACTCGCTCCCTCCTGCGTTCGCCCGTTGCTACCAGTGAAAGCAGGGCGAGTCGAGGCAGACACCTCGGACCGCCTAGTGACTGATCTCCTTGCTACTATGTGTCATAATACGGGTTTCCGTTCCAGCGTCAAAAGACGAGTTCCCACAGAAGACGGCTGGTCGGCCTTGGATTGGGCGGGCAAGCCGCTGGCTTGCCCGCCCCGCGGTTCCTGGTGGCAACGGGCGAAACGAGGAGCGAACGACTGCAAGGAGTGAGCGACGAGTGAGGGCGTGGCCTGCATCTAGCGGTTGCAAACAACACGTCGTCACAATCAACCCCGAGAATCACAACGGCGAACTGAAATTGACGATACCTTCGAACCACAAACGAAATCGAACGCCGAGTGCTAGTCGTAGACGACACGCTTATCCGGCAGAACCGACCAAATATGACGTAATGAGTACCGAGACGCCGGACGCCACGGAAAGCGAGGCGTTCGAGCAGGTCTGCGAGGCACTCGTCGAACGCATCCTCGCGGGCGACATCGAGCGCGACGACGTGGAAAGTGCCAAGCTGCAAGCCTGTTCGGAGTTCTCCGCCGCGAAAGTGCCGAAGAACTCCGAGATTCTCGACCACGCGCCGAACGACCAGCGTGAGGAGTTAGAAGCCGTGCTCCAGCGCAAACCCGTCAGAACCGCGTCGGGCGTCTCTCCGGTTGCGATCATGACCAGTCCGCACCAGTGCCCACACGGGAAATGTCTCTACTGTCCCGGCGGCCCCGGCTCCGAATTCTCCTCGTCGCAGAGCTACACGGGCCACGAACCGGCCGCGGCCCGCGGTGTCCAGAACGATTACGACCCCTACGGACAGGTCACCCTTCGGCTGGAGCAGATGCGCGAAATCGGCCATCCCGTCGATAAAGTCGAACTCATCCTGATGGGCGGGACGATGACCGCCCGAAGCCACGACTACCAGGAGTGGTTCGTCAAGCGCGCGCTGGAGGCCATGAACGACTACGACGTGAACAAGGAACCCGAACCGGCGGAAGGCGTGAGTTTCGCGCAGGATTTCAACGAGTACGAGTTTTCGTATCTGGAGGATGTTATCGCAGAAAACGAGACGAACGACGTGCGCAACATCGGCACCACGTTCGAGACGAAACCCGACTGGTGTGACCCCGAGCAGATTGACCGGATGCTCGATTTGGGCGGCACAAAGGTCGAAGTCGGCGTTCAAACCACGTTCGAGCGAATCAACCGCGAGATGCACCGCGGCCACGGCGCGCAGGCCTCTATCGACGCGAATCAGCGCCTCCGCGATTCGGCGTTCAAAGTCGGCTTCCACATGATGCCGGGGCAACCCGGCATGTCGAAGGAGATGTGCGTCGAGGACTTCCGGCGCATCTTCGAGGACGAGAAGTGGAAACCGGACTACCTGAAGATTTACCCGACGCTGGTCGTCCGCGGCACCGCCACCTACGACTGGTGGTATCAGGACGAGTACGAACCCCTGCGAAACGAGGAGGCCGCGGAACTCGTCGCGGAAATCAAGTCGATGATTCCGCGGTACGTCCGCCTCCAGCGCGTTCAGAGAGACATCCCCGCCGACTTCATCGACGCTGGAGTGTGGAAATCCAACCTCCGACAGCTCGCCCGGAAGAAGATGGACGAACACGGCTGGACCTGTGACTGCATCCGATGCAGGGAGGTCGGTATGAACGACGAGGAACCCGAAAACGTCGAACTCGACGTGCTGACCTACGAAGCGGGCGCCGGCACGGAACACTTCATCAGCTTCGAGGATTTCGACAAGGATCTGCTCGTCGGTTTCTGTCGCCTCCGGTTCCCCAGCGACCCGGTTCGTCGAGAACTCGACAACGCGGCCCTCATCCGCGAACTCCACGTCTACGGAAGCGAGGTGTCGGTCGGATCCGACAGCGAGGACACCCAACATCAACACCGCGGCTACGGTCGCCAACTGATGGAGAAAGCGGAAGACCTCGCGAGGGACACGGGCTACGAGAAACTCAGCGTCATCTCCGGTATCGGGGCGCGCGAGTACTACCGGAACAAACTCGGCTATCATCAGGACGGCCCCTACGTGAGCAAGCGGATCTGAGCAAAGCAACCGGCTTTTGTCCCGGTTTGGCCGGCTCGTATTTTTCGTCTGTGGACGAACTATTGGACAACAAGCTTACTCACCATGTCACTCGAACTCGTCGTCGTTCAAGGACTCGCCCTGCTCCTTTTCGTGTACGCGATGTATACCGTGTTAAACCCGAGTGAGTACGTAACCGACCTCATTCGCCGGTGGCTTTCGATGCCGAATGGTCGGCAGGTGATTGTGAACCGGTTCCGTCTGTGACTCCTCTTTCGCATCGATTCCTCGCACCTACTCCCATCGAGTTTCCTTCGAGAATTTCCAACACGCCGACACCGGAAGCCAGGTTGTACAAGATTTATAAGTAAGAAGCAAAAAACACCAAACGCCGATACGCGACGCTTTTCTCGTCGTTTGTCGGCACATCGGGACTGTGCGCCTCGTCGCGTGGGCACACTGGTCGGAACCCACCGGCTTCCGGAAGCCACAACCCAACACCCCTCGTCTCCAGTCGTCTTCCACTCTTCGCAAACCAAAACCGAAACACCATCTTCGTGACTATTCTACTTCGAAACTTCGTCATCGGAATCCCGTAGTCGAAACTTGAGGGAACGATCGGTCGCCGGAGAGAGGGACTGGCCACATGTGACAAGGGTGCGCTCGAAGTTCGTGAGCGACTCAGTTCGCGGCACGAAGGAGCGATTTGAAGAAGATGAGCCCACCGAAAATGACGAACGCGAGAACGAATAGCAAGCTATCCGCTACTTTTCCCCTCCCAATGAGGAGGAGCGAGAGTACTGCCGCGACGAGCGCCAAAGCGAAGGTAACGACGTCATCACTGTTCATACTCCCAACCATTCTCTAGAACGGTAAATGCTTTCTCGTCGTACTGATTCGGTTGTACGCGTTTTCGAAAAAACGGGAATCGAGTTCCCTCGTCTTCGGCGAAAACGAACGAGCGCCTCGTTACACTCGGCGTTTATTCGTCTTCGGTCTTGATGTCCGCCGACAGACCCTGGGCCATCTGGATGTCCTTCGAGTTGTTGATGGTCCATGCGGTGCGCTCTGTGACCGCTTCGATGGCTTCACGGGCGCTCGGGTAACCGTTTCCGGACTTCTTCACGCCGCCGAACGGCAGTTGAACCTCCGCACCGATGCACGGCAGGTTACCGTAGGCGAGTCCGATTTCCGCGTTGTCGCGGAAGTAGTTGACCTGGCGGTAATCCTCGCTGATGATTGCACCAGCCAGTCCGTATGGCGTGTCGTTGTGGATTTCTACTGCGTCCTCGATGTCACCCGAGTAGCTCATGAGGGCGACGTGCGGGCCGAAGACTTCCTCGTGGATACAGCGCAGGTCGGGACTGTAATCGACTTCGTAGACGAACGGGCCGACCCAGTAGCCATCCTCGAAGCCGTCCGGAATCTCGTCGTCGTCGAGTTCCTCGCGGTCAACGAGCACTTCGGCACCCTCGTCCTTGGCGAGTTGGTTGTACTTGCCGAACTTCTCGACCTGTTCCTCGTTGACCATCGGACCCATGAAGGTACCTTCGTCGAGTGGGTCACCGACCGAGACTTCCTTCGCGAGTTCGACGTAGCGCTCCTTGAACTCGTCGTACACGTCCTCGTGGACGATGAGTCGCTCGGAGGAGACACAGCGCTGACCCGTCGTCTTGAACGAGGACATGATGGCGCTGTGGACTGCGATGTCGAGGTCCGCGTTTTCGGTGATGACGATACCGTTTTTGCCACCCATCTCACAGGCCGCGAGTTTGCCGGGTTCGCCGCCGACCTTGCCCGCGATTTTGTGACCGACTTCCGAGGAACCGGTGAACAGGACGGTGTCCACGCGGTCGTCCTCGACGATGGCGTTTCCGGCGTCGCCGAAGCCTTGGACCATGTTGAACACGCCTTCGGGGACACCCGCGTCCTCGAACATCTCGGCGATGATTTGGCCACACCACGGCGTTTGCTCGGCGGGTTTCCACACGACGGTGTTCCCTTCGACCAGCGCGAGAGCCATGTGCCAGAACGGGATGGCGACCGGGAAGTTCCACGGGGTGATGCAACCGATGATGCCTCGCGGCTTCCGGCGCATGTAGGCGTCTTTCGCGCCAATTTCGCTCGGTACCACGTCGCCGTGCGGGTGGCGGGCGTTGCCCGCAGCCCATTCGACCATGTGCGCGGCCTCGACCACGTCGGCTTTTCCTTCGGAGATTTCCTTCCCGCACTCCTTCGTGATGACTTCGCCGAGTTCGTCCGTTCGTTTTTTCAGTTCGTGGTAGATGTCCCAGAGGTGTTCCGCACGGTCGATGTACGAGAGGCTTGCCCACTCGTCTTCGGCCTCCTCCGCGGCGGCCAGCGCAACGTCGATGTCCGCGGGTGTCCCTCGGTGGAACTCGCCGAGCGACTCCTTCGTCGCCGGATTGACGCTCTCGAACGTCTCGTCGCCCTCTCCCTCGCTCCACTCGCCACCGATGTAGTGACTGTAAACCTGCTCGCTAGCTTGTTGGCTCATGTTGTACTCGATGAGATTTGAGTCGGCACCATAAAAAAGACTCTTACTTGTCGGGGATACCGTCCGACGACTCAGAGAAATACGACTGCAATCCCGACAGCGGCCGCGCAAAGAACGATAGCACAGACGAACGCTATATTTTCGGGAAGTGACAGGGGAACCAGAGAGACGTTCGATGAGCTGACGTCCGGCAGGTGTTACGCCGAGCCCGGCCATGAACAACAGCACACCGGCAACGATGGGCGCAGGGTTGCATGGAGAACCGCAGCGAGAAGATGGACGAAACCAACCCCAAATACCAACATCGCGAGGGAAATCGTTCCAAATCCGAACGCGTAGCGACCTGCGCGGGGCACAGTCACGGACATATTCATAAATTCGGTCAAGCATCCAATAAGATTTCTCACCGGGGTTTTTACAGGAGAAACCTTCCGAAATCGGGTCGCCTTCGTTACTCGCCGTCCCCGTGCCAGTAGTCCACTTCGGAATCGAGTGGGAAGTAGCCGCTCAACGTCCGCCCCTCGTGGTCACCGGGTGCAGACCCGGCGAACACGCCGATTTTCTCCGAGTCGGGATACACAGACACGTCCGGTTCACGCATGGTCGAAAAACAGAGGTAGCGGAGTTCGTCGTCGGAGTCGTTGATGACCCGTCGGGCGTACTCCTCGCCGACCGGAAACGCGACGTAATCGCCCGCTTCGAGGCTCGCTTCGACGTTCTCGATTCGGAGCGTTCCCTCGCCATCGAGGACGTAAATCGCCTCTTCGTTTCCCGTGTGATAGTGGTACGGCCACGATTTCTTCCCGGGTGGAAGTTCGTAGAGGCTACACCCCAACTGCTCCCCGCCCGATTTCGCTCCCAGTTGTTTGCGGCGAATGTGGAACTCGTCCCCGTGCGATTTCTCGACCCAATCGAGAGCCGATTCGTTGACGACTCGCGGTCGTTGGTCGTGCATACGTGTGCCCTCACTGACTACAGAAAAGAGGGTATCGACTACGGAAAAGCGTTCCTGCTTGCGATCAGCTAGCCTCGCCGTCTTCGGCGTCGGCCAGTTTCTCGATTTCCCCTTTCACCGTGACGGCATCGAAATCGTGGTCGGGTCGCATGTTCACGAAATCAAGGAACTCGCGGGCGACGAGCAGTTCTTCGGCCGAGTAATGCTCTCGAGCGGCCATCACTGCGTCACGAGCGCCGATGAGGGGCGCGAGCGACGCGAGGGCACAGGCGAGGTCGTACGACCTCGCCTCGTCGATACGGTCTTCGTTCACGCTCGTCGCGTCGATGAAGTAGATTTCGTCGTTCGCGATGAGCACGTTTTCTCCCCGAAGATCACCATGCGCGAGGTTGTTGTCGTGCATGCGCGAGAGCGACTCGAATAACTCCGAGGCGTGGTCGTGCATCCCTTCGTCGGACAGTTCCTCGAACGTTTCGAACTCCGGCAGATACTCCATCACCAGCACGCCGAGATCGTCGTATTCGAAGGCCTCTATCGGTGCTGGAACGTTCAAGCCGATTTCGCGCATCTTCTTCGTCGCTTCCAGTTCGTGCTCCGCCATCTCGTTCGGGCCAGCGAAATGCTCGAAAAAGCCCTCGGTGCCGCTCGAAAACGCACCCAAATTCCGGGCACTGGTAAAGAGCGCGTGGACGAGCGAGTTCTGATCCGACGTGATTTTGACGAACCACTGGTCGTCCACGACGCAGGGGGTCGAGAGCCAGTTGTCGGCGTCGATGAACTCGACCCGAACCTCGTTGCGGTCGTATCGTTCTGCGATTTCGCGAACGACCGCTTCGATGCGAGGCCACTCTATCTTACCACGTACCAGTCGCCGGATACCCATCGCGGTTCGTTTGGTTCCCCCGACTGATAAACTCTCCCGCCGACAGTGGCGGAGTGCTGGTTCCATCAGTAATATCGTCCGAATGTGGGCACCGCTTTCGAATTCATCGATTGAGCAGACTATTTCATCAGTGACGAGCCGAGGAAGTAGCGAGCGACGGAGAGATTCTAGAAACATTTGTGAACAAGTTGGTGGTGAATCTGTATTGAATTTGAAAAATTCCTATATCCGATTCCCATCAACTGGTGAGTATGGTCAAACGGAAGATGGCGGAACTCGACCGGCGTCACTTCATAACTGCGACTGCGGCACTTACCGCGGGTGTCTTCGCAGGATGTACGAATTTGGACGGAGGAAGCGGCGGCCAGGAGCAGGACGGCGACTCGATGAACAATGACTCGATGGGTAACGATTCCATGGATAACGACTCGATGGACAACGACACAATGGGCAATGAGTCGATGGACAATGACTCGATGGGCAACGATTCCATGGATAACGACTCGATGGGAGAGAACGGTTCGATGGACGATGGAGGAAATGAATCCATGGATGACGAAACGACGACCACCGAGGGCTGATGGAGCGGTTCGGTAACGCTCGCGTCAGCCGTAACCGACTGTTCGGTACGGCGCAAGCATAGCTGAGAATCTGACACCCCACTCGAACACTCAAAACCGATACGATGAATTTCTCGACTTTCACGAACGGGATTCCAGCGTCACGGCGGGAAACGGTGAGGACGCTACTCGTCGCCCTCTTCGCCGGCATCGCTGGCGTGTCTGGATCCTATGCCTACGCAGGGGACACACCCTCGTTTATCGTCGCGCCAATCGCTGGCTTTCTCGCTCGAGCGATGCTCGCCCCAGTTGTCTCCTTCGCTATCACGACACTCGGTAGCTTCGGCGAGCTACTCAATCTCGGAACTGCGATCTTTCTCGCAGTTGCGCTGCTCGCCGGTACGTCGTTGATTGCGCTCGTCGTCGGACAGCGGTTCGAATCCGCGGTAACAGCCATCGGTTTAACGGCTTCTCTCGGATGGTTGGCTACAGCGTCCGTGACCGAAGCTACCCTGCCTGCGTTTTCTGCCCTCAGCACCGGTTTTGCAAGCGCAACCGTCATCGCCGTCAGCGAGTTGTTGCGGGGTACGAGTGGAAGCGTGGATGATACTCACAGTAGCGAGCGCCGACGACTACTCGGCGGGCTCGCAAGTGCCCTCGGAATTAGCCTCTTCGGATACTTCTTCGGAAGTCAGCAAGCGACGACATCGTCTGAGCGCCTCGAAACGACGCCGCGACGACAACAGCTGTTCGAAGAGGCCACTGCGAAGTCCCTCGACATTCCCGGAATCGACCCCCTGATTAGCGATACGGAGAGCTTCTACGAGGTCGATATCAACAACATCGACCCGGCAGTGGATACGGAAGAGTGGACGCTCTCCGTTACCGGGGCCGTCGAACAGGAACGAACCTACAGCTACACCGACATCACTTCGATGGAGGCTGACGACCGGTTCTACACCCTTCGGTGCGTCGGCGATTCGCTCAACGGAACGAAGATGGACAACGCGATTTGGACGGGAGTGCCGATTATGAACGTCGTCGACGAAGCGAAGCCGAACGGAAGCTACGTCGTTCTGCGCGCGGCGGATGATTACTACGAGGAGTTCCCGGTCGAGGCGCTTCGTGGTGGCATGCTTGCGTACGGTATGAACGGTCGAGGCCTCCCGCGCGAGCACGGTGCTCCCGTCAGGGCGCTTCTTCCCGGTCATTGGGGTGAACCGAACGTCAAGTGGATTACCGAGATAGAGTTCTCGGAAGAGGAGGTGACGGGATACTGGGAGCAACGGGGATGGCACGGAACTGGGCCGGTAAAAACGGTCGCGAAGTTCCACGCTATCAATCATCTTCCCGACGGTCGGATTCAAGTTGGCGGCCATGCGTACGCCGGTACGCGCGGAATCCAATCCGTCAAAGTCTCCGTTAACGGCGACGGCGGTCCGTGGCACGAGGCGACCCTCTCCGCACCGCTTTCCGGAGAAGCCGTGTGGCGACAGTGGGAATACACGTACGAACCGCCAGCGACGGAGTCGCACGAAGTCGTCGTTCGCGCGACTGATGGAACTGGTACCCTCCAACCGCAAGAAAGGGCCGAGCCCTTCCCCAACGGCCCGTCGGGATGGGTTTCCAGAACCGTAAATATGGCGGCGAACGAACAATGAAAAACGGATGCCTGTGCTCGTCCGAACGCTTCGGTCAGGACTGTGGGTACTCAGACGGTGGTGCCGTAACCGTACGAGATACGTTCTTTCCACGCGCCGCCGTCTCGGCGGAAGGCAGCATTCGTCGCCGCTCCGCGATACGCTCGCGCTCAGTTCCCGACGTTCGTAGCGACGGGGTCACCCCCTTTCACAGCACATTGAAAGTGATTGGTATGAGAAAGACGATGTGGCAACTGCTCACCGCGACACGTGGCGGTACGAACCGCGTTCGAATTATCCGTGCGTTAGACGAGCAACCGCGGAACGCCAACCAACTCGCGGAGGACATCGGCCAAGATTACAACACGATTCGATACCACCTCGATATGCTCGTCGATAACGACATCTTGGAAACCGAAGACAGCGATTACGCGAAGTCGTATTTCCTAACTGACCAGTTCGAACGACACAGGAAGGAGTACGAACGGATACTCCAGACGATGGACTGAGCCACATGACCGAGTTGGAGCCGTTAATAACGGGTGGGTTTGCGGGTGTGAACGTGTTACTGCTCCTCATTTTGACAGTCATGTGGGTGCGAAACTACCGAACGTTTCGGACATCCTTGATTTTAGGGCTGATTACGTTCGGCGTCGTGCTCCTCATCGAGAACGCCCTGGCGCTGTATCTCCTTTTTAGTACAGGCATGGTGTACTCGATGGACGCCGAAGTCCAACGCACGCTGGCAATTTTGCGAACGCTAGAGTTTATCGCGATCGTTACTCTCACGTACGTCACGGTGAAATAAAATAGCATCACCTCTTCTCGTGATTCCTTTGGGGGCGTCCAAAGGATCGCAACAGCAACGGTGTTGCGGTGTCCTCGTGAACGACGGAGGTGTGAGTGAGACCTCGAAGCAAGTTCCCTTGCTTTTGTGTCCTCATGAGCGAAGTGAACGAGACCTCGAAGCAGGTCTCCTGCTTCGGTGTCTTTATACTCCAACTCGCACAAATTTTGCGTATGGATTTCAACCTCCCAGACGAGCACAGGATGGTACGGGACACCGTCCGGGAGTTCTGCGACGAAGAAATCGAGCCGATTGCACAGGAAATCGAGAGTGAACACCGATTCCCTGATGAGATTTTCGACCAACTCGCTGACCTCGACATGATGGGTGTCCCGGTCAGCGAGGAGTATGGCGGACTCGGCGGCGACCAGTTGATGTACGCCCTCGTCACCGAGGAACTGGGGCGCGTTTCCGGTTCTATCGGCCTCTCCTACGCCGCACACATCTCGCTGGCGTCGAAACCTATCGAACTGTTCGGGACGGAAGCGCAGAAAGAAAGGTGGCTCACGCCGCTCGCGGAAGGCGAGTATCTCGGTTCGTGGGCGCTCACGGAACCCGGTTCCGGGTCGGACGCGAGCGACATGGACACGACTGCGGAAAAAGAGGGCGACGAGTGGGTTCTCAACGGAACGAAACAGTTCATCACCAACGCCAACGTGGCGGGGAGCGTCCTCGTCAAGGCAGTCACGGACTCCAATGCTGGCTACGGCGGCATCTCGACCTTCATCGTTGACCCCGAGGAGGACGACGGATTCGAAGTCACGACCGTCTGGGACAAGATGGGACTCAATGCCTCGCCGACATGCGAGATTCAGCTCTCGGACGTGCGTCTCTCGGAAGACCGCCTGCTCGGCGAGGAGGGCGACGGCTGGGAGCAGACGAAGAAAACGCTCGACGGCGGGCGCATCTCCATCGCCGCGCTCTCGACCGGTATCGCACAGGGTGCCTTTGAGGCCGCGAAGGAGTATAGCAAAGAGCGCGAGCAGTTCGGCAAACCGATTTCGAAGTTCGACGCCATTCGCAACAAGGTCGTGGACATGGACCGGAAAATCGAGCGTTCGCGCCTGCTGACCCACAAGGCCGCGTGCAAGTACGACGAAGGCTACTCCGTCTCCCACGAGAGCGCGCTGGCAAAACTCGACGCCAGCGAGTCAGCCCGGAAGGTTTCGGAAGATGCAGTGCAGGTGCTCGGCGGCTACGGCTACACCGAGGATTTCGCCCCGCAGCGATTCCTGCGTGACGCGAAACTGATGGAAATCGGTGAAGGGACGAGCGAGATTCAGCACCTCGTTATCGGGCGAGAATTGGGATTGTAAGCAGTAGCGAATCCTTTCTATCGGTCTTAACTGATTTCAGTACGTCGGACTCTCCTCTCGCTCCCCATCACGATTGTTCACCACGCGTGCCAAAATGAAAAGCGCATCCGACAATCGATTCAGATACGTCACGGCGTCGTCGTTGATATCCTCCTCGCTGGCCAGCGCAACCGCGCGGCGCTCGGCCCGCCGACAGACGGCACGGGCGTGGTGTAAGTTCGCCCCCGATTCGCTGCCGCCGGGAAGGATGAACGAAGTGAGCGGGTCTAACTCCTCGTCGTAGTCGTCCATCCACGATTCGAGCAATGCGGCGTGCTCGTCATCCACCTGCGGGTCGTCATCGTCAGGGTCGGGATTTGCGAAGTCGGCCTGCACGATGTGGAGGTGGTTCTGGATTTCGCGGAGTTGCCCATCCACGTCGTCGTGGCCCGTCGGTCGGCATCGTCCGATGAGGGCGTTCACCTCGTCCACCGTGCCGTAGGCCTCGATTCGTGGGCTTGCTTTCGAGACGCGGGACATGTTCTGGAGGTCGGTCTGGCCCGCGTCACCCCGTCCGGTGTAAATTTTCATGTGAGCGACTGCTCCACGTACGCCACGATTTTCTCGCTCTCGGCCATCGTAACACCCGACTCGTCGTTAACGAGAACGGGAACGCCTCGCTGGCCGCTAACGCGTTTCACTTCGTTTCGTTTCGAGTGGAGGGCTTCGACCCATTCCGTCTCGTACTCGATTCCGGCGTCATCGAGCGCGTCGTGGACTTTCTCGCAGTACGGACAGCCGTCGAGCGAGTACAGCGTTATCGAAGGCATGAGGGAATCATCGGACGCGAGCCTAAAGTAAGCTCCCCCCCGGACGATTCCTCGGGCATATTTTTCGCGTATCGCGTCGTACACCGAGTCATGGGCAAAGAACCCGGAGATGGGGAACCGCGGCGAACTCGGCCAACGACGGAGGAAAGCTACGGCATCCCCGACCACGAAACGGGACTGCTCCCGTGGGAGTTCGTCCGAAAGAAGATGGCGGACGATGAAACGTACTGGGTGACGACAACGTTGCCCGACGGTCGCCCTCACGCCCGACCAGTGTGGGGTGTTTGGGTGGACGACACATTCTACTGCGGTGGCGGCAAGAGTACCCGCTGGGTGCGGAATCTGGCGGTGTCGCCCGAAATCGTCGTTCATCGGGAAAGTGGAACGGAAGTCGTCATCATCGAGGGGCGTGCTGACCGAATCGAGGAATCGGAACCCGAACTCGTGGAGCGACTCGATGCGGCCTACGAGGGAAAGTACGGGATTCAGCACGGGACGCCCTTCTTCGAAGTACGACCCGAGACGGTCTTGGCGTGGAGCGACTACCCGGATGACGCGACACGGTGGCAATTCGACTAAGACGATTTTCGTATAGCAAAATACAATTTATTTTCTACTATTGAGCGACGATACCCAGCCACGGGTTGATACTGTCTCAGGTCGAACATCTAGCATGACCCGCGTACAGGAATTGGCGGAGTACCTGGCGGGGATCGATTCGCTCGCAATCATCTGTCACGACAATCCGGATCCGGACTGTATTGCGAGTGCACTCGCGCTCTCAGCCATTGCCAAGTTTAGCGGGGTCGAGGATACGGAACTATTCTACGGAGGGACGATTTCGCATCAACAGAATCGGGCGTTCATCAATCTGTTGCACGTGAATCTCGAACACACTGAATCGTTCGACCCGGAACGATTCGACAAAATCGCATTCGTAGACCATGCGACACCGGCAGGCCACACGGAACTCAAAGCTGTCACCCCCGACATCGTTATTGACCACCACTCGACCGAAGAGCCGAAGTGCGATTTCGTCGACCTGCGCGAGGAGTACGGATCGACTGCTGCCATCCTCGTGGAGTACATCCGCGACCTCGGGATGGAGATGAACGTGCAACTCGGCTCTGCACTGCTGTTTGCCCTCCATCGCGAACGAATCGACTTCATCCGAGACCCCACATCCCACGAGTACGAGGCCGCACTGTACGTCTATCCCCATGCGGATCTCGAACTGCTGGAACGACTGTACGGGGCTGCATTCTCACCAGCCACTGTGGACGCCATCGGTGAAGCTATTCGAAACCGTGTCCAACGGGGCGCAACCCTCGCTACCTCCGCTGGTCGAACGAGCGAGCGGGATGCACTCGCACAGGCCGCGGACTATCTTCTGAACGTCGAAGGCGTGGATACGGTGCT
Organism: Haladaptatus marinus; assembly: GCF_051194195.1. Classification (NCBI taxonomy): domain Archaea; kingdom Methanobacteriati; phylum Methanobacteriota; class Halobacteria; order Halobacteriales; family Haladaptataceae; genus Haladaptatus; species Haladaptatus marinus. Next base: position 585,928 of record NZ_JBLZNK010000003.1, read on the forward strand.
GGTGTTCGGCATCGTCAACGATGCAGTCGATATGAGCGCGCGGTCCATCGACCCCCGCGTACACGCGGGGAACGTCCTCCAACAGGCATTCGACGACGTGGGAAGTGCGGGCGGACATGCCGACATGGCGGGTGCCCAGATTCCGCTCGGTCTGTTCGCCGATTCGAATGCCGACGACGGGGAACTCGTGGATTTCGCCTCTCGACGGGTGTTACACCGATTTTTCGACGCCCTCCATCTTGAACGCGGAGAGGAGTAGTCGAGCGAAACCAGTATCTTAAACTGCGTGAGTCCCGGAGTGGCGAGCATGACCCTCGAAATTCAACATGACTGTCCCGAGTGTGGGGGCGAACAGACGTTTTGGCGCAGCGCGAGTACTGTTCTCCACCTCGGCGAGAAAACGAAGTGGCGCTGTTCCGAATGCGACTTCGGAATCGTTCGCATCAACGGCGACATCGACTCCGCATCGGCGTAACCTCGACTTCTCCCTTTTCAGGCTTTTCAACCCCGAGTGACGACGATGAGCCGTGGCTCTGCCGAAGTTAATAAACTTCATTACGATATATGAAATCCGACAGTCGTTCACGTCCACAGTTTTGGAGGGCTATTTTCGCGTGTTTTCAGACCTAATCGTGGCTCGACTGGCCGACATTGGTGAAGTCACAATCACTTCGATCATTACGTCGATTGTCGATGTATCGGCAGACAACTGTGGTACCATTAATGTTTTTTTGATAGTCATTCTCATATTTGTTATGAAAGCCGTCCAGTTTTCGGAGCACGGTCGCAAAGATGTTCTCGAATACGACGAGTTCGACGACCCCGAAATCGACCGCGACGAGGTTCTCATCGACGTGAAGGCTGGTGCGCTGAACCACCTCGACGTCTTCACTCGGATGGGACTGGGCGCGCTCGAGCGCCTCGACTTAGAGATGCCACACATCCCAGGCAGTGATGCCGCTGGCGTCGTCGACGAAGTAGGTGAAGACGTCGACCGGTTCGAACCGGGAGACAGGGTCGCAGTCTCTGCGGGGCTATCCTGCGGGCACTGCGAGTTTTGCCGCGATGGCGACCCGACGCTTTGTACGGATTACAAGATTATTGGTGAGCACGTCCGTGGCGTCCACAGCGAAAAAACGGCGGTGCCCTCGGAGAATCTCGTTCCCGTCCCGTCGGGTGTCGACTGGAAAACAGCAGCTGCGGCACCGCTGGTCTTCCAGACGGCCTGGCGGATGCTCGTTACCCGCGCGGAACTCCAGCCCGGCGAGTCTATCCTCGTCCTCGGTGCCAGCGGCGGGGTTGGCCACGCCGCCGTCCAAATTGCCGACTACATCGGTGCGGAGGTGTATGCGACCGCTAGCACCGAGGAAAAACTGGGGTACGCCGCTGACATCGGCGCTGACCACACCATCAACTATGACGAGAAGAACTTCGCTGACGCTATTGCCGACGCGACCGACGAGCGCGGCGTCGACGTGGTGGTAGATCACATCGGCAAGGCGACCTGGAAAGATTCGCTGGACAGCCTTGCGAAGGGCGGAACCATCGTCACATGTGGTGCCACGACGGGCCGCGACCCCGAGACGGATATCAACAGCATCTTCTGGAACCAGCTGGAGATTCACGGCTCGACGATGGGGACTCCTGGCGAAGTCGACGATGTGCTCGAACTCGTCTGGGAAGGTTCGTTCGAACCTCGTATCCGCGAGACGCTGCCGATGAGCGAAATTGAGCGTGCCCACGAAATCATCGAGGAGCGTGAAGGCTTCGGGAAGGTCGTAGTCATCCCGGACAGCGAACTGTAGTTTCGGCAGACCTTCCGCACTGGCGGTCTGTATCCGGGGTTGCGGGTAAATCATCACCCCTTACTTTTATCTTGCAGGGTGAATCCCATTTCGTACCGGATAAGCAGATGTAGTCAGTAGTCAGTCCATCCGCAAACATGGTGAAAGAAAGGAACGCATCAAAATCATTCTCCGAAGTCGTGCACGTCGGTCGTATCGACGGCAGCGGCCCGTTGCCGGACTTCCGATTCGAATTTTCGCGATACATGCTAAGTTACTGACTTCGAGTCAGAATCTCCGAGCGAAAAATCACTACTCCCACCGATTGTCGCAGTGCATAGAAATCACCGTTCGGAAACACCTACACTGTGTCACCGCATGTTTCTCTCACCCCGATTCCACTGACTGACAGTTACACGTTCGGCGCAAAATCCCGTTCCACTCGAAAGAAACGAACTGCGCGACTATTCGTCCAGCGCCTGCCACGAGAGCCGCAGATTTCTCGCGGCGCTCGCCTGGTCGATACGCTTCGCAGTCGTCTTTTCGGGTGCGGCTTCCAGCGTCTCGTCGTCTTCCGCTACGACGGCGTTGAACGCTTCGGCGAGTTGGTCGAGCGTTTCCCGACTCTCGATTTCCGTCGGTTCGGTCATCAGCGCCTCCGAGACGATTTCCGGCCACTTCGTCGTTGGCGGGTGGACGCCGTAATCGAGCATTCGCTTCGCAACGTCCGCGGCGTCCTGGTCGCCCGCGCTGGCGACGAACTCGTGATGAAACGGGCCGAACGGAACGTCGTACTCGATTTGTGAGGCCAGATAGTTCGCGTTGAGCACGGCTTTCGCGCTGGCGTCCGAGAGACCTTCGTCGCCGAGTCGCGCGATATAGGCGTAGGCTTTGACCAGCACGAGCCAGTTACCCGTGAATCCATGAACTTTGCCGATGGTCTGCTCGGGGTCGAATCGCTCGTATCGGTTGTCTACCTTTCTGACCCGCGGCGCGGGGAGGAACTCGGCCAGTTTCTCGCCGACACCGATTGGGCCAGCACCCGGGCCACCACCACCGTGTGGCGTGGCGAACGTCTTGTGGACGTTGTAGTGCATGATATCGAACCCCATGTCGCCGGGGCGAGCGCGCCCGAGCAGGGCGTTCAGGTTCGCGCCGTCGTAGTAGAGCAGCCCGCCGGCACCGTGGACGATTTCGGCGATTTCCTCGATATCGCGCTCGAACAGGCCGAGCGTGTTCGGGTTGGTGAGCATGAACAGCGCGGTGCTGTCGCCGACGGCGGCCGAGAGTGCGTCCAAATCGACGCGTCCGTCCTCGGCACTCGGCAGTTCGACCACATCGTATCCGCCGAGTGCGGCACTGGCAGGGTTGGTTCCATGGGCACTGTCGGGAACGATGATTTCGGTGCGTTGGTCACCCTCGCCGTTTGCCTCGTGGTAGGCTTTCGTGACGAGGATTCCGGTGAACTCACCCGCCGCACCCGCAGGCGGTTGGAGACTCACCGCATCCATACCGCCGATTTTGCCGAGATACTCTTGCAACCCGTGCATCAGTTCGAGCGTTCCCTGCACGCTTGCCTCGGAGCGGTCGGGGTGGATACTCGCGCCCGGAAGCGCGGCCACGTCTTCGGTGAACTTCGGATTGTACTTCATCGTACAGGAACCGAGTGGGTACGGCCCGCTGTCGATGCCGTAGTTCATCTGGCTGAGTCGCGTGTAGTGGCGCGCCAGTTCGGGTTCCGAGAGATCCGGCAATTCGAGGCTATCGCGGGTCAACTCGTCCGGCAGGGACGAGTCTACTTCGACAGCGTAGCCGTCTTTCTCCGAGAGGAGCGGTTCGTACAGATTTTCATCTTCGTGTTGCCACGTCGCTTGGGTATACTTCATCATGCCACCTCCTCGAACAGTGTGACGAACTCGCCGACAGCGTGTTCGTTCACGTCAGTCACGCAGACTTGCACCTCGTGTTCGCCGACTTCGTGCACCGCAAAGCCGCGTTCTTCGAGGTCGGCGACGATTGGCGGTGCCGGTTGGTCGGTGCGCGCGACGAATTCACGGAAATGGTGTCGGTCGTAAACCGGGGCCTGAACGCCGTTGATGTCGTCTAATCGCTGAGCGAGGTCGTCGGCCAACGTGACGCATTTTTCCGCCAGTTCGACCAGTCCGGACGACCCGAGATATGCGATGTGGATTGCGGTTCGAAGCGCGACCCACGCCTGATTCGTACAGATGTTCGAAGTCGCCCGCTCCCGGCGGATATGCTGTTCGCGCGTCTGGAGCGTGAGCGTGAATGCGCGATTGTCGTCCACGTCTTCACTGATTCCGATTAGCCTGCCCGGCACTTGTCGAACGAACTGTTCGCGCGTTGCGAACAGACCGAGACCCATCCCGTAACTCGCTGGCAGGCCGAGCGTCGCCGCATCGCCGACGACTACGTCGACACCGACATCGGCGGGTTTCTGCAACAGTGCGAGTGCGACCGGGTCGGAACCGAGGCAGAACAGCGCCTCGTGGTCATGTGCGAGGTCACCGATTGCGGTGAGGTTTTCCTCGATGGTACCTAGGGTCGTAGGGCTCTCCGCGTACACCATCACAACGTCGTCGTCCATCGCTTCGGACAGTGCGTTCACATCGACGTTTCCGTCGTCGGTGCCGAACTCCTCGACGGTGAGTCCCGGCCCTTCGGTGTAGTTTTCGAGGACGCTTCGACGCTCGGGCAGCAGATACTCCGGCACGAGCACTTTGTCGCCGCTGGTCTGGCGAACCCGCGAGGCCAGCAACGCCGACTCCGCCAGCGCCGTCGCGTGGTCGTACATCGAGGCGTTGGCGATTTCCAACCCAGTTAGTTCCACCAACATCGACTGGTACTCGAACAGTGCTTGCAGAAATCCCTGTGTGACTTCGGGTTGATACTGTGTGTACGAAGTCAGAAACTCTGACCGATCCGCGATGTGGTCGACCAGCGATGGCATGTAATGACTGTACTGTCCTCTCCCGAGGAACTCGGTCAGATTCCGGTTTTCGCCGAGTGTTCGCTGTAACTCGTGTCGGGTTGCCTGTTCCGACCGCTTTTCGATGCCGAACTCTCCGTCGAATCGAACCGCCTCGGGAATGTCGAAGAGGTCTTCGACGCTCTCGACGCCGACCGCGTCGAGCATCGCCGCCGTCTCCTCGACCGTGTGCGGTGCGTACGGACTCCCCGTACTCGCGTTGCCTCCGGTCATTGACTGCGGCTAGGGAGCGCACCCCTTTAATATAGGTGGAAAGCGGATGCCCGCACTGCACATTCGTGTATAAACCTATGGATTCACCGAGAAAAAACCGGAAAAGTATGCACGATAGCGCAAACAATCTCCGTATTTTCCCGTGGTCGGTTACCACGTGTATCCACCGCAGTCGCTGGGAACGATGGTTCGAAACAGGTGTGAGAAAATTCGAAACGGTCGCGTTACTCGATCTGGTTGCGGTACTCCTCCGCGGACAGCAGGTCGTCGAGTTCGCTCTGGTCGTCCACCTCGACTTCGAGCATCCAACCGTCACCGAACGGATCTTCGTTGACCAGTTCTGGCGTGTTTTCGAGGTCGCCGTTGACGGCCGTGACGGTTCCCGAAACGGGGGAGTAGAGGTCGGACACCGCCTTGATGCTCTCCACGACGCCGAACTCGTCGCCCTGCGTGAGTTCGTCGCCTTCGCTCGGTAGTTCGACGAAAACCACGTCGCCCAGTTCGTCCTGCGCGAAATCGGAGATGCCGATTTTTGCGGTGCCGTCGGTTACGTTTACCCACTCGTGCGATTCAAGATACTTGCGGTTTTCAGGTACTTTGAAGCTCATTATTTGTCTTTCAGGAAGGGTGTGCTCTCAATCTTTGCTTTCTTCGACTGGCCACGCACCATCACGCGGATGACGGTTCCCGGGTCTGCGTACTCCGTCGGCACGTAGCCCAGACCGATGGGTTCGTTCAACGTCGGACTCATCGTTCCGCTCGTGACCGTGCCGATGATGGTGTCATCGGTGTTGGTGATATCGTAGCCGTGACGGGGAACGCCTCGGTCGACGAGTCGGAAGCCGACGAACGTCTCCTCGACGCCATCCTCTTTCGCTCGTTCGAGCGCGTCACGTCCCACGAACTCCGTATCGAGTTTCACGGTGAAACTTACTTTGGCCTCGTAGGGGTTGCGGGGGTCGTTCTCGTGGTTGAAATCCTGCCCGGACAGGAGGAATCCCATCTCGGTGCGAAGCGTGTCGCGGGATCCGAGACCGCACGGTTGGCAGTCGAAGGCGTCCCAGACGGTTTCGGCGTCGTCCCACGGGCAGATGAATTCGAATCCGTCTTCTCCCGTGTACCCGGTGCGCGCGACCCAGCATCGCGCGCCCGCGATGGTCGCGTACATCGCCTCGAATTTCGAGAGGTCGATGACGGACTCGTCCGTCACTTCGCTCACGGCGTCGGCGGCATCCGGCCCTTGTACCGCATACATCGCATAATCGTCCGTCGCGTTCCGAACTTCCGCGTCGAGTTCCCACTCGTTTCGGAACCGCTTCCAGCGGTCGTGCATCTGCTCGTCGTGGCCCGCGTTCGGGATGAACAGATAGTCGGACTCATCGTCCTCAGGAAGTCGGTAAACGACGGTGTCGTCGATGATAGCACCGTCCTCGTCGGTGATCATCGAGTACTGGGAGTCGCCCGGGGACAACTGCGTCACGTCGTTCGTCGTCAATCGCTGCATGAGCTGTTCGGCATCCGGCCCGCTAACTTCTATCTCGCCCATGTGGGAGACGTCGAAGATGCCGACGGAATCGCGAACGCTCTGATGCTCTTCTTTTATCGAATCGAACTCGACAGGCATGTCCCACCCGCCGAACTCGGTAAACGTCGCGCCCCGCTCATCGTGTCGGTCGCGCAACGGCGGTTTCCGAAGGGGCATACTCGAACCGTCGGAGCGAGGGAAGTAATGTTTTGGTTTCTCTGTCGCACCATGCCGGTACCGTAGTCGAAGACTTATCAATATGTGTTCATATTATGCCGGTTCGATGACGATTTGTCCGTCGCGCTTCTTGAAGACGAGCCGGTCACCCTCTTCGACTTCTATCCCTTCGTCCGCGAATTCCTCGCGAACGGCCTTGATGAGGCTGATTCGCCATCGTTGGGTTACGGTCGTCGTGCCGAGAATTTGTTCGGAAGACATCTACAGCCCTCATCGTAATCGGTACTGTTATGGATTTGTAGCTATTTCGTCGCAATAGTTACAAATGACTATTTCGACGCCGAAGTTCGTGCGACGACCGCGCGAACGAGGATGCGTTTGGAGCCTCGTTCGCGATCGGACCCACCGACCGGAACGATGGACGACATCGCGACGTTCGACACGGGCACCGTCGCGGCATTCGCCGGTGACCACTGGCAGCTGCCGCTGTACGTAACAGTGCCGACCTCCGACGGACTGGCGAAAAGACAGTTCGATACGACCAGGTTCGCCGATGCTATCGAGGCTACGGAGCAGTTGCTCACCGAACACACACCCGACAGCGTGTGGCTGTTGCATCACGCATCGCTCGTCGATTGTCTCTGTCCAGTCACCGTCGGAGTACTCGAATCGAGACTGGCACGAACAGCATCCACTATCGATGCGACGTTCGTGACGTGGACGGAGGCCTCGACACCGGCGAGCGACGGAATTTATGACTCCGTCGTCGAGTCTTGAACCCGCGCAAGCAGGTCGGTCGCTTCGAGTGCGACATCCGTGCTCGCACACGAGGGGCACTGAATGGCGAGCGACCAATCGAGCGGTTCGACGTCGCTCGTGACGTGAGCAACGATGTCGAGAAGCAAAACGAACGAATCGGAGTGTCAACATTTTCGGCAGGTCATGGATGGTCAGACCGACTGGTGTATTCACGTTGTCGGCCAGTTCGAACTGGTTTCGTTTCTGTATTTCAACGTTCGGGTCAGTTACTACCCAAGGAAAACAGTTCGGTCAATCATCACCGAAGGGAACCAATTCGGTCAGTCGTTGCTGGTAGAAAGACCGTATTCATCGACGCGTGCGCGCCAGAACTCCCTGTATCCTTCCTTCTCCGGATCTTCTCGGACCGTGCTCTCACCGCCGTCGACGCGGTCGAGTTTGAGGTCGACCTCCTCCAACAGTCGCTCACCCACGTCGTCGCTGACGACGCCGGAACGCATCGCGTCCATAATGGCGCTCTTTTCTTCTTTCAGGACGCGACGCTCCCCGACGAGGAGTTCTTCCCTGCGCAGGTCGGGATTATCCATGAGCAGTTGTGAGATGGCCGAATTCAGGTCGTCTTTTTCGTGTTCGTATTCGCCGCGGAAGTCCTCGTATACGTCGCCGGGGAGTTCCCCCTTGTTGTGGAGCCGTTTCGCGGCATTGAGCGCGGAGTCCACTGCCCGGGCGCGACCGAGAAGGAGTTCATACAGCTCTTCCGCTTCGCTTCGGGTGACGACGCCGAGTCTGTCGAGCAGGTTTCCCATTGTCAATCCCTGCACGACGAGGCTGAACGCGGCGACGCCGAACACCATCGCACGGAGTTGCGTCACGCGGGGAAAGTTGTCTGGCAGAACGAGCACGAGCGCGATAGGAATTGAGGCGTGAAGCCCGCCCCAAACCATCACGTGCTGATACGAGAGCGGAACCGTCCGATTGCTGTATCGATTCACGATGCCCGTAATCGGATAGACGATGAGTGCGCGAACCGCTAGCGTCAGCACGATGGCGATTGCGATTATTTGCCAGTTGTCGAGCATCTGGGCGATGGGCGTTTTCGCGCCGATCAGGACGAAGATGAGCGTGTTGACGAGGAAGGCCGCCGTCTCCCACGTGTTGAAGATGGAAATCTTGGTCTGGGGGCTCATCGCGTACTCCGCACCCTGATTCCCGATGAACAGGCCAGCGGCGACGGTGGCAATGACGCCACTGACGTGGAGGTAATGTTCGGCCAGCAGGAAACTCCCGTAGGCGAGGATTAGCGTGAGCACGATTTCGGTCATATGCTCGTCCAGGTTGACCATGATGCGATAGATGAGATAGCCTGCCGCGAGCCCGACGAGCAAGCCTCCAAGACTGGAAACAACGATTTCGATACCCGCGTCGGCGATGACTTCTGGGGAAATGAGTTCCGATAGCGCGGTGTTATTCTCCACCGAGTCTTGCACCAGTAAGAACAGCGTCGAGAAAATCACGACGCCGACACCGTCGTTGAGCAGGCTTTCACCTTCGACCAGTACCGACAACCGCTCCGGTGCGCCGAGTTCTTCGAACAGCGCAAGCACCGAAACGGGGTCGGTCGGCAGTACCATCGCGGCGAACAGCAGGGCGAGCAACAGCGGATAGCCGAAGGCATAGCTTCCGACCCACCCTAAAATCAAAACCGAGATAATCAACCCTGGAACAGCGAGCGCCAACACGGGAACGATGTTCTCCCGAAACCGTTCCAAGTCGGTCGTTGCCGCCCCTTCGAACAGAAGCGGTGGCAAGAGGACGAGTAGGATGAGGTCGTGTGAGAGCGTAATGTCGATGTTGAGGCCGAGAATCGAGACGGCAAGTCCGGCGAGGAGCAGGGCGATAGTGTACGGAAAGCGGCCGACTTTTGCGACGAAGACGCCGACGCCTCCCGCGATGATGAAAACCGCGAGCAAATCGATGAGACCTGCTTCGATTCCCGATGATGCAGCCATGTCTGGCGGTTGGGTCGGGATGTAATTAAAGATTAAAGCCGAACAATCAGTGACGCCGTCGTCGTCACTCGACAAGCATCGAAACGGGAGAATGGGAACCGATCGATCGACTGCGGTTACTTGTACTCCGTGATGGTCAGGTCGTAGCTTCCCGACCCGCTGTAGGAGTCAACGTCGATCTGCAGAGCCGTCGAGGTGTCAGGGTTGTCGATGGTGATTGTTTCCTGACTGTTGGTGCTCGTGGATGCGTAGTCGTAGTTGCTCGGACTTGCGGCCGTCGTCGTGCCTTCGTTGACGTAGAGGTCGAAGTCGGCGCTCGATGGGCCGTTGAGTTCGAGTTTGATCTGGCTTGGACTGCTGTACTCCCAGTTCCACGAGTAGTCGGCGTAGTCGGCGTAGCTCGATAGCGAGCCACTGACCGTTTCGGTGAAGGAGTCTCCGCCGCCACCGCCGCCACCGCTACCGGGTTCGGTGGTGACTGCGTTGTTGGCGTTGACCTGACCGGCACCCTGCTTGTTCGAGGAGAGGCCGATGTCCTTCGCGGTGTCCTTCAGGTGGGTACGCAGTTCGTTGTTCGTGAGGCTCGGCCACTGTGCGAGCGTCAATCCAGCGACACCGGACGTGACGGGCGTCGCCATCGAGGTACCGCTGAACTGTGCATAGCTGTCGGTCGGAATCGTGGAGAGAATGTCCACACCAGGTGCGGCGAGGTCGACGTCGCCGTACTGGGAGAACGAGGCGAGGTTCTCGTTGCTGTCAACAGCCGAGATAGCCATACATTCGCTGTAGGCTGCCGGGTAGGAGACACTGCTACTCCCGTTGTTACCAGCGGCACAGATGATGAGCGAACCTTGGTTGTTCGCGTACGACACCGCGTTCTTCATCGTGCTCGTGTATCCACCGCCACCGAGCGACATGTTGATGATGTCCGCGCCTTGGTCTGCGGCCCATTCGACTGCGTCCGCGATGTCGGCCGTCGAACCGCTGCCGCTCTCGTCGAGCGCGCGGCCGTTGATGAGCGAGGAGTTACCCTGGCCAGCGACGCCAGTGCCGTTGTCAACGACTGCGGCGGCACAGCCGGAAACGTGAGTGGCGTGCTGTTCTTCCGATGGGACGTCCGGGTATGGGTCGGAGTCGCCATCAGCGAAGTCTTGTCCGGGGTTGGATTTGTAGTTCGCGGCGAGGTCGGGGTGGTCGTACTGTGCGCCCGTGTCCACGACTGCGATGGTGACGTCCGAGGAGCCGGTTCCTGCCGTGTCCCATGCGGTGTCGGATTCCACTTGTTGTGGCGCATACTGGCTTCCGAACTGCGGGTCATTCGGGGTCAGCTGCGTCGAGAGCGTCTCGTTTTTCTCGGCATATTTGATGCCGTCCCGCTTTTTGATAGCATTGATGAAGTTCTCGCGGGCAGTCTCGTTGCCGGGAACTTTCACTGCGACGTAGCGAAGCTTCTCGTTTTTGTGAACGATTTCGGCGTTGCCCATCGTGTACTGGGCGACCTTCTGTTCGATGTCTCCCTCACCCGCAGAGATACCGACCAGTACTTCGTCTTCCTTTGGCCCTGGTTTACGACCCGGCGTCGCTACAGTGACCCCACCAAGGGCTGCAGTCGCACCAATTGCGCCGGTCGTTTTCAGGAATGTCCGCCTGTCAAATCGAGATGTGTTGTCGTCTACCATACAGCACGCTATCAAACCGCCTACCAATATTTAAATTTTATTTATTCAAATAAGAAAACTGTAGAATTGGAAAAATAAATAAAGCCGAAATTTCGTGATACTAATTGATAGTATGAGTACGATAATTATATGAATTATAGAATATAATATCGGTAATGATGATTCTGCGCTGAAATCGCCACGGTGTTTACGCTTGGTGTTGTCAACGGGTAGAATCGCCACGGCTATGTCTCGGTATCATCTAGTCCGACGCATGACTGGCGGCCTGCGGTCGGTACTCGGCGGGAAGGCTGACGACGACAAGCAAACCGTCGCGCTGTTCGTCGATGGCCCGAACGTGCTTCGCGACCAGTTCGACGTGGATTTGGACGACGTTCGAGCGGCGGGACGAGAACTCGGTCAACTCGTTGTCGCCAGACTCTATCTCGACGAACACGCCACGCCGGGCCTGATTCAAGCGGCAGAGGCGCGTGGATTCGAAGTCGTGATAACGAGCGGGGACGTGGACGTGAAACTCGCTATCGACGCCACCGAACTCGCGCTCGACGAACGAGTTGACGCGCTCGCTATCGCGTCGCGGGATACGGATTTCAAACCCGTCTTGGAGAAAGCGGCACGAAACGGCGTTCGAACGGTCGCTATCGCACCCGGCGAGTACGGACGATCCGACGCACTCCAGAACGCCGCACATGATGCGTTCGTCATCGAAGAAGAGTAGGCGTTTTTTCCTCGCGGTGCGACGGGTCACACATGAACGACCTCGGCACGCCCGTCCTCGACAATCACATGCATCTAGACCCCGACCACGGGCGGGGCATCGAAGCCGTCAAAGATTTCGCTCGGAGCGGCGGCACGCATCTCCTCGTCGTCAACAAACCGTCGTGGTTGCTCGGCGTCGAAGCGAAGTCGGGCGATGACTTTCGTTCGGTGTTCGATACGACGGTCGATGTCGTCGCGCACTCGAACGAAATTCTCCCGGGACGAGCGTGGCCCGTCCTCGGCGTCCATCCCGGTCTCATCTCGAAGTTGGTGGACGACCGCGGGTACGCGCCCGCGGACGCACGCGATCTAATGCAAGCAGGACTCGAAGTCGCGAGCGAATACGTCGCGAACGATTCCGCTATCGCCTTGAAATCGGGGCGACCACATTACGACGTATCTGACGAGGTGTGGGACGCCTCGAATGCCGTGCTCCGGCGCGCACTAGAGTTGGGAGCGGAGACGGGATGTGCCGTCCAACTACATACGGAGGGAACCGACGACCTCACCGACATCGCTGAGTGGGCCGAAGCCGCCGGACTCGCGCCCGAGCGTGTCGTGAAACATTATGCGGGCGGAAAATTGGCCGGAGTAACACCGAGTGTGATGAGCGAAAAAGAACGATTGACGGTCGCTGTCGAACGTGAGGAGCCGTTTTTAATGGAAACCGACTTCGTGGATGACCCCGACCGGCCCGGTGCGGTGATGGGGCCGAAGACGGTTCCGCGGCGAGTCAGTTGGATGCAAGAGCAGGGGTACGACGGTGAAATTCGAACAGCCCACGTTTCGACGCCAGAGCGGTTGTACGGCATCAATACGGTCGAAACGCTGTCCCGATAGACGCGGGCCGAAGGAAAGGCCTATTTATCGTGCTACGCAGGAGAGAGATATGAGCGCTCCTCCAGAGGAGTTCTACTCCGAAGAACGCTGGCAGAACTGGTTGGACAGAATCAAGGACGAGGACATCGACCCGGAGAACGAGGATTCGGCGCGTCTGCTCCTCAATCTTCAGGACGACGTGGCCATCGCCGTCGCCAAAATCGTCACCGCCTACAATGACGATGACATCGACGAAGAGACAGCGCTTGGCGAACTCACGGACATCCGTGAGACCGTCCTCGCTGAAGTCGAGTTCGAAGACGAGGAAAAAGCGATGCTTATCGATGGCGTCCAGACGAGTCTCCTCTGTGTCTTTTACGCCTCGGAGGAGTACGTGGCGCACGGCCCCGCGGAGGACGCGGAAGTCGAGGAGTACATCTTGGAAGCGCAGAAGGCCGAGGCCGCGGAGGATTTGGATTCGGCACTGGGTCTCGTCTCCGCCGGTGGAACGCGCATCATCGCAGGTGACGAACTCGACATGTCTGTCACCGAAGACATGGATTACGGATTAGTAACGGAGTGGGTAAACGGTCTCGACAGCCTCCAGAGCGCCATGAGCGACCCCGAAGTGGTCGAAGAAGAAGACAAGTAATCGAGTAACAGGTTTTTTATCCTTTTCCTGTATCTGTCCCATTCATGACGTTCTGGGCGGACGAGCGGGGGTGACCGTGCAGGTAGGGACGATTTTGCTGTTTGCCACGCTCATCGTCGCCATGTCGCTGTATCAAGCGACCGCGATTCCGACCCAGAACGCGGAGGTGGAGTTTCGCCACAACGAACGGATACATGGCCAGATGCAGGACGTGCGCAACGCCGTGATTCGGACGGGCGCAACCGGTGCAGGCCAGCGAACTTCGGTGACACTCGGGACGCAGTATCCGAGTCGCATGTTTTTCATCAACCCGCCGCCGACGTCGGGAACGCTGCAAACGGCGGATTTGGGCGCGCTCGGTGTCGAAAACCGTCACTGCACGCGCGCCCGAAACGGCTGACTACTGGGATAGCGGTCGGACGAACCTCTTCGTTTTCCACGCGCGCGCTGGTGTACGCGCCGAACTACAATCAGTATGGAAACGCACCCGATACCGTGATGGAGAACACGGTCGTCTACAACCGTGCGGACGAGGGGAACGCGACCCTGACCGGGCAACAAGTTCGTCCAAGGGCGGAGCATCACGCTCGTCACGCTCAACGGGTTGCTGTCGAAATCCCAGTCCACGACGGCAAGCATCGACCCGCATGCAGTCAGTCCTTCGACCACCGTGACGCGGACGATTCCGGTGCGGGCGAACAGGAGTGGAAACGTGACGATTCGCGTGCCGACGACCCTCAGTGAGGAAAAATGAAAACAACTCCTTTCCGATCAGCTGGCACCGAAGGGGTACGTCGCCGGCGTCAATGTCGAACGTGGCGTTCTTTCTCTGAGACTGCTCGAAACCGACGCGAGCGGTACGAGGGTCACCTATGACCTCCGAATGTCGAAGGTTGGTGTGGGGTCGAATACGTGGGAGACAAACGCGACGTACATCACGAACGTCAGCGGCGGCGGTGGCATTTCTGTCGGTGAGACGACCACGCTCGTCGCGGAAGTTCGCGACGAATACAACAATCCGGTCAGCGGTGTTGTCGTGAACACGAGCGGTAACGTACCGCCGACGAGCGCGCGAACCGACGAGCAAGGTCGAATTCGATTCACCCACAGCGCGGACTCCCCCGGAACCGAAACGGTCACGCTCTCGATCGACGACAACAGCGCAGAACACGAGCGGGTGACCTTCGATATCGAAGCGAGCGCCGGCGACGGCGGTGGAACTGGTGGTGGAACCTACGATGTGGAGTGGATAGCGGGCGAAAATCTGGATTGTGATAGGGCTCTCGAGGTTTGTATTCTGAATAAAACGGCGTACTCTTCCGCCACTCTCGGTGCGGAAGTGACCTACGGCGGCGACCCCGTCACGGATACGGACGTGGACTTTGGCCTGAACAGAACTGGCATCGTCGCACATACTCCCAAAGGTGCGACGACGGATTCGAGCGGACATGTCGAGACGACGATTAGCGCCGGGTCAACAGGGAGCGTCACGGTGTACGCCGCGAGTGGTGGAGATGCAGATCCGGTCGTAATTCATGTTCGACAATCAGGTGAACCAAATCAACCACCTACCGCGGACTTTACGTATTCGCCACTGAACCCGGGCGTCGGTGAAACTATCGATTTCGATGGGACGGACTCAGCTGACGACGGCAATGTCGTGCGCTACGTGTGGAACTTCGGCGACGGGACGACGACAACCGGGCCGAGGCCGTCTCACACGTACGATTCATCAGGTACATACGATGTGACGCTGACAGTCACCGACGACGATGGTGCGACAGATACGGTCAGCAAACAACTATCGGTTAGCGGATTAGAATATGCCAACGAGGCTCGAGCACTGAAAGGGTCTAAAAACGGAAAAGAGTCGATTGTAGCGTTCAACGTTACCAATACTGCTTCCGAGAGCATCACGATCCAGTCGGTCGCGGTTACAGCACCGAATCCCGCCACCCAACTAAGAGGTGACGACGTATTCGGTAACTTCTACGATGCCCCAGAGGTGTCCGTTTCGGGAACTAGAAACGGATATGCACGGAGGACACCCGGAGGATACGATTTGGACAGTGAAATCGAACTTCGAAATAATGGTAGAAATCGGTACGCTACCATACAAAGCGGCACGGAAGCCCGCGTGTATTTGATAGAATTCCAGAAACAAAACGACAAACCAGTCGATATAAGCGTAGAAACGATAACAGTCACCGTTTCGGTTCACATACGCAAACGGAACAACGGAAACGAAGACGTTCTCCGTCCCCTCCGGTAAACGGATTTCGACGACCGTCGATAGTTCTATCGACAAATCCTTATACCACGTTGGACAAAGTGGTGGCAAGAATGACAGCCGTCGGTATCGATGCCATCGAAATCTGGACCGGGAAGTTGAAACTCGACCTGCCGGAGACGGTCGCACCTGTGAAGGACAAGGATCCGGATTATTTCACGAAGGGACTGGGACTGTATGCCAGTTCGTTCCCCGACGCACACGAAGACATCGTGACGATGGGCGCGAACGCGGCCTACCGTCTCATGGAGCGAAAGGATCTGACGCCGGACGATATCGGTCGAATCGACGTGGCGACGGAAAGTGCGTTCGACAATTCGAAGCCGGTTTCGACGTACATCGCGGGCTGTCTCGAACAAGTGTACGACGGCGACTTCCACCACGCCAACAAAGGTGAGCGGAAGTTCGCCTGTATCGCGGGAACACAGAGCCTGGATGACGCCTACAACTGGATCAAGGCGGGGCGAAATCGCGGACGATCCGCACTCGTCGTCGCCACCGACACCGCGCTCTATGCGCGTGGCGACCCCGGCGAGGCGACGCAAGGAGCAGGTGCAGTTGCCATGCTCATCAGTGAAGACCCGGCTCTGATGGAGCTTTCGACGGAGCAGGGGTACGGCAGCGCCGACGAAACCGACTTCCTGAAGCCCAACCAGCAGTTCCCGAGCGTCGACGGCAAACGCTCCATGCAGGTCTACCTCGCTCGGATGCGCGAGGCACTGGAGGACTTCGAGAGCGTCGCAGGTGACACCCACCCCGAGGACTTCGAGTACATCCCGTTCCACACGCCGTTCCCCGGTATGGTGCGCAAAGCGGGGCTGCTCGGCTATCGACACATGATTCGGGACACCGAGGTCGAAGAGGAGTTGGCGGAGGAAATCGGTCGCCAACCCCGCGAAGAAGAGTACGACGACCGCGAAGCCTACGAAGAGGCCATTCGCGCGTACATGGACGAACTCAAATCGACCGACCAGTATCAAGCGTGGTACAGCGACACCATCGAACCGACCCTCGGCATCTCCCGCGAAGTCGGCAACTGGTACACCGGCTCGGTTCACATCGCCCGCGCCTCGGCACTCCGGTACGCCGCAGAAAACGACGTCGACGTGACCGGAAAGCAACTTCTCGTCGCCTCCTACGGTAGCGGTGCGCAAGCCGAAATCCACTCCGAAACCATCCAGAACGGGTGGGAAGAGGAAATCGACAAACTCACCATCGACGAGCAGATTCGCAACCGCTACAACCTCTCTTTCGAGGAGTACGAGCAGGTTCACGACCGCCACAATCACGACAAGCGCGTCGAACTCGGCGACTTCACGGAACCCGAAGACGAGTTCATCTTCACGGGTCGCGGCGAGATGGACGAGCGCGTCTACGAATACGTCGAATAACGCTTCGAGTACGGCGATGAAGTGACGTTCCGGTTTTTCGAGTTATGATTTCTTCGTGTGGCTGAGCTACCGAGACGGTCGGTTTGGGAGTGTTGACTACTGATACAGGCAGTAGGCCACGCCCTCACTCGTCATTCGCTCCTTGCAGTCGCTCATTCCTCGTTTGCCCGATGCGACAGAAGGAACGAGTGGCGACGCCACGAGTGACTGACCAAGCGAGGGCGTGAATTGGAGTTAGCATCAGCGATCAACATG
Source organism: Haladaptatus marinus (assembly GCF_051194195.1). Classification (NCBI taxonomy): domain Archaea; kingdom Methanobacteriati; phylum Methanobacteriota; class Halobacteria; order Halobacteriales; family Haladaptataceae; genus Haladaptatus; species Haladaptatus marinus. The sequence goes on from NZ_JBLZNK010000003.1 coordinate 603,250, forward strand.
TTGTAACCAACAATATCACAAAATTAATAGAAGTTCACAACAGGATAACGCCAGACTACCCACCGAAGTTTCCGTGGACAAACGATTTATCCGAGTCGCCACCCACTGTGTAACCAAGGAACACACCCTGAACGACGAATTTCTCGAACAGCAACCCACCAACACAATGACCGAAACCGAGTCAGAGTCACAGTCGGCGAACGACCTCCCCGAAACTACGGCCTCCGAAAGTGACGAACAAGTTAACCCGACGGACGCCTTCTCCGTCCTCGGTAACGAGGTTCGGATGGCGGTGCTTCGCGCGCTCGTGGACGCCGAAGCGGACGGAAAGGATACCCTTGCGTTCTCCGAACTTTTCGAGGCGACCACCGCCGACAACACGGCGGGCTTTTCGTATCATCTTCGCCAACTGACCGACTATTTTATTCGGAAAACGGAGCGTGGCTACGCGCTGACCTACGCTGGGCGCGAAATCGCCCGCGCGATTCGTGCCGGAACCTACACCGACAGCGTGGATTTCGACCCCATCGACCTGTCCGACCCCTGCCCCTTCTGTCGGGAGGAATCCCTCGTCGCCCACGGCGAAGACAACTACGTCGTCATCGAATGTGCGGCCTGCGACAGGCCGACACTCACCCTCCCGTTTCCGCCGGGTGGCCACCGGGCACATGACCGTGACGGCCTGCTGACGGCGTTCGACCGCCACCACCGCCACCGCCTATCGCTCATGGCCGACGGCGTCTGTCCGGAGTGTAGCGGCCCGGCGGCGGCCCATGTCGGGTATTTCGACACGGATTCCGGTTCCGACGAGGACGATACCTCGGATGGCGCGGACCGTCCGAACGTCCGGTTCGACTGCGACCGTTGTGGCTGTCGGCTTCGCTCGCCGGTGACCTTGGCGGTGCTCGAACATCCCGAGGTCATTTCGTTCTATCATCGCCACGGAATCGACATCCGGGAGCGACCCGTCTGGAACGTTGGCGAGGAGTGGCGCGAAGCGGTCGTCTCCGAGAAACCGTGGTGTGTGCGGGTTTCGACGGAACTCGACGGCGATGTGCTGGCCCTCTTCGTCGCCGAAAATCTCGACGTGGTGACGGTACAAGAGACGACGGTTTCGGGCGCGGCATCGTAGTGAAAAATAGGGAACCGACTTCGATTCCGACCGTCTACTATGCCCCGTCGGCCAGCAGGTCAAGCGATTCTAACGTTTCTCGACGAGCGTCCACATCGAGTCCGCGGTACGTCGGGTCGATAACTCCGACATCGACTTCTTCGGGAGAGAGCGGTTCACCCCGTACGTCGGCGAGTGCTGACAGTGCAAGTTCGATGCCTGCATCGACCGAAGGCTCGGAGTCGTAGTTCGTTTCGAGATACTCCCGAACCGTGTCGTCGTCCGCACCGATTGCGGTTGCCTGCCATTCGTAGGGTGTTCCCGACGGGTCTGTTTCGAACAACCGCGGACGGAGGTCGCCGTTCGTATCGGAATCAACGCCGCCGACCAACAGAGCCGCGCCGAACGGCCGCGCGCCGCCCTGCTGGGTGTACTCCTGAACGTGGTCGGTCACGGCTTTCGTGAACGGTTCGACGGCCATCGGTTCGTCGTAGCGCAGGCGGTCGGTTTGGGCGCGTCGTCTGCCGAAATCCACGAGTTGGCGGGCATCCGCGACGTGACCTGCACTCGCAACGCCGAGATGAGTGTCGATCTTGTGAATCTTTTCGATACCCGCCGCTTCGAGCAGGGGTGGCCGAACGCGTTTGCTCGCTGCCAAGACGACCCCGTCGTGACCGCGAATGCCGACGCTGACGCTTCCTCGGCGAACCGCCTCGCGGGCGTATTCGACCTGGTACAACCTGCCGTCGGGCGAGAAGATGTTCGTCCCGCGGTCGTATGCCTGTTGGCGCTGACCGTTCATGCGACCACCTCCTCGAACCCGTCGTAGCCGCGAATTTCGACGCCATCGCTCGTGACGGTCGCTACCGTGACCCCGTTTCCGCTCGCAGTGTCGCGTTCAGTGGCACTTTCGATAGCCCGGACTGCAACGCGGCGGGCGGATTCGGTCGAGAGGTCGGCTTCGTATTCGCGTTCGAGGACGCCGTAGGCGAATTGCATGCCGCTTCCGCCCGCGACGTACTCCGATTCCATGACGCCCCCGCCCGTATCCAAATCGAAGACGTGCGAACCGGTTGCATCGACGCCCCCGAGAGTTGGCTGTGCGCCGCGGTACGGCCCGCTTCGAAGGAGATTCCCGGTGAGCGTAGCGAGCGCGGACATGTCAATGACGGTGTTTCGCCGCGTCTCGTAGAGGTTGGTTTCGGCCCGGAGCGTCCGGACGAACGATTGGAGGTCACCGACACCACCTGCGAGCGTTATCGCGGCGGTCGGGTGAACTTGCTCGATTTTCCCCATTTTCTTGTTGGCGACGAAACGACCACCGAGGCTGGCGCGGCGATCTGCCGCGAGCAGGACGCTATCAGCCGTCGTCAAGGCAACCGTCGTCGTCCCGGTCGTGAGTTTCGATTCGGCCATAGAGAAACGAAGATCCCCTGTTCGGAAAAGTATTAGCTAAAATATATTTTAGCTCGTGTTAGGAATCGTTCCATTCGACCATCTCGTTTACGTCGCCGGACAGCGGTCCCTCCACGAGCGTTTGGAACGCGCCGCGCCCGGCGAGGGTTCGGAGGTGCGGACGAAATTCCGCCACTGACCGGCGCACTCGACGTGGAGATGCCAGGTGTGTGCGGACGAGTGCGCGGTCGAAAGATGTTCACGTGGCCGTCGGGTGGGTGGTGCGATTTGAATCTCATCGGTCGTTTTATCGACATTTTCGGCACACCACGGAAAGGTCGGGCAGTCAGACTCGACACCTGTGTGGGTTTTCTCGGCACTCATTAATAAAATTGAACACATACGAAATGATTTAATTGTGGCATTCAGTACGCCATCCTTTACGGGGCGAGGTCGCGCATGGCGTCTAGCATCATCTCCTTCTCGCAGTCAGTGACGGCAAGCGAGAAGCCGTCGAGTTGGGCGAGTTTCCCTGCGTGCTCCCAGAGGTCGTCGGCATCGAGTCCGTGGAGGACGACCGCGTTCGGCGTCGGGTTGACGACGCGCATGGCGACCAGCGGGGATTCCCCGCGACTGACGTTCGTGAAGACGAGCGCACGACTCGTGCTCTGGCCATAGAGGCGGTAGAATTCCTCGCTCGAAAGACGGGTAATGGCCTCGATGCTGTCGATGACCGTGTGACCGGTAATGCCGTTTTTCGCTCCTGATGCGACTTCCGTGGCATCGATTGCTTCGTAAAACTGCGAGAGCGGAACGCTCGACGGATACTCGCGCAGGTCGTTGACAATGTTGCTGTCGAAACCTGCCGAAAGGACGCGGGCGTACTGTCGGATTCGGTCGCCACCTCGCTGTTCGTCGATGTCGAGCAGGGCCATCACGGTTCGGTGAACGACGCCGATGCCGGGGTTCTCGCGCCGTCCGCTCTCGTAGTCGGAGATGACTGACGAGGAAACGTCGAGATGGTCGGCGAGCGCGGTCTGGGACACGTCGAAGTCGGTGCGCCACTTTCGGAGGGTCGCCCCGGGGTCGTCGGAAAGCGTGATTTCGCCCGCTATCTGTTCCGCGAGCGTCCGGCGCGCATCTGTCATGAATTTGGGTGTGGTTGTCGGACGGAAAAGTATATCGAAAACACCCTTCGACACCCGTCGAAACTACGGGGAAGGAGACATCGGGTTCGGCGTCAGTGATTTCGGGATTCGAGGTTGTTTTCGGACACACCGAACCGGTTAGTCCCGCTTTTTCACGTATCTAGAGCGTCCTTCGGTGCTGCCGGCCCCAATCAGACCGCCGCACCCGCCAGCAAACCCACTCCTCCCCGCCCGCAAGGAGATGCACTTCATGGCTCTCTCACGCTCGCCACTCGTGTGAAACTCGCGGACGCAACCGTTCGTCTGGGTGGGGTGCAGTGATAATGCGTTGGCGTGGCTTCAAGGACAAACCGTCCGAGAAGGTCACTGCAACGCGCCCGGAAACGTCCCAATAACGTTCCCAAGCACATCCCGACCGAAACTAATCCAGAATAAACGCGACTCATCCGAACGTACCGACCGTCATCGGAAAGTACGGCGAGCCTACACCAGTCATTGCCGGACAATTACTATCTCCGACGATGCCGTCCAACCCCTGATGCCATCGACGGTCGTACACGTCGCGGTGGCAGGCTTACTCGCTACATCACTGCTGTCTGACCATTTCGATGGTCGTGCAGCAGTGGTGGTGATGGCCGCCGCCGCACTACCAGACCTCGACACACTGGTGGGGTTGTGGGTTCCGGGGGGACACAGGGCGGTCTTACACACGCTACTCATTCCGATGGGAATCGGCGCGCTCCTCCTCGCGGACAGAGCGAACGGCAACTGGATTCGTCGGCGCTGGGGGGAGTCCGGCGTCCGAATCGCGTGGGTGAGTCTCATCTCACTGCTGGTCGCGGGAATCGGATTGGATCTGTTCACAAACGGCGTAAACGCGTTCTATCCCCTTCACGACCAGTTCTACAGCGTCTCCGGAAAGTTGCAGTTTTCGAACGAAGAAGGCTTCGTCCAGACGTTCATCGAACCGCACGCCCGTGGTTCGACGGAGAACACGCATTACCGAACCGGATTCGACCTCGCAAGAGGGCCGGACCCGAACCAAAAAGAACGGGTGTTTCCCATCGTCAGAAGTGGACGGCAACTCTTATTCGGGCTGATGAGTTTCGGGATTCTCGGGTTCCGGGTCTGGGAGTCACGCAAAAAGTAAGCCCTTGCCACACAGACAAGGGGTATGGAAATTCGCCCGTACGGACGGAGTGACACCGATGCAGACGAATTGTGGGAACTCAAGCGTGGTTTCGAACTCGGACTCGGCGCGGGAACAGGTGGTGACGACAAAGCCGAACGCTACAACCAAAAACTGACCGAGGACTACAGGGAGCAATACCTCGACTGGGTCGAACGGTGCGTGGCCGACGACGACCGCTGTGTCACCGTCGCCGACGCTGGCGACGGACTCGTGGGCTACGTGTTCGTCCTGCCTGTCCGTCTCGCGTTCATCTGGGATGCGGCAGTGTTGAACGAGATTTTCGTCCATCCCGACTATCGCGGCACCGGCGTCGCCGACGACCTGATGGATGCCGCGATTGCCCTCGCCCGTGACCAATCGCTCCCGTTGGACAGACTCGTTCTCGACGTTGACAGGGAAAACGACCGAGCACAGGCGTTTTATGACCGTTACGGCTTCGAACATTGGGGTGAGATGGTCGCTCGAAAACTGTGACCTGGAACATCGCTCGTGAATGAGAATCAATCGCACGGCATTTAGTTACACGAGATTCGATAGCACACCACCGAAATTATAGATCATTCCAAACCCCATCCCAAATCGAGATATTTATTCGACTCTGAGTTAATCTCTGTATAACGCCTGCCAGTCACCCATTACTCTCTCAGGGGGACGGCAGGAGGTGAGAAACGATGTGGCAAGAGTACGTCTTCCTAGCTGGTAGTATCGTCATCATGATTTCGCTCATCCCGACGATTCGGGACGAAGAGGCACAGGTACCGCTTCGAACCAGCCTCCCCTCTGTCGTGGTGTTGTTCGTTCAAACGTTGGCATTCCTCTCGATGGGGTTGACCGCTTCGGCGGCGGGAACCGGGATGGGCTTCGGTCTGTGGTCGCTCATCGCGAAATACAAATCGTAAGGGAACGACCCGAAAACGGCGTCAGTCGTGTGTGAACAGCAATGTTCGGTTCTCTTCTCGAACGACACAGAACCGCATCGATCCGGTTGGTTGAAAGCTGTGTTTTCGTTGTTCAGTCAACAACACCTCGGCGAACGGTTCGTCGCACGCCGGACAGACCACCGAATCCCGACTTTCGAAGAGGAAAGTGTGTCCGGCATCTCTCTTCAGCTTCAGCCGATGGCGAACTGCGTGGACATCGAATCGGTCAGTCATGACCAACCACCGTCGCGGTTCGTTTCCCATTCGTCACGCGAAATCGTGTAGCGACGCCCGTCGTCCACTTCGTCGTCCATCGGAACCCAATTGCGCAGTACTGCGTCGAACTGCCCACCGAATCGCTCGACGTATTTCTCGATGGCCCGACGCGACTGTCGATTTCCAGCGTTGTGGCCGACCGAGACGAGTTCGAAGTCGAGACAGTCGAACGCCACGGAAAGCAGTGCCGCTGCCCGCTCGCCCGAATATCCTCGACCCCAGAATCGTTTCCCGAGGATGAGACCGAGGCGAGCGCTCCGTTTTTCCCACTCCGGATACAGCACCGCAGTTCCGGCCAGTTCACCTGCGTTCGGTTCGTCCGCTTTCGGACGAACCGTGTACTGGGCGAGAGAACCGTCGTCCCATCGCGTTTCCGCCTGCTCGATTCGGTCACGAGGTTCCTTCATCGACCGATACGGCGACTGCGGAATGTGTTCGAACACCTTGTCTCCCTCGGAACCCGAGAACAAGTCGTACAGTTCGGAGACGGAAACGTTGTCATAACAGAGTCGTTCCAGCACCAGTCGGTCGGTTTCGATGCGCTCGGGAAACAGGTTCGTCATGCTTCGGCGTCCCTCTCGCCGCTCGTCGCCCTCACAGTTCGTCACCGTCTTGGCTTTCCTGCCACTGTTCGCGCGTCACGGTGTATCGGTGGGCATCGTGAACCTCATCGCCGTCGGGATGCCAGTTGCGGAGCAGTCCGTCGTACTGGCCATCGTGCGCCTCGATATACTTCTGGATGGCTCGCTTCGATTGCTCGTTCCCATCGCAATGGTCGACTGCGACGAGTTCGAGGTCGAGCGTCTCGAAGGCGAGTTCCATCAGCGCGGCGGCACGTTCGCCGGAGTAGCCCCGCCCACAGAAGGGTTTTCGGAGCCACATACCGAGCGTGCCAGTTCGTCGTTCCCACTTCATGTTTAGACCGGTCAGGCCGACGATTTCGTCGGATTCGGTGGAGGACTCAGACGAGACATCAATTTCGCCTTCCTTCAGGCGAATCACGAACTCCGCACCCTCGCCTTCGGCGCGGTTTTTCTCCATCGTGTCGATGAAATCCTTTGTCTCCTTCGGTGTCGCGTGTGGATCCCACGTAACGTGTTCCGTAATCTCGTCGATATTCGGCGCGTCGTGGGAAATATGCGAGTAGAGATCGAACACATCGACGTTCTCGTGGGTCAGTGCATCCAGTACGAGGCGTTCCGTTTCGATGCGTTCGGGGAACATAGCACGGACGACTGGTGGCAAGGATAAAAAATTTTTGACAGTTGGTGAGTGTCACGCACACCGATAGCCACGACCAGCGTGTCGAGAATTGCGAGACCGGCGAGGAACCAGAACGCCGCCTCGACGCCGAATCGTCCCGCAATCACACCGCCAGCAATCGAGAACTCTGCTCACACTACCCACGCAGGACGTAATGGGTTACGAGCCCTAGCCGGATCGAATGACTCGCCAATCTCAACCGCAGCCGCCACGAGGAGAGACCGTGGAACTGGAATTTTCGCTCCGGGACGAGTCGTGTTTTTTCGTCTCGGCCTCCAAGCAAGCGGGGTGCGAACTCGTCGGCGAGAAGGCGATTCGTCGGTCGGACGGAAACATCCTCGAATTTTTCGACGTTCGGGCGGCCCGGCCGGAAATTCTGCTCGATACCGTCGATTCCGTATCGACGGCACGTGATGCCAGAATCGTTCGTGAGCGTCCGGACTCGACGCTGATGTCGTTCGTCGTCACCGGGCCGTGCGTGACGACGACGCTGGCCGACACCGATGCCGTGTTGAAGCGCGCACGGGCGGAAAACGGTCACGCCGTCGTTATCGCGGACGTGCCGCCGTATGGAACAGTTCGGCAAGTCGTGGAGACGTTCGAAGAGAGACACGCTGCCGCCGGCCTCGTCGCCAAACGCTCCCTCGGTCGAAGCATCCCGGCGATTGCAGACCGAGAACAAACCGCCTACCTGCTATCGAATCTGACTGAAAAACAGATCCGTGCGGTCGAAACCGCGGTGCGATTCGGCTATCTTTCGTGGCCGCGCGAAAGCACCGCGGCGGGCTGTGCGAGCGCACTCGGCGTCTCGCAACCGACGTTCAGTCAGCATCTGTGGACAGGATTGGAAAAACTACTTGGAACGATGTTCGGCGGAGAGACTGCCGTGTGAAACGACACCCCCCACCAAACCATTCGACATAGGCGATACCGTCAGGGTTGTCGGGTCGATACCATGATTGCACGTGCGAAACATGAACGCGAGAAATCAGAGTCACACCGCAATGACCCGAACGCAACAGCACGAACCCATCAGTCACCAAATCGTTGTCGCAGTCGCCGACCATGCGGGAGTGGAAACGAGCAATCTTCCGCGACTGTACGACAGTATCGACCCGGACGCGCTGAACGCGATGGTCGAACACGGAGGAGCAAATCTCAGGATTTCGTTTTCGTTTGCGGGATACGAGGTGGTCGTCGACGACGATTCAATCGATATAAAATAGGGCCACGAACCGCTCGCTTCTCAGTCCTCGACTCGTGCTTCCTTTCGACTCGTCAGTTCGTCAGGGATGAGATGGACGAATCGAAACGAAACTTCTCTCGCAGGTCGGTCGAACATATCGACGATGGGAATATCGACCCGGCCCATTCCGTCGATGATTTCCGAGTCTACGTCCGCCGCTTCCACGTCGTCTAGCTCTCCCGTGGCGATAACGCTCCGCCATCTCTCGTCCGTGTGGTCGTACGTGACGAACGAGATGGGTCGACCGACGAGTTCCGATTTCTCGCCCTTCGGGGCGGACGCGAATCGGAAGTAAAAGTGAGCCATCGTTGTGTCGTACCCGTACGACACCGGTCGAGATAACGGGGGCTCGTCGATACCTGCCGGAAACGAAATTACCCCTGTCCCACCAGTCATCAGAAATTCGTCCCGCTCCTCGTCTGTCATCTGCACTGTTTGGAAATCCCCCATAGCAGTGGCAGTACAACTCGTCGGGGGAAAAAGGTGTGGTGGGAGGGACAAACAGCTTTCCTGCTTCCGAGAGACAGATTCAGCCATGGCCGACAACCCATTCCACGTCGTGGACGTGTTCGCACAGGAGAAGTACGCCGGCAACCAGCTCGCCGTCGTCCACGATGCCGACTCCCTGACCGACGAGGAGATGCAGGATATCACTCGGGAAACCAAATTTTCCGAAGCGACGTTCATCGAATCGTCCACCCCCCGAGATGGTGGCTATGACGTGCGAATTTTCGACCCTGCCGAGGAGATCCCGTTCGCGGGACACCCGACCCTCGGCACCGCGTTCGTGATTCGGGAGTTCGTCCGCGACGACCGACCGGATGAACTGATACTGAATCTCGATGTGGGACGGATTCCGGTTCACATCGAACGGGACGACGAGGGAACCGAACGATTCTGGATGCGACAAATCCCGCCTACGTTCGAAAAGACTATCGACCACTCTCTCGCGACTCGTGTTCTCAGCCTCGACGAGGGCGCTATCGACGAAACCCATCCCGTCCAGCTCGTTTCGACCGGCCTCCCGACACTCGTCGTTCCACTCCGGTCGCTGGACGCAGTTCGGCGGGCACGGACGAATCACGAACCATACTACGAGGAACTCATCGAACCCTACGGAAACCTGAACATTCTGCTTTTCGCGCCGGAAACCGAGGCGGAAAACGATCTGCACGCGCGGGTGTTCGCCGACTGTGCCGGCGTCCCCGAAGACCCGGCAACCGGATCTTCGAACGGCTGTCTAGCCGCATATCTCGTCGCTAACGACTACTTCGACGCCGACCAAATCGACGTGCGAGTCGAGCAAGGATACGAGATGGGACGTCCTTCGCTGCTTCATCTTCGGGCGTCGGAGAGTACGGATGGAATCGAGATGCAGGTCGGTGGGCGAGTGATTCCGGTTGCGGAGGGGCGACTGCTATAGTCATCGGTCGTTCGGCTCAGCCTTCGCAACCACTAAACGCACTACCTGCATAGGTCGACGTAATGGTAGACTGGACGGAGAAGTATCGCCCGAGCACGCTCTCGGAAGTGCGCGGGAACAACAAGGCCCGGGACAAACTGCACGAGTGGGCCAAGACGTGGGACGAACACGGGGACGCCGTCATCGTCCACGGCAGTCCCGGTGTCGGGAAGACTTCGGCGGCCCACGCGCTGGCAAACGATATGGGATGGCAGACCATCGAACTGAACGCCAGCGACCAACGAACCGGCGATGTCATCAAACGCGTTGCGGGCGAGGCGGCGAAAAGCGGCACCCTGACGGGCGGCACGGCAGGTAGACGAATCGTCATCATGGACGAGGCGGACAACCTGACGCACAACGCCGACCGCGGCGGGTCGCGAGCGATTACGGATGTGGTAAAATCGGCGAACCAACCGCTCATCCTCATCGCCAACGAGTTCTATGACATGTCGAACTCCCTGCGAAACGCCTGTGAAACGATCGAATTCCGCGACGTGTCGGCTCGGAGCATCACCCCCGTCCTCCGCGATATCTGTCGGCAAGAGAATATCGAGTACGATTCCGAGGCGTTGGAAGCCATCGCGGAGAACGACAGTGGCGACCTGCGCTCCGCGGTGAACGACCTGCAAGCGGTTGCAGCGTCGAACGGCCATCTCACGGTTGACGACGTGGTGACCGGCGAGAGAGACACGACGAGCGGCATCTTCGACTTTCTGGACGACCTCATCAAAAAGGAGGACGCGGAAGGCGCGCTGAAGGCCTCCTACGACGTGGACGAGACGCCCGACAACTTGTTAAACTGGATAGAGGACAACGTCCCGAAGGATTACGAAGGCGAGGAACTCGCGGACGCTTACGAGTTCATGGCAAACGCCGACCGCTGGTTGGGTCGCGTACGGGCCACCCAGAACTACCGATACTGGCGCTACGCGACCGACAACGCGACCGCCGGTGTCGCCGCGTCACGCCGCGGAAAGAAGGGTGGCTGGACACGCTACGGCCCGCCGAGCTACTGGCGCAAACTCGGCAGTTCGAAAGGTGCGCGCAACACCCGGGACTACATCGCGCGGAAAATCGCGGAAGAGAGCGGTATCAGCATGAGCACGGCTCGGCGGGAGGTCATCCCCTACCTCGCTGAGATGACCCATCACTGCAAAAACCGGGAGTTGACCGTGGCGATGGCGGCGCGGTACGACATGGAGGAAAAGCACGTCTCGTTCGTCACCGGAAGCGGAAAGGACACCAAGAAAGTCCAGCAAATCGTCGAGGATGCGGACGAACTGAAGGAGAAGGCCGCAGTCGAACACTCCGGCGGTGCGTTCGAAGGTGGTTTTGTCTCGGAATCCGACGAAACGGAAGACGATGGGTCGGAGGCGGGAAGCGAGTCGGAATCCGATAAATTGGAAGACGAGGAACCCGAAGACCCCGACGAGAAGGAATCCGAGAGTGAAAACGAAGACGACGGCCAGTCCGGTCTCGGCGACTTCATGTGAAATCGGGCGGGAATCCCGTTGCGTTCAGTTCTCCCGCTCGTCTTCGAGCAGTCCGAACCGAATTACGTCACACCACTCTCCATCCACGTACGCCGATTTTCGAGAGACGCCTTCCTCCACAAAGCCGAGTTTTTCCAACACCCGTTTCGAGGCCTCGTTCGTGTCGAACGCGGAGGCAGTCACTCGATGGAGTCCGAGTTCGGCAAAAGCGAACTCGACCATACACTCGGCGGCGGCAGCAGCGTAGCCGTTGCCCCGTTCGTCCGGCGTAATCCAGTAGCCGAGTTCGCCGTCCCGCGTGACGTGTATCCACGGATGTTCGCGGACGAGGCGGACGAACCCGACGGGACTTCCCTCGGCGCGGACGAGCAGGCCGATGGAGTCGTCGTTTTGCCCCATGGTTCCGCCGAATCGTCGCCGTGCCCAATCGTTGTCGGCGGGAAGGTGGGCGTGTCGCGTCGCTCGCACACGGTGGTCATTCTGGTTCGCTCGGAGGAACTGGATGTCGTCTTCTGTCGCGGGCCGAAGCGTTACGTGGTCTGTTTCGAGAAATGGCGTGTTCGTCATTATGAAACGATATCACTTATCGGATTATCAAAATAAACGGATGCGACAAGAATTGCGGATCGAGAGAATCACGGAGATGAAACGATTGAAGGGGGACTTATCGACGTGGGGTTTGTGCATAGCGATTACAGTTAGGTTGTCTCATTATCACTTTCGGAACTGTATCGTGCTGAACCCCACATCAGCAGTTGTCTCGCCAAAATCAGCATCGGCCGATGAAGGAGTGACCCCCTACGTACCGCCGACAAAAAACGAAGAAAACCCGAGTCAGTACGGGAAGATTCGGAAGCCCTCGGGAAGCACGAAGCCGAGAAGCAGGAATAACGTGCCCGCAATCGTCGCGCAGATGATCGCATAAGGAATCTGCGTCTTGACGTGGACGAGGTGGTCGCTCCCGCTGGTCGAGGAGGCGAGCACCGTCGTGTCGCTGATGGGCGAACTGTGGTCGCCGAAGATACCGCCGCTGAACACCGCACCCATGACGAGGGGGAGGTTCGCGCCCGTGGAAAACGCCACGGGAATGGCGATGGGGAACATGATGCCGTACGTCGCCCACGAACTCCCGTCGGAGAAGCTGACCATGCTGGTGACCGCAAACAGTGCAACAGGCACGAGGAACGGCGGGACGCCGGAGAACCAGTTCGTCACGAACTTCGAGATGCCGAGAATCGTCACGGCGTTCTGGATGGAACTGGCGAACATCAGGATGACCGCGGCGAGGAGGATTCCCTTGAACCCGCGCGTCATGGCCTCCGTCGCGTCCTTATTGCTCGGGATATCGCCCTTCACCCGATAGAGGACGAACGCGACGACCAGCGCGGAGAAGGACGCCAGGCCGAGTTGGATACCGCCGATGTTGAACGACCATTGGCCGCCCGCTGGAAGGATGAGTTGATACCCGCCAAGCGAGAACAGGGTGGTCATTTGCGGGGCGGAGACGACAGGGCTCCCGCGCCAGAACATCGCGCCGAGACCGACGAGAATCATCGTCGCGATGGGGATGGCGAAGTTGCGCCAATCCGGGGTCGCCGTCTCTGCCATCTCGTACTCGTCCATCTCGCGGGAAATCATCGGGTCGTGGTCGTCGCCGACGACGCCGCCGCCGTTGCGGGCGCGCTGTTCCTCGTCACCCATCGTGAATATGTTGGGAACGACCTGCCACGCCACGAGTCCGGCGATGATAAGCGCTGTCCACGAGTAGAAGCCGAACGCGAGACTGTTGAAAAACAGCGGCCAGATCTGGTCGGTCGCCGCCGTCACTTCCTGTCCGCCCGTGTTGACGTACCCGCTCATATCCGCAGGGAGGGTGTTCTGTTTCGCCGCTTGTTCGAGGCCACCGCCGATGAATCCGATGAGCGCGACGCCCCACGTGGAGTAAAAGGCGAGGCGGGCCGCCGGACTTCCGGCGCTGTCCACATAGTAGGCGAGCTTCGCCCGCGAGACGTTGTACTTGTCCGTCAACGGACGCATCATCGAGCCGACGACGAGGCAGTTGAAGTAGTCGTCGATGTGGATAATGATACCCGCGAGAAACGCTGCTTTCTCGGCATCTGCGGGCGATTCAGCTCGCGCCGCCAATGCTTCGAGAACACCCTGAATCGCGCCGGAGCGAATCATCAAACCGATCATGCCGCCGATGGCGAAGATGGCGAGCAAGACGTTTTCGACGTACCACGAATCCGAAAAGAGCGGCGCAGTTGCGATGATGGTCGGGACGTGTTTCAAGCCAAATATCGCGCCGAGAAGGGGGCCAAACGCTCCCCCAATCATATCCGACGGAACGCCTGCTGAAGCGGGTTTCAGAGCGCCGTAAACCGCGCCCGCCCCCGCAACACCGACGAAAAGGCCGATGATAGCGTCGCGTGAATACCACGCGAGGCTAATTGCCAGCAGGGCCGGAACGATAGATAGCCAACCCGCGTTGATTTGATCGAGAGTCATACGGTGTCTCTCAAGTGGGCAAATAAATGGGTTTCGACGCGTGATACCTAATCGCCTGAAATCAAAAATTATTCCTTAGTGGACTCGTGCGAGAAACCGTCTCGCGCGCTCCGTTTCGGGATTGGCGAAAAACTCCCGCGGCGGCCCCGACTCCACGATGCGCCCCTCGGACATCAACACGACGCGGTCGCCGACTTCGCGGGCGAAGCCCATCTCGTGCGTGACGACGAGCATCGTCATGCCCTCCTCCGCCAAATTCCGCATGACTTCGAGCACCTCGCCGACGAGTTCCGGGTCGAGCGCGCTGGTGACTTCGTCGAACAGCATGACGCTCGGATCCATCGCCAGCGCACGAGCGATTGCCACGCGCTGTTGCTGGCCGCCCGAGAGCTGGTTCGGATATTTGTGGGCTTGGTCGGAGAGGCCGACGCGGTCCAACATGGCGCTCGCCCATTTCTCCGCCTCGTCGTCGGCAAATCCCTTGACGACTTTGGGTGCGAGTGCGACGTTCTCCACCGCCGTTTTGTGCGGAAACAGGTTGAAACTCTGGAACACCATCCCGATGTGTTCCCGGAGTTCGTTCACGTCTACGTCCGGGTCGGTGATGGCCTGTCCTTCGATTCTGATTTCGCCGTTCTGAATCTCTTCGAGTCGGTTCGTGCATCGCAGTAGCGTCGATTTCCCGCTTCCGCTCGGTCCGACGACGACCACGACTTCACCGTCATCGACGGCGAGATTGACGTCTTTCAACACGTGTGTCTCGCCGAAGTACTTGTCAACGTGGTCGTACTCCACTTCGGGGACGCTCATCGTTCCGTCCCCCACATGGAGCGCTCCTCTAGCGTCCGAACAATTTTCCCGAGCGGAAGCGTGATGACGAGGTAGGCAACCGAAACTACCACGATTGGCGTCCACGCGTCGAACGTCGCGCTGTTGACGTTGCGGAAGACGCTTATGAGTTCGGGAATAGCGAGCACCGTCAGCAACGACGTGTCCTTGACGAGAATCACGAGGTCGTTCCCGATGGCCGCCAGCGCGTTTCGCCAGGCCTGTGGCAGGATGACGAATCGCATCGAGTCGATATACGACATGCCGAGCGATCGCGCCGCTTCCGTTTGTCCCTCGGCGACGGAGTTGATGCCACCCTTTACAGCCTCGCCGATGTAGGCGGTGTGATTGAGCGTCAGACCGATAATCGCCGCCGCGAAACTCCAGTTCTGAAGCGGGAACTCGCCCGGTGGCCAGAACGCCGGAACACCGAGATAGATGACGAACAACTGGAACAGCAGTGGCGTCCCGCGGAAGAACTCTACGTACATCGTCGCGATGCCCTGTGTGAATGACGTACTGGAGACGCGCCCCAGTCCGACGAGCACGCCGAAAAAGAGCGCGAGCAAGCCAGAGATGAGGATTATTTGCAGGACGAGAAACAGCGCCTCGACAAACTGCGGTAGAATCGCTATCAGCAGGTCGTAATCCACGAAGTCGGCGAGAATCAGATAGAGAAAGAAGGCGACACCGGCTGCAAAGAGACCGGCAATCGTCATCCCGATCCATCTGACGCGCCGGTCGGTCAGCAACCCCTCTTTCCGCTCCGTCGAGCGTTCGATTCCCCTCTCGTCGGTGTACGTCTCAGCCATCACGTCCTCCTGTGGCGGTTAGCCACTGGTAGTCATGCCCCCATCGGTCGTCCCATTCGCCGTTTGGAAGTATTCCGAGTAGATTTCGTCGTACGTTCCGGACTCCCGAACCCCCGCCAGTGCGTCGTTGACCTGCTGTCTGAACTGGTCGTCATCCTGTCGAAACGCGATTCCGTACTCCTCGACAGTGAGCGTGTGGTATGGCGGCACGTCTTCACCCGTCGCTGCGGAGTCCTCCTCCGCTTCGAGGAAGACGACGTTCTCGTTCTGGTTGGCGAACTCGGCGTTGACCGTGTTGTCGTTGATGACTGCGGCAGCCTGATTGTTTCCAAGCGCGGAGAACGCGCCGGGAATCTGGTCATAACTGTCGATGGTGAGATTGCCGTTGAACTCCCGCCTCAACTCTTGTGCTGCTGCTTCGCCGGTCGTTCCCTTCTGAACTGCAACCGTCGTTCCCTGTAGGTCTGCTACTTGGTCAATGTTGCCGTTCCGCAACACGAGGATTGTCTGATACGCGGTGAAATACGGGTCGGAGAAATCGACCTGTTGTGCCCGCTCGTCGTTGATAGTCATCGCGCTCATGATGACGCGGAAATTCCCGTTGTTGAGACTCGGGATGATGGTGTCGAAACTCGTCTGAACGAATTCGTACTCCCGATTCAACTCTTCGCCGAAAATCGCCTCGGCGAGGTCTACGTCGAAACCGATGAGTTCTCCGCCCGTGGTACGGTATTCGAACGGTCGATACGGAATGTCGGAGCCGATTCTAACGACGCCGCCGTCCTGTGCGCTCGCGTTGCTCGCGAGCGTCAGCCCAGCGATAGCTCCGGCACTCCCCCTGAGAAAGGTCCGTCTGTGCATTGTGGTTCTCCCCCGATACTACATGGTCAATCATCGTATAGAAAGCTACTATCGGTTTCTCGCATGAATCCGCTAAAAGTTTCGTCGGGAGATGTTAGTCGTCCGACGGATAGCCAGCGGTCGATTCGCTTGCCGACGTTGCGCTTTTGTCGGGTTCTTCGTACGCCCACAGCGTGGTCGCCATCAGTGATGCGAAGATGACCATCGCGGCGGCGTGGTGAGCAACCTGCGAGGCGGGACCGTAGATGAGGACGGTGGCGCCACCGAGGAGCAGTTGCACCGGGAGGACGACGAGCGCGATGGTTGCCGCGACTCGGATGCGGGTGCTGTCGTAGTATTTCCACGCGCCTACGGTCGTTCCGAGGATGAAAAAGCCGGTTACCATCGCCACGAGGCGGTGGAACCATTCGATGAAACTCGGGATGCTCTGTGGGAGCAATCCACCGTCACAGTACGGCCACTGGGCGCTACAGGAGAGGCCCGCCCCCGACGCGGCGGTGTAGACGCCGAGTAGGATGAGAGCGAACGTCAGGCCCGTCGTGAAGGCGGCAAAGCGCCTGAATCGTGACCCCATCAGGCGCTCACCTCGGTAATGTCGTGTCGTATCACGGTAATCCCCTTTCCCGGGAGTTAGGAGGCGTCGTACTTAGGTCTGTCCGACTTTCCCTGAATGTGGGAGTCGGAGAAAAACGGAGCAAACGGCAGGACGAGTGGAATGTCGCGGATTGGCGGAGGATCGCTGTGGCAGGAGAAAGGGGACGGAAATGGGAACAGTTGGGCGGAAGGGTTCAGCGGGAGTTGTGCAGGCCTGCGAAGCCACCAGCGGGCGGCATGGTGGGCGTACATATCTTACTGTAAATGAGTAATAAATTTTATGGGAATGGTATGTCCTCTGACAGTCGGCGGAATCCGACAGAAACAGGTTCAAGGGAATTGAGGGCGACGGACACAGTATGACGAAACTGGATCGTCTCGACGCCCTCCTCGACGCGCGCGATCTCCAGTCAGTCTGGTTCGCACGCTCCAACAGTTTCGCGTGGCTTACGGGTGGGAACAACGTCGTTGACCGCGAGGGAGATGTCGGCGTTGCCGCCGTCGGCTACGATGGGGACGAACTTCGCGTCGTCACCGATACTATTGAGGCACCGCGCTTGCGCGACGAAGAACTACCCGACGACGTCGTCGTCACCGAATACGAGTGGTACGAACAGTCACTCGCGGGCGCTGTCGCAGAACACATGACGACACCCGCTGGCGCGGATTTCGACGTGCCGAACGTCGAATCGGTGGACGCCTCGTCACTTCGCCGACCGTTGACTCCGGACGATATCGACAGGTATCGAACCCTCGGCGAGGAGACCGCCGCGGCCGTCGAAGCCATCTGTCGAGAACTGGAACCGGACGATACGGAACGCGAAGTCGCGTCTGCCGTCCGCGGCGCGCTCGATTCGCAGGGCATCGAGACCCCGGTAGCACTCGTCGGTGGAAGCGAACGCGCCCAGCGGTACCGCCATTACACGCCGACCGATTCGAAGTTGGGTGAGTACGCGCTCGTCTCCGTCACCGCGGAGCGGGCGGGACTTCACGCCAGCCTGACCCGAACGGTCGCATTCGACCCACCGGACTGGCTGGAATCGCGGCACCGCGCCGCGGCAACGGTCGAAGCGACCGCATTGGCGGCGACACAACAGGCCGGAATCGACGGCGGGACGGCGGGCGACGTGTTCGAGGCAATTCAGACGGCCTACGGGCAGGTCGGTCACGAAGACGAATGGAAGAAACATCATCAAGGTGGTGCCGCGGGTTACGCCGGACGGGAGTGGATCGCCACGCCGACGACGGACGCCGAAATCCGACTGCCGATGGCGTTCGCCTGGAACCCGACCGTGCAGGGTGCGAAAAGCGAAGATACGGTTCTCATCACGGAGGACGGGATGGAAATCCTGACGAAAACGGGGAACTGGCCGACAAGTACGGTGACCGCAGTCGGGCACGAAGGAGCGATTCCACGTCCGACCGTGTTGGAACGGTGAGTTCGACGAACGTCGAAGGCAAATTCGACGGATTCGGATAGATTTTTAGCGGAGGGCGGGAAGATACCGGACATGGGACTCGAAGAGGATTCACTCGATTACCACCGCAGCGACCCGCCGGGGAAAATCGAGATATCGACGACGAAACCGACGAACACACAGCGCGACCTGAGTCTTGCGTACTCGCCAGGCGTGGCCGCCCCGTGCGAGGAAATCGCAGCAGACGAGGGGAAGGCGTACAATTACACTGCGAAAGGGAACCTCGTCGGCGTGGTGTCGAACGGAAGTGCCGTCCTTGGACTCGGCGACATCGGCGCGCAGGCCAGCAAACCGGTCATGGAAGGCAAAGGCGTCCTTTTCAAACGATTCGCGGACATCGACGTGTTCGATATTGAACTCGACCAGGCGAATCCGGACGACATCGTTCGAACTGTCAGCGCCATGGAACCGACCTTCGGCGGCATCAATCTGGAGGACATCAAAGCGCCGGAGTGTTTCGAAATCGAGGAGCGACTCCGCGAGGAGATGGACATCCCCGTCTTCCACGACGACCAGCACGGCACCGCTATCATCAGCGGGGCCGCCCTGCTCAACGCGACCGAAATCAACGGCAAGAGTCCGGAAGAACTCGACATCGTCTTCTCCGGCGCTGGGGCGAGCGCGATTGCGACGGCCCGCTTTTACGTCTCCCTCGGGGCGCGCAAGGAAAACATCACGATGTGTGACTCCTCTGGAATCATCACCAAAAACCGCGCCAAACGCGGGGACGTGAACGAGTTCAAAACGGAGTTCGCGCGCGACGTTCCCGAGGGAAGCCTCGCGGACGCGCTGAAGGATGCGGACGTGTTCGTCGGCCTCTCGGTCGGCGGCATTGTCAGCCAGGAGATGGTTCGCTCGATGGCCGACGACCCGATTATCTTCGCGATGGCGAACCCCGACCCGGAAATCGGCTACGAGGAAGCCAAAGACGCACGCGACGACATGGTCATCATGGCAACCGGGCGCTCCGACTACCCGAACATGGTCAACAACGTCCTCGGGTTCCCGTTCATCTTCCGCGGCGCGCTCGACGTGCGTGCCAGCGACATCAACGAGGAGATGAAAATCGCCTCGGCGCGCGCGCTCGCGGAACTCGCGAAAAAGGACGTGCCGGACGCCGTGGTCAAAGCGTACGGCGACCAACCGCTCCAGTTCGGTCCGGAGTACATCATCCCGAAACCGCTCGACCCCCGCGTGCTGTTCGAAGTCGCACCCGCGGTTGCCGAGGCCGCCATCGAAACCGGCGTCGCCCGGAGCGACCTCAAAGTCGGCGAGTACGTCGAAACGCTCGAAGCACGACTCGGCAAATCCCGCGAGATGATGCGCGTCGTCCTGAACAAGGCGAAAAGCGACCCCAAGCGCGTCGCACTCGCGGAAGGAACTGATAGAAAGATGATTCGCGCGGCCTACCAACTGCACGAGGAGGGTATCGCAGACCCCGTCCTCATCGGTGACCGCGAGGAGATCGAAGCCACCGCCACTGACCTCGGCCTCGGTTTTAAACCCGAAGTCGTGGATCCCAAAAACGGCGACTACGACGGCTACGCCGACCGTCTGTATGAACTGCGCGAACGAAAAGGAGTTACCCGAAGTGAGGCCGCAGAACTGGTCGAACGCGACAGCAACTACCTCGGGAGTGTGATGGTCGAACAGGGCGATGCAGATGCGATGCTTACCGGTTTAACCCACCAGTATCCATCGGCACTCCGACCGCCGCTACAGGTCATCGGCACCGCGCCAGACGTAAACTACGCCGCCGGTGTCTACATGCTCACGTTCAAGAATCAGGTCATCTTCTGTGCCGACGCGACGGTGAATCAGGCACCCGACGAGGACGTGCTGGCCGAAGTGACGAAGCAGACGGCGAAACTCGCACGCCGGTTCAACGTCGAACCGCGGGCCGCACTGCTTTCCTACTCCAACTTCGGCAGCGTGGATAACGAGGGAACCCGCAAACCGAGGGATGCGGCCCGGATGCTCCGCGACGACCCGGAAGTCGATTTCTCCGTGGATGGCGAGATGCAGGCCGACACGGCGGTCGTCGAGGAGATTTTGAACGGCACCTACGAGTTCTCGGATCTGGACGAACCCGCGAACGTCCTCGTCTTCCCGAACCTCGAAGCGGGCAACATCGGCTACAAACTCCTCCAGCGCCTTGGTGGGGCAGAAGCCATCGGCCCGATGCTCGTCGGCATGGACAAACCCGTCCACGTCCTCCAGCGCGGCGACGAGGTGAAGGACATCGTCAATCTGGCTGGCGTGGCGGTTGTGGACTCTCAGAAGAACGAATAACGCGAACGAACGAACGTGTAGCGAGAATTTTTCCGACTTCTTTGTTACTTTGTTGTCAGCGGCACTGTCTAGTTTAGCTCTTCCTCGACAGGCGTTCGGTTGTTGAGCGATTGATGCGGTCGTTGCTGGTTATAGTAATGCACAAACTGTTCAAGCCAGCGCTGGACGCTCGGCCGACTGCCCACCCACGACGTATGAAAGCGGTCGATTCGCTGCTTGAGCGTGTGAAACCATTTCTCGATCAGGTTTCGCTCGGTATAGTCGAGGTGACCGCTCAACCCAATTCGGAAGAGGGCAGTCCGATAGCCGTAGCCATCAACGAGAAACACCGCATCGGAAAGATCGTGTTTCTCGGCGAGTTCAGATAGAAATACAGCCGCTTGATCGGTCCCATGTCGATCAAACACTTTGACATCGAGTAACAGTTTTGTTTCGGTGTCGATTGCAGCGTACACCCAAGACCATTCGCCGTTAATTTTGACAGCGGTTTCGTCCACCGCGACCCGCGTCGGCGACGCCGACGGCGGATCCGAGACGCTGTCAGCGAGCCGATGTACCCACTGAAAAATTGCTTGATGAGAGCGATTTACGCCGAATAATTGAAGAATTTCTTTTGTTTCTCTGAGCGAACAGCCGGTCGCGTGGAGCCGGACGGCGAACGCCCTGACGGGCGTCGCCGTCCGCTCACGCTCCCAACATTCAAGCGTAGCCGTCTCTAAACTCTTATTGAGCAGGTTTGAGAGTAGCATGAATCACTAACTCTTCAACCTGCTCGTCCTTATCTAGACAGTGCCTTGTCAGCTGTTTCCGGCGTCGGTTATGAGATGATGGAACCAGCGGTGGCCGATTTGCTGTTTCTGGGAGAGTCGCTCGCAATTGCCGACTCCAAAATAACCGCACCCTCCCCAACCGACTCCCTCCTTCGCTTAGTTGTCCCTCGCGCGGACGAATAGTGACGGCTCACGGTTTCGCCTTCGCGCGCCATATGAGAAACCGGTGTTTCGGATAGACGCAATATCACATGGCGCGTGTGCCAGCAGGCCCAAGGCGTTCACCGCCGAGGGCCTGTCTGGGTTCACGCGAGGGACGAGTATCGCAGGGAGTGAAGCGACCGAGAAACGTAGTCGATTGGGGAGGGTGCGGTGGCGGTCAAGTGTTGTCGTGATTTACCAACGAAATAATGGAAATTCGATCAACTATCAGATAAGCATGAACAACTTCCAATCAAAAACGCAAGATGAGCTACCGAGGATGTCCCGATATCTGCTCTTTCGAAGTCCCTTCTTCCGCTTCAGAAACTGAGTACAGCGGTTTCACGGGAACAACGGTATGCGTCTTTGCCACGCCATCCCGATGCAGTCGCCACTTGGTCGATTCATGCACGACGTACTCCCCGGAACACGATTCCCGAATTCCGTCCACCAACCCCGCAAATTTCTCGGCATCGAACCTCGACTCGGGGACGTAGTCCGTCTCGACGACGATAGAATCCCGCTGGGGGAGTCGGTCGAGTTGTCCCTCGCAAACGACCTCGAACTCGTGTGCCAGTCGAGGAAGGTCGGTGTCGAGCGGGAGTTTGACGTACGCTTGTCTGTAGTCCGGTCGGTCAGTTCGTCGTTTCCAGTACCGTCTCAGCGAGTCGAATATCCGCGTGCTCATCGCGTGCCACACCTTGCACTGCCCACTCAGAGCAGTGTTGTAGTCGTTTCGTTGTCGGTATCACATCGATTCGTTACCTGTCATCGTCGTGGTGGATTCAGTAGGCGGAACGCCACGACCGGGTTACAGATTCAAAGGCGATTCCGGCGAGGGCGATGAGAACGATTATGTGGGCGACCCAACTGTACGACCTGGTTTGTACGACGTAATAGTGAGTGAGGACGCCGAAGATGACGACATAATAGCCGACGGTGAGCGCCAGCAGTTGTGACTCGTCGGTAATCGGCGATACGGTTTGTTTTGTGTATCGGCCGACATCATTGTAGACGGTTTACACGGGAACGTGATGGAAGCCGTTACCCACCACAGTCCCGTCGGTTCGACCATGTCCGAGGAAACCTATCGGTGTGAGGCGTGTGGAACCGAGTTCGATACCAAGGACGAACTTCGGAAACACATGCGCGAGCAGGGACTCGTGGACTGAACGTCCTTACGGATCAATCACTTGCATGCCTGTTCGCCCGGGACGGCGGCGGAATCTGTGGCTCGCTCGACCCCGGAGCGTCGGGGAGCAGACACCGCGCCGGTTCGCGGTTTACGTGGGCGTATTCCTTCGGTGCGTTCGCCAAGGGATGTGCGGGGTTGCAGTCGCTCCGGATTTGGGCGGCCCGGAGTTCGTCGAATCCGGCGATTCTGGCACGAATTCCTCGCCAGTGGAACTTCCCCGCTGGTGGAACCGAGAACGGTTTCGGAGGCCGCCAGTCGGTTCGGTTGGCGGCGAGCACCGCGTTGTTGACGTTGGCGGCCAGTTGGTCGTGGTCGACTAGTACGCCGACCCGTGCATCAGCAGGAGCACGAACCGCCAACACGTCCAGTCCGAGATGGAGTGCTCGGTACTCGGCAACGTTGTTATCGGGGACATCGTCGTCGGGAACCGAAAGCCGGGTGACACGCTTGCCATCGCGGGTTTCGATGATGACGCCAAGCCCGCCCTCACCGGCGTTGTGACTGTACGAACCGTCGGTGGCGACGTAGAAATCACGGTGGTGGGTATGAGGTGGGTGGGCAATGTGCGGCGTGGGCGACTCGTCGAACAAGTCTCGCAGTGAGGGATGTCGGCCGTGAACGGCCATATTCAACCTTTCGATGTCTGATTACATAAATGTGAGGTTGTGTTCGGCAATATATGTCATGAGATTATTAAACGCGGGAATGATGGCTTGTACCACAGATATATATCCCAGAAAACGTCATAGGAGGATATGCCCGACGAGCAACTGAATCGGCGGACGTATCTGAAACTTGCAGGTGGAGCCGCGGCATCGGCATCGATTGCCGGCTGTTCCGGCGGAAACAGTAACGAAAACCAGGACGGAACGACCACTGGCGATGGCGGTGGTGGCGGTGGCGGTGGACAGACGGGGGATTTCCCGGTCACCATCACGCAGGGGCAGATGCCATCGACGCTCGACCCACACAACCACCGAGAGACGACGACGGACAACGTCGTCTTGCAGGCCTACGAGGGTCTGCTTTCCCGTGACCCAAAGGGGAAGATTACCAAGAAGCTGGCGACGAACTACGAACGAACCGGCGACAAAACGGTCGAGTTCACCATCCGCGACGATGTGACGTTTCACAGCGGAGACGACCTGACCCCGGAGGACGTGGCCTTCAGCATCAACCGCATTGTCAAACCGAAAGTTGGCAACCTGGAAAGTCCACAGAGCGACCAGCTTTCCGGCGTGACGGGTGCGAAAGTGACGAACGGCAAAATCGAGGTCACATCCGACGGCGTCAATCCCATCGTGTTCGGTCTGTTCGCGACCTACTGTGACATCGTGCAGAAGAAGTGGATCGAGAACAACAGCAAGAACTTCATCGCCAAGAACATGAACGGCACCGGGGCGTTCAAACTGCAGAACTATCAAGAAGACGTGCAGGTCGTCTTCCAGCGCAACGAGAACTACTGGCGCGACCCGGCCGCCGTCTCGAAACTCACCATCAACGCGGCGAAGGAGTCGAGCACGCGAGTGAACCAACTCGTCAACGACGAGACGGACATCATCGTCAACGTTCCACCGCAGGACGCCGGGCGTGTGAAGGGGTCGGGCAACTCCCGCCTCGCCGCGGTGCCGAGTACGCGCATCATCTACAACGCGATGCGATACGACGTGGAACCGTTCTCCAGCACGCAGTTCCGCAAGGCGATGAACCTCGCCATCGACCTGCCGAGCATCATCAAAAACGTTCTCTCCAACTTCGCGGATCAGACCAGCCAACCGACGTTGGAAGGGTTCACCGGCTACAATTCGAACGTCAAGCCGTACGGAAAGCGGAAAAAGGAGGCGGAACGACTCGTTCAGGAAAGCGGTCATGCTGGCGCAAGTATCACGCTTCACACGCCGGTCGGCCGCTACCTGAAAGACGTGGAAATCGCACAGGCGGTGTCCCAGCAGATAAACCAACTCAGCAACGTCAATTGCTCCGTCCAACAGCGTGATTTCAACGCGCTCGCCGGGGAGTTGGCGGACGGGGACATCGAAACCGGGCCGCACTTCTACCTCATCGGCTGGGGGAACGCGACGTTCGACGCCAGCCAGACGATCATCCCGCTGCTGACGACGGATGGGGCGCTCACGTCATACAGCAACGAGCGGGTGGACAAACTGATGAACGAGGCACAGAACATGCCGGACGGCCAGAAACGCAACGCGAAGCTGAAAGAGGTGAACAAAGTTCTCCACGACCAAGCACCGTGGATATACCTCAACCGGCAGTACAGCGTCTATGGCGTCAGCCAACGGTTGAACTGGAAAGCACGGCGTGACGAACGAATCGAGGCATACGCGATTTCGCAAAAATAGGATGTCAGGATTATCGATGAGGTGTCACTAGATGTCGATGGGTCGATTCCTGCTCCGACGGAGCGTCCAGGGAATATTCGTCATCTGGGGCGTCGTTACCGTGGTGTTTCTCCTTCGATTCATCACGCCCGGCGACCCCGTCACGTTTATCGCACCGTTGGACGCGAGTCCGCAGTTGAAACAGCGAATCGCTGTCGAACTCGGCTTGAACAAACCGCTGTACGTCCAGTATTTCGAGTATATCACCGGACTCCTGCAAGGGGATATGGGCTACTCGTACATCTCGGGAACGCAGGCCAGCACGCGAATCTTCAACCGCCTTCCTGCGACGCTCGAACTGGCCGTCGCGGCGAGTCTCGTCGCGGTCATCATCTCGATTCCGCTGGGCGTTCTTAGTGCAACGCGACGCCACGAACCGGCGGACTATCTGGCGACGACGTTCTCGCTGGTCGGCATCAGCACGCCGAACTTCTGGCTCGGCATCATGTTGGTGTTGCTGTTGGCCGTCGCCGGACCGCTGCCGACGAGCCAGCGCGGAATCGGCCTGATACCAGCACTGGAGATGGTGTTCACGCAGGGAAGCTTCAACGGGCTCGTGACGTGGTTGAAACACATCTTCCTCCCGGCGATAACGCTGGGGACGTACTTCACCGCGCTCATCACCCGCCTCACGCGGAGCGGAATGTTGGACGAACTCGGGAAGACCTACATCCGGGCATCGCGGGCGAAAGGACTGCCCGAGACCTTGGTTCGGTACAAGCACGCGCTCCGGAACACCCTCATCCCGGTCATCACCGTCCTCGGCTTGCAGTTGGGGACGCTCATCGGCGGGGCAGTCATCACGGAGCAGGTGTTCGCGTGGCCGGGACTCGGCACGCTCATCATCAACTCCATCAACGCTCGTGACTGGCCGCTGATTCAGGGGTCGCTCATCGTCGTCGGCACCGGGTTCGTCGTCGTGAACATCTTCGTGGACGCGCTGTACGCCTACATCAACCCACAGGTGGTGTACGAATGATTTCACCGCGCACGCTTCGCAACCTCAAACGCGAGTTTAGACAGAGTTTGCTGGCGAAAATCGGTGTCGTCGTCGTTATCAGTGTCATCCTCGTCGCGGCGTTCGCGCCGCTCTTGGCACCGCACAATCCGACCCGACAGAATCTGGACGACTCCAATCTGCCGCCGTTAGGATTCAGCAAGCAGACGACGCAGACGAGTTCCCAGTTAGTCAATGGAACCGTGCAAATCGTGAACAACACGACCTACGTCGAGGCACAGCCGTCCCATCCGCTGGGAACCGACCAACTCGGGCGCGACATGCTCTCGCGGGTTATCTACGGCGCGCGAACCTCGCTCCTCGTCGGTCTCTTCGGGACGGCACTGGCGGCACTCATCGGGGTGACCGTCGGACTCGTCGCAGGCTACTACGGGAAAATCGTAGACGACGCACTAATGCGAAGCGCCGATATTATGTTGGCGTTCCCATCGCTCGTGTTAGCGATCGCGTTGGTCGGGTTGTTCAAACGCGCGGTGCTCACGTTCCCCGACCCGCTCGTGGCGTTGGGCGTCGTTTCCGGCATGCCCCAAAAAATTGCGCTTCCGGGGACGGTCATCCTCGTCGTCGCGCTCGTCAACTGGGTGTGGTTCGCCCGCGTTGCACGCGGCGAAGCACTGACGGTGACGGGTGAAGAGTACGTGAAAGCCTCCCGCTCCGTCGGGGCACGCGACACGTTCATCCTGCGCAAGCACATCTTGCCGAACAGTGTGACGCCGATCATCGTGCTGGCGACCATCCAAATCGCAGCCATCATCCTGCTCGAAAGCGCGCTGTCGTACCTCGGTTTTTCCGGGGTGAACCTCTCATGGGGCTTCGACATCTCGCAAGGACGGGATTATCTGGCCACCTCGTGGTGGATTTCGACGGTTCCCGGCCTGGCAATCGTCATCACCGTCATCGGAATCAACCTCCTCGGGGATTGGTTGCGTGACGCCTTAGACCCCGGTATCGAGGGCGAAGGAGGTGGCGTATGAGCGACCTGCTTCGCGTCCGCGACCTCTCGACGCGCTTTTTCACGGAAAAAGGGCAAGTCAACGCCTGCGAATCGCTCAGTTTCGATGTTCGGGAGGAAGAGGTGTTCGGCGTCGTCGGCGAATCCGGGTCGGGAAAGAGCGTCGCCGCGCTCTCCATCATCGACCTCGTGGAGTCGCCCGGCAGAATCACGTCCGGCGAAGTCTGGTATCGTAACCCGACGCTTGCCGAGGAGACGAAAAGCGACCGGCCGGAGGCCGTCGATGGCGAGTTCGTTGACATCCGGCAGTTGACGACCCGCGAACGACGTGCCCTGCGAGGGCCGTCGTTCAGCATGATCTTCCAGGACCCGATGAGCAGTCTGAACCCGTCGATTACCGTCGGCGAGCAGATCGCGGAGGCCGTCGAAGTTCAACAGCGAGCGCGGTCGAACCCGCGTTCGACGCGCTCGCGGACGCAGGGCTACGGGCTCACCAACTTAATCGCGAGCACCGTCCTGCCGTCGCAGGATTACGTCAGCGAGGCGAGTCACGCGAAAGCGGTCTCCCTGCTGGAACAGGTCGGTATTCCCGACCCCGCAGACCGTGCCGAGGAGTACCCACACCAGTTCTCCGGCGGAATGTTACAGCGGGCGATGATTGCACAGGCGCTCGCGGGCGAACCTGATTTGCTCATCGCGGATGAACCGACGACGGCCCTCGACGTGACGATTCAGGCCCAAATCTTGGATCTCCTGCGCGACTTGCAGGAGGACACCGGCATGAGTATCATGCTCATCACGCACAACCTCGGCGTCGTCGCCCGGATGTGCGACCGCGTCGGCGTGATGTACGCCGGGGAATTGGTCGAGCGCGGAACGCTCGAAGACGTGTTCGACGCGCCGGTGCATCCCTACACGCAGGGACTGCTCGGGTCGCTACCGGACTTGGAAAACCCCGACCCGAGACTCCAGCCGATCGAGGGGAACGTCCCCGACCTGCTGGATTCGGAGATGGAAGACAGATGTTACTTCGCCGACCGCTGTCCGAAGGCGATGGAGGAATGCCTTTCCCATCCCTCGATGGACGACGCTGGCGGAAGCACCGAACACGAGGCGCGCTGTGTGCTTACCCGGATGGAATACGACGAGTCGCACGCACTGTCGAAAAACCGGTTCCAACGCGACTCGACCGCCGAAAACAGAGGTGAGAACGAATGACTGACCCACTCCTTCGCGTTTCCGATCTCCAGAAGTACTACTTCGAACAGGATACCCTAACCGACCGACTGCTGGGGCGAGAGCCGAAAAGCGTGAAAGCGGTCGATGGTATCTCGTTCCAGATTCAGGAGGGCGAAACGCTCGGTCTCGTCGGCGAGTCGGGATGCGGCAAATCCACGACCGGCGAAACCTTGCTCAGTCTGCGCGACCCAACCGGCGGGCGCGTCGAGTTCGATGGCCAGGACGTCTACGAACTGAACGATTTGACCGAGTTCAGAAAGCGCGCACAGGTGGTCTTCCAGGACCCGTTCTCCAGCCTCGACCCGCGAATGACGGCGGGCGAAATCATCCGCGAACCACTAGACGTTCACGGTGTCGGCTCGCGGAGTGGGCGCAGGGAACGCGTGCAAGAACTCATGGAGCGCGTCGGCCTTTCGGCGGGGCAGATCGACCGCTATCCACACGAGTTCTCGGGGGGACAGCGCCAACGAATCGGAATCGCGCGAGCACTCGCGTTGGAACCGGATTTCATCGTGCTGGACGAACCGGTGTCGGCACTGGACGTGTCCGTGCAGGCCCAAGTGCTGAACCTCCTCCAGGACTTGCAAAACGAGTTCGGTCTGACCTACCTGTTCATCGCCCACGACCTTTCGGTCGTTCGCCACATCTCCGACCGCGTGGCGGTGATGTATCTCGGCGAAATCGTGGAGGTCGGCCCGGTGGACGAAATCTTCACCGACCCACAACATCCCTACACGCAAGCACTGTTGGAGAGCGTCCCCCGAGCGGACACCAGCGAGCAGGAACGCGACATCCACACGCTATCAGGTGACGTGCCCTCGCCGCGGAATCCACCATCTGGCTGTCACTTCAGGACGCGATGTCCGAACGTCATCCCGCCACGGGATGTGGAGATTCGACAGACCGCGTACCGCGAGGTTATGGATTACCGCGAGCGACTCGAATCCGACGAGATCAGTTTGCCGGGGGTGCGCGAACTGGCCGCCGGGCCTGACGAAAATCCGGCGGAACTGGACGACGAGACGCTCAAAGCCGAGTTGTGGAAAGAACTCTTCACCCATCAACTGGAGGGAGAAAACCGTGCCACCGTCGCCGAATCGTTTGACCGGTTCGTTTCCGACGACCGTGAGGGAGCAATCGAAGTGATGCGGAAGCGGTTCGAAAGCATCTGTGAACGGCAACGGCCGGTTCTCCAGAATCGCGAGCATCCCGCCGCATGTCATCTCTACGACCAACCGGAACCGGCTCCGGAAACGCGCGAAATGGAGTCGTCGGCGGACTGAACTCGAAGCGACGTTCTCGATTTTCAAACCGTCAGGGATCGAATTCCGCGACGATGTTAGACGAAGAGTTATAAGCGAAGAGGCATTACTAGAGGAACCCCGATGGTCGCTCGCGAGTACGATTTCTGGCTTCTCGATCTGGACGGAACACTCATCGATATCGAACCCACGTACATCAGCTCGGTGTTCGACCGTGTGAGCGACCGCCTTGGTCGGGAGTTCACCGAGTACGAATCGGAAATCATCTGGCACGGGCTTGGCGGGTCGCGGGACGCACAACTTCGCGAGTGGGGTATCGACCCGCCGACGTTCTGGGATGCCTTCCACTCGATAGAAGACCCGCAGTTGCGCGCCGAACACACGTTCTTGTACGACGATGCCGCCTTCGTCGCAGACCTGGATTGTCCGGTCGGATTGGTCACCCACTGCCAGCAATTCCTCACCGACCCCGTCATCGACCGTCTCGGCATTCGGGACTGGTTCGATACCGTCGTCTGCTGTGACGAGCAGATGGGGTGGAAACCCGACCCCGCACCGATCAAGTACGCGATGGCCGAGATGGGTGTCGAAAAAACCGACCGTGGTGTCCTCGCGGGCGACGGGTCGAGCGATATCGGTGCGGCATGGAACACCGGTCTCGATGCGGTTCACGTCGAACGCCACGACCCCCAC
Organism: Haladaptatus marinus; assembly: GCF_051194195.1. Lineage (NCBI taxonomy): Archaea > Methanobacteriati > Methanobacteriota > Halobacteria > Halobacteriales > Haladaptataceae > Haladaptatus > Haladaptatus marinus. The sequence goes on from NZ_JBLZNK010000003.1 coordinate 633,861, forward strand.
CGTCGGAATCAGTGCGTTCTCGGTGATTACCGAGTCAACAGTTTCGACGAGCTATGGTCGAACGCCGGGCAGGCTATCGAGTACACCGATTAAATCGGAATCGAGCACCTCGCCTAGCGCTTCGACGCCAGCCTTCGATTCTCGGTTCGGGTTCGTCAGCACGCGAACCCGTTCCTCGCCGAGGGAGACGAACCCCAAATCAAGTTTTTCGGCGGTCGCACGCAAGCCGAGTCCCGCGTCCGCCGACCCCGATGCGACTTTCCGCGCCGGGCTTTCGTGCGCTTTGACCGTCATCTCGAATCCCGAAACGGATTCGACGAGTTCGTGGCGAGTCGTCCCGCGTTCGTCGGCGAGGTCAGCGATGGCGTTTCCGAGCGTCGTCCGCAGACCGGAGTCGGTGCCGCGATTGATGAACCGAAGGTCGCGTTCGACCAACTCTTCGAGTCCCTCGATACCCTCGGGATTTCCGGCAGGAACGACCAGACCCCACTCTCGGGAGTAGGACGCGAGTTCGGTTCCGTCACTCGCGTCGGTCGTGTCGCCGGTCGCCACCGCGAAATCCGGGACGCCGTTCCGAAGGCGACGCAGTCCCTCCCGACTGCCAAGCGCGAGATAGCGCGGCGAGTCGAGTCGGTCGAGGAGGCGCGACAGCGCGGGGTCGTCCTCGCCGACGCCGAAGACGGACGGCGGTTGCACGTCCGGCGAAAACAGTCGCACCTCGACCGGCTCGCCTTCCGCGAGGTAGGCCGTGTCCGGCGCGACGGTTACCACGCCGTCGGCCTCCACGAGACTGGTCGTCGCGCCACTTCCTTTGTCCACGGGATAGGCGAGCACACGACCCTGTTCGTCTTCGACCAAACCGGTCGGCATGAGTCGCATTCGTCCCTCCCCGTAGCGTTCTTCCACGGCCATTCGCGCGTCGATGGTCGCCGTGATCGGTTCCGGAACGCCCGCCGCCTTCCGAATGGCCGGTGCGACGAAGGTTCGAAAGATGGTCAGCGCGGAGACGGGATACCCCGGCAGACCGACGTACGCCGAGTTCGGAAACCGGCCGATGAGCATCGGTTTCCCGGGTTTGACGGCGACCCCGTGAAGCAGGAGTTCGCCCTGTGATTCGATGACTCGGTAGATTACGTCCACCGCACTTGCGCTGGTAGACCCCGACGAGAGCACGAGGTCGCACTCCTCGGCGGCCTCCAACAACAGGCGCTCCATCTCGTCATAATCGTCGCCCGCGTGGGGGTAGAGGACGGGTTCACCACCCGCTTCCTCAACTGCCGTGGCGATGGTGTAGCTGTTGACGTCGTAAATCTGGCCGGACCGGTCGGAAAGGGGATTACCGGGACGAACGAGTTCGTCTCCAGTCGAAATGATACCGACACGGGGTTTCCCGCGAACCGGTACCTCGTCCGCGCCGAGCGCGGACAACAACCCGATTTCCCGCGCCGTGAGTTGCGTTCCCGGGCCGAGCGCGAGCTGTCCCGCCGAAACGTCCGCCCCCGCGAGCATGACGTGGTCGCCGGGCGCGAGCGCGGTTCGGATTTCGACGCCATCTTCGTGTTCGTCCGTTCGCTCGACCATCACCACCGCGTCGGCACCGGGTGGCATCACGGCTCCGGTCGAGATTTCGACTGCTTCGCCGTCACTGACCTCGATGCCGGGTTCTTCGCCCGCGTGAACTTCACCGACGAGGTCGAGAATCGCGGGGTCAGCCTCGTCCGCGCCGAAGGTGTCCCGCGCTTGCACCGCATAGCCGTCCATGCTCGCACGGTCGAATCCGGGCACGTCGCGGTCTGCGTCCAGTCGTTCGGCCAGCACCCGGCCGCGCGCTTTTTCCAGTGGGACGTGTTCGGTTTCGGGCGTGAGGTCGAGCGACGCGATGGCCTCGCGAGCATCCTCCGGCTCGGCGAGGTCGCGGAACTCCTTGCGCTCAGTCATGCAGACCACTCCCAGTTCGCAACCGAAACCGTCTCACCTTCGGGTATCCCCTCGCGTTCTTCGGGCACTTCGACCCAGCCGTCCGCCAGCGCGACGCTGGAGAGGACACCGGAACCGCTGGCGCGCGTCGGGGTTGCCGTGCGGTCGTCCAGCGTGACTCGAACGAACGAGCGAATCCCCGGTTCGCTCCGAATTTTCCTGCTGAGGGTCGCGCTCGTCTTCGGCATGGAATCGAACGGCAGGTGGCCAGTCCACTTCAGTGCGGGGCGAAGGAACTGCATCGCATTGATGATGCAGGCGACGGGATACCCCGGAAGCATCACGATTGGTGTCCCTTCGACTCGGCCGAATGCGACTGGATGCCCCGGTTTCAGCGCAACACCGTGGACGAGGAGTTCACCCAGTTCCGATACGACTTCGGGGAGCAAATCGCGCTCACCCACCGACGACCCGCCAGTCGTGACGATGATGTCGTGGTCGAGATTCGATTCGATGGCGTCGCCGAGTGCATCCTCGTCGTCAGTCACGACGTGGTGGTAGGTCGCCTCGCCGCCCCACCGTTCGACGAATCGCGAGACGGTCAACCCGTTCGTTTCGACGACTTGACCGGGGTCGGGATTCGACTCGACCAGTTCTTCGCCGGTCGGAATCACGGCGACACGGGGGCGGTCGTACACCGTCAGTTCTCGGATGCCGACCGATTTCAGCATGCCGAGGTCGGACGGCCTGAGACGATGACCGGGGTCGTACAACGATTGTCCTTCTGCTACGTCCTCGCCGACCGGAGCGACGTTTTCGCCCTCCGCGACTGCATCGAACACTTCGATTTCCTCGCCGAACTCGTCGGTCTGTTCTATCATCACCACGGCGTCCGCGCCGTCGGGAAGTTCGCTTCCGGTGTGGACGCGAACCGCGGCTTTGGGTGCCATCTCGTCGGTTTGGCGGAGAATTTCGGGCGAACGGCCGCTCGCGTCGAAGGTATCCTGTGCTCGGACAGCGAAGCCGTCCATAGCCGCCCGCGAGTAGTGGGGAACGTTTCGCAGGGCGACGACCGCCTCGGCGAGCACCCGTCCGTCCGCCGCATCGAGAGATACGGATTCGGTGCGGTCGTGTCCGGATACCGCCTCCCGGAGTCGGTCGCGGGCGGCCGCCACACGAGTCGTCTCCTTGAATCCGGACTGCTTTCTGTCCGGTTGTTGGTCGCTCATGTCTTCCCGTTCGAGTCGGCGGGCAAAAAGGAAGCGGGGAACACTTATCGTCTGGTGGACATCAATTCCGGTATGACCCTCCCCGATTACCCTTTCGTACTGACAATTCTCTGCGTCAGTTCCCTCGTCGGGTGCGCCATGCTCTGGTATGGCAGTAAAGACCTCCGAGTCGCCTACCGAATCCTGACGAACGACCCAACCGACGTGATGTCGCTCGGCGACGGAACCCCCGTCGAAGTCGAAGGTGTCGCTCACGCCGAGCAAGGAGCCATCACGTCGCCGTTCACCGGAACCGAGTGTTTGGCGTACGAGTACGAAGTGCAGGAGGAAGAGAGCACCCAGCACGGGCGAAACTGGCGCACCATCGACTCGAGTCGGAACCACATCCCGTTCCGTGTCGAGGACAAAACCGCCAGCGCGCTCGTGGACCCTCGCGGCGCTGACTTTCGATTCAACGCCGAGCGTTCGATCGACGTTCGCGGCGGCAAACGACCGCCCGAACGAATCCGGCGGTTCATCGCCGAGAACAAGGACGTAGATTCGGAGGAGCGGTCGCTCGACCTCAAACTGTTCGAACTGAACACCGGAAAGGATAGAAAGTACATCGAGAAGCGGCTCGACCCGGGTGAACCCGTCTATACCCTCGGCGAAGCGCGCTACGATTCGTCCGCCGGAAGCGAGGCGGGCGAAGTGAACATCGTCATCGGCCACGGGGAGAGCGTCCCGCGATTTCTCGTCTCGGATACCAGCGAACGCGGCGCGGCGTGGCGGCTTGCGCGGGGTGGGCTTCCGTACGCGCTCGGGGGAACGGTTTTGTTGGCGATTGCCAGCGTGTTACTGCTGGAGACAATATAATCGGATCAACTCGTCAAAAAGAGAGGCGGTGTTTCGACCGATACGCGATGGACATGCCGATTGCGCCACCGACGGCGGGAGCGATGTACTCCATCCATCTCGTTTCACCTCGTACGGCTGTGTCGAAGACGACGATAGTGGAGTAGACGAAGACGATGAGGAGAGCGAGGAGCGTGATGTGTCTCACATCGTATCTATCGGACGACCGGATAGTAATTGTTGCGAAAAACCTGTTTTGGCACGGGGTTCAACCTCACCTCCGTCGGAACGAATTGTTCTCGCGATTTTACGGCATACATTTCGATATTTTACAGAAGCATCGTCGTCACCGTTAGCACGGGTGGGTTTCGATAGCGCATCTCCCATACCGCACCCTTTTTCGCCTTTGCCTACCAAAACGGAACCATGTCAGCGCTGCGCGATGCGTTGCGAGAACTCCCGGACGCCGTGTTCGCAGACCTACTGGAGAGCGAGGACGCGTATCTCCTCGTCATCGACATGCCCGGCGTCACCGAGGAGACAATCGATATCGACGTGACAGATGGCCGCCTCCAAATCGAAGCGCGGCGTGAGAAGGACGTTCCGATGGAGTTCGACTATTTGAGCGAGGAGCGTTCACTGTTCCTCGATGCCGAGCTCCCGCTTCCGCCGGATGCGACCGGGTCGGGGGCCGAAGCGACCGTCGCGCGGGGCGTCCTCGAAATCGTGTTGCCGAAGCGGTCGGCCGCACCGGACAAGTCCGTGCCTATCAAAGGTCGATAGCCTCGGGTGGTCTCTCTGGCATCTCTCCGCGCGTATCGTCGGTTCTTCGTCGTCGCATGGCACTTCCTGCCGCTCCTGCTGAGCTACGCCCGTGACCGACACCGGTTTTTCGTGTTCGGTCCGTCCCGGCAGGTGGACAGTGAAACCCGAATCGAGCGGGCGGACACGCTTCTCGAATCGCTACTCACGTTGGGGCCGACGTTCATCAAACTCGGTCAACTGCTCTCGACGCGACCGGACATCCTCCCGCCGGAGTACGTCGAGGAACTCTCGAAACTGCAAGACGAGGTTCCACCCGCCGAATGGGCGCGAGCAGAGAACGTGATCGAGTCCGAACTCGGGCGGGTGGACGACAACTTCGGCGAGTTCGACACCGAAGCCATAAGCGGTGCGAGCCTCGGACAGGTGTACGCCGCCAAAATCGACGGCGAGCGAGTCGCGGTGAAGGTTCGCCGACCCGGTATCGAGGAACTGGTCGAAGCCGACCTGCGCGTGATTCGTTGGTCGCTTCCAATCCTGATGCGGTTTATCGGACAGGGTCGAGCGTTCTCGCTCGACAACTTAGCCGACGAGTTTGCCCGAACGATTCGGGAGGAGATGGATTACGACCGGGAGGCGTCGATGCTGGCCGAAATTCGGTCAAACTTCGAAGACGAGGACGACATCGCCATTCCCCGCGTTATCAAGAGTCGCTCTGGCCCGCGCGTCCTCACCATGGAGTACATCGGCGGGACGAAAATCAATCGAGTCGAGGAGTTGGACGAAAAGGATATCGACCGCCACGAACTGGCGACGACGCTCCAGCGTGCCTACCTCCAGATGATAATTCAAGACGGCGTTTTCCACGCCGACCCGCATCCCGGCAATTTGGCGGTCAAAGACGACGGCACCATCGTCTTCTACGACTTCGGCATGAGTGGACACGTAGACGAGTTCATCCAACGCAAAATCGTTGATTTCTACATCGCTGTCGCGAACCAGGATATCGACGGCATTCTGGACTCGCTCATCGAGATGGGCACCCTCAGCCCGGAGGCCGACCGCGCGACGATGGGGAACGTGATGGAACTCGCCATCGAGGACGCTCGCGGCGAGGACATCGAGACCTATCGGGTTCAACAAATCGTCGAGCAAGTGGAAGACACGATTTACGAGTTCCCGCTTCGCCTCCCCTCGAATCTCGCTCTCGTCCTGCGCGTGGCGACGGTGGTCGAAGGCGTTTGTGTCACCTTAGACCCCGGATTCGACTTCATCGCCGTGGCGACGGAGTATCTGACCGAGGAAGGCTACCGCGAGGAATCCATCAAAAAGTACGTCTCCGAGACGAGCGACCAACTGCAAGCCTCGGCCCAGTCGCTCGTCAGAGCGCCACCGAAACTGGAACGGGCGCTAGACCGCATCGACCGCGACGACCTATACGCCCGCGTCAGCATCGAGGACGACAACGAGGTGTTCGACCTGCTGGCCAAACGCCTCATCTACGGCATCCTGCTCGCGTTCGGCGGCCTGACGACGGCGGTGTTGTACGCGGCGGAGGCGATTCCTGCCGCCGCGATTTCGGGTGCGATTTCGCTCCTCATCGTCGGCCTCCTCTATCGCTCGTTCCGCAAGCGGCGCGGAATACGGGCTACTCCGCAGTTCACGCGCCAGAATTTGCGGGAACGGCGTGGAAGGGAGTAACGGAATTTTACCGAACGACGTTCATCAGCTGCATTTCCTCGGGTGCAACCTCGAACCCCCACCGCTCGTAGAAGCTGACGACGTCTTCTCGGCAGCCGAGCGTGATGCTTTCGGCCTGCTGGAGGTCGGGATGCGCGAACAACGCGTCCATGAGAATTCGGCCGAATCCCTCGTTTCGGTGCGTTTCGGCGACGATTACGTCCTCGACGAACGCCCGAAACACGTAGTCGGTCAACACTCGTGCGAATCCGACTAGCTCGTCCGTTTTTTGGTCGCACACCCCGACGAATACGCCGGTTTCGTCGAGCATATGGCGTATTTCTAGGAGGTTTCGGTCGTCCGCCCAATAAGTCGATTCGTAGAGCTCGAAGAGTTGTTCGACCTGTTCGTCGGTTAGTCGATGGACGACATTCGGCTCCATACGGAAACCAACACGAGTTATCAAATCAATCTAGTGACGGGAGAAATACACGATGTTCAAAATATCAGACACACCCCAAATTACTTTTTCACAACACTAACCATCTATTCGAACGTGACATCACACGCTCAGCCCTCCACCACCGCGGCCGACCGAGACAGACGCTGGTGGCTGCTCGTCCTGCCTGGATTGGTATCAACCCTCCTTACAGCGGTCACGTCGGCGGTGTTCGGTATGTCGCCCGCACTACACTCGACGATTCCGGCACCGATCAGATTCGTCTTCGGTGTCGCAGTTCTCACAGCACCCGCCATCGTCGCTATCGGAATTCACTTCGACCGCCGATACGTCGCGTCGGTGTCGGAGTGGGAACCTCGGTCGGAGTACCTCCTCCTCGGGATTACCATGTGGTTCGGTATCGGCATTCCGTTTGGCCTGTTGTATCTGTATCGACGACACAAATACGTCGGCGTACCGTGATTTTTATCGAGCTGATTTAGTTAGCATTGGACAGTCGCGCGGTACCGACGCGCTTGCGTAGCCACTCACCGATGAGGCCACCGATTTTCCCAACCCAGAGGAGGATGCCGATCAAAATAGCGCCAGTGAGAACGGCCGCTACAACCGAAAGTAGAGCGACTAGCCACGAGTCGCCAACGGCATCTAAGAGCATCGGGTGGGCCCACCAATCGATTAGCACTGACCAACTCTGCCAGAGAGCGACTGGAAGCCCTCCAATGAACCCCGTGACTGCTCCTGCTTGAGTGCTTGGTACTGACCGGACTTCATAGAGATAGCCCGAAATTACGCATGCAACAAACAGGGCCATGGCAGATGCAGGGTCGGAGGTCAGGTTCTCTACAATCATAAACGGCATCGAAATGATGCCAAGGAGAACTGCGGTTCGGAATTTCGGAGTACGCAAATCGCGGCGGAGGTTCCGAAACAGGGTCATACGTTAACCATCGTGCCGTGACTGTCTGAATCTATCGTCATACTAACTAATTAGAAGTCGTTGTTACCAGTCAACAGCACGCATCAGATAGTCGCATGCAATCGAATGAAGAAATCGCCACGTCCGCGCTTGCCACGTCCCGTAGCTTTTCGACTGCCCGCGAACAAGGGACGGTATGCAGATAGCGCCATTCAAACTGGAACGCTGGTTCGCCGAGTACGAACACGAGGCGGACATCATGCTGGCCGAAAGCGGTATCCGAAGCCTCGACACCGACCGTTTCGACACGAACCCCGGGGAGTTGGGGTACGTTATTCCGACGAACGGCAACCCTGACTTTCGGGCTGAAGTCGGCGAACGCTACGACCGAACTGCCGACGAGGTTCTCTTTACTTGTGGGACGCAGGAAGCGAACTTTCTGGCGTTTCTGAGTTTGCTGGGCGAAGGTGGCCACGCAGTCGTCGTGACGCCGACCTACCAAGCGCTCCACGCCGTGCCGGAGTCGCTAGGCGAAGTCAGTCGGGTGGGGCTTGAACCCCCGGAATGGAAACTCGACGTTGACGCAGTGGCCGACGCGATTCGAGACGAGACGCGGGTCATCGTACTGAACAATCCAAACAACCCGACTGGACGCTATCATCCACACGAGAAAGTCGAAGCTCTCTACGACCTCGCGGCGGACGCCGGGGCGTACCTTCTCTGCGATGAAGTGTATCGCTTACTCGCGGAGGATCCACTGCCGCCCGTGGCGAGCATGGGCGAACACGGCATCAGCACGACGAGCCTCACAAAAGCGTACGGACTTGCAGGATTGCGATTTGGGTGGTTGGTCGGTGCTGAAGAAGTCGTGGACGGTGCGTGGGAGTGGAAGGATTATACTACGATTTCGCCGGGCATCATCGACCAGCACGTCGCGTGGCAGGCGCTCGGCGAGCAAGAGGACGAAATTTTGGCCGAAAACCGCGAGTTGGCGAAGCGAAATCGAGACAGGGTGCGCGAGTTCGTGGACGAGCACGGACTCGACTGGTACGACCCGGTCGGTGTGAACGGATTCGTCTCGATTCCAGACGGATTCGAGAACGGAAAGGAGTTCTGTCGCAGCGTCGTGGAGGAGGAGAGCGTCGTCCTCGCGCCGGGCGATTTGTTCGGCTACGACCAGTACTTCAGAATCGGGTTCGGGCTTCCTGCCGAGGAGTTAGAAGATGGCTTGGGGAGAGTTTCGGCGTTTCTCGACCGGTAGGAGTGAGGAAATTGCAGTGCTAGCTACCGCCGACTCAAATATACCACCCGGCGCGCGCTTGCACAGTCCCGAGGATAGTGGTCGTCCGAGGGTTTGTGCTGACAGCGTGCGAGGGACGACTGAGTGAGCCGTGCGAACGAAAGAGTCGGCTGGGGAGGACGTGACTCTGGTGGTTCCTCGGTGGGTGAAGGGCGAACGACCGTAGGGAGTGAGGGCTTCGTTTTTTGTCGTGATTTTCTTGCTCTCGTTTGATTAGACTGTGTTGGAGCAAATCGCGACAACAATGAAACCGCTTCCGCACAGCAACCGCACCACATCCTCCCCAACCGATTCCTTCGTCACACCGGAAGAGCTACGCTCTTCCGTGCTCTCGTTCGCTTCGCTCACAAGAACTCCGTTCTTCGGTCGTCCCTCGCGCGTTTCTCGCGTGCCTGAGGTATAATCTCGGAATCCGGTAGTTCACACCCCATCACTGGCTTCGAGATATGCTTCGAGAAGCGGTGGGAAATCACGCCCACGGAGGTAGCGCAGGCCGAAATCCTCGGCCCAGTTGACGATACCCGTATCCTCGGTGACGACGCCAGCGTCGAGTTCGCTGGCGAGGACGAGCAGGTCGAAATCTTCCCGCGAGTCGAGAACCCCGCGTCGAAGCGTCGAACGATACTCGCTCCGCAGGTCGGAGATGACCTCGCCGACGTTCGCTTCGCCGTCGTCGAACGCCTCGCGAACTGCGTTTTCGGAGACGCGCAGGCCCCTATCCACCCGACTGCTCATCTCGGCGATGAACCGATAGACGAGTTCGGCGGGAATCATCACTTCGAATCGAGCGGGATTTTTCTTGATGACCCACGTCTCCAGTTTCGAAAGTACGGATTCCGAAATTCCACGGTCCCGGAGGACGACCGTGAGTTCGTCGTGAACCGAGGGCGGAATATAACAGGAGATGTTGAGCGAGAGCTTCGCCGTGGCGATCGCATCGAGAAGTCGGTCGATGGCCGACTCCAAGTCCTCGTCTTCGTCCCGGATTTCCTCCGTGAGAAAGACCGACGTATCGAGCACGAACCGCTGTTTGAGCGGGTGTTCCGGCATGATTGCTGATTCGCGCGAAAGGACAAAAGCTCTCCCATGCTATTTGTTCACCCCACACATGTCTGAACCCCTGAAAAAAGTTCATAACGATTGATGACCAAGTACAAACTGTAGCGGGAGCCGTGAGGACAAACCGGACGGCCTACATCGATTGGGTGTAGACGCGGAGCAAAAACCAAGTGGTCGGTAACACGACACCGAGGTCAACGCTCCGACGGAGAACCGAAACGACTCAGAAATCGTCGTCAAAGACGATTGTAAAGACCAAGTAACGGACGACGTGAAAACGGCGTTCGTGAAACTGGTGGAAACCAGCAGGGTCGTACGAGTCGTGGAAAACGTCTCTCGTCCGGGTTCTATTCGCGGTTTCCGCTTCTTTCTCGCTGTTATAGCCTTCGAGCGACTGCGCGCGATTTCCAAACGGTTTATACCGAAGCGAACGCAATCCCGCGGTATGGCGAAAGAGCAAAAGGAAGTCCGCGAACTTCAGGAAGGCAATTACGTCATGATGGACGACGCCGCATGTGTCATCAACGCCTACAGCACCGCAAAACCTGGCAAGCACGGCAGTGCCAAAGCCCGAATCGAGGGCAAAGGCGTGTTTGACGAGAAAAAGCGCAGCCTCAGCCAGCCCGTCGACGCGAAAATCTGGGTTCCGATCATCAACCGAAAACAGGGACAGGTCGTCAGCGTCGAGAGCGACACCGTCGCACAGGTCATGGACCTCGAAACCTACGAGACCATCACCATCCAGACGCCCGGGGATATGGACATCTCGCCCGACGACGAGATCGAATACCTCGAAATGGACGAACAGCGTAAAATCGTACGTTAGATGTTCCCCGGCGCGTCCACTGACCGCGGCAAAGCGGAGTTCATGGTGGTGGGTGCGCCGCTCGACGTGTCCACCACGTTTCAGCCCGGTACGCGGTTCGGTCCCGAACGAATCCGCCGATTCGCCCGGACGTTCGACGATTACGACCACCGAACCGGGCAGTTCTTTTCCGACCTCGCAGTGCACGACCACGGCGACGTGTACGCGTGGGACGACGCCGAAGAGTATCTCGAATATGTCGAGGGCGTCCTGACCGATATCGTCTGGGACGGCGCCTGTCCGCTCCTCCTCGGCGGCGAACACACCGTCACAATGGCCGGAGTTCGAGCAACCGAGCCGGACACCTTCGTCTGCCTCGACGCCCACCTCGATTTGCGCGAAGCCTACGACGGCAATCCCTTGAGCCACGCGACCGTCACCCGGCATGTCCTCGACATCGCCGACCATGCCGTCATCCTCGGTGCGCGAACCGGAAGCGAGGATGAATGGGAGCGCGCCGCAGAATCCGACGTGACAGTCGTTCCACCCGAGGAGGTAGCCGACTGGGAACCCGATTTCGAGGGAACGACGTACCTCAGCGTGGATATCGACGGCGCAGACCCCGGATTCGCCCCCGGAACCGGCACCATGGAACCGTTCGGCCTCTCGCCACGGGAGATGCGCGACGTGGTACGTGACGTAGCCGAAGAAACCGAAGTCATCGGATTCGACGTCGTCGAAGTCAACGACCGCGACGACGGACAGGCCGCTTCGTTGGGTGGGAAACTCCTGCGAGAGTTCGTCTTTTCGCATGCGCACGATGGATAAGCTGGAAAACGTAGCGGAACTCGGATTTTTCGACCGTCTCGAAACGCTGACTGACCATGTGGCGCATGCGTCAGCAGGGCTGAGGATGCCGAAGTCCTGCTGAGTATCACGCGAGGGATGAGTATCGCAAGGAGCGGAGCGACTGAGAAACGCAATCGGTTGGGGAGGATGTGGCGAAGGCGGTGCCTTGGCGGATAGAGGGCGAGCGAAGCGAGGGCCGGAGAAAATCGAAGATTTTCACGGGTGAGCAAACGCGAAGCGTTTGCGAGCTACGGAAAACCGACGGTTTTCCGGTACCGCGAAAGATTGTGTCTTTCGCAGACTTCGTTTGGAGTCGTGATTTGCTACAACAGAATCGCCTCAAATAGGGGTGAGCAAATCACGACTCCAATGAAAACCGCCTCTGCCCCACGCCCTCCCCAACCGGTTCGTTCACTCGCTTTCGCTCGTTCAGTCATCCCTCGCACGGTTCCGACTTGACTTCTCGGACGGCCGTGTCCTCAAAGTCTCGCCAGCACGCGCCACAAGGTTAGTTTATTAATCGTAACTCACCGGTTTTCGGTGTTACCTCATCTGGAAAAAATCGAATCAGGAGTTGTCAGGTAGTCTGCGGTCGAAACCGAGTGGCACAGGGTTAGACCCTGAGCACGCGCCGAAGTTTGCTCACGATACGTCGCCTGAACCGTCGTGGCAGGCGTCGCCACGTAAACATTGCCTTGCGGAACTTGCCCATGGTTGGACACCTCGGTTACCGCTTGTCCCCTTCGAAGGGGGAGTAAAAATAGAGCGTGAGAGGCCTTAACCGTGATGGCGGGGAAGCCGAGACTTACAAGCCGACAGCCCTCCGATATATCGGTATGAATCTCGACGAACTGACCGAGGAGTACGACGACCGACTCCGAACGAGCGATTTCGCCGACGTGGATGCGAGCGCGAACGGTCTCCAAGTCGGCCCGGACACGAAGGAAATCGAGCGTGTCGCCTTCGCAGTGGATGCGGCGGAACAGACCATCGAAGAAGCCGCGGCGTGGGACGCAGACGCGCTCGTCGTCCACCACGGCCTGTCGTGGGGCGGCATCGAACGCGTGACGGAACACGACTACCGCCGAATCGCACCACTCATCGAAAACGACGTCGCGCTGTACGTCTCACATCTCCCGCTCGATGCGCATCCGGAACTCGGCAACGCGGCGGGGATTGCGAACCTGCTCGGACTCGATTCCCGGGAACCCTTCGGACGGATGGGGCCGGAACACATCGGCCAGCGTGGACACGGCGAGTTTACGGTCGAAGAAATCCACGACCGATTGGCCGACGAACTCGATACCGGTGGACAGGATGTGCAGGTGTTCGACTTCGGCCCCGACGTAATCGAGGACGTGGCCATCGTCACCGGAAGCGGGGTCGATTGGTTAGACGAGGCCGCGGATGTGGGTGCGGACGCGCTGATTACGGGCGAGGGCAAACAGAAGGTCTACCACGAGGCACGGGAGGCAGGCATCAACGTTTTCCTGGCCGGACACTACGCCACCGAGACGTTCGGCGTGCAGTCGCTTCAGTCGCTCGCGGACGAATGGGGACTGGAAACGACGTTCATCGACGCACCGACGGGGCTGTAACTACCGAATCGTGATGGCTGAACTACCACAGAAATTCGACTGAACTACCTGATTTTTCACACTGATTTTTCGATAATCGTCGTACGATTTCATAGAAATAGATGGTATTAAAAGGGGGGAAGACAAGCACTTAACTGTGTCCTGCGGGTTTCAACGACCCGAGAGGGTCGCCGAGACTATCGGAGTCACGTCTCGGTCTCGCTGGACACGGGCCGTCGCCGACCGGCCCCGATAGCCGAACCCTCGGGTTGCGGCTAATCGAAGCGTCTCTGGCGTCCGACTCCGCGTCATGCGCGCCCTCTGTGGCAGTCGGCAACACAGTTTCTCCTAGTGAGTGACGATGTGAGAGGAATTTTCGGAGCGACCGGAACAGGAAATACGAGGTAGGGGTAGGTCGCAGTAACGCACCCGAATCGCTGTTGGCGGGGAGAACGAACTCTAACCGAGTCGTATTCGTCTATCTCGGGGAGGATGTCACCGTCAAGCGCGACGGTCTACTCATCATTGATTAATCGCGGCGTTCAAGCCGCTAGCTCACACAGCATGGGACATGAGCGACCACCACGAAGACGACCACCACGTTCACCGCGAAGAGTTTCACCACGACCCCATCGCCCACGCGGAAGTCCATGCGGGCATGACGGTCGGCGAACTGGCCGAGGAGTACGGCTCCGCGGGCGTCGGTGCAGCCAACATCCACAAAGCAGTGGACATCTACGCCGAAATGCTTGACGACGACGTGACCAACTTTTTCGGACTCGCCGGGGCGATGGTTCCGACCGGAATGCGCAAAATCGTCGCCGACCTCATCCGCGACGGCCACATCGATGCGCTGGTGACGACCGGCGCAAACCTCACCCACGACGCCATCGAGGGAATCGGCGGGAAACACCACCACGGGAGGGATGAGCAGGATGGAAAATCGATGCGCGACCACGACGAGCAACTGCGCGACGAGGAAGTAGACCGAATCTACAACGTCTATCTTCCACAGGAACATTTCGCGCTGTTCGAGTCGCACCTGCGTTCGGAAGTCTTCCCGAACATCGAGGAGACGGTCAGCATCCAACGCATGACCGAAGAGTTGGGACGCGCAAACAGCGAAGTGAACGAACGCGAAGGAATCGAAGAGGACGCGGGAATCGCCGCCGCCGCCTACGAAAACGACGTTCCAATCTACTGTCCGGCAGTGCAAGACTCCGTCCTCGGCCTTCAAGCATGGATGTACTCCCAAACTAGTAATTTCACCCTGGAAGCCCTGAAGGACATGACCCACCTCACCGACCTCGCGTTCGAAGCCGACAAATCCGGCGCGATGGTTGTCGGTGGCGGCGTGCCGAAAAACTACGTCCTGCAAACCATGCTTGTTTCTCCGAGTGCGTACGATTACGGCGTCCAGTTGACGATGGATCCACCACAAACCGGTGGTCTCTCCGGTGCCACACTGGACGAAGCGCGGTCGTGGGGGAAGTTGGAGAAGGCGGCCCGGAACGTCTCGGTCTACGCCGACGCGACGATTACGCTTCCGCTCGTCGTCGCGGCGGCACGAGAGCGAATCGAATAACCGAATTCAGTATCGGGTGAAGGTACCCGACCCGACCTCGATTTTCACGAGCGTGTTTTCCGGATACGCGCTTGTCCCGGCCCCGTAGCGCGGATTGATTCGAGCGGCGGCCGCCCGCGTCTCTTCCTCATCCTCGATGATGGTCGCCGTTCCCTGTATCGTGACCATCCACTCCGCTTTGCCATCGGTGTCCTGCTGGAACGAGACGGCGACATGCGGATTGTCCCGGATGTTCGCCAGTTTTCGGCCACCCGTGAGAATCGAAATGGTTCCGTCTTGATAGTGGTACCACACCGGCGCGACGTGCGGACGGTCGTTGGAACTGGTCGCGAGGTGGGCCATAATTGAATCTTCGGAGAGCAGAGTTTCGGCTTCGTCGGGGAGCGCGTTCGTCATAGATGGAGAGACGGTCGGCAGGCAGGAAGTGTTTTGGCGTGTCGTGGGAGAGAGTATCAGTCTTTTTGTGCTCGGATGTGTAGGTCGAAGTGGCCGATGACGAAGCTTGCGTTCCGAACTAGTCTGGCGGCTGGTTGTGACGAACCCTATGAGTGCCGAGGCCACAATAACTGAACCGTCGAACCACCGTTTTCGAGAACCAATCCATCGAAAGAGACGTTTTTCTATATCATTGGACGTCGTGGCCTGGACGATACGGTTCGACGCAAGCAACGAGGCTGAAACGAAGGCGGTGTACAGTGCTTGAACGACTACTGTGGATACTGTAGAAGTCCGCGCTCGTTGTGACGGTTCGACCACCGATTCGACAGAAAACCGCGGTATAGTGGCCAAGTGTATGCCAAAACCGACTAATAAAATTATTTGTCTAAAAAACACCGTTCTTTTCGGACGAATGCGGAACCCTTATCCGTCCACTCCATCTTTATGTAGTTGTAATGGCAAACGGTAAAGTTGATTTCTTCAACGACACAGGCGGCTACGGTTTCATTTCGACAGAGGATGCTGACGAGGACGTTTTCTTCCACATGGAAGACGTCGGCGGTGAGGATCTTACGGAAGGTACTGAAATCGAATTCGATATCGAACAGGCTCCCAAGGGGCCACGCGCGACGAACGTCGTTCGTAACTAAATTTTACACTGTCGCCTCGCGGCGACACAGCGTCACTTCGTTTTTTGGTGAACTAATTTCCCGAGAGCGATCGCTTTGGAGAGTCGGTGGTGACAGTCGGCGAGACTCTTTACGAATCGCGTTTCAATACGGCGTATGGGCAGTCACCCATCGCCACAGGTTCCACGCGACTTTCGGGAGCGGGTGGAGTTCTATCTCCTCGACCACAAGACGCCGCTCGGGAAGGCGATCGACATCGCGTTGCTGGGACTGAATCTGGTGTTCGTCGGCGTTTTCGTCGCGCAAACCTACTCCGTTTCGGTGACGATGGAGGCATGGTTGTGGCGCGTCGAGGCCGGTATCGCGCTCGTATTCGTGATGGAGTACCTACTCCGACTGTACGGTGCCCGGAACCGACTGGGCGAGTTCACCAATCCCTATACGATCGTCGATTTGCTTTCGGTACTCCCGACGCTGTCGGTGATGCTGCTGCCCGCCTCGGTGGTCATCGTAAATATCGGCTTCCTGCGAGTCGTTCGCGTCGTCCGCGTGCTGCGATTCTACCGATTTACGCAGGACGAGGAGTTTTTCTTCGGAACTGTCTCGCTCGGCACCCTCCGGGCGATGAAACTCCTGTTGACGGTGCTGGTCATCTTTTTCGTTTCCGCCGGACTGTTCTACAGCGTCGAGTTTCGGGCAAATCCCAGAGTCAACAACTTCGGCGATGCATTCTATTACACGGTCGTCACCCTCACGACCGTTGGGTTTGGCGACATCGTCCCGGTAACGCACTTGGGGCGATGGGTGACGGTTGCGGGCGTTCTCACCGCAATCATCCTCATCCCATGGCAGGCGGGGAAGATAGTTCGGGAGTGGACAGACAGGGAGAAAGTTAACGTCACCTGCCCGCAGTGTGGACTCTCCTACCACGACCCGGATGCGTCCCACTGCAAGGCGTGTGGACACGTCATCTATCAGAAATACGATTCCCGACAGTAGGGAAAATCCGGACGCGTTCGAGGCGGCAAATCACCGCGTTATCCATGCAGTACCTCTAAAAACGACGATAGAACCAGTATATGCCAGTACTATTACTGTTCGTAGTTCATCAATGAAAGCATCCGCCACAGTGGAAGTGTTCCGGCCGATAGACGAGGTATTCGAATACATCGCGAACGTCGAGAACATGAACCAGTGGGTCGTAAGCGTCGGTGAGACGAAGCGAGTTTCGGGCGACGGCACTGGTGTCGGTGACAGATACGAGAGTTCCTACACCTACGGTGGAAAGACCCACGACATGAACTTCGAGGTGACCGAGTACGAGTCGCCGACGAGGTTCGGCATAACCGCACCGGAGGGGCCGTTTGCCTTCGACGGGAGATTGGAACTCGAAGCGACCGAGCGCGGGACGCTCGTCACGAATACCATCGACAACGAGGCGGATGGACGGTTCACTGCGTTCATGTTCACCGTGTTCAAGCCGATTATGCGATGGCTGATGGCGCGACGACTCCGAGAGGAACTCAGCGAACTAAAATCGGTGTTAGAGGGGAACGGAAGTTCGGTTTCGGGGCCAAATCAAGCAGGGCCTTCCGGAGTGTGAGCCGCGACGGCGTCGGTCGAACGATTGCGTTTGTGCGCCGAAATCGAGGAATTATTTACTCGGTTCCGAAATCACGATTCCGCCAAAAATCGTGTTATGACACCACTAAGGGCGCTGTAAACCGTGCATAATTATAGGCGTCTACGTACCTCTCATGAGTACGATGTCAGACAGTGGGCAGGCAGTCCGACCCCTGAAAGAGACGCTCCCTAATCCGACAGAGGCAGACAATGTCATCTACAATCCGTCACTCGAAGAGCTCCGCGAGTTCTCGCGCGAGTTCGAAACCACGGCGGAGTTCGGATCCCCGTCCTACGTGAGCCGCGAACGCTCCCGTAACGCGGACAAGACGAAGAACGCGATAGACGACGAGTTCGGCTCGGAGGATTACGCGCACGTCGAGGACGCCCTCGAATACGCGATGGACAACGAAATCCTCTGTATTGACCGCCAGATGGGTCGTCACGAAGAGCACTCCTACCGATGCCGGTTGTACGTCCCGAAGGAGTACGGCCGCATCGCCCTCGCATGGGCAAAGCTGTTCGAACCCGTAGACGGTGAGGGCGAACCGGATTTCGTCACCGTACAGGTTCCCGAATGGGACGAAATCGCGGTTCGTATCCTTCCCAAAGAAGGCCTCACCGCGGTTCTCGGTAGCGACTACACCGGCGAGGCGAAGAAGTCGTTCCTCCGTCTGTTCATGTTCCACGCCAAGCGAAAGGGCGGCCTCGGCCTCCACGCGGGCAGCAAGCGAGTCACACTCCGTGACGCCGACGGCGATCTCCAGAACGTCGGGCAGGCGTTCCTCGGCCTCTCGGCGACCGGCAAATCGACGCTGACGGCTCACGGCCTCTGGTTGGAGGAGGAGGACGGCGAGACGGCGACAATGCTTCAGGACGACGTTTGTGCTCTCCTCCCCGATGGCTCCATCGCTGGCAGTGAAGGCAACGGACTGTACGTCAAAACCATCGGACTGGATGCCGACGAACAGCCCTCGATGTACGAGGCTGTAACCCACGAATCCGCAGTCCTCGAAAACGTCGATGTCGCCGACGACGGAACCGTGGACTTCGACAGCGACCTCCACACCTCGAACGGCCGGGCCATCATCCTCCGTGACCAGCTCGCGTCTGCAGGCGAGGATATCGACCTCGACGGGGTTGACCAAGTGTTCTTCATCACCCGCAATCCGGTCATGCCGCCGGTCGCCAAACTGTCGTCCGAGGAGGCCGCGGTGGCGTTCATGCTCGGCGAATCCATCGAAACCAGCGCTGGTGACCCGTCGAAGGCTGGCGAATCCATCCGCGTGGTCGGCACTAACCCGTTCATCGTCGGCTCGAAAGGCGAGGAGGGCAACCGTTTCCGCACCCTCATCGATAACCTCGGCGTGGACTGTTTCGTCCTCAACACGGGCCACCTCGGCGAGAAGGATATCGGCGTGAAAGAGTCGGTGACACTCCTTCGAGAAATCGCTCGCGGCACGGTCGAGTGGACTGAGGACGAAGCGACGGGCCTCTCCGTCCCGAGTTCAGTGCCCGGTATCGACATCGAGGAGTTCGGCGTGGCCGACAACGTCACCGACTACGAGTCGGAACTGGAGAACCTACGCACCGAGCGTCAGGTACACCTCGACACGTTCGAAGACTTGGACGAAGACATCAGGGACTCGGTTTACTGAACGACCCACTCGCGGTTTCTCCGCACCGAAATCGGTTTTTGCGTTTTCGGTAGTTCGCTGACGTCGTTTTTCACGTTCCGTACCCGACACGACAGTGTGGCAACAATAAAAAATGAATCCGATAGTCGTTCGTCGGAGCAGTCTTTCTATCCCGAATCGAGACCGTCCCTCACCGTGTCGAAATCCAAGTCGATGTCCACCGGTTCCGTGAAGACGAGTCGATAGCCGTCGGGGTCGGCGAGCGTCACCTGCCGCGTATTCCACGGCGTCTCGGCGGGCGCACTTACAACGGTGGTGTCGTGCGATTGTGCCCGCTCGAACACGTCGTCTACCGTCTCGTTTTCGACGTTGAAGGTGAGCGACATTCCAGAACCGCCGAGTTCGGATGCTGCTTGCTCTCCTTGCCCCCGGTTATTGGATTCGTCGGCGGGAACGAGCATTACGTCGGCGTACTTTCGATAGCGAAGGTGAGAGACTCCCGGCAACGGTGCAACCTCCCGAAATCCGGCGACCTCGCGATACCAGCCGGTCGAGCCGTCCACGTCGGTCACTTCCAACGTGACGAACATCGGCATCGGATAGATGTCGGGGTCGTTCGTTTCGTCCGTCGGGTTCGATTCGGTCGGCGGTTTCGATTCGGTTGTTCGACTCTGCTCGTCGATCGGTCGTGATTCTTCGTCCGTCGATTCGTCGTTTGGTGTTGGCATCTGTCGTGAATTCTGTAGCGTTGTCACTGCGTACTGTGTCTATGCAGTTCCGAAAGCAGAAGCTCGACCCACGTCGAGTGGCGTGCTCGACGCAGAGCGAACGGAAACGAAAGAGACCGCGTTAAATCGCCATTATTACTGGGAAGATGACCGAGATGGTATTTAGCTATTTTGTCGGTTTTTGTATTATTGCAGCATGACCTATCATCTCCGCCCTCGTCCGTTGGGTCATGAACGTCCAATTCGAGGACGAAACGTTCGACTATCAGACCCTTCGAGCGATGAGCTATACTACCTACGGCGGGGCCGAACCGGGCGAATGTCTCGCCACGGTCGAAAACATCGGAGAGGGGGATTTCGAGGCGTGGTTTACCGAGTGGCGACGAACCGCCGACCGGGTCGCCGAAACGGCCCGGGACGCACTCGACGGGGGCCACCGCGAAACCGCGCGAGGGGCGTTTTTCCGGGCACACAACTACTATCGAACCGCGGAGTTCTTTCTCGATGCGGACGACCCGCGGCGACTCCCGACTTACGAACGGAGCATGGAAACGTTCAGAAACGCGCTCGAATTGCTCGATTTCTCCGTCCAACAGGTCGAAATTCCGTACGAGAACACTACCCTTCCGGGCTACCGATTCGTTCCCGAATCGAGCGACGAAAACCCCGTTCCGACCGTCGTCTGTCTCGGCGGGTTCGACTCGATTGCGGAGGAACTCTACTTCCTCTGTGGCGTCCCGGCGGCGCTCGAACGCGGCTACTCCTGCCTCATCTTTGATGGTCCGGGACAGGGTGCCCCGCTCCGAATCGACAGGCTTCGGGCACGACCCGATTGGGAAGCGGTCGTCGGTCCCGTCCTCGATTATCTCGAAGGGGAGGACGAGGTGGACGAGAATCGAATCGCATTGCTCGGTGCGAGCATGGGTGGGTACTACGCACCCCGTGCCGCGGCGTTCGACGACAGGGTGGCCGCCTGTATCTCATTCGACCACTGTTTCGACCTCTGGTCTGCGTCGGCACACGGACAGGAGCGAGTCGCCGAACTCATCGAGTACGCCCCTGGCGTGCTCGTAAACGCACTCGCTTCCCTCGGCGCACGATTCGACACGGGCGCACACTGGCAGTTGGAAAACTCCAGCTGGGTGTTCGGCACCGATGCGGCGATCCTCCGTCGGACGCTCCGAGATTACTCGCTCCGTGACGTTGCAGACCGAATAACCTGCCCAACGCTGGCGCTCGCGGGCGAGGACGACCATCTGATTCCACTGCCGCTCGTCTACGAGTTCGTGGACGCCGTTAGCGGGCCGACGACGCTTCGCGTGTTCGATGCAGAGGAGGGCGCAGGTGAACACTGCCAACTCGGCAACCTGTCGCTGGCCCATGGGGAAATCTACGATTGGTTGGACGACAGCCTCTAATCGCGCTATCGAAACGCTCTTTTCAGTAGTTGAATAACTTCGCGCTCCCGTTCGAATATGACCACGATGAACCGAATCATGGTGCTTGGCTCGCCGGGGGCAGGAAAATCCACGTTCGCCAAGCGATTGGGCGAGACGCTCGACAGGCCCGTCACGCATCTCGACGCCCGGTTCTGGGAGCCGGTATGGGAAAAACCGAACAGCGATGACTGGGAGGAAACGCATCGAAATCTCATCGAACAGCCGAAATGGATTCTCGATGGCAACTATGGAAGTACCATCGACCCACGGCTCGACGCCGCTGACACCGTTCTTTTGCTTTCAGTATCGAGATACGTCTGTCTCTACCGAGTCATCAAACGATGGCTTCTGAACTACGGCGGAACCCGCCCCGACATAGCCGAGGGCTGTGAGGAAAAAATCGACTTCGAGTTTCTCCGATACGTCTGGAACTTTCCGAACGACAAGATTCCGGCGATGGAGCGAAAGTTCGAACGGCTCGACGAGGGAACAACCGTGATTCGACTCCGGTCGAACGCGGAGCGAGATGCCTTTCTCAACCGACTCGGGGAGAAATAACGCCGGAATCGCGGGGTCAGACGACTCGGTTGACCATCCCCTCGCGGTTCCCCTCCGCAAGTGCCTCGTAGTTGGCCACGATAATGTCGCGCCAACGCGTCGGTTTGTGCGGCGTCGAACCGGCCATATGCGGCGTGAGAACCGCGTTTGAGAGGTTCCACAGCGGCGAGTCGGACGGAAGCGGCTCGGTCGAAAACACGTCGAGTCCGGCACCTCGAATGAGCCGATACTGGTGCGCGCGTATCAGGGCGTCTTCGTCCACTACATCGCCTCGGGCAATGTTGACGAGCACTGCATCGCTCGGCATGAGGTGGAACTCCTCTGCTCCGAGAAGGCCGCGCGTTTCGTCCGTCAGCGGACAGGCGAGAACGACGTAGTCCGACTGCCGAAGCACTTTATGGTAGTCGTCGGCAGGGTTCAACTTCGAGAAAGTTGAACCACCGTCAACAGTTATCAACCAGCCTTCTGTGTTGTACGTATGGTGTCACCGAAATACGAAACCCGAGGGACGTTCACCGTCGCCGGTCTCAAATATCGTGGGGGGAACGAGAACGACGAGGTTTCACAGTTGTGGGATTCGTACGGGGAGCGAATGGACGAAATCCACGCTCTCGCCATCACGGATGAGGCGTTCGGGGTGTGCTACGAGCACGACCACGACAACGGGACATTCAGCTATATCGCTGGCGTGGCAGTCGGGTCGGACAGGGAGATACCGGCGGAGATGGACACCGTGTCGGTTCCCGAGCAAACGTACGCCGTCTTCACGGCGACCCTCGACTCCCTCGGGGAGACGATAGATACAATCTACGACCAGTGGTTCCCGGCATCGGAGTACCGCCGTGCTGACGGGCCGGAGTTCGAGCGATACGGACGGGAGTTCGACTCGGACTCGCCGGATTCCGAATTCGAGTATTTCGTTCCGGTCGCGTCCGGGACGTAACTCCGCCTCAGTTAAACGCCTCGACTTCGTTCGTCAAATCCCGCGGTTCATCGACGGGCCCGTTCACGAATAGACCGTGACCGATGATGACACTCGCGACGATGCCAGCCGCGATAATTGCCACTGGAAGCGAAATCCGGGTCAGAACCCCGACACCAGCACCGAGGCTCATACTCGCGGCGATGCCGAACAAAACGAGGTCGTAGTACTGCCACGTGTATGCCATACAATCCTGTTGTTTCTCCAGCCACGAATAGCTAGGGGCGGACTGTAGCTAGTCGAAGAGGGAATTCACACTCGAACTCGACCGGCGAACCGATTCGTAGAAGGCGCGTTATGGCGGCGCTATTCAGACGAGAGACAGTCGCTGTGGAACCGGTGCGAAAAAATGGAACGGTCGCGATTTATTCTTGCGTGTCGTTGCTGGGTTCGCTAAACACGTTGTCATTTTTGAACGGGTTGTGCCTCTCGGGGTGTTCGATGTGGCGACACTGGACGGCGCCGAATCCGAGCGACCACTTGACCCTGTCCGACTGAATCTCGTTGCCGACGTGCTTTGGAATCCACCAGCAGAAGCCGTAGAAGTAGGTGTGGGAATTCTTGAAGCATTTGCCCTTCTCTCTCGGTCGGCCGTCAAGGAGATGGCCGTGGTGGAGTTTCCGTTTGCAGAGGTCTTTGAGCGTGGTAACGAAGACGGGGGAACAGGAACAACCTCTCATCGACTCCATATCCCGGTCACCCGGGAATTCGGCCTGCATCTCGTTCTGGAATTTCGTCTGCTCGGACGCCAGCGCGTCGGTGTCGCTGATGTACGGGTACCTAAGGAGAGCTACGTGGATGTTCTCGGCGAGTTCGCCATAATCGTCGTCGTCAACGTCGGTTTCAGGGTTCTCTCGGCCGTTTTCGTCTTCCCAGAGTTTACAGCCCGCCCACACGTACGTGGGGTTGTCGAAGACGTGGAGGCTGATGAGTTCACAGCCCCAGTCGCCCGGCTTGGCGTCCCCGATCTGGAAGATGGGGCCGGGGTTGTTCGTAAGCCGACTCTCGCTCCCGTTCCAGCCTCGTTTTTTGCCCTGGTAATATCGCTGTCACCGGTCGACTTTTAGGTCGAGTTTCCCGGCAGTAACCGTGTTATTGCGGCTGATTTCTTTGTCGTTCAGCCACGCCATCGTGCCCGCGCCGCCGAAGGCAGCGCCCGCGCCGATTCCGCCAAGTCCGAGGAGTGCTTTGCGCCGTGTCAGGTTTGGTTTCTTGTCTGACATGATTGGTACGTAATCCTCGGCCATGACGACTTCGTCCCGAAGCCCGCATCGGTCGAGGACAACAGACCATCATTCCACGATATGGGCCGTATATATACACTCGAAGATGGTTCCATAGAAAACGTATGAGGGAACCATAGATACAGTATAGTGGATTTCTATCGAACCGAGACTAATTATCCATGAGAACAGATGGAATACGACACCGTCCAAGTGCCATTTGGAGGGTTCCAATCGGTTGCGGAGTCGAGTCTCGGTGCAACAGACAACTGTTGTGGGGTGGCAGAAGACTGTTCTGAGACGAAAGGAAATCATCCCGCATTACCAGAAACCGGATTAGAGAGCACATAGCTAACCCCCTGTCCATCCACCATCTGTGAGCGCACCATGGGTGGAAATTGCCAATCATGTTGGAACAGTCGGGTCGGACAATGAACGCGACCGCCGTTCAACGGTCTCAATCGTCGTCATTGGAAGATGTCAGCTCGGAGGGTCTCACGCAGGACATTGCGTTCCGAATGCTGAGCTGCCAACGTCGGCGATACGTCATGCACTATCTCCTCCAACGGGAGGCATCCGCCTCCCTGCACGAATTATCGAAACAACTCGCAGCGTGGGAGAACGACATTTCGGTCGAGGAGGTCACGTACAAGCAACGATTGCGCGTTTACACGGCGATGCGACAGTCACATTTGCCGAAGATGGACGACAATGGCGTCGTCGAGTTCGATGCCAACGCAGGCACGGTGTCTCTCACTGAGGACGCAACGAAACTAGAGGTGTATCTCGACATCGTTCCGCACGACGGAATTCCGTGGAGTAGCTTCTATCTCGGGCTTGGAGCGTTGTCTGCCGGTCTCATAGCGGTTGCCTGGCTCGGGCTGTTTCCGTTTACCCTCCTTCCGGACATCGCGTGGGGAATCGTCGTCACGTCGTTGTTCGTGACATCTGCAGTCGTTCACAAACGCCACGATACGCAACACCATCTCGGTCAGGAGGGAAAGCCGCCCGTATGAGTCCTCTATCCGATCCGGGATTGCGGCGTGTTCTCCACGTCGGTGGATTAGCAATCATCGCCGCTGGAGTCCTGTTGATGGCTATCGTCATGTTCCCGCAAGTCATCGGCGCAGACCAAAGCTACGTGGTGGTGTCCGGCAGTATGAGTCCCTCCATGCACGCGGGCGATGTCGTCGTGGTTCGTGCCACCCCGGCGGCGTCCATCGAAGCTGGAGATGTCATCACGTTCGAATACGAGGGGGAGGCGACCGCGATGACTCACCGCGTCGTTGAGGTGGTTCAGCGCGATGGTCAAGTACACTTTCAAACGAAGGGTGACGCCAGCGAGGAAGTAGATTCGCGGCTGGTTCCAGCCAGCAACGTCACCGGGACGGTGTGGTTCCACATTCCGTATCTCGGACATCTCCTACACCTTGCACAGTCGAAACTCGGCATTCTCGCGCTCATCCTAGTTCCGGCGGTGCTCCTCGTTGCCACGGAATTGTATTCGCTGGCAAACGCAGTGAATAGCAACGATGGGAGTTCGGCCAATACGGAGAGAGAAGAGCGCGAACCGGAACCCACGGAGGGATCACAATGAATACGGCAAGAACGAAACTCGTCGTCCTCGCGCTAGTAGTACTGCTCGCGTTCGGAGCCCCCACGGTCGATCGATCGTTGGGCGTGCTTTCGGACAGCGAGACATTCGACTCGGCTGAAATCGTCGGGGGAACGGAAACGGGGACCAGCGACGCAGGTGTCCAGCCGACGGACAGTGTGAACGAAACGACGACGAAGGGAACGTCGCCGGAAAAGACGACCACGACGAACGAAACGGCCGCCAACGGAAATACGACGAGCGAGAGAGGGACTGCCGAAAGGACGACGGAAGCGACGACTCGAACGACGGGAAAAACGACCGCAACTGGTTCGGAATCCGGATAACGGACGGTACACTTCGTCAGTCGATTTTACCCGTGCCCTCGATGCTGATGGCCGGACACGGACGTATCTTCGGTTAGATGCGGGTATTTCACCCGTCTCGTCCGCTCCGGACATCGGTTGCAATCACCGTCCGACGAGTGGGAACAGTTCTCGGAGCCCCTCGATTTCGTAGGTTGGGTCGACCGAGAGCTCGTACTCCGTGCGGTGTGGTCGGCGGATGAACACCGAGTCGAGGCCGGCGTTGTGAGCCGCGAGTACGTCGCTTTCGCTGTCGCCGACGAAGAGGGCGGATTCTGCGCCGAGGTCGCCCAGGGCTTGCTCTAAGAAATACGGCTCGGGCTTTTTCCGGTGGAAGGCGTCGAGCGTCGGTGGCCTCCCGTAGTAGGTCTCGAAATGGCCACCGAGGTCAAAATGGTCGAGCATGAACTCGATGGTCGCGTGCTGATTGGAGCTGACGATTCCCAACGGCCGGTCGAACGACTCCAGCGCGTCCATGTCATCGTAGGTCGTGGTTCGACCAGCCCGGAGTTCGCGCAGTTGGGCTTCGGAGGCGGCGGTGTCACGAGCCTTCCAGAACTCGGCTCGGTCGAAACCGTAAGCGTCGCACACTCGCGCTAGGTCGTCCGGTGTCACACTGCGTGCGACGGCATCGAGATGCTCGTCCGCAGGCTTCGTGTCGAACTCGTCGAATACGGACAGTGCGGCCTCTCGAAGAATGGTTCCATTCGATGGTTTCACCAGCACGCCGTCGTTGTCGAACAACACCGCATCGTAGCTCATTTGCCGAAAACTGTTCGTCCGAACGGAGTATGCCTTTTGTTTCCGATGGCCGGACACATTCGCGTGTCAGGCTCGAACACCTATCGATGGATTCAAACGCTGACTTCACCGACAAGCAGGTCGGAAAACGCGTCGTCGCGGCCAACGGAATCGAAGTCGGGGTCGTCAAAACGGTACGGAACGGAACGCGATACGTCGAAGTCGGTTCCGACGTGAGGGGGGAAACGACCATCGAACTCGGATGGGATGGAACTGTCCACCACTCGGTTCACGAACTAAAGCGGCAGTTCATCGCCGACATCACCGACGACACGATTCGACTTTCCGTCTGAGTATCCGCCGGAACGTACGGCAGACGGTTATAAACCGACGAACGGCAGTCAATCGGTTGGTCGTCACCGTCTTCCTGCCACATTTTCGAAAGTGTCGAAAAGGGTTCCGGTGCGGTTCGTCTAGTTTATTCGACCGATACGATGTTCCACTCGTCGTCGGTCACGCGCTGTTCTGCTAGCGTTTCGCCGTCACCGAGCAGCCGGAACGAAAATCCGTCCTCGTTCCGTTCGGTTTGGAGTCTTGTCGTGGTCACGTCCGCGGTGACTTCGGCACGCCGTTCGTCCGGAATCCAATCGTCACGTACCGCAGTTAGTCCGTAATCCGTGTACGCGAGCCTGGTTGACTCCTCGATAGTGCCATCACTTCTGACTTCGGCGACGACTTCATCGGTTGACTGATTCTCTCGAACGACGAGCGTGTACGTCGTGAGCGACATACGAATCCGTTCACTCTACGCACCCATTCACGGCGGGGTTGCAAACGCAGGTCGTTTTTATTCGACCCGTTCCAGCACGATTCCGTCCTCGAACCGCCGCGTTTGCCCGCTTTCTCGGCGCGGAGTCGTTCCAGTTCGTCGGGCGAGACATCCGCACGGTCGGCCAGCGTGTAGACGATTTCGAGCACGTCGGCCAGCTCTTTGGGGTCACCGGATTCGTGGAATTCGGCGACTTCTTCGTCCAGTTTCTCGGCCAGTCGGCGGTCGTACTCTGTGCTGCTTGCGACGTGAATCGTCGGCTGTTCGCCGTTCTCTTCGATGATGGTCGGTATTCGGTCACGGACGAGTTTGTCGTACTGAGTCACGTGACAAAATCCGGCCATGAGTCGAAAAGGGATGTCGCTATCGACGTGGTTCGAACGCGTAGACACAGCCTCGTCACTGCCGGTGTAGACGTGTTCGTTGTCCGCCGCCGGACGCGTTCGGACGGCGTTCCTCGTCTCGAACTGCTGGCGTTTTTCTCCGTGTGTCGAATCGAGCAGGTAGACTCGGCCGTCGCTCGCGCCAACGTAGACACGCCCGACGACGGCGGTCGGTTGCGTGAGACGACTTTCGGTGTCCGCGGTGAACGTGTCCGGTTGGAACAGCCACTCCATCGTTCCGTCCCACGGCGATAGTTTCCGGAGTCGCTGCCCGCGCGTTTCGGGATGGCCGTACCGAGTGTCACAGACGGCGTAGAGCGACGCGTTCGTCACGGTGAGACTGACGACAGCTTCGTCGCTGCGGGTTCGAGTTCGCCAAAGGACGCTTCCGTCCATCCCGAGGGCGTGAAGGTTGTATCCTGCGAAGGCTGACACGGTGCCGCTGCCGACGTAGAGTCGGCCGGTTTCGAACGCGAGTGATTCGGGGTCGCATCCGGGGTCGAACGACCATTCGAGATGGCCGGACTCGCCGTCGAGTGCCCACACTCGATCGTCGCCAGCGACGTATGCGTGCAGTTCGCTGGCCACGACTGACGAACACCTCGGGCCGTGGAACTGCCAGCGTTGGTCGCCGGATTCGGCATCGAGTGCGACCATTCCCGTCTCGGTGCCAACGAAAACCGTTTCATCGACGACAGTCGGACTCGTGGTCGCGGAACCATCGAGGGAGCAGGTCCACCGTTCCTAGCCCGTTTCCGGGGTCAGCGCGAACACCCGGTCACTACTCACGGCGTAGAGTGCGTCTTCCAGGACGAGGTCGTTCGTAACACTTCCGTTCGAATCGTACCGCCAGCGCGGTTGTCCGTCTTCGAGCGCGACGATCCGTCCATCCGCGTTTGCGGCGTACACCATGCTGTCGGTTCCGATCGTCACTGCGGTGCTAACCGGACTGCCGGTGTCGAAACGCCGATTCGGCGTGGAAGGCGTCGATGGAGGGAGGGAAACGAACTCGGAAGCACCGGCAACGCCGAGGCGTCCTTCGAGGAGTACCTCGGCTACTTCGGCAACGCCTATCGCTACGGTTTCATCGTGGAAATCGAAGACCCGACCGGTGCCGACATGACACCATTCAAACATTACTCGATGGGGCGATTCTCCCACGAAAACGCCGTCTTCATGCCCGACCGAAAGCCGGTCTATATGAGCAACGACGGCACCGGTACCGTCTTTTTCAAATTCGTTGCCGACCGCGCAGGTGACCTGTCCGTCGGAACGCTCTACGCCGCGAAACCAAGCAGGACAGCGGGAACGACCCGAAGGCCGTCGATTTCGACATCGAATGGATAGAGATCGCCAGCGCGAGCGACGACGAAGTCGAATCGTGGATTGCCGAATACGACGGCCAAGATCCCGACGACGACCCAACGTACATCACCGACGAGGACGTGCAGCTGTGGGCGGCCGAAAAGGCAGATGACGACCGCGTTGCCTTCCTCGAATCGCGGAAAGCCGCCGCCGCAGTCGGCGCGACGAACGAGTTCCGGAAGATGGAGGGAGTCAACATCCCGCCGAACGCCACGCTCGGCGATTACATGTACATGGCGATGTCCGAAACCAACGAGACGATGGGAATGGACACGGGAGCGGACGGCGAAAACGAAATCCGACTGAAAGGCAACGACTACGGCGCGGTTTATCGGATGCAACTCGAACCGGGATACGAGGTGTCCCGAATGGAACCCGTCCTCACCGGTGGCCCAGACGCCAACATCTGTGGTGGCTGTCCATATGACGCCGCACCGAACTCCAGAAGTACGGTGTGTAAAAGCTGTGCACACAACCCGAAGGAGGACGAAGACGGCAACTCGGGTGCCGGAATGTCCGCCCTGAAAAACAGTGGCTCGATGGACCTCGAAAGCACCATTGCCGACCCCGATAATCTCGTCGTCATGCCGGACGGTCGCGTCGTCGACGGCGAGGATTCCGGCCTTCACGAAAACAACATGCTGTGGGTTTATGACCCCGGCGAGGACTGAGTAACGCCATCCGTTTCACACTCCGATAGCGGTTCCACTCCGTCGAAACGTTCGGATCGTCCCACTCGAAGCCATACTCTACTTCGAAGGTCGCGAGTCTGTCACGGAGTGTTTCCGTTCGATTTCCGTCAGCGATTCGAGAGCCGACCCGATGGGCTCGACGCTAGCCGTCACTTTCGTTGTGTTTCGTACATCTCGTCGCCGGTAGCGTCGTTCGCTCGCTCACCGCGTCGATTCGTTCCTCGACATTCGCTGTCGCAGTTTTCGTCCCCTTGGCGAGCGAGAGGACGCCGGTTTCGGTGCCACACAGTTTGCCCTTGAGTTCCGATTCGCCCATGCCGAAGGTATAAATGACTTGATTTGTTCCATAAACGGTGGTACGGTGGGAAGGGAGATAACTCGGCTACCTACAATAAACTATATTCCGAGAGACAAAGTCTGTTAATCTGGACTTAGAAGCCCTCTCCGAGGCAAAATTCAAAATGTAGAATCAACTGTGTAATTAATAATTAATAAACTAACCATGGCGAACAATTTTTAGGGTGATGTGTGTATCCATGTATCATGGCATCAGATTTCGGAGCACTGTCGCTGTTACCACCGCTGTTGGCTATCGTACTGGCTGTCGTCACACGGAGAGCGATGTTGTCGCTGTTCATCGGCGTCTGGGTTGGTGGCATCATCTACTCCAAAAGTCTCGGCGTCGCACAGATGTTCGACTGGATTATCAATTCCATCGGGGCGAGCACGTTCAACGCGAAAATCCTCGTGTTTACCCTGCTGTTAGGGGCCGGTATCGCGCTTATTTGGCGGTTAGGTGGTGCGTTCGCGATTACGCGCTTTGCCACCCGTAGAATCGATTCACACCGGAGAGCAGGAATTACGACATGGTTGCTCGGTCTCCTTTGGAACTTCGACGATTACGCCAACAACGCCATCGTCGGCAGTTCGATGAAGGACATCGCCGACGAGATGCGAATGTCCCGCGAGAAACTGGCGTACATCCTCGATTCGACCGCCGCGCCGATGGCGACCATCGGGCTGTCCAGTTGGGTCGCGTTCGAAATCGGCCTCATCAGGAACCAGTACAAGGAACTCGGCATCCAAGGGGAAACTCCTACTGCGGCCACGACGTTCCTGCAGAGTATCCCGTTCAATATGTACTCGATACTCGCGTTGGCGATGGTCGGTATCATCGTCGTCACACAGCGGGATTTCGGCGAAATGCTCGACGCCGAAAACCGCGCACAGCGCACCGGGAACGTCATCCGTGAGGAAGCAAATCCTCTCCAGAGTATCAAGGAAGATTTGGGAGAGCCCGTACTGGACAACGCACCCCTTCGGATGTTCGTCCTGCCCGTGTTCGTGCTCGTCGTCACCGTTATCGCCGGCGCGGCGATAACCGGGTATGCCCCGAATCGAAATCTCGTGCAGATGTTCGAGAACACGGATATCGCGGGTGCACTCGTGTGGGGTTCGTTCGGCATGGTTGCGACATCCATCGTGTTGTCGCAGGTTCACAGTGCGATGAGTCTCGATGAAACGATGGACACGGTTCTCGATGGATTCGCAACGATGCTTCCGGCGGTCAGTATCCTCGTGCTAGCGTGGTCGATCGGTTCCGTTGCCAGCGCGCTCGGCACCGGCCAATTCGTCACGGGACTCGCCAAGGGAGTCGTCTCACCGGTACAGCTCCCCGCCATCATCTTCATCACCTCGGCGTTCATTTCCCTCGCCATCGGTACGTCGTGGGGAACGATGTCGATTATGACGCCAATCGTGATACCGCTGGCATGGAACATCGGTGGCAATTCGCCATCGTTCATCGCCGTCGCCGTCGGTGCGATGTTCAGCGGTGCCATCTTCGGCGACAACTGTTCGCCCATTTCCGACACCACCATCCTCGCATCGACGTTCGCGGGATCTGACCACATCGACCACGTCCGCACGCAGATGTACTACGCAGGAACCGTCCTCATCGCGACGGCGGTTATCTACTTGCTGTACGGTATGACGGGCCTCAGCCCGCTCGTGCTCCTGCCAATCGGTATCGTGGTGTTGTTCGGCCTGGTCTATGCGTTCTCGGAGGTAGACGCAAAACGCAAGAACATCTCCGCGAAGCCGGGGTCGAAGCAACATTCGAAACCCAACGTGAGCAGCGACGACTAAGTAGCATCGAGGGAGGGGGTACCTGTTTTCTCACCATCCAAAGCGGAACATTACTCCGCAGTCCGATCCGACAACGTCTCCGATAGCTGTTTGCTTACGCCGGAGAGGTACGCCGTTCCCCAGATGGCGACGATGAGCGCTCCCATCGTGTTATAGAAGAGATCGAACACCGTGTCGCCTAGACCGTACTGCGTGAGGATTTTCCCGATAGAGAGCAGGCGTCCGATTTCTGCCGTGAGGAACTCGATGAGCTCCCAGACGACGCCGAACGCCATAACGAACAGGAGCAGGTAGACGAACATGAACCGTGGCGTGAGGTTTAATCCGTCAGTGTACTCATCGATTGCTCGCGCCGTGGCGTAGGCAGTCGCGGCAACGAGCGATGACGACAGGGCGTGAGTCATGTGATCCCACCACCACACCGATTTGTACGCGCTCAGGTCGATGATTCCCGGAATCTGAAGCGTGCCGAACGCATGGAGGAACATCGCCGTCGTAATCCACAGGACGAGCCCGACATCCATCGTGATGCCGTAATCGCGTTTGAGCAGTGCAGGCAACTGCGTGACCACGAGGCCAACGAACGCGTTGACGATGATGCCGGTGTTCCCCTCCCAGAGTCCGGCGACGAGAATACCGACGAGTCCGGCCTGCATCACGCGGACGAGTTGGGCCTGTCGCTTCTTCGAAAGATGGAGTTTCTCGCGTATTTTCATGCAAACTCCACCTCCTCCGCAAAGCGAGCATCAGCCCGTTCACGTCGCCGGAAGTACCAACGGAAAATTCCGCCAGCGACGAGTCCAGCCGCGGTTGCGGCGATAAAGACGGACATCAACTGATTGTTCGTCTGCACGAACGGCGTCCCCCACATATCGTGTGCAAAACCGGCACCGACCGCCCAGAACCCTGCGACAGCCATCGTCGTGATGACGGCGAAAAACACCGCAAATCCCGGCGTCATTCGAACGGCGGTCAGTAAATGGAGGTCTACGACGAGGAGCAGTGCTAACGTAGCGATAGAGAATGCGGAGACGAACTCCGTGGCAAAATCCGGACGGAAAACGCTGACCGCCAGCGGAAGTGCGGCGACCAATAGGAACGGAAACGGAAGCATCTCACGCCACGACTTGCTGGCAATCATCGGTGCAATTCCGACTGCGACGACCGTGATTGCGAATCCCGCTACGACCAACTGGTCGAACAAGATGCTCGTCGTGGCGAACGAAACGACGATGCCCAGTAGCAACCACGACAGTGCGGCGTTCATCCCCGTATCCCGAACGAACCAATCCTCTAATTGTGTCATCTGTGTCCCCCAAACGAGGATATCGGCTTCGCTCCCGTTATCCCCGCGCGAATGGACGACGTATGTACGCATAAAAACATGTTCACTCCGTCAGTCAGGAAGTCGGGCTGTAGTATTCGAGGCGGCGATGAAACATACGGTGTCGAGTCCACGGTTCGGACCGCTCAGGGGAGGGAATTCAATGACAACCCATTTGCGTCGATAACCCCAATCCGGTGCAATGACATCGCCCGAAAACGGCGACGGGGAGCGTTTGAGAGACGGTGGCGAGCGTTCGGGGAGCGATGGGAAACGTCCGGGGAGCGACGGGGAGCACCAACTGCAAGAGAAGTTCGAGACGGCGGAGCGAGCGCTCGCGTTCTACGAAAACAGCATGCATGACCACGTCAACGAGACGATGCGCGAATTCATCGACAACCGCATCATGTTCTTCCTTTCGACCGCGGACGAAACCGGCGAGACGGACTGTTCGCCGCGAATCGGTCCGGAGGGATTCGTCCACGTGTTGGACGAAAATCGACTCACGTACCCCGAATTTCGCGGCAACGGCGTCCACGCTTCTCTGGGCAATATCGAGGAAAACCCTCATGCGACGATGCTCTTTATCGACTGGTGGGATACCACGGTCGGCCTGCACGTCAACGGCCGTGCGACGCTCCACGACGAGGTAGCCGAAATCGAGAATTCGCCTGAAACTGACCGGCTGAAGGGATGGGTCGTCCTCGAAGTCGAGGAGGCGTATATCCACTGTGCGAAACACATTCCACAACTCAGCATCGAGGAGTTCGACCCGCCGTGGGGTACCGACGACCCGGAAGCGAAGCAGACCGGATTCTTCGAGTGAGCGCTCGGAGGAGTTTCAGAAATCGATTCACTCGGCCGACCGTTCCCTGCCCATTCGGCATCGACCGGCCGATGTCGTGGATATCGTCGTTCTGCGACTCTCACCAAAAACAGTCTCGATTCGTCAAAAACATCGGTTTTTCACAACAACGACACCGATTTCCGCTCTACAGATGAGCAAGGCGAGTGCCTTGAGGGTTGACCTCGAGGCAGTTCACCCAAGCGTCACGTCGAGGTAGAGCATCACGACGACACCAACCATCATCCCGAGAGTGGCGGCACGTTCGTTGCCACGAGCATGCGTCTCGGGGACGATTTCGTCGCTGATGACGAACAGCATGCCGCCCGCCGCGAACCCCATCGCGTACGGAAGTATCGGCATGGCGACCTGTACCGCGAGCGCGCCGAAAACGGCGAGTGGAATCTCGACCAGACCGGCCCGGATTCCCGCGACGGAGGCATAAAAGAGCGAACCAAGTCCGGCGTTTCGCGCGGCGACGGCGACGGCCAACCCCTCGGGAATGTTCTGGATACCGATTGCCAGTGTCAGCGCGAGCGCGTCTCCGAGATTACCGCCACCGAATCCGACGCCGACGGCGAGCCCTTCGGGCATGTTGTGGAGCGTGATGGCGACGATGAACAATAGAACGGAGGCGGTTCGCGGGTCGCTGGTGCCGTTTTCCCTGACATCTCCCGTGATGACGACGTGGACGTGCGGAACCCACTGGTCGGCTTGGTCTAAGACGAGCACGCCGAGGGCGAATCCGACGACCACGGGAACGACGCCACCGACTTCGATACCGGGGAGGATGAGACTGGTGAAACTCGCCGAGAGCATGACACCTGCGGCGAACCCCAGTGCCGAATCCAGCGACCGTTCCGAGGGGTCTTGCCAGACGAGGACGAGCAGTGCTCCGAGCGTGTTCAGAACTGCGATGATGATGCCGCCAGCGAGGCCCCACAATACGCGGTTGTGTCCGACCAACTCGACAAAAAGGTCTTCCAACATAGCGCTCGATTCGTCCTGCCAGACGAATCGGAACGATAAAAATCCGCGGTCGAGTGGGCAGGAGATTGAAATTCATCGAGGTTGACTGGTGTGTATGGGGGTTTGTGACATCTGCGAAAGTCGGAAGTCGAAAGGTACCAAGTTGGTCGGTCGAACCGGGGAGCTGTGGGTGTGTCGAGGCTGTATGATGCGGGCCGTAACCGGAAAAAAGGAGGAACTGTCGTTCATGAACTGGTAAGCCGAGTTTTATGTCGCTCGTCGTCGTGGTGAAACGCGATGACGAGCACACGGGCACGCAGGGAGTTCAAAGGGTCGCCGGACACGGACGAACTGTCGCGTTTGCGGTACGCGAAGAACGACGCGGATTTCGAGAGCGATGGCACGCGATGTGCGGGATGGCTGTACACACCGGAGGGCGTCAAGAAACCACCGGTCATCGTGATGGCACCCGGATTTGCTGCCGAGCGGACGTTCGGTCTGCCAACGATTGCAAAGCGATTCGTCGCCCGGGGATTTGCGGTTTTTCTGTTCGATTATCGAAACTTCGGAGACAGTGACGGCGAACCGCGAAACCTCGTGAACCCAGCCCGGCACGTTGCCGACTGGAGATCTGCCATCGACCACGTCCGAGGACTCGACGCGATCGACCGGCGGAAAATCGCGCTGTGGGGAACGTCGTACAGCGGTGGCCACGTCATCGAGGCAGCGGCGGGCGACCACCGGATTACCGCCGTCGTCGCGCAAGCCCCCTTCGTGGATGGACGGTCAATCCTTCGCTCGGCCGGTCTCAAGAAGACGGTGAAAGGGACGATTTCGGGACTGCGTGACCTCGTTCGGAAGTACACCTTTCGGAGTCCGTACACCCTCCCGGTCGTTGGCGATCCGGACGAGTTCGCCGTGCTGAACGCGCCGGGAGCGAAACGGGGCTTCATGAAAATCGTCCCCGACCCGCCGGTATGGGAAAACGAGGTTCCGGCGCGTGCATTCCTCGACATTCCACGCTATCGACCGATTTCGGTCGTCGAGGACGTTCCCTGTCCGATGCTTTTCGTCGCGGGTCGGGACGATGAAATCGTCTCTGCTTCGTCGGTCAAGGAGGCTGCTGAAACGGCCGACGCGACGTACGTCGAACTCCCGATTGGGCATTTCGATGTGTACGATTCTGCCCTCAAATCGGTGTTATCTCACGAGATGGCGTTCCTCGACCAATATTTATAGAATTGAAAGATTTGATGAATTTGTGTTAATGTACGAAGTGTATTTATACACCTCTAGTTTTTATTATGACTAATAGCGATGATTCAAGCGTCAGACGAATGGGAGCAGAGGAATGAACCGGACGGACAGTTAGATCTTCTGTCGCTTGACGATATTTTCGAGGTACTTACCTCGCCACAACGACGAGCAGCGCTATACTTTATGTGCCAACAACCAGCACGGATGGATATAGCGGAGTTGAGTGAGCGTGTGGCGACGGCGGAAATCAGCAACGGACGGGGTGATTGTCCGGAACAAATCACCATGATGTTGCACCACGTGCATTTGACAAAGATCGAACAGTTCTCCGTCGTGAACTACGACCGAGATGCAAAAACCGTTGAGCTAAATCCATTGCCGCGGCAGTTTCGACGGCTTCTCAAGTTCACGGCAGAAGACGAAGTCGAAGCGTGTACAGTCGTGGTCTAACCCAGCATCCGACCGAGCAACCACGCACTTGCGATGAGTACCGTCCCGCTGACGAACAACAGATAGTTCGCTCGCGGGTCGCTCGATGGAGTGATAGCGAGCGTGTAGTGCCTCCCGGAAACGGGCCAAAACGGACGAATCCCCATTGGCGTCACCACATCTGCGAGGAGATGGGAGACGATAGCGAGCGTTCCGACAAACAGTCCGAATCCAGCAAACCACATCCCGTTCGAGATGCCACTCACGATTCCGGCAAGGATACCTGCCACAACGCCCGTGAGCAGGCCGACCAGCAGTGCGAACGCGAGGGAATGTGTCGGCCCGCGATGGTTGAGACGGGTCGTCTTCGAATCGAGATCCGGGAGCATCGCCAGTGCGAGGAGTATACCGACACCGAGAAGCGCACGGTTTACCATCCCAATCGCGACGAGGATACCGCCAATGGGTGCATAAAGCGCGAGTGCAACGCCGTAATGACCCGGTCGGTACATACAGTTGCCACGGGTCGAACGGGGTTAATCTCGACGGAAATCGGTTTTACACACCCCCTCGTTTGAACCCGCATGGACGGATTGACGACGGTCGTCACGGGCGGCACACGAGGAATCGGTCGGCAGGTAGCACGTGCGTTCGCCGAGAAAGGCGCGAACGTCGCCCTCTGCGGGCGTGACACGGACGCAGTGGATGCGACCGTTGCCGATATCGAAGATGCGGGCGGAAACGTGGTCGGACTCCGGACCGACGTGCGCGACGAGTTCGACGTGGAGCGGCTGGTGGAAACCGCGGCCCGATTCGGCAATGATGGTATCGACGTGGTCGTGGCAAACGCCGGAATTTACCATGGAACACCCGGTGAAACGCCACTAACGGAAGAGGCCTACGCCGCCTTCGACGACACCGTTCGAACCAACTGTCGCGGGGTGTTTTCGACGATACGAGAGTCGCTTCCTCACCTCACCGATACCGCCAGAATCGTCGTCCCGACCGGCGGAATCGGACACAAGACGATGGACGGATACGGATCGTACGCCGTGTCGAAAGCCGGTGCAGAGGCGCTGGTACGTGGCTTCTCGGCTGAAATCGACCAGCCGGTCATCGGACTCGACCCCGGCGTGGTCGCCACGGAGATGATGGGCGAGGACGGCCGAGACCCCGAAGCAGTCGCCGAACTGTTCGTCTGGGCAGTAACCGAGGCAGAAGACGTGAACGGAGAAATCGTGGGACTGAAACAGTGGCGACAGGTTACGAGATAAGTTTCAAATAATCTATCATTTTTGCGATCAGTAAACTCGCACAGAGCCGAAACGTTAAGTCAGCAGTGTGAGAAATGGGGTTACCTGATGGTGAGTGACGATGTGGGGCAGACGCACATGCCAGAACTGCCGGAGTCGGTAACCCGGTGGCTGGATGAAACGGCCGACGAGTTAGGTCTCTCGCGCCAGCAACTGCTCTCGGAACTGCTCACCGCCCATCGCACAATCGACGAGGATGGCGCCGTAGAGGGCGAAATCGATGTACTGCGCGACGAGTTCATGTCGAAACTGACCGACGTGCGAGAGCGCGTCGTGCAGGTCAAGCGCGAGACGGACGGGAAAGCGGCCGTCAACCACGACCATCCCGAGCTGCGGGCGCAGTTGGACGAGATGCAGCAGGCAACCGACGCACTCGATGCGCTCAGCGAACGGGTGGCGGCAAACCACGAGCACATGGACGGCGGGTTCGAAAACTACGAATCAGTGCTCGATTACCTCACCGAGACCACCGACGAACTCGAAGCCCGACTCGACGTACTCGCCCGTGCGCTTGTCTCCGTCCGCGACCAAACGCGCACACTTGCCACACGGAATGCGACGCGGGCCGCCACTGCCAAACTCGCCCGGACTACCAACCAACACGGAATCAAGAGCGAAAAGTGCGGTGACTGCGAGACGAGCGTTACCATTTCGCTTCTGACCGAACCGTCGTGTCCGCACTGTACTGCGACGTTCGAGGATATCGAACCAAAACAGGGCTTTTTCGGGTCGAACTGGCTTGTCGTCGGTCGTCCACCCGCACTGGAATGTGACACGCTCGACCCCGACCTTGATGACTTACTGGATGAGGTGGCCGAGGAATGACCGACGGTTGGGACGGGGAAAATACTGACGAGCGAGACGAACCACTCGCAGATCTCGCGGCGGAAGTGGAATCACGTCGAACCCACGAGCCAACCGCCAACCGCAGGGAGTTTGAGGATGCCTTCACCGAAGTCACCGTGGAAGACGTGGACGTGGACGACCTGTGGGCCGATTTAGAAGCCGAAGACAGCGGCGACCTCGTCGTCTCCGCACCGCGCGAAGAGAGCGAAAACGACCGGGACGTTCGCATGATTCCGAAAACCACCTGTCACGGCTGTCCGCAGTT
Source organism: Haladaptatus marinus (assembly GCF_051194195.1). Classification (NCBI taxonomy): domain Archaea; kingdom Methanobacteriati; phylum Methanobacteriota; class Halobacteria; order Halobacteriales; family Haladaptataceae; genus Haladaptatus; species Haladaptatus marinus. The sequence goes on from NZ_JBLZNK010000003.1 coordinate 673,455, forward strand.
TGCCGAACCGCCGACCGTTCGCTGCACGCACGAGGGAACGGACATTCTCGCGATGGTAGATACCGAACAGTTCCGCGTGGCCGACTGTCCGATGGTCGTGGACGAAGATACCCCGCTTAACGAATGAGTGGGTTCACCGAAACGGCCCTGTCGCTCATCCAGCAGTATGGCTTTCTCGCCGTCTTCGTGTTCGCGTTTCTGGAATCGTCGATGCTATTTCCCTTTCTCCCGAGCGAACTTGTCGTTCCGGCGGCAGCGGGACTGTTGGTTCGCGACCCCGTCTCGTTCGCCCTGTTCGTTCTCACGATGACGGTCGGAACCACCCTCGGCAGCCTGTTCCCGTACTTCGTCGGCCACGAGGGTCACGAGGCACTCGACCGTTATGGGCGCTACCTCCGGGTTTCGGCGGACGAGACCGACCGCGCGAGTCGCTGGTTTCGAAGATGGGGCGAACATTCCGTGCTCTGGGGCCGTTTCCTGCCCGTGCTTCGTTCGGTCATCTCGATTCCTGCGGGGTTCGCCGAGATGGGATTTCGGAAGTTCGTCGCCTACACGACCGTCGGGGCGCTCCTGTTCAACGTCTCGGTGACGGGATTGGTGTATTTCGGCTGGGACGACTTGCCCCATCTGCTTTCGGTTCTCCCGTAGTACGTGGCGTTTTTGCGTCTCCACACGCTACCCGAAGGTATGCAATTCTGCGACGACTGCGGTTCCATGATGAAATCCATGGGGTCGAAGATGGTCTGTACGAACGACGACTGTCAGGCGACGACGGCGAAGGACGAAGAGCGCGCAAAGGAGTTCGTCTCCACCGAGGAACAGGGCGATTCCGAAATCATCGAAACCGAAGAGGGAGCGGACTTCGAGGGGAAACCGACCGCCACGGACATCACCTGCGACAAATGCGGCCACGGCGAAGCCTGGTACACCATCAAACAGACCGCCTCCGCCGACGAACCGCCGACGCGCTTTTTCAAATGCAAGGAGTGTGGCTACCGCTGGCGGGAGTACAACTGAGCTTCGCAGTTTTTGACTCCAGACCGACGTTTTAGGTATCGCGGCGACGAGCCTCTTGGTATGCGATTACATACCCGGGACGTCCGCCAAGACGTCCGCGAACTCGGCGGCCTGCTTGGCGACGTTCTCTCCCGGCTTGGGTCGGAAGAAGCGTTCGAGACGGTCGAAACCCTACGAACCGGCGCTATCGACTACCGGCGTGGCGAGACGGCGTCCCGCGACGAAATCCGGGACGAAATCAGCGATCTCTCGCCGGAGCTGTCGGGGCACGTCGCGCGGGCCTTTGCCACCTATTTCGAACTCATCAATCTCGCTGAAGAGCGCCAGCGCGTTCGGGCGATTCGGGAGGGGACACAGGAGGGAACGCTGGACGACAGCCTCCGCGCAACCGCCGAAACGCTGGCCGAGGCGGATGTCGACCCGGAAACCGTCCAGCGAGTGTTGGACGACGTGTGTGTGGTTCCGACGTTTACGGCCCACCCGACGGAAGCACGCAGAAAGACGGTGAAAGCGAAACTGCGGTCGGTTGCGGCACTGCTAGCCGAGTTGGACGAACGCCGACTGACCGACCAAGAGCAGGCGCGACTGGAGCGAAAACTGGAGAGCGAAGTGACGGGGTTGTGGGAGACGCGCCAGGTTCGAAAGCGAAGACCTGACGTAACCGACGAAGCGCGAAACGTCCTTTGGTACCTCGAAAATGTTCTATTCGACATCGTTGGCGAGGTGTACGACGAACTCGATCGCACGATCGGCGAGGAGTTCGACGCCGACGTGCCGGAACTGTTCGCCTTTCGCTCGTGGGCCGGGAGCGACCGCGACGGCAATCCGTACGTCACGCCCGAAATCACGGCGGAAACGCTCTCCCGTCAGCACGAAGTCGTGTTGGAACGCTACCGCGACGAACTGAAACGACTGTCTGGCGTCCTTAGCCAGGACGGCGACCGGGTCGAAACGAGCAGTGCGTTCGAATCGAGTCTCGAAAGCGACCGGGAGCGGTTTCCCGTTATCGCAGAGAGAGCGACTGAACGCTATCCCGAGGAACCGTACCGGGAGAAACTCGCCCTGATGCGGGTTCGAATCGACCGCGTCGGCGACGTGCGACCCGGCGGCTACGACGACGCCGACGAACTGCTCGCCGACGTTACCGTGATTGCCGACAGTCTCCGGGAGAACGGCGGGGAGTCGGTCGTCGAAACGAAAGTTGATCCCCTCCTCCGGTGCGTCGAAACCTTCGGGTTCTCGCTCGCGTCGCTCGATTTGCGCGACCATCAAGAAAATCACACGACCGCAATCGCCGAGGCGTTGGCCCGCGAGGGATTCGATTACGACTCCATGGACGAGGACGAGCGCATCGAACTGCTCACGGATGCGATTTTGCAGGACGACCCGATTCTCGACCTCGACCCGGATGGGCTTTCCGACACCGCGGGTCGAGTGCTGACGCTGTTTTCCGAAACCGCCGATTGGCAGCGGGAGTACGGACAAGAAGCCATCGACACCTACTGTATCAGCATGACCGAGGAGGCGAGTCACGTCCTCGAAGTCCTGTTTCTCGCCGACCAAGCCGGAATCGTCGACCTACCGGGCTACTGCGGACTGGACGTGGTACCCCTCCTCGAAACCGAGTACGCGCTGTCGGGTGCCCGGCGAATCATCGGTACCCTGTTCGAAAACGAGGCCTACACAGCCGCGTTGGCGGCACGAAACGACACGCAGGAAATCATGCTCGGCTACTCCGATTCGAACAAGGAAAACGGCTTTCTCGCCGCGAACTGGAGCCTCTACAAAAATCAGAGGCGACTCGCGGACATCGCGGACGAATACGACGTGGCGCTCCGCCTGTTCCACGGCCGCGGCGGGTCGATTTCCCGCGGCGGTGGGCCGATGAACGAAGCCCTGCTAGCACTCCCACGCGAAACCGTCTCCGGACAAGTGAAGTTCACCGAACAGGGTGAAGCCATCGCGGAAAAGTACGCCAACCCCGCGATTGCCGAGCGCAACGTCGAACAGATGTTAGACGCCCAGATTCGCGCCCGCTACGATGCACTCGACGGCGACCGGGAAGACGTGCCCGACGATTGGATAGAGATCATGGACACCGCGGCGGATACCGCCCGCGAGGCGTACCGCAACCTGCTCGAAGCCGAGGGCTTTGTCACCTATTTCGAGCAGACGACGCCGATTCAGGTCATCGAGGACTTGAATCTCGGGTCGCGACCCGCCTCTCGCTCGGGGGAACGAACCGTGGAAGACCTCCGAGCGATTCCGTGGGTGTTCTCGTGGACGCAGTCACGCTGTATCCTGCCGGGATGGTACGCGCTCGCGGCCGGATTGGACGCCGCCGTCGAAGACCACGGGACGGACATCCTCCGAGAGATGTACGAGGAGTGGCCCTTCTTCCGGACGACGCTCGACAACGCGACGCTGGCGCTCGCCCGCACTGACCTCGAAATTGCGGCGGAGTACGCCGACCTCGCATCGGATGACCTGCGCGAGGAGTTCTTCCCGAAATTACGGGATGAGTACGACCACTGTGTCGACCTCGTCACGGAAATCACGGAGCGTGACGACCTGCTCGCGAGGGAGTGGCTCAGAAACAGTCTCGATCGCCGAAACCCGTACGTCGACCCGCTCAACCTCCTGCAAGTGAACCTCCTGCGCCAAACCCATCTCACCGAGACGGAACGGAGGGCACTTCGACTCACGGTGACTGGTGTCGCGGCAGGAATGAAAAATACGGGGTGATGATTCCACGAGAAAAACTGGCGCTCATCTGGGAAGGCGGAACCATCGACCGGGATGTCGAAATCCGATAGTCGAAAAAGGAAAATCGGGTTCCCTTTCCGCACGCACGACCGATACGGACGTGTGAGCGATGAGGTTCGCGTCGAAGTCCATCCGGGGCGGGAGACTGTCGTGGAGTTCGACCCCGACCTGACGTTCGAATGCGTCGATAGCTGTACGTGGTGCTGTCATCACGGCGTGCTCATGTACGACCGCGAGTATTTCGAACTCGGTAAGCGCGCGAATCTTAACGAGGCAACGACGCAGTTCCGTGGACAGGATTTCATCAAGCGCGAGGAAAAAGACCACGACAACTGCGCCGAGGACGGACAGGCGTGTCACTTCCTCCAGGAGGACGGCCTCTGTGAACTCCACGCGGAACACGATTGGAAACCGGCGCGCTGTTCGGTGTATCCGTTGTCCGTGCGACGTGAGGACGGCGAGATTCGCGTCGATATTCGGAAATCCGCGGGCGAACACTGCGAAGGGATGAACGTTGGCGACCGCAAGGTTATCGACAACCTCGATGCGTTTTTGCCGGAGTATCTCTGGGAGTTGGAAAACCCGGATTCGGAACGAGAGCTCTGATCGTTTCGCGAAACGGAAATCGGAATCACGCCTGAGCGATAGTCACCCAGAACACGAAGACGAGCGCGCCGCCGAGCGTGGTGCTGGCGACGGCATGGGTTCGGAGTTTATCGAGGAGATGGTGGGCATCGTCGGAGAGTTGTGCGACCTCGTATATCTCGCCGCCGAGCTCGCAGCGCGGGAGGAAATCCATCGCGACGTGGAGAAAGACGCCCGCCGCGAAGCCGAAGACGAGGCCGTTGACCGCGCCGGTCGATGGCAAGTCAAGGAGTCCGGAGAGGATGGCCGTGATGCCGACACCGGCCGCGGGGAGGAGGAGAATCGAGGCTGGTTTGCCCGCTCGCTGGAGGCGGTGGGCCGCGACGTAGCCTGCGGGGCCTTTGTGGGAAACGATGGCGAGTCCGAGCAGAAGACCGAGGTCGGGCATGTTGCCGTACACGAGTCCGATGATGGCCCCCGCAGTGAGCGAATGAGCGGTCAGTTCGAGCGCGGCGTGGTCGAAGGGTACGTCGAGATGCATCAGTCGGTGGCCGATGGTGTGTGCGCCGAACCCGGTCAGAATGCCGAGTGCGATACCGAATCCGCCGAACTCGGGATGGTGTCCGATTGCGCCCGGAACGAGGAAGACGGCGGCACTGGTTATCATCGCGCCGCTGGCCAGTCCGAACGCCCAGACGAGTTTTCTCGCGTGCGTGGACTCACTTCCACGCGAACCGAGGACGGCGGCCCCCGCCATCGCCCCGAACGCAACCCACGCGATGGCGAGCACCTTATCCAGCCCCGCGGAGAGCGCAACGCCCGAGAGAACGACGAGCGCGACGAATCCGAGGAGACCGATACGAGACAGTCGTGACATAGTTATTAATCTCTGTCTTAATCTTATTAACCCGTCGATTCTCGGCCACAAAACTAATTTATTGTGACACTCTCGGCACGAGTAATGCAGACGAAGACGGTTCGAAACAGCCCCTCCCTTTCCGTCGGTCGTGCAGTCCAAGCGTTCGCGATGGTCGCTTTGTTCGCTATGACACTTCCGTTCGCGCACGCAGTCGTGGCCGGAACGCTCTCACGCCTCGGTTTGACTATGGGGAGTGGTCTGATTCAGTTGCTTCCGCTGAGCGTTGTGGTTGGCATGTCCGTCAGCGTCACGTTCTGTTGTTTTGCGTGCTGGGACTGCCTTCGGACGTAACCCATGCGCGCACTCCAGTTCTCCTGGCGGGATTGTCTCTTCGTACACTGGCCGGTCGAACGGGATTCCTTGCGAAGCGCAGTACCGGAGTCGCTCGCTATCGACACCTACGGTGAACAGGCGTGGGTCAGCGCCCTCGCTTCGACCATCGAGAACGCTAGACCTCCGGGCGTGCCGGTACGATTCGGGATGACGTTCCCACAGGTCAACTTCCGAACCTACGTTCGTCTCGGTCGAACGCCCGGCGTCTACTTTCTCAGCCTCGACACCGGCAGTCGTCTCGCAACTCGCGTCGCGCGGACACTCTATCGACTGCCGTACTACCACGCGGATATTACCACGGAGATGGATACCGTCCATCGAGTTCGAAGTCGTCGCATCCAACCCGACGTGCCACCTGCCGAGTTCGAGGCAACCTACGAATCCGAGGGATCGGCGCGGACGCCGGAATCGGAATCTCTCGAACGGTTCCTCGCGGAACGCTACCGTCTGTTCGTCCCGCAGGCGGGACTCACGACTCGTATCGAACACGACCCGTGGTATCTTTTTTCCGCCGACGCGGACGTGACCGCGGAGTCACTGTTCGAGGCGGTCGGATTGTCGGAGCCGGATGCGGAACCACGGGTTCGATACTGCCCCCGAATGGAGTTTCGCGTTCACACCCCGACACGAGTTGAAGGGTAACGTATCGGTGGAGATCGTCGGGAGGTGACGACTGCTGTTGCAAAGTGCGGGCCGGAACCGTACTACCTGATTTTGCGAACGTTACTGATATCCAACCCGTCGTCCTGAATCTCGATTTCGAAGCGGAGGATATCCTCCGCTTCGATGCGCGAGAGGACACCACGGAACTCGCGAACGAACATGGTTCTGGCGCGTTCGTTGCCGCCGCGTTCCCACTCGAAGCTGATGGTACCGTCCGTCGCACCCATCAGTTCGGCCCATCTGGGTGCTCGTGAGGCTCTCTTGGTCGAGCAGGACGAGTATCAGGCCTCCCCAGGACTGGGTCGCTTTCTTCATTCCCTTCAACAGCATCGGAATCTCGTGCCACTCCACCTGCTCGTCGGGTAAGGAAACGAGGTCGGTGAGCGAGTCGATGATGACGAGGCTGTCGGACGCGTGCTCGGTGAGATACTCCCCGAGAGCTTCGAGAATATCTCGACGACTGTGACTCTTTCCGAGGTCAGTAATCGTGCGGCGTTTCTTGACGTACCAGTCGTGGGGTATCGGACTCAACTGGAAATACTCGGTCGAGAGGTCTTCGAACTCGATAGTTTCGGTCGCGGACGACACCAGTTCCTCGTCGATAGTGTGGGTAACCTCACCGTAAATTTCCTGGGCACTGGCGGTAAACGAGATATATTGAATTTCATCGGGGAGACTGGCACGCGAATCGACCGTCCCGTAGTGTAGGTCAAACAGGGTAGAGTCGGCGTTTCCGAGGTCGTTTATCCTCGCGCTAGTGTACGCGAACTCGCGCGCACCCGCCCCGGCATCGCCCGCCAGCAGGACGACGCTGCCGGGCGGGGAGTCGCCGCCGACAAGCGAGTCGAACTGCGAGACACCAAACGGGATTCTGTTCATGTGGGTGACACTCATCCCTACTGTTTACCGTTTACGCTCGCACCGCTGTTCCGCGGCCGAGCAACCGACACGTCACCAGCAACGTCCACGGAATCGAGCGCCAGTTGCGCCGCTTCAACCGCGCCGTCCGCGCGCGCTCGTGTCGTCACGCCGTACACCGCAGGACCCCACGAGGATTGGCCCGCTCCAAAAATTGCCGGAGAGTCCTCCATTTCGGTCACGAGTTCGCCGACCGGCGGGCGATAGACTCCGCCCTGTTCGTCGGCGTACCACGCGCCGTTCAGCCGACCGATTTCCGCGACTGCATCGCCGAACCGCTCGGGATCGTCGCCCACGATTGCTGGGAGTGCCCGACGAAGGAGCACTGTCGAGATATCGTTCGCAATGGTCGGGTCCGCGCGCTCGACCACGGAACGCATGCTTTCGTCCTCGTCGTCACCACTTCGTCCCGGTTTGGTCTCGGGGAGCACGACGACGAATCGCCATTCCGCAGGAATCGCGTGACTGGCCACGACCGGTGGAACGAACCACTCGCCGCGAGACGGACGGTCGGTGGTGAATCGCTCGGTCGGATGTCCGGCATCGACGACGAATCCACCCTCCTCGAACGTTGAAACGCCGACGCCGCTTCTCCCGCCTCGGTCGAGTTCGGGTGCGTTTTCGCGAACCGCCGGCTGTCGGTCGTACGCCCTTGCGACTGCGGCGAGCACGGTGAGCGCGAGTTGCGTACCGCTCCCGAGCCCCACGTGGCTTGGAAGGGTTTCGTGGACACGAACGTCCACGCCGGGCACCCCGAGCAGGTCGGTCGCACAACGAGCGTACTTCCGTGCGCGGGAATCATCACACCGTATTTCGTCCGCAGGATGTGCTTCGACCGAGACGGTCGGCGATTCGAGTGCGACGCCGAGGCCACCGTACAGTCGCTCGTGGGCGAGCGAGAGGTTCTGAAACCCAAAGTGGAGTCGCGCCCCGACCGTCACCTGAACCATATCTACACGTCAACGGTAGGAAAAAAGCCGATTTCGGCAGTGGCAAATTACCGCGGTATCGCGGCTTTCTCCCGTTCCATATGGTCGAGGACGAACTCCGCGGCCCGTTTCGCACCGTTTTCGTGACTGGGTGATTCCGGCGGATGGCGCGCCGCCCGCAGGACGTGCGGAATCGAGTGTTCGACTTGGAAGCCGCGAAGCCCTCTCCGTTCGATGACCCGTGAAACGCCGTGTTGCTCGTCGGTGAACGGATAGATGATACAGGGCGTTCCGGCCACCGCGGCCTCCATCACGGTGGAGTACCCCGAGCAGATGACCATGTCGGCTGCCCGAATCCACGGGAGAAGCGACGCGGCACATTCCCAGTCGTCATCGCCGACGAGCGTGACGGTGGGGCCCTCGCCTCGGAGGTTTCGAGCCAGTTCGTCGAAGTTCGTGGAGTAGGTACTCGGAACGACGAGGACGCCCACGTCGTCCGGTGCTTCCGCGCCGTTCGGTTCGAGTGCAATCGGCGGGATATGGACGACGCCCGGAGGGTCGCCTCTGTCCGGCGGCCAGACGGCGGGGTAGAGAAATGCCCGTGCAACCGTAAGCTGATACCGATTGAGCAACCAGGTGAACCCCTGTTCGACGGCGGCGTCGTAGTAGGAGGCGGCGTTGTGCGTGAGGACGTACAGCGGTGTATCGGTGAACTGGGCCGCCATCGCGGCAAACATGTCGTCGGTGACGAGCGCAGCGGGGTCTTCCCGGCGAAGCCAGCGGGCGAAATCGAACACCCGTTTCGCGCTGTTTGGAACGCTTCGAGTCACCACATCGAAAATCGACCCGCCTTGATAATCACCGATGTAATCGACCGTCGCCGGGCGGTACACCTCGTACCCGTTATATTCGATGAACTGCGACCCAGGTCCACCGCCGGCGAGGACGATGTCGGTTTCCGGCCCTTCCAGTGCCTGTGCCACGGCGAGCATCCGGGTCGCGTGACCAGCACCCTCCGGATAATGTGCGACGGCGACGGTCCGACTCATGGGAAACTCTCTACGGTGCCGCGGCAAGTATATTTGGATTTTATGATTGCTGTGGATAAATAGTAGACAATAGAATGGTGTTCGGGGGCAAGTGAGTCAGCGGGAATCGGAGGATAAGAAACCGATCGATTGAATCAGGCACAATCGATAGAGGATGTCGCTGGCACCACGCTGGAACTCGAATCGAACTTCGTGCGATACTCGTCGCTCGATTGATTTTTCCTCGCTTTCGTTCACCGTGACTTCGATACTCGTCACGAGGGGTAACTCACTCTGTCCGTGAACCCGTCGCAAAATCATGGGACCGCCGAGAGTCGAACTCGAGTCCTACGGACCCCATCCGCAGAGGATACCACTACCCCACGGTCCCGCGGCATTTCGGAAAAGGCGAGTGCGTGAGTTAAGCCCTTCGTTTCAGTCCTGTTCTCTCGGCACGACGAGGTCGCCGTCGTCTCGCACTGCGAGACTCGCTAGCGGGTCGTTTTCGTACGCCGAAACGCCGTGATACCGTCCAACCACGTAGCCGTCGTGCTCGCTCTCGATCGTCGTCTTCGAATCACCGTGCGGCGTTACGATGTCCGTGATAGGGTCGCCTTCCTCGAAGGTGTCACCCGCTTCGACTCGATGGCGAACGATTCCCGCCGTGTCGGTGTAGGGATGAACCGCTCGTTTTACCGGGAAATCGACGGGGGCGTCGAGTCCCGTCGGTTTCGGGTCGTCGGAAAGCATGTCGAGTTCGTGCATAACGTTCAACAGGCCGAGCACACCCTTCTCGCGGGTGTCCTCCTCGACCACTTCGAAGCCGCCGAGTTCGACGGTAAACGCCGGAATTCCGGCATTGTTCAGCGCCGACCCCGCGGTCGAACGCTGGAGGTTTTGTTCGACGTACTCCTCGGCGGCATACTCGTTGATGACCGGGAAATCGTAGGCATCCACGAGTCGTTCGAGGTCGTCCGCGAGTTCGTTTGCCTCCTCTTCGGTTCGTTCACTTCCGAACAGCACCCTGTCCCGAATCACGAATGGAATCGACCCGACCTGCGCAGTGTGGAGGTCGACGAGCGCGTCCGCGGACTCCTCGAACGCGTCGTAAATCCGTCCGTCGATGAGTTCCTGGACGCGAGGGGGGCGCGAGCTGTCGGCATCGGGGTCTGGGAAGTATCGGTTCGGGTCGTCGTCGTGGTAGTAGGAAGTTCGTGTGGTCCGCCGCAGTCCTGCCGGATTCAGAGTCGGGAGACAGACGACTGTTCCCCGAATCCGTGATTCGAGATTCTCCTTCATTACGTCCTGTGCGGTGGCGAGGGCGGTGACTTCGTTGCCGTGAATCGAAGCCGTAATCCAGAGTGTCGGGCCGTCTTCTTCGCCCTCCGCGATGAGGACAGGGAGTCGCTCCGGAGTTCCCGTCGGAAGGTCGGTAACGTCGAGCCATCCGGTGACCAGTTCGCCGGGGGAGGATTCCGCGGTGCCGAGTTTCATATCGAGAGGTGTTCGTCAAATGGTAAAAAATCGCGTGTAGCGGCAGCGGTGGTGAAACGAACCCTTGACGAATTTTGAAATTTGACAAGCGATGTGAGTTCTCCGACACTGCGCCGAATCGACTGCGTGCTGTACACCGTTCCTGAAGCCGACTTCGAAGCCGCGAAAACGCACTACGAGGGCGCACTCGGACTCGAAAGGCTGTGGGAGCGCTCCGACCAAGCCGGATTTCGAATGGACGACCACGAGGACGGTATCGCGGAAATCGTCCTCTCGACCGAGGAGGAAATCCCGCAGGGATTAGTCCATTATCTCGTGGACAGCGTGACGGACGCGGTAACGTACTTTTCGAATCACGGCTACGAAGTGATTCACGGGCCGGAAGCGATTCCGGTGGGCCACGTGGCCACGATTCGAAACGAGTGGGGACACGAGTTCGACATCATGGATTTCGAGGGGTAAAATCGCATCCGACGACCGACACTGAACAGCTATTCGGAGTCCGTCCCCGGCGAAGTGAAATCACACAGCGCCTGAGTCGTGAAAAAGACCGAATGAATGTCGCCCGAGTCGAAAACCCCGATTTGCGTCCCCGACTGGTTGCAGTCGAACAGTTCCAATGGAACACGAAGGAGTTCTTCTGCGCCCGTATCCCACACGCGAATCGTCACGTCGTAGGATGTTGGTTCGTAAAACGCGATGTCCATCGCAGAATCGATCGGTAATTCGAACGTCGTATCGAGAACCGCTTCGTCGATTTCGCTGTCAGTAACGATGACCGCCACGGTTCGAAATCGGATGCCAGCATTCCAGAGACCGATAGTATGGGGAGGAGATGCATCCTTGCCGCGCCAACCGATCACCACGGTTTCGATCGACATTCCTGGGTCGTACTTGTCGAGATTCCCTCTCGAAATCGGTGGCGCTCGACTGTCGGTCATCACCGCTGTAAGCGCACCCACACTCACCCATCCCGCAATCGTCGTCATCACGACGGGAAAACCGGCAAGGAGTGTCCTACTATTCACATTTTCACTAAATAAATACATAGATAAAACACTTTCATGGTATTTTTGAAGCATTTATCAGTCGAATACGTGCCCTGATGACAAATTATTTTCAATGTCAGGGTTGGATGGAGTTGATCACACCAACACGCGCTCCAGCGAGACAACCTCGTCTTCCTCCGCCTCCGCATCGCCGACCATCCGTCCGAGACAGACCACCGAACCGTCCGGCGTGTAGCAGGCGACGAGCTGGTTCCGTTCCGCATCCCCGGCGTCGATGACGCCGGGTGCGTACACTGGCGCGCCGTTTGAGACCTGTTCTGCCGCGTTCGGTGCGATGGTGACTGCCGGAAGATGCGTCAATGCGCGCTCCGCCGGTTGGACGACTTCGCGCAACCAATCGTCATTCCCTTCCTCCCGCCATCGTCCGAGCGCGTCGGAAAGGTCGTGCAGGGTGACGAGGTCGGTGTCGTCGAAGGGGTCAGTTCCGGTTCGACGCAGGTGCCCCATGTGCGCGCCGGTACCGAGCGCGAGTCCGAGGTCGTGACAGAGCTTTCTGATGTAGGTACCACTCTCGCATCGAATCCACAAGAGTGCCTGTCTGTCGCGGACTTCGAGCACGTCCAACTCGTAAATCTCTCGGACGCGAAGTCGGCGCGAGACCGCGCTTTTTCTGGGCGGTTTCTGATACAGCGGTGCTTCGAACTCGGAGACGATTGCCTCAATGTCGCCTGGCGGTTCGTCATGGATTTCCAGCACGGAGACGTACTCCTTCGACCCTTCGAGAAACACCTGCGAGAGTCGAGTCGCTGTTCCCGTCAGAATCGGTAGACAACCGGTTACCTTCGGGTCGAGGGTTCCGGCGTGGGCCGCCTGTTCGACTGCACAGAGGTCACGAACCCATGCCGCGACCTGATGAGCCGATGGTCCGGGCGATTTGTCGAGATTGATGACGCCGAATTCGAGAAGTTCGTCGGGCGAACGCTCGTCTGGTGGGCCGCGAAGCGTCATTAGAAGTCGTATGAAACGCCGGTAATCGGGTACTTGCCCTCGTCCGCCGATGGGTCGTAGTCCTCGACGGCGGTCGTCAGCATGTCGAGCACGTCCTCGGGGTTCCACCGCGCGGTGTTGATACTCAGGTCGTAGATGGTGAGGTCGGTGATGTCGATGCCGTAATACTCCTCGTATCGTTGAGCCTCACTTCCCGCACGGGCGCGTGTTTCGGTTGCGGCCTGTTCGACAGATTTCTCTTCCCGGTCGGCGATGCGTGTAGCGCGAACGTCAAGCGGGGCGTCCAGCCAGATGCGGAAATCCGCGTGTTCCCCAGCGAGCCATCCCGCGAGGCGAGATTCGAGGACGAGGTCGTCCCGCTCGACGGCGATTTCGCGGAGTCGTCGATCCAAATCGCGGTCGATTTCCTCGTCCTCCTCGGCGAGTTTGTTGAACTCCAGCGGAGTCAGGTTCCGCTCCGCGGCGAGTTCGCGAAAGATGTCGCCGCCGCTCACGTGTTCGAGTCCGAAAATCTCGGCGAGTCCCTCGGCGGTCGTACTCTTCCCGCTCCCCGGTGGACCGGAGACTGTCAGTAGCATATTCCCTCTCGAACGGGAACCAAGAAAGAGGTTTTGAACTTACGTGGGCGTCGTCTGGATGTTCAGTGCCTTGCGGATGAGTTGCGTGAACGCCATCGAGCAGAGGAAGTACCAGACGATCCATGCCTGCATCGGGCCGATAGCGCCGTGCGTCCACTCGATCGGTCCGCCGACGAGCGGGAGGACAATATCCTTTGGTACAACAGATTGGGTCACGTCGCTAATCCGCCAGTACATCCAGAGGAAGACGGGGATGGTGATGAACATCGTCCACACCATCGGGCGGAACTGCTCTTTGAACATGCCCGCCTGATCCCCCATGGCGTCCATCTGCTCCTCGCGGATGCGCTCCATCGCCTGCTCGTCGCCGCGCTCTTTGGCCTCCTTCTGGCGCTTCTGGATGTCCTTCATCCGTTGTTGGTACGCGCCCATCTTCTCCATGTTCATCAGGTTGTCCTGGAGGAGGGTGGAGTACAGCCCCGTCAGCATCGCGAGAATCATGATGACGACGTAGAACGGGAGCGCCGCCTCGATTGGGGCTAAAAACACGTCAACCGCACCCCCGACGACGTTCCGAACCGATTTGATGGAGTATCCCGCGAACAGGCCGATGCTGGCCACCGCCGCGAGTTTGTCCCATTTCGACCACGTCGTGCCTTCCATCTCGTCGATGTCGGTGGACGACGTAGATATGGTATCGCCGCTCGACCCATCGAGCGCGCTCCCGACTGCGTCGGAATCGGCGAGTTCGAATCCGCGGTCGCCGTCCACGAGGATACCCTTCTCTATCATGCGACCCCATTGGCCGCTCGTGATGTCGTCGCTCACGTCGCTCCACTCGACCTCGTCCGACCCTTCGTCGGTGCGTTCGTACACGACCGAGAGAGCGTCGGCCATCGCCGCATCCTCGGCGATGAGCGATTCCACTTTCTGCGCTGTCCGTGCCATTACCACGGGTTTGGAATCCGCCGTTAATCAACCTTCGCCATCGACACGACGAGCGAGGGTGGTGGGTGGTCGTGGCGACTGTGTCAGAATACGCTGGAGGCGCGCGTTTTTCGAATTATACGAGGGATCGACGACCGTCGTGGATGGTCATTACAAGGCACGGGACGACACGTACGCCAATTTGACTCGTTAACTATCCCTTTACCGGACATTTAACTGACGGATAGTTAATGTGAACAGGTCTGAACGAGACACTGCCGCGGGCGGTTTGACCGCGCGGTATCTGCGGTTGTCCCCGTGTGCGGAGTTTAACCATGAGAGAAGATTCCATGAAATCGAAGTTTCGAGCCGGAACCGCACTGGTTGCACTGGCGCTCGTAGCCAGCACCGTCGCGTTTGCTGGAGGCGCGTCCGGGTTCCAGATGAACCAAGAGACACCAAGTGCGGTGACGGACGATTCGGTTGCCGAATCGGATTCGGTAAACGAATCGGAATCCGTCTGTGACGGGGAGGTGAACGCCAAATTACCCGGAAATTGCAAAGTTCACATCACCGTCGTCCCGCACGCCGTCGATACGGAGGACGACCTCGCAGGGTTCATCGTCCGGAACGACGGTCACGGCGGTGACGACTCCGAGAACCTCACGTACAGATACGAGACGAGCGAAGGCGAATCCGGGACGGCCGGATTCGGATACACGAATATCAACGCCAGCGACGACGGGTCGGTAACCCTTCGAATCTACTACGACGTCGAACTCGTGACGGAGGTTCAAAGCGACACGGATACGGTTCGTGACCTCGGTCCAGATAACGACGGAAACGACGACTCCGACAGCGGAGCGGACGATGGACAGGACGGGTCGGACGACTCCGGCGAGCAAGACGACTCGAACGAGTCCGACGAACAGGACGACTGTTCATAGGACGACACGTTGCAGTAGCCCGGAAAATACGTTCCACTCAACCAAAACCTTTTGTCACGTTCACTTGAATCACGTGATATAAGCGGTAGTTTGAACGAACTGCTTCCCGAAGACGACTTCTGGCGAACGTGTCTGCTCGGTGGACTCGCCGTTCTCGTCTTCCCGATTCTCGTCCTCCTGACGCTGAATGCACCGGAGATACTGGTCGTCGGATTCATTCTCACGTTCATCGCGTGGGCGGTGAGCAGAAACGACGCGGCGGACGCGACAAATGAAAAAGCACCGCAACTCGATGCACTCGAAACGTTACGGAAACGATACGCCAACGGGGATATTGGCGAAACCGAATTCGAACAACGACTAGATAGACTTCTCCAAACGGAGTCCTCGAAGCCGCGCGAAAAAGAACTGTCGTTCGAGTAATTCGACCGTTTCCGGGTCGTTACGCTTCGTTCTCGACGGTCGCTTTGATTTCGTCCCACACCTCGTCCGGCGTCTGTTCGCCGTCGATGCGGACGAGTTCGCCCGTCTCCTCGTAATGTTCGATGACGGGTTCGGTGTTCTCGCGATAGACGCGGAGTCGCTCTCGAACCGTTTCCTCGTCGTCGTCGTCACGCTGTTCGAGACGCGCTTCGACTTCCTCGTCTTCCGGCGGGTTGTACTCGACGTGGTAGATGTCGCCCGTCTCCGGGTCGAGTCGGCGGCCCGTCAGTCGATGAACGAGTTCCTCCTCATCTACGTCGAGGTAGAGTACCACATCGAGGTCGGTGATGTCGTCGAGATACTCCGCCTGCGAGAGGTTCCGCGGATACCCGTCGAGAACGTAGCCGTCGGCCTCCGAGAGGGCGGCGTTGACGATTTCGTTCACCACGGGGTCGGGAACGAGTTCGCCAGCGTCCATGAAGCTCGCGGGCGTCCCGTGCTCCGTTTCCATGTGTTTGTTCGCGCGGAGCGCGTCGCCCGTCGTAACGTGCTCGACATCGAACTCGTCGGCGATTCGTGCACTCTGAGTTCCTTTTCCTGCACCGGGCGCACCCAGAATCAGGATGTTCGGGTTCATGCTCACATCTCCATTGCCATTGCATAAAGGCTTAAAGAAAGCGTCCGAGCATTCGGGTTTTTAGTAGGGGGCGACGAAGACCCGACATGAGCAGATTCAGTGCCGATACGCCGAAAGAACGCCGAAAGCTGGTGATGGATGCCATCGTCGCACACCGCGAGCGCGGCAGTCCGTTCTGCACACTGATGGTCGGGCAGGAATTCCAAACCGAAACGAAAATCGAAGACGAGGAGCCTGAAAACGAGAACGGCGACGGCGAACCGGCGGAGGCCCCGCCATGGATACAGTTCGGCGACCAAACGCTAAATCTCGACTGCACCGACGAGGAACTCGACCGCCTCAAAACCCTCCTTCGCGAGTTCCCGGCGTTCAAAATCGAACAACTTCACAGTCCCGAGGAGGCAGAAGGGACGAACGTCCGCATCAGCGCGAAAGCCGACGTTAATAGAATTGCACAATTCGTGGATCAAACGCTCCAAGAGGTGTACGAATGTCCAAAATCGACCACGATTTGGGCAGTCGAGGTGTAACGAACTGGTGGGATTTTCGTAGCCATTAAGAATACAGACCCCAACTACTGCGTCACATGACGCACAGACACGCCATTAGAGATACGTCTGACATAGAACACTGGATGGATGCGACCCGACGGCATACGCGACAGGTAATCGACACCGGGTGGTACGTCACATGAGCCTCTTCGACCGCGTCGTTCTCCCGGTCGCCAGCGAGAAGGACGCCAAAGCAACATGTGACGCTGCACTGGAGCGAATCGAGTCGGCGGGCGGGCAGGTCGTCGCCGTTCACGTCATCGAGAAAGGCGGCGGCGTCGTTGACAAAGCATCCGTCGAGCAACGCGAGGAGAGAGCAGACGACATTTTCGAAATCGTCCGGAACCGCTGTGATGCCCTCGGCGTTCCAGTCGAGACGGAAATCGTGTACGGAACAGACATTGCGGAATCCATCTTCGATGTTGCCGACGAAGTCGATGCCACGGCAATCGCGTTCACGCCTCGCGGCGGGAGTCGCTGGGTGAAACTGCTCACCGGGGACGTGATGTTGTCCCTCATTACGGAGACGAACCGACCGGTCGTCGTGCTACCCGACGCGGAGGAGGACTGATGGCGGACGAAGAACTCGCCAAGGATCTGGGGCCGCTGGCGGCACTTACCATCGGGGTTGGCACGATGATTGGTGCCGGTATTTTCGTCCTACCACAGCAGGCTTACGCAATCGCAGGGCCTGCCATCGCTCTATCGTTCATCGTGGGCGGCATCGTCTCGCTGTTCACCGCACTCTCAGCGAGCGAACTCGGCACGGCAATGCCGAAAGCAGGCGGCAGTTATTACTACGTCAACCACGCTCTCGGCCCCCTGTTCGGTTCCATTGCGGGAATGGGGAACTGGATGGGATTGGCGTTCGCCTCCGCATTCTACATGATAGGTTTCGGTGACTTCGTGACGGCGCTGGTCTCCGTTCCGCCCGTCGATTTGGGCGTCCTGCTAATCTCCGGAAAACAGGTCGCCGCGTTCGGTGCTGGCATGCTATTTGTCGGAATCAACTACGTCGGCGCGAAGGAAACTGGTCGTCTCCAGAACGTCATCGTTATCACATTGGTCGCAATCCTGACGGCATTTTCGATACTCGGCTTCCTGCAAGCCGACCTCTCGACGCTTAGGCCTTTCGCACCCACCGAGGCGGGATACGGCGCAGTACTTCCGGGAACGGCCCTCGTGTTCGTTTCATTTCTTGGCTTCGCCAAAATCACGACCGTCGCCGAGGAAATCAAAAACCCGGGTCGAAACCTACCGCTCGCCGTCGTCGGGTCGGTTGTCATCGTCACCGTGATGTACGCAATTCTGATGATTGTCATGGCAAGCGTCATCAACTGGGAACAACTCGCTGCGCCCGGCGCGGATCCCGTGGTCGAAGTTGCCGAAGTCGCATTCGGTGAGGCGCTCGGATTGGCTGGCGTGGGTGCCGGACTCATCGTCTTCGGCGGCCTGTTAGCGACCGCCTCAAGCGCGAACGCGTCGATTCTAGCGTCTTCCCGCATCAACTTCGCGATGGGTCGTGACAAACTCATCACCGCGTGGCTGAATGATATTC
Organism: Haladaptatus marinus; assembly: GCF_051194195.1. NCBI lineage: Archaea > Methanobacteriati > Methanobacteriota > Halobacteria > Halobacteriales > Haladaptataceae > Haladaptatus > Haladaptatus marinus. The sequence continues at coordinate 691,746 of NZ_JBLZNK010000003.1, forward strand.
ACGACAAGTTTGCAACGCCCTACCGCTCCATCGCGGTCACAGGCGTCATCATTCTCGTTCTCATCCTCATCGGGAACATCAAAATTCTCGCAAAGGCTGGGAGTGTGCTTCATCTTATCGTCTACGGCCTGCTCAATCTCGCGCTCATCGTGATGCGCGAGTCCAACGTTGCGGAGTACGATCCCGATTTCCGGGTACCACTCTACCCGATAACGCCTCTGCTTGGCGCGCTGTTCTCGTTCGCCCTCATCGCGTTCATGGAACCCATCGAAATCGCGTTGGCAGTCCTGTTCGTCGTCGTGGGAGTCGGCTGGTTCTTCATTTATGCACGACCACGAACTGACAAACAGGGTGTACTGAGCAAGTACGTTCTCAGCCGTTCCGAGCAGATGCCAGAACCCGCCGTCTCCGCGGCGACATCCGTGAAACCGGACGGCGGCGATTACCGCGTTATGGTTCCGCTGGCGAATCCGGAACACGAAAAAGACCTGATTTCGCTGGCCAGCGCGGTTGCGAGTCAGCGCGGCGGAACCGTGGTCGCGACCCACATCGTACAGGTGCCCGACCAGACGCCGCTCGCCAGCGGTGCGGAACACGTCGAAACGCTGGACGCGGAGTCGAGAGAACTGCTCGATCGCGCTCGTGAGGACGCGGAAACGTTCGGCGTGCCGGTCGAAACGCACACGATCCTCTCCCACCGCTCGTTCGAGGAAATTTTCGATGCGGCCCGAACCCACGGCGCGGACCTCGTCGTCATGGGCTGGGGCGAGGACAGCCACGGGTCGCCCGGTCGTGCGGAGAGTGCAATCGACGAACTAACGAACGACCTGCCCTGTGACGTGGTCGTCTACCGCGACCGCGGCTTCGACCCCCGAAGGGTGCTCGTGCCCACTGCGGGAGGACCGGACTCCGACCTCAGCGCCGCCATCGCGCGGATGCTCCGGGCCGAGTACGACTCCGAGGTGTCGCTCCTCTACGTCGCCGACGATTCGGACGAGGATGGCGAACGATTCCTCTCCGAGTGGGCTGACGAACACGGCTTGAGCGACGCGACCCTCATCGTGGAGCACGGCGATGTGGAATCGGCAATCGAACGAACGGCCCAAGATTGTTCGATGATGATCATCGGCGCGACCGAGGAGGGACTGCTGTCACGACTCGTCCGCGGGTCACTCGCGCTCGACGTGGTGAACGACGTGGACTGTTCGGTTCTGCTCGCCGAAAAGGCGCGCAAACGGTCGATTCGAGAGCGACTGTTCGGCTAGTCGCTCCACGACCACTCAGTCCAAATGGATGTACGTTCGGGTTCGGCCCACACCCGAAATCGACCCGATATCCGACGTAACTGTTTTTCGAACCTCGTACTCGTCAGCTGCTTCTATTTCCACGATGATGTCGAACTCACCGGCAACGATGTGGGCCTCAATCACGGTCGGCAGTTCGCGAATTGCCTCGACCACGTCGACGGACATCCCGGCACCCGTAAGGACGGTCGTGTATGCACGAATCATCGACCCTAGTAGGATGCAAGAGACGAAAAGCGTCGGCTTCCGAATCGACCCGTTACGACCGCCAGTAGGCGGGCGTCAACAACACCAGTACGGGGAAGATTTCGAGTCGGCCGATCCACATCAACACGACCATAAGCAGTTTCGAAGCGTCCGAAAACGGGAGATAGTTGTTCATCGGACCGAGCAGTTGGAAGCCCGGACCGACGTTGCCGAGCGTCGCCGCGACCGCCGAAAGTGCCTCCAACGAGTTCAGATTCGGCCCGCCCGCTCGCTCGGCATCGAGGAAGAGCAGGAGGGTACTGACGAGGAAGATGACGAGGTAGAGCAAGGAGAAGGCGTAAATCCCGCGCACTGCTCGTTCATCAAGCGCGCGCCCGCCGAGGCGGAGGGGTCGAATCGCCTCTGGGTGAACGGTCGTAAACAACTCACGGCGGAACGATTTGAGGATAACGTACCAGCGGACGATTTTGATCGCCCCACCAGTCGACCCGGCACTGCCGCCGATGAGCATCGCCGCGAGGAGGAGGTACTGCGCGGAACTGTTCCACGTGTTGAAGTCCATGCTCGCGTATCCCGTCGTCGTGACGATGGAGACGAGTTGGAAGGTGGCGTGTCGAATCGACGATTCGACGTTGCCCGCGATGGGTGGCCCACCGGGGACAAACACCAGTGCTTCGTGCGTATAGAGCAAAACGGTCAGAATCGCGGAGAGGACGGCAAGTACGCCGACGTAGAATCGGAACTCGGCGTCACGAATGAGCTTTCGTGGTTCGCCGTTCAGGACGTGCCAGAACAGCGCGAAGTTCGTCCCCGCTGCGACCATGAAGGGAATGATAACCCACTGTGCTAGCGCGGAAAACGCTTCGACGCTTCTCGCCTCGGGCGAGAAGCCACCGGTCGCCATCGTCGTAAAGCCGTGGCCGACGGCGTTGTAGAGGTTCATCTCGGGTGCGAGCGGTTGTCCGATGAACAGGCCGAGGCGGAACAGGCCGTAGAGCAGGACGATTTCCAGCGCCGTGATGCCGAGGTACGCCTTCCAGAGTGCGCGCGCTGTTTCCGCGATTCGGGGCGTGAGTTTCTGGATGCCCGGCCCGGGCGCTTCCGCGTCCATCAACTGCGCGCCACCGACCGACAGTTCCGGGAGAATGGCGACGGCGAGGACGACGATTCCCATCCCACCGAGCCACTGGGTCAACTGCCGCCACATCAGCAGGGCACGGGAGTGGGTTTCGAACGAGATGTCGCCGATGACAGTCGCCCCGGTCGTGGTGAAGCCACTCATGCTCTCGAACAGCGCGTTGACCGGGTCTGCGAGCGTCGAGGGGCCGGAAACGATGTCGATATATGGAAACTGACCGAGAATCGTGATTTGGTTTCCGGCGATGACGTAGGGAAGGCCGCCGACGATGGACACCGCAAACCACGTCAACGCGACCATCAGGAATCCTTCTCGCGCGCCGAGGTCGGGATCCGGGTCGAGGCGTTCGAGCGACGACCCGACCACCAGCGCGATTACGATGGTCATAACGAACGTCCGGATTGCCCCGAACTCGCCGTAGTATGCAGCGATGAGGAGGGGGAACAACAGTGGCACGGAGAGCCATTTGACGACGGAGCCGACGAGACTTACGCTGGCTTGCCAATCGACTCGAAGGTTCATATCGCGGCACTCACTTCGTTCAGCACGTCGGTATCGACGAACATCACGACGTGGTCACCTTCCTTCACGACCGTATCACCACGCGGGACGACGAACGAACCGTTCCGCGTAATCGCACCGATGACGACGCCGTTCGGGAGGTCTGCGACAGCCTCTCGAATGGGTCGATTCGTAAGCACGCTCTCGGCGTCGATTTCGATTTCGAGAACTTCCGCACGGTCGTTCTCGATGAGCGCGATGTTCTCGGCGCGTTCCTCGCGAGTAAAGCGCGTGATTTCCTCGGCGGTCACCTCGCGAGGGTTGACCGCCACGTCGATGCCGACCGCCTCGAACAGCGAGACGTACTCGGCGTCCTCGACGATGGCGATTGCGCGTTCGGCACCGAGTTGCTTGGCGAGCACCGAGACGAGGAGATTTTTCTCGTCGTTCTCCAAGGCCGCGACGACCACGTCCGCCTCGTCCACGTGTTCGCGGGCGAGGAACTCGGCGTCGGTCGCATCGCTCGCCATGACGACGGTTTTCGGGAGGTCTTCGGCGAGTTCCCGTGCGCGGTCTTGGTCTTGTTCGATGAGCCGCGGGCGCAAATCCCGTTTTTCGAGCAGTCGAGCGGTGTGGAAACCGATTTCGCTGCCGCCGATGACGACTAGTTCCTTGTCCGCACTTGGCGTTTCGTGGGGGGCGACTTCGAGAGCGAACTGCTGGACGCTCTCTGGGCTGCCGATGACGACGACCTTATCGTCGGCCTGAATCACTGTTTCACCGCGTGGAATCGCCACATCGCCGTTTCGGATGATTGCGGCGAAAGTCAGCGAGTCGAAGCGGTCTGCCTGCCGAACAGTCTGGTCTGCGACCGGACTGTCCGCTCGAACCTCGAACTCGGCCATCTGCACCTTGCCACCCGCGAAGGGGTCAACGTCGCGCGCGGCGGGGAGGCCGATGACGCGAACGATGTCCATCGCGGTGAGCAGGTTCGTACAAACCATGAAATCGACGCCGAACGCGCTCTGTTCTGCGTGCTCCCACGTTTCGAGGTAGTCCACCTTCTTCACCCGTGCGATGGTGAACGGGTCGTCCACCGTCTTCGCCGTGCCGCAGATGACGAGGTTCGTCTCGTCGTCGTCGGTACTGGCGATTATCATGTCGGCCTGTTCGATTCCGGCGTCCCGTAGCGTGGCAAGCGAGGTGCCATCGCCTTCGATTGCGAGCACGTCGAGCGAGTAGGTGAGCGAGTCCACGCGCTCTCCATCCTGATCGACGACGACCACTTCGTGGCTGTCGGCGAGGCTCTCGGCGATGGACGAACCCACCTCACCAGCGCCGACTATGATGACGCGCATGCGTTACCCTCCGTGACATTCGTGTCGGTTCTTGCCATCCATGGGGTAAGGGTATTTCTCTTTGGCGACAGCGAAACGGAATTACGGGAGCCATTGAGCGAGCCGCGAGGTGATATCGAGATGTCGTTTCGTCATGATAATGGTGGAATCGGCGCGCTGTCCCACGGTTTCCGGAAGTGCACCGAACACGAGTTGCTGGAGTTCGCTTTCCCGCGTCGCGCCGATGACGGTGAGGTCGTGGTCGTCAGTTCGCTCGACGATGGTGTCCGCGACGTTCTCACCTTCGAGGAGCGACTGAGTAACCGAAACATCGTCTATCAGCGCCGCTGTCTCGGCCACGATTTCGCGGGCGGATTCGCGTTCCGATTCCGAGGCGAGGGGGGAGACGACGTGTGCGACCTCGACCGTCGCATCCTCGGCGTGAGCGACGGCGCGGGCCGCCTTACTCGCCAATTCGGCGTGTGGGCCACCTGCGGTCGGAACCAGAACGGAGTCGGTGTCCGCCGATTGTGAGCCGATTTTCTCGACCAGCACGTCGCAGGGGGATTCCTTGACGACCCTATCGACGGTGCTCCCAAGCACGACTTCCCTACGGTGTGACCCTCGGCCGCGCCACCCGATGAGCACCGCGTCGCAGTCGTGCTGTTCGACCGTGTGCAGGATGGCATCGGATGCTCGATGGCCGATTCGGACGATGCCGTTCACCGGCACGTCCGAATCCTCGGCGTAGGACATCGCTTTGCGGAGGACTTCACGTTCGTCATCGACGGAGCGGTAGCTTTCCGAGATAGGCGTCTGTTCGGGAACGAGTGCGGCCGAAAGCACCAGCAGTTCGCCGTCTCTGTCTTCGGCGATATCGATCGCCGTTTGCATCATCTGCTCGACGTGCTCGGGGTTGGCGATGGGAACTGCGAGTTGGTACTCCCGGCCGTCGGACGGTTCGCGTTCAGTGACGACCGTTGGCGTCTCGCGTTCGAACTGCGTTTCCTCCGGATCGGTGGATTTCCACGCGAACCAGAACCCGACCCCGATGACTTGCGCGAGGAGGCCGACGACGAACGCCTTCGGTTCGACGTTGACCAGCAGGACGAGGTTGGCGACGACCGCGATAATCGGAACCCACGGGACGAAGGGCACGGTAAATCCGCGGTCGATGTTCGGTCGTTTCCGTCGGGACTGGATAAGGGCGAGATTGACGAAGATGAGGCCGCCGAGGAGCATGAAGTCCGCGAAGTGCGTGACCGCGTGGAGACCGAGGTGGAAGACGTGCGGAACGTGCAGTCCAAGGCCGAGCGAGGAGAGGAAGTTGTTGACGCCCATCGTCGCACCTTCTTCCGCGCCCGGTGGCGTTCCGAGCAGCACCGTGAACACGAGCATGTAGAAGGTGATGAGTCCACCCGTCAGCAGGACGGATTTGTAGGGCGTGTTCAGCGAGGGGTGGAGATCCTCAAACTGCTCCGGCAGGTGGTTTCTGCGGGCCATCGCGAGCTTGACCCGCGACCCCGCGAGAATCGTCGCATTCGCGGCCGACAGCATCGAGAACAGCGCACCGACGATGATGACGTAGAAGCCGAAATCACCGAGATAGTACTGAGCCGCCCGTCCCATCGAGATTTCGCCGTTCTGTGCGACGAAGTTCTTTGCAGCCTCTGATCCGGAGAGTCCGGCCTGTTGGGCGAGGAATTCGAGGAACTCCCCGTTGTTGACCGCCAGCACGATGACGACCACAACCAGCGCGTAGATGACCGTAACGAAGCCCATGCTGATGAAGATGGCACGGGGGATGTTCTCGCTCGGCTTCTCGATTTCCTCGGCGTTGGTCGCGATAGCTTCGAAGCCGAAGAAGGTGATGAACACCAGCGCGGTCGTCAGGCCGAGTTGGCGCAGGTCGTTCAGGTTCTCGGTCATGGACGATGTGACGACGGAAGCATCGAACCCTTGGAGACCGCCGTAGAGGAAGAGAATGATGAGGGCGACCTTCAGCCCGGTGACGACGATTTGGAAGAGACCCGTCTCCTCGGTTCCTTTGAGGTTCACGCCGACGAGCAGGGCGAGAACGACGAGGCCCGCAATCCAGTAAGGAATGGCCTGCGGAATCGACAGCGCCGGATAGATGAACCGGTAGAACCAGTCGGAGAAGCTGGCGAGATAGAAGGCGGCGCTCGCGGGATAGCCGAGAATCATCGACCACCCGACGATGTAGGTTAAATCCGTATCGAACACGTTGGCGACGTACATATAGCCGCCCCCGCTTTCGGGGTAGATGGCGGCGAACTCGGCGTAAGCGAACGCGGTGAAACTCGCCACCAGCGCGGCCGCGAGAAACGAGACGATGGCGGCCGCGCCGACGTTGCTCACCGCCAATCCCGAGAGTACGAAGATTCCTGCCGCAATCATCGTTCCGACGCCAAGCGCAACCGCACCGACCAGACCGATGTCGCGGTCGAGTTCGGTCTGGATATCCGCAGAGTCCGTCGTAGTCTCGGCAGAACTGTCAGTCATCGTTCAAGCTAAAGGATGGGTGTACGAAAGGTTTGGTGGCCCAGTTCTTCGATTTGCGAAGTTATCATATATCGTGGGTTGCTTGCAAATTCAGCCCCAACACTTCTTGAACCGCATATGGTACGCTTCCGGATATGGTAGAGCATACTCGGACGTTGGGATTCCGTGTTGCCTTCGCGTTGGGATTAGGGACGATGATCGCCGCGGGTATTTTTTCGCTCTCGGGCACTGCCGTCGCCCAGGTCGGCAGCAACGCCGTCATTTCGTTCGTCATCGCGGCAGCGATTGCGGGCATCACTGCGGCTTCGTATTCGGAGTTCGCCTCCATTTACGCGGAAAACGGCGGCGGTTACCTCTTTTCATCGCGCACGTTCGAAGATGACCGCCTCCTCTTCGCCGTCGGTGCCTCGCTGTTTCTGGGCTATTCCGCGACGACTGCGTTCTACCTCGCCACGATGGGCGAGTGGTTTCACCAGTTCATCATTCCACACGGAATCTCGATTCCACACGGTACCGTCGCAGTTGTGACCGCAATCCTGCTCGGAGTGTTGAACGCCCGCGGTACCGAGGAAAGCGGGACGTTCCAGGTGTTCGTCACTGGTGCGAAGGTCGCCGTCCTCCTCGCATTCATTGGCGGGGCGCTCGCGTACAAAGCACCGTCCGCAACGGTGGACACGTTCGTCGGTGGCTTTGCGAAAGGTGGCCCGGCAAGCATCGTTTCCATCGCCGCCGTTGCGTTCATCACGTTCTTCGGGTTCTCGGCCATCGCGGCGAGTGCGGGCGAAATCATCAATCCGAAGGAGACGGTGCCGAAGGCCATCGGGGCAAGCATCGTGACCGTCACCGTACTGTACATCTTCGTCATCGTCGCGATGATGAACTCGCCGACCGACCCACAAATCATCGCTGAACAAGGCGAAACCGCGATGGGAAAAGTCGCAGCCGATTTCCTCGGCGTCTTCGGAAAATATCTCATCGTCGCCGGAGCCATCTTTAGCATGGTAAGCGCCTCGAACGCCTCGATTCTGGCAGCCAGCGGAATCGGGTCGTTGATGGGAAAGCAGGGACAGGCACCGCGACGATTCTCGCGGATTCATTCCGACTACGGCACGCCGTTCTGGAGCGTCGTCGCCTGTACCGGAACCATCGTCGCGCTCGTGGTGGCGTTCATCGCGCTGTTTCCAGCGCAGGGTGGGCTCGGGCCGATCAGCCTCGGATTGGAGGCGCTCACCGGCTTTGCGAACCTGAACCTGCTCGCGCCGCTCGCAGTCGTCAACGTCGCGCTCATCCTCTCCCGAAAGCGATTCCCGGAGATGGAGCGCCCGCTGAAGGTGCCGCTCGTTCCGTGGCTTCCGTTCATCGGTGTGCTGGCGAACCTCGCGCTCATCACGAACCTCCCTACACACGGTATCATCGCCGGGGTTGCAGCGGAGTTGGTTCTTGTGGCAGCGTATCTCGTGTGGGGTGGCGCGCCCGACGTTGACGAGATGATTTCGCGAACCGTCGCCGCGCGCGCACCGAAGACGAATGGCGGGGAACCCGACGAAGCGGTATCGGATGAGGATAGATTCCGCGTTCTCGTGCCAGTCGAGCGAATGTACAACGCGCCGGAACATGTGCGGCTCGCCGGAAAAATCGGGGCACTACGGGGTGAAAACCCGCTCGTTCAGGTCGTCAACGTCACGCAAATCCCCGAACAGACGACGAGCGATGACGTTACCGACATCGCCGAGGCGCGGGCAGACCGATTGCTCGATACCCTTGCTGAGGCGAACCTCGATGTGGACTACACCGTGGAAGGACACATCTGTCGGAGCGTTTCCTTCGACATCCTGAACACTGCTCGTGAGGACGAAGCCGACCTCATCCTGATGGGCTATCCAAAGGAACACGAAGATATCGCGGAAGCGGTGGAATACGACTCCCCTTGCGACGTGCTATTCGTGGACGGGTTCGGCGAGGAGTCGCCGACCCTCGACAACGTCACGGTCGGTACCGGCGGCGGACCACACCACGAAGCGGCGCTCTCGCTCGTGAACGAACTCGGTCGGAGCGGCACCGATGTTCACGTCGTCAACGTCACGCCGGGCGGCGAGGGCGGCACGGCGGAAGACCTCGACGGAACGCTGTCGGAACTGGGAGACGTGTCGTCCGTGCAGACACACGAAGGGCGGGCTGACACGGTTGCGGACGGATTGGTCGCGGCCGCCGACGAACACAACAGCGTGCTGGTCATCGGCGCGTCCCGAACCCGTCTGCTGAAGCGATGGGTGTTCGGTAGTACCCCCGACCGCGTCGTCTCGTATGCAAAAATAGCTGGTGTTCCGGTCATCGTCTGTGCCCACCCGACGGGCGTCTCCGGACGACTGGAGGACGCGCTGTTTCCACTGTACCGGACGCTTCGCAAACTCCGGCGCGACCGCAGGAAAGAAACCGAACCGAGTTCGAGTTAAATCTCTTCGTGAATCCAGTAGTGGGCGATGTGGTTGGCGTCCACCCAGTGGATTTCGTCGTCGGCCTCTATTTTGATGTACGGTTCTTCCTCGAACTCGACGTTGTGGGTGTGAAGTTCGAGCTCCTCACCACCAGCCGTCTTCACCATGATTTCTCCCTTTTCTTCCAACTCAGTTTCCAACCGCTGGTAGATGTCTGACATCGAAGTTGCCTCCGTCGAAATCAACAGTGGGAACCGCGAAAAATTTTGTTGCCAACGAGGTAAGGGAAGCGTTTGCAGATAGGGAAAGACGGACGAAAACAACACACTGGCGCGCGCCGAATTGAGTCTCCCTTTCGGCTCATAGTCATCGACGACTGCTACATCACACCGTTATCTCGCAACAAGTCGGCGAGAATGTGGAAGTAGAGAACCACGGCCGTGAAAACCGCGGCTGCTGGCGAAACGAGCAACAACACACCCACGAGAACGCCCCCGAGCAGTGCGTGTGAGAGGATGCGTTCGTGTTCCAGTTCAGCACTGTCCACGTCCTCGAACACCCAATCTTGGTCCCCGAAGGCGGCGGTCGGATTTCTGAGACAGGCTCGAAGATGTCGCCAACTTCCGGTTCGAATCCGGGTGAGGACGAAATGATCCAAATCGATGAAGACACTCAGAAGAACACCGTAGACGAACAGACCGGCGAGGAGTGGCGTGGCAAATCGTTCCGACAGTGGAACGAGAAGAAGTCCCGACACGACCACGCCGATGAGGAAATGCTCCCGCGAATACATCTGCTGCATCCGACACGGCGACGGGAGTAAAAGGTAGCGTCCTCAGGGAACTCCACGCAGTGTACGCTCCCTATTTACTTTCACTTGATGGTTCAGCTATTTATACCACCTCCTGAATTAGTCATTCATTTGATCAAAATGCGGGAAGAGTCGGAGCGGCTCCACTAACGCTCGTCCGGTCGTCCGAACCACACCGTGGCGAACAAGGAACGATTCAACTTCTACACCAACGACGTCGGGGCGACACACCGAGAACTCCGCAATCGAGATGGGGACGGAAATCCAATAGAAGAGGGAACGGACGTCGAATTGTTTCGATTTAGTGACGTGTGCAGGAACACGCTCGAATTCTGTCACTATGAGAAATAATAAAGAAGCCAACGCATCGAAACCGTCGAAGTTCGGTACGTTCATACGCTTTCCGCCGCAGTGATTCACCCGATGGTAGGACACAGCACGGAGCGTGTAACGCTCGCTCGACTCCCCTCCGGTGTCGAACTCGAAACGACGATACACACCTACGAGGGCGACGAAGACGGGCCAACTCTGTACGTGCAGGCCGCACAACACGGACGTGAAGTCAACGGCAGTGAAGTGCTTCGACGGTTTCACGAGGAAATCGACCCCGCAGAACTTGCCGGAAAAATCGTCGCGGTACCGGTCGCGGACCCGTTGACCTTCGACCGCGTGTCCTACACCACGCCGGAGCAGTTAGACAGTATCAACCCGAACATGAATCGGGTTTGGCCGGGAGACGAGGAGGGAACCCTTCACGAGCGCATGGCGGCCACGCTCTGGGAGTATGCGACCGACGCCGATGCCATCGTCGACCTCCACACCGGCAGTCCGAACATGCTCACCCACGTCGTGTTCATGGAGGGTGACGAGGAATCGCGCGACCTCGCCGAAGCGTTCGGTACCGACCTCCTCCTCTCCGAGGAAGCAGGCGACGATGCTGATGTGGAATGGAGCGAACGGGACTTCGGTGGAAAGTTCCGTGTCGCGGCCACCCGAGCGGGAATCCCGTCCATCACGCCGGAACTCGCGCACAACAAGGAGGTCGTCGAGAATGCGGTCGAAACTGGACTTACCGGCCTGCTCAACGTCTGTCGCGAACTCGATATTCTCCGGCCGTCACCTGCCGACAACGGTGATTGGACGCTGGCACGAAACCATCTCGGTCGAGTCGATGCCACCGACTCGGGCCTCTTCGTGGTCGAATCGAATCACGAACTCGGCGACCGAGTCGACGCAGGTGAGCGCATCGGAACCCTATACGACCCGGCGACGTACGAGGTGTTGCAGGAGGTCGAAACCGACCGAGCAGGCGTGTTGTATGCACTCACCCGCGAGGCGACGGTCTGTGGCGGCGGGAAACTACTCAGCGTCGCCTTGCTTCGAGACTGAATGACCGATCCCGGCGTAAACCGCTGAATTTTCCCGAGGCCAGGAACGCGGACGATGGCAACCCCGACGATCCACTCGGGCTGTACCGGTTTCGAGATACCGACCGCTTGGTCGTAGTACGGGTTGGCGTCCCCTTTCGTAACGAATCCAGCGTGTGGCGCTGGGCAGTTCCGAAGCTCTGCACAGCTAGTTGCCCCTGTGAGGTACATCGGATCGGCCTTTTCATACCAGTTTTCCCCCTCCTCGACCCAGAACCGTGCGCGATGGAGAATCGGTATCGCCGAGTCGTCACCGTTCGGTTGAAAGACGAGCACGTCACCCGAATCACCGAGCGAGTAATAGCCTCGGTTTTGGCCGACGCGGGCGGAGACGACCCCACCGCGACTCCCCGGCGGCGACACCCGATGTTCTTCCATCACGACGACGACATCGGCCTGTTCGACGTTCGGAGCCATACTCCCACTGATGACGGTGTAGGCCGGTGGCCAGACGCCCAGCATCGTCACGAGGAGCAGGCTAACGACGAGAACGACCGTGACCGTATGCCCGAGCAGTCGGCGAAGCCTGAACACGACCCACAGAAACGAGCAGTGTCGGCTTTGTTATCGACCGCTTTCCCGGCGGAAAGCGTCGCTTTCCGGCGTCTCGTGGCAGGCAGACGAGGTCTACTAACTCATCATGCATCCACAACCGAGAGGGCAGACTCCGACTTCGATTCGAACCGTCCCCGTGACTCGGCGCACTGCTACTCCTGAACGAGGTTCGCGAACGCTTCAATCGGGATGATTTCCATCGTTTGCATGTCGAGTCCTTGATTCTCGATGGCTATCGACGCCCGAAACGCTGCGTTCCTATCGGGCGCATCGAAAATGACCATGAAATCGTACTCCCCGAGTATCGCGTAACTTGATTCGATTTCGGCCTCGTACTCCGCGACCTCGGTCGAGAGGTTGCCAAGCGCCGACGCCAACTTCTGTGCGTTCTGCACGCTTCCCCGAATTTTTACCAGTGACACGTATTTTGCCATCGCACAGGGAACGGGCGTCGTCGGCAAAGCGATTGTGGCAAGTAGATTCACCCTTCGTTTCGAATTGCCACACACCATCGCTTTTTGTCTGGGGACGAATCAGTTCCGATATGACCAAAGACGACCTCCGCGAGCGAATCTGGACACGACTGGAAGACGAGGGTGTCGCACGTTTTCCGTTCCCACCGCGCGGCCGTATCCCCAACTTCGCGGGAGCGATGGAGGCGACGGAGCGACTCGCCGACCTCCCCAAGTGGAAAGAGGCGGAGGTGGTGAAAGCGAACCCGGATTCGCCACAGTTGCCCGTCCGGCGGCGTGCGCTCCGCGAGGGAAAAATCGTCTACATGGCCCAACCACGTCTTCGGGACGAAAAACCGTTTATGAAACTCGACCCGGCGGACATCGCCGATACCGACGCCGCCGCAACGGTTTCGAAGATGGACGACTACGCCGAACCCGTCGCTCCTGACGACATGCCGCCGGTCGATTTCGTCGTCTCCGGAAGCGTCGCGGTGACGGAAACCGGGGCGCGAGTCGGGAAGGGAGAAGGTTACAGCGACCTCGAATACGCGGTTCTTCACGAGATGGGACTCGTCGACGAAACGACCACGGTTGCCACGACGGTACACGAAATCCAACTCGTGGAAGACGACCTGCCGGTCGAACCACACGACGTGCCGATGGACATGGTCGTCACACCCGACCGACTCATCCGAACGGACACGCCGTTTTCGGATCCGGCGGGGATTCAGTGGGAGGTGTTACCGGACGAGAAAATCGAGGAAATCTCGCTTCTTCAGCGACTGCAACCGTGAGTCCGCCAGTGGAAACGTGGGGTTATCTCCCGATAAGCAACGATACCGACCCCACCGCGGGCGAATAACGAACTTCGAGGAGTGCAAGGACGTGGTATGCGCACAGCATGGGTGTTGGCCACGCTCTCGTTTGTCCTCGTTTCGACGCTCGTCGTCGGGATTGGAATCGGGGGAACGGCAGGCCAGCGGACGGTCGATTCCTGCACGACGATTTCGAATCCGGGGCGCTACGTCCTCACGAGCGACGTGACGAACGCAACGGTCGATACCTGCATCCGGGTTTCGGCGAGCGATGTCGTGTTCGACGGGCGCGGAAACGACATCGACGGTGTCGGTGCGTTCGGTTCCGCCGGTGTCCTTGTCACGGGTGGGAGGAACGTCACCGTTCGGAACGTGGTCGCAACCGACTGGGACGACGGCATTCGCTTTGTCGGAAGCCGGAACGCGAGGGTGGGCAACACGACGACGGCCAGAAATCGCGTCGGCCTCTCGCTCGTCTCGTTTCGGAGCGGAACGGTCGAGAACAACACTGCCCGAGAAAACGCGGTCGCTGGCGTCTTCCTCGTCGGCGCGAGCAGGGATACCACACTCAGAAACACGACGGCGACCGAGAACGCACTGGTCGGTGTGCAACTCGTCGAAGCACGAGGGAACAGCGTCATCGGAACCACCGCCCACGGCAACCAGTTCGGCGTCGCGCTGCTCGGCGCAAGCGGGAACACGGTTCGCGGGAGCGTCGCGACCGAAAACGACATCGCGGGAATCTGGTTGTCCGCGGCCAGCGACAACCACGTCCGGGACAATCGGGTCTCGAACCTATTTTACGGGATTTACCTGGCTGACGGTGCTCGAAACAACACCGTCGAATCGAACGCGGCACTGGGGAACGCCGTGGGTGTTCGCCTTCGGGCGAGCGACCAAAACGCCGTCCTTCGCAATCGAGTGTCGAACAGCAGCGACACCGGAATCCTCCTCATTTCAAGCGACGAAAACCGGGTCGTCGGCAACGTCGGAACCGAAAACCGACGCGGAATCGTCGTGTCAGAGTCCTCGTTGGGAAACAGTCTCTCGAACAATTCCGTCGGTGAACGGGACGGGCGACTGCGGAACTGATGCGGACAGTTCCCTACATACGTGGCGCATACTCGCGAGCGAACACGGTAACGAGCGACCTGAACACACCGAGGACGATGGGGCCGAAAAACAGTCCCATGAACCCGAACGTATAGACGCCGCCGAAGATACCGACGACGAGGAGGCCGGGATTCAGCCGTGCCTCGTGCCCACTGACTACGGGTCGGAGGTAGTTGTCCGAGAGGCTGATGACGAGCGTTCCGTAGACGAACAGGAACGCGGCTGCAACCGGTCGGTTTGCGAAAAACAGGTACGCCGAGGCGGGAAGCCACACGACGGATGCACCGATCAGCGGCAGCAGTGAGAGAAGCGTCGTCACGACGGTCAAAAACACCACACCGGGAACGCCCGCGATGAAGAGACCGATTCCGGTCAAGACGCCCTGCACGACCGCCACGAGGACGTTGCCGGCCAGCACGCCCCACATCACCTGATTCATCTCGCCGTACAGTTCGTCCTGTACCGACGCCGGAAGCGGCGTGCTCTTGCGTACCCATTCGAGGAACAGCTCCCCATCGACGAGGAGGTAGTAGAGAATAAACGCCAGAATCGTCATTCCGATGAGTGCGTCGGAAATCCCGCCGAAGATACTCACCACGTTTTCCAGCAGTTGCGTGCTATCGGTGGGAATCAACTCCCGCAGGTTTCGTCCCTCGTTGGTGATGCCGGTGTAGCGCTCGATGAGACGAAGCAGTTCGAGAAACTGTGGGTCACCGCGGAGAATCGCTCTGAGGATGGTTATCGCCTGCTGAACGGCGGTGAAGAGGAGCGTCGCGACGGGAATGAGAACGACGAGCGTCGTCACAACGAGAAGAAGGAGCGCCGAAACCCGAGGCCCGACGCGCGGTGCGAGCCGTTTCTGAAGCGGATAGAGAACGTAGCTCAGCAAGATAGCGGCTAAAACGTACTGGAGAAACGGCCTGACGAGCAGTAACGCGAGCAAGCCGAATACGCCGATCAGGAACAACAAAAATCCACGTTCCCGGTTCATGCGGTCACAACGACGTGAACGCGTATAAATCGCCACGTCGATGTTTGAAATCGACGGTCAAGGATTAGCCATCACACCTATAGAAACCTCAGTCGTCGCCGGTTACGGGGGATAAAATGGCACAACAGTACCAGCAACCGCAAGCTCAGCAGTACCAGCAACCAGAAGGTCAGCAGTACCAACAACCGCAGGATCAGCGAACCGTCGGACAGCAACCGCAACGCCAGCAACAGCCAACCGGCGGGCAGTTCGGCGGAACGGGGCAACAAACCGGTGGCCAGCAGGGACAACAAATCGGGCAGCAGTCCGGGCAACAGCAGGTGTACGCCTACGATGAGATGCTCCCGAACGACATGCGGACGGCCCTGCACGATTTCAGCCATCTGAAGAAGTCGTGTGAGTGGGCGGCCGAGCAGGTTCACGGCCAGATGCCGGGCGAGACCGAAATCCCACGAACGCTCGAAGATCTCGCAGAAATAGCCGAACTGAACGAAAAGCTCATCGTCCGCGACTCCCGCCACGGACCGGAGGTTGCCCAAACCTTCCTCACGGTGGCACAGGACGACCTCCAGCAGTTACAGCAGGTGGCCCAACAACAACCCATCCTCACCACGGTCGTCTCCGACCTTCAGAGAGCCATCAACTCGACGACCCAACTGTTGGGAAGCATCGGCCAGCAGGTCGGCGGCCAGCAGTCGATTGGTCAGCAATCGGGTGGGCAGCAGTCAGGTGGGCAGCAGATGGGGGGACAACGGTCAGTCGGCCAGCAGTCGATCGGACAACAAGGCCGGTTCTGACCCCATCGATAAAAGAAGCGAATCGCTATTTTTCGAGTGTGAGTACCTCTGTCGCGTTGGTAACGTGGGAACGATAAAATCGAATCGGCTAGCGTGGCGTTAGCTGCCGAACATCTCGCGCATCATCGGATGCATTTCCATCAACTGCTCTTCTGCGATTTCCTCGTAGAGCTTGTACGTGATGGAGACGGTCAGCAGTAGTCCCGTACCGGAGACTGCACCGATGGTACCGAGCATGTTCGCCATGACGGCCAGCAGGCCGACCAGCGCGCCGCCGAGGACGGTGACTTGCGGGATGTACCGCTCCATCACCTTCTCGATGACGCCGGTATTCTGGCGGAAGCCGGGAATCTGCATGCCGGAGTTCTGAATCTGCTTCGCCGTCGCCTCCGGCCCCATGTCGGTCGTCTCGACCCAGAAGATGGCGAAGATAGCGCCGCCGACCACCATGAATCCGAGGTCGATTGCGACGCGGAGCAGTACCTGCCACGGCTCTTGGGCGATCGTTCCGCCCCACCACATCCAGTCCTGTGGTCGTTGGATTGGTGCGAAGTAGTAGAACAGCCCGCCGGTGGGGTTACCGAATCGGTTGTAGGAGCCGAGCCATGCGGGCATGCCATTTCCGAGTTGACTACTCAGAATGCGCCCGAGGAACTGGATGTTCGCCTGCAGGGCGCGGACGAGGATCATCGGCAGGACGCTCGCGTAGATGAGCTTCACGGGGAAGCGACCGCGGGCACCCTTCACTCGCGCGTGGCTGAGCGGAATCTCGACGCGAACGCTCTCCGCGTACACGACGATGGCGAAGATGAACACAGTGGTCAGAAGGGCGATGAGTTGCCCCTGACCGAGCAGGAGATACTGGATACCCTCACCAGTCAGCAACGACGGGACGTTCCCCGCGTTGCCGGTGATGATGTCAAACCACTGTGGGATGAGACCGACCTGGTTGCCGATTCCACGCGGCGAGAACAGCCCCCCGACGAGGCTCTGGCTGACACCGGCGATGATGAACAGCCCGATACCGCTCCCGACGCCCCACTTGCTCACGATTTCGTCCATGAACAGGACGAGAATCGCGCCGATGAATATCTGCGCGAAGATGACCCATTTAACGGCCATCGCGGAGCCAAGCGTTCCGACAAGTGCCTGCTCCGGTTGGAAGAACCCACCGATGAAAACCATCGGCAGGCCGGTCAGGCAAATCATCACGACGACCAGCAGTTTCTGAAGGCCTTGATAGAGCACTTGGTCACGCGGGTCGTTCGTATCAAGTCCGAGCAGGTCGGCACCGCCGAGCAACTGGAGAACAATGCTCGCGGTAACGATGGGACCGATACCGAGGTGTAGGACGGACCCCTGTGAACCCGCGAGTAGGGAGCGGAACTGACCGAAGAGGTCTGTACTCGTGTTCACCCCGTAGAGAGTGACGTTCGTCAAAAAGAAATACAACACGAGGATTCCTGCCGTCCAAGTCAGCTTGCGCTTGAAGGGGACGTGCCCCTCCGGGCGCTGGACGGCGGGCATCCGTGTTAAAACCGGTTCTGCGGTTTCTTTCCAACCCATTGACTATACCTCCGACTTCATCACACGTATCTCCTTCGACTTCGTAATGTGACAGTCAGTGGGGTTTCCCCCATTTCCCCTCCCGTCGAGGAATCCTCATCTCCCCGGAAAGGCGATATCAAATCGGTTACGAGAACGTTTCAGTGGCTGTCGGGGGATCGGCTTCGACTACCGACGCAGAACCTATCTGTCAATCACATACTTACCTATGCGACGACAGTAGAATCACACGATCCCGACAGCAGAACTGACTGTGTTGGTCGAAAGAACGTTCCCATCGGTAGCGAGGAAATACTATCGCAGAGAATGAATTCGAGTAAGACTACTCGGCTTCGTCTTCTTCGTCGTCGGATGCTTCTTCCTCGGCGCGGTCGCTGAGGACGGCGCTGCCGTCCGCTTCCTCAATGAGTTCGACTGCGGTCGCCGAGAAGGCGTCCGCCGTCACGTCGAGGCTGTTGCGAACCTGGCCACTGCCGAGCACCTTGACGGCGTCGGCGTCCCAGCCATCATCGACGACATCGCGTGCGTCGATTTCGTAGCCGTCGTCGGTCTCTTCTGCGACACCCTCTGCCGCGAAGAGAGCAGCGTCTTCGTCGAGTTTCTGCACGGACACGGTGAGTACCGTCTCCTTTGCGTCTTCGGGTCGTTTGAACCCGTGCTTTCCGAGCGGTTCGTAGTTGTGGAACTCGTGTTTGGCGCGGCCTGCGCGTCCGCGTCCTCCGCGGTTACCCGCACCGCGGCGGTTCTTGTGCGTCCCGCCGCCGTGCGTGCGCGAGCCACGTTGGCGTCGTTTCTTACTCATGGTTATCGCATCGACTTGAGGAGTTCGTTGATTTCCTCAGTCGTGTGTTTGCCGAGTTGGCCACCCTCTTTCGTGGGGTGTTTGATGCCCTCGTGACCACCGCGTGGCGGGTGGAGTCGGAGGACCGGAGTGAGGCCCTGTTCTCGAAGGGTCGTTTCCTCGTCGAGCAGTGCCTCCGAGAGCTCGGCGAAGTCGGCGTACTCCGTGTTCTCTGCGAGCCATTCCTCATCAACGTCGTCGCTTCCTTCGAGCGGTTGTGCTCGCTTGGACAGCACCGTTTCCAGGACTTCCTGGTCGGGTTCGCCGTGTGCGACCCAGTCGTTGACCTTGGTCACCATTCCGCGGTAGGTTTCCGTTTCCGGAACCAGCGCGCAGTGGTTGACCTTGTGGAGATTGAGCATGCCGAGGGTATCGCGGACACCCTGCGTCATGTCGACCTCTCCGCGAACTTGGACGACTGCTCGCATCAGTCAGCCACCTCCGGCTCTTCCTCAGTTCGGGTGCGCGGGCCACGTGCCTGCGACGCGTTCTCGAGGGCGTTGTAGGTCGCCTTGGCGAGGTTGAGTGTCGTTCGCGTGTTGCCGTGGCTTTTCGTCCATGCGTTCTCGATACCGGCGAGTTCGAGGATTTTACGCACGGTGTCGGTTGCCGCGAGACCCAGTCCGGCGGGTGCCGGGATGAGTTCGACTTCCACACTGCCTGCCTTACCGGTCGTCCGGTGGGTGAGCGAGTGCGGTCGGTCGCTGCGGTCTTCCCACGACCCTGCGCCGCGGGGAACGTCGATGATGTTCAGCTTCGCGATCTCGATCGCCTTCTGGATGGCACCGCCGACCTGGTCGTCTCGGCCTTCGGCGTAGCCCACGTAGCCGTCGCGGTTGCCGATGGCACAGACACAGCGGAACTTCACGCGTCGCCCGGAGTCGGTCATGCGCTGAACCATGTTGATGTCCAGCACTTCGTCTTCGAGTCCGGGGAGGAGCTGGTCGACCAGCTCCGGCTCCTTCAGCGGGAGGCCGGAGTTGAGGGCGTCTTCCATCGTGTCGATGTCGCCCTCGGCGACCTTGCGGCCGAGACGGGTCTGGGGTTCCCAGCCGTCGTTGTAGTTTGCACACATATTATTCGTCCTCCTGGAGGTTTGAGAGCACTTCGTCGAAGTGCTCTGGTAGTTCTGTGGCGTCGAAATCCCCACCGTACAGCGACTCGTCTAACTGCTCTGCGTATTCGGCGATGTGTTCGCCGCGGTTACGCGACCAGTCTGCCAGCACGCTGTCGTTGTGCGGGATGTCGAGGCCAGCGTCGATTGCACCTTCCTGTACTGCGAATGCCTTGCTACCGGGTGTTGCCGTGTTGAGGCCGATGTCGAGCACCGCCTCGTCGTAATCGGCATCGAGTGCGCGTTTTCCGAGCAGGTATCCAGTGAGGTACGCGCTGGGGAGATTGCCCGTTGGGGCTTCCCAGCCGTACTCCTCCAGATCGCCGGAGTACGCACTCGCAACCGTGTTATCGCCGTCGGGACCCATCGTGACCAGCTGCGCCCTGACATGCTGGTTGCTCTTCCGAGCGACCAGGCGGGGCTTGCCCGATTTCAGCAGGCGCAACCTCTGATGGTAGTCAGTTCGGACCTCGCGGCGGCGGCGCATCGGCACCTTGTATCGTGGTCCAGTTGCCATTGTTAGTAGTTGTTCTCTATGTAGTTCAGCAGATATTGCACGCTACGGAACTCGCCACCCTTGGACTTGTCGTAGAGGTCACGATACTGTGACTTCGTGATTTCGCCCTCGGCGCGGAGTTCACGCAGTTTGCGTCTCTGCGCACGAACCTTGTTCTGCCACTCCTCTTTCGAGTTCTTGCGGCCGCCCTTCTTCCCCTTCCGGGTGCCCGGCCCCTTGCGGTGACCGTATTTGCGCTTCGCTTTGCGCTCGCGAGCGCGGCCGCGGGAGTTGCTCTTTGCGTCTTTCGCCTGAATCGACCCGTCGTCGACGAGTTCGCGGATGTCCTCACGGGTAATCGCGTCCGCGATGGCACCCTGCGCGTCGGGGTCGAACCAGACTCGGTTCTTCCCAACGTCGAGCACGTCGGCGGCGAGTCGCTTCTGTGCACTCAGGTCACTCATTCTTCAACCTCCACTTCGACGTAGGTCGGATTGAGGACGCGGATTTCCTCTTCCTCGGCGACTTCCTCGATGCGCTCGCGTTTGCGAGCACCGACTTTCGAGGCGATGCGAACCGCTTGGGTGTCGCCGTCCACGCCATCGAGATCATCGACGTTGTGGACGCGAACCTCGTCGAAGCCGCTCGGGTGCTTGCCCCGAACCGACTTCGGCGTGCGGTAGCCCGACTCGACCATGTCACCTTTGCCCTTGATGCCGCGGCGCTGCTTGCTCAGGTTACCCCGAGGTTTGCGCCACGACGTGGGCGTCCGCTTTTTCTTGTGGTAGTCCTGTCGATTGAACTGCGGTTTGCCCTCGCGTTTGCGCTGTTTAAGCAGTCGCGCTTCCTCGTCGCCGAGGCTTGGCGTCTTCTCGGTCAGGCCGCGGGGTTGCAGTTCGGTTTCGACATCCTCGTCCGGTTCCTCTTCCGCTTCGGTCTCGTCTTCGATTTCGGCTTCCGTCTCCTCTTCGACTTCGAGACCACCGACGTCCGCTTTGATACGGGCGGCGAGCGCGTTGCCGATACCGTCGACTTCGGCGAGTTCGCTCTGTTCGGCACCGGCGATGTCCTCGACGGACTCGTAGCCAGCGTCACGGAGCGACTCGGCTTTGCTTTCGCCAACACCGCTGATGTCTTCGATCTGTTCTGGTTCGTCAGCCATCTATCAGGCACCTCCCGTAGACGGCTTCTCAGTAATGTAGACGCCGTCCTGGAACACGCGCGTGTCTTTGCCGCTCACGCGAGTGAGTTGTTCGATGTCCGCGGCGGTCTGGCCCACATCTTCGATGCTTGGGCCGCGCAGGGACAGTTCCTCGTCGTTCACTTCGACGGTGGTGTCCCCGTGGACGTTCGTCCGACGGGGCGCTTTCTCACCGAGGAAGTTCTCGATGACGACTTCGTCGCCCTCGGAACGAACCTGCATCGGGAAGTGAGAGTAGAAGACTTCCATCTTGTACTCCCACTCCTCGGACACGCCGTGAAGCATGTTTCGTACGTGGCTCTCGAACGTTCCCATCGTCGCCTTCGTTTTGGCGTCGGTGGCGTCGCTCTCGATGACCACTGCGTCGTCCTCGACGCTGACATTGATGTTCGGGTACCAGAGCCGTCGTGTGACGGATCCTTCCGAGCCATCAACGGTCAGGTCGAGGTGGTCTACGTCAACGGTCACCTCGTCCGGAATTTCGATTTCTACTCGTGGCATTGTTCTAGTAGACGTACGCGATGACTTGGCCACCGATTCCCTGGTCGCGGGCCTCGTAGTGGCTCATGACGCCGTGGCTGGTCGTGACGACAAGTGACCCGTAGTCCTGGGCGGGGAGGAATCGTTTCTCCCACTTCTCGAAGTCGTCTTTGCCCGCGGAGTAGCGGGGCTTGACCGCACCACATTCGTTGATCGCGCCTTTCAGTTCGACCTCGAAGCGACCGGCTTTTCCGTCTTCGACGAACTCGAAGCCGTCGATGTACCCGTGGTCGTAAAAGACCTCGAGCACGCTGCCGATCTCGTTCGAGGCGGGCTGTACCGTGTGGGACAGATGACCGACACTCTCGGCGTTGTCCACGCCGGAGAGTGCGTTGCTGAGTGGGTCGTTTCCTGCCATGATTATCGGTACTTCTTGAATCCCATGTCGCGTGCGATTTCGCGGAAGCACTGGCGACAGAGGTTGATGTTGTATTTTCCGACCAGACCTTGCTTTCGACCACAGCGCTGGCACGTTTGGAGTTGTCCCGTGCGCTTGGCCGTCTGCTCGCCGGTCGCGTCGTTCTCACTTTCGCTCATTCGTCCACCTCAACGTCGAAGTTGGCTTCGAGGAACGCGATGGCGTCCTCGGCCGTCAGTCGGTGGTTCGACGGAATCTGTCGGGAGACCTTGTCGCGCTTTGCGACGCGGTAGCCCGGTCGAACGAGGTTGACGGTCACGTCAAGCCCGTAGATTCCGACGTTCGGGTCGTACTCCTGGCTCGGGAACTCGGTGTGCTCTTCGACACCGAAGCTGAAGTTCCCGGTCTCGTCGAACTGGGTCTCCGAGAGGTCTGCCAGTGCGAGTGCGGTGTCGAGGAACTCGTGTGCTGCCTCGCCGCGAAGCGTGACCTTTGCACCGATCGGGTCGCCCTGACGGATGCCGAAGTCCGGAAGCGTGGACTTCGCCAACGTGCGGACGCTCTCCTGTTCGGTCACGTCTTCGAGGATTTCCTCGGCGTTGGCGAGTTCGCGACCACCTTCGCCGACGCCCATGTGGACGACGACCTTCTCCACTTTCGGCTCTCGCATCTGGTGGAATTCGGCTTCGCTCATTCGTCATCACCCGTGAAGTTCTCGTCGATGACGACGACGTACTCCTCGACGGTTTCGAACGACGTGTCGTCACCTTCGACGGTGACCGTGTTCGAACCGCTACCGGGCGTCACCGTGATGTCGGTGACTTCGCCAATTTCGCCCGCGTGCTGACCGCGGACGGACGTGACGAGACAGCCCTCTTCGTACGGGAAGTGAGCGAGGATGTCTTTCTCCTCGGTTCCCACGACGATGGAGTCTTTCGTGCTGTAGTCGTCGGCATCGTCCACGCGGAGGTTACTTCCGTCGTGGAGGTTCAGTTGGGTTTCGCCACCGGCTACCTCCGTCTTGTCCTCGATTTTCGCCAGTCGGCCGTCCGCCGCATTTGCGTCGATGGGGGTCAGCGCGAGGCGTCCACCTTCGTCGGGGAAGACGCGGTAGTACTCTTCGCGTTCGGTGAACGCGATGATGTCGAACATGCCGATGGGTCGCTGTTCGTCGCTGATTGCCTCGCCGTTCACGAGAACTGAGTCCTGGTTGAGCGCGTAGCGGGCTTCCTTCTTCGAGTTGGTGTAGCCCAGCACGTCCCGCAGGATGATGAGGAGCGGGACACCGTCACGTCCGTGCGGGCCAGCGCCGGCCTTCACGGTGAACGTGGCGGTCTTTCGCTCGACCGGCCAGGAGTTCGGAACGGAGAGTCGTTTCTGATGGTTGCTCATTCGGTATCACCTTCCAGACGCGCCTCGCGGCGGTCGTCTTCCAGGTTGAGGTCGGTCACGCGAACGTTGCTCGTGTCGAGCGGGCGCGGAACGTCCTCGCCGTCTGCTTTTTCGAGGGTGACTTCCTCGACGTGGATGACAGCGTTCTGCATGTCCACTTCGAGCACTTCGCCCTCTTCGCCGGCGAAGTCGCCGCGCATGACCTCGACCGTGTCGCCCGCGTTGACGCGAACGCTTCGCTGTCCGTACTCCTCGCGGAGGTCGTCGGACAGCGTCGCTTTGACCTGCTGGTGCCGCTTGTGGAGCGGGGCGCGTTCGGTCTGATTTCGCTGTTTGCGTGGTTGTCGGGTCATACTATCATCGTAGCTGTGCTTGCAATACTTCCAAACCGCTCGGCGACTTCCTGCGCGATGGGACCTTTGATCTCCGTCCCTCGCGGCTCTTCGACGTCGTCGATAACGACGGCCGCGTTGTCTTCGAATTTGACACGCGTGCCGTCCGGACGGCGGATGGATTTGCGCTGTCGAATGATAACAGCTTCCAGCACCTGACGGCGCATCTCCGGCGTCCCCTTCGTGACGGACACGGTGATCTTGTCACCGATGCCCGCCTTCGGGTGGCGGCTCTTCGTGCCGTGGTAGCCGGAAACGCTGATGACTTTCAGTTCTCGTGCGCCAGTGTTGTCGGCACAGTTGAGTAGGGAGCCTTTCTCGACGCCCTGTGTCACGTCAGCCTTCAGTGCTTCCATCAGTTGTCACCTCCGAGTGTCTCGACGACGACGTGTGATTTCGTCTTCGAGAGCGGTCGGGTCTCTGCGATACGAACCGTATCGCCGACTTCGAGAGCGAGGCATTCCGGCGCGTGGGCCGGAACGCGGGAGCGACGTTTCATCTGCCGGTCGTATTTCGGCACTGTAACGTCGTACTCTCGCTCGACGACGACGGTCTTGTCCATGTCGGTGGAGGCGACCTCCCCTTCGAGTATCTGTCCGCGAACGGCAAGCGTGCCGTGGAACGGGCAGTCCTCGTCGGAGCAGGTTTCCTCCGGTTCTGGTACGTTCAATCCTAACGCCATTTCGAATTACCTCCAGTTTCGGTACGCAATGCGGGTCGTGAGAGCAGCGTGACTCCATCCACCGTAACGTAGGCTCCGCCCTCGCAAGAGCCAGACTGACCGGAGCGAACTCCGGCAGTTTCCGACCCCAGTTTGGACGAAGTCCCCGTTCCTTCGCAGGAAACGGCGGCTTCATCTGTGAGTGCAAACTCGAATCTCGCGCCCTGCTTCGGTACCTGCCACGACCGAGACGCGGACTCGACGGTAAACGTACGCATCGTCTCGGAAACGACCCGTCCCTCGATACCGACGAGGTCGGGGTTCGTCGCCGAAACGACCCGTACGGGAAGGCCGACGAGTTCGTGTTTCGTGAGCGTCTCGGGTGTCAGTGGCATCTTATTCGAGGTCGCCTTCTTCTTGCTGAATCGTCTTGATTCGAGCAATGGTTCGGCGAAGTTCCTTGATGCGTCCCGGGTTCTCGGGCGCACCACCCGCGGCCTTGACCGCCTTCGAGTTGAGCAGTTCCGTCTCGAGGTCTTCGAGCTCTGCTTCTCGCTCGGCAGGCGTCATGTCGCGGATTTCTTCGGTGTGAAGAATCGCCATTATTCTTCAGCCTCCTCGTCTTCCATCTCTTCGAGCAGTTCCTCGGCTTCGGCTTCGACTTCCTCTTCGAGTTCGTCGAGTTCTTCTTCGACGGACTCGGATTCGGAGTCGTCGGCGTCTGCCGATTCTTCCTCGATGACTTCTTCGACGATCTCTTCATCGACTTCGGTCTCGCCGGGCTCCGGCGATTCCTCGTCGTCGTCTTCGAGTTCTTCGAGCGTTTCCTCATCAGGTTCCGCGATGAGGTCTGCCGTCTCGTTGGCTTCGACTGCTTCCGGAACGAGTTCTTCGGGGTCTGCACCCTCCTCGATCTGGAAGTCGTCGGGCAGGTTGGCTCCCGGCGGGATGATTTTGACGTCCACGCCAATGGTGCCGAGTTTCATCACTGCGACACCCTGACCGTGGTCGACAATCTCCTGTGCGGGTTCACCGTTGTGCTTGATGTAGCCACGGTTGAACTTCTCCACGCGCGAACGTGCGCCCGTGACCTTCCCGGACAGAACGATTTCGGCGCCGAGCGCGCCGGAATCCATGATTCGGTCGATGGTCGTGTGACCTGCCTTCCGGAAGTACCAACCGCGTTCGAGCGCGTTGGCGAGTCGGTCGGCGACGATTCGAGCGTTGAGATCCGGTTCATCGACTTCCTGAACGTCGATCTGCGGATCGTCGAGATTGAACCGCTCGCCGAGTTCTCGGGTGATCTTCCGGATGTTTTTCCCGCCCTTTCCGATGACCATACCTGGCTTTTCCGCCTTGAGGACGATCTGTGTCCCCATCGGGGTTTTGGCGACGTCCATGCCGCCGTAGCCAGCACGGCCGAGTTCTTCCGCGAAGAACTCGTCTATCTGCGAGCGCTGAAGCCCGTCCTGAATAAACTGATGTTCGTCTGCCATTATTCTTCGACCTCCTCAAGGATGAGTTCGACATCCACCTCGGGCGTGTTCCAGGCGGTTGCGCGGCCGAACGCGCGGGGCTTGCGGCCCTGCACTTCACCGACCTTGTGGGCGGCGACGTGCATGATTTCCATCGATTCGCCGTCGAAGCCCTGGGCATCCGCGTTGGCCATGACGTTGTCGAGTAGTTCGATGAACGCCTTGCTGGCCTTCTCTGGGTAGCGACCTGCGTCCCAGCCGTCGATGTCCGAGCGATGGCCGACGCCGCTGTTGTGCTGCTTAAACGGCACCGACCGCTCCTCGTTCACGACCTGCTGGAGGTACGTTTTCGCGTCCCCGGCAGTTTTGCCCTTGATTTCGCGGGCAATTGCCTTGCTGTGCTTGTGGCTCATATGCCGCTCCCGGAGCATCCCTTTCGCTGTGGTGTCCGGGTCGGCATCGACGCTGTAGCTGATTCCCATGGTTTATTTGAGTGGCACGAACTTCGAGGAGCGGGTCGCACCGATGCCCGCTTGTCCGTGTTCGACGGAGTTGCGGGTCAGCTGGAACTCGCCGAGATAGTGGCCCAACATCTCGGGTTCGATGCGTACGCGCTCGAACTCGCTGCCGTTGTAGACGGCGAACGTCTTGTTGACGAACGATGGGAGCACCGGCATGTCGCGCAGGTGCGTTCGAATCGGGCTGTTCGCCGATTCTTCCTCGGTCTTGTTCCGGGCTTTTTCGAGCAGCTTCTCCTGCTCGACGGTCAACCCGCGAAGGATGCTTCGCCGCTTTCGTGCGGGGAGCAGTTCTGCGACTTCCTCCAGGCTCATGTCCTGCAGTTCGTCCAGGTCGTAGCCGCGATAGGTGAACTCACCTTCGCGTCCGGTTCGGTATTCGTTTCCGCTCATTTGTTACCTCCTCGTCCAGTTCGTTTGGACGAGATGTCCCCGACCTTTCGTCCCGGCGGGGCATCCCGCGAGACACTTTTCGGTCGGCCAGGGTGCTGGCGGCCACCGCCACCGAACGGGTGGTCAACGGCGTTCATCGCCACACCACGCACGTTCGGCCACTTGGTGCCGCGCGCTTTCATCTTGTGATGTTTGTTACCGGCCTTGACCATCGGTTTCTCCGTTCGACCGCCACCGGCGACGACGCCGATGGTGGCGCGGCAATCAGGCGACAAGCGCTTGATTTCGCCGCTCGGGAGTTCGACGACTGCGGCCTCTCGGTCGTGCGTGATGAGGTCCGCGCTGACGCCGGAGGCGCGCGCGAACTTACCACCGTCACCGGGCTGGCGCTCGACGTTGCACACCGGAACCCCTTCCGGGATTTCGGCGAGCGGGAGCGTGTTGCCCGGCTTGATTTCGGCGGAAACGCCGACCTGAATCTCCTCGCCCACACCGACGCCTTCCGGCGCGAGGACGAGTCGCTGGTCGCCATCGTCGAATTCGATGGCCGCGACTGGGGCACTGCGGGCAGGGTCGTGTTCGATGTCGACGACCGTACCGGTGACCAAGTCGTTGTCTTCGTTCTGCTTGTGGCTCAGTTCGGCCTTGTATCGGTGCGACGGTGCGCGGAACGTCGGCGTACCGCGACCACGTCGCTGTCCCTGAATCCTGCGTCCCATTGTTAGAACACCCCGATTCGGGAGGCGACATCCTGCGCGTCGTCGTCGTCCGACAGCGCGACAGTTGCCTTTTTCTTCCCCTTCATCGTCACTTGGGTGTTGATTTTCTCGATGGTGACTTCGTACCGTTCTTCGATTTCGTCTCGAATTTCCGGTTTCGTGGCGTCGAGCGAAACGATGAACTGGAGCTTGTTGTCGAAGTCCATCTCGTTCATCGCCTTCTCAGTGACCCACGGGTATTCGATGACGCTCATCGGTCTGCCACCTCTTCGAGTGCGCTCTCGGTCCAGACGGTCAGTCGTCCTGCCTGCGTACCGGGGGCGAGGTCTTCTGCGTTGACCTCACGTGCGGTTGCAACGTCAGCGCCAGCGAGATTGCGTGCTGCACGCGATGGTTCTTCACTGGTGACGAACAGGATCGACTTCGGCGTCTTGTACTTGCGGCCACGGGTCGTCCCGCGACCGGCTCGAACCTTCTTGTTCTCTTCCGCGCGCGTGACGTCGGCGTCGATGCCGACCGCTTCGAGGAAGGAAACGACTTCCTGCGTCTTGACGAGGTCTTCGAACTCGTCGCTCACGACGAGCGGCAGTTCGAGGTCGTCATCGAAGCGGTGTCCGCGCTCGGCGACGCGCTCTGCGTCGACCGTCGCGGCAATAGCGCTGCGGACTGCCTGTTTTCGCTCTTTCTTGTTGATCGAGAGCGTTCGGTCTTTCTCCGCCTTCGGCGGGTGTGCGACACGCCCGCCCACGGTGAATGGAACGCGAGCACCTCGTCCGTTGGTTCGCGGGACGTGGGCCATACCGCGGCCACTGCCCGGCGACTCGGCGGGTGTACGCATCCCGGCGTGCGGGTCGGTGCCGTAATCTTGTTTCCGGTTTGCCTGTGCAGCGAGCACTGCACGCTTGATGAGATCCGTCCGGACAGTCGTGTCGAACACGTCCGGAAGGTCAACCGTGTCAGCCTCCTCGCCATTCAGGTCACGTACTGTTGCCTGCATGGGTTATCCCTGGTTAGACTCCGTACTTACGTAGCGCACCTCGGGGTCGAGGCGCGGTTGGTCAGTCGGTCGAATCGCAGGGCGGAAGCGCACGAGGCGCTTGTTCGGTCCAGGAACCGAACCCTTGATGAGCGCGTACTGGCCATCGACCTCGCCGTAGTTGACGAATCCGCCGTCGACCGAGGCTTCGTCGTCGTCGCCGAGGGAGATGAGGCGCTTGTTGAGTTCGGTACGCTGGTGGTAGCCCATCTGACCCAGCTGTGGAACCGTCGAGCGAACGCGCGACGGATTCCACGGACCGAGGTTACCGATGCGGCGTCTCCAGCCTTGGCGGGCGTGTTTGCCCTTCCGCTTCTGGACGCCCCATCGTTTGACGGGACCCTGCGTTCCTTTTCCTTTCGTGACGCCACCGATGTCGAGGTACTCGCCTGCGCGGAACACGTCAGTCATGTCGTGTTCCCCGCCGTCTTCGAGTACGTCGAGCGCGAAGTCGGCGCGCTCCGTGAGGGAGCCGCCGCCGACGCGCGTTTCCATGACGTCCGGTCGTTTCTTCGGTACGTTCTGCAGCTCACTGGGGACGGTGTGGGTGATGACTCGGAGGTCAGCCACGTCGCCTGCCTCGATGGCGGTGCGGAGTTCGTCCTCCGCAGCGTCGGCGTCGTGATTCTCCGGCACGTTGAGCGTGCGGTCGAGTTCCTCGTGGAACTCCGAACCCCACACTTCCGTCAACGGCTTCTTCCCGTACGGCGTGTCTTCGTAGGCACGAACGGCGACGGCCCGCATCGGGGGCGTCTCGACGATGGTGACGGGAACGGTCTCTTCCATCCCTTCGCGGGGGGAGTTTGCCTCGTCGTTGACCATCACCACGTGAGTCATTCCTGCCTTGTAGCCCGCAAAGCCTTGGAGCGACGGCTGGCCGTCACTCTCGGGCCATGAATTGAAGCGCGGAACCTCGCTGGTTGCACGCTTACGGGGGCCGAAGCCCAGCGAACCTTTTCGTGGTCTGCTTGTTTGTGGCATCGTATCACTCGCTGTTGAGGTTGAGGCACGCGAGGGAGGCGAACATCGCTTCTTCAGTTCGTATGACCTCGCTGCCTTGGTTCGGAACCGTATTCAGCCAGAGGTCGAACCGGGCTGGTACGCCGGATTCGACCGTGGAGATACGCTCGGGGTCTATCCCGAGTATCTCCGGCAGTCCTCGACCGGGCGAACCGAACACGACGGACATGCCGTCGCGTTCGGTTCGCGCAACGATTTCGTCGAGTCGCGCTACGGAGAGCGATTCTCCGAAGCGAGACGTGGCGATTCGAACGCCAGCATCGTCGCGGTCGAGGGCCGCCGAAAGGCCCATGCGCATCACTGTGAACCCCGACTGCGGGGCGTCCACGAGCTTCGCACGAACCGGTCTTCTCGAAGAGATCCTGACGGTAACGCGCTCCCCCTCGCCGACCGTCATTTGCGACGGGACGACGAGCGAAATCGGGTGTTGCAGTCCGCAATTGACCCGAACGCGCCCTTCAGGTCCGACCTCGGTCACGATTCCCTGTCTTAACGACCCCGAACCCTCCGATTCGGAGCCGGTCTGCGATGGTGCGCGGAGCGGCGGCAGAACGCCCACATACTCCAACTCGTCGCGCTTCCCGAATACCTCCTTTCGAAGGTAGGGCGGTGTAGCGGCGTACCGGAGTACGGTTTCGACGAATCCGCCGCCCCATTTTCGCTCGCCTTCCGTATCGGGGAAGACGATGAGGTTGTCCGCCCGGAATATGGTCGCCGCGCGGGCGACGTAGCCGATTTTGCGAGTTGCCTCGCGTTTGTCTTCGGCTTCCCGGACGAGGGACGACGGAACGAGTATGTTGACGGTCATACCGTGACGCTTCGACGCCTCATCACTAGACTGTAGCGAAATTTTCTCAGTGATGGTTAAAAGGGTGACGCTTCCGATTTAGGCGTGTGACTCCGTCACGCGCCCGAAAACATCCGAATTAAGAGAGGTGGGTGAGTGAGTCACACACGAAGGAAGTTCCGACTCGCAAGCCTTATACATCAGTCGGGAATACGAGGAAGTGCAAGCAACATTGCGCTGGTAGTGTAGTGGTATCACGTGACCTTGCCATGGTCACAACCTGGGTTCAAATCCCAGCCAGCGCACTTTTAACGAACTCACGACGACGAGCGAAGCGAGTCGTTGGTGCGAAAAAGTCGTCCTGTGGATTTTGAGCAGACGAGTCACAGCCCGCGCAGGTGAATGAATGTGAGCCAATCAGGAATGTCTCGGCGAGTTCAAATCCCAGCCAGCGCACTTCTATCACGAGTAAATCAGCGAGCACTGCGTAGGCTGTGCTCGCCCACGCGCGGACAATCCGTAACGAATCGAACGGCAGTCAGCGAATATCGGCCGTCGCGTCCTCCCCCTCGTCGCCCGAGACTGGCGATGGCCGGAAGCGTTCGATGACCGTGGTCACTTCGTCGGAGTTCATCAGGAGGAACCCGAGGAAGATGACGAGAAAACCGACGAGTGCCTCCGACGTGAGTCGTTCGCCGAGCATCAACCAGCCCGCGACCGAGGCGACGACCGGAACGACGTACTGAACGAAACTGGCGCGAACCGCACCAACGTCCTCAATGAGCGTGAAGTACATCGGGTAGGCAACTGCGGTCATGAGCACGCCGACGTACAGGAGCGCGGCGAGCGCCGTTATCGTTGGGTTGACCATCGCGATGGACTCGCCGGTAGCGAGACTGACCAGATGCATCGCGGGGGCGGCGACGATCATCGCCCAGGCAGTCAGGGCAATCTCCTCTAGCTGGTGCCTCGACCGGCGGATCAACACCCCTCCTAACGCGAGGCTGATCGCGCCGAGCAGGATGTACTCCTCACCGCGCAGATTTCCGGAGAGGAAGCGGGCTGGACTCGGTTGGACGACGATGGCCACGCCGACCAACGCGACGACGACGCCGAGGAGGCCGAACCGCGAGAGGCGTTCGTCGGTGAGGAGGAGCGCGGCGAGCGCAATGGTGAGAACCGGGTCGAAGCTGAAGATGATCGCCGCAACTCCACTCGTTGATTGCTGGAGACCGAGGAACAACAACGAGAGGGAACCGAAGAGAAAAAAGATGCCTCCCGCGGCGATTCCAATCGCATCCTGTCGCGTTTGCGGCCGCCAGTCGTTCGTTCGCAGTATCGCGTATGCCAGCAGCAGAATAGCCGCGATGTCGAGCCTGAACGCCGCGAACAGCAGCGGTGGGATGAACCCCAATCCAATCTTGATCGCGACGAACCCGAATCCGAGCAGGAGGGCAACGAGCGAGAAGAGTACGGGCGTGCGATTTCGCGTCGCTACCGATTCGACAGACATGGTAACAAATACCACCCCGGGCGAACTAACCGTTGCGGCCGTGAAACGTCGTTCGTATCGGGACGGGCGAGCAGCCTCGCAGTCGTCGCTCACGAACACATTGGCAGTGTCCGACGAGAAAACGAACGGGATGCCTACCGGGTCGAAGGCTCCGCCAACGATTTCGTATCAGCACCCTGTTTGCGTAATGCATTTATACCCACGCGTGGCAAGATTGTACTGTCGCGAAACGCGACGAACGCAACACCACGCGCTGGTAGTGTAGTGGTATCACGTGACCTTGCCATGGTCACAACCTGGGTTCAAATCCCAGCCAGCGCACTTCTCACTGACACAAACTCGTGAGCGACGCCGCTAGGTGTCGCTCATCGTTCGCGTCAGTGGAAATCGTCCTGTGGAGTTGAGCAGACGGGAAAGCCGTTCGGGTCGTAGACTGACTACCATCTCACCCGAAATCCTCTTGCCCGAATCCGTCGTTCAGAGGGTGAGGTGGGGAAAATGAGCCAACGTGAAAACCGACACGACGAACCGAGAGCGCGGATGTTCTTCACACAAAACGACGTGCCCGACCGCGACCGACGAACGCTCGTGGAACTGCTGAATCGGGAACTTGCGGATACGACCGACCTACTGACACAGACGAAGTATGCCCACTGGAACGTCAAGGGGATGCAGTTTTACCAACTCCATCTGCTGTTCGACGATTTTGCGGAGGTGCTGTTCGAGCACTCGGACGAACTCGCGGAGCGGGCGACCGCATTGGGTGGCGAAGCGATGGGAACGGTTCGAATGGCATCGGCGAACTCACGGCTTCCGGAGATTCGAACCGACGCCGTCACCGGCCAGCAGTACGTCGAAACACTGGCGAACAGCGTGGCGATTCACGCCGCGAACCTGCGAGGTGGCATCGAGACCGCACTAACACACACCGACCAAGACACCGCCGACCTACTCACCGAACTCTCACGAGAGGTGGACAAGTACCTCTGGTTCCTCGAAGCACATCTCCAGCGAGAGCCGATACAAGCGACGGTCGAAGAAGGCGGACAGCGGTCGGAGCGAGAATCAGATGGGAATGAACACCCGCGACGGTATCAACAGGGAACGACACCAGTTCGGTAACCACTGCACACACCGAACCCACATTGTCACGTAGCCGGAGGGCGATGACTCGCATATGACGGCAATCGCACTCCTTTCGGTCGCACCAGTTACCGAAGACAGCATGGCGAGCGAAGTCGCGAAGGCGGTGGAAGCGCTGGACGACTTCGACGTTTCCTACGAGACTAATCCTATGGGAACGGTCATCGAAGCCGATAGCGTGGCCGAACTGTTCGCCGCCGCGCAGGCCGCCCACGAAGCCGTGGACGGCGACCGGGTGAGCACAGTCCTCAAAATCGACGACAAGCGCACGCGTGACCAGCGCGCCCAGGAGAAAGTCGATACCGTCGAGGCAGTTCTGGGTCGGGAAGCAAAACGTGACAGGTGAGGGTTCGGTATCGGTGACTCGCCCGAGGACGGCCGACAACCCGGAACTGTTTACCGGATGACGACCAACCCCGTGGTATGGAGAGTCTCAATCGGATGGCCCTCGAACTCGTGGACGAGGCCATCGACTTCGCGGGCGAACTCAACGTCGCTGCCTACGAACTGGAGAACGAAGCGACCGTCCTCGATTTCGGTATCGAAGCACGCGGCGGAACGGAGGCCGGACTCCTCCTCACCGAACTCCAGACCGCCGGCTTGGCGACGATACAAACCCGAATGGGCGATGTCGCCGGGGCACCCTTCCCGTACGTCGAACTCTCGACCGACCAACCTGCGCTCTCCCTGCTCTGCTCGCAGAAAGCAGGCTGGGAACTCGCCGTCGATGACTTCGAAGGATTGGGAAGCGGTCCAGCCCGCGCATTGGTCGCCGAAGAGGACGAATACCGACGCGTCGGCTACACGGATGCCTTCGATTTCGCCGTCCTCGCGGTCGAATCCGACAGGCTTCCGGACGAGGCGGTGGCCGAGCACGTCGCCGACCTCGCAGGTGTCGAACCGAACTCGGTGTACCTCCCTACTTTCTCCACAGGAAGCGCCACGGGGAGCGTGAGCGTCGCCTCACGAGCGGCCGAACTCGCCGTCTTCCGACTTAGCGAACTGGGATACGACCCGCTCGACATCCTTTCCGCGAGAGGGTCGGCCCCAGTCGCGCCGATCAGTTACGACGAAGCGACCGCAATCGGGCGAACGAATGACGCCCTCGCGTACGGTGGCAGAGTCCATCTCACTGTCCGCGAGGAGTTCGACCGATTCGACGAACTGCCATCGACGGCGAGCGACGAGTATGGCACGACGTTCCAGACGTTCTTCGACGACGCCGACTGGGACTTCGACGCGATTCCGGAGAGCGTCTTCGCCCCGGCACAGGTGACGGTGGACGTAGTGAACGGGCCGACGCACGTCCTGGGTGAGACGAACCACGACATGCTGGCGGACAGTTTCGACTTGTGAAGTTCAAACTCGTCCCCGAAGCGCCCGCGGAGTTCGACTTCGTCGCGGAGACCCAGCGTGCTGTGCCGCTGGTGCCCGGCACGGAAGACGACTGTTGTGCCCGTCTGATGAACCGACTCGACTTCCCGAGTCGGGAGATTGCTCGAACGTGGCTCACCTTCCTCCGGGCGCTCGAACTGGCCGAGGAGACACAGTCGGGGTTTGCCCGGCTGCGTCGTGACCCAGACCGAAACGAACTGGCCGAGGCGTTTCAGTCCCGGGTGTACGGCGTTTCGACCGTTCTCTCCGTGTTGGAAGAACACGGCCCACTCACGGAGCAGGCCGTGTTCGAGAAGTTCCGCGATGAAATTCCGACGTGGGAACGCCACAAAGACCCGAGTCGGGCAGAAAACGTGTGGCGCGAACGAGTCGGTAACATGTTGGATTGGGCGGTGTTGTTGGAACTGGCGGAGCGAGAAGACGGCGAATACCGGCGGGCGTAATCGCGCAAAATTTCGCGGCGACTCTCCAGCAGAAAAACTATATCATATCTTATTTGTATATTATTGCATGGGTTTGCCGAAGGGGCTGTTGTTCGGTCTGTACACCGTCGTATTCAGTATTATGCTCTGGTGCATCGGCGGTATTTTCGTCCCGAATCCGGCTCGAATGGGTATCGTCGGATTGATTGCTATCTC
This sequence comes from Haladaptatus marinus, assembly GCF_051194195.1. NCBI lineage: Archaea > Methanobacteriati > Methanobacteriota > Halobacteria > Halobacteriales > Haladaptataceae > Haladaptatus > Haladaptatus marinus. The sequence goes on from NZ_JBLZNK010000003.1 coordinate 727,353, forward strand.
TGTCGGCGTCGGCACAGCATACTACAGAACGTACGCTAAGAACTGAGAGGAAGCGGCGGTCAAACGATATCAATTACTCGTCGGCTTGCAAAGACTGATAGCCGAGCATGACAAGCATGATCAACCCCGCCACACCCATGAGGAGCGAAAACTGGTCGCGGCCAGCAAACACGTAGTTCGTCACCGACCAGAGAACGATACCGCTGAAAAACGCCACCCGCCATCTCAGGGTTCGCATGATATCCCGGAATACGCCGACGAAGAGGACGCCCACGAGGTACAAAATAGTAACACCCTCCAGTAATCCCCCCACAGTTTGTTCGGAGACCAACCCAACGACGGAGACGAGTGCGACCAACAGAAGGACTGCGGTAAACGCTTTCGTGACGGTGACCGCATCGAGTCGCAGTTTCGACATATGAACCCCTCCGGGAGGCGGGAAAATAAACCTACTCGACTGGTGTTACGTCTGTAACAGTGCCGACACCTTTGCTCTGGCCCTCGCGGAAGACGAATCGTTGGCCCTCTTCCACGAGGTAGGGGCGGAACTTGAACCGGACAGTCGTCGTTCCCTTGTCACCGGGGAGGAGGTGGCCACCGTCCGGTTCGAAGACGGCGGTTTCACTGATGGTTTCGAGGTGGACGACCGGTTCGTAGCCGGTGCCGATTCTGGTTGGATGGTTCAGCACCATTACCTCGGCCTCGAACTTCCGAACCGCAGCGAGCTCGGTGTCCGGCGGAAGTAACACCATCCCGCGCTCGATATCCGCCTCCCGTACCCCTTTCAGTGCGATGCCGACGATTCGGCCCGCCTTCGCCTCATCGACGCGATGGTAGTGCATCTCGATGGAGCGAACCACTACCTCGCGGAACTCGCCATCCGGCATTGGACCGAGGAGGAGTTCGTCGCCCGCCTCGACCGACCCGGAGTTGATGGTGCCACTCGCGACTGGGCCGACGCCCGTCACGCTGTAACTGCGGTCGATGTACATCCGGAACTCGCCGCTGTCGGCGGTGGTCTTCGGCAACTGCTCGAACATCGCGTCCAGGGCGTCCATTCCGTCCATCGTGACCGCGCTCGTCAGCAGGACGGGAACCACGTCTTTGCTGATCTCCTCGATGGCGACTTCGACGCCGTGGCGGTCGACCCGAAGGGGTGTCTTGCCGACTTCACGGAGCAGACGCTCGACTTCCCGTTCGACTTCCATCGCACGTTCGTCGTCCACCATGTCGGTTTTCGTGATGGCGACCATGGTCGGCAGTTCGGTCGCCAACAGGATGCCGAGGTGTTCGCGTGTCGTCTTCGTCGGCCCGTCGTCGGCCGCAACGGTCAGGAGGCCGTAGTCGAGTTTCTGGCCGACGAGACCGCGAATCGTCGTTCGAAGCCACGGTTCGTGGCCGACGGTGTCGACGAAGGAAACCAGTCGGTCGCTCTCCTCGACGATTCGTGCCCGGTCGGATTTTCGGTGCGGGTTGTCCATGTGAACCGGCCCATCCCCGTCGAACCCGTAGACTGCGTAGGAGAGGTCTGCACTGAGTCCGCGCTGGACTTCGTGGGGTTGTACGTCGAGGTAGCTTCGGGTTCCACCCTCGCCGTCGTCCGACTGTCCGGTGACGAGACTGCCCACGAGGGTGCTCTTCCCGTGGTCGACGTGGCCGGCGGTTCCCACGACGATGTGCTCGCTGTCGGTTTCGAGAACGGCACCCTCGCGGATGGTAGCGACGCCGACGATGCCACCAGTCCCGTTTCGCGTCGAGGCACGCGTACTGGTTTCGGTGGCGTCGATACCCCACGTTTGTACATCTTCGATGTGTGCGCCAGCCTCCTCCGCGAGAAACGAAAGCACGTCCATCGACTCCGAGAACAGGTCGGGGTCGATTCCTGCCAGTCCCCCGTCGTCGGTGACGCCGACCACGTACGTCGCCTTGCCGTTCCCTGAGAGGACGCGGTGGCGTAACTGCGCGGCCAAGCTTTCCATTCGCCCTTCGGCGAGGTGGATTTCCCTCGTCAGTCGCTCCTTGAACTCAACGCTACCGCCCTCCTGCTCTCCTTGGTCGAGAGCGCGCTGTAAGGCGGCGCGGTCGGCGCTCATACGCGCGAGTTAGGGACGGTCAGTCAAAAGGTTTGCCCGCGTTACAGGATAGTCGACATCGGTTGGATATAGAGCACTCGAGGGTACTACTTACAGTTCGACGGCCAAATTTGAATCCCGAGCGAATTCGATACGAACGCCGCCGTGTTTCACCCGGTCGCTCACTACGAGGGTTGCATCGGTCGCATCGGCATCGATGGAGACCACCGTCCAGACGGGTTCCGTTTGCCCCTCGCCGATTACCGTCGGGGAGAACGCGGTCACGTTGATGGTCGTCCCCGGTGCGAGCGTCGTGTTGCCGCCGATGGTCGTCTCATTTGCCACGACCATCACGTCGCCAGTGTAATCGAGCGTCACCCGGCGTTCGACCACGCTGAAACTCGTCGTCGCGAGTTCGGATTCCGCGACCATCGGGTTGCCCGCACCGATTTCGAACGTCACCTCATACTCCTCCCCGACTTCGATGCTGTGGGCCGCCGTATCGACAATTAGATAGAGGGTGTCGGTTTCTTCGTCCCAGAATCGAGTCGCAGTATCGCCATCGAACTCGTTCGGAACCGTATTTCGGTTGCTGTTCGACTCCCGAAACGTGACGGAGACGTTCTCGTCACTCCCGTTGAGATTCGCGTGTTCGATGAAACCACCGAGACCAGAGACGTCGACCCCGAGAACGAACTGGTCGCCGCTCGCAATCGTCCCGTTGGCGTCCGTTGTCGCTACGGATTCGTTCAGTTCTTCAACTGATTCGAACGCCGAAATATCCGTGTCTGCGGGGAGAACCAACGTCCGCGCGTCGCCCGTTTTCCGCTCTTTTACGGTAAACGACCCGACATCCTGCCTGACGCCATCGACGGTGACGTTCATATCGTACGTACCCGGTTGGAGCGGGCCGACTTCCGACGGAACCCGCGCGTTCGGCGTCCCCTTGAGTCTACCCTTGACCAACGTGACCAAGTCGTTAGGGTCGTCGGCCCGATACGTGTTGAGTGCGAGTGTTGTCGTTCCTGCCGTCACGTTGGCCTGAACCCAGAACCCCTTGGCCTTCGATCCGATGTTCACTGTTGCGGCCTTGCTCGTGCTGACGGTTATCTCGATAACGTCACCGCGGTGGTCACTGACTGTGGAGTCGGTGAAACTGGCACTGTGTCCGTTCACCACGTCGGTAGACGCGAGCGGCGCGACGACGAGAGAACAAAGGAGCACCGCGACCAGCCACGTAGCGGCGTTCGTTTTAAATCCCACTAACAATCACCTCTCAGATAATATCGGAGGTGAAATTCCGAAGATCGAGGGTTTCGGCATATCTAAGGGTTGATAGCCGTGGACGATAGCGTCGGCATGAGTTACTAAGAAGTGTGTTATGAACCGACTGTAATAAATTCGTCCGTCAGTACCGCGAGTGATAATCGGCGTCGCCGCCGATACTCAGCGGTCGTTTCGAACCCGTTCGTACGCTCGATTGACGCGCTTGAACGCCTCTTCGTTGCCGTCCGCTCGGTCGGGGTGGACGGTTTTTACCTTTTCGCGGTACGCCTCCTTAATCGCGTCGTCGTCGGCACCGGCGTCGAGGCCGAGGATTCTGTAGGCTTCCGCCGGACTCGGACCGGGCGAACCGTTGACCGTCGCGCGTCTGCGCTCTCCCTCGCGAGCCTCCCATCGTGCTCGTCCGCGGGTTTGCTGACGGGTCCGCCGTCGCGATTGCTCTCGAAACCCGCCGGGATTCGGCCCGAACCCGCGATTCGGGTCGTGGTACGCGGCCTCGCGCTCGACTTTCTTCTGCAGTCGTCCCGTCGCGTGATACCACAGGATGGCCGTCGTGATGGCGAACGGTATCGCGAACACCACGAGAAACAGGTTGTACCATAACCCGAGGATGGAGAGCGAGACCGTAATCCCGGCGAAGACTGCGGCAATCCCGAGCAAGAGACGCGACCTGTACACATTTTCGCTACGGGTGGATGCGTGTTAAGCCTCTCGCCGCCCGCAGACTGAAAGCCATGGACGACCAACGAGGAGACATGAGCGTCACTGGACTGTGTCAACTCTGTGAGGTCGCGGAAGCGACACACGACTGCGACCGCTGTGGTGCCCTCGTCTGTTCCGAACACTGGAACCGCGAGAACGGTCTCTGTGTCGAATGCACGGCGGAAATCGGCGGTGGCGGGGGCGGACAACGAACACCGGAGGGGCCGGGGAGCGAGGACATTCGGCCGCCGGATACGGACGACGAAACGCATCAGCTATGACGAAATCCGTTTAGAACCGACCTACCGATACTGATTCAACTGCTTTTTCAATTGCTTCGCCGCCTGCCCCGAAGCTTTGTGGAAGTCTTTACCAGCATTCTCGCCCGCGAAGATGATTCCCCGCGAGGAGTTGACCAGTCCGGCACCGTCCGCTGTAGCGTAGGTCGCCGCCGCTTCCACGTCGCCGCCCTGTGCGCCGACACCGGGAACGAGGAACGGAAGGTCGGGGACACGCTCACGTACTTCCTCCAGTTCGTCGGGCGTGGTCGCACCGACCACGAGTCCGACGTTCCCGTTGGCGTTCCACAGATCTGCGAGCGAGGCGACCCATTCGTATATCGTCTCGCCGGACGCCAATTCGAGGTCTTGGATATCCGTTCCGCCGGGGTTCGAGGTTCGACAGAGGATAAACACACCCTTGTCTTCGCGCGAGAGGAACGGGTCGAGCGAATCACGGCCCATGTAGGGGTTGACCGTGATGGCGTCGGCCATGTCGAGCAAGTTCGCGTACTTCCGCGCGGTGTTGCCGATGTCGCCACGCTTTGCGTCTAACAGCACGGGTACGCCCTTTCCATGCGCGTACGCGATGGTCTCCTTGAGGGCTGCCCAGCCATCCCCGTCCTCGTAAAACGCGACGTTCGGCTTGTACACTGCTGCGTGTTCGTGCGTCGCGTCGATGATTCGACGGTTGAACGCCCAGCGCGGCAGGTCGTATTCGTGAAGATGGTCGGGGATTCGGTCGAGGTCGGCATCGAGTCCGACAGAGACGATGCTGTCAATAGTCACAATGCGCTCCCCGAGCCGGTCGAAGAAGTTCATACTCCGAACTTTTCGTGGTGGGTCATGGATGTATCGAACTGATAAAGAGCACTCGCCCCATAGATGTATCAAATGCGCGTGAACGCTGTGGGCTTTGACCTCGATGACACGCTTGCGGTAACCGACCGACCGCGAGCGACGCTTCTCTCGGATGCGACGGACGCGGTGAGCGCCCCGTCGCTCTCGCGCGATGATTATCTCGACGCCCACAGTCGGCATCTCGCGACGGAAACACGGGAACCAATTTTCGACGACCTGCTCCCCGAAGAGAGCGACATCCCTTCGGAGCGGCTCACGGAAGCCTATCGAAACGCGATTCTCGACGCCCTCACGCCGCTCACCGGCGTTCCGAGTTTGCTCGATACGCTCCGGCAACACTACCGCGTCGGACTGCTCACAAACGGGCCGGTCGTCGCTCAGCGTGGGAAAATCGCCCAACTCGGCTGGGAACCGTACTTCAATACGACCATCGTCACGGGAGAACTCGAAGCCGGGAAGCCTGACCGACGGGCGTTCGAAGCCCTCTGTACCGAACTCGATGTTCCAGCCGAAGAAACCGTCTACGTCGGAGACGACCCCGAAATGGACATTCGAGGTGCGAGCGACACCGGAATGACGACGGTGCAGGTGTTGTATCCCGACGGCCCGGAACCGGAACCGGTTGCCGATGCGTACATCGACCGCGACGAACTCGTGTTGGGGCTTCCCGACCTGCTTTCCTCGCTTTAGTTGGCGTCGAGTCCAGCAATCAGCGCGTCAACAGCGCGTTTGACGTGCGCGCCCTGCTCGACAAAAATCAGAACTCGCGGGGGTTTGACCGCTTTCGGTCGGACGCGAAGGTTCGCTTCTCGTGCGGATTTCTCCGCAGATTCGATTCCTTCGGAGAGTTCCATCCGGATTCGGTCGGGGTGGACGAACACGCTTGCCACCTGGTCGCCGTCCCGTTCGACTTCGTACGCTAGCGCCCCGTCTTCGGTCGGTTCCACGTCTCTGTCCGCGTTCACGACGGCGAGCGAGTCGAGGGGCGGGTCTTCGCGCCCGTCGAGTTCGGAGGAGAGAAGTTGTGCGATGCGCATGCCGTCGGTGGTTCTTTCCTCGACCATATCCCGCGTTGGCGGAGGGAAGGTTTACGTCTTGAGGTCGGAGAGCGCCTCCTCGGCTTCGCTGCTCACGTCGATTCCTTTTCGCCGGGCGTAGACGACCGCCGCCGCTTCGACGGAGAGAGCCGCGCTCCGTTGTAGTTCGTTGACTTCCGCGACGGCGGTTTGCTTCGTCGTCCCGTGCGCGACGATTTTATCGAGCACTTTCTCGAAGGTCGATTGCTCCTGTAAGAGGCTTTCGTCCGGTTGGAACTCGTCCGGGATTTCGACCTCGGCCGGGTCGAACTCCGCGACGAGTTTATCGCCATCGTGCGAGAGGAGTCTCTGCCCGCTGGCGATATCGACGAGACGTTTGGCTTGGTCGGGTGAAAACCAGTCCCGGTCGAGCGACAGCGCGACGACGAACTCGCTTTCACGCATTCGTTTCCGCCCGTTTTGTTGGAACGGCGCGGCGACAGCTATCCGCAAACTCATCGTCCGGCGGAACTGGATGTGGCGGCCTAAATCTGCCGATGTCGAACCGCGAATCGAGTCATTGAAGTATTTCGTGGGCAACCTTCACGACATGAAAGACCAAGGACGCTCCACGCGAAAGCGAACTGGTGGCCGACTGAAGCCCCTCCGAAAGAAAAAGAAGCACGAACTCGGTAATCAGCCGACCGAAACACAGGTCGGCGAGCCGCGCTTCCGCACGACGGACGCCCGCGGCCGCAACACGAAGATCCGCGCGCTCACGACCGACAGCGTCAACGTGACCACGGACGGTGAAACCGTCAACGCGACGATTCAGGACGTGCTCGAAAACGGCGCGAACCCGAACTACGCCCGCCGAAACATCATCACGAAAGGTGCAATCATCGTCACGACCGAAGGCAAAGCGCGCGTGACCTCGCGTCCCGGCCAGAGCGGACAGGTCAACGCAGTGCTCGTCGACGACGAGTAATCGAACTGCCGCCTTCTTCGATTCGCTGCTTCTACGGAGAGCGACTGCGCGGGCGAAAGAAATGCTAAAATCGAGTGTTCAGGGACGCGGTGCGGCCTTTTGCAGTGCCGTTTCGGCGACGTTGCCGCCGTAGTCGGCACAGCGGGAGAGCGAGTCGACGACGAGTCCGAGCGACTGGGCTTGCTTTGGGTCTTGTTCGCGGAGCAGTTTGTCGATGGAGCGCGCGTGTTCATCGATTTCCAGAATCGATTGGCGTGCTTCGTTCGCGAGCCGGGTCGCTTCGTCGCTGTCGTCGGAGAAGAGTGCGTCCATCGCGGTATCGATGACCTCGGTCGCGTCGTCGTGCAGTTCTTCGAGGCTTCCGATGACATCTTCCGGCGGAACCGACGACATCTGAAGCGTGAGACGACCGATTTTGGCCGCGTGGTCGGCGATGCGTTCGAGTTGCCGCGCGCTGGAGTGATAGTCGAAACACACCTCGCGAGACATCCCGAGTTCCTCCGTCGCTTTCGCCGTTCGGAGTGCGGCCCGGAAGATACGGGAGACGACGTACCACAGACGGTCAACGTCTTCGTCGCGGGTGATGACATCGCGTGCGATATCCTCGTCGTTCTCCGCGAGGGCGGTGATGGCATCGTCTAACATCGAGAGCGCGATGAGCCGCATACGCGTAACGGCGTTGTGAATCGATAGCTCCGAGGAGTCGAGGAGGTCTTGAATCACGACCTTGTTGCCGGTCTCTTCGAGGACTTCGAGACCGACGAGACCCTGGGTCGCGGAGCTGATAGTGCGGCGCTGTTCGGTCGTAATGCGATTGGATTCGAGCGTGATGATGTCGAACCCGCTCACGTACATCGTCATGACCGCGCGGTTCAGCTCCTCGTCTTTGAGGTCTCGGATGTCGAGTGAGCCTTCGAGTTGGTCTCGCTCGTTTTTAGGAGTGAGCAGTAACGAGTCCGATTCCGGATAGAACTCGACGACACTTCCCGCTTCGATGCCGTTGTCGGTTGCCCACGTCTTCGGAAGCGAAACGGTGTACGTCGAACCACCAGTAACCTGTACCTTGCGCGTCTCCATGTTCATACGTGGTTTCGACCACACTATAAATCCAACTATCTCTATATACAAGAGCGGGTAGAACACTATCTGGCTCGATAATATAGCTCCAAACTATATGAGCCGCGCTCAGAGAACTATTCAGAGCAATAGTGATGAGAAATTATAGAATAAATACGCCGCATAAATCCCATCGGTTGGCCGATATCACGATTTTATGGCCAACTGGGCGGTTGAAAACTGTATCAGAAACACGTGGCCATTCGTAGAACAATAGCATACCTAGAGATATATAGAAATAATAGCAACGTATTATTACGTTCTGTTCCTCAAACCGAGTGATGTCAGGTAAGTCGTCAAGCGGCGTTTCGCGGCGTAAATTCATCGTGGGCGCAGGTGCATCGGGAGCAATCGCACTCGCGGGATGTACGAAAAACAATGCTGGCGGAGAAACCACTGATGGTGGCAACGGCGGCGGTGGCGACAACAGTGGCGACCAGAAACTGAGCGGTCAGGTCAAAATCGCAGGCAGTTCGACGGTGTTCCCACTGGCACAGGCGATGCGTGACAAGTTCATTCAGGATCACCAAAGCGTGAACATCAGCATCAAGTCCACCGGCAGTGGTGGCGGGTTCGCAAACCACTTCTGCCCGGGCAAGACAGACTTCAACAACGCCTCCCGACCGATTAAGGACGAGGAGAAGTCCACGTGTCAGAGCAACGACGTCGAACCCGTCGAACTCAAGGTTGCGACGGACGCACTCACAGTCATCGTCAGTCCGAAAAACGACTTCCTCGACTCGATGACTGTCGATGAACTCAAACAGGTTTGGCAGGGCGGTAGCAACAAGGCCACGAAATGGAGCGACATCAACTCCGACTGGCCGGACAAAGAGATGAAGCTCTACGGACCGACCGAAGCGTCCGGTACCTTCGACTACATGCACGAGGCAGTCGTCGGCGAGGACACCAAACACCGACTCGACCACCAAGCGACCGAACAAGACCGCCAAATCATCGACGGTGTCAAAGGCGACAAGTTCGCGCTGGGCTACCTCGGATTCGCGTACTACAGTGAGAGCAAGGACGAAGTGAAGGCCGTCGGAATCGACAACGGAAACGGCCCAGTCAAGCCATCGCTCGAAACGGCAAAGTCCGGCAAGTACAAGCCACTCGCCCGACCGCTGTTCACCTACCCGAAGGTTTCCGCGCTCAAGAACAAAGCGCAGGTGGCCGCCTTCGCCGAGTTCTGGATGAAGAACTCCACGAGCAAGAAAATCGTCGCCGACAACGTCGGCTACGTCCCGCTCGGAGACGACGAACAGAAAGAGCAGATGGACAAGCTCAAACAGCACATCTAGTAAACTTGTCGGACGAACTGCGAACGCGACGATAAACGAAGGCCTTTTTCGGATACGACCGGAGAACATACACAATGAGTACTGATCGAATAACACAAAACCTTACAAGACGGACTGGAAATTCGTCACGGGAGCTTTTAGCACGCCTGTTCTTTTTAACGTGCGCACTCCTGTCCATAATTACGACGGTTGGCATCGTCCTGCTACTGCTCAACGAAACGTCACGCTTTTTCAGTGAGACGGCGTGGATAGTGGGTAGTACGAAAGAGACAATCTCGATGGTTGATTTCTTCACGAAGACGACGTGGAGACCCGGTAACGGCCAGTTCGGTGTGTTGGCACCGTTGACCGGAACACTGATGGTAACTATCGGTTCTGCGGTTATCGCACTTCCGCTGGGTGTTGCGACCGCGCTCTATCTCAGCGAGTACGCGAGCGAGCGGGCACGGTCAGTACTGAAACCGGCGCTCGAGATACTCGCAGGTATTCCAACTGTCGTCTACGGGTTCTTTGCGGTCATCTACATTACGCCACTACTGGAGCCGATATTCCACCTGCAGTTCTTCAACATCATGTCCGCGTGTATCGTCGTGGGAATCATGATTATCCCGATGGTCGCCTCCGTCAGCGAGGACGCGATGAGTGCGGTGCCAGACGACCTTCGGCAAGCGGGATACGGAATGGGCGCGACGAAGTTCGACGTTTCGGTCGGTATCGTCATCCCGGCGGCCATTTCCGGCATCTTCTCGTCGTTCATTCTCGCGCTGTCGCGTGCCATCGGCGAAACGATGGCAGTGACGGTCGCCGCAGGGAACGTTGCAAACTTCCGTAACCCACTCAATCCCTTCGCGTACACGGGACCGAACATGCCGATGACGAAGGCTATCGTTGCGTCGCTAACTGGTGACTTCACCGGCGGCGGATTGGCGTACCGAAGTGCCTTCGCCGTCGGTTTCACGCTGTTCGTCGTCACACTCATAATGAACGTCGTTAGCGACCTCATCGCCGAACGGTACAGGGAGGAATACTGAGATGGCAACCGAAATTCAACGAGAGACGACCACGTTCGAGCAAGTCAGCCGGACGACCGGGCGACTGTTCAAGTATGCCCTCTTAGGGGGAACGCTCGTTGGCATCGTCGCGTTGGCGATTCTCCTTGCATACGTGGTGAACGACGCGATTCGACCACTATCCGCGGCTCCGGGGTGGTATCTCGTCTTCTTCCTGACGTTGGTCGTGCCAACCGTGGGAACCGTCAGCTATCTCAACCAACGTGACGACGCCTCGCTCTCTGTTGGTGCAACGGCGTTCGGACTCCCACTCGTCGGCGTCGTTTTCGGTGCCGGGATTTCGGCGGTGTTCATCGACGTTATTTCGCCGCTCGTGCTACTCGCGTATCTGCTCGCGTTCGCGGTTGCGATAGCGATTCCGATCGGAACGAGTTATCTCGACGTGGAAATTCCGTTCACAGCGTGGTTCGTGCTTTCCATCCTCGGATTCGTTGCGTCGTTCGCTATCGTTCCGGGATTCGTCCTCGGATTCCCATTCGTTCCGACAGACGGGATTTCCATGGGAATTTCGGTCGGCGTGATAGCCGCACTGGCCGCACGGTCGTACGTGAGTAGCCGATGGGACGGCGAGCGAACTGCCGATATCGCCGCAGTAATCTCGTTTCTTGCGTGCGTAATTGCGGCCCCTGTCGGTCAGGTTATCGGCGTCGGTGCCATTCCAACACCGATGCTCGTCGCCATGGCGGGTGTGCCGCTCGGCTTGTACGTTGCGGACATTTCCGCACATCGAACCACGGAGCGGGTTGGGCTTTCGCTCCCGATAGCCATCGTCGGGGGTGCCCTGCTCGGCGCATTCCTCGTCAAGACCATGGGATTCGCCGGTCCACAATCGTGGCTCAGTTGGCGGTTTATCACCGCACCGAGTACGAGTTCGCCTGAAAGCGCAGGATTCTATCCTGCCATCGTCGGGTCGGTGATGTTGATGTTCGTCGTCGCACTCGTCTCGTTCCCCATTGGGGTCGGTGCCGCCGTCTATCTCGAAGACTACGCACCGAACAACCGACTGACGCGAATCATCAAAATCAACGTCTCCAACTTGGCAGGGGTCCCGAGTGTCGTGTACGGCCTGCTCGGAGCGGGTCTCTTCGTCAATTATCTCGGCCCGGGCGTTCCAGTCCTTCCCCCATCCGTTGCGAGTGTCTTCGGATTGGAGCCAATATATGTCGCCGGGAGCCTGTTCGGTTCCGGTACCATCGTCGTGGGTGGTTTGGCGCTCGCGCTCCTCATCCTGCCAATCATCATCATCTCGTCGCAGGAAGCGATTCGAGCGGTTCCGGACGACATGCGACAGGCATCGTACGGGATGGGAGCAACCCAGTGGCAGACAGTCAAAAACGTCATCCTCCCGCGTGCGTTCCCCGGCATCCTGACTGGGACGATCCTCGGACTCGGACGAGCAATCGGGGAAACCGCACCGCTCTTGATGATCGGTGCGGCGGCAGTTTCCGGCCTTCCGACGACGTTCGATTCGGTCGTTGCGGCAATGCCGATGCAAATCTACGCGTGGACATCGATACTCCCCGACGACCTGTTCTACCAGCGAGTGGCACCGGCAGGAGTTATCGTGCTCCTCATCGCCATGCTGACTATGAACTCGGTTGCGATTGCACTGCGGAACAAGTTTCAGAGAGGGGAATAAACAATGAGTCAAGAGAACATGCAGAACGAGGAAGCGAGCGGAAGAGAACGAGCGGAAGAACCGTCCGACTCGATGACCGACGAGATGGTCATCGACACCGAAGTGGACTCGGGAAGCGTCAACCGCGCGGACACGCAACCAATCATCACGTCCAAGGACGTGAAGGTCTGGTACGACAACGACCAAGCGCTGCAGGGAATCGACATGGAGATTCCCGAAAACCGCGTCACCGCGATGATTGGCCCATCCGGATGTGGGAAATCCACATTTCTCCGGTGTATCAACCGGATGAACGACCTCATCGACGCAGCGCGCGTCGAGGGTAAACTCACCCTGCGCGGGAAGAATGTCTACGACAGCGACGTCGACCCCGTGGCGCTCCGCCGCCGCGTCGGCATGGTATTCCAGAAGCCGAACCCATTCCCGAAGAGCATCTACGACAACGTCGCCTACGGCCTGGACATTCAGGACAAGGACGGCGACTACGACCAAATCGTCGAGGAGTCGCTGAAGCGTGCCGCGCTCTGGGACGAGGTAAAGGATCGACTGGACGAGTCCGGTCTCGAACTCTCCGGCGGGCAACAACAGCGGCTCTGCATCGCACGTGCGATTGCGCCCGACCCGGAAGTCCTACTGATGGACGAACCCGCGAGCGCGCTCGACCCCGTCGCAACCTCGAAGGTTGAAGACCTCATCGCCGAACTCGCCGAGGATTACACCGTCGTCATCGTCACTCACAACATGCAGCAGGCGGCGCGTATCAGCGACAAAACCGCCGTCTTCCTGACGGGCGGTGAACTGGTCGAGTTCGACAACACGCAGAAAATCTTCGAGAACCCCGAACACGAGCGCGTCGAGGATTACATCACGGGCAAGTTCGGATAAGATTCATACTGACGACTCTCGAACACACTACCAACTCTCAGACACAACCTATGGCACGCAAAAGCTACCAACAACAGCTAGTGGATCTCCGAGAAAACGTCCTCTACATGAGCGAGGTCGTGATGGAGCGACTCCGTCTCGGACTCAACGCACTCGAACAGAAAGACCATGACCTCGCCCAAGAAGTCATCGAAGGCGATTACGAGGTGAACGAACTGTATCTCGGCCTCGAACAGGACTGCATCGACCTCCTCGCACTGCAACAACCGGTCGCGAGCGACCTCCGGATGATCGCTGCGTCGTTCAAAATCATCACCGACCTCGAACGAATCGGTGACCTCGCGGTGAACCTCGGCGAGTACACGCTCCAAGCGGACCACGACGTGTTCCCCGAAGTCGATATACAGGAACTCGGGAACGTCACACTCGAAATGCTGGAGACGACGATGGACGCCTACGCCGACGACAACACGGACGCCTGCTACGCCGTCGCTGACAGCGACGACGACTTGGATAAACTCTGTGAGCGTGCCAGCGCGCTCGTCGTCCGCGACCTCATCGAAACCGAACTCGAGGAGAACACCGAAACGGAAATCGAACGACTCCTCCAGGACGTTTCCCGCCTCCTGCTCACTATCCGTGACTTGGAACGCATCGGCGACCACGCGGTCAACATCGCCGCACGAACCTTCTACATGGTCGAAAACGACGACGAACTCATCTACTAGACACACCGTTTTCTGCGGTCGGGGTTCGAGACGGACGCCGCACGGCGTCCGTCTCAGCCTACCTCCCTGGGAAAATCTGCACTAAAAGCACTGCGTCACCTCCTCCGTCACTTCGAAAACTCGCGGCGTTCGTTTTCTCGCTCCGTCGAAGGTTCCATGACCTGGATAATTGGAGATTTTCCGAGGAGTGGGTTAGCCATTAGCGGTTGTGTAGTTTGTTGATTTTGAGGTTAGCCACACGAGCTACGTAGTGAGTTTCCATATCGTTGTCCCGATTGCGAATCCAGTTGTCCCAAGGATTGCGGCGGCGATGATCCCACCAGTGAACGCGATAACGATTAATTCTGGCAACTCCGGTCCCGAACCGGTCAGTCCGATACCACCGTAGTTCAGGAACACACCGACCACAGGAGCGAAAACGAGCATCCAACTGATTGCGACTCCACCGTTGGAATACGCTTGAACGACGATGAGAACGAGGAGCAAAACGGCGTATCCTTCCCACCAGAGGACATCTAGAATCGTCGGAGAGTCGAGTTCCTTGATAGCCGCGAAGAAAACCAGCGAGGATAGGAAGAGCCCTACTGCCACGATTCCCCATCGCTTCGTCAACTGTTCGTTTCTCCCGGTGAGGATGGTTTGCGTGGATGCGGAGAGCATACGCGAATAGTGACAGACACTCTATGAAACCTTTCTGTAGGCGAAGATACCGGGACACGAAAAACCTCGATATAGGAAGGGATGCAACCGATCAAAATCACCGAACCAACCACGAGAATCAACAGGTGACACAACCGCCAGCGGTCAGCAAGTGACACGACCATTAGCGGCTAGCACTCTCTGCGAGCGAGGAACGAAGTGACGAGAGAGCGGGCCAACGACTGAACGGAATTCGGCAGACTCGTCCCGCGAGTCTACCGTGACGAAGTGAACGAGAGTAAGGAAGTGCTTGCCGCTGCCCATGTGAGCAGAAACGTCTTCCGGTGCTTTTGATGAACGTTTTACAGGGAGACGGACGAAGCCAGCACGATTCGCGCTGGCTTCGTCCGTCTCCCTGTAAAACGTCTATTGGAAGCCGATCCGCCCGCCCGTCTGGCGTTGCGGGCCGGACGAGCCACCCTTGAAGTCCTGTTCGATCTCTGAATAGTAATCAAGCAGATCCTCGGTAATGGTGGCGCGCACGCTCTCCATCGCCTTGCGGAAGTGACGCATTTCGACCTCTTCGGCGTCGTCGTCCTCGCGCAGGGCCTCGATTGCGGCTTCTCGCGCGATGGATTCCAGGTCGCTGCCGACGTAGCCGTCGGTCATCTCCGCGAGTTCGCGCAGGCTCACATCGGGCGCGAGCGGCGTGTCCTCGGTGTGGATTTTGAGGATTTGCTCGCGGCCTTCCTCGTCGGGTTGGCCGATCATGACGAGGCGGTCGAAGCGACCCGAGCGAATGAGTGCCGGGTCGATCATGTCCGGGCGGTTGGTCGCGCCGATAACCATCACGTCGCCCTTCTCCTCGAGGCCGTCGAGTTCCGTGAGCAACTGATTGACCACGCGCTCGGAGACGTTGCTCCCAACCTCCTGGCTGCGACCAGGAGCGAGGCTGTCAAGTTCGTCGAAGAAGATGACCGTCGGGCTGACCTGCCGCGCTTTGCGGAAGGTCTGGCGGATAGCCTTTTCCGATTCGCCGACCCACTTCGACAGCAGTTGCGGCCCACGAACGCTGATGAAGTTGGCGTTCGTCTCGTTGGCGACGGCTTTCGCCATCAGGGTCTTCCCGGTTCCCGGCGGTCCATAGAGCAGGACACCGGACGGCGGGTCGATACCCATCCGGTCGAACTTTTCGGGCGAGGAGAGCGGCCACTCGACGCTCTCTTTGACCTGACTCTTGGGGTCTTCGAGGCCGCCGACGTCGTCCCACGAGACCTTCGGGAGTTCGACCAGCACCTCGCGCATCGCGGAGGGTTCGACCTCGTTCAGCGCACCTCTGAAGTCCTTGCGTTTGACGATCATCCGGTCGATGAGCGACGGCGGGATGGACTCCTCGTCCAAATCGATTTCGGGGAGGTAGCGCCGGAGCGCCTTCATCGCGGCCTCCTTCGTCAGGCTTTCGATGTCGGCCCCCACGAATCCGTGGGTGTCGTTCGACAGGTCGGGGAGGTTGACGTCGTCCGAAAGCGGCATTCCGCGGGTATGAATCTGGAGGATTTCGGTGCGGCCTTCCTCGTCTGGCACGCCGATTTCGATTTCGCGGTCGAAACGACCCGGGCGTCGGAGTGCCGGGTCAACCGAATCGACGCGGTTGGTCGCCGCGATGACGATGACCTGTCCGCGCGCTTCGAGACCATCCATCATCGTCAGCAGTTGGGCGACGACGCGGCGTTCGACTTCGCCGGTCACGTCCT
Source organism: Haladaptatus marinus (assembly GCF_051194195.1). NCBI lineage: Archaea > Methanobacteriati > Methanobacteriota > Halobacteria > Halobacteriales > Haladaptataceae > Haladaptatus > Haladaptatus marinus. The sequence continues at coordinate 743,686 of NZ_JBLZNK010000003.1, forward strand.
CGCGCTTCGGTGCGATGGAGTCGAGTTCGTCGATGAAGATGATAGATGGCGACTCCTCGGCGGCGTCCTCGAAGATTTCACGCAGTTGCTGTTCGGACTCGCCGTAGTATTTCGAGATGATCTCCGGACCGGCGATCGAGAAGAAACTCGCGCTGGTTTCGTTGGCGACTGCCTTCGCCAGCAACGTTTTCCCGGTTCCGGGTGGGCCATGGAGAAGCACCCCTTGTGGCGGCTCGATGCCGAGCTTTTGGAAGATTTGTGGGTGCTTCATCGGGAGTTCGACCATCTCCCGCACGCGCTGGATTTCGTTCTGGAGACCGCCGATGTCCTCGTAGGTGATGCCACCGCCGGTCTTCTCGAAGCCCGAAATCGGCTCCTCGCGGAGTTCGACTTCGGTGTCCTCGGTGATGAGGCAGACGCCTTGCGGGTCGGTTTCGACCGCGATGAGCGGGATGGCCTGCCCGGGCGAGCGCATGAACGGATGGTTCGTGCTCGACATGACGGGCACAATATCGCGCTCGACCACGGGGCGTTTCAGAATCTGGCGCTTGACCATTCCGGCAGCGTCGCTTCCGAACTGGACGCTCGCTTCCTCGGGGGGAGCGAGCACCAGTTTGTCGGCCTTTTCAGCCTCGGCTTTGCGGATTTCGACACGTTCGCCGATTCCGACATCGGCGTTCTGGCGTGTGAAACCGTCGATACGGACTGTATCGGTGTTCCAGTCCTGTCGGTCGGCACGCCAGACTTTCGCCGCCGTCGTGTCGCCGCCTTCGATCTCGATTATGTCTCCAGGGCTCAGCTTCAGATGCAAGAGCGTATCCGGGTCGAGACGGGCGATGCCGCGTCCCGAATCGTTCGGATACGCCTTCGCAACCTCCAGTTGCACTTCGTTCATGATTGTTCAGTCACGGGGGATAGTTGTGGGTGATAGTTCGCGGGGCATAAGTCCTTTGCTACCGGGGCTTTCGGCCACGCTATCTGCCGATATCGCTGGACGGTGCCCGCGTGCGATGGTTGACACTACGGGATAGCAGTACAAAGGGATAGTGGTGCCGACACGACCGGTGGGATTTTCGCGTTCCGGAACGCCGTGGAACGTATGAGGACGCTTGCGTTCGACGGTCGAATGGGGGCCAGCGGCGATATGATTCTCGGGTCGTTGCTCGACGCCGGAGCAGACCGCGATGCACTCGCGCCAGTGGAAGACGCCCTCGTCGTGGAATATTCGGTCGAGAGAACCGTCAAAAACGGAATTTCGGCCACGCGAGTTCACGTCTTGCTGGCCGACAAAGAAGCGGCGGAAGTGGGCGAAGACGGCTACGACGAAGAACACAATCACCAGGAGGACGACCACCACAGTCACGACGAACATCAGCACGACCACTCTCACGATGAGCATTCTCATGGCCATCACCACGGAGAGGGACACGACCACAACGACCATCACGACCACAAGCATGCGGAAGGTGCTGGCCCGGTACGAACTTACCGCGAAGTGATCGACCTGCTCGAATCGATGGGACTCGACGGCGACATCGAAGCGGACGCGAAAGCCGTCTTCCGGATTCTGGGCGAGGCGGAGGCCAACGTCCACGACACCGACCTCGACTCGACACATTTCCACGAAGTCGGGGCGGACGACGCCATCGCGGACGTCGTCGGTTCCTGCCTATTGTTCGCCGACCTCGATGCAGAACGAGTCGTGACGACGCCACTCGCGACTGGCGGCGGACAGGTCGAGATGAGCCACGGAACCTACCCGATTCCGGCTCCGGCAGTGGTCGAAATCGCAACAGGGGCGAATTGGTCGCTCTCGGGCGGACCGGTTGAGGCGGAACTACTGACGCCGACCGGTGCGGCGATTCTGGCACATTTCGCCGACGGTGTGGAGACGCTTCCCAGCCTGAACGTAGAGCAATCGGGCTACGGCGCAGGTGGGTACGATTTCGACGAACATCCCAACGTCCTGCGGGTGCTTGCTGGCGAATCGCCGGACGGAGGCGGACTCATTCGCGACGACATCACCGTCCTCGAAACGAATCTGGACGACGCGCCACCGGAGGTGCTCGGCGGATTACAGGAATCCCTCGCGAGCGCAGGCGCGAGAGACGTCTCCATCCTGCCTGCGACGATGAAGAAGTCGCGTCCGGGCCACCTCGTGAAGGTCATCACGAAACCCGAAGACGCGGAGCGAGTCGCCAACAAACTCGCCGAGGAAACCGGCACGCTCGGTGTTCGCGCCTCGGGCGCACACCATCGGTGGATTGCCAGCCGGGAATTCGAGACGGTGACGCTCGAAATCGATGAATCGGAGTACGACGTAACGGTGAAGATTGCCAGCGACGAATCCGGGTCGGTGTACGACGTGAGCACCGAATTCGACGACGCCCTCGGCGTTGCACAGGAGACGGGTGTTGCGGTTCGAGAAGTGATGCGCCGGGCGGAGACCGCGATACACGAAAACCTATAACCCCCGACAAGTCGTAGATGGCGGCATGGTTCTCGTTCGCGTGCAATGCCCTTTCGATAGCTGTGACGGAATGGGTGAATTCGAAACCGACCCCGAGGGCAAAATCATCGCCCGCGAGAAGGGACATGTCGAACTCGACAAGTTCCAGAAGGTCGGCAAGCAGCTCCTTTCAGGAACCATACTGAAAGAGGAGTTCCTCCAGTGTCCGGTAGACGAAGCCCACCAGTACACCGTGCTGGTAGAACTCTGATTTTCGGAATTCGACCTTACTCTTCTCGATGCTCGGCGAGTGCTTCCTCGATAGTCAACTCGCCCGCCGCGACCCGGCGGGCGAGTTGCTCGTCGATTTCACGGTTGTCCTCGGAGTGCTCGCGAGACCGACGCTTGATGACGCCGAGTTCGCCCTGTGTCGGTTCGATGTCGCGCTCCTCCACGACTTCGCCGTCCAGTCGCGCGATGTTGACCGCCGCGAGCACGTCGCCCATGCCGCGCGCACCAGTGCCGAGAGAGGGTGTCGTGCCGGTTTCGTCCACGAGTTCGACCAGCACGTCTTCGAGTTCACGGATGAGTTGTGCGCCCTGCAAGCGCGCGCCGTCGCCGATTCGAACGACGGGGTCGATTGCGTCTTCGATCTCTTCGCGGACGACCTCCGCGGCGTCCGCGAGAGGAACGTGAAACGCCGAAACGACGAGGTCGCCCGACAGAACCGCGATTCCGGGCCGCGTTCCGGGGTCGATACCGATGATAGTTCTCCCCGATTCGCCGCGGAGAAGTGCGAGCGCTTCCTCGACCGCTTTTCTGGGCTGGTCGGGGGCTGCGACGACGACCGGAAGTTCCGTGTCGACATCGTCGTCCTTGGCTCGGATGCAGATTTGTGCACGCTCCGGAAGGTCGTCACCGGGTTCGATGGTCGTGAATTGGACGCCTCTATCGCGCAGTTCGTTCACAAGGTCGTGGTACACTTCGAAATCGGCGGTCGCAACGACGACTGTCACTACTCGCCATTGGCTGGGGTGGAACAAAATCGCCACGGTCGCGCCGAAACCGGAACTTTTTGCGTGAGAAGGGCCAAGACCGGATGTGACCGACGCCGAGAAACTGACGACCGGGTGCCCGCCCGTGGACGACCTGCTCGGGGGCGGACTGGAACGTGGAACCGTAACGCAGGTGTACGGGCCGCCCGCCGCCGGGAAGACGAACGTGGCACTGGGGGCCGCAATCGAAACTGCACGAGACGGCGGAACCGTGGTGTACATCGACAGCGAGGGACTGTCAGTCGAGCGATTCGAGCAAGTCGCCGAAGCGAGGGTGGACGATGTGGACGAAGTCGCCTCCCGCATCGTCATCAAGGAGGTTCTCGATTTCGCGGAACAGGAGGAGGCAGTCAAGGATATCTCCGAATTCGCTGAACGCGCCGACCTCGTCATCCTCGACAGTGCAACCGGGTTCTACCGACTCCAACGCGGGGAGGACACGGAGGGCGGCGAAGCACTTCGTCGGGTTGCCAGTCAGGTAACCCATCTGCTCTCGCTGGCGCGAAAGCACGACCTCGGCGTCCTCCTGACGAATCAGGTGTACACCGACCCGGATTCGGACGGTACCCGACCGCTTGGCGGACACACGCTGGAACACTGGACCGGCGTCGTCCTCCGAGTCGACCGCTTCCGTGGCGGCAATCGCCGAGCCACCCTCGAGAAACATCGGTCGAAACCCGCCGGTGGCCGCACTCAATTCCGAATCACCGATGCCGGACTGGAAGGCGTCGAAGAGACGGTGTGAACGTCGGCGTTCCGTTTCGTCTTTTCGGAACTGCTGTGACCGCGAATCGAACGGATTCACAATCGGTTCCCTTCGCCGTGATTGGGATCCTGAGCGCCGAATAGCAATTTCGTAATGTCGTCAACGGCGTATTTCGACAGCGAACCACCCAACCCTAACTGACACCCGTATCGCAAAAACGTGTTCGAGGCGAAGGCTTTTCACCCTGGTTTTTAAATGTACGCTATGGTCACCGTGCGGGCACCAGCAACGAGCGCCAACCTCGGAAGCGGATTCGACGTGTTCGGACTGGCGCTCGAACGACCCGGGGATGTGATTCGGGTCGAGCGTGCACCCAAAACGACGATAGAAGTCACCGGTGTCGGGCGGCAGTACATTCCGGAAGATCCGGTGAAAAACACCGCCGGTATCGTCGCCAAGGAACTCGATGCACCGGCGCATATCGAAATCGACAAAGGAGTCCGTCCGTCGTCCGGACTGGGGTCGTCCGCGGCGAGTGCGGCCGCCGCCGCAGTCGCGCTGAACGAACTCTACGACTGCGGACTCACGCCGACCGAACTGGTTCGTATCGCCGCAGAAGGAGAGGCCGCCGTTTCGGGCGAAGCCCACGCCGACAACGTGGCACCCGCCATTCTCGGCGGGTTTACTATCGTTACCGAAGACGACATAACCCAAGTCGATGCCTCGATTCCGGTCGTCGCCTGCCTACCCGAACTCGTCATCTCGACGCGGGATGCACGACAGGTCGTCCCGAAGTCCGTCGGAATCGACGAACTCGTTGGAACTGTCGGCAACGCTGCGACGCTCACGGCGGGGATGGTGCGAAACGACCCCGAACTCGTGGGGCAGGGATTACGAGACAACTCGCTCACGGGGGCACGAGAATCGCTTATCGACGGATTCGATTCGGTGCGGGAGTCCGCGCTCTCTGCGGGCGCAACCGGTGTCGCCGTGAGTGGGGCCGGTCCGAGCGTTCTCGCTGTCTGCCACGACGGAAAACAGGGTTCGGTAGCGAGCGCGATGCTTGACGCTTTCTTCGACGCGGGTGTCGAAGCGCGGGCCTACCAAACGTCAGTGGGCGGCGGTGCAACGATTCTGCGATAACGTCGTAACAACCACGGTGTTCCCTCAGGAAGGTGAAAATATGACGGACTTAGACCGTTGTCCCGACTGTAGCGTTACGCTCGAACCCGTCAAATTCGGGATGGCTGATGCGTGGAAACCGTACGTGAAAACGAACGAACGCCGAGAAGGACTGCTCGGCTCGCTCGGTATGAACGAGAAGAACGAAGTTCGAACACGGATGTGCCCCGAATGCGGCCGCCTGATGTTCCACGCCGAACTCGACTGACAACTGTTTCGCTAAATCCGATACAGGCGCGTCGTCCAGAATTCGTGAAACGCGTCGTCCAGTGCGTCCGCCGGGGCACCCGTCGCATCGACGGGTTTCGTTCGGTCCGCTTCCTGCCGAAACTCCGAGAGCAACGTCCGTTGGCCGACGACATACAATCGCTCAGCATCCCGATTTTCGATATCCTCCCGACAGCGTTCCAAATGCTCGTCGATTTGGGCGTCCCGTCTGCGTTCGAATCGGGCCTGTGAAAACCCGCCTTTCGAGTGGTCGCCTTTCACGTCGCTCTCGAATCCCGAAACCGACTGCCGGTCACGGCCTTTGTACTCGCCGAGGGCGAACAGGTCGGAACGGACGAGTGCCAGCGCAAAGTTCCCCTCGGGGCGGAACCATCCGGCCTCGAACTCGAACCCATCATCCCACGTGACGAACGATTCCGGTGGATTCGGCGGGACGAGTGCGGCGCTGATGAGTCCGGCGTCGTCAGTCATGACGAGACACGGGGATGCACGGGCGACAAGTGAGGCATGGTCGGCAAACCCCGAGTGGATTGCATCAGGCAGGTCGTCAGCAACCATCGCGGTCAGCGCACCTTCGGGTTCCGTCTCGACCGATTCGAGACGGGCAAGAACGGCGTCAAGTCGTTTCCCACCGAGGGTTTCGACGCCGCGAAAGTCGATGTCATCGTCGTCATCTTGTAGGCGTTCGACCCGGTCTTCGAGTGCTTCGATTCGGTCTTCGAGGCGGTTGGCTCGTTCTTCGGCGTTCTGTCGCTCGGTCGCCGCCTCCGCTCGGCGCTCCTTTTCGGCGTTCCGTTGTCGTTCGAGGTGGTGTTTTTCCTCTTCGAGTTCGTCGATTCGCTCCTTCAGCTCCGCACGCCCGAGCAGCTCGTCCAGCATCGACTCGAATGGCGTGTCCTACGGTCTTGTAGTTTGGTGTGTTGGAAAAACCGAGACGACGGATGAAAAAACGACGGACGACCGGCGTGATTACACACCTTCGCCGAGTTCGTACTGGTAGGGTGATGAGCGAATCACGGTCACATCACCGTACTGGGCCTGTCTCCCGAGTACGGTCGCGACTTCGTGCGCGCTTTCGAATCCTTCACCGTGCTCGTCCAACAGTGTGAGGATTTCACGCGCCGTGAGGGGTTCGTTAGTGCCAGTCTCCGCGATAACTGCCTGGATCTGGTCGAACGCCTGCCCCCGAACGTACATATTTCATACTAGTGATGAATCGTACTTAATCTTCAGTCAGACGTGCGTCAGACGCTACGCCGGGCGGTCGTGTGGCCCCGTAAAGTCCCGTTCTTTCCGGTACTGATCGACGAACTCGGCCACATCAAAATTGAGCATATCCGCCTCGAACTGGCTCATCGCGTCCTCGTTTTCGGCGTGGCTGACGGCGTGTTCCATCAGTTCGACGAGGAGTTCGACGACGATTTCGTGAAGTCGCCGCGAGTCGAAATCGGTGACCCATACCATTGCGTAGCCCACATCGGGATTTTCGGCAACGTCCTCGGCGATCACTTCGCTCGGGAACTCCTCCAGCACGACGCCCATGACGTGCAGGGTTCCGAACTCCCCGGCGTCGTCGGTCGTTTCGATGGTTTCGCGGAGGATATCTACGAGGAACTCCGGAACGAATCGTGAGGGCGGGTGAATATCCATCACGACTGCGTGCGAGTCGCCGCAGTCGCAGTCGTACTCGCGCATTCCCATGTCGAGCCGCTGGATGGAAACCGATTCGCCACACGGGAGGTCGAGCGTCGCACCGTTGCTTCCCGGCACGCGCGGTTCTGCCATAGCCGAAGGTTCGTCCCTTACGAGTTTAAACGACGTGATTGTCGGTTGCGCACCACTGCATCGCCATCCAACACATGACGGAACCGTAGAGGTAGCGAACAATAGCTCTCGGTTCGGACGGTTCGGAATATATTGCACTCTTAGCGAGCTACTTGGTGGTCGAAAAATTATGGGCTGATATGGCACAGGCAAGCCGGGCTCCCGGCCGACTTCAGCCGACCGACGAGCGAATCCTCCATCTGCTCGACACCGAGGGCATGCAGGTTCGCCTCGACATCGAGCAGCAGCTTTCCCTTTCCGGGCTCGTGACGGCGAGACACTGTCGCTCCCTTGCCGACCGCGGCCTCGTCCGCAACTCGAACTGGTGCTGTTACGAGATTACGGAGCACGGTCGGCAGTGTCTGCGTGCGAATTCCGTTTTGAACGTCTTACGACGAAGTTCTTGAGAAGCGGACGAATTCGTGGCTACATTTGGATTACGGAGCAACCCTCAACAACCGGTACAGGGAGTACTCTACGCTTTGTAATCACGGTCGATACGGCTCCAAAATCGCCCTCGTCAGAACCTCAAAAACTGCACCGAAATCCTACGGCCAGTCGTCGCGAACGTCCTCTTCCACCGCGTCATCGTCGTCGTCCTCGTCCGAGGCGAGCGTCCAGTCCGCGGCTTCCGCGGCGTCTTCGACGTGCAGGAACTCCCAGTCGTGTTCCTCGGCGAGCTCGCGGTCTTCGTCGGTCATCGCGACGAAGACGTGGCGGTCGGTGTCGAACTGGGCTTTGACGCTGTCGAGACTCTCGGCTTTGCCTTTCGGGCCGGAGAAGAAATCCTGCCGAATACGATTCTTTCGGGTGAAGTTCGTCACCACGTAGGTCGGTTGGTCGGAGATAACGCCGACGTACTGGGTCCAGCGCCGGGCGTCATCGAACACCGTGCCGGGACTCGCCAGTTCCTTGAGCGCCGACAGTTCGAACGCCAGCGTCATCTCTCCGTTTCCGTTCATATCTCTACATCCCGTCCTGCCGGAGAAAACGGCTTCGGTTGTTCTGCCACCGGTGGCTTACACCACGTCGATGCGGTAGTAGTCGATGAACACGACTGTCGTATCGGTGTCGATGTCGTCCGCCAACGCCCGTGTGACCGGGACGGCCATCTCTTCGCCATCGAACTCCATGAGGAGGGTCTGTGTCTCTTCCGCCAGTTCGTCGAAATGGCGGACTCGCGTCTCGGGAGCCACAGTTTCGGTTCGTCGGACGACGAGACTATTCGTACCACCGTTCGGGACAGTGTCAACACTAGTTGTCGTATTCGAAGCCATTGATATATGGTAACAATTGTCGTGGCACGTCTTAAATGTTGCGGCAATATGATGAAAAACAATGAGGATCAGCTATGAAAAAGAAATTCTGTAATATCCGACATATTTTACGAACTCGCCGTCGCTGAACTGGAGCGCGGTATTCGTATCGAGTGGTCGGTTACCTCGCTCGATCATGTTCGGGAACTCCTGTTTCGCGCTTCCCTCGAGTTCGTCATAGTGCCGGACGCAAGCGTCGTCCGGAATCGTTTCCGCCGGTTTGACTGTTATCCTTGGGTTCACGACACCACCAGATCAGAGTGGTCTTTGATAACAATTGTCGTGTTACTCCTTAAATCTTCACCTTGTGAGTAATCTCTTTCTCATATATATATATATATATATATATATATTTCGTCTCTACGGCGATTTACCTGCCGAAAAGAAGCGACTCCGGGCGAAAAAGCTGGTCGTACAGCAGAAAACAAACGACCGGCGTTACCAGCCAAAACCCGTATGTTACCGTCTGAGAGGTAACGATAGCCGCCGAGAGTATGGCCCACAGAAATGGGCTGACGATGGCACTCGCCGCGATAATCAGCGCGAACACGAATCCAGCGAGAAAGAACGCTCGCCGGAGTCTCGGCAGTTCGTATCCGTTTCGAAGCAGTGCCGTTTCAGCCCCGGAAATGAGGATGTACGAAAACAGAATCGTGATGGGCGCGAGCGCAACCTGTCGAGCGTCGGTTAGCCATGGATTCCCATCGGCGTACCAAGAAAAGACGCTCGCGGAGAGCCAACCAAACCAGACGGCAATGATTACCCGCGATGTTTTCGACGATTTTCTCACATCATCCAAAACTCGTCGGTAGATGATAATTATTCGCTTTTTTACCTGAAAGACGACTCGGAAACCGACCGCGTCGAACCTACTGTTCCGGCGGAAGCGCGAGTTTATCCGGGTCGAAATCCTTTTCGAGCAAGATTTCTTTCTGGTCTGCAACCTCGACTTCGTTCCGGATGAGGTCTTTGTACTTACCCTGCGGCGCGATGTCACCGATGAGGACGCCACCGATGAGTTTGCCGTCCTTGAACGAGAGACGCCGCCACTCGGTATCGCTGTACTTTGCCTCGCATTCGTCGTCGCCCATCGTCGGGAATCCGAAGGAGAGGAACGGGAAGTCGAAGTGGGTGATGGAGTAGGAGGACACCCAGCGGAACTCCTCTTTTTCGTCGTCTTCGGCGACCATGTTCTTACCGGCGATGGCACCCTGCTGTTTCGCACTGCCCCACGACCCGTTCTGGGCGTACTCGTCCAGAATCACGTCGTAGTAGCGCGTGATGTCACCCGCAGCGTAGATGTCTTCCACGTTGGTCTGCATGTACTGGTCGACGACGACGCCGTTGTCGGTCTTCACACCGCTCCCCTGGAGGTATTCGGTGTTGAAGTTGAGACCGATGGCAATGCCGACGAACTCGCTGTCGTACTCGTTGTCGTCCGCATCCAGCGTGGCGACCACGTTGCCGTTGTCGTCCGTCTTGAACCCGTTGACGCCGCTTTCGAGAACCGGCGTGACGCCTTTCTCTTCGAGCGCATTGTGGATGATTTCCGCACCATCGAGGCTCAGGCCGTAGCGCCACCAGCGATTACCGCGCATGATGTAGTGGGCTTCGACGTCCTGTTCGCCACAGATTGCGGCGAGGTCGATGCCGAGCAGACCGGCACCCACGACGACGCCGGTATCTGCCTGTTCCGCGTTTTCAGCGATGCGTCGGGCGTCCTGGAACGTCCAGAAGTGATGGATGCCATCGGCGTCACTGTTGTCCACCGGCAATTGGGTCGGCGTCCCGCCCGTGGCGACGAGCAGTTTGTCGTACTTGAACGTGCCACTGTCGTGAGTATGAACCTCGTGTGCATCCGCGTCGATATCCGTGACGAACGTGTTCAGTTCGAGGTCGATGTCGCGTTCTGCGTACCAGTCTTCCTCGTGGATGGAAATCGGGGCTTCGGGGAGTTTGCCTTTGGCGAACTCCTTGATGAGAATTCGGTTGTAGAGGGCTTCGCCCTCGTCGGTAATGACGGCAATGTCAGCGTCGGGTTTCGCCTCGCGGATGGTCTCCGCCGCGGAACTGCCCGCGATACCGTCGCCGATAATCACGTACGATTCGCTCATGTGGGAGAAGTTCTGCGTCAGGGTTAAAGTGGATTGCTATCTCGATATTGGTGTCAAACGCCAACACACCGATTCGAGTCGGTGAACCGCCTGCCCCTAACGAGTGTGCCGGGACGTTGAAGACGCTCGCGTTCCAACCCCCGTCCATGAAAATCCGTCAGAATGCCCGTCACTTCGCGTCGAGAAAGGCGTTGGAACTGCCCGTCGTGAGCGACGTGGTGAAATCGAAACTGGTGGACTTGCACACGAAAATCTTCCTCAAGAAGGCAGACCCCGACCACCGGGAAGAACGCAGGGAACGCCTCGACGCCTTCTTCGGCGCAACGATGGATTCCTATCTCGCGGCGCTTCAAGAGGGTGCGCCGGAGGCGGAAGCCCGCGAAATCACCCACATTCAGGCCAACTTCGATTTCTACAACCACGGCTGGACGGAGATGATGGAATTCCCCGGCGACGAACTCGAAGACCACTACGAGCGCTACGAAACGTTCTTCGAGCGGTACGGAATCACCATCGCCGACCCACTCGGCGAGTTCGAACCGGAAGAGATGCCCGAAGCGCCGTCAACCCCGGAAAAACTGGAGAATCCCGAACATCCCCACGCCGAAGGCGGTTTCGCGGACGACGTGTACGTCCAGGGCGACGACGGCAAGGTTCGAATCGGCGGACAGGATGAACCCAAGGATGTGGACATCTCGGATGCGGTCGGTGTGGACGAAAGCGAAGCGTAGGTCGATCGATTCCCGATTTTCGTGACTTCAGACAGGGTTTCGGCAATCCGAGACGAAATAGCGTCGGCGACCTGCTGAAACCGACGCCGTTGCTCACGAAATCACGCGTCTTCGTTCTCTCTGAGTCGAACACAGACCACGGGAACCGTCGTCCGCCGAACTACTTTTTCGGTGACGCTGCGCCGAAGCGGATACAGGATTCCCTTTCGACCATGCGTTCCCATCACGATGAGGTCGATGTTTCGGGCGGTGGCGTAGTCGAGAATCGCTCGGTGGGGCTTGCCTTCGGCGATCGAACCGGCAGTCGTCTCGATTCCCATCTCCTCAGCCCGTCGAATCACGTCCTCGACCATCTCCTGTGATTGGGCTTCGAACTCGTCGAACATCGCTTCTTGCGCATCGTCCGTTTCGGCATCGCTCGTATCTACGACCGAGACGGTGTACAGGTTCGCCTCGTACTTCTCCGCCAAGTCGAGCGCGTGTGGAATCGCGTTTTTCGCCGCCTTGCTCCCGTCGATAGGAATGAGGATTCGTTCGTACATAGCAATTATTCGTGACAATAATCAATAGGACTGTCGTGTATTCAATCGGCTATGAGAGAGGTTGAAACAACTAGTGCTCATTTGGGTGATTCGGTACCTTCCGCCGCTTCGACCGAATCGGTCTTTTTCGGGGTTTCCCCCCGCCACCGTTTTTCCTCGTCGTACTCCGCGAGGCGGTCACGAACTCGGTCTTTGAGGCCATCGTCGTTGACGTTTACTTCGAAGGCGTAGGGTTCGTCACCGTCGCGCGTGCGTTCGACGTTGGCACTGACGAGTTCGTTGTCGAAATACACCGGTGAGACTTTCGTCATGACGTGTTTGTACACCGTCTCTTCGACCGTTCGCAGTGCTTTTCGTCCCGCCGTATCCACTGCGCGAGTCGCACGCTCGATCGATTCTTGCCCTTCGTCGATTGCGTCCTCCAAATCTCCTTCCACGAGTTCGGCGACCGTATCCTTCAGTTCGTCTCCTGCGGCATCCACGTCTTCACTCGGCGATTTTCCGGCTTTCTCACCCTCCCCCTCGGCCGGACTTGCCTGTTCCGCGGTTTTCTCCGTTACGTCCTCGCTGAGGCGTTCGTGAACCTTTGGACGCCACTCGTTCCAGTCGTCGAAGTCCGACCCGTCGATTCCCTCGTCCTCAAGCGCCTTCGTGATGCGCTCGCCGTGTTCGACGACGGTGACCCAATCCCCTCGCTTTTTGAACCCTGCAACACTCTCTTCCATACCATGTGGGACGCTCGCTACGGGCATCTACATTTCTGACAACAAAGAGAGTACAGGTTGTTGGTGCAACTGGACGACAGTGAAAGACTATCGTAGTGCCGACGTGGTTCCGCACGATGGCGGGTCGGTAACGGAGCGATGGCGGTACGGAGACGACATAAAAAATTGATTACATCATCTCCACGACGGCAAGCACTCCGAACGCCAGGACGAACGAAAGGAGTAGCGAGACGACCCAACCGACGATGGTGTAGAGGATTTTCCTCGTGCTCGTCCGTTCCCCACCGACAGCATAGCCGCTTCCGACGACCGCGCTCACGATGATTTCGTTGAACGAGACCGGAATACCGAACAGCACCGCGGTCTGTGCGATCGCGAACGCCGGAATCAAGGCGGCGGTCGCCCGCCGCGGCCCGAGCGACGAGAAATCCCGAGCGAGTGCCTTTATCATCCGTGGCGCGCCCATCCACGCGCCGAACATGACGCCGAGACCGCCGAAGACGAGCACGACCAGAAGGGGCAGTTCCAACGGCGTGAGCATCGGAACGAGCGGTCCGACCGCGAGTCCGACCTGACTCCCGCCCGCCGAAAACGACACTAGCGCACCGATTCCGAACAGTAGATGTCGTTGGCCTCGCCTGACGCTCAACCGAACTTCCAACAGGAGGACACCACCAACGAGGATGCCGACCAACACCGTCACGCCGACGAGACCGAATAGTGGCGAAAGCGGCAGTTCCGCCGACAGAATCGCCGCAATCGATGCACCACCCTGTGACGGTGCGAGGAACGTAAACGGTGAATTTGCGAGGATGAGACCGACCAATCCGCCGAATAACGGAATCGTGTACTCGTCAGGTACGTCGTCGCGCCGAATCAGCCGTGCGAGTCCGTAGGCGGTTCCACCACAGACGAACGGCGTAAGAACCCACAGCAAGAGAATTTGTTGATATTTCGCGTACGCTGGCTGCCCGCCGAGCGCGAGTCCAACGCCGATAACCGCCCCCGTAGCGGTGAACGCGGTTGCGAGCGGATAGCCCGCGAAGATACCGATTGCGACGAGACCCGCCGCGACGATGAGCGCGATAACCGCCGCGGTCGGCGAAAGCGATACTCCTTTGATCAGCCCGGCGGCCATGGCCTCCGTGACGTTTGCGCCCTGCAACACCGCCCCGGCGATGCCGAACGCGCCCGTAAAGAAAGCTCCGCGCATAATCGTCATCGTTCGAGCGCCGACGCTCGGCGCGTACGGCGTCCATCCTGCACCGACAGTCCACGCCATGAAGAAACTCGCTACCGCGCCGACGCTCAACAACAGCAACTGCTCGGCCCCCACCATAGTGGGTAGTACTAGCGACAGAAGAGCAAAAATTCGCGCATGGAATCATATTTCGGGAACGACGCGTTCGATTCGCGTTCCGGGGCTGAACGATGGTGATTTCTGTCCGTTAGTTCGGACTGACGACCTGCTTTCTCCCCGCAATCCTGTCGGCACATTCGTAGCCCGCGACGATGCCGCCGTTCAGACTGCGTTCCGGATACTGCGCCTTGCTCGCCATTCCGGCGTAGTAGATGCCGTCGGCGATGTCGCCGCTGAGGTCGTACGGGACGACCATGTCGAGATAGCCGCGTTCGTAGACCGGCGCTGCGCGGGGGTTGCGGGCAAGCCGGAACTGTTTTACTGAGTCACGGTTCCACAGTGGGAACATCCCTTCGATGTGGCCGAGCCACAGGTCTTCGATTTCGTCGTCGTTCATCTGCCACAACTCTTCCTCGTAGTCCTGAATGTAACTCGCGACGTAGAGCAGGTGGTCGCCGCCGTAGCGTTCCGGCGGGATGTAGTTCGTGTGCTCGATGAGCGCACCGAACGGGGCCTCGTGGCCGATGTTGAGCCAGTACGTGTCGGTGAGCGATTCGTCCATCGTGACCAGGGCACAGACCGCACCTTGGAAGTCGATGTCGCACTCGTAGCCCGTGAGATCTTCGAGCACATTGGGCATCGCCGCGACGACGACGTCGTCCACGTCGTGTGTTTCGGTGACGGACTCTTCGTCCACGGTTCCCCCGTCCGCCGCAGTCGCTTCCATGGCTTGTGTCACTTCAGTCGTGAGCGACTGAACCGCCCCACTCTCGGTGTCGATGTCGCTGACGCGCACGCCGGTCGTGATGTTCTCCGTACCGACTTCTTCGATGAGCGCGTCGATGAGGCGACCGAATCCGCCGCGCAGGTAACCGAGCGGTTCGCCTCGCAAGAGGTCACGCTCGCCCCGGAACTTGATTCGTCCGAGGAGCCACGCCGCGCTCACGTCTTCCTTTCGACTCCCGAACTTCGCGTCAAGAAGCGGGCCGAAGAAGTTCTCGTAAACGCCACGGGAGGTGTGTTCGATGAGGAACTCGTCGATGGGTACGTCCTCGAAGTCCTCCAATCGTTCGTAGGTGTCAAACTTCGGAATCCCGCCACGGACATCGATTTCCTGCGTGAGCAGGGTCAGTCGGAACTTGTCGTAGGCGCTCATGTGCGGGTAGGCGAGGATTTCCCATGGTTTGTCGAGGGGGTGGACGACACCATCGACGTAGTAGGCGTTTTTCCCGATAGGCCACTCCAGATCATCGCCGAGTCCGAGTTCGTCGATGAGGTCGATGATGGTTTCTTCCGACGCGGAGAGATGGTGGTAGAACTTCTCGATGCGGTCGCCGTTCGTCTCGTACGTCGCGGCGAGTCCGCCGAGGTCGTTGCTCGCTTCGAACACCTGCACGTCGTAGTCGTGCTGTTGGAGGCGGTAGGCGGCGGCCAATCCGGCGATTCCCCCACCGACGATACCTATCATAGCAGTCAGGTTCGTCGGCGTGTGGAATACGTCTTACGACCCCACGATCGGGAAGGTATATTTCGCCAACGGGTTTCGAATGTTCGTTTTTCCATTACCTGCGCGTTTTCAGTAATGGAGAAGACGGTTATTCGAGTAGAATGGCGTGCTTTACATGGAAACTGCCACAGGAACCTCCGATTCGAAACAGTGGGCATGGGGCGTCACATTCGGGAGTGTGGTACTCGCAGCTCTCCTGCACTTCATCGGTGGTTCCAGCGTGGAGCAAATCGCGGGTCTATTTATGATTACCGCGATTCTCGGTGCAGTGTAGCTTCTCTATGAAGGGGGCAGAAGCGAGAACCGCCGTTGAAAGATAAAGACAGCCAGCGAGAAAAGGAGATGAAAGCAGAGGCGGGTGGATACGGCGGAAACGGTGGCGGACTGTAGCCAGCGACGTTTGCACTGAACACCTGAACAGCGATTACGTGAGTTTTTCGCAAGTGTGGGACAGTCGAGTGTCGAACTCCTCGCGGACACCTTCCGCGAGTTCATCTATCGGTTGGTCTACTGTGGGCGCCCACTCGTCGAACGTCTGTGGAACGAGCAGGTAGGCAATTGCCCAGTACAGCGGTCGGTACCGGTCGATTCCGTCCGGAAGACTTCCGGACCGTTCGCGGTAGCCGTCGTACAGCGCGTTCATCAGTGCGTCTCGTTCCTCCTCGGGGACATCGACCTGGTCGATGAGGTGACCGACCGCGTCCGTGAGGTCGAACGCCGGATCGCCGACGAGTGCTCGCTCCCAGTCGAGCAGTCCGTTCGGGTCGAGATGGATGTTGCTCCGACTGCAATCCCCGTGAAGAAGGGTCGCCGTCCCCCCATCTATTTTCGGTTCGACTGCTCGAACCGTCTCGACGAGTCGGCGGGGAACGTCCTCGAACCTGTCGGAAAACCAGTCCTCCGCTCGCCATTCGATGGTTTCACACAGCGTTTCCGACCACGTATCCGCCATCAGTTCGAGTTCGTCGGCGTCGCCACCGATGATGACGCCGGAACGCTCGAATCGTGTTTCGTGAACTCCGGCGATGGCGAATCCCACCTGTCGGAGAAGTTCCGTTCGGTCGTCACGATCCGTCCATGGGTCGCTCAGCGGGCCACCCGACATCGGTTCCGTTGCGAGATACGGCGTGTCACCGTCCGGATTCGCGGCGACCACTCTCGGCGACTGGAAAGGACAGTGCACGTTTGCATAGCGCGTGACGGCCGTCTCGCGAGCGAGTCGGCGAGTGGAGTCCGTCGCCGTCTTTACGTACGCCGGTTCGGCATCCACGAACGTCATGAACCCGGTTTCGTTCCCCGGTCGCGTCTGCTTCTCATCAATCGTATCTATCGTCTGGCTCGGAAACGCGGCGGACACCGCTCGTTCCAGTTGGTCACTCATTGTCCTGGTATTTTTGTTCAGAAATAAGCCAGCTTTGTAAGCAATCGGGTCGTCAACTGCGTCAGGCCACGAACATTCGACGCATCAACGGACTTCGACGGAGGGAAGTCCTTATTCGTCGGCGGACTCGGCGACTTCCTCACGAAGCGTTCCGACCTCCGCCATGCGCTCGGCGTGGGCGTTGTGCTGGTGGATGGACTCGTCGTTGCTCTGTTTCATCGTTACGACAGCGTCGTCCGGCAGGTCGGGGAACTGTTCGACTACGCCGTGAGCCATGTCGCGGACACAGTCCTCGACGAACTTCGCGTCGGCGTGTGCCTGAAACGTCATGTGATCCTCGTCGGGGCGCTTGGCGAGGTTGTAGATTCTGGCACTCATCGAGTCCCGTGCGACTTCGATGAGTTCGTGGAGATCCACCTCTGGCGCACCCGCGCTTTCGACAGTCAGGGTTGCGTGCCCCCGCTGGGAGTGGCCCGCCTGCGGAACGTCGCGGAGGAACTCTTTGACTTCCCGTTCGCCGACGCCGAGGTCGAGGAGTTTCTTTTTGGCACGGCCGCTCATCATGCCCTGCGAGCAGGGACAGACCGTCATCCCCGTGACGCGCGCACCGATTTCCTCTTTCGTCTCTTCTTCGGTCGCTGTCGCGCTGGCGATGATGTCCACGGTGGCTTGCGTCGGTCGCCCGCTTTCGGGCGTCGTATCGCGCACCATGAACTCCGCTTCCATCTGGACTTCCGCCTTCGTCGTGTACTCGTGTTTTTCGAGGAGTCGTTCCGCGGCATCGCCACACACGTCCTCGACGCGGTAGGTCGGTTCGCTGACCGCGTCTTCGAGGACTTCGTCCACGACCTCCATGTTTCGGCTCATGTCGGCACCTTTGCGCCAACTCGGCAGGTCGACGAGCACGTCGAACTCGGCGGTCAGTACGTAGGGTCGCTTGTCGGGGCGGGCGATTTCGACCAACTTTTCGACACCCGTCACGCCGACTCGGTTCAACCCGACCGTTACGTCAGGTTCCGTCGCCTGCACGTCGGGGAGTTGCTGTTTCATTGTCCCTCTGTTGTGAGAGACAGAATTAGAGGCTTCCGCTTCCGGCACTCCTTCCCGAGGGTTCGGTGGCACTCAGTCCAGCTTGGAGAGTGCTCCGAAGAAGTTGGTGGACGGTCCGGCGATTCGGGCCGGTTCCGACGCGAGCGAAACCGTAATCGTTTCGGGCGGGTCGATTCGAACCTGCGTCCCGTCGCTTCCGACGACGGCAAACGGCGCGTTATCTACGCGAATGACGACCTCGTGGTCGGGGTCGAACACGAGCGGCGGCATCGGGGCAGTCGCACACATCTCCGTGAACACCAACCCGTCCACGCCGGGATGCACCAGCGGACCGCCCTCGCTGAGATTGTACGCCGTGCTGCCGGTCGGCGTCGAAACCAGCACACCGTCCGCATGGCCGCTGTCGTACTCGACACCGTCGACGTGAATGTCGTAGTCGAGTCCCTGTCCGTGGCCGCGTTGTGCGCCCTGTATCACGATTTCGTTGAGTGCAGGATGAACGGACCAGTCGCCGTCCCCCGTCGCGCGAAGGCGAGGAACCTCGCGCGACGGAATCGTTTCGGACTCGTAGTACTCGTTGACGACTGCCCGAACTTCGCTGACTGCGTCTTCCGGTGCGACGGCGTTGAGAAAACCGACTTCACCGAGATTCACACCCAGAATCGGCGTTCCGCCCGCCCCACTGGCGGCGAACAGAAATGTGCCATCGCCGCCGATACTTACGACGAGGTCGTTTCCAGCCATCTCGGAGACGTCCACTCCGTCGATGCCCAGTCGCTCGGCAGTCGCGGCGTCGATGCGAACAGTCACACTGTGGTCTCGGAGCGTCTCTTGCAGTCGCCCTGCGAGTGTTGCGGCCCGCTCGTTTCCCCGTTGAGCGACGATACCGACATTCATCACGACTCCGTTCTCCCCGGGTGCTCAAAAAGCCGCCGACACGAACATTAATTTGCGTCGGATTCCAGTGACAGAGTAATGAGATATTCTGCTCGGAATCCCATCTCGGCGCGCACGAACGGAGCGAGTGCAAACCACGGTGGGTACCTTCGAACTCCGACGGTGGTGATGACGTGACCGAGGAGGACGACTGGTTCGAGGCCGCACTACAGGACGAGGATGAACCTGCGGCAGATGATGACAACCATCCTATTTATTCGTCTGACGAGTCGGAAGCTGTGATAGGCGACGCTGGAGACAGGCCCGTACCCAACCCAAGGGCGAGTGCGGATGGGGAGAACGACACTGAAACGCCACCGAATTTCGACACCTCGGCTCCGACTCCCGCGACGGAATCCGGCGGCGATTCGCTGTTCGAGGATGATTTCGCATCCGCGTTCTCGAACGCACCCGGCACAGGAGCGGAGAGCGAACCGGATTTCAGTGGCGGATTCGACGGCGGTAGCGGTGGTTTCGACGGCGGGTTCGGCGGCGGCGGTGGCGGGTTCGATGGCGGCGGATTCGACGACGAGGAGTTCGAATCCGACATCCCCCGAACCGATATCGGCATTGACGGCCTCGACAGCATGATTCAGGGCGGCATTCCCGAACGAACCCTGATGGTTGCCATCGGTAACGCCGGAACCGGAAAGACGACGTTCGGACTGCAGTTCTTAGACCACGCGCTGTCACGCGGTGAAAGCGCCGTCTACGTCACGCTGGAGGAGAGCCACGACCGAATCATCAACAGCGCAACGGAGAAAGGCTGGCCATTCGACGAGTACGAAGCGGACGGCCGCCTCGCAATCATCGATGTAGACCCCATCGAGATGGCCAACTCGCTGTCGAGCATCCAGAGCGAACTCCCCGGACTCGTCCGCGAGTTCGACTCGACACGTCTCGTCCTCGATTCGGTGTCCCTGCTCGAAATGATGTACGAGGAGCGTGCGAGCCGCCGAAACGAAATCTACGACTTCACTCGGAGTCTGAAGCAGGCGGGCGTAACGACCATGCTGACAAGCGAAGCGAGCGACGACAACCCGTACGCCTCGCGCCACGGCATCATCGAATATCTCACCGACGCCGTGTTCATCCTCCAGTACGTCAGAAGCACGGACGACTTCCGCGAGACGCGACTCGCGGTCGAAATCCAGAAGATACGGGATGCGAACCACTCGCGCGAAATCAAGCCCTACGATATCACGAACGAGGGTATCAGCGTCTATCAACAGGCGAATCTCTTCTAAACGATCTTTTAGCTACGTCTTTTTACGACGGGCGCGGTCAGGAGCGACGACCGCCGTCGCTCCTCGGCCCGGAAATTCGGAAATTTTCCGGTAAGTGCGCTAGCCCTGACGGATGTTTCGTCGGGTGATTTCCGGTCATCATGTCGATTGCCTATCGCTCACGTCGAACTGCTCCCTTTGCTCGCGTTCGACGTTCGCTAATAGAGATACCTTCCGAATCCGACTTATCTGACGACCGTCACCGGCATCGGTGACCGTCGAACGACCGTTTCGGCGACGCTTCCGAGCAGGATTCGGGAGACGCCCGACCGCCCATGGCTTCCCATGACGATTTGGTCGAAATCGTTCTCCTCGGCGTAGTTGACGATGACCTGCGACGGTCGTCCCAACTCGGTCGCTGTCGAAAACGTCGTACCGTGCTCGTCGCCCGTTTTCTGTGCTTCCTCGAACAGCTCCTCGGCGGTCGCTTTCGACTCCTCGTACCACTCCTCGGAATACCCCGGCATTCCGACCGTCGAGGAATAACCAACGTCGATGGGGTCGATGACGTTGATAAGGGTCGTCTCGGCGTCGGGAAACTCCGTCAACACGTAAGAAAGCGCCTTATTGGACTGCTCCGACCCATCGACTGGAACGAGAATCCGTTTTCCCATGACAACTACATCGATCGGCTTTGGTATAGTATTTCACCCGTTCTTATAGAATTGTGAAGACATACCAACCCGAGTGCTTTTATCTTCTTACTTTCATCAATAGAGCAAAATGGGGTTCGATGGTCTCACGTTCCGCGGCGAGGGAAGCGCCCCCAGCTTCTCAGAATTGCTCTCGGAACTCAAAACGGACGGATGCAACTTACTCATAACCGGCGAGGTATCGGAACGCGTCAGTGCGCGAGCGACGCGAACACTCCTCGGCGACCCTGCCGCCAACAGAAAACGAGTCTTGGTACTGACCGACTCGACCACCCGCCGCGTCGAGCCATGCCTCCCGACAGGGGTTCGACTCGATAGCACCGACGTGTGGGTCATCGATCAACGGAACGACGAACGGTCGCTTTCGACCGGTGCACGAATCGCGGACGTGAAACGAACTTCTCGATGCGGGAATAGCAACGGCCTCTGGAATCTCGCGGAGGAAGTCACCCTTGCAATCAGCTTTTTTGACACCGCAACCAGTGGATTAGAACCGGCGCATCTCCGCCTTTCGGTCGATTCGCTCAGTTTCTTAGCCGGGGAGTACACCCGGACGGAGTTCGAGTGCTTCCTCCGGATGCTGACAGCGATCGTCAGGGGCGTCCGGGGAATGGGTCACTATCACCTCCCGTTGGCCGACGACGACCCACTCGTGGCTGAACTTTCGTCCCTGTTCGACGCACGTATCGAACTCCGACAGCGCGACGGTTTGGTGCCGGAACAACGATGGCACGTGCCCGCCTACGAACGAAGTACGAACTGGGTACAACTCTGAGACGATGCAACCAGCATTCGCCACACCACCGAGACGGTCGGGATTGTTGATAAACGACCCCATCGAGAGCGTCCGGTTTGCGCTGTACACGCCCGACCAGTCACCACTTCGCTCGGCCGACCCGGACGACTTTCATTTTCCGGTCGATGCCACCGTTGCGTTCGAAGCGAAGACGGTAGAAATCCCGAAGCTCACGGGAGTATACATTCGAACACAGGACAGCGAACTCGTCGCAAGCTACAGCGTTACCGACGACGAAACGACGGTTCCTTCGGGTGCGTACAATCTCGAACTCAACACGGCACCGATGAAGTTGTATCTCGCCGTCAAAAGTGAAGTATCCATCGAGAAGTAGAACCAATCGGTTCTGCTCACGTTTGCGGAAAAAACCACGATTCGAATCGGCGCGCGCTCGTTTCACGAACAGCCCGCGGGAACCATCACGGTCACCGATGACGTTGCGGATGCGATGCAGGCGGTCTCGCTGTTCGGGTCGGCACTGAAGACGACGAGCCCGGAACGCTCGTTTCCCACCCTCCGGGGTCATCCGCCGCTCATCGAACAGGGTGATGAATTTTCGACTCCGGACGGCATCGAACCTCCCGAGACGGGCATCGAACTCGTCTTGCCACGCGAGCGTGCCGCCGTGTACACGGCGACTCCGCTCGCGTACTACCTCGGGGCGAACGTCGTTCCGGGCGAAAACCCACGGCTCACTGCCGAGGGGTTCGAACACTCGCTGACGAGTTCCCACGGTTTGGAAACGGCGATTGCAGACACGCTTCAACAGGTGTTCTTCCTCGACTGTCTCATCCGGACAGAGGGCTATTATCAGGTGGATTTGCACGAGCGCCAGCAGGTGGAACCGCTGGTGGATTTGGATTTCGCCGCGCTCTACGATGCATCGCCCGCGGAGCGGTTAGAAGCGTATCTCTCTGTCCCGTTCGAAACGCTCGAACCGTACCTTCCGGACTGGCATCTCACGACGGACGTGGTGCCGACGCCGGACAACGTCAAAAGCTTGCCGTTCGTCGCAAACGACCTGTCGCTGGTTCGATGCCCGCCGAAACCGACAACACGGACGGTTCGGTCACAGCCAAAACCGCTGACGGAGTTCTACCGCGCCGATTTCGTTCGAGGAACGGACTCCGCGTCGGTCAACGATATCGTCCAGCCTGACCCGTCGAACTCCGTCGAAAACGCGTGGATAGGCGACGGCTACCCGCTCGGGAGCAACAAAACGACCGTCGAATCCTGTCGGCGCAGAATCGAACAGACCGTGCCGGACGAGTCGAACATCGAAATCCACGTGGTCTGTAACGACGAGCGAATGAAGGAAGAGGGCGTCGTCAACGAATTTTACGGCTTCCGCGACCTGCTTGAGTTCGACGTGAAGATTTCCTACGGTTTGACCATCGATGAACTCACGGAGCTGTTCGCCCAACCGCTCGATTTCGTTCACTACATCGGCCACATCGATGACCAAGGGGTGCAGTGTGCCGATGGCTATCTCGACGCCGAAACGTTGGATACCGTTCGCACGAAAGCGTTTTTGCTGAACGCCTGCCGGTCATACGAACAGGGCATGGCACTGGTCGAGAACGGAAGTCGAGGCGGCGTTGTCACGCTGTCGGAGATAGCGAACGTCAGCGCGACGAAAGTCGGACGGGCACTCGCCCGTCTCCTCAACACCGGGTTTTCGCTCCGGACGGGACTCGAAATAGCGAAAAACGAAATTTTGACCGGTTATCGGTACATTACCGTCGGCGATGGCGGGCTAAGTCTGGTGCAGTGTGAGAGCGGTTGTCCGATGCACCTGCGGGTCAGACGTCGGGACGAGCACTCCTTGGAAGTCGATATTGTCGTCTACCCTTCGTATCCGTGTGGGATAGGGTCTCTATTCCGCCCACACCTCAATGCAGATAATACCCAGTACCTCAATTCAGGCGTTATCGATACTCGAACCGTGTCGGAAGCGAAGCTTGACGAGTATCTTGACTGTGGTGTGCTACCAGTGATATTCGAGAACCGACTAAACTGGAGCGATAAAATCGTCGCAAGCGACCTAATCTAAGGGCCGTGAGTTGAGTCCGCGCAACACGCGAGAACAGTCCCTGTCTGCATCAGTAAGAGACTCGCCGAGAACAGGACGCCGATCATTCGTGGGTTCGATTCGAGATAATCCAGCAGTGCCTTCTGGCTCATGCTACATATGAATTTAATTACTAAAACAGATTTAATTAATCTAATTGATTTATATATGAAATAAATTGCTGTAACATATTCTGAGATAAAGAAAGTGGAGGGGGAAGGCGATAACTACGGGCAGACGAAGCGTTGAAAGTGAAAGTGCATCACTGTATCGGTTCTTCAGTCACGGCCGTGACGGGTAACGCATTTTGGAAGACCGATGAGTTCGACCGGTTCGGAGTTGTCGGGGGAGTAGACGACCATCTGCCCCTTCTCCATATACGGTACCTTCTTTTCCAAGTTCGGCGGAATGTTCACGCTCTTGATCGCGTCTTCGTCACCCAGATTCAACACGACGGTCGTGTTTATCTGTTTGAACACCGATTCGGCGATATCCTGTGGGTCTTGGGTGATGAGGAACAGGCCGAGTCGCTCCTTTCGACCCTGTTTTGCGGCTTCGGTGAACTTTCCGATGACCTTCTGGGCCTGCACGCTTTTGGCATCCGAGAGGAAGTTGTGAGCTTCGTCCATTCCGACCACCAGCGGCGTTTCCTTGATGCGCGGGAAATCAGGCGAGTTCGAGAGTTTTTCATCCACCAGCAGGCTAGAAACGGCGAGGACGACCATCTCTTTCGCGCGACTCGTCGGCAGGTGATACGTCGGGACGACCGACAGTCGTCCCGGGCGGACGAACTGCGAGACGAGGTCGGTAATCGGTTCGGCGGACTGGTCGAACACGCTGCTCGGAACCGACCGAACGCGGCGTTTGACGGCGTCGAACGTCGCTTCGTGCACGTGGCCACTTTCGTCCAACTCCTCGCGGAGGGCCGGGTCGTCCAAGAACGACAGGAAGTTTTGGTAGGTTCCATCGCCACCGTGACTGCGGAAGAACCGCTTGAGCAGTTGTCGAAGTGCACCATACTGATTGTCGTTGAGTTTCGCACCCGCGACGAGCCACGGATTGTCCCTGACCATCGAAAACGGAATCGTGAATTCGATCTGCTCCGCGCGATGGTGGTCTGCCGCGTACGAGACACCGCTGACTTTCGGAACGAACGCAACAGTTTCATCGTGCCCTCCGTGGGCAACCCCTTCGCGCTCCCACATTCGTTCGTATTCCGTACCGACTTCCGGATTGTCGTCGTGCATCTGGGCGTACTCGTCCTGCGGGTCGAACTGCACGACTGCCATCCGAGCGTCGCGACCATCCTCCATCGGATAGGTGCGCGCCTCCGAGAGATACTGCCGAAGCATGTTCTTCGCGCCATGGGTCTTTCCCGACCCCGTTCCACCTGCGACGAGCGTGTGTCGGAACACCAGCGGGTCGCCCGACTCGTAATCGTCTTTCACGCGATAGTCGATGATCGGCGGTTCTGCGGCGGTTCGAACTTTCTCACCGCCGACCGACAGGTGGCCGAGAAAGACACCGTCCTCCGGAATCTTCAGCCCGGTTTTGATGTCGCGCTTGTCGCGGGCCTGCCGGACGATGGTTTCGGGTTTCGGCACGCGGTCGGTCATCCGCCGTTTCAGTTCGTCCCCGTCCTCGAACAACACCGCAATCGGCTCCAGCGTCGCCATGAATTTGTAATCCGTCTCGTCTATCGACTCGCTCCGCATGGCCCGCCGGGCGTGAATTTCGGTGGCATCGTCGCTATGGAACTCCTGTGCGTACTCAAGGGTCGTGATACGACAGAACAGTTTTTCCCCGTCCGGATAGGGCACGAGCAGGTATTTTCCGATTCGTACGTCCGCCCGGTTCGGCGCGGTCACGTAGGCACGGAGTCGCGTGTCGTCGCTATCTTCGCCAATTGCCAGCCCCTCCGATACCGCGAGGGTTCCGATTCCGCGGTCGTCGCCGACCGGGTCGAGTTCGACACGGTCGAACCCGTCACCCTCCGATTCGTCGTTTGTTTCGGATTCCGGTGTGGTTGTCTCCACGTCGTCACCGGAATCATTTCCGAAATCCTCGAAATTACGCAAATCGCTCATGCGCCTGCCATCTCAGGCGTGAGTGAAACGTGTTTCGCACGCCGCCCTCGAAACGCTTGAAATCGACTACCCGATTCGTTCCGAGAGAACAGACCGAGTTTCCAACCAAGCGCTACGACGATGGCAAGCGGCGAACTCACACCGACGAGGAGAAGCAGCCCGAACCCGGCAATCGGGAGTTGGAGGGAACCGATGACGGCGCGAATCGTTATTCGCATCGTCCGCAGCTACGTGCGGACGGGGTATCAAGTCGTGTCATTTAATACACCAAAATTGGAACATAGTGCTACCGAGGCCGCTTGCTGACACCGTTTCCCACACTATCCACCCCGCGTCCCTTTTATGTCCTCACATCCTATTTCAGGATATGTTACTCGTTCGCGGCGAAGCAGGGGGTACGACCCTAACCGGGACGCTGTACGAGCGGGGCGAACGCGCCCCTACGTTCAAAGGCGCACCGGACGAAGACGCTCCCTACGTGTGGGTGTGCGACGAGTTCTATCAGGTCGAAAGCGGGGGCACCGCCCAGACGGTGTCCGGCAAGGAGGTCAACGTTGCATTCGAGACACCAATGCCACGAGGGTTCGACACCCGTGAACAAGCCATCACCGCCGCGGAAGAACACATCCGAACGCAGTTCGCGCGTATCGGCGTGGATATGAACGAAGTCGAGATCTCCGTCGAGAAAAACGTCCCTCAGTAGTTACGCCCCCAGCGAATCGCGTTATAGTTCGAGTCGAGTTCGCTATCGAACGACCGCTCGAAACTCCGTATCAACGAGTGGGTGCTGTGCTGACTGATTTTGGCGAGCGAATCGGCTTTCGAGATGACTTTTGGCGGTCCCTTCGCGATGGCGATCTCTTTCAGAATCTGGCGCTCGATTCGTCGCCGACAGGACTCGTCCTCGGTAAATATTCGCGGCGCTTCGATTTTGTACAGCAAATCCCTACGCGGGTCGTAGACGACGCAGAACGTTACCTCGTACTGCTCCGGCGCGAACTCCCGGTCAACGTAGCGATCCGCCTCTTCACTGCCGAAAAAGGAATCCGATCCCGCTCGGGAGACAAACCAGTTCGTCAGCGTCAAGTCGTCGGTCAGTCGTTCGTACTCCGTCCCTTTGTACTCGCCCCGTTCGAGAACTTGTGAGAAAAACGCCGCGTCGTGTGCCCACGGCGCGTTCACGCCTTTGTCTCGAAGCGTCCGAATTATCGACTTCGCGGAGATGTTTTTGACGAATCCGGCGAGTGGCACGTCGCGCTCGGCGAACTCCTCGACCAGTCGGACGTAATTTTCGAGAATCGTCCGTATCTCCGCGGACTCCTCGAAGAGGTCCGGGAGGATTTTCCCACGGTCGCGCCAGCGAATGATCCCTTTGGGGTACATCGGCCCATCCAGCAACAGGAAATCGGACACGTCGCTCGCATGATCCAAGGCGTGCCGACTCTCGGCGCGATACAATGCGAGTGCGTGAACGATGTCCTCTTCGTGGTCGTCCCGACGCGGTGCGTGAACGATTCGTCGCTTGCTTCCTTCGCTGTAGGACTCCCAGTCGGTGTCGAAATCGTGCGAATTGTCGTTCGTGTGAATCGCCTTGACGACGGTTCGGGAGTCGTGGAGATCGAGGTCGGACGGCGTCGAACTCATCGCCGCGTGTGCCACGTCCACCACCAGACCGTTTTTGAACGGCTGTGGGTTGATGGTGCCCGAATCGAGCCCGTGCATCGTCTCGAACTGGTCGTCTTCGAGGGCGAGGTTCTCGATGTTCGCACACCGGCGTTTCAGCGCATCGAGTGGTTGGAGAATCTCCGTCCCTTCGTGATACAGCGGGTCGAGGTAGTTCTCCCAGACGTTTCTGGCGAGTTCCTGATGGTTGCGCTCTTCCCCCTCGTAATCGATTCTGTCGGCCAATCCGGCGATGCCATCGAAGTGGACGGGGTCTAAGGTCATGCACGCTGCATCCCATCGCACCCGGAAAAAAGGGCACCTTTCGGAATTTCACGAACGATTCGAGCGAAGGTTAGTTACACCCCGACGCCGACGGTTCGCCCATGAAAGCGGGACTCATCGTGCTCGACGGGTGGGGACTTGGAAGTGACGACGGCGGACGAAACGCTATCGAGGCCGCCGAAACGCCCAACTTCGACCGACTCTCGCGTTCGGGCGCATACGGAACACTCGACGTGTCGGGGCGCAGGGTCGGCCTTCCGGAGGGACAGATGGGAAACAGCGAAGTCGGCCACCTCAATATCGGTGCGGGCAGAGTCGTCAAACAGGAGTACACCCGCATCAGCGACGCAATCGAAGCGGGTGAACTCGGCGAGAACGAAGCCATCAACGACGCGTTCGACTACGCACGCGACCACGACGGTCGCGTTCATTTTATGGGGTTAGTCAGCGAGGGCGGCGTCCATTCGGCCCAGCAACATCTCTACACGCTCATCGAACTCGCTGCAAACCGTGGTGTCGATGCGGTTACGCACGCTTTCATGGACGGGCGCGACACGCCGCCCAAAAGCGGCGACGGCTTCCTCGGCGACTTGCAGGAAGTCATCGACGAGCGTGGAACCGGCGACGTTGCGACCGTCTCGGGTCGCTACTACGCGATGGATCGCGACCAGAACTGGGAACGAACGAAGCGCGCCTACGACGCCATCGTGAATCGGGAAACCGAGTACACGGCCGAAACCGCGGTCGATGCCGTCCGCGAGTCCTACGAGCGCGGCGAGACGGACGAGTTCGTGGAACCGACGCTGATTACGGGTGGCCCGGCGCTCGAAGACGGCGACGCGGTCGTCTTCTTCAACTTCCGTTCCGACCGCGCCCGGCAGTTGACACGAATGGTTTGTGACATCGACCCCGTCTGGGAGTTCGAAACCAACCCCCCGAAAATCGAGTTCGTGATGATGACGCAGTACGACGCGGAGTTCGACCTGCCGGTTGCCTTCCCGCCGAACCAACCTGAGGACACGCTGGGCGAAGTGCTCGCCGAGCACGGCAAAACACAGCTCCGACTCGCCGAATCGGAGAAGTACGCTCACGTCACCTACTTCCTGAACGGCGGGCGCGAAGTCGAGTTCGACGGGGAAATCCGGAAAATCGTGGAGAGCCCGGACGTGCCGACCTACGACCTGCAACCCAAGATGAGTGCGAAAGAAGTGACCGACACAGCCATCTCGGTTATCGAGTCCGACGACCCCGACGTGCTTGTGTTGAACTATGCGAATCCGGACATGGTCGGCCACACTGGGGATTTCGACGCCGCAGTCGCCGCCGTCGAAGCGGTGGACGAACAGCTCGGGCGACTCGTGGAAGCCCTCCAAAACCACGGTGCACACGTCTTCGTCACCGCAGACCACGGGAATGCTGACGACATGGGAACGCCGGACGACCCGCACACAGCGCACACGTACAATGCGGTTCCCCTCGTCTATCTCTCGCCCGAGGGTGATGACGGTGATAAAGAGATTCGAGAAGAAGGGTCACTCTGTGACCTTGCGCCGTCGCTCCTCTCGGTCATCGGGGTCGAACAACCGGACGCGATGACCGGCGAATCGCTGCTTCGCTAGCGGTTGTACCGGAGCACTCGCGTGTCGATCGCATCACAGCGTGGGCAGATGTGTTGGAAATGCATCTCCCCGCCGCGTGCGGTGACACGCCATTCCCCTTCTTCGTCAACGTAACCACACTTTGCACATCGTCGTTCCGTCTTTTCGTAGTGCTTTCGAAGCCTGTCGAATGGGGAACGACCCTGTTTGATTGCCATGTGGTATCGTATATCATGGCGGGCAATAATTGTAACGATTGTTCAGAAAAGCCAGGTAGTCAGCTGGTGTGGTCGCGTGCTCCCGTGCAACCGGCGATTCCCACAGTTGGATGACGAGCGAGCCAAACACCAGGAATCCGCCGAGTACCAATCCCACACCCCAAATCCTGTCAAGGAGTATGATTTCGGTGTAGGACAGCCCCTTTGATTTGACGAACAGTACCCAGATGGGCGCGATGAAGCCGATTGAGATGCACGTTCGGAAACAGTAGTATTTGAGGACGGCACTGCGCGGTAGGTTCACCTGTCCGACTCGGAATCCGTTCTCGTCATATAGTATTTTCGAACAGTGGTGAAGACGGTCTGAAAGTCGAATAGAACCACGATTCGAGCGGTACTGATAGCACGACCTATCGGACAAAAGGACGGTGAAGAGCCGGTACTGGCGAGAGATTTTGGACTACTGAAAATGTGGATGGGATTATTGTAATCGTTGCTCGGGGATGGCACCGAGCTGTTCGAGTACCCCCAAGGCATCGAAATTATCCCACAACTCGACGATTTCACAGTCTTCGAGGCGCATTTCGACCATTCCGGTCGCCTCGATCTCCTTTCCAGTCGGTTCAACGCCCAGGAATTCACCCCGATGTGTGCCGCGGAACGTCCATCGATACATCACGGTGTCACCCTCCGAAATCATACTTTCGATGGTTTCGTGATAATCGGGGAACGCAGTCCGATTCATCTCGACGAACTCCTTGTATCCGTCTCGTCCGTGAATGTCCGGTGCAGTAGGGTCGTGCCGGACGAAATCCTCTGCGAGATACCTATCGACTGCGTTCAGGTTCCCGTCGTTCAACGCTTGGTTGACGAAATGCCGAACGATGTCAGTATTTTCGGCGGTCTGTGACATTTTTCCATCCCCAAGTTGCGGGTACGACACACATCTCGATAAATGTGGACGGAGGTGAACGCTCGTATCGGTCACTTGAGTGATAGTGGCTTGTGAGGCATGGTCGTGAGCAACCAATCAACGCATGGCGGAAAATGAGTGCAGTGATATCACGCACGATTCCGC
The DNA here is from genome assembly GCF_051194195.1 of Haladaptatus marinus. NCBI lineage: Archaea > Methanobacteriati > Methanobacteriota > Halobacteria > Halobacteriales > Haladaptataceae > Haladaptatus > Haladaptatus marinus. Next base: position 774,526 of record NZ_JBLZNK010000003.1, read on the forward strand.
AACCATCGACCACTGCGCTGTCGTCCTCAGAACAGCGATTCGAGTTCCGCAAACACCTCGTCGCTCGCCGCCGCGACGAACAGGTCGCCCTCAGTTGCCAGTCGCGCGCCGCTTTCCTCGGCGAGCAACCAACCGGCGTGCTGTTCGACCTCGTCCGGGTGGAAGCAGACGACCGCTTCGAGTTTGCCACGCGCCAGTAGTCCCCAGTCCAGGGCCGGTGCCCAACTCTTCCAAACGCGCTTTACGTGACCGAAGAGCGCGGAGTCGAGTTCGTCGGCGCGTCGCTTCAGTTCGTCATCCCGAAGCACGTCGATACCGATGACGAACGAAACCGTCGCATGGTCGCTCGTCACGTCGCTTTCGGCATGAATCGACTTGCCGTTCAGCGTTGCCCCTTCGCCGCGCTCGGCGACGTAGGTGTCGTCGTGAAGCGGGTCGTGAACCACCGACAGCACGGTGTCGTTTTCGTGGAGAAGCGCCACCGCAGTCCCAAAGTAAGGGATGCCAGAACAGAAGTTGTTCGTCCCGTCCAGCGGGTCGACGACCCAGCGATAGTCGCTCTCGCCCGCTCGTTTGCCCGACTCCTCGGCGAAGATTCCGTGGTCGGGATACGCCGACGTGAGCACGTCGAGAATTCGCCGTTCGGAACCTCGATCCGCAGCAGCCTTCACGTCATCCGGGCCGTAGTTCGCGTCGAGCGATTCGCGCTCGAACTCCGCTACGAGATACTCGCCTGCGACTCGACACGCCTCCACCGCCGCCTCCTCGAACGAGTCCATACGTGTACCTTTCACTCAGGAGTCAAATCTGCCCCGGCCAGTTCGAAACGAGAAATCCAAGCTCCGCGCCGAATGCGTTAGCGACCCCATGGAAATCACGTCCACGCCGGTTTCGGTGTAGACGGGCACGTCCTCGATTTCGATTCCGCCGCTGGCCTCCGCGAGCACCTCGTCGGGAAGCAGTTCGACGCCGCGTTCGACCTCGGCGGGCGAGCAGTTGTCGAGGAGGACGATGTCCGCACCGACCTCGGCGGCCCGTTCGCCATCAATCGGTCCCTCGACTTCGACTTCGATTTTCGTGGCGAAGGAAGCTCGAAGCGATTCCGGCTTGTCGCGCGTGACCGCGATGCCACCCTGTGCCCAGTGTGTCGCGGCGTTTTCCGGACGGGTTGCCTTCGTCGCGACGAGGACATTCGCACCGGCACGGGCGGCGGCGAACGCTGCGCTGCACCCCGCGATTCCGCTTCCCACGACGAGAACGTCCGCCCAGGTCGCCTTCGCGTTCCCCGTCATAGTTCGAGCATCCTGTCGAGTGCCACCGTAGCGAGTTCCTTTTCGTGCGGTTGGACTTCGATAACGTTTCGTTCCCGACCTTCGACCAGTTCTTCGAGCACCCACGTCAGGTAGTTCGGGTCGGTCTGGCGCATCGCGTTACAGTCCATACAAGCATCACCACAAAGCGGAACGACAGTCACCTCCGGGTGCCAGCGTTGGAGGTGCCGTACGAGATGGATTTCCGTGCCGATGGCCCACGTTTCGTCGGGGGCTGCGTCGGCTACCGTCTCGCAAACCGTCGCCGTGCTCCCCACTACGTCCGCCGATTCGACGACTTCTCTCCGACACTCCGGATGCACGACGACCTGCGCACCAGGGTGGTTTTCTCGAACGCGGTCGATATGCTCGACGGTGAATCGTTCGTGTACCTGGCAGTAGCCGTTCCAGAGGATGATGTCGCTCTCGGCGACGGCTTCGGGGTTCTGCTCTGCGGGATTCCACGGATCCCACTCCGTAACGCTGTCCTCCAAACCGAGACGATGGGCGGTGTTCTCGCCGAGGTGTTTGTCGGGTAAAAAGAGTATTTTGTCCCCCCGCTCCAGCGCCCATTCGAAGACCTGGTGAGCGTTCGAGGACGTACACACTGCACCGCCCTGTTCCGCACAGAACGCCTTGAGGTCGGCGTAGGAGTTCATGTACGTGATCGGAATGATATCGGCGTCCGATGTCGCGGACTCGATTTTCGCCCACGCGGAATCGACTTGCAGGGCTTCTGCCATCCCGGCCATCGGGCAGGACGCCTCCATCGACGGGAGGATGACCGTCTGCTCGTCGTCGGTGATGATATCCGCCGATTCGGCCATGAAGGTAACGCCGCAGAAGACGACGTATTCGGCGTCCGCGTTCGCGGCCTCGACGCTCAACTGGTACGAGTCGCCGACAAAGTTCGCGTGTTCGACGATTTCCCGCCGCTGGTAGTTGTGGCCGAGGACGACCACGTCGTCGTCCAGTCGGTCGAGCGAACGTTCGATTCGCTCCGTTCGTTCTTCTTCCGACAACTCCCGGTACTCCGAAGGGAGTTGCTCTAAGTTGTCGTATTTGAAGAGACTAAGCTCTGTTTCGAGGGTTCCCATTTCCATTGTTGGCATGTTGTCCCGCCTATAGATACACTAGTCGATAACACGAGGTATTGAAAATATTTTCTCTTCAATACTGAGAACAACATTCTTTCCATTGTCGTAAACCGGACTAAGCTACAGAACGCAATCACCCCCGAGTGTCGAACAGAAATCGCGAATATTTGCTCGCAACAATCACTATACGTTCAGGGGCACGAGAAAACGGCTCGGAATGCCTGACGGTCAGTTCTCAGTAGCGGTCATCGTCGCTCGTGTCACGGCGTGCGGCGCGTTCGGCGCTTTCCCAATCGCCGTGTTCGGTTCGCTCCCCTTCGCTTTCCAAATCGATGAGTGACCAAAGGACGAGCGGGGCACCGACGGCAAACAGGAGAAACAACAGGAACACGCCGCCGAACTCGGCAGTGAGGAGGGGTGGAAACACAGTAGAAGATTTGATACGACGGTGTTTAATCGTTCCGTCCGTCGAAAACGACATCGCCATCCACGACCGTCATCGCGACGCCGATGTCCTCGATGTCATCCTCGTGCTCCCACGGCGAGCCGTCGAGAACGACGAAGTCCGCCTTCTTGCCGTTCTCGACGGTTCCGAGACGGTTCTCGTCGAATCCAGCGTAGGCCGCTCCGTGCGTGTACGCGCGGAGTGCCTCGGTGACGCTCAGTTGCTGTGCTTCGACCGGAGCGTTGACGGTCTGGTGAATCCCGAGCAGCGGGTCGAGGGGCATACAATCGCTACCGAACGCGAGGTTCGCACCGGCATCCAGCAGAGTTCGGAAACGATTCGTCCGCTTCCTTCGCTCTTCACCCAATCGAGCATCGTAGAGACCGCCCTCCTGCGCCCATTTCAGGAAGTTCGGCTGAACGGAGGCGACGATGCCGGAGTCGGCAAAGCGTTCGATTTGTTCGTCGGTGATAAGTTCAACGTGTTCGACGCGGTGTCGCATCGCGCCGGGGTCGCCTGTTTCGCAGAACGCGTCGAGCGTCGCGTCGATTGCCTCGTCGCCAATGGCGTGCGCCGTGACCTGCAATCCGGCGTCGTCCGCGCGAGTGACGAGTTCGTCCAGTTCCTCAGGTGAGACGACCCACTGTCCAGTTCCCTCGCCGTCGGCGTAAGGTTCGGAGAGTTTCGCGGTTCGACCGCCGAAACTCCCGTCGGTGAACGTCTTGATTCCACCAGTTCGGACGAACTCGCTTCCGTGGTTCGTCTGGAGACCGATTTCCTCGATCGCGTCGATGTGGTCGCTCCAGTAGTTGATACGAACCCGCAGGGAAAGCTCGCCGTCGAGTTCGAGTCTACGGTACACTTCGGGTGCCCGCGAGCGTCGAACCATGTCGTGAACGCCGGTAATTCCCTTCTCGTGGGCGTCCCGCTGTGCCGAGAGGAGGAGTTCGCGCATCGTCTCGGCATCGGGTTCGATGGCTTCGTAGATGGCATCCACGGCATCCTCCACGATGACTCCGGTCGGTTCGCCGCCTTTCGTTTCTACGTCCTCGTCCGGCATCTCGTCGCGGAGGCGAGAAAGGGCCTCGCTGTTGACGGAAGCGGTGTGCATATCCTCACGAAACGCGACCACCGGTCGCGTTTCGCTCACTGAATCGAGGTCATCGCGGGTGAGATAGCGCGATTCCTCCCACATACTCTCGTCGAATCCGTAGCCGAGCACCCATTCGCGGTCGGCGTCCAGTTCGGCGAGCAGTTCCACGCAGTCGGCGGGCGAATCCGCGTCCGAGAGGTCGGCGTTGACGAGATAGCTACCGACCATCATTAGATGCGTATGAGCATCGATGAATCCCGGGAGAAGAACACGTCCGTCGAGGTCGATAACCTCGGTTTCGACGCCTTCCAGAAAGTCCACTTCGTAGGCGTTGTCCACACGAACGATTTCCCCGTCGCGGACGGCGACCGCTTCCGCCGTCTCGTCGGTCTCTGCGAGGGTGTGTATCTCGGCGTTCGTGAAAATCACATCCGCTGGCGCTGTCATGTTTTCGTGGTGTATTCCGACGGCGATAACTGTTCGGGGAGCGGCAGAAAGCATTTCATTGTTCGCTGTGACCGTGTTCGCAATGCGCCCGACGGTACCTGTCCTTTTTCTCGCCACGCTCGTCCTCCTCGCCGGTTGCTCCAGTGTCGGGTTTCACGGTCAGAAGACGCAGACGGGAGTCTTCACCGAGAAAAAACCCGAGGAGCCGAAACTGGTGAATACGGTGCTGACCGGCGGTGGCTGTGTCGATTCGCCCGAACACCACGTTCGGACGACGAAACGAACCGAGAACGGGGAGAGCTATCTCGTCGTCGCCGGAAACGTGAGCGTCCCCGATGCGTCGTACACGCTGGGAAAACCGAAGTTGGTCGAGACGGGGTGGAGCAACTACACGCTCCGGGTGACCGGCGACCGAGCAAGCGAAAAGCCGAAGCGGAACTGCACAGGGCTGGCGAACTACACCGCAACCGTCCAGATTCCGGACGGCGGCCCACACGGGAAATTCACGCTGACGGTCGTTCACGACGGGGAGGTCGTCCATCGAGAGAACGTCACGAGCCAGTAGGTCGAAACGAAGCCCGGCGGAAAATAGCAGTTATTCTGGAACAGTGTAGACGGTTCCACCCCTGCGATTGCGCTTCCGGAGATACAACGCGTACACTACGAGTCCACCAATGAATGGCGGAACGAAGAAACCGACAAAAAAGCCCACGGCCCACATATCCGCGGTACTCATCTTCCGTTTGCTGGCATCACGGTATATCCATGCGGCACCGAGGAGCGCGAGCGGGACGGCGAGAAATACCGGAATCGTGATCTCGACCATAGCTGCGTAATTCTCTCGGTCTAATTGACTGTTTTGTTTTCAGCGAGGTCGTCGGGGTTTCTACGCGAAATCGTGGTAGTAAACCTGCTGGTACGCGGTGCCCCCCGTGAAGAGGTCTTCGACTCGCTCTTCAATGCGCTCGAAACCTTTCGACTCGAAAAACCGCTTTCCTCGCTCGTTGTCGACGAGGACGGCAACCGATAGCTGTGTGAACCCGCGCTTTCGGATTTCGTCCTCGAGGGTGTCGAGCAGCGCGGTTCCGACGCCTTCCTGCCATTGTTCCGGTGAAACGTAGATACCCTGTAAGACCGCCTCGCCGACGGCATCGGCGCGATTGACCGCGTCCACGTGCGCGTACCCGACGAGTTCGCCACCGTCGATTGCGGCGACGAGTATTACATCGTCGTCCGCCAGTGCCGTTTCGAATCGTTCCGCGCTGAACCGCTCGCGGACGGTCGCTTCGCGTTCCCTGGTCGGAAGAAATTCGTATGCCGCATTCACCGCTTTGCGTGAGATGTGCCGGATTTCGGGGATATCCGCCGTCGTCACACGTCTCGTTTCCATAGTAGATATTCATGCAGGGTGGGCAAATCGTTGCTGGCTCGTACAAATGAGCAACTGTTAGAGGGTCGGGGAGAAATCCCGAACCATGACCGACGCAGACGAACTCGCGGAACAGGTTCGTGCAGGCGACCTGCGGCTGCACGAACTCGAAGAGCACACGGATCACGATACCGCCACCGAGGCCCGCCGAAAACTCCTCGAAGCGGAAACCGACGCGACCCTCGATACGGTCGGCGACTACGCCTTCGACGCTGAGCTGGCCGAGCCCAACATCGAGAACATGGTCGGTGCGGCCCAAATTCCGATGGGAATCGCCGGACCCGTGACCGTCGATGGCGGCTCCGCAGCGGGCAATTACTACCTTCCGCTCGCGACGACCGAGGGTGCCCTGCTCGCCAGCGTCAACCGCGGGTGTTCGGTTATTAGCGGCGCTGGGGGTGCTGAGGCCCGCGTCACGAAAACGGGGATGACTCGCGCGCCCGTCTTCCGCGTGCAAGGTGTTGCCGAAGCCGAAACGGTCGTCAACTGGGTTCGAGACAACCGCGACAAACTCGCCGAGGCCGCCGAATCAACGACGAACCACGGCGAACTCATCGACGTGACTACCTACGTCGTCGGCGACTCCGTCTTCCTCCGGTTCGTCTACGACACGAAGGATGCGATGGGGATGAACATGGTGACCATCGCGACGCGCGAAGCTGCTTCGCTGGTCGAAGAAAAAACCCCCGCAAGCCTCGTCGCGCTCTCCGGCAACCTCTGTACCGACAAGAAACCCGCCGCCATCAACGCCGTCGAAGGCCGTGGTCGGAGCGTTACGGCGGACGTTCGAATCCCGCGCGAGACGGTCGAAGACCGGCTCCACACCACCCCGGAAGCCATCGAGGAGGCGAACACGCGAAAGAACCTCGTTGGAAGCGCGAAAGCCGGGAGCCTCGGTTTCAACGCGCACGCGGCGAACGTCATCGCTGCCGCGTTCCTCGCAACTGGACAGGACGCCGCACAGGTGGTTGAAGGAAGCAACGCGATTACGACCGTTGAAGCACGGGACGACGAGTTGTATGCCAGCGTCAGCATCGCCAGTTTGGAAGTCGGCACCGTCGGGGGCGGCACGAAACTCCCCACGCAGTCGGAAGCCCTCGACGTGCTGGGACTCCGTGGGGGCGGTGACCCTGCCGGAAGCAATACGGACGCACTCGCGGAAATCATCGCCGTCGGCGCGCTTGCCGGTGAACTCTCCCTACTCGCGGCACTCGCATCACGTCATCTTTCGAGCGCCCACGAGGAATTGGGTCGGTAAGACCCAATTGGAGAATAAAATCCATTTAATTTTTCTAGAAATTTATTACGAAGGACGGAGAATACCCAACTGGCACGTGCGATGGATGGAATCTCTCGCAACGTGCCGCCCGATGGTGACCTTCGATGGCTACAGCACCCTCCGACGAGGACGCACCGATTAACGACTCCAGGGCGTATCGAGTCCTTCAGTTCCTGAAACTGTTGTTAACCGTCGTCACGTTGGTCGTCGCGGTGTGGAAGGGATTGAACGGTGCGCTCCTCTAAGTCGGGATTTCCCATTCCCGACTTTCAAATACGACGATAGCGTCCTCGACTCTCGCTGACCTCCCCACGGTGAACGAGTTTTTCCAGTGCCGCTTCGACGTAGTCCCGGGAAACGCCACGTTCATACGCGTACGCGACGATTTCGCTCTCCTCTGGCCTGTCGAAGGTGGAGAGCGCATCCAGAACGACCTGTTTTTTGCTTTTGCTCGTATTCTCTCCTCGGGAGCGTTTTTCGGCAGCGGATACCTCCTCCGTGTCGATACCGGAGCGGTCTAAGAACTCCTCATCGTCCATTCCGGCGTGTTCGACTTGTGAGTTCATCTCGGCGAACGAGTCGAGTTCGGCGAAGGCATCGCCGTGGCCCTGCCGGTTTGCGAGCATCGAGGCACGAACCTCTCGCGCATGGTCTTCGTCGTCCGATTCGGCGAACTTCTTCAGCTTCCGAAACTGTCGCCGTTTCCTACAGCGCGAGCATTGCGTCGTCTTCGGGTTTCCATCGACTATCCACAGGTTGCTACACGCGCTACAACCGACGACGCTGTACATGAGTATGCTTCCGGTGGCCTCCCTGTTCAACCCTACGCTCGGAACGTGGGTTCGTTCTCATACTTAAATCCTCTCCCGGAGGTTTACCACCCTTGCGTGTGAGTAATTCCCATGGATTCGAGTGCCCTATCCGACCACGAGGCGACCGAAGCAGTCGATGGTGTTTACCTCGCACAACTGGCTGCCGGGGAGAAGATGAGTATTCAGCATTTCCACATCGAACCTGGTGCGACGGTGCCGGAACACAGCCACGAACACGAACAAACCGGCTTCATCTACAGCGGTGCGCTAACCTTCATCGTGGATGGCGAGGAAATCGTCATCGAAGAGCAGGATTCCTACGCGATTCTGGGCGATGAGCCGCATGCTGCGGAGAACAGAACAGACGTGCCAGTTCGCGGCATCGACGTGTTCAGTCCGCCGCGACTGGACGTGCCGTGGAAAGAGTAGCCTTGAACGGCGGTGAAAACGAGATATCGATGATGGGTCGCTCGACGCTGTCTTCGTCGGTCAGTTTTCAACGAGGCTGTCGAACAACTGTGCTGACGCCGCTTCTTCGAGAGTTCCGAGACTCGTTTTTCGTTCCGTGGTGTCTACGTCGGTCGTGAGTTCGTCCGTTTCGATGTCTGTTTCTTCGTCGGTCAACTGTTCGAACAACGCCGTCGCGGCGTCCGTCAGACGCTCTTTTTCCGGTTCGATGGTGTCGAGAATTGCTTCGCAATCCCGAGCTTCGTCATCGATGACGCGGCCGTGTGCGACGTAGCAGACATCTGCGGCGAGAATCACGCGATGGAGCGGGGAACTCTCGTCTACCGCGTCGTATCGTCTCCAGACGTGTCGGAGTAGGTAGTGCGCCGTCGCTTCATCGGCTTCTATCACGCTTCGAAGCGCGCGGTCGTACGTTCGGGGAGTTCCACCATCGACATCCGACACGTCGGCGAGTCGGATTCGAAAGTGGGCGCGCGCCTTCTCTTCGTTGGGGAACGACTGCTCTGCGATCGTTGCCAATGCTCTATCGCACCATCGCATCGCGGCTTCGCCCTCCCCCTGGGCGCTCCGCGCATTGACTACCTTGTTCATCGCCCACAGAAATCGCACCGTGTTTTCGTGTCTATCGAGCACGTTTACCGCCTGTTCGTAGTGCTGTGCGGCGATTCCCCAGTCCTCTCGTTTGGCTGCGAGATCTCCGGCCCGCTGGTATGCCGTCACGCCTCGTCAGCGCGATTTTGTTCCGCCTGATATACCGCAGAGCGTTCGAAATTGTGCCGGGCCATCTCGTTAGCGCCTCGTTTCTCGGCGATTCGTCCAAGCACGCTGAACGTGGATGCAGTAACTCGGTCTTTGATAGTTTCTATACCCTTCACACCGGATGTCGTTTGAGTTCGGTTCCCCGGTGTTTCCTCGTCCCGTGACAGTTCCATGTATTCGGTTATTTCCTTTCGATATATGAATTCACACACACATATATATATATTGTGCAAATAGAAGCACCGAGCGAGGTGGTCAACTGCTGAGGTAGTGGCGCAAAAACGGAACAACTGGTTTTGCCGTCAGCTCACGGATAACGGCCAGAAATATTCTCTACGAGAGTTTTTCGATAGCACTGAGCTTTGCTCGGTTAACCCAAGACCTCGCGTACGCGAGGTCGTGGACGCCGCTGGACATCGTCCAGCGTGCCGAAAAATCGGCTTACGCCAATTTTTCGATGTTTTCGACGATGGCGTCGGCGTACTCGCTGGTGGCGAGTTTCTCGCCGCCTTCGATCTGGCGTTCGAGGTCGTAGGTGACCTTGCCGGAGGAAATCGTCTCCTCGACGGCGTCGCGGACGAGTTGACCGGCGTCCTTCCAGCCCATGTATTCGAGCATGAGACGGCCGGAGAGAATCATCGCGGTCGGGTTGACCTTGTCCTCACCTGCGTACTTCGGCGCGGAACCGTGGACGGGTTCCGCGAGACAGCGGTGCTCACCGAAGTTCGCACCGGGTGCGATGCCGAGACCACCGATCTGAGCTCCTGCGGCGTCGGACATGTAGTCGCCGTTCAGGTTCATCGTAGCGATGACGTCGTACTGGTCGGTACGGGTGAGCAACTGCTGGAGCATGTTGTCGGCGATACGGTCTTTGACGACGAGTTTGTCGTCGGGTTGTTCGCCGTCGTACTCCTCCCACAGTTCGTCTTCCGTGATGGTCACGTCGCCGAACTCCTCCGCTGCGAGTTCGTAGCCCCAGTCACGGAACGCGCCTTCGGTGAACTTCATGATGTTACCCTTGTGGACGAGCGTGACGGAATCACGGTCGTTTTCGAGGGCGTACTCGATTGCCTCGCGGACGAGGCGTTTCGTTCCGAACTCCGTAATCGGTTTGATACCGATGCCGACCGGTCCGTCGTGGATGACGCCGTCTGCGCCCATCTCGTCCTCGACGAAGGCTTTGACCTCTTGGACTTCGTCCGTACCGGCTTCCCACTCAATACCGGCGTAGACGTCCTCCGTGTTCTCACGGAAGGTAACCATGTCCATCGCCTCGGGGTTTTTGACGGGCGATGGGACGCCGTCGAGATGGTATGTCGGGCGAACGTTCGCGTAGAGGTCGAGCGTCTTCCGAAGCGCGACGTTCAGGCTGCGGAATCCGGCTCCGACCGGCGTCGTGAGCGGACCTTTGATAGCGACGTTGAACTCCTTGATTGCCTCGACGGTGTCATCCGGCAGGTTCTCGTCGTACGTTTCGCGAGCGCTGGCGCCAGCATAGACGCGCATCCAGTTGATTTCGCGTCCCGTCGCTTTCGCCGCGGCGTCGAGCACTTTCTGTGCTGCAGGGCCGACGTCCGTTCCGATTCCGTCCCCGTGAATAATCGGGATGATTGGGTTGTCGGGAACTTCCAGTTTGCCAGTGTCCTCGTCAACCGTAATCGTGGCCCCTTCCTCGGGTACTTCCACCTTGTCGTACTCGTAGCTCATGAACGTTCGAACAGTGTTCCGAGGAGGATAAAAGGCCTACCGTTTCCCCTTCGTATGGGCCTTATACGCCCTTAAAGAGTTGAGTGATTTCGGTGGGTGAAGTTAGCAGTCGTCCGAATCTCCGGAACTACCGAATTGGTCACCGTCACTATCGTTGTTTCGTCCGCATTATCGTCATTCGAACGCCCTCCATCGCCCTCGTTGATTCACGATGTAGCGCAACCAGTGTCTGCCCGTAGGTCGTGTACAGGACATCACCACCTCGTCCGAACTGCCGTTTGACGTGAACTTAAGCCATCTTACGCGAGAGCATCGTGCATGAAAGTCATTGTTCACGGCGGCGCTGGTGGCGAGCCCGACGAACCCACATCTCGACAAGCAGTCCTCGATGAGGCCGCAGAGACGGGGGGAACGGCGGAAACCGTCGTCGATGCGGTTGAAGCCGCAGTCCACGTCCTCGAATCCTCGCCGCGATTCAACGCGGGTGTCGGCGGCGCAGTACAGAGCGACGGCGAAGTCCGAACCGACGCGGGAATCATGACGAGCGGCCGCGATGCGGGCGCGGCCTGCTCGATGCCGGGCGTCGAACACGCCGTCAGCGCGGCCCGAGTCGTGATGGAAGAGACGCCGCACGTTCTCGTCAGCGGGGAACACGCGGTTTCCCTCGCGGCGGATTTCGGCGTCGAGACCGACATCGACCTCTGGACCGAAAAGAGCGAGAAGCGATGGGAGGAGTACGACGCTCCCGACGGCACACCGAGCGAGCATCTCGATTGGCTCCGGGAGAAGTTCGGTGGCGCGGACACGGTCGGTGCAGTCGCCTACGACGGCGACGAGTTCGCCGCCGCGACTTCGACGGGCGGGCGGTGGCTTGCACTCGCGGGGCGTGTCGGCGACGTACCACAGATCGGGAGCGGCTTCTACGCGGCCTCGGCAGGTGCGGCCAGTTCCACAGGTGCGGGCGAGGACATCGCGAAATCGACGCTCACCCGGCGGGCAGTTCGTCACCTCGAATCCGGATTTGACGCACAGGAGGCCGCAGACCGCGCCATCGATGAGTTCGCCGAGCTCACCGGGTCGAGTGCAGGCGTTATCGTCCTCGATCGGGACGGGAACGCCGGGAGTGCGTTCAACAGCGACGCGATGCAGACGTCTGTAAACAGCTAATCTCCCAGCGAACCGTGAAAAATCAGAGACAGGTAACGACCGACGCTCGGGTCGTGATGTCCGGTGCAGCGGACTCGTTTCCGGTTATCGTCGTTGTTTGTCCGTTTATGCGTCTTCCATCGTCGTCTCTTCGCCGGACGCGGCGATTGCATCTTCGGCGCTAGCAGCACCGATTGTAGCCGTATCGACGGTTACATTCTCGACCGAGATACGATCCACCGTGGTTTCGTCCTGAAGCGCCATGGATTCGCTTTCGGTCGTCGTTTCGTTCATCGTAGTCGTCTCGTTATCCATCGCGGTCGTTTCGTTCACGATCGTCGTTTCCCCGTTCGGTGCAGTAGTTTCGTTGTCTGCGACCGGCGTTTGCCGCATCTCGGTCGTTTCTTCTGCCGCCGTCTCGTTCATCGTCGTTTCCTCGCCGACTGTGGCCTCTTCTGCCATCGTCGTTTCTTCGGCGGCAGTCGTCGTCTCGTCGCCGAGCGAGATGCTTTCGACGGTCAACGACCGAATCGTCATGGTCTCTACGTCCGCGGTTCCGATGACTACGCTACCCAACGATTCCGTGGTCTGGACGCGCAGCCCCATCTCCGTCGTGGTCATGTTGGCTGTCGTCGTCTCGTTCATCGTCGTTTCGTTCGCGGATGTGGTCTCCTCCGCGACGGTCGTCTCGTTCTCTGCCGGTGGTGCTTCCTCGACGGTTGTCGTTGCTGCTGCCGTCGTCGTCTCGTTCATCGACGTCGTTTTGTTCACAGCAGTCGTCTCGTTCATCGGGGTCGTCGTGGTCGGTTCTTCCTCTCCTTCGAGGGTGAGACTCTCGATGACGAGTCGTTCGACGAACAACTGCTCGATGGTAACGTCGGCGACGGAAACCTCGGATGGCGTTTCTCTTCCTTCGAGCGCGTCTCTCAGCTCCTCACTGCGGATGTTTTCCGCATCGATTCCTTCAAACGACAACGCCTCCAGCGAGACGTTTTCCAGTCTCGCGTTCCGGAGCGTTTCGTTTCGGTCTTGGATTTCGACTACATCGACCTCCATCGTCTCGATGGTCGCGTTTTCGACCGTTACGTTCGCTATTTGGAGTCGTTCGACTGTGACATCCTGTAGAAGTACTTTGTCTTCTGCTGTTGTTCCAGCATCCCCCAGTGCGCCAACTGAAAGAGTGGCGAACACCAGTAGTGTCGCTGCAAGCATGGCACCGATTTCTCTTTTCATATGCAGACAGTTATATCGGCAGTGATGACGATAAACCGCGGTGACTGTTCGTGGATTCGATGATGTGCTTCTTGGCTATCACGACGGTTACCACGGCGGTGCGGTCGTTCGCAACCGAACCCTAAGAGCCTCCCAGTAACGCAAACTCTTTCCGGCGTTCGGGCGAACGACGTTTCATGAGCGACCAGTCAGTCGACCTCTCGGCGGAGAAGTACGAAAAACATCGGGAAGCCGGTGAAATCCTCGCACAGGTTCGCACGGAAACCGCGGAGCGAGTCGAAGTTGGTGTGAGTCATCTGGAAATTGCGGAGTTCGCGGAAGACCGAATCCGCGAACTCGGCGGCAAGCCGGCGTTCCCGGTGAATATCAGCATCGACGAGGAAGCGGCTCACGCGACGCCGAGCATCGACGACGAAAGCACGTTCGGCGAGGACATGGTCAACCTCGACATCGGCGTTCAGATAGACGGATGGCTCGCCGACACTGCCGTCACGGTTGACCTCTCGGGACACGACGACCTCGCGGAGGCGAGCGCCGAGGCGTTGGACGCCGCGCTCGAAGTCGTCGAACCCGGCGTCGAAACGGGCAAAATCGGTGCGGAAATCGAGTCCGTCATCGACGGCTACGGCTACAATCCAGTCGTCAACCTTTCCGGACATGGACTGGCCCACTACGAACAGCACACGGAACCGAACATCCCGAACCGCGCGGTTTCACAGGGTATCGAACTGCAAGTCGGCGACGTGGTCGCCATCGAACCGTTCGCCACCGACGGAAGTGGCAAGGTGCGAGAGGGTGCCGAAGAGGAGATTTTCTCCCTCGAACGTGAAGCCTCGGTTCGTGACCGAACTGCTCGAAAAGCGCTCGACCAAATTACGGACGAGTTCCGAACGCTTCCGTTCGCCACCCGATGGTTGGATAGCTCCCGACCCGAAATGGCGCTCCGCCGCCTCAAGATGAAAAACATCATTCACGGCTATCCGGTGCTCAAAGAGGAGGAGGGCTTCCTGGTGAGTCAGAAAGAACACTCGGTCATCGTCACGGAAGATGGCTGCGAAGTGTTTACCAAGTAGGAAATCTGAAATATCAACTCCCCATTAGTGATGACTCAGTAACTGGTTTTGCGTGAGAACGAGAATCGAGTACGATACGTGAAACGATTTACGCGTTGTTCATCCGCTGACTCTTCTCTTCACCGCACGTCTGGCACTGGGTGATTCGGTAGGGTTCACGCGAGAATTCGGCGTTCTCTCGCTTTTTGCTCTCGGTACGGATTTCGACAGATACCTCGTGCGAGGTCTCGCGTCCGCAGTTGTCGCACAGTTCGACCATTGCCTGGAACCCCTGATTTTTTGTTGCCATGGTGACTTCCTGCTCAGTCCATACAACCGCTGACACGTGCATAAAAACCCCTCTCTGTTGGGGGACGTTCGAACCGTTTTTTCCGCCGCAGTCTTGCGTTTTTGCCATTTTGAGCCACTAGAGCGTCCCATTTCGTTTATCAAGCTCCCTGAGACGTTAATGAGGGCGGAACGCTCTACAACAGCCGAATACTATATATACTGGATCAGGGATTGAGTCCGAAGAGTGTCGACCGGAGAAAGACGAGCACAGGAATGATTTCGAGGCGACCGACCCACATATTCAGGACGAGCATTCCCTCACCAAAGGGTGACATCGTCGGCCCGACGATTCCAGTTGACAGACCAACGTTTCCTTGCGCGCTGGCAACCTCGAAGAGGGCGTCAGCGTAGCCAAACTGCGGAGCGACGTTCACGAGGAGAACGCTTCCCGAAATCAGCAGGATAATCCAGAGCATACTGACGATTGCTGCCTCGCTGAACTCCTCGTACATCTGGTTTCGGCCGAGTTTTCGGCCGTTGATTCGGGTGTTAATGACCGCGGAAGCCGGAAGAAACACGCGTGAGAATTCCCACTGGATTCCCTTACTGATCATGTAACCACGGATGATTTTGATACCACCGACGGTGCTCCCTGCCGCTCCGCCGAGCACCATCGCGCCACTGATGATGAGTTTCCCACCCGCACTCCACGACCCGATATCCGAGGACTGAAACCCAGTACAGGTGAGCGCACTGACAAACTGGAACGTGGAGTCACGGGCAGCATCGCCCGCGAGAGCCGACAAACCGACGCTTTGCGTCCCGAGCCAACCGGTTTCGGTGAACGCCGCGCTTGCAATCGGGAGCGTGATGATGTTCTGTACTGACAGCACGAAACTTCCCGCGACGAAGAGAATAAGCAGCCAGCGCGTCTGAAGGTCTGAAAACAGTTCGCCAAAATCCCGGTCGTGAAGCACGACGTAGTGAATCGGGAACGCGATCGCTCCGAGCGTCATGATAGGGATGAGGACACCCTCGACCAGCGGCGAATCGTACGATTCGATGGAGTTGTCCGTAACGCTGAATCCGCCGGTCGAAAGCGCCGTCATCGCGTGGTTCAACGACTGCCAGAAGGTATCGAACAGACTCTGTTGTGGCTCACTCCACCAAATCGCGCCGAACAGCACGACGACGGCAATGAACGTGTACAGCAGGAAGATTCGCCACACCGTCTGTACTGTATGGATGATACTGGGGTGAATGCGCTCCTCACGAGTTTCCGCTTGGTAGAGCGCGTAACTCCCACTTCCGGGACGAGCCAGAATCGCCGTTGTGAGGACGATAACACCCACGCCGCCGACCCACTGGATGAGCGACCGCCACCACTGAATCGCTCGCGGAAGCGACGGTTCGTGAACCGCCATCGTCAGCCCGCTTCCCGTCCATCCGGACATGCTTTCGAACAGCGCATGGAGGGGGTTTCCGTAGTACGCGAGGCTGGAAAACGTCGTTGCGCCGTCGATTCGAATCGCTCGATACTCCGCACCCGCCGGAACGTAAGTGTTCATCACCGAGACAGGGGTCAAATGTGCGGAGAGGAGAAACGGAATCGCCCCGAAGATGGCGGTCGCAAACCAGCCTCCGGCGGCGATAACCATCCCGTGTTTCATCACCGGATTCGGCGCGTCAGAGAACAGCCTTCGGGCAGTGCCGCCCGCTGCGGCGGTGATACCACCCGCGATGAGGAACGCGAGGGCGATGTAAAACTCCTGGAACGCCAGTGCGAGAAAGACGGTAATCGACATTAGCGCCGCCTGCATCAGGACGAGTGCGCCGATATCTCGCAGAATGACCGCAAGGTCTGCGGGAACCCCGGAAACCGTCGGGTGTCGTGGCATATCAGTCGTGGTCCTCGTAGTGGCCGAAAATGTCGGTTACGTCCGGCGTGGCACCTTTTTCGGAGAAGACGGTTACGAGGTCGCCACCCTCGATGTTTGTGTTCCCGCGGGGGGTGATGACCTCGTCGTTGCGCTCGATGGCGACGACCAACATGCCCTCATCGAACAGCCCTTCGTTCGCCGCTTCGGAGAGAGTGAGGCCCGCAATAGGTGCGTATGAATCGACCGTGATTTCGAACACCTCCGCCCTCTCGCCGACCTTCATGTAATCCTTGATGGACGGACGTTTCACGGCTCGATAGAGGTACTCCGCGATGAGTCGCTGCGGGTTTTCGATGACGTTCACGCCGATTTGGCGGAAGATGTTCATGTGTTCAGGGTTGTGAACGACGGACACCAGCGACGGGACATCCATCTCCTGTCCCAGCAGGCAAACCATGATGTTCGTCGCATCCTGATCCGTCGTGCTGATGAGGGCATCCGCGCGGTCTGCACCCGCTTCCTCCAGTGTGTCGATAATAGTCGCGTCGTCGTGGAGGACGAGGCAGTCGAACTCCATCGACGCGCGTTCCGCGCGTTCTTGGTCTTTTTCGATGACCACCACATCGTTGCTGTTCTGCGTCGCAATGCTGATGAGTTGCGAGCCGATGTCGCCCGCTCCGACGATGATGAGATACATTCGTTGTTCCCCCCTCCGAAGCCAGCGTTTGAAAAGATACTGTTGTCGAACTGGTTGCTATCGGCGGTGCGGACGATGGTGAACGGTTCCGGTAGGTCACGATTTAATCACGGTTATGAAGTCGTTAAATGCGACGTAACGTCTGTTTCTGGGCGTTTTGAGGGTTCGTATAATAACGCGATTTATCAGAAATGAGTTCCGAATGGTTCGTGTGGAAACACCGCTAGGTAGTGCAGGCAACAAATAACCGCCGCTGCACACGCCACTGGGTTTGCTTCGATTCGGGAGATCCAGTGACACATAGACAATACAAAGTTGACAGCATCGAGAGAAATCAAGCCGAACACGAGACTGAAAAGATAAACCATCTCGCAACACCACTATCACCCATGCAACAGGTGTTCGCACCGTGGCGAATCGAGTGGGTCGAACGCGAGGATAGCGATGTCGAAATCGAAGACTGCGTGTTCTGCGAACTCCCGAATCGCGGTGCAGACCGGGAATTTCTCGTCGTGGCGCGAAACGACCACGCCGTGGTGATGTTGAACAACTATCCCTACAATCCAGGCCACGTGATGGTCATCCCCGACCAGCACACGGCGGACTACCGGGAGTTGACGGACGAATCCCTGCTCGGTCACGCACGTCTCAAACAGCGAACCTTCGACGCGCTGGAAACCGCCCTCGGGCCGGACGGCTTCAACGCCGGATTAAATATCGGTGAGGGAAGCGGCGGCTCGATCGACCACCTACACACGCACATCGTCCCGCGATGGCAGGGCGACACGAACTTCATGCCGGTTCTCTCCGACACCAAGGTCATCGTGGAGGCGCTGGAGGATACCTACGAACGCGTTCACGACGCCTTCGCAGAACAGGACGAGGCGACGGTTCACGATTCGGACACCGCGGTTTCGTTCGAATAAGTGGCGAACGAAAAGACGACGGCCGGTTTCGCCGATATAGCCATACGTCATCCGAACCAATGCAGGCATGATGAACCGGTCGTCTGCCGTTCGCAGTGCAGGAATCGTCGTGCTCTCGGCGAACCTCCTGCTCGCGGTCGCTAAGGGGCTCGTCTGGTTTCAGACCGGGAGCCTCGCGGTCGGTTCCGAGGCGGTCAACAGCCTTTCGGATGCGGTGTACAGCGTCGTCGTCCTCGCCGGTCTGTACTTGACGACGCAACCGCCGGATTTCGACCATCCGCACGGTCACGAGCGGATCGAACCGTTCGTCTCGCTGTTGGTCGCCCTCGGGGTGTTCGCGGCGGGTGGCCTGATTCTCTGGCGTTCCGCCATGTCGCTTCTTTCGGGAGACGTGTCATCAACCACGAGCCTGCTCGCCGTCGGCGTCCTCGTCGGGACTGGTGTCGTCAAATACGGACTCTACTGGTACAGTCTCCGAATCGGCAGCGACGCCAATTCGCCAGCAGTGGAAGCGATTGCACTGGACAACCGTAACGACATCCTCACCGCAGGAGCAGCGCTTATCGGCGTTCTCGGCGCTCGAATCGGAATTCCTGAACTCGACCCACTGGCAGCGGGCGTTGTCTCGCTCGGTATTCTGTACACCGGATGGGAGATCGTCGAGAGCAACGTGGACTACCTCGTGGGACGCGCCCCGTCGGAAGACCTTCGTGCGAAAATCGTCCAGCGGGCGCTCTCGCATCCCGAGGTCGAGGGCGTCCACGACGTCGTCGCCCACTACGTCGGCCCGGAAATCGACGTGAGCATGCACGTCGAAGTCCAGGGCGATAGAACCCTCATCGAGGCGCACGATATCGAAACCGATGTGATGCACTCGATTCAGGCGATTCCCGAGGTAGACGACGTGTTCGTCCACGTCGACCCGAAGGAACTCGGCGAGTGGAAGACGGACGACGAAACCGACCGATTGGCTGAAACGCCGGTTCGGGACGGGGACAGGCGGTAACAATCGTTTTCAGATGGTGGGAGTCGGGTTTCGGTATTTTTTACCACCGTATTGTAGGGAAGGATGCAGGTTCCCATGACCTCCCAACACGACAGACGGACGATGCTGAAGGCAACCGGTTCGATGCTCGCAGTCGGCACCTTCGCCGGTTGTCTCGCCGGTGGACAGCCCGGGTCAGACGGAAAGGCAAAATCCGATGACGAAACGAAGGCGAATACCACGCTCAAAATCGGCCCTGGCGGCAACTTGACCTTCGTCTCCGACGACGTGACGATCCACCCCGGTCAGACCGTCGCGTGGGAATGGAAGTCGGACAACCACAACATCGTGGTCGAAAACCAACCCGAAGGTGCGAACTGGACGGGAACACCGGGGGCGCAGACCAAACTCTACAATACGGGCTATCGCTACACCCACACCTTCGAGACGGTGGGCGAGTACGAATACTACTGCCAACCGCACGAAGCCGCCGGCATGGTTGGTACCGTCACCGTCACGCCCGAAGGGACGAGCGAGACGACCACGGAAACGACGAACGAAGCAAAGCCGCCCGCAACCGAAGACGACCTCCCCATACAAGTCGGCACAAAGGGTGAACTCGTGTTCACCCCCGGAACGGAACGCCCTCTGAAGGTACCAGCGGGAACCGAAGTCACGTTCGTCTGGCAATCCGACACCCATAATATCGCCGTCGAGAGCCAACCTGAAGGGGCAAATTGGAAGGGGTCACTCGGCGATGACGGGAAGACCTACGACGAGGGGTACGAGTACAGTCACACCTTCGATGTGCCCGGCAGGTACGAGTTCTACTGCGTCCCCCACGAGACGGTCGGAGAGAAAGGAACGATTATCGTCGAATAACTTCGATTCGGCCCTCCAAAGCGGTTCGCCACGTTTTGTCCCACGAACTTCGACGGACTCAGTCGCCAATATCGACCGTTCGCTCACCGGAAACGACGCCTTCGATGCGAGCCCCCACTTTTCCATCCTCGCCACCGCTGTATTTCATGCCAAAGGATTTCGTCCACTCGACACGGTCGCCAGCGGCAACTGAGCGAGCGACGATAGTCGATTCGTCGTCGTCCGCGGTGCGGGTCGTCGGCCAGTAGACGGCGGAGAGGAACTGACCGTCGACTTCGGAGACGTTTTCGGCGACCAGCGACAGTTCGACGGACGCCGTTCGAACCGTCGCCTCGAACGATCGCATTTCGAACGTCGGAGCGGGGCGGGCGAGCGTAGCGACCTGTCCGTCGGAGAGCGACCACTCTACCGTGTCGCCAGCGTACTGACACCGAATCACGGCGTCCATGTCGAGTGCCGACGGCTTTGACCGCAGAATTGGGGAGCGAGAACGACTCCGAGGAGTCGGCCGTGGTCACTGCGGTTGTTGATTCATTCGTCGTCTCCTGTGATGACGTCTCAGTAGCTGTTTGAGTCGGCATACCTGCCGGAAAATCGCCGAGAAAGCCAGCAATACCAGTTAGCGTTGCGCCAAGGGTACCCAGAAACAACCGTCGGTCAGTGGAGGGCATCGGCCCGAACTGATAGTCGATACAATAAATGTTTTCTGTCGTTTCTGCTCAATCGACCTATTCAAACCGGCTTCCCGAACGCGTACACCGTCTGATGGCCCGTGATTTCCACGTCAACGAAATCACCGGGTTCGATGCCGTACTCGGTGGCGTTTTGCACGATGACCTGTCGGTACGCCTCGTCGCGGCACTTCACGGAGTCGCCCGTTCCTTCCTCAACGGCCATCACGCGCTTTTCGGTGCCGACCATCTCCTCGTAGGCCGCACCGACAATGTCCATCTTTAGTTCGGACATCTCCTTCGAGCGTTCTTTCTTTATCGTGCCGCCGAGTCCCTTCATCTTTGCAGCGTCGGTGTTCGGTCGCTTCGAGAATCGAGTGACGTTGAGCTTCTCGGGACGCGTCTCGCGCAGGAGCGCCATGCTCTGTTCGTGGTCCTCGTCGGATTCCGTCGGGAATCCGACGATGAAGTCCGTCGAGAGCGTCCAGTAGTCCAGATATTCATCGAACGTTTCGACGATTTCGACGTACTCGCCGACCTGATGCTGTCTGCGCATGTCGCCGAGGACGTCGTTCGACCCCGACTGCACCGGCGCATGGATGAAATTGTACAGTTCGTCGTTGTCGGCGAACACCTGCGCCAACTCCTCGCGGATACCGTGAACGCCCTTCGGGTTCGCCATGCCGACGCGAACGCGGAACTCGCCGTCGATTTCGTTGCAGATGCAGTCAAGGAGGACGTGGAGTTTCCGCTCGCCGCGATCCCACCCGTAGACGCCCGTGTCCTGTCCGGTGATTCTGAGTTCTTTCGCACCTGCGTGGACGAGCGCGCGAGCCTTCTCGACGTTCTCCTCGACGGACGGGGAGTCGATTTTTCCGGTCGCGTGCTTCGTGATGCAGTACGAACAGTCGGACATACAGCCGCGAGCGATGGGGAGGATTCCGACCACACCGTCCAAAACGGGTTCGACGCCGGGGCCAGGCGTCGGACATTCGCCGTTCGTCACCGCCGTCGGCACGTCGTCCCAATGGAGGATTTGGGCGTCGATGTTCTCCGTCTCGAACTCGTCGCCCTGCGCGAGTGCCATACAGCCCGTAATGATGAGGTCTGCCGTCTCCGCTTCCAGTTCTTTGGCCCGGCGAACCATGTTGCGTTCCGTCTTCTCCACGACGGTACAGGAGTTCATGATGGCGACATCCGCCTGCTCGGGTTCCTCAACGCGATAGTGGCCCGCGTCGCGGAGCGCGGACTCTATCTGACGGCTCTCGCCGCGGTTCGAGGTACACCCGTACGTCTCGATGTGATACCGAGCCATTCGGTGTTCGCTTTCGGCTACGCGGGCAAAAGGGCGACGATTGCGGGTGCAGAAAACCTATTACGGCAAATACGAACTGCTGACAAATGTCCTCTGACACCCCTCACAAACCTCCTCGCCGGGAGTTTCTCGCCGTCCTCGGCACGGCGGCCATTTCGGCGACTGCTGGCTGTAACTCCACGTCAGCATCCGACGACGAAGCCGCCACCGTTGCAGGCGGTCGAACCGACTGGCCGACGCTCGGACATGACGGCGCGAACACGGGATACAACCCGAACGCGAGCGGCCCTCGTTCCGGCGCGAAAGTAAAGTGGAAGACCAGAATCGGGATGACGCTCGGCCCGCCGGTCGTCGCCGGTGATCGCGTCTTCCTCACCGAGAGCGACCGTCTCGTCTGTTTCGACGCGAAGAGCGGAAACGAACTGTGGGAGTACGCGCCGGATGACGGCCACACATGGGCGTCGCCGACCGTCAGAAATGGGAACGTCTACGCCGCCGCCACCGACAACGCGGTGGTCGAAATCGACGCAAAATCCGGCACCGAACAACGGCGATTCGAGACGAAAGGAAATGTCGACACCGTACCGCGATTCGACGACGATGGCGAGTTCATGTTCTCCGCAACGAGCGACGGGTGGGTACACTGCTTCGATTTGAAAGCAAATGAACTGGAGTGGCAGACGAAAGTCCAGGGCGAGATTGCGGCTCCGCCAGCAATCGACCCGACGAGTTCCTCGATGTACGTCGCAACCTACTGGGGCGAGGTGTTTGCCCTGTCGAGGACTACCGGCCGAGCGAAGTGGCGACGGAAACTGCCGAGCATCCTCCACGCCGCACCAGCTATCATTGAGAACTCGCTCTACGTCCCTTGTTTCAAGGGGCAAGTGTTCTCCCTCGACACGAACGCTGGAGCGGGGGGAACTAGATGGCAAAGGGAACGCGGTGGTTCGGTCGAACACCACCTCGGGGTCGCGGATGGCAGCGTCTTCGGAACCGACGGCGACGAAGTGTTCGCTATCGACGCCGAGTCGGGAGAGACGCGGTGGACACTCAGTATCGCGGAATACAGTGTGAACTCCCCCGTCATCGCCGGAGACACGTTGTACGTCGGCGACGAAGCCGGGAAGGTGTACGCTATCAAAACCGGCGGCGGAACCGGATACGCTAGCAATCGGTTCGGAGCGGCGCGGTGGAAACGTGACCTCGGTTCCCGCGTTCGACAGGGTCTCGCCGTAGCCGATGGAACCCTTTTTGCTATTACCGAACCCACAGACGCGCCGAAGATGCTCTACGCGCTTGAAGAGCCGTGATGCGGAAACGCCGTCGGAGACGAAATACCCATCAGAAATCCGTTATTAAATGTTAACGGTTCGTATCTTTCATCCCAAAAATACCTGTTCCCCCGACAAACGAGGATGTCTCCCACCTCGAATCCGACCTCTAAGTGGCTCATATTCTGTCATAAGTCATGTTCAAAACGCATATTTTCAGATATTTCCCGGACGAAACTGCACCGAAGTCATTCGTCGTTACTCGATTACCGGTTCGAATTAGGCGGTCAACAACAAACTGGCTGTAGTCCATGTCATCTGTTGCCCACGCGGCAATGGGGGAGAAAAACAATGACTCGACACGACTTCGTTACGGACACAGTACTGCAAGTAGGGGGTCTACCGGGGTGGCTACAGGACCCGATCGCCGGATTCATCGCGTTGATTCCGCGATTGGTCGGCGCTATCGTGATTCTGCTCATCGGCTGGGTTATCGGTCGCGGCGCGGCCGCGGTAGTTAGCAGAATCGCAGACCGAATCGAACTCGACAGGATGGTGCTTGACACGCCACTCGGGCGAATGCTCGGCGGTACCGAAAGCGCAGTATCGGGCGCGTTCGGTAAGCTCGCAGCGTGGTTCGTCTACGCACTGGCGATCCTCGCGGCGGCGAACTTGCTCGCCATTCCGCGGCTATCGTTGTGGGTCGCGGCCGCAGTTTCGTACCTTCCGGCACTGATCGCGGGACTGCTGGTCATCGTCATCGGGTTCGTGGTGGCCGACTTCATCGGCGACGCAATCATGCGAACTCGGGCAGCGACTCACACCGCGTACACACAGTGGTTTGCGACGGGAACGCGGATGTTCCTATACTTCACCGCCATCGTCATCGGTCTGGACACGATGGGAATCGACGTCGGCATCCTGTACGTCTTCGCGCGAGCACTCGCGTGGGGACTCGCCGCCGCCGTCGCTATCGGCGTTGGCGTCTCGTTTGGTTGGGGTGGCCGGGATTACGTGGCGAGCCACATCGACGGCTGGATGTCGAGCGCGAGTCAGGGAACGCCGAGTCCGCAACCGAGCGACGACGACGACTGATCGAAAACGCTCACAAGAAACAGCGGCCGCGGACTATCCGCGGAAATCTTCCACGATTTCGACGCCGCTGCTCGCACCGATTCGCTGCGCACCAGCGTCAAGCATGGCGTTTGCTTTTTGGTAGTCGCCGATTCCACCGCTCGCTTTGACCGGCAGGTATTCCGCCATCAGTTCCACGTCTTCGATTTCAGCGCCGCCGTCGGCGAATCCGGTCGAGGTTTTAACGAACGCGGCGTCGGCCTCCTGTGCCAGTCGGCAAGCGTCGTGTTTCTCCTCGTCGTTGAGTAGCGCGGTTTCAATGATGACCTTCACGGGAATCGGCACCGCCGCGACGATTTCTTCGATGTCGGCTTTTACCGCGCCGTGTTCTCCCGATTTCAGTCGGCCGATGTTGATGACCATATCGAGTTCGTCCGCGCCGTCGTCCCACGCGACGACCGCTTCCTCGCGCTTCGCGTCGATTGCGTGCTGGCCGTGGGGGAATCCGACGACAGTTGCGAGGGGCACGTCCGGGGCGTACTCGTCAGCTTCGGCAACGTAGCATGGAGGGATGCAGGCGTTCATACCGTACTCCTCGGCTTCGTCGAGCACTGTTTTTACGTCCACCAATGTCGTCTCCGGGCCGAGTACTGTGTGGTCGATTGCGCCAGCGAGTTCGGTTTCGTTCATACCGGGGCGGATGAACTGGCGGTGTAAAAACCCCGCTATCGACCGTACCGACCGGACACGAAGAGGGTAAACGCCAACCCGACGAGGAGGAGCGTGTAGGCGACGGCCGCAGTTACTGCGGCGTCGTACGTCGGAAACGCATCGGTTTGAAACGTAATCGCCTTTCGGACGATTGCGATGATGCCGGCGTATACGACGGCTCGGACGACTTGAACCTCCGCCTCGGACTCCACGTAGGCGATGACCGTCTGGTAGATTTCGGCGACGATGAACAGAAGGAGGACGATGTCGAGCAGTTCGATGAGCGTTCGCGGGTCGGTGATTCGTCCCTCACGCACGAGGTTGAGCGCGAGGACACCGAAATCGATGAGACCGACGACGAACAAACCAACAAGTAAGTATGCGGCCACGAGTTCCGCAGCGTGCATCACCAACTTCGAGTACGCCACGGGGGCGTCGAAATCCATAGCATCCGTGCAATTGCCACGACCGTAGACTTTCCGCCGGACTATCTTTTTGTCGATCACTCCCCTAGTGTGAACCATGGAATACGAGATTCACCCCGCCGTCACCGACGCCGCGGACGACATCGCCGACATGGAGATTCGCGGTGCGGCGACAATAGCGGACGCGGCGGCGGCGGCGCTCGGCGAACAGGCGGTAGCGAGCACCGCCGAAACGCCGGCGGCGTTCCAGGCCGAGATGCGAACGGCGGCCCGGGAACTCCACGAAACCCGCCCGACTGCGGTGAGTCTACCGAACGCCCTGCGATACGTTCTCCGAGGGATGGAAGGCGACACCGTCTCCGAACTGCGCGCGAGCGTCGTAGCGAGCGTCGATGAGTTCCGCCGCGAACTCGACCAAGCACAGGACAACCTCGGCCAAATCGGTGCGAATCGCCTCCGTGACGGCGATACCATCATGACACATTGTCATTCGACGGATGCCCTCTCCTGCGTTCGTCACGCGCTGGATGACGGCAAGGAACTCAGCGCCATCGTCAAGGAGACGCGCCCGCGAAAACAGGGCCACATCACCGCCCGACAACTGCGCGAGTGGGGCGTTCCCGTCACGCTCATCGTGGACAACGCGGCCCGACGGTATCTGGACGACACCGACCACGTCCTCGTCGGTGCAGACGCTATCGCCGCCGATGGAAGCGTTATCAACAAAATCGGCACCTCCGGACTGGCCGTGAATGCTCGCGAACGCGGCGTTCCCATCATGGTCGCCGCCCAAACCCTGAAACTTCATCCGGGGACGATGACGGGCCACACCGTCGAAATCGAAATGCGCGACGAGGAAGAGATCCTCCCCGACGACAAACGGGCCGAAATCGGCGACGTGACGGTCGAAAATCCGGCGTTCGACGTGACGCCACCTCGATACGTAGACGCTATCGTCACCGAACGCGGCCAGTTCCCGCCCGAGAGCATCGTAACGTTGATGCGCGAATTGTTCGGCGACCAGCACGGCGGCGAACCGTGGGAACGGTAGCGAAACCTGATTTTACATCGATGACACAGTAGCACGAGAATAGCAGACAGACCGCAAACCTTTCGACACCTCCGTTCACGTGTCGGTGTATGGTACTGCCGGAAGGGTTTGCACTCCCATCGTTGTCATATCTTCTTCCCCTCCTGCTGGCGGTCGGGGCCGTCCTTTGGTCGCTCCGGCGTGCAGAACCGACCATCTCGGAACGAACCGTAGTCGCACTCGCACCGTGGATGGTCGTGGGCGCTGGACTCCACGCCCTGTATCAGGTGCAGGTCATTCCCGAGAGCATCGCACCCCTGTTCGGGACACCAGCGGTGTATCTCACGACGTTCGTCGTCGCTGGCGTCGTCTGGTTGATTTCCCTCCGGCGGTTCACAGCGACGGTTCCGCGGGTGCTCGCGAGCGTCGGTATCGTCGGTATCGCGCTCGTCCTCGCGCTCGCTCTCTGGCACGGCGTGCAAAACGACAGTCTGCGCCTGTTCTGGCCCTTAGTCGCACTCGTCGTCGCCGTGCTGTTCACCGGGGTGCTCTGGGCAATGACACAGTATTTCTATCCACACGTCGCCGTCATCACGGGAGCGGTCGGTGTCCTCACGCTGTTCGGCCACGCCCTCGACGCCGTCTCGACGGCGGTCGGTATCGACGTGCTCAACGCGAGCGAGCGGACGCCCGTCTCGCGGGCCATCCTCGAATTTGCGGAGGTGCTTCCGACTGCTGACGTTATCGGCGTCGGCTGGCTGTTCATCCTCGTCAAACTCGCCATCGCGGAGTTCGTCGTCATCCTGTTCGCGGATTACGTCGCGGAGGAACCGGCGGAGGGGTATCTTTTGCTCGGCGTGGTTGCCGCCGTCGGGCTAGGGCCGGGGGCGCACAACCTCATCCTGTTCGCTATCACGGGATGAACCGTCGGATGCGCTTTCGCCCGAGTCGTCAGGATTTTTTACTGTTGCTCGCGTATCGGAACGGTATGCCGTCCACGAACCGCGATGGGGGAATGCCATGGTTCGAGTCGTAACCGCCGGTCACGTCAACTGGGATGTGACGCTCCGTGTCGATTCGCTTCCGGTACCAGATGGGGAAGCACGTATCACGTCCCAACAGCGCTCCGGTGGAGGGAGCGCCGCGAACGTCTCCGTCGCCCTGTCGAGGATGGGCATCCCGGTTGGACTCATCGGGAGCGTCGGCACGGATGAACACGGATTGCTCGTCCGTCGGGAACTTGACGCCGCAGGCGTAGATTGCACGCATGTCCTCGAAGTGACTGGCACCGAAACGACGACGAAATACCTCATCGTGGACGTGCAGGGCGAGGTGATGGTTCTCGGCAACGAGGGTGCGAACGAGGCAGTCACGCCGAGCGACGTGGAGGCCGAATACGTCCAACGAGCCGACCACCTTCATCTAACGAGTCAACGACCAGACAGCGCGGCGGAACTCGCACGAATCGCGACCGAAGCGGGGTTGACGGTCAGTTTCGACCCCGGCCGTCGCTTAGTCGAACGGGATTACTCACAAGCGCTTGCCTACTCGGATATCGTCTTTCTGAACGACCGCGAGGCAGAAACCCTCCTGGACGAGGATTTAGAACACCCCTCCTCGGAACTCCACGGTCGGGTCGTCGTCATCAAACACGGAAGCAACGGCGCACGAGTGGACACGACGAAAAGGGTCTACACCCATCCCGGATTCGGCGTTGAGTCGGTCGATACAACCGGGGCTGGCGACGCGTTCGCGGCGGGATTCATCACCACGCTTCTCGACGCCGCGGATTACGAGCGGGCGTTGGAGTTCGCCAACGCCTGCGGTGCGCTGGCATCGATGGAACCGGGCGCTCGCACCGCTCCGACGAGGGAGCGCGTCGAGTCGTTTCTCGACGAGCAGTTCTAAAACTCGTTCGGGCCGTCCGCGCTCTGAACTAACCAGCCGCCTTGGATTCCACAGGCTTCCCGAACCTCGTAGACGATTTCGGTATCCGCCCCCATTCTGTCGCCACCCTCGACCGACTCGACGCGAAGCGGAACGTCAAGGGTGTCGCCACAACAACCGACGTCGAGAAACTCCTCCCACACGTCGCCCTCTCGAACCTCGTCTTTGGTTTTGCGAAGATAGGCACGGAACGGACGCTCGTTGAGTTGGAACCGACCCCAACTGCTCAGATCTTCGGGATACGAGACGACGACACTGGTTGCCGTTCGACCCGCTAATTCGGCCTCTTCGGTCGTCATGTAATGACATAGGTATCCGGAGCCTAAATGCGTTATCGCGTGTTTCACACGACACGTTTGGCCACAGTAATTAAGAAGGCTTATTCAGGGCCATCACGCACCCATGTATCATGGTAGAGTTTCAAGTACCGGAAGTCGATTACACCCGGTACTCGAACCGGCAACTCGCGGCGGTTCCGCTCGCCGTCCTCGTGCTGGCCCTCCTCGTGCTCGCCGGGTGGTGGATTGCCACCGGCGCGCCGGTGACACCCGGCATCGAGTTCACGGGTGGTACCGAAATGCGGATTCAGACGACCGCATCGCAGACACAGATAGAATCGACGCTCGACCCCGTCTCGGTTGCGCCGTCCCAATCTGCCCAGAACGAATACGTCGTCACGTTCCAAGGGACGAACACGCAGGCGCTCGAATCGCAGGCTCAACAGGCAGGGTACGACGTGCTCTCGGTGCAGAGCACGTCCGCGAGCTTCGGCGGAAAGTCACAGCAACTCGCGCTGTACGGTCTCGTCGCCGCGTTCGCTGGCATGAGCATCCTCGTCTTCCTCATGTTCCGAACGTTCGTGCCGTCCATCGCTGTCGTCCTCTCGGCGTTCAGCGACATCGTGATTCCGCTCGCACTGATGAACATTGTCGGTATCCCGCTCTCGCTCGGGACGGTGGCAGCGCTCCTCATGCTCATCGGTTACAGCGTGGACTCCGACATCCTGCTCAACAACCACATCCTTCGGCGGTCGGGTGGTTTCTACGAGAGCACCTACCGCGCGATGCGAACCGGTGTAACGATGACGCTCACGTCGCTCTCCGCGATGGCGGTGATGGCGCTCGTGGCGTTCTTCTTCGGCATCAACCTACTCACGTCCATCGGCGTGGTGCTTGTGATGGGATTGGCAACTGACCTGATGAACACGTACATGCTCAACCTGAGCCTCCTTCGCTGGTACAAATTTGAGGGGGTAGCTCGATGAGCCTCCGGAAACAATGGCGCGTCGGCTTGCTCGTCCTCCTCCTGCTGGGGAGTGCGTTCGCGCTGTTCGTTCCGCCTGGAACGGTCTCCGGCGGGAACGACAACGCCGCCCTCAGCAACGAAACCGGCCCGACCAACCTGAAATACGGCCTCGAACTGGCGGGCGGGACACGCATTCGCGCACCGGTCAACGGCGTCACAGCCGAGAACGTGAAAATCCCGAACGGAACGGGACAGGCGGCCGTCCAGAACGCCGTTGCGGGGAACATATCCGGCGTCGAACAGAGTGACGTGATGATTCGGTCGAGCCAGTCGGGCGTCACCATCGAAGTGTTCACGGAGAACGCGACGACCGGACAACTGAAATCCGCGCTCGACAACGCGGGCATCGGCTACGAGAAAGTTCGTGAAGGAGTGACCGAGCAAACCCGAAGCGAAATCGTCCGGACGCTCAGCGACAAGATTTCGAAGTCCGGACTCGCGGGTGGTCGCGTCCAACAGGTGTCGTCGGGTGACGACCACTTCATCCAGATCGAGATGCCGAACACGAACCAGTCACAGATGAACGATCTGGTCACCGAACGCGGGAAGGTTTCCGTCGTCGCGCACTATCCGACCGGCAACAACAGCTACAACAACACGACGGTGCTCGAACAGGATTCGTTCACCAGCATCGGGCAAGCGGAGCAAGACCCGAACGGCAACCCGTACATCTCCGTCACGCTCACTCCCGAAGCCGCGAACGAGTTCGTCCGCGTGATGAAGGAAAGGGGATTCACGAGTCGCCAAGGAATCGGAGCCTGTAGCTATCCAGAAACGAACGCCAGTCAAGGCGGCTACTGTCTGTATACGGTCGTCGACGACCGGGTCGTCTACGGTGCGTCGATGGGAGCCGACCTCGCGCCGTCCATCCAGAGCGGCGAGTTCGAACAGCAACCCACGTTCCGGATGCTGACGACGAACATGTCGGAAGCCCGTCGCCTGCAGATCAACCTCCGCGCCGGTGCGCTCCCGGCGGCGCTCGACACGCAGGAAGGGACGACGACCTACCTCGCGCCGAGCCTCGCCACGGAGTTCAAGACGTACTCGCTCATCGCAGGTATCGCCGCGGTGTTTGCCGTGAGCGGCACCGTCTTCGTCCGATACGGGAAGAAAGAGGTCGCGCTGCCGATGATCGTCACCGCGCTCTCCGAGGTGGTCATCCTGCTTGGCTTCGCCGCGGCGGTCGAGTTACCGCTCGACCTCTCGCACATCGCGGGGTTCATCGCCGTCATCGGAACCGGGGTGGACGACCTCATCATCATCGCCGACGAGGTAATGAGCGAAGGGGACGTCCACTCCTCGCGTGTCTTTCAGTCGCGCTTCCGCAAGGCGTTCTGGGTCATCGGGGCCGCCGCCGCGACGACCATCATCGCGATGAGTCCGCTGGCGGTGCTCTCGCTCGGCGACCTCCAAGGGTTCGCCATCATCACCATCCTCGGCGTGCTCATCGGTGTGCTGGTGACGCGTCCGGCCTACGGTGACATCCTGCGCTACCTGCTGACGGACAAATAACCCAGTTTTCTCGTCGTTTGATTGCCAGTACTCTCTGCCTACGAGCGTCGTAGGGGCTGTTTACCCTCGCAACAGTGTCGTGCCTATAACACCGCGAGCGTCGAACCCCCAACGATGCTACAACACCTCCAGCACGGCAGACGGCGACTCGCCGTGGAGATGGAGCGCCTCCGCCTTCGACCGGATGCGCATCCCCGAAATACGAACGCCGCGATTCGCTCGCTCCCGTCCGAACCGGCAGTTTGTTTTCTCTGTCTTGGAAACATCTGTCGCAGTCCCCTTGCGGAGCGATATTTTCGAGAACGGCTGTCGGATGCCGATTTCGACTGCGCGACGGTTCGGTCGGCCGGGTTCATCGATAAAGAAGGGCGGTCGAGTCCCGACGCCGCGGTGTCAGTGGCTCGTGAGTTCGGCGTCGATTTGACCGACCATCGGTCACAGTGCGTCGATGACGACCTACTCCGCGAAAGCGACATCGTCCTGTTGATGGATGCATGGAACTACTGGTATTTGAAACGGGGGTACGAGAACGAACTCGACAAAGCGTACTTCCTTCGGTCGTTCGTCGAGGACGAAGATTTCGAAATCGAAGACCCCTACAGCGCCAACGAGGCGACGTTTCGGCGCGTTTACGGCGAGGTAACTGGTGCTGTCGATGGGTTGCTCACTTCACTGGAGGATAGATGAGCGTCGTCGTTCCGGCCATTGCGGCAGGCAGCAGCCTCGCCTGTATCAGGTCACTCGGCCGCCGGGGAATTCCGGTGATTGCGGCGGGCGAATCAGGGGATTCGCCCGCGTTCGATTCGAAGTACGTCAGCGAGAAGGTTCGAGTTCCCGCACCCACGGCCGATATTTCGGGATACCGGGACGGCCTGCTCTCGCTGGCCGAGCGGGACGACGTGGAAACCATCGTCCCGCTTCGGGAACCCGAATGCTACGTGCTCTCGAAATACCGCGACTCGTTCGCGGAACACATCGCGACGCCGTGGCCAGATTTCGAGACGATGGAATTCGCTCATGACCGAAATCGACTGTTCCAGCGCGCACGGGAAGTCGGTATCCCCGCGCCCGAAACGCGCCTCCTTTCGGATTGGGACGACTGGAAGGGTGAGACCGTCGTCAAATCCCGGTACACGGTGCTCGTACGGGACAACCGGACGATGTATCCCGGCGTCAAGTTCGTCTCCGGCGAACCCGACACCAACCGACTGACCCGGGAGATGGGTCACGAACCGATCGTACAGGAGTGTATTCCCGACGGGTCGGAGTACGGGTTCTTCGCACTCTTCGACCACGGCGACCCGGTTGTCACGTTCCAACATCGTCGAATACGGAGTTACACCTATTCCGGCGGTGCGAGCGTCTTCCGCGAATCGGTGTCGCATCCGAAACTCCACGAGCAGGGGCTACGACTCCTCTCAGCCCTCGACTGGCATGGCCCCGCGATGGTGGAGTTCCGACGCGACCCACGTGACGGGCAGTTCAAACTGCTCGAAGTGAACCCGCGATTTTGGGGATCACTCCAACTCGCAGTCCACGCCGGTATCGATTTTCCCTCCCGCTACTACCAACTCGCCACGGGTGTCACGAACCCCGATTCGGGGTACGAGACCGGCGTCGGCAGTCACATTCTGCGGGGAGAACTCGTCTACCTCGTCAGCCTTCTCCGTGACGACTACGATCACGTCGAACGTCCCTCGATTCCGGGTGAAACACTGAAAGTGTTCGCCTCGCTTCTGGCCGAACCGAACTTCGATTACGTCTCCGTAGACGACCCGAAACCGTTCACTCGGGACATCGTGAACCTCGTCGATGGAATGGCACCGGCGGAATTCGGGCCGGTGAAACGTGCGGTTTCGGCACTGGTCGGGAAGTGACGAAAAGAATCGCCGCTCAGAACTGGTCGAGTGCGGACTGCTCGCGGGCGGCCAATGCGTCTTTGCTCGTCTGCCACGAGGTGCGGGCGCAGTCGGGTAACTCGCCGTGGGATTCGACGTACTCGCGGATGAACGTCCGCGTCTTCGGGTCGCTCGGATAGCCGCTCCCCACCTCGCCGTGTTTCTCCGCGATTCGGGCGACGTGTGCATCCCGTTCGACTTTGGCGACGATGCTCGCCGCGCCGACGATGGCGTGGATTTCGTCCGCACCGTGTTCCGCTGTGATTTCGACAGTAGGTTCGACACCGTCCGCAACTCGCCGAGCGAATCGTTCTTCGCTGGTGTCACAAGCGTCCACGATTCCCCGTGCACCGTCGTCTGCGACCCCTGAGATTGCCTCGGCGTGCGCTTCGACGGTGAGGGTGTTCATGTCGCTCTCGGTGTCGTCGATGCAAGTCGTGGGTATTTCCGCCACGCCGACCCGAACCGCATCGTCCGCACGAAGCAGTTCCGCGAGTTCCTCGCGGCGCTCCGGCGAGAGATTTTTCGAATCGTCGATACCCGCCGGGAGGTCGACGGCATCTTCGATGACGACGGCCGCGGCGAACATCGATCCCAACACCGGTCCTCGACCCGCTTCGTCTACCCCGAACACGACGAGATGATGGATCTCTCGTTACATGGGCGTTTCTGATTCGACCTGTGAGGGGAGTCGGGAGTGGCCGAATTGTGGATGTAGAATTGGGGTGGCATGCGCCTAGTGATTGTGTTCGTCGTATCGGTACGACAATCGTGGTCGCATCACAGTTTCACCGACAAACCCGAACTCACTCCCGCAGGTATTCGCCGTCGTCGAAGAGTTCGTCCTCCCCTTCAACGGCAATCACGTCCAGCGCGGTCACTTCGGCATCGACATCGAGTAATCCTGCCAAACTCGGCTCCGTTCGTCCCTCATCGCCGCTCACGAGTTCCTTGATGTACAGGCCGCCTTCGCCGTGGATTTCGACTTCGCCGTGCGTCTCGTCTTCAAGGTGACCGTCGATTTCGTACACTTCTCGCACGCGAGTGAGGTTCGCCCGGCGGTGGTCAACCCGGTTCGGCGTGAACTGCTCGATGGTCGCACCCTGCAGTTCCGCAATGGCATCGGCGAGGTCGTCCTCGGAGACCGGGGCGTCGAATTCGACCTGCGCCCGGTAGGTCTTGCTCGCGTCGAGTTCCTTCACTCGCTCGACCATCTCGTGGGTGGCGAGGGTGAGACCATCGACCTCCGCCTTGCCGTCGGCGAACTCGTTGATTTCCGCCTCAAGTGCGGTCGTGTCGGGGGTTCGCTGTTTCGGTTTCTTGACTTCGATGACGAATGGACGGCCCGTTCCGAGCATCAGAGCGTCTACGTCCTCCCGCCCTGCGCCGTGGAAGAGCGCTTCGTCGCCGTCCATCGCGTCGAGTACCGGGGGCGTCGTCAGTTCTTCCACGCTCTTGCTGTAGAGGTAGCCGTCGCCGCCACAGTAGTCACAGGGTTCCTCGCCACCGCCTTCGGCGAGCTGCTTGCCCGACCCGCCACATTCCCGGCAGGGCCACTCGGTCTGTGGAATGTCGCGTTCCAGTTTTCGGTAGCGCCCGAAGACGAACGCCGGATTGATTTGCACGTCAACGTCGCCGCGTTCGAGGTTGAGCAGTGCGAGTACGTCGGGTCGCTCGAAATCGACTTCCGTGCCGGTCAGTTTACCAACGCGCTTGCCGACTTCGCGGTTGTACTCGGATTTGAACAGTTCGCCCGTGTCCTCGGAGAGGTCGGCCAAATCCCGGAGCAGTGCCTCGTTTTCCTCGATAAGTGGTGGGGTTCGCGTTCCGACCTGGTACGTCTCGAAGTCGATTCCTGCGAGTGCATCCGCGACCTGTTCGGCATACTTTTCGAAATCGTTCGTCAGTCCCTCACAGACCCAGCACTCTTCGCTCGACTCCTCGAAATCCTCGAAGTCTTCGTCGTCTTCCAGTGCAACCGCCATTCGGAGCGAGTGGCCACGTTCCGTGTTCGACAGGCCAAAACTCCGGTCTGCGAACTGGCGACCCAAACAGGCGTCGCACACCGGCCCCTCGTCGATGACCCGCCGCGCCGCGGAAAGTACGTCCATGTTGTTTCCGTGGGAGTCACGCGGTAAACCGGTTTCCGATTCGGTTGAACGGTCGATCACAATTCGACAATCGGACCGACCTTACAGCAAACCGAATCGAATTTCCAGCCCCACCGACCACACGAATCCAATGTGGAATCGGACACTCGTCGTCGCCCTTGTCGCCGGAATCCTACAAGGCATCTTCGAGTGGCCGCCCATCTTCAGCGAGGGAAATCTCGTTCTCTTTCTCACCGCGATGGGCGAGAATCCCGCGATTGCGGTTCAGTTTGTACTGTTTCTCCACGCCGGAACTGCTATCTCGGCGACGGTGTACTATCGCGACGATGTGGCCCGAATCTTCCGGTCGATTCCGAACCTACGGTCGGGTTCCGCGTTCCGGAGTGGTTCGGCCGGGCACGATACTGCCGAATTGTCGTTTCTGGCGGTCGCAACCGTCGTCTCCGGCGTCATCGGTATCGCTTCCTACCGAACCCTCGGCGCGATGGTGAGCGAACTGGCGGGAGGAACGTTCGTCGCACTCGTCGGGATGCTGCTCGTCGCAACCGGCATCCTGCTCAAAACCGCCGACGGATTCGAACTTCGAAATCGAGAGTCGTCGACGCTCACCGACGCTTTGCTCGTCGGCGCGTTGCAGGGCATCGCAATCCTGCCCGGCATCTCACGCTCGGGCACGACCACGAGCGTGCTTCTGTTTCGCAGTTTCGATGGTGTGTCGGCGTTTCGGCTGTCGTTTCTGCTCTCGATTCCGGTCGCTCTCGGAGCCGGTGCGCTGAGCCTGCTCGATGCGGGTATTCCGGCAATTGCGCTGTCCTCGACGCTCGTGGCCGTTCTCGCTAGTGCAGTCATCGGTTACCTCAGTATCGACGGCCTGCTCAGAGTGGTCGAACGCGTCACTTTCTGGGGAGTCTGTATCGGCCTCGGAACGGTCGCAGTACTGGGTGGGCTTATCGTGGCGATGTGACGCACCGTGTTTCGCCAACGGCGGCCTAACGCTGAACCGCCCCGAACGCTGAAATCGGATGTCGTTGACTCTATTCTCTATGACAGCCAGTTCTGCTGTCGTGTTGGCGGCGGGGGAGGGAAAACGACTACGACCACTCACTCGGCATCGTCCAAAGCCGATGCTTCCAGCGGGAACACGTCCAGTGCTCGAATACGTCCTCGATGCGCTCGTCGATGCAGGCGTGGAGAAAATCGTTCTCGTGGTCGGATA
The DNA here is from genome assembly GCF_051194195.1 of Haladaptatus marinus. NCBI lineage: Archaea > Methanobacteriati > Methanobacteriota > Halobacteria > Halobacteriales > Haladaptataceae > Haladaptatus > Haladaptatus marinus. The sequence continues at coordinate 810,950 of NZ_JBLZNK010000003.1, forward strand.
TCGAGGTGACCGCATACGCGACCACTTCGGTTCGGCATATCGTGGTGTGAGCGTTTCCTACGTCGAACAGGACAAACAACTTGGAAGCGGTCACGCGCTTCTCTCGGCACGCGACAGCGTGGGAGACATCTTTCTCGTGGTCAACGGCGACCAGATAATCGAGTCAGAGATGGTTGCTGCGGTGCGCAGCGCGTTCGAGCGCGACCGGTCGATTGCGACACTCGCCGTCATCGAACGCGGCGACATTAGCGAGTACGGTGCAGTCTTGATGGACGGAACGCAGGTGCGTGAAATCGTCGAACCCGCGACCACCGACCACCGATTGCTCAATGCGGGCGTGTACGCCTTCGACGGACGAATCTTCGATGCTATCGAGGCGACGCCGAGCGTAACGGGTGAACTGTCGTTGACTGACTCCCTCAGCCGCGTCGTCGCCACGGAGGCCTCGATTCGGGGTGTCCGCACGAATGGCCTTTGGGTCGATGCGACGTATCCCTGGGATTTGCTCGACGTAAGTAAAGAACTGCTCGTCCGGGGACAAATTTCCGAATCACGTCGAGACGAGCGTGTTTGGGTTGCAGACACCGCTCGGGTTCACGATGCCGCAGTGCTCCAGCCACCCGTCGTGATCGGCCCGGACTGTGACGTTCACCCCGGTGCCGTCATCGGCCCATACGTCTCACTCGGCCAAGGCACCAGAGTCGGTTCGAACGCCGTCGTCCAGCATTCGGTTCTCGACAGCGACAACCGAATCGGTGCAAACGCGACCCTCGTGGACTGTGTGACCGGCCAGGGCGTCCATCTCGGACCGGGGTGTACGATACCGAGTGGAGCCACCGACGTGTATGTGAATGGCACCATTTTCGAAGACCAGCAACTCGGTGCCCTGCTTGCAGACCGCGTTCAGGTCGGAGGAAACGCGAGTTTCGCACCCGGAACGCTGGTCGGGACGGGTGCACGAATCGAACCGGGGGTCTCAGTAACAGGCACGGTCGAAGAGCGCGAAACGGTCGTCAATTAGTGACCAGTACCTGCCACAATTTTTTTACTCGGTTCCGGAGTAGCGTCGCCTACAATCAGGTCTACGTTGGGTCGAAATCGGGCAGTAAGGAGCGACTGCGTCGCAATAGCGTACTAAATGATACGAAGACACGATGAACGAATCGATCAACGGTGTATCGGTACTGAACAGCAGGAAAATGACAGTCATTCCGAGACGTTTTGTTCGGGTAGGTGTGTGCCGAGCACACACTTGTCAGACGTGGTACGCACCGCGTTGGCGGAATCGAAGGGGCTATAAGCGTGCTAGAACAGTCTGATGATATGGCTTCCGAGCGGCCGTTTGTCTCCGTCATCATCCCCGTGTATAACGACCCGAGGGGGATTCGTATGACTCTCGATGCCGTCACGAATCAGACGTATTCTCCCGAAGGGTACGAAATCCTGGTTGTCGATAACGGGTCTACTGACAACACCAGAGATGTTGTTCGGAAGTACTCCGAACGATTCCCTAATCTCGTGCATTTGTTGGTCGAAGACGAGGTACAAGGCCCTGCGGCCGCACGAAACGCCGCAATCCCGCAAACGAACGGGTCACTCTTGGCGTTCATCGATGCGGATATGACCGTCGAAGAGACCTGGCTCGAAGACGCCGTCGCGTCGATGGAATCCAACGATTGGGACTACATGGGCTGTAACGTCGAAATCTACATCGAAGACGGCAAGGATACCCTCACTGCGAAGTACAACCAGATTTTCGGCTTCCCGATTCGAAAGTATATCGAGGACAGACACTTTTCCGGAACGGGGTGTCTCGTCGTTCGCGACACGGTGTTCGACGAAGTCGGCGACTTCGACGAGCGACTGTTCTCCGGCGAAGACCAAGAGTTCGGCAATCGGGTGTACGACGCCGGTTTCGACCAGCATTACCAACCCGCGATTACGATGTACCACCCCGCTCGGTCATCGCTTCTCGAACTCCTAAACAAACATTTCCGACTCGGTCGGGGTCGTGCACAGATGCAGCGATACCATCCTGAGCGCGTCGAAAAACCGAGTTTGTTGAATCCGCGGAACTATCTCCCACCGCATCCGATCCGATTCTACAAACGGGTCACGTCCTCGGCATCGCTCGCGTGGCACGACGTTCTGTTGCTCTTTTTCATCGCCTATCTGAAACGTCTCTCCGCCACGGCGGGATGGGTGCACGAGCATTTCACCGAAGGCGACGACTAAATTCGGATCATCCCTTTTCGATGTGACTTGCATTCGATACCAACCCGAGACGGCGGTTCGGCGATTAACGTCTCAATAATAAGTTCGAATACCGGTGAACGTACGTCGTAAATGGCGTCCCGTTCGCCACAGGTCAAACTCACCACCCTCGTCGTTGTCGTCGTTTTCGTCATTCCGAGCGGCGTCTGTGTTGCCGACGAACTCGGAACAGCGGCCTCGAAAAGGGGAGGAGCGAAACGACTGTAGCAGATGGCACTACAACGATGAACCGACGACCGCCGACGGGCAAACCGCAAACGAATCAACCCCGACGTACTCATCGACCTCCACTCGTCGTCCGGCATTTACGGTGTTCACGAGATAGGGTTGGACAGGCAATCTTCCCGACTATGACCGGCACCGCGGTCGAAGATGCAAACCACACCATCGAGTATCTGAACCGCGAGCACGTCGCCGACAACCGACCGAAATACGAGTTCAAACGCGGGAACGCCCTTTCCGGTCGCGACCACTCGCTCGTCCGGAATTTTGCGGGCAACAGGTACAGAACGGGCTTCATCATCGAGACGACCAGACACGAGACGACGCTCGAATTCAGCAAGCGACTTACCGTGCCGCGCACAGCATCCGAACATGCGACAGTTCATCGTCCTCGGTCACGAGGCCCCGACGACTCCCGATTTTTCGTTAGATGACCTTGCCGGGTCAGCAGGCCGACTCGACGCCCTCTGCCGTTGTGTCAACAGTGCCTTTTTCCTCTCGCACGACTTTCGCAGCGATGTCCGCCTCTTTCTCGTCCTGCAGGACGAACTGACGATTCGATTCGAGGGGGACGAACTCCGCCGACTCAACCCCGACGAGCGAAGCACCGCCGCCCTGATTCGGAAGGCGTTGGAGGCGAAATCGGAGGCTATCGGCCACATGGAAGCCGAGAGCACGCCCGGCGTCTACATCTCGAAGCGCGATTTCGAGGCGGTGCTCGATACGGCAAGCAGGGATTCCACGGTAATCGAACTGCACGAGGACGGCAGTCCGGTGGTCGATGTCGAACCGCCCGAACGCCCGCTGTTCGTCCTCTCCGACCACGGCGATTTCACCGAGGAGGAAGCCGACTTGCTCGCCGAGAAATCCGACCAGCGCGTTCGACTGGGGCCGAAACTCGTCCACGGAAATCACGCGATGACGGTGGCCCACAACTATCTCGACACGAAAGGGTACACCGACTACTGACACCGAAATTCCGGAACCGTTAAAGCCGGGTATCGCCATTTCCCAGATGCGGGCCGGTGGGGTAGCCTGGTATCCTTCGGCCTTCGGGTGGCCGTAACCGCGATTCGAATTCGCGCCGGCCCACTTTTCCCGCAACGTCATAACGACGAGCGATAGCGAGGAGTCTGCGTTGTGGAAATCGAGGAGGAAACCCTCCCGAACGATTTTCGGTCGAGGAACGGTTGCTCGGCTTGGAGTTGGTTCGACCCCGAGCGACGGCGAGCCGTCGTGAAAACCGAGTCACCACCGTTATGCCCGTGACATCCCTACCCACATAGAATGACTGAGGGAATCGACTTCGACGTCACGGAAACCGCCAGCGTCGCCGAGGAGCGGGACGCGGTCGTCTCGGCGGTCACGCAACACGCGGGGGAAATCGCACGCGAACTCGCACTGCTACAGGGCGGGGATTACGGCCAAGCGACCTTCGACACGAACGGGGGAAAGTGGACGCTCAAATACGAGGCTGGTGACATCCAGTATCTCCGATTCAAAGGGAAATCCGGCGGCGAAACTTACGTCGTCTCGTCGAAACAGCCGCCGGATCCGGATGACCTCGCCGACGCGATGCAGGATTACGAAGCGTTCGTGCGGGCGTACAACCGACACGTCGAATCGAAGGAGGGTGTGCTGGATGGTGTGTCAAGCGACTTCCCGCCGATTTCCTCGACCGATTCGGTCGTCGCCGAACGGGATCGTATCGTCGGCCGCATCCGAGACGTTGCCGACACCATCGCGGGGGAACTGCACCGCTACGATGGTGTGGATTATGGAACGTTCACCACGCGAGTGGGCGGCCAACGGTGGGAGTTAAAGCGTGACCACAGTTCGGTTTCGTACCTTCGCGTCGGCGGACAGGGTGGTACGTACCTCGTCTCACAGTACGAACCGCCGTCGGCACCCGATGTTCGCGAACTCGCCGACGACTTCAGGGGGTTCGTCGAGGCGTTCAACGACCATGTGGACGAGTTGGAAGCGGACCTGTCGAAAGTCTCGCTCTGAATCGGGAGGACGCGAAAACGACCGAGACATTCGAACGCGGAAACGAACACGAAACAGTCCGATTTTCGCCCGTTTCCGAACACACAAACCCACACCGACCGACGCATCGGTATGGACGAAAACGTCGCAATCGTCACCGCCGCAGGTCGCGGAATCGGTGCGGCATGTGCCCGAAGGCTCTCGGATGATGGATACACACCTGTGTTGCTGTCGAAGTCCGGGTCGGCAGTCGATGTGGCGGAGGATATCGGCGGCGTCGGATTCGAAGGGTCGGTCAGCGACCCCGACGACCTCTCCGCACTCGTGGAGGCTACAGACGAACGATTTGGTCGCATCGACGCCGTTGTGAACAATACCGGCCATCCGGCGACTGGCGACTTGCTGGACATTTCGGACGAAGAGTGGCACGACGGACTCGACCTGGTTCTCTTGAACACGGTTCGGATGGCGCGACTCGTGACCCCGATTATGGAAGCACAGGGAGGTGGCGCGTTCGTGAACATTTCTACCTTTTCGGCGTTCGAACCGAGCAGTGAGTTTCCGGTTTCGTCGGTACTTCGTGCAGGTCTCGGGAGTTTCACCAAACTTTACGCAAACCGATACGCCGAGTCCGGGATTCGGATGAACGCCGTGCTACCGGGGTTCGTGGATAGCTACGAGGTCGATGCGGACACGAGAGACCGGATTCCGATGGGACGTCCCGCGACCACGTCCGAAATCGCGGACACCGTCGCCTACCTCCTCTCCCCGGCAGCGAGTTACGTGACCGGCCAGAATGTCCGGGTAGACGGCGGCCTCACGGACAGCGTCTGATTTCCGTCGGCACCACGGTCACTTTTGCCGCCCTTCAGATACGGTTATCTCACTCATCCGAGAATGTCGGACGAATGTCATCGACGACAATCGAAAACCGAATCGGTTCCGTGTTCGTCCCCGTCTCCGACATGCAACGCGCAATCGAATGGTACTCCGTCCTCTTCGACCTACCGGCGGACGAATCGAGCCACGACGGAACGATTTACAATGTGGAAATGGCTGGCGACGTGAATCTCACGCTCGATTCGAATCGTCCGGTCGAGAACTCCTCGCAACCGCTGTGTTACTTTTGGACGGACGATATCGAGGAGACACACGATTTCCTCATCGAGGGAGACATCTCCATCGTGATGGAACCGGAGAACATCGGGAGTGTGACATTCGTCACGTTCGAAGATCTAGATGGAAATCGACTGATGGCTTGCCAAGCGAACTGAAACTGGCGGTTTATCCGGATTCGTTTCCGGAAACGGATTCGTCGCTGCTCTCGGGAGTTTTCGACGCCGGTTCGACCGCTGGTTCCTCGGGGGCAGGTGATGACTCCGTCGCCGGATTCGACGGTTCCGGTGTCCGACTTTGTATCACTTTTGGAGATTGCCGTTCCGTCGTCGAATCGAACGAGTCCGCCGTCGGCTCCGACGACTCCGTCGCCGAACCAGATGATTCCGTCGTCGATGGTGGTTCTTCCGTCGTGGTTCTCGTCCGCTCGGTCGTCGTTTCGGTCGTCGGTTGCTGCGTGGGGCGAATCGCTTGGTCACAGGCGTTCATATTCGGTTGTCGTTTCGAAATCGCCGGTCTTACAGCACCCAATTCGTATGCACTGATGTTGGTGATGACGAACCCAGCGGCGCTATCCACGTCACCGACGTTCGACTCGTCGATTATCGTTCGTCCACGCACCGGGCCGATTTCGTTGTAGGACGTCGCAATTCCCTCCGGTGTGTACCACGACGAACTGATCGTGATTCGCTCGAACGAACCCGTCACACGTGCTCGGTCGCAGGCAAGGAATTCGATACCGCTCGATGGGTTGTCTTCGTCGTTCAGTGGTTTGGTGTCGTCCGCTTGAATGTCGAAGTCGTCCGGGTCTATCCGGCGGCCGTTCAGGAATACCCTCGCACCGCTCCCGATTCGAAATCGCTCGATTTCGCCGGAAAACCGATACGCGTCACCTCCCCCGGCGACTACACCGCGAACGCGGCGCTTCGAAATCCTGTCTTCCCGGTCGATAGTGACGTGTCGGTCGGCAATCGGTGCGTCTCCGCTGCTACCGCTCTTTTCGACCTGCCCGCTAACGGCGAATTCGTACCGAATGGGGTTTCGAGGGCTCCCACCGACGATGACGAGGTGATTCGGGAGCGTCTCTGATTGGCCCTTCGCCGAGACCGTCATTTCGTGCTCCCGGCACCACGATCCTGCGAAAGGGTTATCCGCGGTGAACTGCGCTGGCTGTCCCGGTGTCTGCAGTTCCCGTGTATCGATGCTCACCGAGTCGATGGCGAACGGGTACGGTGCATGTTCGTCGATAGGACTGATGAGTGTCGTTCCCCGAATCGGTCCATCGAACAACCAGTTCGTGCCGAGTCCCGTCGCGTCCCAAAAACTTGTGTGCATTCTGATACTGCGGAAGTCCCCCGTCACTCGCACGGTTCGACAGTCGAGAAATTCGATGGGCGTCTCTATTGCCGGCGCGTCTCCGAGTTCGGTTGGTCGGACTCGCTGACCGTTCAGAAATACCGAGACCTCTTTAATACGTTCGGCTGACAACGAAACCCGAAACCGAACGAGACGCCCCGTGAACCAATACGCGTCCCCGCCGCCGGCAATCGCCCCACTCGCGTGAGTTCCGTCGCGGGAGATGGTGTCTTCGTCGTTCACGCCAACATGGCTATCCGAAATCGGCGCACCACCAGACTCGCCACTTTTTTCGAGACGACCACTGACTGAAAAGGCGTACTCGATGACGTTCCGCGAACCGCCACCGTAAATGATGATGTGGTTAGCCATCTGTCCCGCTCTAATTCTCATTCCCGCCGCCCCGCGTCGTCCCACCTGAAATCCGCCCAACAACAGTGCGGTGGTCGAGAGCACGTTACGGCGGCTCAAACGTGATTTCATGAATCGTCTCCCCGGATTCGAGGGGTGACAGAATAAAACGCGAGAATCGTTCGATTTGCTACACTACGTGACAACGACGGCTTACCGTGGTGCTACGTGAACGGTGCGAAGTATCCCGAACCTACCGGCGTCGAACGTCGAAAACGGCCGACGACGACCGCAGACCGAGCACAAGCGATACTACTGCGTCACGTCGGCGGAACCTCGGTGTCGTTCAGGGTCGCGTCGGGGAGGAGGGTCGCTTCGAAGTCGAAGTCGTTCAACTCCTCCCCGTTTCGAACGCGGTCGGGCCAGTCGGGATTCGCGAGGGCACTTTTCGCGAGCGTGATGAGGTCGGCACCGTCCTCGATAGTTTGTCGCGCTGACACCGGGTCGCCGAGACCGCCGTTTGCGATGACCGGAACGTCGGCGTACGCATCGGCGAGTTCGGCAAGCGTCGGCCCGCTGTCGCCGAACGCGGGGGCAGTAATGTCCGGTTCGGTGACGTGGACGTAGTCCACACTCACTTCGCTGACGTCTCGAAGACCGTCTCCGATTGCGATTCGCCGCCTTCCCACTCGTGTTCGTCGTCGTTGACTTTCGTCTGGGAGAGTCGCACGCCGACGACGAACTCGTCGGAAATGCGGTCGGTGACAGCGTCTACGACCTCGTGCAGGAGACGAACGCGGTTTGCGACCGAGCCGCCGTATTCGTCGTCACGGTCGTTCGTGTAGGCGGTGAGGAACTGGTCGAGCAGATAGCCGTTCGCGCCGTGAATCTCGACGCCGTCGAATCCAGCGTTCGAAGCGCGCTCAGCGGCATCCGCGAACCCTTCGACGGCCGCTTCGATTTCCGATTGGGACAACGCTTTCGGCGTTGGGAACTCCCCGTCGCCACCGTAAATTGGGAGTTGCTCGTCCTGCGGTGTGACGGCGGATGGGCCTGCCGTTTCCTCGACGTGGCGGTTGCCTTGCGAGAGCACTCCCGCGTGCATGAGCTGGGCGAAAATAGGCGCACCGACCTCGTGAACTGCGTCGGTAACCCGCGTCCACGTCTCGGCGTGGTCGTCAGTTGCGAGTCCGGGCTGGTTGTCGTATCCCTGGCTGTACGCCGTATCCGTATAGATACCTTCCGAGACGAGGAAACTGAAGCCACCCTCGGCGAACTGTGCGTAGTATCGCGCCATCTCGGCGGTTGCGTTTCCGTCGTCGGTCGCACTCGTCCGCGTCATGGGTGCGAGACCGATTCGATTATCGAGGCGCTGTGCATCGAGTTCGACCGTTTCGAACAGTACGTCGGTTTCGGACATGCGCGAGCGTAGCGGCGTCGCGAATAAGTGGCCCATGTAACCCGAAGATTCGGCCGGAAAACGTGGAATACCGCCACATTCCTCCGCTTTCGAGGATGTTGTTCGGACATCGATTGTTTGTCTGTCATCGACGCGGGTAGTGCGATTTTTCAGTACCGACTCGGTACTGGTTCACATGACCGACGAAGACCCCCTTGCATGGAAAACGCTCGACTCCGAAGTCGCCTACACCTGTCCCGGTTTCGAAATTCGTCACGAGGATGTTCGTCTCCCGGACGGTGTGAAAACAGATTTCGATTATCTCACGGAACCCGAAAGCGTGGCCGTCCTGCCGTTTACCGAGGATGGCGACGTGGTCGTCATCGAGGAGTGGCGACAGGCCGTATCGCGAGTTTCGCGCGGGCTGCCAGTCGGTGGGGTCGAACCAGAAGACGACACTCTCGAACTATCGGCACACCGGGAACTCACCGAGGAGACGGGGTACGAAGCAGACCGTGTCTCCCACCTCACGACCGTTGAACCGGCAAACGGAATCGCGGACTCCGTGATGCACTACTTTGTCGCGTACGACTGCGTCCCGACCGGCGAGCAGGAACTCGACGACAACGAGAGCATACGTGCGACGACGACCACGTTCGACGCGCTGAAAGAAGAAATCGCCACCGACGGTGTCTACGACGGTCGAACCGTGCTCGGGGTGTCGTATTACGAAACGTTCGGCGCGGAGGAGTAGAACGGTTGGTTCTGGTGAACCGAACGCGTAGCGCAATTCTTACACCGCCACCGTGGCAACGACGCGGTAATGGAACGAGATATCTTCGAACTCCGCGCTCAAGACGGCGGGGGTCGGATCGGGGTACTCACCGTCCCGCGCGCTGGTGTGACGGTCGAAACCCCAGCACTTCTGCCGGTCGTCAACCCACACGTCATCACCGTCGAACCCTCCCGACTCGAATCCGAGTTCGGCGCGGAAATCCTCATCACGAACTCCTACATCCTCTACAAAAGCGACGAGTTCCGCGACGAAGCCCTCGACGTGGGACTACACGAACTGCTCGATTTCGACGGCGCGATTATGACCGATTCCGGGTCGTTCCAACTCGCCGAATACGGCGAAATCAGCGTGACGACCGAGGAAATCCTCCAGTTCCAACACGATGTTGGCTCGGACATCGGAACCCCTGTGGACATTCCGACGCCACCCGACGTAGACCGCGAGCAGGCTGAAGACGAGTTGGCAACCACCCAAAAACGCCTCGAACTGGCCGAAACCGTCGATGTCGGCGACATGCTCGTCAACGCGCCGGTGCAGGGTTCGACGTACCCCGACCTCCGCGAGGAGGCGGGTCGCCACGCCTACGGAACCACACTCGACGTGTTCCCGGTCGGGGCCGTCGTTCCCCTGATGAACGAGTACCGATACGGCGACATGGTGGAGATGGTCGCCGGAGCGAAACGCGGACTTGGTGCCGACGCCCCGGTTCACCTGTTCGGCGCGGGCCACCCGATGATGTTCGCGCTGGCAGTTGCCATGGGCTGTGACCTCTTCGATTCGGCGGCCTACGCGCTCTACGCCCGCGACGACCGCTACCTGACGGTTCGCGGAACCCAACACTTGGACGACCTCGACTACTTCCCATGTTCCTGTCCCATCTGCGCGAACAACACGCCCGAGGAAATCCGGAGTTTGGATGACAGGGAGCGAGAAGAGCAACTCGCGGAGCACAACCTCCACGTCACGTACGAGGAGATTCGCACCATCAAGCAGGCGATTCGGTCGGGCAACCTGCTCGAACTGGTCGAAAACCGCGCCCGCGCACATCCCGCGATGCTAGACGGCTACCGTGCGCTGGTCGAGCATTCGGAACAACTCGAACGGGCCGACCCAGCCTCGAAAAGTACCTTCTTCTACCTCTCCAGCGAGAGCGCCTACCGTCCCGAAGTCGTACGGCACCACGAACGACTATCGCGCCTGAATCCCGAGGGGAAAGTGCTCCTGACCGAAGGCAACCCGAGCAGTCGCTACGACGAATCGTGGAACGTCGTCCCGCCGTTCGGCCCGTTCCCCCGTGCACTCTCGGAGACGTATCCTCTGACGGCAGAGGTGCCCGACCGAATGGACGTGGACGGGTTCGAGATGGCGGCGCAGGGCGTGGCCAAGCTTGTCGAAGAGAATCCCGAAACCGAGTTCACGCTCGCACATCGTGGATGGCCTGAATCGGCGATTCGACACGTTCCACAGTCAGTTCACATCGTCGATTTGGACGACCAAGCGTAGAATCAGGGTTGAGAGTGTTTTCAGGTCTGTTTGTTATCAATTCTAACACCCCTGGGGACTGTCTGCGACTGCTACGCGCAAAGGACGCCCGAACTCACTCGGTCACTCGTGGCAAGCCACTCGTTCCCCGTTCGTTCGCCCGTGCCCGGCCAAAGCAGCAGGCGGGCGAGTGCCCAGCACTCGCCCGCCGATTTACTGGGCTGCCTGCCATCATGTGTCGAAAAGACGGATTTCGCCCCGAAATCGGCAGAACGATCCTCCGCCCCGAAACCGGTTGGCCGGGTTTGGCTTGGACGGGCAGGCCGCTGGCCTGCCCGTCCTGCGGTTAGTTCGGGAACGAGGAAATGAGCGAGTAAATCCGAGCAGGTGCTCCGCACCTGCGAGGGGAGAGCGAGCTCGGGCGTGGCGTGCGCCTCGCATCAGCAGTCGAAACCTCATCAAAACCACGCTCGTCGTGTACAACGCATACCCACTATCATCCACTCCGCAACTCACGGAGTTACGCAAGATAGTTGAATCCGCTTCCCCGAAAGACGGGTATGACCGACTATTTCGAGGTTCACGACCGGGATGGGGCGGCCCGAATCGGGGAACTCCGTCTCACCGAGTCCGTGACCACGCCCGGACTCGCGGAAGGGGCGGAGCAACGCTCCGCCGAACAGTCGAGCGGCAACCGCCGCGAGACCGCCGTGGTGGCCGACGCGGGGAGCCTCTGGTTCAAGGAGCACGAGATGCCGGAGGGCGACGAGTCGCAGTTGACTGTTCTGCCGCATCGCGCATTCCCGCGCGGCACCGACGACGAAGTGATGGACTCGTTCGCGGTGGACTATCCGGACGTGGACTTCCCCAGTGCGGCAGTTATTGCACCCGAAACGGCCGAAGATTTTGGCACCGACGCATACGTCCTCTCTGGGGCGCAAGGCGTCGTCGGCCACGGAGCGGGATTCAAAGAGGCAATTATCGAGACCCGCGGGTCGATACCCTCGGACAGCGCGCTGTTTCTATCCGGCGTCGCCACGCCGAAAAACGTCGCCACGCTGGTCTACGCCGGGGTTGACCTCGTGGATGCAGACCGCGCCGTGGTCAAGGGAACCCAGGGGAAATACCTGACGACGGAAAATGAGTACCATCTGGACGAACTGGACGAACTCCCCTGCTCTTGCTCTGCCTGCCAGCGCCGGATGAACGAGTTTACCCGCGAGCACTGCGTCGACCACAACGTCAACGCGCTCCGAGCCGAGTTGGCTGTCGTCCGCCAGCGAATCCGGGCGGGGCGACTTCGGGACTACATCGAAGGACAGGCGCGCCACGACCAGTGGCTTACAGCCGCGTTCCGGGAGTTCGACCAACAGTGGAGCTACGTGGAGGAACGAACCCCGGTTCTCCGAAATACGGAACTCGCCGCTGCGACGGAGGATTCCCTGCGTCGAGTCGAGATTCAGCGGTTCGCGAACCGAGTGACGACGCGCTATCAGGGTCGGTTCGACAACCCGTTGGTGTTGCTTCCCTGCTCCGCAAAAAAGCCCTACAGCGAATCGCAGAGTCACGGCCAGTACCACGACGCCATCCAGTTCCGTGCGCATAAGGTGTCGATGACGAGTCCGATCGGCGTCGTGCCGCAGGAACTCGAACTAACCTACCCCGCCCAGCATTACGATTCCGTCGTCACGGGTCGCTGGAGCGAGGACGAAAAGGAATTCGTTTCGGAGGTTTTGCGACGGTATCTGGAGCAAAACGAGTATCCACGCATCATCGCGCACGTTCCCGAAGAAGGCTACCGCGACGTGTGCGAGCGCGTTGAGGACGCCCTCGATATGGAGTTCGAGTACACCGTGGAAGGACACCCGACAAGTACCGAATCGCTCGCCAACCTGGCCAGCACGCTCTCGGGCGAACTGAAGTATGGCAAGCGAGAACGCCAGCACAACACGGTTCGCGGAATCGCGGACTACCAGTTCGGCGAGGGTGCGGGCGACGAACTCTTTTCGTCCATCAACATCGAGAGTCGCTACCCGAAGCTCCGGGTTCACGACGACGATGGGGAACAGTTGGCCGCGATGGTGCCCCAGTACGGCACGCTCTCGTTCACGCTCGCCGGAGCGCGCCAGTGGGTCGAAAGCGACGTACCGGAAAGGCGAATCGAAATCGACGCCTTCGCACCCCACGGAAGCGTCCTCGCGCCAGGTATCGTGGACGCGGACGACGACATCCGTGTCGGCGACGAGGTCATCATCGAAGGGCCGAAGGCGTTTGCCATCGGTCGTGCCGAGATGTCCGGGGCGGAGATGGTCGAATCGACGCGCGGCGTCTCGGCGGACGTTCGACACGTCGAAGAGAAATAATCGACCCGGAAAGCGAAATTAGGCGATAAATAATAACCTCCTTCGGGTAGGTATACACGATTATGGGAGTACCTGTCGACATCGAGTTTGAGGACGCCATTCAACAACGAATTTACGACGAGGTCGAGCGCAACGGTTCCGTTTCCGTCGAGGAAGTCCGCGACAGCGTTCGAATCGACTCACCATCCGGATCGAAACCGGCGCGCTCCGGGACGACGGAACCACGGGTTCGAATTCCCCCGGAGGAGTTCCAGCAGTACGTGACTGCGCTGTTGGACGCAGGGCACCTCGTGGAGCAGGAAGGAGAACTCCACCTCGCGCTGGACAGCGACGTAGAGGAGTACGAAGAGGACGGCCTCTCGTACCAAATCCGCCAAGCGCACCAGTTCGACCGTCAGGGCATCGAAACCGCGATTCGCGAGGTCGCCGACGAGGGGGCGTCGGTTTCCGCGGAACGGGTTTCCGCCGATATCAACGACGAAGGTGTCCTGCTCCGGAACAACGACCGACGCTCGCGGATGTTCTACGTGGCAACCATCAGCGACGGCGAGAACGAGGGCGAAATCGCGGGATGGGTTCACCTCGACGCGCCGGAACTCGACAAACTGCGTCACACCGCCGAACTGACCGTGGGCGTCCGCGGGCCCTACCGAAAACACGGCATCGGGAGCAGATTGCTGGAGCGCGCGATGGCGTGGGCACACGACGCCGGTTACCAGAAAGTGTACCAGAGCGTTCCGGCGACGAACGAGACGGCTATCGACCTCCTCGAAGACCACAGCTGGGAGACCGAAGCGGTACGAAAGGATCACTATCTCGTCGGCGACGAGTTCGTTGACGAAGTCATGATGGCCAGAAAGCTCTGAGCGGGATATTTCGGCGTCCGATTTCCAGACATCGTTGCGGATAGAAACTCACGAATACTCGAAGCCGTAAACACGTTCGCTAGCGCCGTCATCCACGAAGAAGTGACCAGACGGCACCGACCAGCAGTCCGCCGATAAACACCAAAAGGAGGGGCCAGAGAACGACTGGCCCGGCGACGGTCGCGGGGTCAACGAGCGTCAACAGCTTTCCAACCGTCTCCAGTCGAGCACCCGTCAATCCCCCGGTGACCGTCATCGTTGTACCTCTGTCGGTAAGTCGGTAGCGATCCACTGGTCTCCCTGCTCCGGGTTCCGGATTTCGACCCAGCCGTTCGGACAGTAGACCGTCTCGTATTCGTCCCGTGAATTCGTCATCACTCGGGACGCTCGTCTGCGTCCATTCACCCCGTTGTCCGGTCGCGGGATGCGTACTTTGTTATCCACGTCGTAGCCGGAATAAGACCGTCCTGATTACCGCGCCAGTGGGAGGTTATAGCTCTTCTCGCGCTCCATTACGGCCTCCCACGTGTGTTCACACTCACACGTCACTTCGTCGAACACGGAGGGATCCTGTCGGAGGTCGAAATCCTTGATGGCCTTCTGTGCGAGGTCGTCGCATTCGCCACAGTTGTGTGCGCCACGATCTGACCCATGACCGACTGGGTCGGAGATAACGATTGCGGGTGCGTCAGCCGTGTCCTGTAGTACCTCACAGACGCTCCAGAGCCACGGCGGCCGGTAGCCGTTTCGGAAGTAGAGTTCGTCTACCATCGTGTATCGCTGAACGTTCGTCGGGTTCATCGACACCGTGTGGGCGTACTCGGCGCACTTTCGAATCGACTCCTTCATGTCCTGTACCGCGTTGGCCTCCGAGAGGAAGGGCGGCTTCATCAGCAGGTAGGCCTTGATACCCGCATCGACCGATTCGGCGTGTTCGCTGGCCTCGATAAACTGCTCGAAGTCGAAGTACTTGTTCACGCAGTCCTTGCGAACTCGGTCGTTCGCCGTCTCCAGTCCGATTGCAACGTCGGTTTCGAGACCGACGCCCGTGAAATTCTCCAACTTCTCCTTCGCTACGAAATCAGGCAGGCTCTCCACGACGATTCGGTCGCGGTCGGAAAACGTCTCGGCGATAGCTTGCCGTGTTTCGGCACCGACTTCGCGCTCGTCCAGGAACGACCCGGAGGTGTAAATCTTGATGAGGCCGCTCTTTTCGTCCGCGTTCTCGCGCTCGTGTTCGAGACAGACCTCGATTTGATCCATCAGGGCTTCGTGCCCGACGCTTCCGCCTTCGACCGACTCGGCGACGTAACCGCACATCGTACAGCCACCGGCCCGCGCCCAGCGACAGCCACCGGTGTTGAGAATGATGGTGAGGCTCTGGTAGACGCCGTCCGGTGTGTTGTCCTCGTCCAACCACACTCGTGTCGGCTCGTGTGGGTCGTAGTGTTTCTCCTTCCGGGCGCGAATATCGCGCATCACGGAATTGTGGGCGTCCATGCCCTTGCCCCGTTCGTAGCTCTCGGGAGTCGGCGTGCTCATTGTGCGGGAAGAACAGTTACGCGCGTAAATCGCCTTCGTCTCGCCGAGCCACAAGCCACCGAACTGTGACCCACCATATCCCAACTGCGAGGCTCGCACCAACTGCATCAGCAATCACGTCTCCGATTCCGGTGTGTCGAACCGGAACGAACGCTTGGGCGATTTCCATCAGGATGCCGAATCCGGTCGCTCCCGACATGGCCACCAGAGCGATTTTTATCGCTCTGGTGGCCATGTCGTTGTGACTCGACAGGGCGACTGCGAGCAGAATGCCCAAAACGCCGTAACCAGTCGCGTGATACCATTTGTCCATTCCGACGAGTCCGAGGGGTCCAAGGGAGGAAACGCCAGCATCGGGCGAGGAGAACACCGAGAAGTAGCAGATACCGACCGCAACGGCAATGACAACGGCCCAGTTTCGTGTGGCAGCTCTATCGCGAAGCGTGGTCATCCGTCTGGTAATTGCGTGCAAGAAGCGTAAAGGCCGACGATTTGGTATAGACATGAAAATTCGTCGTATATAATAGCAAAATATAGTCATTAAATTCATATTTATTTGTCGTTTTTTCCATAATCGAAGTATTTCCGGGCTCTGGACGCCGAGAGTAGTGACACACGGTAGACGGCCGGTTTGGATGGCGAAATGAGAACGACGCCAGTTGGTACGATGGGATGATTTACACCGTATCGCACTACTCCTACCCGACCGCGACGATGTACGCCTTCGATGAGGAAACCGGTGATACGCAGTGGACGTTTGGCGACGACTGTGGCACTTTTTTCACACACCAGTACTCATCGACGGGTTGGCTTTCGTGGCAACCGATGAGACGCTGTGGCATTTGGTGCAAACGACGGAGGCGTTGAGTGGTCGAGAGAAGCCGGCTCAACGATGGAGTTCGAGTCACTCGCGGGGTCGGACGGAACCGTCTACGCAGGCGTCTTCGATGACGATTCCAGTGGCGTGGTCGCGCTCGACAAAACAAACGGCACCGAACGTTGGCAGTTCGAAGTGAACCAACCGTGGACACCTGCACCATCGCAGTCCGGAGGTATCGGTAACCGTCTCACGACGGTCGTCTCTATCTCAGTGCCAACCGTCGCGTCTACGAAATCGGTGATGACGGCACGGAACTGAACCACTGGGAAACGACTGGCGACGTCCCAGCGGCACCCAGCATTAGCGACGAGACAGTATCCGTCGTGAGTAGCGACGGGTACGTGTACTCGTTCGCCCGCGACGAGTAATTTTCACCGTACTGACCTATTTTATCGGATAGCTAACCATTTCTGCGGCAAGTAGAATCGTGTCAGAATCTTCAAATAGTATTTCAATACAAACCTACAGTAATCGAAAATTGATTTTTGAACCGGCGAAAGCACACACATCCATACCAGTCACATTTGCCGGTGGTTGGACACTATTCGAATAGTAAACCCTCGTTTTAACTGTTGGGTATTAGACCAGTGAAAACGCTCGAAATAACTAAAAACAACTTAGAAACCTGATAGCAAATACAGCTCCCTCACATTGCTCATTTGCATGTTCGAAGATACACGACGAACGTTCCTGAAGACGGTCGGCCTGGCAGTCGGTGGCGCGAGCGTCGCAGGTGCATCCGGAACACTCGATAGCACGCACACCGCGTCCAACACCCCCTCCACACTCGCCGGACAGAACTGGTCTACGTTTCTGTACGACGCCGCGAACACGGGTCACCCACCGGGAGACGGCGTCCCCGAACCACCATTGGGTTGGAGTGGACAACTAAGCGAAGAAGAGATTTCGAACCCCGCTGTCGTTGACGATGTCGCCTACGTGGTTGACGCAACTGTAACCACTATCGCGTTCGACATAGAGGCACGCGAAGTGCTGTGGCGAGCAACACCCGATACGGATGGTTCGCTGTATGCGAACGGTTCGCCGCCAACGGTCGCGGATGGAACGGTACTGACGACGGCTGAAGGAATGGTTTTCGCGCAGGATGCGGAAGACGGAAGCGAACTGTGGCAGTTCGAGGTTGGCTCACAGCTTACACCCTCGGTCACGGTCGTAGACGGTACCGTCTACGCGACGTCACATCGTACCGGGGCGAAAGTCTACGCACTCGACCTTGCGGATGGGTCGGTTCGCTGGGACTTCGAACCGAACGAGCCGAGAGCAAACGTTCCGGCCGTCGTCGATGGTGTCGCGTATTTTCGCGGGAGAAACGCTGTCTACGCCCTCGACGCTGAGGACGGCACCGAACTGTGGCGGATAGACGGACTGTCACGATTCGGCGGTTCCCCGTCGGTCGCGAACGGGAGCGTCTTCATCGTAGACGATACGAAACTGCGATCCTTCTCGACCGATGACGGAAGCGAACAATGGACCGTTGAAGTCGATGAGTACAGTCTGGACTCAGACAGTACCCCCGCAGTCGCCGACGGCACGGTGTACGTCGCCGGGTCGGGACGGTCGGGTTCGATATACGCCTACAATGCGGAGGATGGAAGCGAGGTTTGGAACTCGTGGGAAACGCTCGCAGATACCGCGACGCTCACGGTTGCAGGAGGAAACATCTACACGGCAGGCGACCCAATCCGCGTTTTCGACGCATCCTCGGGAGATGTCCAATGGCAGTATTATCCCCGTGGAACCGTCGAGTTCGCGTCGACGGTTAGCGACGAAACCGTCTATGCCGGGGACAACAACGGCTACCTCTACGCCTTTTCGGCGACGGACGACCGAACGAATTGGCGGTTCGTCACGGACGAAACTGTCGAATCGGCACCTTCCGTTGACGACGATACGGTCTACGTTGTGGACGAAAGCGGGAGTCTCTCCGCCCTCGACCCCGAGAGTGGGGAAGTGAAATGGCAACTCGCTGGGTCGTACCGTGAACTGACCTGCGTGGACGAAACTGTCTACGCGTACAGTCGGGACGGATCGGAACGCCACATCATCGCGGTGGATGCCGAGGACGGAACTGTCAAGTGGAAGACCAGATTGAGCGGAAACGTCGGTGATTATGAGGTCGTTGACGGAACCGTTTACGTTGCGCAGTGGTTCGCACCCGAAGGGACGCTGTTGTACGCGCTGAACGCCGAAACGGGAGACACCGAGTGGACGTTCGGTAACGACCATTCGACCGGAGAGAGAGCCACTTCGGTCGCCGTTTCGGATGAACTCGTGTATCTCGGCGAAACCGAGAACCTCTGGGCACTCGGAGCGGGCGATGGCTGTGTCGAATGGCAGGTTTCGGACGGTAAATTCACGCGTGATGCGAACGTCGCCGTCGCGGATGGCGTCGTCTACGCCACCGACCGATACTCGATTGACGACCCGGCGGATGTTTTCGCCTTCGACGCAAGCGACGGGACGGCGCTATGGTCGAGCGAAATTCCGGACACGACCAACGTGTCCGGACTCGCCACAACGGACGATGTCGTCTACGCAACGGTTACTGAAGACACCGAATCGACGGAGGACAAACCGCCACGTCTGGTGGCTCTGGATGCGGATTCCGGGGACGAGCAGTGGACAGTCACCCCAAGTTCGTCGTGGCGGCTTTCCGAGGCAGTCGTGCACGGCGATACCGTCTACGTGGGCAGTAACAGACGCGTGTACGCCTATTCGGAGGACGACGGAACCGAACTCGACCACTGGGAAGTGTTGGGAACCGTGAGAGTAAAACCGGCAGTCACGGACGACGCCGTCTACGCCGGTACCAGCACGTTCATCTATCCACCGAACGGCGACCGAGCGGAAAGCGGACACGTCTACTCGTTCCGTCGGGACGACTGAATCGGTCGAACTCCTTTTTACGAACTGTCGGCAGTATTTGGTATCCGATGTATTCGCAGTGTTTGGTGAACTGTTCCATCTACCACTCACAGAGTATTCTCTCTTTTCTGTCAAATAGTTGCCTCTCAACTCTCGACAACGTAACCGTTTCTGGTTACATAAACGTGGCAACGGCTAACACGATAGCGACCTAATATAAACGTTGGAACTTACCATGACCGATTTAGGCGGTTTTCACGACCACGTCGCTCGCGTCGATCTCTCGGACGGTTCGGTGAACTACGAGAGCGTCAATGACGATGATGCAAAAAAGTACATCGGAGCGCGTGGCCTCGGTGTAAAGTACGTGTTCGACCAAGGAGCGGACGTTGACCCGCTCGGTCCGGACAACCTCTTGGCGTTCATGAACGGCCCGCTCACGGGCACACAGACCGTGATGAGCGGCCGAATCGCGGTGTGTACCAAGTCGCCGTTGACGAACACCGTGACCGACTCGCACCACGGCGGGTGGTCGGGCGCACGACTGAAATGGGCCGGATTCGACGGGTTACTGTTCGAAGGCGAATCCGACGACCCCGTGTATGCGGTGGTCGAAGACGGCGAAGTCGAACTCCGCGATGCATCACACCTCTGGGGGAAGGGCGTCCACGAAACCCGTGACACCCTGGAAGAAGAAGTCGATGGTGCGTACGGCAAGAACCTCTCGATGATGGCCATCGGCCAGGCAGGGGAAAACGAAGTTCGATTCGCCTGCATCATCAACGAGGACGACCGGGCGTCCGGCCGTGGCGGCACTGGTGCCGTAATGGGGTCGAAAGGGCTCAAGGCAATCGTCATCAAATCCACGACGAAGATGCAGAAACCGGCCGACCAAGAGACGTTCCAGAAAGGACACAAGCAGGCGATGCAGGCCATTCAGGAATCCGACGTGACAGCACCGAACGAAGGTGGCCTGTCACTATACGGAACGAACGTCCTGATGAACGTCACGGAGGAGATGGACGGTCTCCCGACGCGGAACGCACGGCATACCAGCACCAGCAGCGAGGCGGAGGCCGGAAACCCGCAGCCGAACATCGACGCCGAGAACGTCTCCGGCGAGAACGTCCGCGAGAACATTCTCGTGGACGAACCGACCTGTCACTCCTGCCCGGTCGCCTGTAAGAAGGAAGTCGAGGTACAGGTCAATCACAAGGGCCAGGACATGAACGTCCGGATGGAGTCCTACGAGTACGAATCCGCGTGGGCGCTCGGACCGAACTCGATGACCGACGACCGCGACAAGGTCGCGCTGATGATCGACCGCTGTAACGACGTGGCGCTCGACACCATCGAGATGGGGAACACCATGGCGATGGCGATGGAGGCCACCGAGGAAGGTCGCCTCGACGAAGGCCTGGAATGGGGCGACGTTGAGACGATGGTCGATATGATAGACCGCGTGGCCCACCGCGAGGACGAACTGGCCGACCTGTTGGCGGAGGGTGCGGCCCGCGCCGCCGCCAAACTCGGCGACGAGGAGATGGCGCTAGACGTGAAAGGCCAGACGATGGCCGCATACGACCCGCGAGCGATGAAGGGGATGGCAATCGGCTACGCGACCAGCAACCGCGGCGCCTGCCACCTACGCGGCTACACGCCCGCCGCGGAACTGCTCGGGATTCCGGAGAAGGTTGACCCGGCGGACTGGGAAGGCAAAGGGGAGCTCTGTGCCACCTTCCAGGACATGCACGCCGTCAGCGACTCGTTCGACATCTGCAAGTTCAACGCCTTCGCGGAAGGTGTCGAGGAGTACGTCCTCCAGTACAACGGCATGACCGGTCTCGACGTGTCCGAGGACGACCTGATGGAATCGGGCGAGCGCATCTACAACCTCGAACGCTACTACAACAACCTCGTCGGCTTCGACGGCGACGACGACGACCTGCCGGTTCGGTTCATCGACGGCCATCCAGACGCCATCCCCGGAACGGGCGGCTCCGAGGGCCAACTCGCCGAACTGGACGAGATGAAAGCCGAGTACTACGACGTTCGTGGCTGGGAAGATGGCGTCGTGCCGGACGAAAAACTGGACGAACTCGGCATCGACATTGGCCCCGGAACGGGCGTCAGTCGCGGCGGTGCGGCCGCCTCCGGCGACGACTGAATACCGATACGAATTTTCCATTTCGTGTTTTTCGCGGTGATTTCGTAGACTGGCTAGGTAGTACTGGTTAGTGAAAGACAGTGCGTGAAATGACGAAGAAAGTGCAAGGGTCTGGCCGACCGCGCGCGAGCGAAACCGACCCCAGTCTCTCTCGATTTTGTTCTGAGTTTAGTCAAAACACGTTCGAAAAATTTCACCAGGATGTTTCACAATAATTTACCACGAGAGACCATTCTTTGGGTGCATGGCAACACCTGCCGCATCGGAAGTTTCTAAGTATCGTTATCTAACGTGAAGGTGGCATGACTGACCGAACCGGCGACGAAGAAAAATTCGAAACCACGGCCGTGACCTACGCTGAGCAACCATCGCACGACGAGCAAGCAGGCGACGTGACGATGCCGATTCACCTCGCTTCGACCTACGAGGTCGGCGGCATCGACCCCGACATCGCGCTCGAAGATTTAGACCCCGACGAAAACCAGTATCTCTACTCGCGTCTCTCGAACCCGACCCGGCATGCACTCGAAAAGCGACTCGCGGCCCTCGAAGGTGGCGACCACGGCATGGCCTTTGCCTCCGGTACCTCCGCAATCGTCGCCACTATCACGGCCTCGGTCTCACCCGGCGACCACGTCGTCGCGTTCGACGACCTCTACGGCGGGACGAAAACGATGCTCAAGGAACTGTTCCGCGAGCGACTCGACGTGGCCGTCGATTTCGTGGATGCCCGCGACACCGACGCCGTCTCGGACGCCGTGCGCGACGATACTGCCCTCATCTGGATGGAGACACCGTCCAACCCGCTCCTCAGACTCTGTGATATCGAAGCCATCGCCTCGGTCGCCGAATCGATCGGCGCGACTCTCGGCGTGGACAACACCTTCCTTTCGCCCTACTTCCAGCGTCCGCTCGAACTCGGCGCGGACGTGGTCGTCCACAGCACGACGAAATACCTGAACGGTCATAGCGATTCCATCGGCGGCGTCGCAGTTACCAGCGATGACGAACTGGCGAACGAGATTGGCTTCCTCCAGCAGGTCGGCATGGGCAACATGCTCGCGCCCTTCGACGCCTTCCTCACCCTCCGCGGTCTGAAGACGCTCCCGCTACGAATGCGCCAGCACGAGACCAACGCCGCCGAAATCGCGGCCTATCTGGACGAACACGATGGCGTTGCCACCGTCTACTACCCAGGCCTCGAATCCCACCCACAGTACGACCTCGCAAAACGCCAGATGGACGGCGGCGGCGGGGTCGTCTCCTTCGAACTCGACGGCGAACTCGAAGCCGTGGAGCGATTCGTCGCCGAACTCGACCACTTCGCGCTGGCGGTTAGTTTGGGTGGCGTGGAGTCGCTCATCGAACATCCTGCAAGTATGACTCACTCACCCCTCACACCCGAGGAACGCGAGGAAATCGGCATCTCGGATTCCCTCCTACGGATTTCCGTCGGCGTCGAGCATCCGCGGGATTTGCTCGCCGACCTGGAATCCGCATTCGAGGTTTTGGAGTAGCGAACAGGGGAAAACGAACTGTTTGGGTTCTTGGCTACTATCCTTGGTTCTCTGCTGTTTGCAAGTCCCGGCCCCAATGAAAACCGCCACGACGACGAAACCATTGATACGCGATTCGAACTGAGGTCGTTTGTCCGTAGCAAATCACGACAACACACGACCGCCACCGCGTGCTCGTGGCTTCGCCGCTCGCTATCGAGGTCGCTCCGCGACTTCGCAGGCCTCACCCTCCCCAACCGACGTTTGCGCGAACGAATGTGAGCAAAGGAGTCGGTTGGGGAGGCGTGTGGGCCATTGTGAGGTGGTGCGGTAGCGGTCTCATCGGAGTCGGGATTTACTGACGTGCTTACTCCAAAAACCCAGCAAACGTACTCCGATTCAAGCACCTGTGGTAAATTACTGAATCGATCAAACACAACAAACTATCCGCTGTCACTCGTGAGTCGCGATCAACACGGCTTCGCGAATCTCGAGGGCGCTGTCGAACTCCGACCGACGACGTTCACGCCGCCCGATTCGGTACAGTTGCTGTTCGTGCGCCCGCCGAACCGCATCCCACTCGCGGCGGTCGAACCCGAATCGGTTTCCGACCATCTCCCAGTGACCGTCCTCCACGAGAAAGACGCACCACTCCGGCGTCTCGTGAACGCATTCGTATCGCTGTCGGTATTCGCCCATCCGTTCGCAGAGGTCGGAATGTGTTTCGGCGAGGAGTTCGGAAAGTCGTTCGAGCGGAACGCTGGCTTTCGCCCCCGCCAGTAGGACGATTTGGCCTTCAATCGGGTGATTCGGTTCGTCGGTCATTGCATCGGTCTCACTGCCCGTTCGATCTTTTCCTATCCGCCCGCGCGCATGGCCTTCTGGGAGAACGCTTCGACGAGCGAATCCAGCGTTGCTTCGTCGCCTTCGAAGACGACTGTGACTTCCGTCAATTCGACGGTCGGCCCGATACTCACCTTTTCGGAGGAAAGGGACACTTGCCAGCCATCGCCTGTAACATCGCCGTTATCTTGCACCTCGCCGCCGAGGTTTTCGAGGTAGTTGCGTGCGAGACGCTTGCTGATTCCGCGGAAAGATTTCTCGCGTCGCATCTATCCCCCTGCAACCGGTGGGAAGATGCTCAGTTTGTCGCCATCCGAGAGCGAAGTTTCCCGACCGTCGATGTGGACGACATCAGTTCCATTTTTCATGATAGATATCTGCGGTCGGAGGTCGCCGTCCTCGAACACGTCGATGCCGTACTCTTCCGTGAGCGATTCGAGAACGTCGCCGACGGTCGAAGCATCGGGATACTCCCGTTCGAGCTCCTTCTGTCCGACGTCTTCGCGGAAGTTCGCGAAGAACCGGAGCGTGAGTTCCATGGCGGAATATGGCACGCACGGATTATAAACGCTCAGACTGCGGGGCGGTGTTCGCTCGGTGCGAACACCCAACTGCGTTCAGTTCGATCCGAGTGGCTCTTTGCATTCAGTTCGACCCGAGCGCTCCCCCAATGATTCCGGTAAACAACAGAAAGACGACCGTCGCCGCAAGCAAGGGTGAGCCGGAAATCAGTGACAATCCCGACTCCGCAACGAGTATCCGGCCGAATTCGCCGACTGCCCGCCCGGGTCCGACGAGGACAACGGCCAACATTCCGAGAAGGACGAGCGACGCCGTCGCCGTGAGTAGCCCGTGCAGTCCACAGCGTTCCCAGTCGCCACCCGCATAGCGCCCGGTGACGTAACTCCCGAGCGGGAACGTGAGGGTGCTGGCGAGGGCGGTCACGCGGACGAGAGACGCCGACGTTTCGAAAAGCAGGAAAAACGCGGGGATGAGATGTGCGCCGAGGGTGACGACCATCCCGACCGCGACCGCGCCACTATCTACACGGGCGGAGGGCGACTGACGACTTTTCGCCCGTCGAACGCGGGAGAGCGGTCGGTCGTCGCTCATTTCCCGAAGCGGATGCCGTCAGTGACGAGACGGGCGTTTCGCTCGCGGTCGATATGTTCGGACAGGTCGTCGTGGTCGTACAACTGCTGGATGAGCGCGGCATGCAGGTCGCGCCACGCCATCGCGTAGATCGGTGATTGTCCCCACGCACGTAGTTCGGCGACGAAATCGTCGTACTGCTCCCACCGTGTTTCGAATCGCTCGACGACATCGAAGACTGCACTGGCGACTTCGTCGTCGCTCTCTGCAAGGCGGTTAAGTCGTACTTCCCATCCCGCGACGGCCTCGTGCATGTCGCGGGCCGCACTGTCGCCGTCTTCGGGCAGCGATTCGATGATTGCCTCCGGAACGGCGAGTGAAATTTCGTCCATGGGGATGATTGTTCGGTATCCGTCAAAAACGCTTGGCTCGGCGGTAAGAAAGAGTTCGGTTATTTTGCGTTCGCCAGTCGCTCGAACTGGTCATCCGTGAGCGACATGTCGGTCGCGTCCAGATTCTCCTGTAACTGCTCGACCGTCCGCGCACCGACGATGGGTGCAGTGACAGCATCGTGTTTCAGCAACCACGCGAGGCTGATCTTCGCGGGAGTCGTGTCGATCTCCTCGGCGACCGCTTCGACCTCTTCCAGCACGTCGAAGTTCTCCTCGGTGAGGTAGGAGTTGCGGAACTGTTGGTCGGTTGCGCCGCGGGTTCCTTCCGGCGGTTCCTCATCGCGGGAGTATTTACCCGTCAGGAAACCACCCGCCAGCGGCGACCACGGGATGAGACCAATGTCGTAATCCTCACACATGGGGAGGTAGTTCGACTCGATTTCGCGGTTGACGAGATTGTATCGCGGCTGAGCGAGACGGAACGGTTCGTACTCCATCTCGTTCGCCTTCACGACCTTCCACGCGTTCGGTTCGAGCGTCGAGGTGCCGATGTAGTTCACTTTTCCATCCCGAACGAACCCGTCGAGCGTGCGCATGAACTCGTCTGCGGGCGTCTCGTCATCCCAGCGATGGATGTACAGCAGGTCAAGGTAATCCGTGCCGAGACGGTCGAGAATGAGGTTTATCTGCCGACACAGGTGTTTACGCGAGAGGCCGCGCCCGTTAGGGTCGTCCTTCCGAGTCGGCCAGTAGATCTTGGAGGCGATGACGAAATCCTCGCGGTCGCGGTCTGCGAGCCAATTTCCGATGTAGCGCTCGCTCTCGCCGTCGCCGTACATATCTGCTGTGTCGATGAAGTTTCCGCCCGCGTCCGCGTAGGCATCGAGGAGTTCGTGCGCTCGCTTCTCGCCGATTTCGACTTCACCGTCGTCGTTCTCACGGCCGAACCGCCACGTTCCGAACGCGACTTCACTCACTTTCGTGCCGGTACTACCGAGCGACACAGTTTCGAGTCCCATAGCTACTCGTTTTCGAGGAGAAGGTTAAATCGACCGAAGGCAGTTACTCCTGTCGGTAGGAGTGTCCGGCAAAGAGGGCCACTATGTGGCACACCAGCAGGGAGAGGAAGACGGTGAGCTCGGCGTCAGCGAGACCATTCATCAGGAGAGGAACGTAGAGAAACGGCAGGGCGACTGCCGACCAGAAGCCGACGAACTGAATCGGTGTCGTGAGCGTGTGTTCACTGTACTTCGCGTGGAGTGCGGTGAGTTTCCGGCGTCCGACAGTGGTGCGACTCGCGACTGCGTTCCCGTCGTTTTCGAAGGGGGTAGTTCCCGGCATTGTAGCACACCCGTGCCCGGCTAAACCGTCTACAGGAGCGACCTTATAGCGTGGAGAGTGTTAGAGCCAATTCACATCGTTTACCGTCGATGAACAGACCTGTCGATTGGGCTCTCAGACGACTACAGTCAATTAAACGATTTAAAATCGTTTTTGCGCCGGTCTCGTCGAACGAAGTACTTTGGGTTGTGCATAAATTCAGAAATCGGGTCGAGTAAACCGTATTCAGACGAACGCGAGTGGAACCATGAGCAGAATACCCGCGGTGAGTCCCGAAAGCAGTTCCCGGTGACCACCACCCGGCAGTTCCTCCCCGACTTCGAGCGCTTCCGGGATGAACTCGGATGCGACCAGATATATCATCGCCCCTGCGGCGAAACCGAATCCGATGGGGAGAAACTCCCGTGCGACGCGAACGAAGTAGAACGCGATGACCGCACCGATCGGTTGGGGAAGGCTGGAAAAGATAGACCACCAGACCATCCGCCATTTGTCCACGCCCATCGAGCGAAGCGGAATGGAGATCGCGACGCCTTCGGGGACGTTGTGGATCGAAATCGCGACGGTCATGAAAACTGCCAACAGCGGGATGGAAAAACCGAGGAGAGATACACCGTCGACACCACCGAGATTCAGGTCGGCGAACGACACGCCGATGGCAACTCCCTCCGGAAAGCTGTGCACGGTGAGAATACCCAGAATAAGCGCGAGTTTCTTGAAATCCGCCTCCTCATATCGCTTCGGATTCACTTCAGCTTCCGCGATGACGTGATGACTCACGACGACGAGTGCGACACCGATCAGCAACCCGAGAGCGACGCCGCTGACACTGCCACCGTTTGCGTTCGAGAGACCCTCGAATATCAGTCCAAACACAGACGCGGAAACCATGATTCCCGAGGCAAGTCCCCACAGTGCGACGTTCCAGCGGTCGCTCACCTCGTCGACGAGAAAGAAAGGGAGGGCGCCGATGCCGGTTGCGAGTGCCGTAACGAGTCCTGCAACAAACACCAGCGTTAGATTGCCGAGAATCCCCATATTCACACTTAGGATGCAGCGAATATAATTCTTGTCACCACAATTACTTTTTTGGCTAGCCTAAAACTAGAATGAGTATATTCAAAAATGGAATCACCATATAGAAAATCGATTTTGGAGGAGTGATTCATCCTCGGAACCGTGGATTCTCTGACGGTTCAGCGACGAATCGTTAGGGAGCGCTCTACTGTCGGAAGAACTGTTGCGACGGAGAATGGGGGATGATGGCGATGGAGGAAAGCGGGGGCGGTGCGGTGTAGTTGGGATGACGAAATCAGGAACTCAATCGCGTTTGTACCCGTGGCCGACGACCATGGCGACGACGTTCAGGACGAGGAGCAGGGCAAACACCTCGACCGACGACGAGAAATCGCCCCGATACAGCAGCGGAAGGTAGCCGAACGGGAGTGCAACCGCCGTCCAGAAACTCAGAAACTGAACCGGTGTGAAGAGTTTTCGTGCCGCGGTCTCGGCGGCGTTGCGGTGGACTGGCAGTTCGAAATCCGATGCGTGGTCGTTCTGTATCGTTGGAGGACTCGACATGATTACTCTGGGATGTATCTCTTGCTACGACTGGAGGGGTCATATAACGTCGTGAGTGTACAGAGAAATTAACGCGGTTTTATACATCTTGTTCGGTTTGTCGACATTTTATAAACGCCTGAGAAACATTTAGACCTTTTAATAAAGAATTTGAGGACGTTTGTCGATATCAACCCATCAAACATGTCCGAGAGATATATGTTCTACTGTCGTTGCGCAACTATGTATCAAATTTCTGACTAATACACTCTCAGGACAACTGGATGGGTGTTCGCGTCCGCCAACATCTACGGCGTCCAATACGAAACGATTGCCACGGTATGGAACCGAATGCAGTTCGAATCCACAAACGGAGCTTCGAATCGCCGAAAAAGTGTTCACCCCGTTTCCAGCTCACTTCGGTCGTCGAGACCCGACCATCATCAGTCGAGACTACATCTCCCAACTGTGCTGTGCGAAAAATGCCCGGGGAGGGCTCCGAACCCTCGATCTCCGCATGTCCCAGGTTCGAGGCCTGGCGGGGCCTCACGGGCACATGGGGAGGCTTCCAAGGCCTGAGCGCCAAATCTCAGAACCCTATGAGTGCGGCGCTATGTCCAGCTAAGCCACCCGGGCTCGATTACGGGTAGGGATGTGGTACTCTTTAAAGTTCTCATCTCGGACGGCGAATGACACGGGGATACACGGCACGACACCACGCCGTCTTTCGACTTTCACGACGACCGGACGACGCTCCAATGGCTATTCAACCGATTCAGATCAACCAAAAATTAGTCTTTAATGTGTTATGTTTCTCCGGTGTTTTTAAGATTTGGGCATGACCATTCCCTGCATGAGCGTTCCGGGAATCGTCCAGTCCAGTCCTGAAGACGAACATGTTGCCGCAGAAGTATCGCTTGGAGGCGAAGATATCCTCTTCGTGACACCGACGCGAACACTCATCTACCGGGCCGATGGCCTGTTGAGCGACGAGTCCGTCGAAGAGTATCCACACGGTGCAGAACGAATTGCCGTCTCCAAAGGCGGACGGAAATCGACCATCACGCTCGATTACGGTATCGACGGGACGGACAAGTTCAAAATTCCGTCGAAACGCCTCCACGACGCCCTCCATCCCGTCATCGCGGGCGTACTAAACGGCGCAGGTATCACCGACGCAAACGAACAGGTCATCCAAACGTACCAGTTCAGCGAACTCACGCTCGTCCTCACCAGCGCGCGCGTCGTGAAACACGTCGGCGAAGCGATTTGGGACGAGGATTTCGAGCAGTTCCATTTCGCCGATGTCACCCGCCTCGATGTCGAAGAAGGAAACGTCTCCTCGCAGATCATCATCGAAGCGAACGGCCGTCCACAGCGAATCAAAACCCCGAGCGACCGAACCCGCGAAGTCCGTGAGCGCATCGAACAGACACTTCTCGCATACCACGATGTCGGCAGTTACGCCGAGTTCGAGCAAACGGTTGCACCCGACGACAATTCGGCAACCGAATCCGACGAAACCGTCTCACTTGCGGATGACGACGACGTGTTCGGCGGCGGCGTCGAACCGCTCAACGCGAATCCACCCGAACTCGACGACCGCGGTCAGATCGTCGAGGAACCGCCTGCCGACCCACTCGACGAGGATGAAGTCGAGCGAGTGACCGCCGATTCGGCAACACCCGAATCAGCGACCCCTGAACAGGTGGCCGCCACGTCTTCGACTACCGAACCCACGACGTCCGACCAACCGGCGACCGACTCCGGAGGCGTCGAAACGGAAGCGACGACGTCCGAAACGTCCGAGCCGCAAACGACGGAGTCCGACTCATCGGCCGGATTTGTCGACTCGGGGTTCGAATCAGCGAGTGAAAACCTGGACGACACGACGGAAACCCAACTCGCGGGCTCACCGAAGCCGTCGAACGCCAAAGCGAGCTGCTCGAACAGCAACAACGCACCATCGAGCGACTTATCGAAGAACTCAGTCGCGGTCGGTAAGCCACGCTCCGACGAAACCGTTCACTCCCGCCCGGTCACTTTTCGAATACACGACGACCCGAATGGGCCGTGTTCGCCCGCGTCGAGTTTCATGAAATAGCCCGTCGAGATACCGGTTCCACAGCGCCGACAGGAGAAATCTCCCTCCTTCGTCACCACGTCGCTTTCGAACCGCACGAATCCGCCGCCTTTCGGTCGGACGATTCCGTTTTCGCGTTCGATGACGCCGCGTTTTTCGGCCGCATCGAGAATTTTCCGTGTCATCGTTGGGTTAGTGGTGATGGTCTCGATACGGTCTACCGCCTCCGCGACCGACAGTTCGGGGTGTTCCAGTTTGCTCAACAGTTCCACCCCCAGCGCGACGGCGTCATCCTCGTCCATCGATTACGAATCCCACACGGAGGGGATTAAACGTTGCGCGGCCGGGTGGAAAGAATTTAGCCCCCTCCCCGACTCTCTGTGACAGAATGGCGTTCACGCAGAACCGGCGACACATCACTGGCGTTGTGGTGATTGCGCTGGTGGTCGTCGCCGGTGTCCTACTCTCTCCGAAGTTCGTTTTTCGGCAGGTCGAACGAGTGACCGAGAACCCGCTGCTCGCTGGGGGATTATTTTTCCTCGTCTACCTCGTTCGCCCGTTTTTCGCGTGGCCGACAACCGTCGTGGCGGCGGCGGTTGGCTACGTTTACGGCCCCGTCGTCGGATTCCCCATCGCACTCGTCGGCGCGACCACGAGTGCCTGCGTGCCGTTTTCTGCGGCGCGGTATTGTAACATGGGAACGGGAGTTTTCGGGCGTCTCGGCGAGTCCGGTGATCGCTTTTTCGATGCCACGGGAGACGTACGGGGAATGGTGGCATCACGACTCGCACCTGCTCCCTCCGATGCCGTTTCGGCCGCCGCTGGCTTGTCGAACGTTCCACTCCGCGCGTTCGTGCTCGGCACTGCAGTCGGCGAAGTGCCGTGGATGGTTGCGGCGGTGCTGGCAGGGAGTTCACTCGATTCGCTGTCGATAAGCGAACTCGGGAACAATTGGCTTCTCGTCGTGGCCGCCGGAATCGCGGCCCTCGTTTTGCTGGCCGGGCCTGCGTACCGACTCCTTTCGGACGGGGAGTAGCGAACGTCACATTCGTAGTCAGATCGGACGTTCAGTAGAAGGTGTCCGAACAGTCGTAAACGACGCCGTGTTGTGGGCAGACGTACTTGCAGTGGCGATGATACATGGACTCGCCACAGAGGGGGCACGGTCGCCCCTTCGATTCTTCGGCCATATGGAAACTACCGGATGCGGCCCGTTTGACTGTTTCCCTCGGTCAGGACGACCAGCGGGACGTGACCAGTAGGAATCCCCCCACAATCCACAGCGTGACTGCGACGAGAACGACGAGGACGTGGAGTTCCGAAACCCAGAACGGGAGCGAGATGACGTGACGAGCCCCGGTGAGAAGCGTGGACAGCACAGGGATGTTCACGCTTCGTTCACCGAGTACGTTGGATTCTCCCTCGGTTCCGTACGGTTGTCCGTACGACTCGCCGAACGGAACGCGGTCAGCTTCGTAGGGGAGGTCGGGGACGTCGTAGCTGGTAACCACACTTCCGTTTCGCGTTATCTCGACCACGCGATTGTTTCGACTGTCCGTGATGAGCGTGTTCCCGTTCGGCAGACGGTCGGCGTCGCGCGGCCAGTCGAGTTGTATTCCGTCCACTTCGTAGACAGTCCACGCTTCCTCCCACTTCCCCGTCGATTCGTTTCGGTGAAGTTCGACGATACGATGGTTCTCGGAATCTGCCACGACGACGGCCCCGTCCCCGAGCCAGTGCGGGTTGTGTTGCTTGTCGAGTATCGACGGGTCGCGGTTCTCGTTGATCACTTCGACGACCCCCTTTCCGCGTTCGACGATGATCAGTTGATTCGTGTTTCGGACGGAGACGAGATATCGTCCGTCGCCGATTCTATCCACGTCGTTGATGTGGAGCCAATCGGTTTTCGTCGGGTCAGATGGTGCGTCGTAGTACTGACTCGCGTTCCACGTCCACGACGGCTTTCCGGTCGTGAAGTTGTACGTGTAGATGCTCTCGTACTCCATATCCGCGACGAGCAGTTCGCCCGACGGGAGTATCTCCGCGTCGTGAACCTCGCTGTCCTTCCGGGTTCGAACCGGATAGCTCCATTCGCCGGTGACTTTCGTGTTCGGTTGCGGGTCAACGAATCGAACCCCCGTTCGCTTGCAGGGCGGCTTGTACGGACCACACGCTCTGTATTTGTCCGCATACGTTGCAAGAACGGTTCCGTTGTCCAGTTGCGTAACGTCCTGATAGCTGATAGCGTTCCCGACGCTCCACATCGTCGTTCCGTTGTTGTCGATTTCGACGACGCTCCCGCCCCATCCGGGCCCTTGGACGCCGACGAGTGTCGTCGTGTTGTTCTCCGCGCCCGGTGATACGACGCTCGTGTTTGGCGCGAACGCCCAGCTCGCGCCGAACGTCAATCCGACGAGCAACACACCTGCGACGATGAGGAGCAGTCCACGTCGCGTCGAGTTACTCCACGATTTCATACCCTCCCCCGAATCGGACTAGCATTCGCATATCATTTCCCTGAATACATTGACCCTCTGCGTAGCTCTCTCTGTGAGATGATATCACTCTACTTGTCAGTTTTGGCCGTCAGGGGGTGCCAAAAAATAACCGAACGGTTGTGGAGTGCCTACGATCCGATTACGAGCACTCGCTCCAACCGCACGACTCGCAGGTCTTACAACCCTCAGAGAAGTACAGCGAGAGCGACCCACACTCGGGACATTCGGGGCTTTCACCCGCATCGATGAGCGACTGGGAGGCGTCCTTCCCTGTCTCGGCTGCAGCGCCGTCCGTTTCGCTTTCGTCCGCCGTCTCTTCGAGCGTCTTTTGCTGTGGAATGCCCGCGCGCTCGATTTCGCCGTCGAGGTAGCGTCGCATCGCCACGCCGATGGCGTCCGGGATGGAGTTGATCTGTTCGCCCTTGTCCCACGCGACTTTCGGGCTGCGGATGCCCTGCAAGTCGGAGGCGATTTCGTTCGGGTCGACACCGCTGCGGAGCGCGTAGCTGATGACTTTCGCTAGCGCCTCGGTGAAGGAGTTGGTGAAGCCACCGGAGTTACCGATGGTGGCGAACAGTTCGAACGGTTCGCCGGATTCGTCCTCGTTGATGTTGACGTACATCTTGCCGTAGCCGGTGTCAACGCGCTGGGTCACGCCGTGGAGCACGTCCGGACGTGGGCGTTCCTTAGCGTAGGCACCGCCGGTGACACCGTCTTCGACCAGACTGGACAGTTCGTCGCCGAGTGCGGCCTGCACTTCCTCGTTCTCGATGAAGTTCTCCATGCCGTCGAAGACCTCCTCGATCTGCTCGGCGATGGTTTCCGCCGCCTCGTCCTCGTCCGCGAACTCGGCGTTGTCGGCGCGCGTGGTAAGCACCTGTTTCGAGCGCGTGCCGTCGCGGTAGACCGTGACGCCCTTTCCGCCGTGGTCGTAGATGTAGCGGTACACCTCGTCCATATCCTCCTTGCTGGCGGAGTTCGGGAAGTTACAGGTCTTCGAGATGGCCGAGTCCACACCCTGCTGGCAGGCACACTGAACCGCGGCGTGTTGCTTGCCGGTGAGGTCGCCCGTCACGACGAACAGTTCGCCGATGGCGTCCGGGACGGTGTCGAGTCCCTCGACGCCCGAGAACTCGTTGTTCGCCATCTGTTCTTGGGCTTCCTCTTTGACCGCGTCCACGTCGATGTCGTTCGCCTCCAGCGTGCGGAGGAAGTAGTCGTCGAACTCCACGAGCATCTCGTCGCCCTGCACGTCGTCGGAGACGTTCTTGTAGTAGGCGACGTTGTAAATCGGCTCACAGCCACCCGTGGTGTTGCCGACCATCGAGGTGGTGCCGGTCGGCGCGATGGTCGTCGTGTTGTGGTTCCGAACCGAGAATCCTTTTTTCCACTTCTCGGGGTCGAGACCGGTCTGGTGCTCGAACCACTCGGGGTAGTCGGTCGGGTTCGCGTATTTCGAATCGGTCCAATCGTTGAACGACCCGCGCTCCTCGGCGAGTTCGTGGGAGGCCCACTTCGATTCGTGGTTGATGTGGGTCATCAACTGCTGGGCGATTTCGTTGCCTTCCTCGCTTCCGTAGCGAACGCCGAGTTGGATGTACAACTGGGCCAGTCCCATGATGCCCAACCCGATTTTGCGCATATCCCGAACCTTCTGTTCGATCTTCTCGACCGGGAAGTCGGACATCGTAACGACATTTTCGAGGAATCGAGTGCCGTAGTCGATGCGGTAGTCGAACTCGTCCCAGTCGATGGCATTCCGGAGGAACGCATCGACGGCCTCTGACAGCGAGCCGTAGCTGTCGCCGTTCTGCTCGTACCAGACGCGCCAGTCCGGCGCGTCGGTGTCGGCGAGCGTCGAGAGGTTGATGTGGCCGAGGTTACACGCCTCGTACTCTTCGAGCGGCTGTTCGCCACACGGGTTCGTCGCGAGAATCCGGTGGTCGGGGTGTTTTTCGACGTCGAAGGAGTGCTGTTTGTTCACCCGTTCGAGATAGATGACGCCGGGTTCGCCGTTCTCCCACGCACCCTCCACGATGCGGTTCCAGAGGACATCGGCGGGAATCGACAGCACTTCGCCCGGTGTGACGTAGTCGCCAAGACCGAACATGTCGTACATTTCTTCGGTGTGTTCGGTGGCGACGTGTGGTTCTTCCGTGCGCGGGTTGGTAAAGACGAACTCCTCGTCGTTGTAGAGTGCCTCCATGAAATCGTCCGTGACGCCGACCGAGATGTTGAAATTAGAGAGGTGACCCTCGGCGGCGTTTCGGAGGTGTTTCGGAACCCGACCATCGTCGTCGATGAGTTCGCGGGCCTCTTCCAGCGCGTCCTTGAACGACGTGTGCGTGTAGTCGTCGGGGTCGTTCAGGCGGAGCGTGTTGGCGAGGCTGACATCCTTGTTTTTCGCGTGAATGAACTGGATAACGTCGGGGTGCGAGACGCGCATGACACCCATCTGTGCGCCACGCCGGGCACCGCCCTGCGCGATGGTCTCACACATCTGGTCGTACGTGCGCATGAACGTAATCGGGCCGGACGCGATGCCGCCGGTCGAACCGACTGCGTCACCGTAGGGCCGGAGTTTCCAGAACGCGTAGCCCATGCCACCGCCGGACTGGAAGACCTCGGCGGCCTCCTTCGCAGTCTGGTGGATGTCCGTGATGTCGTCGCCCGGGGAATCGACGAAACAGGCGGACAACTGCTGGAGTTCGTCGCCCGCGTTCATCAGCGTGGGCGAGTTTGGAATGAACGACAGGCCTTCCATGAGGTCGGCGAACTCGTCCCGAACGGATTCGACGTGCACCGCGATATCCTCGGGGAGTTCCGGAACGACCGTGTCGTAGGCGAACTTGTTGACGTTGTAGACGGTGAGTTCCGTCTCAGCGTCGTCCCCAGCGGTCGTTCCTTTGCCGAACACTTCCGCGGCCAACTCGTCGCGGCGCGGGTGGTCGGGTTTCAACTGCGCAGGCGTGACGGTGAGCTCGACGCCCTGCTTTTCGGCCTCGTAGACGGCTTCCGCGAGTGCGATATTTTTCGCAACGCGCGGGAACAGGTCTTCCTGCGTCTCGACGAGATTGCCGTCAGCGTCTTTGCGGAGATAGCGTGCCGGGAGGATGTTCTGGTACGCGTTCCCCGTCATCCGGTCTTCGAGGGTGTCACCCTTGGTTCGTTTGACCGGAAGGGTGACTTCGTCGGCGTCGGTTTCGTGCGCGCCGCTCATTCGTTCGCCACCACCGTAGTTCCAGTGCTCTGTGTAGCGATTCGTCTTTCGTTTCGTGTGTAGACCCGTTTCATTCGTGACGAAGAATGCATTTGACCCATCCCCAATTAAGTTTACTTTCTTTAGCGCAAGTTTGTTTGTATAGTGACGCCTCTGGAAAACGTTCCCTTCCTACTCTACAGTAATACCTCGGGGACTATAAGAGTGTTCAGACCGGAGCGAAAGTGACCGATAAGGTGGAAATTCTTATGGTAATGACTCATTACTCGACCGTCGTCCCTCGATTTTCACGAAAATCGAACCCGACATTACCGATACGTTTACCACTCAGTATACAGCCATTTTCCACATGGTACCCCTCGCCATCGAACCTGTCGGAATCGTCGCAGTCGTCGTCGCAATCATCCTGCTCATCTTCGCCATTCGGTTCGCCGTCAAACTCATCTGGCGTATCGGGTTGCTCGCCCTCCTCGTCGTCGCCGCACTTTACGCGGCGGGCGTGCTGGTGTAGCGCGACAGGAAGTTTTCGAGTATCTCCCGCCCGCACGCCGTGAGCACGCTCTCCGGATGGAACTGTACGCATTCGATCGGGTATTCGCGGTGGCGGACACCCATCACCAGTTCATCGCCGTCGTGGTTCGTCGTCGCACTCACGTCGAAGCAGTCGGGCACCGTCGTCGAAACGAGCGAGTGGTATCTCCCGGCCTGGAATCCCTGCTCGATACCGTCGAACACGCCGATTTCGTCATGGTCGACCGGGAACGCTTTTCCGTGAATCGGCTCCGGTGCGCGTCCGATTTTTCCGCCGTAGACGTGCACCGCCGCCTCCAACCCGAGACACACGCCGAGCGTCGGGATTTCGGGCGAAAGCTCGCGCAATACGTCGTTGGTGACGCCGACGTCCCGTTCGTTTTCGGGATGGCCCGGGCCGGGACTGATGACGATGGCGTCCGGATTCATGTCGCGGATTGTTTCGAGCGAAACGGTGTTTTTGACGACCTCGGTTTCGACTGTCCCGGAAGTCGGTTTCCGTGCCCGAAGCGCCTCTTCAGCGTACTCAACGAGGTTGTAAGTGAACGAATCGAAGTTGTCCACGAACAGCACGCGAGTCATCGCGACACCTCCAGCGGAGTCATCGGGACGCCTCCATGGGTTCGTGTTCGCGGTCGTGGTCGGTATCGGGTTCCGAATCGCACCCCATCGTTTTCAGCGCCGACAGCACGCCGCCCATCTTCTGTTCGGTCTCCTCGAACTCGGCGGTCGGGTCGCTATCTGCGACGATGCCCGCGCCCGCCTGCACCGTGATCGTGTCCGTCCCGCTTCCTTCGTTCGTGCTTCCGTGCTCGATAGTCGCCGTTCTGATGACGATAGCGAAGTCCGCATCACCCGTCCACGAGAAGTAGCCGACGCCGCCCCCGTAGACACCTCGTGAGGTTTCTTCGAGGTCGTGAATTATCTCCATCGCGCGGATTTTCGGCGCACCGGTTAACGTCCCCGCAGGGAAGGTAGCGCGCACCGCATCGAAAGCGTCACGGTCAGCCGCTATGGTACCTGTTACCGTGCTTTCGATGTGTTGGACGTGGCTGTATTTGATGACGTTCATGAACTCCTTAACGCGGATGCTTCCGGACTCGGAAACCCGGCGAACGTCGTTTCGAGCCAGATCGACGAGCATCGCGTGTTCCGACCGCTCCTTTTCGTCCGCGAGGAGTTCGCCCGCGAGTCGGCGGTCGTCCATCGGATTTCCGCCACGGGGACAGGTTCCGGCGATGGGGTTCAAGACGATTGTATCGTCACGCACCGACACCAGCGTTTCTGGACTTGCGCCGACGATGGTTCTGTCCTCATAGCCGAGAAGGTACATGTACGGCGATGGATTCACGTCGCGTAAAGCCGCGTACAGTCCGAGCGGGTCGATGTCGCCCGAAACCTCTCGCTTGCGGGAGATAACGCCCTGATAGATGTCGCCAGCGTAAACGTGTTCGTTCGCCCGTTGCACAGCATCTTCGTACTCGTCCCGCGCCCCCGACGATTCGTCTATCGGTCGGTAACCGCCGAACTCCGGTTGAGCGGCCGATTCGAGTACCTCGGCAACGCGTTCGGCCTCAGCGACCAGTCGGTCGTACACATCACTTGAATTGTCGTCCGGCGAAAGCAACGGCGTGAACACCAACGACAGGGTATCTTCGACGTGGTCGAACACGAGCGTCTTGGTGTTCAGAACGAACTGCGCGTCGGGCAGTTCTGTTTCGGGATGGTCGATACCCTGCTCTTCCAGCCAGAGGTCGTACACCGCGTCGTACGCGAGAAATCCGACGAGACCGCCGGAAAACCCGTCTTCATTGGGGAATCCTCGTCGTTCCACGTCGGGAAGCGAGTTCCGAAGTGTATCGAGCACATCGACGTCATCTCGGTCGACGGCGACCTTTTCCTCCCATCCGTCGTCCAACACTCGAACGTCCGTTTCGTTCGAATCGACCGACACCACCGCTTTCGGGTCGTAGCCGACGAACGAGTATCGCGCCCGTCGGTCGTCGGTTCCTGTGGGATTGAACGCGCCGTCCGGGTCGGAAGATGCGACCTTCTCCGCGCTTTCGAGCAGAAAGTCGTACTCGCTCCTCCCGAGTGCCGAGTAGGCGGTCAGTGGATCGATTTCCACGTCAAGGTCGGTCTTCACGTGGACGACGACCGACCCGTCACTCTCAGCCAGGGCTTCGAACTCGTCGCGATTCATCGTTGCAGAACTGGCCCCGATGTCGTCCTCGCTTCCTTCGGTGCCGTTTTTGCGTCCGTGACGAACGATTCGACGGCGGTGTGGTCTTTCTGTCCGCCGTTCGATTCGACGCCGCTCGCAACGTCTACGGCGAAGGGCTCGACTGCCGTGACTGCCTCGCCGACGTTTTCCGGTGTCAACCCTCCGGCGAGGATGATCGGTGAGTCGAGAGCGTTCACGAACTCGCGTGCGCGTTCCCAGTCGTGTGTCTCGCCGGTACCACCTGCCTTTCCGGCATCCAGCAAGAGTGCATCAGCGACCGTGTCGTACCGCTCGGGATTCTCCGTCGTCGCGTCGATAGCGCGAATGACGTTCCCGTCGATGCTGGAAGAGAGATATGCGAGGTCTCCGACACCCATTCCGTGAACCTGCACGGCGTCCGGTTCGATGATTTCGGCGAGTTCGACCGCGCGCTCGGGGGTTTCGGGCATCGTCACGAGAACAGTCATTACGAAGGGAGGTACTGCACGAGCGAGTTCGGCGGCCCGCAGCGGGTCGATTTCCCGCGGTGAATCGACGGGAACGTCCACGAGGAGACCGATTGCATCCGCTCCCGCAGAAATAGCGGCGTTGAGGTCGTCTTCCTCCGTCAGACCGCAGATTTTTACCCGCGTCATGCTGAGACTGTCCTCGTCATCACGTTCAGTTGCTCTTCCGCGCGCCCCGAGTCGATCGCACGTTTGGCTTGCTCGACCCCGTCTTCCAAGGACGATGCTTGGCCGGAGACGTACACCGCGGCCCCGGCGTTCGCCAGTATGATGTCACGCTTTGCACCAGCGACTTGGCCGTTGACGATACCGCGGAGGTCATGCGCGTTCTGTTTTGGCGTGCCACCTGCGACGGCCGACACGTCGTAGCGTCCGACACCGAGGTCTTCGGGGGAGAGCGCGTACTCCTCGATGGAACTTCCGGTGACTTCTGCGACCGTCGTTTCGTCGTGGACGGCGATTTCGTCCATCCCCGACCCGTGAACCACGAGTGCGTGGGAAACGTCCATGTGGGCGAGTGCGCGGGCCAGCACGGGCACGAGATCGGGGTCGTAGACGCCGACGACCTGTGCGTCGGCACCTGCCGGGTTCGTCAGCGGCCCCAGGACGTTGAACAGGGTTCGGATACCGAGTTCGCGGCGGGGACCGATGACGGCCTTCATCGCGGGATGGAACACCGGTGCGAGCATGAATCCGATTCCCTGCTCCTCGATGGTGCGTTCCACCGCCGGTGGTTCCGAATCGACCACGACGCCAACCTCTTCCAGCACGTCCGCACTGCCGGAGGAGGAAGAAACCGAGTAGTTGCCGTGTTTTGCCACCGGGACGCCCGCGCCGCTAGCGACGATGGCCGAAGTCGTGGAGACGTTGATGGTGTCGTAGTCGTCCCCACCCGTGCCACAGGTATCGACCAGCGGAGTTCGGTCGGGGGAAATCGTCCGCGCGGCATCGCGCATGCCCTGCGCGAACCCGGCAATTTCGGTTTCGGTTTCCCCTTTCGCACGGAGTCCCGTGAGGAGCGCGCCGATTTGCGCGTCGGTCGCGCCGCTAAAAACGGCGCTCGCCGCGTCTCGGGCCTGCGGTAGTGTGAGGTCGTGTCCGGTGGTGACGTGTTCGATGTAGTCCTGCATAGTGGAACACCAATGAACTGATTCGTGTTATAATGCACAAATTCGTACAATCACTTAAAGCTGTTGCCCGCCCAGGTCGAAATAAAATCGGGCGACGGTATTCGATTTCGAAACCTTCAATTACCCATGCGGCCAACGAAGAAATGCGTACGACAGAGGCCGACTGGGTTTGTGGTCTAGTTGGTTATGACACCTCCTTGACATGGAGGAGGCCGGCAGTTCAAATCTGCCCAAACCCATACTTTTTCCGCGCTACTATCCGACGAGCGAAGCGAGGAATCACATCGCCAGAATGAGCGTTTGGCAGTTTGAAGTAGACGAGACGCACGTCCGCGGAACGACCGAAGGGAAGTGAGCAGGAACGTCTCGGCGTAGTTCAAATTCGGCTCAAAACGAAGCGATTCAGCAATACCGAACGATTCAGCCAGTGACACCGGATTCCTCCGTTACCCCTCGTTTATGGACTTCGTGCATCACCGCCCCACCGAGTTCTCCAAAGACGACGGGATAGATGAACCCGGCGATGACGAGGGAAAATAGCACGTTCGGCTGAAACGCTCGATGCAATGGCCCCTGCGTGAATCCGAAGCAACCGACCACCGCCAGCGGGAAGTAACCGAGGAAAATGAGCGCCCCAGCGTAGCCGCTTATGCCAAATCGTGCGCCCGTACGAACCCTGTACCGCTATCACGCCTACGATGGCGAGCAGGATGGGAAGCACGAGATAGAGGAGCGTATAACTCCCGCCAGTCACTTGCACGAGGTTCCGCGACCCGCCGATTACCATCCGGAGCTCAGTCGGAACGAAATGCGCGTTGTAGAACAACCAACCGGCGCTCTTCCACGCCGGAATGGTAATATCATGGTTTGTCACTCACTGTGCGAGCGTGATACTGCCGGTTCTTCTATCGATGGCGATCGCTTCGAACGCAGTCCGGACGCGTCACCGATCCAGAGGAAGGTGAGGAGGTAGCCGACAAGGAATACGAGGATGCCAAGCAGTCCCTTCTTGCGGGCAGGGTATCGAACCGCGTCGTCTTTGACGAGCTTCGGGTTCGGCATGGCTGGGTTTCGACATCTTCGGGTGAATGTTTTGTGAGCTAACTGGAAGTGAAATCCACGAAGGATTTGCCTTCCGAAGCTATCTCCGGATTTCCGCGGTCGTGTACCGGGTTCCACTCCGGTCTACTCGTTTTTACCGTTGAGAACACATTCGACGGTGTGCTTGCCTCTCCGGTCGAAAAGTTAGGGTGGGATTCGTCCCCCCGTGTGGATTCCTCTCGAAAGAAAGTCGATAAAAAAGGACTGCGGGACGTTATTCGCTCGAAATATCCGGTGCTTGTTCGCCTGTCGATGGCGCATGTCGCGCGTCGTAGGTATGGGCAACTGCGACGAGCGTGAACGCAACGACCACGAGCAAGGCGAGGGCGATATCGGCGATTCCGGCGAGAAGCGGGAGCTCCAGCCATGCCCCGGTAAGCACGGCGAATCCGGCGACTGCGAGTCCGAGGTATCGTTTGCACCACGAGATATCGTCCCGTGTGTTTGTTTCGAGATAGGGATCGAGTTGTTCGGCGGCGGTGGCGAGTTCGACGATTCCCCGGTTTTGGTTGTATTCCACGATTCCTGCATCATCGAGTTTCGGGAGGTGGGACTGGTAAAGCGCGGTGTAGACTCGCTTTCGCTCAGCGGCGGAAATAGCATCCACAGTGGTATCGTTTTCCCACGCGGCGACCTGCTCCGCAAGGTCGCTCAACTGAACGGTTTCCTCTGCCTGTTTCAGGTAGTGGAGAGCGTACCGTCGGCGCTGATTTTTCAACACGTCGAAGACCATATCGCGGGAGAGGGGAGTCGCCCGTTGCTCCCGCGACGCGTTCGATTCGAGTATGTCTGAAACGTGTTCGGCGACCGTTGAGTCTGACTCGCTCGATTGATTTTCGGTGTCGTTGCTCCCCGTGCCAGAGGAGTCACCGATTGTGCTCATTACTTTGCCACCCCTTGCTCGTAATCCAGCATGGATTCAAACATTATCTGGTTTGTTCTTTGTTATTCACCATTTACCAGTCGTAAACGAGTGGTTACGCAAAACGACAGACAGTTCATACCTCCATGTCTGCTGGTGGTAACCACCAATTACTCGTCGGTTTCGGCCGATTCCGTCAGTTGGTACAGATTTTCGTGAACGCCGACAACAAGTGCCGGAATCACGACGATGAAGAGGTGTTCTTCGAGCGGAATCCCCGCCACGTCGATGCCGGTTCGGAGCGGAATGGAAAAGACACCGATAGTCAGGGTGTACCAGTCCCAGACGTAGCCGAGTGGATAGAGGACGAGAATCGTTTTTCCGGCACGAGAGAGGGCGTCTACCCGGAGAAGTAGCCAGAGCGCGAACGACCCAAACACCAGTTCACTGACGAGATAGGTGTATGAACCGAATACTGCACCAATGTCAGGTAGCACACTGAAACCGAACGTGTCGTATGTTCAAAAACCCCGCAGAAATGCCCGTTCCGCGACAAAGTTCAAGACCAATGCCCGCGTCATTCAAACTGCCGATGGATATCTCTAACATTGCGACCACCGATTACTTCGAGATCGAAGCGGAAGAGCGACTTGGGCAGGCTCGCTCGATATTCGAAGAGGAAAATCCGAAAGGCATCGTGGTCACCAAAGCGGGAGAGTACGA
Organism: Haladaptatus marinus; assembly: GCF_051194195.1. Lineage (NCBI taxonomy): Archaea > Methanobacteriati > Methanobacteriota > Halobacteria > Halobacteriales > Haladaptataceae > Haladaptatus > Haladaptatus marinus. Next base: position 854,241 of record NZ_JBLZNK010000003.1, read on the forward strand.
CGGCGTTATCACCCAGAAACAGCTCTTACAGTCACATATCGAAGACCAGACGAAAGTAGCCACGCTGACGAAACCCGCACCGAAAATCGACCGAAACGACGATGTGCGTGATGTCGCGCGCGCGCTCGTCGAAGGCGGAAGTAAGGTCGCACCTGTGTTCGAAGATGGTCGAGTCTGGGGCATCATCGACGAGGACATGATTCTCGAAGGCGTCCTCGACAATCTCGATGCACTCACCGTCGAGCAGATTTACACCGAGAGCGCCGTCACGATTCCTGAGAGTGCCACACTCGGGCGCGTTATCAACCTGATGCGCGAACACAGCATTTCCCGCCTTCCCGTCGTGAACGACGACGGCTACCTCACCGGGATGGTCACGACCCACGATATCGTGGATTTCGTCACCCGGAACATGGACAAGCCGACGACAGGCGAGCGCATGGGCGACAGCGACCGAATGTTAGACCTGCCGGTGTACGACGTGATGAACAGTCCCGTCGAAACCATCTCGCTCGATACGACCGTGGAAGAGGCCGTGAGAAAGATGTTCGAGATGGACTACGCCGGTCTCGTCGTCACGCCGGAGGACAACCGCGTCGTCGGCGGTATCGTCACCAAAACCGACGTACTTCGTGCCCTGACGTACACCGAAGAGGAGCATATGGACGTGCAAATCACGAACATCAACCTCCTCGACACCATCTCCCGGCAGACCATCCGGGAGAGCATTCAGGAAATCACGGACAAATACCAGGACATGCAGGTGCGCCACGCGCACGTTCGATTCCACGAACATAAGGAGAAACTCCGCGGCACACCTCTCATCCAGTGTAAGATTCGCCTCCGCACCAACCGCGGACAGGTGGCCGGGTCGGGCGAAGGCTACGGCGCGGAACAGGCGTTTAACGTCGCCCGCGACCTGTTGGAGCGTAACGTCCTCGAATTGAAAGGACTCCAGAGCGACCGCGAGTACGAAGGCCAACTGCTCCGAAAGCTCAACGAGCTGTAAGGTCGAATCACCGCACAACGAAACGGTTCGATTTTTCCGATTGGTATCGCGATTCGTCCAGCCGTGCCGAGCGACGGCGAACGCCCTCGAATCGAAACCGTTCGAAAACGGATAGTGAGCTGAAATTTCGTTACCGGGAAGGGGGGCTTTAAGCCGCCGTGTCACCACCGCACACGCATGCAGGTGGCCATACTCGCACACGGGAAGTTCCCCGACCGCGCAAAGACGGCGGTCGGAATCCTGCGCTACGCCGACTACGAGGTCGAAGCGGTTCTCGACCGCGACCGACCCGGTACGCGCGTAAGTGATTATTTGCCGGACGTACAGGACGCGCCCATCGTCTCCGGAATGGACGACGTGTCGGACGTGGATGCACTGATTATCGGTATCGCCCCGATTGGCGGCGGGTTCAACAACTCGTGGCGCTCGGACGTGCGCACGGCGCTCGAACGAGGCTGTGACGTGATTTCGGGACTCCACTACTTCCTCGAGAACGACGAGGAGTTCGCCCAACTCGCCGAGGAAAACGGCTGTGACATCTGGGACGTGCGCAAACCGCACGACGACCTCACCGTCAGCAAAGGCAAGGCGAACGAAGTCGACGCCGAAATCGTGCTCACGGTCGGCACCGACTGCTCCGTCGGGAAGATGACTGCGACGCTCGAACTGCTCGAAGCGGCGAAAGAGCGGAGCGTGAACGCCGGTTTCATCCCGACCGGGCAGACCGGCATCATGATAGACGGCTGGGGCAACCCCATCGACCGCGTGGTGAGCGATTTCACCGCCGGAGCGGTCGAGGAGATGATTCTGGAGCGCGGCGACGATTACGACTATCTCTTCGTGGAAGGACAGGGAAGCATCGTCCATCCGGCCTACTCCGCCGTGACCTGTGGCATTCTCCACGGGTCGATGGCCGACAAACTCGTTCTCTGCCACGAAGCGGACAAGGAGGCGATCCATGGCTACGAGTCGTTCTCGCTTCCATCCATCGAGGAGTACATCTCGCTGTACGAAAACCTCGCTCGACCGGTTCAGGAGGCCGAAATCGTCGCCGGTGCCATCAACACTTCGGGAATCGATGACGACGAATCGGCCCGGAAAGCGGTCGAATCGTACGAATCCGAACTCAATGCGCCAGCGACCGACCCGGTTCGGTTCGATGCCGACGACGTGTTGGAGGGGATTCTATGACACTTTCGACCGAATACGAACGGCTCACGCTCCCACTCGAACACGCCTTCACCATCTCTCGGGGTACGCAGACCGCCGCCGAAAACGTCGTCGTCAGTATCGAGGACGACGACGGCAACGTGGGCATCGGCGGGGCCGCACCGTCCGACCATTACGGCGAGACGGCCGACACGGTGGAGGCCGTCATGCCGGAGTTGCTGTCCGTGGTCGAATCAGTGGACGACCCCCACGCACTGGCTCGAAGCGAGCGCGAAATGCGCGAGACGGTGAACCGAAATCCCGCCGCGCGCTGTGCGGTAAGCATCGCACTCCACGACCTTGCCGCGAAGCGGGCCGACCTGCCGCTCTATCGCTACTGGGGGCTCGACCCCGAGAATACGCTCGAAACCTCGTTCACCATCGGCATCGACACGACCGACGTGATGCGAGAAAAAACGGCAGAAGCAGTCGAGGCCGGATACGACACGCTGAAAATCAAGGTCGGCACCGACCGCGATGGGGAAATCGTCGGCACGGTTCGTGACGAGGCACCCGACGCGACAATTCGCGTGGATGCGAACCAGGCGTGGAGTCCCCGCGAAGCAGTGCAGAAAATCGACGTTCTCGCGGACTACGACGTGGAGTTCGTCGAACAACCCATTCCCGCCGAAAATCCCGACGGACTGCGATTCGTCCGGGAGCGCTCCGCGCTGCCGATTGCGGCGGACGAATCCTGCGTGACGCTCGAAGATATCCCGCGAATCGCCGGAAAAACGGATATCGCCAACCTGAAACTGATGAAATGCGGTGGTCTCCGCGAGGCGATGCGGATGATTCACACAGCGAAAGCGCACGGGATGGAGGTCATGCTCGGGTGTATGATAGAAAGCAACGCGAGCATCGCCGCGGCCTGTCATCTCGCCCCGCTGCTCGATTACGCCGATTTGGACGGCTCGCTGCTCCTCGCCGAAGACGAATACGAAGGCGTCCCGATGCCCGAGGGTGTCATCGGCCTGGAAACCGGACGACCCGGAACCGGCGCGCGACGGTAGCCTCGGGAAATATTTATTCTACACATCGGAAAGCTTTCCCACCCGTTCGGCCTGAAATCCGAGGATATCTTTGTACCCATCCGTCGACATTAACACCGGGTAGAACGACTGGTCGGCGCGTAGCTCTTCGTCGTCCCTTCTGGCGAACACCGTTCCGGTCTCGACGCGGACGAAGTTCTCTCCCACGAACTCGTATCCCGCCCCCTCGACCACGTCGAAAATACGGTATAGTTCGGGGTCACCAGCTTCAGAGAGCGTATCGAGCGCGCCCATCACACCAAGGAAGTTGCGAAGGATTCGCTCCGCGTTTCGCTCCGCCTGTTCCGTTCCGCGGAGTCCGCACTCGACTGCGACCCCGTCCACGTGGTCGATGAGTCCGCCAGCGATATAGCTAACGTCCACTACGCGGGAAGTCCCCGTGGCGCAAGCGAGACGTTTCGTTCGCTCGTTCAGTTGTGCAATCAGCCCGAACGGTTTGGGATGCGACCGTGTCGAGTGCAGGTCGAGAACGGCACAGTCGCGCACGTGCGGAAGCATTTCCGCTGCGAGTCGGGACTCGTGTGTGTTGCCGTCCGGGTCGCCCGGAAACGCTCGGTTCAGGTCTTCATCGATACAGCGGACGTGTTCCGCAATCGCTTCCTCGTTAGCGATAACGAAGCAGACGGGTCGTTCAACGTCGGGGTTTTCGGCCAGTACGCGCTCGATGGCCGTCTTTCCACAGATTTCGTTTCCGTGCAGACACGCGACGGCGGCGAGTTCCGGCGTACCATCGCCGGCGATTTCGACGCGCATTGATAGCAAATGGCACGCAGTGATACTACTTGAGGCTGTGGTTTTGGGCGAGGTGGGCGGGCGAACGTGGACGAGTTAGTCCGTCGCGTGTTCCGAGTCGCGGGTTTGCAGGCGAACCTCTTTGTCCGTGATTTCCGCGATGGCGGCCTGGGGAAGTGGGTAGATCTCCTTCGATAAATCCTGCCATCCGAGACGCACCCTGTACTCATTCACGAGGCTTGGATGCGGGTCGACGTACGCGATTCCGTCTTTGACTTTGGTGACGATGCCGACTTTTTGGTCGTCTTCGTTGAACACCGGTTTGTCTTTGTCGTCTACCATTGGCGTTTGGCGCATGGTTGGTATACTATTCAATCCGTTATCAGATTGTCTGCCGAGGAGAGCGGTTTTTGTAGTTGGTTTTGGGGTAGTTTGCGTTCGTTCAATCTCGTCTCTAGGTAATCCTGACAACAAATGACCGCCTCCACACCGCCCCGCAGACCACTCTCCCCAACCGACTCGTTCACTCGCTTTCGCTCGTTCGTTCATCCACCGTCAGGAACGGGTCTGACGAGCAATTGACGAACCCACGCGAACAATCTGGCGCGTGCGTCAGCAGGCCCGAGGCGAGCGCGATTTCGCAGAAACCGCGAACGCGAGTAGCGCGGAACGAAGTTCCGCGGACAGTCGAGCGGCAGCGCCGCGAAACGACGGTGCAACCGCGAGCCACCGCCGAGGGCCTGCGGAATATCACGCGAAGGATGATTGAGTGAAGCGAAGGAGTCTGTTGGGAAGGCGTGTGGGCGGGCGGGGTCTCATTGGAGTCGGCAGTTGCTAACTGAACAAAATCAAACAGACCCCATCGAAAGACGATAGACAGTGCAAAGAACCCGGAATCAAACCGAATACCTCGAAGAACAGGCTTTGCAGTAGTAACTCACCCTCCGACAAAATCCAAGAATATCGGGGCGAAAACAACTCGCGAAAATCCGCCCTAACGCTCCCGTCTCAACACACTTATCTTGCACCTGCCCCGTATCTGCGCCCATGAGTGATATCGTCGTCACGCTCCCGGATGGTTCCGAACTCCAGATGGAGGACGGGGCAACCGTGGAGGACGTGGCCTACGAAATTGGCCCGGGACTCGGCAAGGACACGGTCGCAGGTGTCGTGGATGGTGAACTCGTCGACAAGGCAACGCCACTCTCCGAGGATTGTCGACTCGTCATCGTCACTGACCAAAGCGACGAATACGTGGACGTACTCCGCCACTCCGCGGCACACGTCTTCGCACAAGCCCTCCAACGACTCTACCCCGAAGCGAAACTCGCAATCGGCCCGTGGACCGACGAGGGGTTCTACTACGACATCGCGGGCGTCGAACTCGACAGCGACGACCTCGCGGAAATCGAAGACGAAGCTCACGACATCATCGAGGAAGACCTCGATATCGAACGAGTCGAAAAATCGCGCGAAGACGCCTTCGACCTGTACGAGGACAACCCGTACAAACAGGACGTGCTCGACACCGAAGCGGCGGACGAAGACCCCCTCTCGTTCTACGAGCAAGGCGAGTTCGCGGATCTCTGTAAGGGTCCGCACGTCGAATCGACGGGCGAAATCGGCGGCTTCAAACTCCTCGAAACGTCAGCGGCTTACTGGCGCGGTGACGAGGAAAACGACACGCTGACCCGCGTGTATGGAACTGCATTCGCCAGCGAGGGCGACCTCCACGACTATCTGGAGCGCATGGAAGAAGCGGAAGAGCGCGACCACCGCAAACTCGGAAGCGAGATGGACTTGTTCTCCATCGACGAGACGACCGGGCCGGGGCTACCCCTGTATCACCCCAGCGGAAAGACGATTCTACGGGAACTGTCCGATTTCGCGGGCGAACTCAACCGCGAGGCGGGCTACGACGAAGTCGAGACGCCGCACCTGTTCCGCACTGAGCTGTGGAAGAAATCGGGGCATTACGACAACTACGTGGACGACATGTTCCTCCTCGACGTGAACGACGAGGAGTACGGCCTGAAGCCGATGAACTGCCCCGGCCACGCGACCATCTTCGACCAAGATTCGTGGAGCTACCGCGACCTGCCGGTTCGGTACTTCGAGAACGGCAAGGTGTACCGCAAAGAGCAACGCGGCGAACTCTCCGGCTTGTCGCGCGTCTGGTCGTTCACCATCGACGACGGCCACCTGTTCGTCCGCCCCGACCAGATCGAACGCGAGATTCGGCAAGTGATGGACCTCATCTTCGAGGTTATCGAGACGTTCGACCTGGACGTGGAAGTCGCACTCGCGACCCGCCCCGAGAAATCCGTCGGCAGCGACGAACTGTGGGAGCACGCGGAATCGCAACTCGAATCGGTGCTCGAATCCTCCTCGATGGACTACGACATCGAACCGGGCGACGGCGCGTTCTACGGACCAAAAATCGACTTCGGCTTCGAGGACGCCCTAGGCCGCGTTTGGGACGGCCCGACGGTGCAACTCGACTTCAACATGCCCGAGCGGTTCGACCTCGAATACGTCACCGAGGACAACGATCGCGAGCGCCCGGTCATGATTCACCGCGCTCTGTACGGAAGCTACGAGCGCTTCTTCATGGTGCTCATCGAGCATTTCAACGGGAAGTTCCCGCTCTGGCTCTCGCCCGAGCAGGTTCGCATCCTCCCCGTCAGCGACGACAACCTCGGCTACGCACACCGCATCGCCAACGAACTCGATGACTTCCGCGTGGAAGTCGAAGACCGCTCGTGGACGGTCGGACGCAAGATTCAGCAGGCCCACGACGACCGCGTACCTTACATGATCGTCGTCGGCGGCGACGAGGAAGAAGCGGGCACGATTTCGGTTCGTGACCGCAAGGAGCGCGAGGAGAAGGACATCTCGCTCGAATCGTTCCGCGACCACCTCGAATCCGAACGCGACGAGAAACGGACGGAAATCGACTTCCTCGACTGAGGCGGGTCGGTTAGCGTTTTTAGTGGTTCTTTCGGAGTATTCGGTTAGAGGCGGGGTTTATCAGTATCTCTGAACGGTGAGGCGAATGTGCCACAGGGTGAGGCAGCGTTCATTTTTGGAATGAACGACCATTCGCCAAGCGTTTTGTTTGCAGGAGAGAATGTGTATTCAATGTCTGACTGGATAGAGAAATACACTGAAACAGACGATTTGAACCAGAAATACTGATTACTCCGTGAAGAAATAAACAGACTTCGCGGTCAAAGAGACGAGATTGAGTTCTTTGATTCCGAAACAGTTTGTAGTGATATTCGGCGATTGAACGGCGGGACGGACGGCGATTTGATAGTTTTCGCCGCGAACGGTTTTGGTCAGCCGAGAGCGTACCGACCAAATGACGTCGGGATAGAAGTACAGGACGAAATTCGGCAGACAATTCTCCAGAACAAGTATGACGGCACAAACGAGGATTTGAACGAGATTCGGAATGAGCTATTGGATAGGTATTCCGCGATACATAAAGTCATAGTAGCTGAACACTCCGGTCAGCATATCAGATACCATCTCCCCGAGGGTTCAAACGAGACGACGAACTTCATAACCGTTCGTGAGATGGTCGGTCTAATCGACTATACGACGAACAGATTCCAGGGTGACGGTCTCTCCGTCACGTACTGATGGAGCAATTTTCCGGTTCTGATTGCAACGACCGAGACAGACACCGACTGACCGGCAGTTTTTCACCGACAGGTTTGCACAAATGAAAACCATTCGTTGAATATTTCATCTACATTCAGCACCCATCACTGACAAATATCAAAGGGATCACGTACCCACCCAGTTCGCCGTTCTTCAGTCCAACTCGTCGCTTCGCTCCGTCGCGCGCAGGATGAACGGACCGATAGAGAGCGTACGTTTTGCGACGGTCGCAATCCGCAGGATGTACGAAAGCAGAATGACGAACGGAACGACCGCGATCGTACACGCCAAACTGACGACCAGTATATCGTTACTGATTCCTATCGTGTTACCCGGAACCGCCCTCGCGTCGAAGTAGATTATCATCGCGACGGTGACGACGAGCGCGGGAACCGCGGTGTACAGCATCGTCCGCGAGAGATTGACGAGTTCCCACTGGAAGTAAAGCGTCTTGAAGTGTTCACGGGAGGGGCCGAAGAACTCCAGCGATTCAATGATGTCGTCGAACGCCTCGTCTACTTCGTCGGTGAGCGCGTCCGCATGCTCGTTGCGAATCTTGCGCGCGAGGAAGATTTTCCACGAGTAGTTGAAGTTGAGGATGGCCGAGAGCAGGTCGAACGTCCCGAATTGGGTTCCTTTGAGCGTCTCGCTCACCTCCTCCGCGTTTCCACTCAACCCATCGACGTAGCTTCGAATTTCCTCTTTGAGTTCTTCGTCTCGACTCTCCTCGACTGCATCCGCGAGCGCATCGGCCCGGTCTTCGGTTTCGTTCATCAATGCCTGCATGAACGAGCCTGGTTCCGGCGGTGCGGTCGGAACATCAAGAATCCTCTCGACATCCTGGCGGAACTCCATCGCGCCTTTCATCCGGTTTCGCTGGTCACCGACCGGCCCGAGTTCCTGTGACAGCACGAGTTGGTTCAAGGTCACGACGAGCGTCACGCCGGTGATAATCGCGCCGATGAATCCCTGAAAGACGGTGTCAACGGCGTCATCGCTCGGCCCGATGTACTGCTGGAGCGGCGACGGGTCGAGGATACCGAGAATCAACAGCGAGAGAAAAAAGGCGAGCAGGACGCCACCGGCGACGACCCACCGATTGGCTTCCATCAAAATCCATAGCTTCGTCCGACTCTCGTCTACTCGCTCCCGCATCGTGTCCCCCGGTTGGGAACTCCCACCTGAATCGCTCATAGTAGCCGAAAGGGTGAGCGGATTCAAATAGGCTGTTGCCGGAATGTTACGAGTTGTTCTCTTCGGTAGCCTGTTCGGTCTCGACTTCGGATTCCGTTTCCGCTTCAGTTTCGGCCTCTTCCGCGGCGACTTCGGCTTCGAGGTCGGCGAGGTCGATTTCCTCCTCGTCGGAGTCAGTTGCCGATTCCGTTTCGGTTTCCGGTTCGGATTCGTCCTCGATGCCCATTTCGGCTTTTAGGGTGTCGAGTTCCGAATCGACTTCGCCACCAGTTCGCATCTCCTCGAGTTCGCGGTCGAGTTGGTCTTTGTCCGAAAGCGCATCGTCGAACGCGCCCGTATCGTGGAGTTCGTCCATCGCTTCCGCGCGCGCTTCCATCTCCTCGGTGCGCTGTTCGGCGTTTTCGATAGAGCGAGCAACATCTTCCATCTCGTCGCCGACGCCCGTCATGGCCTCCGAGACGCGACTATTCGCTTCGGCGGCCTCGTAGCGGGCTTTCATGCTCTCCTTTTTCGTGCGGAACTCCTCGATGCGGTTCTGGAGCGTGTCTTTCTTCTCGATGAGGTTGTCCTGCGTGTTCTGGAGTTGCGCGATTTGGCCTTCCAAATCCTCCATCTGGTTCATCTTCTGCTTTTTCTTCTCCAGTGCGCGCCGGGCCAAGTCTTCACGACCCTGCTTGACCGCTTCGCGCGCCTGTCCGTTGTGCTTCTCGACGTTCTCTTCGAGGTTGCGCTTCTGGATTTCGAGGCGCTTTTTCTGGGTGGTCAGGTCGGCGATACCCTTTTTCACGTCCTGCAGTTCGTCGCGCATCTGCTCGTAGGAGTAATCGAGCGTCTCGGTTGGATCTTCTGCCCTGTTGAGGACGGCGTTTATCTTCGAGCGGATGACGTACGACATGCGTGAAAGTACTCCCATACTTCTACATTCAGAACCCGACCCTTAAAATCCTCACCAAGCTAACACGCGCTCATGCAGTCGAACAAAGTCGCCGTCCCCGGCACGCGGGACGTTCGGGCGACGCTAGACACCCCGGAAGGTGAAACGGACGCAATCGTGGTTGCGTGCCCACCCCACCCCCAGTTCAACGGCAACCGAAACGACAACCGACTCGTGGCCCTCGGCGAGTATCTCACCGACCACGGAATCGCCTGTTTGCGGTTCGATTACGGCGATTGGGACGAGGGCTACGGCGAGCGGGAGGACGCCCGGAACGCGCTTCGGTGGGCGAAAGAGCGATACGATTTCGTTGGCGTGTTTGGGTTCAGTTTCGGCGGTGGAATTGCGGCGTTGGCAGGTGTGGATGAAAGTGCGGTTGTGATAGGACTGCTCGCACCTGCGTCTCGCGTGACGGACGATTTGGACGCAGTTGAAGTGCTGGACGATGTTGACGTTCCATTCAAAGTTCTCTACGCCACGCGCGACGACACCGCGAACTGGGAACCGCTGGTGGAGCGCGCGGAGGTGTTGGGATTCGAGACGGAGGCGTTCAGCGCCGACCACTTCTTCATCGGGCAGGAACAGAAGGTTGCTCGGCGGTTGGGCGAGTTCTTCGTTGCACAGCTTTGATTTGAGAGCGAGGATTCATTCGGCGGAGGCTCTTTTTGCTATGGGTAGGAGAGATTCTCCCGCTCGTTAAAAAGAAGCAGTGAGAGAGGGATGTGTGACTGATGATGGTGTAGCGTTGCTGTTGGCAAGTCACGACTCCAATGAACCCGCACCGCAACCGCAGGCCACATGCCTCCCCAACCGACTGCGTTTCTCGGTCGCTCCTTCGTCGCTCCCTGCGATACCCGTCCCTCGCGCGGCTTTCGCTCACCTTCTCGGACGTGAAGTCCTCGAAGATTCGCCAGCGCGCGCCACATCGCTTGATTGGTCAACCGGGAGGTTGCGCCAGCGCATTCGCACGAACGCCGAACGTCAGTGAGGCGTGGCTACGTCTCCGCTTTCTAGTCACTCCCGAAACCGAACTCTACCACAGCCAACCTATGCCACCCCCTACCGAACCGGCCCGCCTCCGAAATGGTTTTGACGAACGATTGCGGAAAGTCAGTATGCCGACTGACCCCGAGACAGGCTACGACCCCGAGATGGGGGAGAAGTTCATTTTCGTCACAGGGGGCGTCATGTCCGGACTTGGCAAAGGTATTACCGCCGCGAGCACTGGCCGACTGCTCGCGAACGCCGGGTTCGACGTGACTGCCGTGAAAATCGACCCGTATCTCAACGTGGACGCGGGGACGATGAATCCCTACCAGCATGGTGAAGTGTACGTACTCAAAGACGGTGGCGAGGTTGACCTCGATTTGGGCAACTACGAGCGATTCCTCGACATCGACATGACGTTCGACCACAACGTCACCACCGGAAAGGCGTACAAACACGTCATCGAGAAAGAGCGCGCAGGCGACTATCTCGGAAAGACCGTCCAGATCATCCCGCACATCACGGACGAAATCAAGCGCCGAATCCGCGAGGCTGCAGAAGGCCACGACGTGTGTATCGTCGAAGTCGGTGGCACCGTGGGTGACATCGAGAGCATGCCGTTCCTCGAAGCCCTGCGCCAGTTTGCCACGGAACAGGACGAAGAGGACTTCCTGCTGACCCACGTCACGCTCGTTCCGTACTCGAAAAACGGCGAGCAGAAGACGAAGCCGACCCAGCACAGCGTCAAGGAACTGCGGAGCATCGGCCTGCAACCCGACGTACTGGTCGGACGCTCCGACGACGGACTTGACCCCGAAACGAAGGAGAAAATCGCGCTGTTCTGCGACGTGCCAACCGACGCCGTCTTCTCGAACCCCGACGTGGAGGATATCTACCACGTCCCGCTGGTCGTCGAGGAGGAAGGCTTGGACGAATACGTCATGCAGGAACTGGAACTCGAAGACCGTGCAGTTTCCAGCGAGGAGCGAAGCACGGCGTGGCGCGAACTCGTCACGCAGGAAACCGAGGGCGAAGTTGATATCGCGCTCGTCGGGAAGTACGCGCTCGAAGACGCCTATATGTCCATCCACGAGGCGTTAAAACACGCCGGACTGGAGAAGAACGTGGACGTGAACGTCCTCTGGGTGGATTCCGACGAGATGGACGACGACCACGAAGAACGCCTGAAGGAGGCCGACGGAATCGTCGTTCCCGGTGGATTCGGGAGTCGCGGAACCGAGGGTAAAATCGAAGCCATTCGCTACGCCCGCGAGAACGACGTTCCGTTCCTCGGCCTCTGTCTGGGCTTCCAGATGGCCGTCGTGGAGTACGCCCGAAACGTCCTCGGACTGGAGGGCGCGAACTCCGCAGAAATCGACGAGGACACGCCACATCCCGTCATCGACATCCTTCCCGAGCAGTACGAAATCGAGGACATGGGCGGCACGATGCGCCTCGGCGCACACGAGACTGACATTGAGGCGAACACCCTCGCCCACGAAGTGTACGGCGACACGAGCTGCACGGAGCGCCACCGCCACCGCTACGAAGTGAACCCCGAGTACTTCGACGATTTCGACGGCGAGAACCTCGTCTTCTCCGGCCGTGCGGGCAACCGGATGGAAATCCTCGAACTGGACGGCCATCCGTACTTCTTCGGGACGCAGTTCCACCCGGAATTCCGTTCCCGACCCGACAGGGCAAGCCCGCCGTTCGTGGGCTTGCTGGAGGGAGTGCTTGAAGAAAAAGAAAACGAGGAAGCGAAAGAACACGAGGAGGTCGAAGCCTAATGGTCGAAACTGGCAAATTCATCGAGGAGGCAGTCGCGGAGATTCGAGACGAAGTCGGCGATTCGCACGCCATCATCGCACTGTCGGGCGGCGTCGATTCCTCAGTCGCGGCGGCACTCGCCTACAAAGCTATCGGTGACCAGCTAACCCCCGTCTACGTCGATACCGGTCTGATGCGGAAAGGTGAGACCGAGCAGATTCGAAAGACGTTCTCCTACATGGAGTCCCTCGAGGTCGTAGAGGCCGAAGACCGATTCTTGGACGAACTGTCGGGCGTCATCGACCCCGAGGAGAAGCGCGCCGTCATCGGCGAGCAGTTCATCCGCGAGTTCGAGCGCGAAGCGAAGGAGACGGATGCGGATTACCTCGTACAGGGAACGATTTACCCAGACCGAATCGAGAGCGAAGGTGGCATCAAATCCCACCACAACGTCGGCGGTCTGCCGGATGTCGTGGATTTCGATGGTATCGTCGAACCCGTCCGCGACCTGTACAAGGACGAGGTGCGCGACGTTGCGCGCGCCCTCGGACTGGAGGACATCATCGCGGAACGCATGCCATTCCCCGGGCCGGGGCTCGCGGTCCGTGTCATCGGCGAAGTGACGCGCGAGAAAGCACAAGTCGCTCGCGAAGCGTGTCACGTCGTCGAGGAAGAACTCGAAGAGTACGACCCGTGGCAGGCGTTCGCCGCCGTCGTCGGCAAGGCAACCGGCGTGAAGGGCGACAACCGCGTTCACGGCTGGATCGTCGCGGTTCGGTCGGTCGAATCGCGCGACGGCATGACCGCCAGAGCGCAGGAAATCGACTGGGAGACGCTCCAACGAATCCAGTCGCGCATCACGGGACAAAACGAGAACGTCGCCCGCGTCGTCTATGACGTGACACATAAACCTCCGGCGACCATCGAGTACGAGTGATGCGCGCAGTCATCGCAGGACCAGATGGTGACGGACTCGGCACGGCACTGGAATCGGAGGGCGTCGAAACGACCAGTGTGGACGGAATCGCCTCTCGCCCCGCGCTCGAAGACGCGGGCATCATCGACGCCGACCTATTCGTCCTTACCGACGTCGGGCAGGCAACGGCTATCGCGGTGGCAAAAGACGTGAACCCCGGCATTCGGGTCGTCGTCTACGACGAGAACACGATCCCGGAGTTCGCCCGCAGTCAGGCCGACCTCATCGTTGACCCCAAATTGCTGTCGGTGGATGCAGTCGCGGAAGAGCTGACGGCATAAATAGGCTGAATTCGACTCGACAGCATCGCTCCGGACGGGGAGAACAGCAGAACTAATCACCCACCCTCGGAACCGTTTTTCATGTCATACGAAGTGCGTGACGAACTGCCGACGGTCGAGGAGTTCATCGCCCTCCGCGAGGCCGCGAATATGTCGTCCCGAAGCGTGGACGCGGTTGAGCAGGGATTGCCGAACACCGTATTTGGCGTCGTAGTAGTTGATGAATCCGAGGAAGTCGTCGGCATGGCCCGAATCATCGGCGACGGTGGGTCTGTGTACCATCTCTGCGATATGGCAGTTCATCCCAACCACCAGCTACAGGGCCTCGGTTCGCGGATGATGGAGCGACTGATGGAATATCTGGAGGAGAACGCACCCGAAGGTGCCTACGTCAACCTCATGGCGGACGTGGAGGGCTTTTACGAACAGTTCGGCTTCGAGTACACCGCGCCCGCGTCGCGTGGGAAGTATTTGCGAATGTGAAAGGGCGGGGTTGGTGGGAAGTGAGAAGAATGGTGCGGTGAACGTTACTCCGAGGAATTTGGGTTTTCTCCGTATCAGAGGGCGTTTTTGAGTTGCTGTCAGCAATTGCCGACTCCAAACACCGCCTCCGCACTGCATCCGCCCACACGCCTCCCCAACCGACTCTTGCGCTCACATTCGTTCGCGCAATCGTCCCTCGCGTGACTTCGCCACAGACCCTCGGACGTGAAGTCCTCGGGTCTGTTTCAGCACGCGCCATGGAGATTGGTTGGATAGCTCCGAAACGTATCCGTCCGAGTGTCACAACGTCTCGGCCAGTTCGCGCAATCGCTCGCTTCCACCCCGAATGAAGGGAACACCGTGGCCCATCGCAGCGACTTCGAAATCGGGTGCGCGCTCCGCGAGGGAGACGATGCTGTCGCGCACCGCGTCGGTGTCGTAGCTAATGACCCACGAGGAGGCTTTCAGTTCGCCGTGGGATTCCTGCACGAGGTCGCCGAGGAAGGCGACATCGAGGGTGTCACTGACATAGACGATGTGACCAGGGGAGTGTCCCGGGGTAGTATAGGCGGTAAAGCTCCCGATTTCGTCGCTGTCTTCGACGGAATAGAGTTCATTTTTCGGAGCAGAAACCAGTGACCCTGCAACGCGCTGGAGTGCGCCCTTGTGGTTTCGCCAATTGGGGGCTTTGGTTCCCGAAAGAACTGGCGCGTCCGCTTTGCCGACGAAGACGGGTGCGTCGATTGGAAGTCTGGAAAGCGCGCCGACGTGGTCGAAATCGTAGTGCGTGACCAGCACGCGGTCGATATCGTTGATGCTGTACCCAGCGTCGCTAACGCCGCGTGCGATGTCACCGCTGTCGAACGGGGTTCCAGCGTCAACGAGCGTCAGTTCGCCGTCGTCGTCCGCGAGGAAGGCGTTTACGCTCCCGAGCTCGAACCACCAGAGACCGTCCGCGAGTTCGGTCGCCATGGAGGGACGACGACGCCAACCCACTTGAGCGTGGGCAGCCGATCGCGAGCGGATGAGAACGAACGGGCAGTTTTTGGTCGTGGGACACCGAGCATCCATCATGGGCACGTCACTGCCGACCGAGCCGTCCGATGTGGACAGAAAGCGCGCTGCGAAAGCCATCATTCCCTTTCTCGCCCTCGGACTGCTCGACGTTGCGCTGATTCTCGGTTGGGGGATGGACCCGCTTTGGGGCTTCGCCATCCTGCCGCCCATTCTCTTCATCAGCGTGATTGGATGGATCGGGTTCAAATCGGGATTCATCACCGACCACGCCGATTATCGTGAGGATGAATCCGACTCCGACGACCGCGACTACGCCGACCAGTCGGATTAAGACCCGACGGGTCGTTTTTCCGGTATGTTCGACCGCTATTCCGACCTCGACCTCGACCCCGCCGACGAGGAAGTCCAGACCGCCGAACTGGTCGTCACCGACGACGTGCTCGTGAAGGCCTTCGCCCTCGGCCCCGGAGCGGAACTCTCTCCGCACGAACACGGTGACAGCACGAACGTCTTCCACATTCTCGACGGCGATGTAACCGTGATTCAGGACGATTCCGAGGAAGTCGTCTCGGCCCCCGGCGTCGTCCTCCATGAACGCGGCGTCGTGCATGGGGCGCGAAACGAGACGGACAAAATCGTGATTTTCACCGCAAGCCTCTGCCCGCTTCCGTGACCGATTACGGCAGAAATTGAGAATCGGAGACGGATGTTTTCGTGGTGCTGTCGTGACTGTAATTGCGCCAAGCAACTGCAACGTTCACATCATTACACCCGAGTCCGTCGTGACACCCACAAAACTCACATTGTCGGTTGAATTCCTGTCTGACTTTTCTCCGAACCACACGCCTGCGTAACCGCTTTCGGAACGTCTTTGAAACCGGACTACATCTCCGGGGGCATGAACCGAATCATCGGAGAGCGGGAACTGGCCGAGACGCCGTTTTCCGCCGAGGACGCCCGCGAGACATTCAGAAAGATGGTTCTCGCCCGACGCTTTGACGAGCGCGCAATCGCGCTCCAGCGACGAGGCTGGATGAGCAGTTGGCCGCCATATCGGGGACAGGAAGGCTCACAGGTCGGTGCCGCGCTGGCGATGGAGGAAAACGATTGGCTCTTCCCAACCTATCGCTCGAACGCGATGCAGGCCGCGCGCGGCGTTCCGATTAGCGACATCCTTCTCTTCCGACTCGGACGACCCGAGTACAACTCCGAACACGACGTGCCGAACTTCCCGCAGGCGGTTCCCATCGCCACACAGATTCCCCACGCAGCGGGCGTTGGCATGGGGATGAACTACCGCGGCAACGAGGATGCCGTCCTCTGTTACTTCGGCGACGGTGCGACGAGCGAGGGCGACTTCCACGAAGGCTTGAACTTCGCGGGCGTCTTCGACGCACCGGTCGTCTTCTTCTGTGAGAACAACAACTGGGCCATCAGCCTTCCACGACACAAACAGACCGCAAGCGACAGCATCGCGGTGAAGGCCGAAGCCTACGGTTTCGATGGCGTGCAGGTGGATGGCAACGACCCTCTCGCGGTGCGCGAGACGGTCGCCGAAGCCCTCGACTCGGCTCGCGAAGGCAAACCGGTGCTGGTCGAGAGCCTGACCTACCGACAGGGAGCCCACACCACCAGCGACGACCCAAGCAAGTACGAAGATCAGGAACGCGACCTGCCCGAGTGGCGGAAAGCCGACCCGCTCGAACGCTACGAATCGTGGCTCCGCGAGCAGAACGTTATCGACGACGAGTTCGTCGAACAGGTTCACGACGAGGCAGATAAAACCCTAGAAGAAGCGGTCGAAGAAGCGGAATCCGTCGAAGACCCTGACCCACACGACGTGTTCGACCGTGTCTACGCTGACGTGCCGCCACGGCTACGCAAACAGAAAGGCTGGCTGGATTCGTTCCTCGAAACGAACGACGTGTACGAACTCGACCACTAGCGAACTCCGTCACCGAAGAACACACCGCGCTCGTTCGTTCAATCGATTGCGATGTACGTTTTCGTGTCCACGACACCGTCGAGTCCTTGAATATCCGACGATGATGTTTGAAGCACGTTGTACACCTCGTCCGTGTCTACTTCGACGACGATGTCGTAATCCCCCGCGACGATATGCGCCTCGCCAACCGTTTCGAGATCCCGCACGGATTCGAGTAGCCCTTGGGACTTTCCTGCGGCCGTGTTGACCATGATAAATGCGTGAACCATGGTGTGTGATACTGTACCACGCGAGAAAAACCTTTGCCCAGTCCGGATATCAGGACCGTCATCTGTTGTGTCCGAATTTCGAGAAGTACAAAGCATCGAGAAGGTTTCCTACCGAACTCACTCCTCGAAATGCCCTTTCGTATCTTCGTAAACAAGGGTCAGCCTTCCGGGAGTTTCCTGAGACATCTCCGTCCGAAGGGTTTCAAACGCTTCGAGCATTTCGTTCGGTATTTCCGAGTTACCCTCGATAATCATCGACTCCTCGCGCAACGAGTCGTACACTCGCTCCATGAGCATGTTCACGGCGTGTGCATCCGACTTCGAATGGATTTCGAAGGTTGCTTCGTGTTGCCCCATATCATTGTTTGGGGCCAGAGTAACAAGTCACCCTCGTTGGTACGTACGATTGCGAACAGTACCTGTCCGAACATCGTCTTTACCCTCTCTACCAACGATATGAGCGAAATCAGGCACAATCAATGGCGGAGAAAGGTTATTTAACCCCACTGTCGTAGGGTGTCCCATGCGATTCGTTATCATTGGTGCAGGTCGGGTCGGCCTGCGAACCGCTCGCGTCCTCCGTGAAGAAGGCCACGACGTGGTACTCGTGGAGTACGACTCGAACAAGGCAAAGCGTGCGCGTACCGATGGCTTCGAAGTTATCGAGGGCGATGGGTCGCGTGAATCGATACTCGAACAAGCAGATATCGACTCGGCGGACGCAGTCGGGGGATTGACCGGTAATTTGAACGTCAACTTCGCGGCCTGCATGGTCGGCAAACACCACGGTTGTCGGACCATCCTCCGTATCGACGAGGACTACCGCGAAGACATCTACCGAAAGTTCGCAAGCGACGTGGACGAAGTCGTCTACCCCGAACGCCTCGGCGCAATCGGGGCGAAAAACGCCCTGCTGGGTGGGAACATCCGTGCGATCGCCGATATCGCCCAGAACTTGCAGGTGGTCGAACTCACCATCACGGAAGAGTCGCCGATGCGAGGCTACTCCATCAGCGAACTGGAACTCCCCGCCAACTCACGCATCCTCGCGTTCGGCAAGCGCGACGAAGCGATGGGAATTCCACTTCCCGACAAATCGCTCGAACTCGGTGATAGAGTCGCCGTCCTCGCCGACTTCGCCGTCTTAGAGGACGTTCGAAGGATTCTCGTCGGGGACAGCAGTCGAGCAACCGCGGAAGCAGGAGGTATCTGATATGGTCGCAGCATACATCATGGTCAAAGCGAACACGGGAGAAGCGGATCGCTTGAAAAACGCAATTCTCGGCATCGACGGCGTACAGGACGCCCACATCGTCGCCGGAGACGTAGACCTCATCGTGAAAGTACAGGTCGAAAATCCTGCCGAAGTGAAGACGATTTCGGCTGACGGAATTCAAGGGATTCAGGGCGTCGAAGACACGCAAACGTACATCTCGATGGACTAACGGAACTCACTCGTACTCCTGGCGCGCTCGCGACAACAAACTGGTCGCGGGTTCACCGTACTCGTATCCGGGGATGATACCCTGCACCCACGTTCCTTCGATGAAATCGACGATAGCCATCGCGTCGTCCGCTCCCTTGTCCGGATAGCCCGAGAATTCGAGCGAGACGACAACGTGGTCGCCATCGCGTTCGATGCGGGGCGGCGAGATATCGTCGGTAGAAGCGACGGTGTGTGCGTCTTCGAGGCGTAGTTCGAGCGTTTCGAACCACCCGGTTTCGACCACATCGGCGACCGATTCGCCTTCGACCACTGCCGACAACGTCGGTGTGCGAACCGTCACGGCAACGGTTTCGTCTTGCAGTTTCACGGTTCCTTCGAACGGCGTCGTAGTCACGACGTAGGTGTCAGTCCCGTTTTGCTCGAATCCCTCGTGCAAATCGAACGCTCGCTTGACGCTCGTTTGAGTCATTGCCGTGGCGTAGGTTCGGGAGCGGAAAAGGCGTTACGAGAGATCCCGAGCCACATCGATTTCGGATGCCCAGCGGAGTGTCCCGTCGTAGATGAGCGGCAAATCCTCCAACTCCAAGTAGTGTTGGAGTTCGTCCGCCGTGACGGTAAACACAGGGAGGTCGCCACCCGCGAGGGAGTGAGTCTGGACACCGTCGATGAATGGCAGCACGGTAGAACCCATCGACCGTCCGTTCGTCGGATGTACCCGTGACCGAAGCAAGTATCTACCGTCGTCAAGCGATTCGACGAAGTGGACGAGTGGAATGGCACCGTCCGACTGTGCGACTTCGACACCGCCGTCGCCGACGACGACGTACTGATTGCCAACGAGCCGTTGCCCACGGGCGATTGCGAGCGCGGAGCGGAGTGGGAAACCGGTGTTGAGCAGACGGGCAATCGTCCGCCCGACGGCCGTTGCACCAGCGTTCCCGACTTCGCTGTAGGTGACGATACCACCGATGCTTCCCGCTTCGACGAGACGCTTCCCGGGAACGTACGACCGACATGCGTTCAGGAGAAACATATCCACGCCCACACTGGCGATATCGACGGGGTCGAGCACGCCATCGTGGCAGACGAATGCACCGTCCTCGACGTGCCCGATGTAATGGAAGAAATCCGCCTGCTCACGCAGAAGGTCGCGGAGTTGGGCGGTCGAGCAGTTCCGATACGTGGACACGTCGAATGGAAGTCCGTCTCGGTTACCGTACAGTGGATGTTCGCATTCGGCCTGCATCTTTGGGTCGTTGCAGACGATGGTGATTTTGATATCGCCAGTCGAGTGATTCCGTCCGAGTCGATGGGCGAATCCCGACGGGAGAAGTTTGTTGCCGCCGACCGGCGCACCCTCACCGAGCCACGCCCGTTCGGTCGTATCGGTGTCCGGTGGCGTGACGTACTGCTCATTCGGAGCGCGTCCGACGGGCCGATTTGCGTTCGACTCGACCGACCGCGCGAAGTCGCGGATATCACCGACTGTCGCCGCTTCCTCGTTTGCCTCCCGAGTCTTGCTTACCGTCTTGACGAGTGGAATATCCGCGAGGACGTATGGGAGTTGTTCGACGTTCTCCGGTTCGTTCGTGACGTGAATTGCGAGTCGCCACGTAGGAAAGAACTCCGCGACTGTCGAGTACGGTACGTCGAGGTAGGCATCGAGCCGTTCAGCGAGGGATACGTCATAGAGGTCGGCGAAGTCGAAATCAACCAATGGTTCGATCTGCTGACGTTCGTAGAGGTCGAATCGATACAACCCCTCCGTGCGGGTCACACAGTCGAAGAAAAACGTCTGTTTCAGCACGCGCTCGACCTCGGCCTCGAACCCGCGGTTCGGATGGTCGAGTGAAAAGACGGATCGATTCGTTACGATTCGCGGGCGACTGCTGGGAACCAGTCTCGCACCGAGATAGTACGAGAGCGGTGTGACGGGGAAAATCGATCCGTACTCCGGTGGAATTTCGATTGTGACTCCCGTCTTGGGAGGGTGAAGGTCGTCCGGAACGTGAAGTTCGTCGCCGATTTCGACCGCTGGAGGATGCCCTCGAAGCGTCGGGAACGACCGTTCCGGACTGGTCGTTTTCAACGCCGACCCGAACGACGAAACTGCGGCCATCATATCGACGGGATCTCTCGTCGTCGTCACCGTTCGACTCGGACGCGTGTGACGCGACCGTGAACCGATTTTCACACTCGTCTCGCCGCCGAACGAGATGTCGAGACGCTCGTTCGAGGTATCGATTTCGACGACGGAATGCACGTGAAGGTACGTTTTTACGGGCGTCGTAAGCTCGATGTAGTACTCGTCCCGTGGCAGCGTCGTGTTCGTCTCGTGGTCGACCGTCATCACGAGTTCGTTATCGGTGGTTCGAACGTACGCCGCGACGAAGGTGGAAAATCCGAGTCGTGCAGTCGTGATGCTGGTCGCAACTCCGACGGGTGCCTGAAGATCGGACGCGGAAACGTTTCGCAGTTCGACAGGACGGGACGTTTCGACCGAGTACTGATTCCGTTCGAGCGGGTCGATAACCGTGAGGCCGGGAAGGTCGTCACATGGTTTGAACTGCGGTATCATGTCCCCGCCCCCGACTTCGGAAACTGATACGTTGCTCATCGTTTGTGTGTTCAGAGGTCGAACCATTCGGTCGTGTAGTTCGTTTCGCGAAGATGCCAGCGCTGTTCCGGCCCGGAATCACCCGCTCGAAGTTCGATGATTGCATCGAACTTCGAGGCGATAGCCCGGACCGGTTGCGAATCACGGGCGACTGGAAGAACGAAATGGCCCATCCCCGAAACGTCCTTGACGGCCTCGCAAACCGGGGCGAGGAAGGCATCCACCTCCGCATCGTCGTAACGTTCGACCAGCGGACGGAGGGTGTCGAAACAGAACCGCAGCTCTGCCGGAGCGAAGGTCTCACGTTCGCTGTCGAGTCGTCGAATCGTCTTCACGATTGCATCCTGAAAGTCGTTGAGGCCGCCATCGACGTGTTCGACCGTCGGACCGACCTGCACCGTATCGCCCGCGGCAACTGACCGCGAACCAGTGTGATAATTGACGATATGAGCGTTTTCGCCGGTTGAACCGGCCATCGAGAGACGGCCGCGGGCCGTCGAGGTACTTCGGTCGTGAAGTGCGAACACGCGCGTTCGGTCACGCGTCGTGTCACCAAGAAGCGGCGTGCTCGCGGCGTCAACGACGGAATCCGGTACGGAGCCAACGACAAGAAGATTCCCACCGAGTTGCTTGATACGAGCGAGTCCGGGTTGTACGGTAATCGACCCGTCTCCACGGACGGTCACGTGATGGCCATAGAGCGAAAACGAGAGTCGGCCACCTCGCCGTTGCTTGCCATCGTCACGAGGTTTGAACAGTTTGTCGAGTGCTTCCGGGTCGATAACGTCGTACAACTGTTCGGGGATTTCGGCTGGTTCGACGCCAGCCACGTCGGCGACGGCCACCGTCACAGTCGTGCTGAGTGACTGTGGACCGGAGAGGTCGTGCTGGACGCGGTGGACACCTCGGTCGCCAGGGGGACCGTCCTCATTCATATACTTCTTAACACTCTGCAACCGACGTTGAAAAACCCATCGTCATTTAAATGACATTTGGTCAAGAAATACGGTGACAAAGGTGAGAGTAGCAGTTGGAGGAACCGGATTCGTCCGTGCCACGATGTGGTGAACCCCCTATTTTTCGGGAGAGACGCACGTAACGAGGCGGCGACAGACGTGTAATTATAGAGATATTTAGTTATTCCGTGGTAAGTCGTTACTGTTCGACCCACGTATACGCCCGTGAGAACATCCATGGAACCGCTATAAGCGACCCACCGAGACAGACCAACAGAAGTGCCCCAATATCCCAAACAGTCCACTCGTTTTTCGGAGTATCACCGTCGGGAAGCGGTTCGGCGGTCGTCGCGGTAGCCATTCCAGTTCCCGCATTCGCGTTTGACCCGTTCGGTACCGTCGTCCCAGTAGCTTGTGGCACCTGTTCCGTTTTCGATTCCGTTTCCACCGTCGTGGTCGTTCCGCGCGTTTCGCTCGCCCCCGGAGCAGTTGTTGACGTTGTCCGTGTCGTCTCTGAGGATGTCGGTGGCGAGGTGGTTGCAGGAGTGGTCGTAGCCGTCTGCGTTGCGGTTGTTGTATCGGTTGTCGCTGTCGTCGTCGGTATTGTTGTCGTCGCTGTCGTCGTCGGTATTGTTGTCGTCGCTGTCGTCGTCGGTATTGTTGTCGTTGTCGTGGTCGTCGTAGTGGGTTCTGTCGTCGTTATCGTCGTTGTCGTCGTTGTCTCCGTCGGTATTGTTGTCGTGGATGTCGCAGTGGTAGTTGGAATCATCGATGTGGTAGTTGTCGTGCGGGACGTCGTTGCTGTGGCTGTGGTGGTCGCTGTCGTATTAGTGGTCGTTGCGAGTGCGGCTCGTCCATCACTGACACCGCCGCTGGACGAGACGAACCCACCTGTGAGAAGAATAGCAGTAATAAACAGCAAGATCAGCATACGCGTCGACGGGAGGGACAAACGAAGTGAAACCATCGGTGACTGTGACCAGATTTCCACCAATAGTTAATTACTGTTCCGATTATTGCAAACTTATTCGGAAAAAGAACGAAATAGTCTGTATAAACACACATCAATTGGGAAATCCACCGTTGTATTTCAGATATTACTTGACAGCCAGACGAGAAGGGCATGATCAATCGAGAACCATAGAGAACCGTGTTCAACTGAGAATCTGCCCCAATTCGGTGCCTCCGACTCGCGGCGTTTCCCGGACGCGATAGCTATCGCAATCAAATCTCGCGCTACGAGAAGTAGTTCGCGTTCGCGACCCTGGAACGCTAACTCAGCTTTGAATTTATTTGTCTGAACATCCGTTCGACGGGATACGGCGCAGCACTGGCAACTTTGGCTTTGAGCGGGTTTTTGCTCGGGTTCACGGTGTATTTCAACAGTGCAGGCCATTTCGCATCGATGATGCTGTTGATCAGATCATGATCCGGTGGCGAGAGACGCTCTCGATCGACGTTCAGCGCCGCTAGCAACAGATTGTAGTTCGAGAGCGGGGAAATCCCTCTGGTGGCGATATCCTTTTCACGCGGTGCCAGCGCGCCCCACCGACCCATTCGTTGCTCCCAGTACAGGTGGTTCATGAGTGGGATGTCGTACTCTTATGCGTATTCGGTCACCCCGGGTAACCACTCCTCGATTTCGCTCCTGACGTATGTGTCATCGGGATACTGGAGAACGTCGCACACGTGCTGTACGAGATTCGTACCGTTTTCGGGCATCTCGTAATTCGACTTGTATATCGGGCCGTTGCCGGTCACGTAGATGTCCGTCTCTACGTCGTAGTTGTTGTACAAGAACTGCACGTGTCTCGTCTTCGGAAGCCCCCTCGTCCAACAGAGATACTCGTTGAGCGCGGTTCGAAAGTCATCATCCAGGGCACGCGGGTGATAAATCGAGTAGTCAAAGTCCTGCTCCGCGGCGATTCGCTTCGGAATTGTAACGTCAGGGTGTTCCCCAGCAGACCAGTCGGAAAACGTGTACCACGTGATGTCTTGAACGATATCCTTCGAATAAACCAGTATCGTCCGCGAATCCCTCCCCGCGGTAATCGGCGTGAGAAGGTTGTATTTGTCGTTGAACGCCTCCATCGCACCCGAAACAAGGTTCGCGATGTACCGTGCAGGGGTGTGCTGGACAGTCGGCGAAAACAGCGGTCGCCGTGAGGTGCGTTTCGTTTCGACATCGAGCGTATGATTGGGAAGAACGCACCGTAGATTCCGAAAGAGCGTCTTATCGCCGATAACGGCGCTTTCGTTGTTCGTGAACTGCTCCGTGTTCATGAACTCGACGACATCCGGGTTCTTCGTTGGTTCCACGTCCACGGAGTCGAACAACAGTTTGAGCGAGGACGTTAGCAAGTCGTACTCCGTGTGATAGTAGACCGATTTGTGTGCAACCGCGTCCGGAATGACGGTCGTCGACTCCTCGTCGGAATAGATAATGACGTAGCGGCCAGTGAGTTCCTGAGAACGGCGGAGAACGTCTTCCAACGACTCAGTAACGACTTCCTCTAGCCATTGCTGAACCATCGATTTACCGGGAATAACTGCATTCCCGACAAGTGCGATTTCGTTATCGCCGTCCGCGGCTTGCTGAAGTGGAAGCACTCCGGAGTAATAAACGTCGAGATCCTCGGTAAATTCGGCGTGGGAAAACCCTAAAGGAGGAGTCGGTTGGAACGTAGAATCGCAGATGAAAAATTGATTTTGATGGTGAACACGATTGTCCTGTTTCATTATGCAATCCGACTCATAGCTACTGATTAAAACCATCTGATATTCAGAAATTCGATAAGTATTCAATTTTAATATAGAATATGATCTGTTCACGACGGAATTCGCTGAAAAGTGCGAGGGATGGGATTCGAACTACGCCCGGACATGCTCACTCTGGAAGAGGCAATCTCTTCCATGCTCTAGTTCACTTCGTTCACGAGAACTGCGTTGCGCGTGCCCCGTCTAATCCGAATCCAACCTTCTCACGCTTCCTCAGTTCGTTCGTAAGCGTATGCGAGGGATGGGATTCGAACCCATGGACGCCTACGCGAGCGGGTCTTAAGCCCGCCGCCGTTGGCCTGGCTTGGCAACCCTCGCACGCCTGTCGATTGCCGCTTCCCCTGCAAGTGGGTTTCGATTGGCTGGCCTCCTCGTTTATGCCTTCCGACGGAGAACCATGCAGTATGCTCGTCCTCTCGCGCGAAGTGTACGACACACTCGTGAGCCGCGCGCGCCGGGGCCGCCCCGACGAAATCTGCGGAATCCTGGCCGGAACGCGGGGTAATCCCACACGAGTCGAAGACACGTTTCAGGCCGAAAACGTCGCGGAGACGCCGGAGACGAACTACGAAATCCACCCGGAGGAACAGCTCGTGGTGATGGAGGAGGTCGAAGACCGCGGGCAAGAGGTCGTCGGATTCTATCACTCACACCCCGCTGGGCCGGACACTCCGAGCGAAACCGACGCCGCGGATGCGACGTGGGATGGCTACTCCTACGTTATCGTCTCGCTGAACGGGTCGTACCCCTTCGTCGGGTCGTGGCGCTGGACCGGCGAGTCGTTCGACCCCGAAATCGTCCATCTCGAATAGGCGATAGGACTTTGAGGTCACTCCGAGCACAGGAGCGCATGGACGACAACCAGCGCGCGCGACTGGCACTCCAACGCTGTCGGACGAGATACGCACCGGATTCGCGGGTCACCGTCTTCGACGTGACTGCGAAATCGACGACGGCGGACTCCACCCGAGACCGACTGCTGCTTCGGGGGAGTGTCTCGACATCCGAACTCGAACAGCACGCGCGCGACGCTGTCGAACGAGCAACCGGTCACCCGGTGGCGAGCGACGTTTCGGTTCTCGCGGACGAGCGAACGGAACGAACCGTCGATGCTCCGGTTGCACCCGTTCGCGGCGACGCGGACGCTGACGCCGAGCAAGTCACACAAGTGCTCTACGGTGCCGCCGTCGCCGCGTTTGACCGTGACGGCGAGTGGGTTCGGATTCGAACACCGGACGGCTATCTCGGCTGGGTCGAGGCAGCTGTTCTCACGACTGCGCAGGAGGAAGCTATCGATTCCGTCCTCACCCACGAAATTTCGCCTGACGATGTAGACCATCCGATTTACGCGGGAACCGAGTGTCGAATCGACGGCTCCGAAGTCGTCTTCCGAACGGGAGCGCGCGCTGTGCGCGCCGATTTCGAATCCAAATCGGCGTTGGAATCCGACGCCGCGGTTCACCGACCGCCCGAGAATCCAACCGGCGAGGCGGTCGTCGAAATCGCACGGCAATTTTTCGGTACGGAGTACGATTGGGGTGGGATGACGACGGACGGAATCGACTGCTCGGGATTGGCGTGGATTGCGTACCGAGTCAACGGAATCGTCCTCCCACGGGATGCAGACCAACAGCGCGCGATGGGCGAGACGGTTTCCCGTGGCGAACTTCTACCGGGTGACCTGCTCTTTTTCCCCGGTCACGTCGCTATCAGCCTCGGTGGTGACGAGTACATTCACGCCTACGGTGGCGACGAAGCAGTGGTAATCAACAGCCTCGACAGCGATCACGGCGACTATCTCGCCGATTTGGACGAAAAGTTCGAACTCGCGCGACGACTCATCTAAGCCACGAAAACACGGCGTCACCGATTTCCGCGATGGCGTCCGCGGCGTCCGCACCGTGAGACACGCCGTCCACGAACACTGCAAACACGAGCGGAGCGTCCCTGTCGGGAACCGACAACAGGCCGGTATCGAGGGCAGCGGATGGAAGCCATCCGGTCTTGTGGGCAACGTCGGTTTCATAGGGGAGATATCGAGGAATCATCGACGTGTCCTTCTGCGCGGAGAGTGGGATACGCAGTCGCTCGTATGCCGCCGGAGAAAGGGTCGCCTCACACGCGAGGTCGAAGAAATAGCGAGCGCAGTCGAGCGGTGTCGTGACGTTCGCGGGTTCGTCTTCGGGTACCCGGATTCCGGACTCCTCGAAATCTGTGTCTTCGAGCGTCGTCATCATCTTGCGAGCGAGTCGCGTTCGTTCCATTCCGAGTTTCGCCGCCGAATCGTTGACGGCAGCCATGTCGAGCAGATCGATGAGTTGGTTCGTCGCGGCGTTCTCGCTGGTCGCAATCATCGCCCGAGCCAAATCCTCGACGGTCGGCGTCGCATCGATCAGATGGAGGATACCGCTCCCGCCGACCCTATTTTCCGGGTCGAGCGGGCACGATTCGGCGAGGTCGGAAAGTCGCCCGTCGTACTGCTCGTACAGCGCGTACAGAATCGGGAGTTTGACGACGCTCGCACTCTGGAATTTGCGCGTGTCGTTTCGAGCGCAGACGATGTCGAACTCGTCCGGGCCGTGGGGAAATCCGAGGAAAACGCCGAGTTCGCTAGATTTCGTCGGCATAGTTCGCGATGTAGTCGGCCAGTTCGTCGCGGGAGTCGAACGATGGGGTTTTCGGGCGCAATGTCACCGACCCCCTACTGTCGGTTGCATGGTGACAGTTTTGTCCCGTTTTCGTACAAATATTTTCGTCCCCGAAATGCTGTAAACGCCAAAACGCTTATTTTAACGCTTGTCACTCTCTAACAGTATGGCAGGGATGAGTACACTCGACTGGTTGGGATTGGTCGGCCCCTACGTGGTGTTTTTCGTGATGTTAATCGCGTACTACGTTCTCGAAGGCAGGCGCGAAAAGCGACTTCGTGAGGAGTACGAGGAGGACAGCTATGCCTGATGGAATCGCCGGACAAGCGGGAATCTGGGTGTTGTCCACCTTCGGTGCGTATCTCCTCATCCTCATCGGAATCGGGCTATGGGCGTCGAGGATGATGGACACCGTCGGCGACTACGTCATCGGCGGCCGTCAAATCGGGCCGGTCGTCACCGGATTCTCCGAGCGGGCATCCGAGATGAGCGGCTGGCTCACCCTCGGTGTTCCGGCGAACGCCTACGGAACCGGAATCATGGCGTTCCTGAACGGACTCGGGATGATTCCGGCCGACCTGCTCGCGTGGGCAGGGCTCGCGAAACGGCTTCGAAAGTACACTGAAATCGTGAAATCGGTGACCTTGCCGACCTTTTTCGCCACTCGTTTGCAAGACGATACGGGAATGGTGAAAGGCATCTCTGCGGTCGTACTGATGCTGTTCGAGGGTGGCTACGTTGGCGCACAAATCGTCGCCGCCGGGACGTTACTACAGGTTCTCACGGGTGTCGAACCGGTCGTCGGCATCGTCGTGGGAGGCTTCATCGTCGTCGGCTACACGATGCTCGGCGGCTACTTCGCCGTCGCGTGGTCGGACTACTTCCAGGGAGCCATCATCCTCGTGGCGTTCATCATCCTCCCCATCATCGCGTTCACCAACTACGGCCTCCCGTTCAACGACCTTGCAAACGTCAGTGGCGGTGCATCTCTGACCAGCATCACCGCGGGGGCGACGGGGTGGGCCGCAATTTTCGGCATCATCAGCTACGCCGCAATCGGTCTCGGCGTTCCCGGAAACCCACACATCATGGTGCGGTTCATGGGTATCGACCGGGTCAAGAACGTCCGCCTCGCGGCGATGGTCGCCCAGTTGTTCATGTTCGTCGCGTACATCGGTGCGGCGCTCGTCGGACTGTACGCCATCCTCGCCTTCGGACAGGGTGACCTCGCACAGGCCGACAACGCGATGCCGAGGTTGACGCTTGACCTCCTTCCCGGACCCATCGCCGGAATTGTCCTCGCGGCGGCGCTGGCGGCGATGATGTCCAGCGCCGACTCGCAACTGCTCGTCGCCACGAGTGCCGTCGTGGAGGACGTGTACCACGGCTTCATGAACACACAAGCGACCGAGGAACAACTCGTGCGCTACTCGCGCTACGTCACCATCGCGCTCGGCGGTGCGAGTATCGCATTTGCGTACCTCGCAAAGAGCACGCCCATCTACACCCTCGTGCTCGATTACGCGTGGGGTGGTCTCGGTGCGGCAATCGGGCCCACGCTCATAGCGGCGTTGTGGTGGAAGCGCGTCACGGCGAAGGGTTCCGTCGCCAGCATGATTGTCGGTGCGACGACGATGGTGCTGTGGACGCAACTCGGAACCGTCCTCGATGCGCTGGGAATCATGCCCGCCCAGGAGGCCTCGCCGTTCCTCTACGGCCTCGTCGGCGTCTACGGCCTGTTCCCGGCGTTCATCCTCTCGGTGCTCACGCTCGTCTCCGTCTCGCTCGTGACGAAACCGCCGTCCGGTGTTGAAGACCACTTCGACGTGTTCGACAAGCCGCTGTCGGCGGTGACCAGCCAACCCGGAAGTGGGACGCCGAGTTACGTGACCGACGGCGGACGGGACGTGTCCCCGAAAGCAATCACCGAAGCGGACAACATCCGCGCCCACGTCGGGGAATCCGGCTACTGGAATGACGAGTAAACTGGTCGGTAAACGGCACGAGCGCACGGAACTCGCGGTCATTCCGCCAGAAATTTCGCGCGAGGACGCCGGAAGCGGGCGGGTCGGAACTGTCGCGTATCCCTACCGAGTGTACGAGGCGACGGTTACCATCGAACGACCGTTCATGAGCGAGCGAACCGACCGGTTCGTCGCCAGCGTGGACCGCTCCCGCCGACTCGTGGTTCGGGCTGACGGGGTTCCGACGGTGGAAACCCGAGAAATAGAGGACGTGTTGGTGCTACCGACGGAGCTCTCTCCCGAGCAATCGCGAGCAAAAGCACGGCACTCGGTGTTGCAGTGGGCGCTTCGGCGCTACTCGTTGAACGACGCACCCGACATCGAGTTCGTGCGAGAAGTGGACGGCTACAAACTGTTCTGGCTAGCCGAGCGCCCGGAAGACGACGTTATCGTCGATAGCGTTCGCGGAACGGAAGATCCACTACAGGACTGAATCCGGCGACAGAATTACATGCCGCGAATTTCGATTACTCGTTCGATTCCACGAGGTTGTATGGATTGCCGTAGCAGTCCTCGAACATCGCGGAGACGCCCCACGGGACTTCTTCGGGGTCGCTCGTAATCGTCACGCCGCGTTCTTCGAGGTCGGCAACGGTTCCCCGACAGTCGTCGGTTTCGACCACCCAGACGGTTCCCTCGCCGATGCGGGAACGAAGGGTTTCCGCCTCGTCGCCGAAGAATTCCTTGCTCGGCTCCTGGAGGACGATTTCGGTCTCACCCTTGGGTGGAGCGACCGTCACCCAGCGCATTCCGGGCGCGAACTCCTCGTCCGCTCGTTTTTCGAAGCCCAGTTTGTCGGTGTACCACTCGATCGCCTCGTCGGTATCCTCGACCAGCACGGTTGCGTGTGTCAGTTTTCGATCATCGAATAGACGGACACCAGCGGTCGGCATAACACCGGTCCGCAGCCTGAAAGTGGTCTGGTGTCGCTGGCCACGGATTATCGCCCTGCGGTGCTCACGACCCACACACCCACAGCCATCACACCGCCGCCCGCGAGGAACGACTATCCGAGTGACTCCGAAAGGAGGAGTGCACCAAACGCCGCGCCGACAACGTGTTGTGTGAAAAAGAAGACGGCGACGACGCCCGCATCCAACTCCGCCAACCCGCGGTACCAGAGGAACCACGCCGCCGCGGTGCTGAAGACGCCGAGATACAGCACCGCGCCGACGATTGCAAGGGTCATCGTCGCATCGAGGGAGGTGGAAGCGAGTTCGAACGGAACGAGAACCGCGACGAGTGGAATCGACGCCAGCGTGGAGTAGGTCGCGGTTTCGAGTGCGGAGTAGGTTCTGACGAGCGGTTTGCCCCACACCGTGTAGCCCGCCCATCCGAAACTCGCGGCGAACAGCGCGAGAACGTCTAGGAGGTTTCCCTCCCCGATGGTCGAGAAATCGTACTGCCCCGCGAGGACGACCAACGTGCTGATGACGGCCAGTGCCATCCCCACGACTTTTCGCCCGGAGAGCGATTCGCCGAGGATGATGACACCGAGCAACAGCGTGAAAACGGGGGTAAGGACGGTCAGAAGGGAACCCTGGCTGGCCGTCGTCAGGTCGGTTCCGACGAACTGCGTGACGAGCGTTAGCGCGACCCAGCCGCCGAGAACACCGAATCGTCGCCAATCGCCACGCGAAAACGACCGACTGGGCATGGTCAGCCGAACCACCGCAAAGAGGGTCACCCCGCCGAGAACGACGCGGCAAAACGCGAGGGTGACCGGGGAATGGCGGCGAATCCCCACTTGCTCACGACATACATGCCACCCCACAGCGCGGACGCAGTGAGCGGCGCGAGCGAACTGGCGCGTGCCATCGTGCGGATGGTGTCGCCCTCGTGGTAAATCTCTGTCCCTAGCATAGGAGGGCCAAGGATTATTCGCACATTACGGGATTTCGAGGCATGGACATCGACGCCCGGCGAGAGCGACTGCGAACGCACGCGGACGACCTCGTCTCCGAATTCGGGTCGCCGCTCTACGCCTTTTTTGAGGACGATTTGCGGGCGAATTACGAAACCCTCCGAACCGCACTGGACGACCATTACCCCGACTCGGTGGTTCACTTCGCCGTGAAAGCCAACTACAACCTCGGAGTTCTCTCGGTGCTTCGAACTGCCGGGTGCAAGGCGGAAGCCTACGCCCGATGTGAACTGACGGCAACGCAGCGGGCCGGATTCGACGCGAACCACGTGCTGTTGACCGGAATGAATCGTGCACCGGAGGATATCGAACGGGCACTGGAATGGGGCGTCTCCCACCTGCTCGTGGACAATGTCGCCGAGTTGGAGAAGGTCATCGTCGCGGCGAACGCCACCGATACGTCCCCGGACGTGCTGATTCGCGGCAACCCGGCGATGGAGGTACCTACCCATCCCGAAGTGGCCACGGCGACCCGCGAAAGCAAGTTCGGACTGGATATCGAAAGCGGACGGGCGATGGCGGTCGCGGAAACGGCCGTCGAATCCGACGCCGTCTCGCTCGCTGGCGTGCAGTTACACGTGGGAAGCCAGATTCGCGGCGTCGAACCGTACGGGGTCGCTGCCCGGGAGATGCTCGGCTTTGCGGGGCGAATCCGCGACGAGTTGGGCGTCGAATGCGAGGTTCTCGACCTCGGCGGCGGCTTTCCGGTTCCCTACGACGAGGACGTGCCAGCCACCGAAGACATCGTGAAACGGATGGCCAAAGCGGTTCGGGAAACGTGTGCTGACCTCGACCTCCCGGAACCACGCCTGTTCGTCGAACCCGGTCGCAGACTCGTCGGCAACGCCGGAACCTTTCTCGGTTCGGTCGGCGTGATAAAGTGAAACACCGTACGCGGACTTCGCGGTGTTGGACGGCGGGACGAACGCCGTCTCCTCGTATTGGCCGTATCCGGTGTACGCGCTCAAAGACCGCGACGCGACACGAGAGTATCACGTCGCTGGCCCGCTTTGTTACACGGGAGACGTAATCAGCGAGGACGTGGCCCTTCCTGAACTCGGCCCCGGCGACCTCGTCGCGGTGGACAGAATTGGCGCATACTCGCTCGGCAGTGCAAGTCACACGAACGCGGAGCCAAAACCCCCGGTCGTGGTGATTCGAAGTGACGGAAGTCACGACTGCCTGCGAACGCGCGAGACGTGTGAAGACGTATTGGGGCGCGACCGGATTCCGAATGGGTTGTGAGAACGCACGCCGTCGTTCGTCTGAGAAAGACATTTCTTTCGCGCGCCCGGTGACCAGTCCATGAAACCGGCAGACGTGCTTTCCCCCGAGCCAGCAGGCGGAACCGACGGCGGGGGAGGTTGGTTCGCGGGACTCGTTCCGAACGCGGTCGCCCTCCGGAGTCTTTCGGTCGAACTTCGCGCACCACGGGAAATCGTCGTCGGAGAACCGGCGACGTTCGCGCTTCGGGTTCGCAATCGCGCGCCGTTTCCGCTGAGCGTGCGATTGCCGACGAGTCGCCTCTGGGGCTGGGACGTGGATGGAATCCCGGACGCCGACGAGCGGCGGTTCGAACCGCCGGAGACGCCGAGACGGGTCGCGTTTCGGCGACGTGGCGTCAGACAGTTTGAGGGAACGTGGGATGGACAGATTCGTGATTCCGGAACCAGCGGCGACGAATGGCGACCCGAACCAGGAGAACATATCCTTACAGGATATCTTGCAAGCGGGAAATCGTTACAAAATTTGCAGGACAGCGTACAGATTACTGTTCTGAACATATAACCCTAGTATGAAAGGGCTGTCTTATTTGCTACACCCTTCTTTGCTATTAGGTATCACGAACCGGGCAACTCGCCCGAAACAACTGACACCATGACAGAGAAATACAACTCTTCCCTCGATCGACGGCGCTTCTTGACGATGAGCGCACTCGGCGGAGCGACAGCGCTCGCCGGCTGTGGCGGCCAAAAGACGACCGGTGACGGGCCGGGCGGGGCCGGAACGACAGGCGACGGAAACACCAACACGGGCGGCGGCGCAAAAGGTGGCACGTTCATCAATACCACGGCCGAGGACGCGACGACCCTCGATCCGCGCATGAACGAACTCGCGTGGGTCAACGGGATGATGCACTACCTCTTTGACACGCTGTTGGCCGTCAAACCCGACGGGAGCGAAATAGTCCCGCACCTCGCCAAGGAGAAGCCGAAAAAGCAAGACGAGAAGACGTACACAATTCCGCTGAAACAGGACGTGAAATTCCACAACGGGAACGAGATGACCGCCGAGGACGTAGCTTACTCGTTCAGTTGGGTGCTCAACCCGGACAACAAATCAACGAATCAGGAGAACCTCTCGTTCGTCGAGAGCGTCGAAGCGTCCGGCGATTACGAAGTCACGTTCAACCTGAAACATCCCTACGCGCTGTTCGAGTTGACGCTCGCGGGGATGAACTCGGCCATCGTTCCGAAGAAGGAAGCCAAGAGTAAGGGTCAGAAGAAGTTTGCCCAGAAACCGGTCGGAAGCGGCCCGTTCCAGCTCAAGGAGTGGAAGTCCGGCTCGCACCTCACGCTCGAACGGTTCGGCGACTACTTCCTCAAATCGCCGAATCTCAAGCAGGTCAAATATCGCGTCATTCCCGAGGCGCAGACGGCGTACGTCGAACTCGCCACCGGGAACGTCCATCAGTCGTCCGTGTCGAAAAACCTGCTCGGCGAGGCCGAGAAAAAGAACAACCTGAAAATAAAACGTATCTCGCAGTTTGACTACAACGGCCTCATCTTCAATGCGCTCCACGAACCGTTCGGCAACCGAAAGGTTCGCAAGGCGATGCACTACCTCGTCGATTACGACGAGATGCTGAGCGCGACGAAGGGCAAACTCGGCAAGCGCAGTTACGGCTTCATGCCGAAGGAAGTGAACGAGGCGTGGGACTTCCCGTGGCAGGAGTGGAAGAAAAAGTACTACCCCGAGAAAGACCACGACAAGGCGAAGAAACTGCTCGAAGAGGCGGGCTACGACGACGGCTTCAACGTGAAGATGTCCACCCACACCTCTGGAAAGTTCAAAAACATGGCCATCATCCTCCAGAACGAGATGGACAAGGTGGGTATCAAAGCCGAGGTGCAGGAAGTCACCATCGGCCAGTGGTTGGAACAACTCGACTCCGGGGAGTACGACGTCACCTTCTACGGCTGGTCGGGCGGTCAAGACCCCGACGGGTTCTACTACTACCTGTTCCGCAACCTGCGCAACGACGACAGTCTCCCCGAGAACTACGTCGGCAACGCTTCCGCTGGGATGCTCCACGAGGCCTACCCGGACAGTCAGAAGCTCAAGAAGGCGGACGAGAACATCCGAAAGGCGCGAAAACTCCAGAGCAGGGACGAACGCCGAAAGCTGTACATCCAAGCCGCGGAAGCGTTCCAGTCGGAGTATCCACACATTCCGGTATACTCCGAGCAGTCCGCCACCGCGTGGAGCAACAAAGTGCAGGGGTACGACCCGACCGCGTTCGCGGCCCAACCGCTGTGTAACGAGTGGTCGAACGCCTCGCTCAAGAACTAACGTCCAACCGTTTCCAGAGAATTTCAATACACTAACTCATGAGCATGTACCGCTACACCGCCCGGCGATTGCTTCAAATCGTGCCGGTCTTGCTGGGCGTTTTCACGCTGACGTTCGTGTTGATGCACGCCTTACCGGGGAATCCGGTTCGCATCTATCTCGGATTGAACCCGAGTCAGGAACTCGCGGACGAACTCATCCACCAGTACGGCTTCGACCGACCGCTGTGGCAACAGTACTTGGACTACCTCGGGCAGGTGCTTCAGGGCAACCTCGGCGAATCGTTCATGCGAAAGCGACCGGTCACCGACCTCATGCTGGAGCGAATTGGCCCGACGCTGACGCTGATGGGGCTTTCCTACGTCATCGCGCTCCCGGTGTCGCTCCTCCTCGGCGTCTACGCCGCCTCACAGCACAACGAGTTGGGCGACCACGTTTCGCGGTTTCTGGGACTGGCCGGACTCTCGACGCCGAACTTCTGGCTCGGGCTGATGCTCATCTTCCTGTTCTCCCTTGAGCTGGGCTGGCTTCCCGCCTCGGGCTACGTCCCGTTTGCACAAGACCCGATGGAATCGGCGAAACGACTCGTCATGCCCGTCATCACGCTGGCGACCGCACAGACCGCGACGTTGATGCGAATGACGCGCTCCAGCATGGTCGAGGAGCTATCGCAGGACTACGTCCTGACGGCGCGCGCCTACGGCCTGCCGGAGCGGCGTATCCTGCTCAAACACGCGTTCAGGAACGCGCTCCTGCCGCTGGTGACCATTATCGGTCTTCAGTTGTCCTTCCTGCTGGACGGGAGCGTCATCGCCGAAAAGATATTCGCCATCCCCGGCATGGGTCGGCTGTTCTTTGCAGGAGCGATGAAAAACGATTACGGCATCATCATGGGCATGACGCTGACGTTCGCCGTGCTGTTCCTCGTCGGCGTCCTGCTGACCGACCTCGCCTACGCGTACATCGACCCGCGAATCAGATACGACTGACATGAGTACAAAAGCCTCACTCTCCGAGACCGAAATCGACACCGAGAGCCGACTGATGGGGACGATTCGGGAGCTCCGTTACAGCCCCACAGCCATCGTTGGCGCGTTCATTGTTGGCGTTATTGTCGTACTGGCCATCTTCTCGAGCATCGACATCGTGCTGTTCGACAAGGCACTCATCACCGCGATTCACACGGATCCGCACACGATGGACCTGGCCGAGCCCTATTCGGCCCCCTCCCTCGACCACCCGATGGGAACCGACCAGTTCGGGCGGGACGTGCTAGCGCGGGTCATCTACGGAAGCCGAGTCGCGCTCGCTATCGGCGTCATCGCGGTCGGAATCAGCTTCCTTGGCGGAATCGTCTGTGGCGCGACGGCGGCCTACTTCGGCGGTCGAATCGACGACACGATAATGCGTCTGCTGGAGGTGCTGTACTCGATTCCCGGGCTCATCCTCGCGATAACGCTGATGGCGATTATGGGACGGAGCGTGTACAACCTCTTTCTCGCCTACGGGGTAATCGGCATTCCTGCCTACGCCCGCGTCATGCGGTCGGAAGTGCTCTCTCTCCGCGAGGAAGAGTACGTCGAGGCGGCGCGAGCCGCCGGACTGCCCAAACGCACCATTCTGTTCCGTGAAATCGTACCGAACGGACTGGCCGCGGTCGTCGTGCAGGCCACCCTCTCGATGGGTGGCGTCATCATCGGCGCGGCGGCGCTGTCGTTCCTCGGGTTGGGGGTACAACCGCCGACGGCGTCGTGGGGGCGGATGCTGAACCAAGCACAAGAAGCCATGATCATCGCGCCGTGGGTCGCGGTGTTCCCCGGCCTGATGATTTTCCTCACCGTGATGGGCTTCAATCTGCTCGGCGACGGTCTGCGCGACGCGATGGATCCGCGGACGACTCTCCGCAAAGCGAACTGGGACGAACTGGACGACGAGTTCCTTTCCAGCGAGAGTACAATGCGCGACGACCGTGACCCAGTTACCGAGAATCCGGCTACGGATGGCGGAACGCAAAGTGAAGATGGAGCTGACGGGAGGCGAATGCAATGAGCCTCCTCGAAGTCGAAGACCTCAGGACGTATTTCTACACGGAAGAGGGCATCGTGCAGGCCGTCGATGGCGTGAGCTTCGAAGTAGACCGCGGTGAAACGCTCGGGTTGGTTGGCGAGAGTGGGGCCGGAAAGAGCGTGACGGTGAAGAGCCTCCTCGGACTCATCAATCCGCCCGGCAAGGTGGTCGATGGGACGGTTCGGTTCGACGGGCGCGACCTGACCGCCTGCTCCGAGCGCGAACTGCGACGGGAGGTTCGTGGGAGCGAGATTTCGTTCGTCTTCCAAGACCCGATGTCGGCGCTGAATCCCGTCTTTGCAGTGGGCAATCAAATCGCCGAAATCGTGGAGTACCACACCGACCGCACCGAAAAAGAAGCTTACAATCGAGCAATCGAACTGCTCGATGACGTGGGGATTCCTGACCCTGAACAGCGGGCCGACCAGTATCCACACGAGTTTTCGGGCGGGATGCGCCAGCGCGCGCTCATTGCGATGGCACTGTCGTGCAACCCGAAACTCATCATCGCGGACGAACCGACGACGGCGCTGGACGTGACGATTCAGGCCCAGATTCTCGACCTCTTCGACG
This sequence comes from Haladaptatus marinus, assembly GCF_051194195.1. Lineage (NCBI taxonomy): Archaea > Methanobacteriati > Methanobacteriota > Halobacteria > Halobacteriales > Haladaptataceae > Haladaptatus > Haladaptatus marinus. The sequence goes on from NZ_JBLZNK010000003.1 coordinate 892,375, forward strand.
AGATTCAGGAGAAGTACGACACGAGCGTCGTCTACGTCACCCACGACCTCGGCGTCGTCCGGGAAGTCTGTGACCGCGTTGTCGTGATGTATCTCGGAAAAGTGGTCGAACAGGCGCCCTACGACGAACTGTACCGAAATCCGAAACACCCCTACACGCAGTCGCTCCTGCGGTCGGTCGTTCGGCCCGATAGGCAAGCCGAAACCCTGAATCCCATCGAGGGAACGATGCCGAGCGCTATCAGCCCGCCATCCGGATGTCGATTCCGCACCCGCTGTCCCGTGGCCGTCGACGACTGCGCGCGAGTCGAACCGCCGCGAGTCAATATCGGGCCGAACCACGATTCGGCCTGTATCCTCTACAAGGACGAATACGGCGCGGAGGAACCAACGCTTCACGAGCGAGGTCAACCATGAGTCAACGCCTTCAGCAACGCCCCGAGAAATCGGACGAACCGCTGCTCAGGGTCGAGAACTTGACGAAGCATTTCCCGGTCAACACGGGGTTCATCAGTTCGCTCCGGTGGAGTTCGGACGGCAGATTTCCGCTCGAACTGGACAGTCAAAGTGTCAGAGCGGTCGATGGCGTGAGCTTCGACCTCTATCCCGGCGAAACGCTGGGTGTCGTCGGCGAATCCGGCTGTGGAAAATCGACGCTCGCACGAACCCTGCTCGGCCTGACCGACCTGACGGACGGTGCAGTCGAATTCCGCGGAACCCGAACCACGACGTTCGACGGCGACGCGAAACACGAATTTCGACGAAACGCCCAGATGGTGTTCCAGGATCCACAATCCAGCCTCAACCCACGTCGAAAAATCGGGAACATCATCGCCGACCCGCTGGAAGCGGCAGGGTGGAACGAAGAACGGCGCAGGGAGCGCGTGCTCGAACTGCTCGGGCAAGTCGGTCTGAAGGAGGAACACTACGGCCGGTATCCGCACGAATTTTCGGGCGGACAGCGCCAACGAATCAACCTCGCGCGGGCGCTCTCCATCAATCCCGACCTCGTAATCGCGGACGAACCCGTGAGTGGTCTCGACATGAGCGTGCAGGCCCAAATCCTCTCGCTCATGCAGGATTTACAGGAGGAGTACGGCCTCACCTACCTGTTCATCACACACGACCTCTCCGTCATCAGGAACGTCGCAGACCGCGTCGCGGTGATGTATCTCGGGGATTTCGTGGAGACTGGACCGGTTGACCGACTGTTCACGGAACCGCACCATCCCTACACCCGGGCCCTGCTGGATTCGGTGCCGAACCCCGACCCGGACACCCGCGGCGTCGAGTCGAGACTGGTCGGCGACGTGCCGAGTCCGAGCGACCCACCGTCCGGCTGTAAGTTCCACACGCGCTGTCCGGCCCTCATCGTTCCCGACCCGTTCACGCGCGAGGAGTATCGCGAGTACATGGAACTGCGGAGCGATGTGTGCAACGAAACTCTGCAAACGGATACCGACCCGGCGTCGGTTCGCTCACACTATTTCACGAGCAGCCTTCCAGCGGCGGTCGATCAGACGGTCGAACGGGCAATCTCACACGCATCCGATGGCGATTGGGACGACGCTCAGTCCACACTCGCGGAGTATCTGTCGCCTTGCGAAGCCCACATCCCGAAACTCGAATCCGTCGCCGACGGCCAGCTATCGGCCTGTCACATCGATAGCGACGACAGAGAGGCCTTCTCGTGGTGAACGGCGCGTCCATCGCATCGAGCGTGCTGGCCCGCGAACTCGGCGGCGACGAACTCGCCGCGCACGACCCGGACGTCCCGCTCCCGCCAGCATCGAACACGAAACTCCTTACTGCCGCGCTCGCGCTCCATCATCTCGAGCCGGACTACCGATTCGAAACGCGCGTCTCCCGAGTCGATGACTCGCTCGTGCTTGCGGGACGAGGAAATCCATCGCTTTCGCCCGTCCAGTTGTCGGTGCTCGCCAAAACCGTCCGTAACGACGGAATCGACGCCGTGAGAAACCTCGTCGCTGATTTGGGATGCTTCGAAGGAGCATCCCGCGGGCCGGGATGGATGTGGGAGGACGGACGGTACGACTACGGCGCAGAGAGCACGGCACTCGCGTTCGCGGGAAACACCGTTTCGGTAACGGTGTCCGGCACCGAAGTCGAAGTCAACCCCCGAACCGACGCGGTCGAACTCGTCACGGATTTCGACTCGTCGGCGGACGAGTTGCGAGTGTTCCGATGCGACGACGAGATTCACGTCGAAGGGCAACCGCCCGACGAACTCCGAACCGAGAGTGTTCCTATCGCTGACCCAGTTCGTCACTGTCTGTTCGCGTTCCGCGACGCGCTGGAAGATACAGGAATCAGCCATTTCGGTGGGTTTCACGCCACGGAAAATCCGGATTCTGGCAAGACGATTGCGACGGTAAAATCGCCGCCCGTTTCCGAACTCGTCCGCCGGATGAACGTCCCGTCCGACAATTTCCTCGCCGAACAACTCGCTCGAACCGTCGCCCACGAAGTACGAGGAGAGGGGTCGTGGGACGAATGGGAAACGGTTGTAGCCGAGTTTCTCGACGACTGCGACGGAGGAGGATTCAGAATCCGAGACGGTTCCGGGCTATCGCGGTACAATCTGCTTTCCGCCCGTGGCATCGTCCGCGTGCTCGAATGGGTCACCAAACAGTCGTGGTCGGAGACCTTTTTCACCTCGCTTCCGACGCCAGGAGAGGGGACGCTCGAAGAACGACTGCTCGATATAGAGTACGAACTCCGTGCGAAGACGGGGACGCTCACCGGGAGTAGAACGCTCTCGGGAATCGTTCGCCGAGAGCAAAAACGGGCCGTGGTGTTCTCGGTGCTTCTCGGGGGGTTAACTGGCGACGACGAAAAGCGCGCACGAGACAGCATCGACGACTTCGTGCGAACGGTAACGGAGTAGGGTGCGAAGGTTTTTATTCGAAGACGAACCCAACGAGGGGCGATGCACAACCTCCGGTTGGTCGTTGGGTCGATGCGTTTTGCGCTGCTGGCAGCGTGTTCAGACCGTCTCGGTCGGACGACTCGCACAGGGTCGGTGGACGGGAGGCGTGCGAATCGAACCGACCGAGGAGATACGAATCGTCGACATCGGTCCACCGCCGCCGAGAACCGGAGCGTTAGCCGTACCACTCGTTTCGCCCCGCGCCAGCGGCGCGTAGCATCGCCACGGACGCCTCGAACACCGTGGGGTACTCATCGCCTTCGACGTGAGTCGTGCGACCAGCGACGCGTCCGACCGATGGAAGTCCCGCCGCACGGGCGGCCTGATTCGTCGTCGACCAGTCGGCTTCGATAGCGACTGGTTCGTCCGGCACCGGTTGGGTGAATTTGTCGCGTTTCGCTCGCCGAACCGCCCGCTCCGCCGTGGTTCGAATCCGGGCACGAGCATCCTCGACGGGAAGACAGTCCGCCGTGAATCGGTCGATACCGTCCTTGACGACGGCTGTCTCCACGTCTTCAAGTTCGTGACCGGCTTCCGCCGCTGTCGCGTCGTCGCCAGTCACGAGGGCGACCGGAACGCCGTGCGACCGCGCGAGTCCGGCGTTCCAGCCGAGTTCGCCGACTTCATCGTCGTTTACGCGAAGCGAGATGAGCTCCTGTGGGTAGAAGGTATGGTTTAGGACGGCCCCCAGCGTGCCCGCTTTGCCGTGGTAGCCGACGAAAAACGCCATATCGTGTTCCGCGGTCAGACCTTGCATCATCGACCGAGGTTTCGTGCCACCGCGAATCAGCCGAGCGGAGTCGTGGAGCGCGCTTCGGGAGAGATTCGTCATCGAAGAGTGCGAATCGTTGATGAGCACCGATTCGGCACCGCCAGCGACCGCGCCCTCAATCGCGGCATTTACGTCGCCGACCATCAGTTCACGTCCGTCGTCGTAGTCGGCTTCGCCCTTCACCACATCACGTGGGTCAGCGATTCCGGTAATCCCCTCCATGTCAGCGGAGATGAAGACCTTCATCGCTCCGCCTCCAAGGTTCGTTCGATCTTTCGCATGGTTCGCTCCCACGTCGCTCGTTTCGAAAAAACGTGGTTCTCGTTGGGGTAGTGGTCGGCATCGAACTCCTTGCCGAGGTCGGTCAGCGTTTCGACGACGAGGTCGAGTTGTTCGAAGTTGACGTAGCGGTCGGCCGTCCCGTGGAAGTTGTATAGGGGTACCTCGTAGGCGTCCATGTGCGTCACGGGTGATGCCTCAGTCCAGCGTTCGGGAACGTCCCACGGTTCGCCACCCATCCGAAGCACTTCCGCGGAGGCCGCAGGAGGGTACTTCGTCTCCTCTGCCCAATCGCGGTACAGTTCGAGGTCGGCGAGTCCGGCGAGGTTGATACCGAGCGAGAACACGTCCGGATGCGTGCCCAGCACCTGAAGCGTAGCGTAGCCACCGTAGGACAGACCCCAAACGGCTACCGAATCGGCATCGACGTAATCGAGTTCTTTCAGATACTCACCTGCTCGCGTCACGTCCTGGATTTCGTCCGCACCGCGAACACCCGCGATCGCCTGTCGAAAATCACGGCCGTAGCCGATGCCGCCGCGATAGTTGACGAACAGACCGACGTACCCTCGTTCGGCGAGATACTGGTGGAACGTGTAGAAAAGACTGTACGACCGTGAGGGGTGCCAGCCGTCGCGCATCTGTCGCATCGGACCGCCATGAACACAGACGATTGCTGGGAGGTCAGTCGCGTCGTCCGCAATCGCATCGTATTTTCGGGGATCGAGCAGATAGCCATCGACGTGCTGGCCTGCGCTCTCGAACTCGATTCGCTCCGGTTCGATCGGCTGAACCGACCACTCTTCGACCGCAGACCGTACGAGACGATGCGTATCGCCATCGATATCGACGCGAAGTTCGGGCGAGCGCTCTCGGTCTGCGTGCAGATACGCGAGTGCATCACCGTCGGGGGACGGACGGGGCGAAACGTTCGTTCCGGACGTTTCGACGAGGGGTGTTACCTCCCCGTCGAGCGTGACCGAAAAGAGTTGCCGCTGTCCGGAATCGTTCCGGTTCGACGAGAAAGCAAGCGTCCCGTCGTCCATCCACTGGGGCGTCCCATCGGCGACACCCTTGTCTTCGAACGTACCGTCGGTAAGCTGTGTGCGGTCGCCCGTTTCGGTATCGACCACGTGGACGTGATCCCAACCATCGAGCGGCAGAATGAGTGCGATTCGAGTTCCGTCGGGGGACACCTCGGGTGCGCCTTGTGAGACGACACCTCGCTCGCGGTCGATTTCTCGCGTCAGAACAGTTCTTTCGCTGGTTTCCGGCTCAACCGTGGCGATTCGCCGAACGCGGCCCCCCTCCCCTCGTTGGTCGAAAACGACGCGTCCGTCGGCCAGCCAGGCGGGGTCTCCGTTCGCCATCTCGTTGCGGGTACGCCACACCAGTTCGCCGGAATCGACATCCATGACGCCGATCTGCGTCGTTTCGTCGTCGACGAATCGATACGCCAGAAAGATATCGTCGTCCGACCACGCAAACATGCGTGAATCACCGAGGAAGGGGCCGCGCATCGGCACGTCGTATGTCCGTTCATCGCCCGTTACGGCGTCGCGGACGACGGGACGGCCGTCGCGAAAGAACGCGAACCGTGAACCGTCGTTCGACCACGTGTATGCTTCTCGGTCGTCCACTCCCGAGATGAGCAGTTGGGTCGTCCGTTCGTTCGGGTCGGCAAGGAGGAGGCCGCCGTCGTCGGTGGCAACGAGTAGTTCCGAGGCGGTCGGCGACCACGAAATTTCGGTAACGAACGCGCCGTCCGGGGCGAATCGCCACGTCCGTTCTCCGGTGCGGTCGGAGACGAATAGAACGTTACCGTCGTCTTCGTACAGCGTGGTGGCGAGAAACTGTCCGTCGAAAGACCACGAGGGAGGTGCAGGATACTCTACGTCTAGAACGTCAGACAGAGTGAGGTTCGATGACATACCTTCCTTATTTACGTACATCCTCAAAGCGATTCCCTATTCACCCCCGCTCTCGAACGAAATTCAGTAGTTTCGTCCGGCGAGTTTGGTCAAAAATGCGTCGAGTACTTTCTGTTCGCCTTTGCGGAGATGTTCGAGGAAGGTCGGGCCGCTGATGCCGAAGTCCTCAGCGATATCGTTTGCCGACACTTCCCGGGGCCAGTTGTAATAGCCCACGTCGTGGGCCTCGAACAGGCATTCAGTCTGGCGGGCCGAAAGCGAGTCGTAAATCTGGTCGCTGGTATCGGCAAATTCGACGTTGTCACGTGGGTTTACCTCGTGAATCGCTTCCAGCGTGATGTCGTACTCCTCTTCCAATCTGGCGAACACGGATTCGAGTCGGTCGGAGCGCACGAGAACCGTCCAATGTTCGTACCCGCCGGTGATGTGAACCGGTTCGATAGGCATGAACTCCGAATTGACGATTTCTGGAACGATGCTGGACGAGCGTTCGTAGGTGACGACGACGCGGGCGCGGTTGCCGCCGTTTTTCAGAATCGCCGTACTCTCGACCACGCGGTGGGCATCGATGGCTTCGACCATCGTTTCGATGTCGTGGTCACCTTCGGCGACGAGGACGAAATCCCCCTTGACCATCTCGTCGGTTGGGTAGAGCGATTTTTCCAAGATGCGCGTTCCGTCGTACTCGTCGGTCACTTCGAGGGTCCAACAACCGGGATGCCACAGTTTGAGTTCGACCTGCCGATGTGAGGTTCCTTCGTGTTGGTCTCTGACGTGAATGACGCTCATGGTACGGGATGACGCCATATGGTAAAAAATTTGTGTATTTACCGGATTACATTTAACGCTGGGCTGCCCACACCGCCGTCGCACCGAGCAGAATCGCCGGAACGAGCGGCACGACGATGTACGCGAACTTGAACGGAAGATAGGGCGGATTGATGTAGATGAGCAGTGGCGCGACGACGAAAGCCAGTGCCATCACGGCGACCAGAACCCATCCGCTTCGGCCGAACTCCCTGCGTTCAGTCATCATAGTTCGCTATCGGGTTTGACTACGACTTTCCCGAATCCGTCGCGGTTCTCCAGCATTTCGTGGGCTCGTGCCGTCTCGCTCATGGGCAACACCTCGCGGATAGCTGGTTCGAAGGTGCCGTCCCAGACCAGCTCCATCACGTCGTCAGCCTCGCCGAGGGTCGCCATCGTCGAACCGATGACGGAGAGTTGATTCCAGAAGATTCGGTTGATGTCGGTTTCCGGATTGCCGCCCGTGGTCGCCCCGCAAGTGAGAACACGTCCTCCTTTGGCGAGGCTCTTCAGGGAGTCCTGCCACGTGGCCGCGCCGATGTGGTCGACGACCACATCGACGCCGCGTTTGCCCGTCAGTTCGCGGATCTGTTGGACGAAATCATCGTCCTCGTAGTTGATTGCGTAGTCCGCCCCAAGTTCGCGCGCATGGTCGAGTTTTTCCTCACTACTGCCCGTCGCGTACACCGTCGCTCCGACGTAGTCCGCGATTTGAACGGCGGCGTGACCGACGCCGCCGGACGCGCCGAGCACAAGCACGTCCTCGCCGGGACGAACGTCCCCTCGAGTGAGAAGCATGCGCCATGCGGTCTGGAAGACGAGCGGCGCGGCAGCGGCAGTTTCCCACGAAACGCCGTCGGGAACCGGAAGCAGGTTGTCCTCCGGTATCGCCGCGAGTTCGCTGTGAATCCCGCGAACGTGCTCGCCGATGACGTGATATTTGACACACAACGAGTGTTCGCCGTGACGGCAAAACTCGCACTTGCCGCAGTTGACGCCCGCCGAGAGGGCAACCCGGTCGCCGGGTTCGAAGCGAGCTACATCCTCGCCGACTTCGATGACCTCGCCCGCCCCGTCGCTGCCGGGAATGTGTGGCATGTCGAGCGAAAGGCCGGGAAGCCCTCTGCGCGTCCACACGTCCAAGTGGTTCAGCGCGCCCGCTTTCACGTCGATAAGAACCTCGTCGCGTGCCGGTTCCGGGTCAGGGAATTCCGCGTAGTCGATAACTTCCGTCCCACCGTGTCCTTCGAACTGGACGGCTTTCATATGCCATAGGTCGGACGGTGTGCCTAAAACTGTACCCCAACGACCTCGCCGACGATTTTTAGGAGTCGCGATGGAAACAGACACTCATGGTTGATTTTCAGTCACGCGACACGCGCCGCGCACCGACGGACGAAGACGAAAGAACGGACGAAGCGAGCGAGGAGTCGAACGACGAGGGCGATGCGGAACACCACGACGACCATGGGCACGACGACCACCACGCACACGACGTAGATGAACTCGGGTTCAGCGTCGTCACCGTCTCCTCCTCGCGCTCGCTCGACGAAGATTCCGCAGGTGGCGCCATCGTGGAACTGGTCGAAAGCGACGGCCATGACATGGTGACGCGGGAACTCGTCGCCGACGACTACGATTCGGTGCAGAAAACGGTGGACAATCTCGTCGGACGCAAGGACGTGGACGTGGTTGTGACGACCGGCGGAACCGGCGTTACGCCCGACGACGTAACCATCGAAGCGGTAACCCCGTTGTTCGAAAAGGAACTGCCGGGATTCGGCGAACTGTTCCGCACGCTCTCGTACGACGAAATCGGAACGAAAGTCGTCGGGACCCGAACGACGGCGGGCGTCGTCGATGGCGTCATCGTCTGCTGTCTCCCCGGAAGCGAGAACGCGGTTCGCCTCGGAACCGAGAAAATCCTGCTTCCGGAGGTGGGTCACCTCGTCGGACTCTCCGGACGAGAGTAAAAAGCGAACCTCAGAGACGAAGGGGTTCCGCCACTTCCCACCGAGACGAGAACTGGCTGTTGACGTTCGCGGCGAACTCCGGGTCTTTGAGGTCAATCATGGCGAACGCCTCACCGGGCGACAGCGGGTTCGCCACTTCGATGCAGACCTCAATATCGTCGATGAGGTTGAACGTCCCGTCGAGTTCGGAGGTCGTTCGCACCGAAAACTGCGGATGGTCGGAGAGCGTCGTCGCGTACCTATCGCCGACGCTCGGCGGCAGTGTGCGGACGAGTTCCGGCGACATGAGCACGGAAACCTCGACATCGCGGGCGAGTGCGCGCTCGATATGCTCGGTGACGGTTTCGCCGACCTCGCCGATATCGAACGTCGGCGAGACGCGGCCTGCGACCATGACGATGCGGTCTTCGGCAGCGTCCAACCGTTCGATCAGCAGTTCGAGCGATTCCTCCGGACCGACTGCCGCGGTCCAGAATCCTTCCTCGATGGGTGGTTCGGCAGCGTTGAGTTCCGTCCCTAACTCGTCGACGATATCCTCGTACTGCTCCGCTTTCGCGTCCAATTCTTGCAGTTTATCGTCCAACAGTCGGTCGAGCGCGGTATTCGGTTCGACGGCGACGTACTTTTTCGGCCGACTCGCACTCTGACTCCGGACGAGATTGTGCGTCTCCAAACTGTTAAGCACGTCGTAAATCCGGCCCATCGGCACTTCACTCGCGCGTGAGAGTTCCTTCGCCGTGGTCGGCCCGGTGTTTAACAGCGCCCGATACGCCCGCGCTTCGTATTCGGAGAGACCCAAATCACGGAGACTTGCCATATCTGTTGACATTACGCTGACTCTATAAAAACGCTACGTGCGTTCGCTGTGGTTCCAACCGCACGCTGGTTTTTCTCCTCCAGATACATTCTAAAAGAATCCTGCTGCGAGTTCGTTCAGTTCGGCGGGTGTGCTCGCCGGGTCGGAAACCGTCCCCTCGGAAACGAGGTAGGCATGCCCATCCTCGAACGAATCATCCGCGCTCCCAGCGTTCGGCACGACGACTTTCTCGTGGTCGGCGATGCGAAGTCCCGCGCGGTGAAGGTCTGACCCCGGTGGTGTTGCGACTGCGATTTGGAGAGGTCGTCGGCACACGCGGGCTGCGGCGGTTCCGTAGCCAGCGACCTGCACGCCGATTCTGTCGGCCGCCCCGGCGAAGGCACCGACCGCCTCCCGTGCCGTCTCCTCATATAGAGGTTCGTCGGCGAGAATCGAGAGGTCGACCAGCGCGTCGGCGAGCGCCGCGTTTCCATCGACGGGTCGAAGCGGTCGGTCGAGGAGACCCGGCCCCTCCATCGGCCCGTCAATGAACGCGCCGTCGTCCTGTTGGAGCGTGTCGATGGTGTGGTCGGCGACTTCGCGCGCAGTGTCGAGGTAGCCGGTATCGTCCCCGTCACTGCCCTCGTCTCCGAGCACTTGCACGGCAGTCACGAACGCGCGAATGCCGTACGCTTGGTCGGCGAGCAGGCCGGATTCGACCGGTTCAGCACCGTTCTCGTCAGGGTTCCGATAGTGAACGACCGCACCGTCGTCCACGAGTGGGACGAGATAATCGAGGGTACGCTCGGCGTACCGGCGAGCGTGGTCGTCGTCGGTGTATGCCGTGAAAGTGAGCAGAGCATCGGCAGCCAGCGCGTTCCAGTCCGCGAAGGCCGTCAAATCGATGGCGGGTGCGTCCTCGCTCTCGCGGTCGCTCGCGTCACCCTCGTAGTAGCCATCGCCGGGTTGCTGGCTTCCGCCGAATGCCTCGCCGTTCCAGAGTGTCGTCGTCAGGTACTCGATGGTCTTCTCGGCGGGTGTTCGGTAGCGTTCCTCGCCCGTGTAGAGATAGGCGTTCGCGTAGGCGCGCACGAGCGCGGCGTTCGCGTCCAGCACTTTCTCGTGATGGATATCGTTCCAGTCGCGGGTTCCAGCGTAACGGAAGAAGCCACCTTCGTAGTCGTCGAAGAGATTCGCCGTGATTGGCGAGAGGGTGGCCAATGCGCGTTCTCGGTCGCGTTTCAGCGCGAATTCGATAGTCCGCGGGAGGGGGAATTTCGCGTCGTCGCCCCACCCACCGTGGGTCGCGTCGAATCGGTCTTCGACCTGCCCGACCAGCAGACGCTCGATGTCCTCGGTGACGTCGCCAGCGGGCGGGTTCTGGTCGCGGACGTTTCGCGGCACCTGCGCCGCCTCCCGACCTTTGTGTTTCCACAGGTCACGCACCTGTCCGACGACCTGCCGCATGGTGTTGGCGTCGAGGAAGGTCGCTCCGGTCAGATGATCGCCCTCCGGCGTGAGGAAGACCGTTGTCGGGAATCCGCCCATGTTGTATCGCTCGCGAACGCGGGGATGACGGTCGATATCCACTCGAATCGGCACGAAGGAGTCGTTGACGTTCGCCGCCAGTGTCGGTATCGAGTACGTCGTCTCGTCCATCTCGTGACACCACGAACACCACCGCGCCGAGAGCGACAGGAGGATGGGTTTGTTCGCGTCTTCGGCCTCCTCGAATGCCTCGTCACCCCACTCTCGCCACTCGATTTTCGTTCGTTCCGCGGACTCGTCCATGCGCGGGAGTTTGCGATGGATGGGGAAGTGGTTTCGGAATCGCGTTCTTGGGAAGGGCCGTCTGGAAAAGGTAGACATTCAGGACATGTGTTATACTATGTAATATCACCAATGATTATTTTTGTCAATATTTTTCGAGATGTGGGTAGCAAGATCAGTTTGGGGAGGGAGAAAGCGTGTGCCCGAACGAGAAAGCAGACACAAATAGATGCGAGTACAAATTTCCTGAAGCAAATGGCAATAGCGGAACCCCGTCGTTGCTCGGTGCGGAATCTCTCAACGAGGAAAACAGATGGGAGTGCAAACGAGACGTAAAACACGATAGACGGTGTATTTTCCACCTTAGCAAGAAACAGCGTCAAAAGCACAAAATAAAGGATACCGACATACGGGACAAGTTAGTCAAGGAAATTAACAATCCGAACGGCGCGGACGAATCCCAAACCACCGGGGATGGTGAACCGAACCAGAAGGGCCAAAAAGGGACAAAAACAGACGGAGGTGGAGATAGCAAGTCGGGAACTACCCGAAGTAAAAACGATGAGTCGGGAAATCAGGAAAACGGCTCGGAGTTCGAGAAAATCAAGGAGAACAAGCAGTTCATCGGGGCGAAGTTCGGCAACCTCGATTTGAGCAACATGACGCTCGGGTCAAAGGGCGACAACTACGCCATCGACCTCCGCCACGCCGAAGTGGACGGTGAAATGAGTCTGCGGCGAGCGGAGGTCACAAATCCCATCTATCTCGCGGGGATATCGATCGAAAAGTCGGCCAATTTCAAGTTCTCGTCGTTCAGGGACAACGTCGCATTCGAGCACATGACGTTTAAAGGCGATGTCGATTTCTCCCAGGCGGGGTTCGAGTCGGGGGTCGATTTTCTAGGGACGGAGTTCGTCAAATCTGCCTTTTTCGAGGAGTCGAACTTTCGGAGTGAACAGACGTACTTCATTCAAACGACGTTCAACGGCGGTTTCGATGACGGACGGGTAGCGGATTTCGAGAACGCGACGTTCGAGCGCAGGGTGTATTTTAGCGGGACGACGTTCAATTGCGAAGCCGATTTCAAGAATGCGGAGTTCAGGGAGGACGCCCTCTTTCGAGAGATGACGGACGAAGAGAAGGGGAACTACAAGAAAGCCGCGTTCAGTCAGGAGTTCAGTTTGGAAGACCAACGGACGGTATTTAAACAGGCGGCTACGTTCGACCAAGCGACGTTCATCTCGGATTCGAACTTTCAGGATGTCATCTTTCGAGGACGGGCGCAGTTCGAACAGGTCATCTTCGAGCGGCGGGCAATATTCATGGACACGATGTTCAAGGGACCGACATCGTTCGCTGATTCGGAGTTCATGTTCAACACGGACTTCGAGGACGCGACATTCAAAGCCGATGTCTCGTTCGAGGATGTCGTCTTTAACCGGAAATCGACAATCCGAAACACAGAGTTCCGGGGAGAAGCGAACTTCACAAACACCATCTTCGAACGGCGGGCGAGGTTCGAGAACACGAGGTTCAGGCATCCACCGAAGTTCAAACGGGCGGAGTTCAGGCGGCGATTCACGTTCGTTCCCGAGAGTATCGAATGGGCGGGTCGAATCAACCTCCAGCGGGCGAGCATCGAAACGGGGGAACTGCAACAACCACCTGCGGGGGTCGTCTATGACCTGAAGGACGCGGAGCTGGGGAATGTCAAACTCAGCCGATTAAACGAACGAAACACGGCGAACATCTTCGACCAGTACGAGTTCATCAACACATCGTTCACCGGGTTCGATTTCGGCGAGTACAGAACCGACCTGAAGAACAACGGATGGAACATCCATTCCTCGGAGAATCCACGACGAATCGAAAACTGCGAGCCGGAGACGCTCGAAGTCACCTATCTGAAAGCGAAAAACGGAGCGAACCGGGTCGGCGATAGCACCGCGGCAGCGAAGTTCTTCCAGAAAGAGATGCGTTATCGCGGCAAGACATACACCCAAAATAATGGCCGATATTGGAACATCTGGAATCGGATACGACGCAACCAAAACAGGGTGTTGTGGGCGACATCCTCGTACGGGGAGAGTCCGACGCGAACCTTCTTTTCGTCAATCGCGTTGATTGTGATTTTCGGACTTCTGTACTTTTTGGTCTCGTATCTCGTCGGGCAACCGATCCCACAGATCGGGGCGAACAGCGAGAACTTGGTTGCGATTACGGTCAACGAAACTACAAACCAGTCGGTTGTCGTAACGCAGGTCGGAGCGGGAGGAGATACCGGGGGAAACACCGCCGGGATAGTACAGAAACTCCAAAACGCGGGTGAGTTGAGCATCCAAGCGTTCGTTTCGCTCATCATCGGCGTCCCAAGTATCGACACGCCATATCGCATATTGGTCTATCTCGAAGCCTTCCTCGGAGCGTTCTTCATCGCACTCTTCCTCTTCACGCTCACGCGCTCCATCCATCGCTGATGGCTTTCGGTTCCCAATTTTCGAACACCGGTCGTTCACGAACAGACATCGACAAAAGAGGTAGGTCGAGTCGACAACTGTTTCGTCACGTCGTTATTCGTCGTGAACTTCGACCGACTCAAGCACGACGTCCGATTTCGGTTTGTCCTGTCGGTTCGTGTCCACGGAGCCGATTTCCTTGACGACATCCATGCCGTCGACGACTTCGCCGAAAACGGAGTGTTTGTTGTCGAGGTGCGGCGTGGGGCCGAGCGTGATGAAGAACTGCGACCCGTTGGTGTTCGGACCGGAGTTCGCCATCGACAGGATTCCCTCGCTGTCGTGTGTGAGTTCGGGGTGGAACTCGTCGTCGAACTGGTAGCCAGGACCGCCGCGGCCGGTTCCGGTCGGGTCGCCGCCCTGAATCATGAAGTCGTCGATGATGCGGTGGAAGAGCACGTCGTCGTAGAGCGGTTCGCCGGAGACGTTGTCGCCGGTTTTCGGGTCGGTCCAGTCCCGGTCGCCCGTCGCCAGTCCGACGAAGTTCTGGACGGTGCGCGGTGCGCGCTCGTCGAAGAGTCGTACCTCGATGTCGCCGTGGTTCGTGTGAAGCGTGGCTGTCAGGTCGTCTGCCATAGCCGAACCGTCTACCTCCAGGGAAAAAAGGTGTTCTATCCTATCTGCTCGCGGTCGTGTACAGCAATGGGGCGATAACCAGCAGTGCGACGCCGAGATAGGCGAAGTGAGCCGGTGCACCCATCGCCACGACGACGAGGAACAGCAGACCGAACAGGATCGTGTTCAACGACAGTACCTTTCGGGACTTCAGCGGTATCGCGGCCAGCAGCGAGAGTGCGAACAGGGCGAAAACCGCCTGTCCCACGTTGTATTTGATGAGGAAGTCGTCGATGAGTGGGAGTGGGACGAACTCAAGCATTCCTGTCCGTGAGTCGGTGTGAGTTCTCCTTTAAACTTCCGCTATGCCCCGCTCGACCCCGTCAGTTCCAGCGGTCTGACCCAGATATACCAGATGAGGAGTGCGGCGGTCAGATAACCGGTATAGAAGACGGCAGTTCCGACCAACCCGTATCCCATCTCGGTCAACACGTATTTCGACATCCCGGGGACGACGACACCGAGCGCCAGCGCCAGTCCGAACCGAACCTTTCCCGCGGCGTTCTGCGTGCTCATACTACCGCCTACGTATTCGACCCGGGTGAATCGCTCGGTTCCGGTCAACAAACCTCGCGTCCGAAAACTATCAAAACCACAAAGTATTTGTTCGGATGTGAAACGGATTGAACATGAATCGTGAGCGAATACTGGCGGGCGGAATCGCTATTCTGGTGATGGCATCCCTGCTTGCTATCGTCCTGATTCCCGGCGCAATCGCGGAGACGGCCTCCGACGACGTTCGGGCTAGCCACCTCCAAATCGAGGACGTGTCCATCGAACCCGGTTCCATTTCCGGTGGTACCGCGACATTGGCCGTCGAAACCCGCCTCGACCACAGGGGCGGTCCGGCGGAGAACGTCACGGTGCTCGTCCGGGCAATCCACGCGGATTCCGGATTCGTCGAGACGACAACCGAACAGCAGGTACCGACGATCGAAGGGCAACGCGAGGCCAGCGTGACGCAGAACATTTCGGTCGAACGGCGTGGCGACTACCGAATCAAAACCGTTGTCTTCCGTGATGGCGAGCGCATCGCCGAGGGGACAAAGGAAGTCAGCGGTGTCGGCGCTCTCAAAGCCGGTTACGCGGAGACGAACATCGCCTTCCATTGGCAGGACGGGACGAGCGATTTCCCACCGGTCGAATATTCGATTGCCGACGCCGAAAACAATCGAACGACGCTCAACGTTTCGACGTACCTGACTAATCAGGGCGACGATCCCTCGGAGAACGTTCGCGTCGTGTTTACGGCGAGGCAGGCCGATTCGAACATCGTTGCGAACCGTGTTTCAGTGCCAGTCGGAAAAATCGATGCTGGCAGAACCGCGAGTCCGGTCGCATCCCTCTCGGTTCCGGACGGCTACAACTACTATCTCGACGCCGTGCTCTGGAAGGACGCCGTGGTCGTCGGGTCGGCACGGAGTGCAGCGAATTTAGACCCCTCTGAGACGCTCTCGGTGAACGAGACGAATCAGGAAGTCAAACTCTCTGTGTCGGATTTCTCGGACGATAACGCACCGAAATCGAAGGACAGAACGACGACCGCAAACGACGGCGGACAACCGGGCTTTACCGTTCCCGCCGGTATCACCGCGTTACTCGTGGGGGGGGTGCAATTGCCTGGAGGAAATATGACTGAAACCGAATCCAACTCGATGACGCAACCGAACGACGAACCGACCACGAAGCCAACTGGCCGGAAAAACGTACAGGAATACCTCTATCGAGGCGCACTGGTGCTGCTCGTTTTCCTCGCCATCATCGCCCTGTTCCAGTTCTACATGAGCGTGCTCGCCGTGATTCGGACGTTCGTCGCCGACCAATACCGCCCGCTGTTCAACGCGGCGTTCAATCTCGCCGTCCTGCTGGCGACCGGAATCGGCATTTCCTACGTGGTCCGGAAAATAGACTGATTATCGAGCGCAAACCGTCATTTCGACCGGGTTTTCGGGGTGAATCGTAACGAACGGAACCAGCGAGAGCGGCGTGTCCGAGACGAGTTCGAACGCGAACTTGCTCCCGAGCGTCGCCAGCACGAGTTTCGCTTCGCGCATGGCGAACCCGTCGCCGATGCACTTTCGCGGGCCACCGCCGAACGGGAAGTAGGCGAACTCCGGAAGTTCCCGTCGGGACTCGGGCGTCCATCGTTCCGGGCGGAACGCCTCCGGGTCATCGAAAAACCGCTCGTCGCGGTGGACGACCCACTGCGGTGTGGAAACGACGGTTTCGGCAGGGATGTGATACCCGGCGAGTTCGTCCGTCTCCACCGCCTGCCGATAGATGACGTAGGCGGGCGGGTAGAGTCGCATCGTTTCCATGACGACCTTTTCGAGGTAGTCCAACTCCCCGAGGTCGGCAACGGTCGGCGAACCTTCGACGACCGAATCGAGTTCTTGGTGGAATTTCCGTTCGGCTTCCGGATGTTTCGAGAGGAGATACCACGCGTAGGTGAGCGTCAGGGCCGTCGTGTCGTGGCCCGCGAGCAACATCGTCATCATCTCGTTGCGAATCGACTCCTCGTCCAGTCGTCCCTCCGCCCGTTCGCCGAGAAGCGTTCCGAGCAAGTCGTCTTCCGTGCCGTGAACGTCGTGTTGTCTGCCAATCTCTCGGAGGATTCTGTCCAGTATCTCGACCGACCGGCGATAGCGAACGTTTCGCGGCGTCGGCACCTCCTCGGGAACGAATCCCTGTGGGCCGGGTCGGAACCGCTCGCCGACTTCCAGGAGGGCTTTGCGGATGGTGCGTTCCATCCCGTCGATTCGCGCTCCGAGCAAACTCTCGACGACGATTCGAAGCGTGAGTTCGGACATCTCGCGATGGATGTCGATATGCTTGCCGTCGTGCCACGAATCGGCCAGTTCCACGGAGTCCCCTACGATGATGTCGGCGTACTCGTTCAATTTGTCGCCGTAAAACGACGGTTGCATCACCTTTCGCTGGCGTTGCCAATGTTCCCCGTTGCTGGTCAGTAAGCCGTCGCCGAGCAGTCCACCCAATCCCTCGTCACCGCCCAGACTCGGCTTCTTGTAGTTCGTCGCGTTCGTCACGAGAACGCGACGAATGGCTCCGGGGTCGATGACCTGATACACCTCCTGGTTGTACACGTCGATCCGAGCGACATCGCCGTACTCGTCGGCAACGCGCTCCATGAACCTCAACGGGTCGTCGGCGTACTGAAGACTCGACCCCAGAAACGGTACCCCCTCCGGACCCGATGGCACTCGGTCTGCCATGGGAGACAGTAGGGTTCAGACGGTAAGAATCCTCGCCCAACCGGTGACAGAGTTTTTATAGTTCGCATTGAAGATGCAGGCATGGCCGATACACACCGGTCGCTGGCCGAGCAGATACCGGCTATCGTCTCGCTTCTCGTCCTCGGCATGGGGCTAACCGCGCTATTTCTCGGCTATCACTGGTTCTGGATAGTGTTCGTCATCGGGTTCGCCGTGGTACTTCCAATCACGGCGCTGCTCTCGCAGTCGCTGTTCGGGAACGAAAATGGAAGCGAATGGCGAGGCGATGAAACCGAACCGGAACGCACGGATGAACGACAGGACGCCCTCAACGTGCTTCGAGAGAGATACGCTCGTGGCGAAATCGACGAAGCCGAGTTCGAGCGCCGGGTTGACCTGCTGTTGGAAAACGAAACCATCGAAGACGTTGAAGCGCGGCAAACGGACGGAGAGCGCGAACTGAACTGAGTTACAGACGGGCTGAAAGCTTATGCCAGCGTGCCGGTTTTGTTGAATCGATGAAACGACGTGAGGTGTTGGTTTCCGGCGCTGGGGTTCTGTCTATTGGACTTTCCGGTTGTTTGGATTCGGCTGGTTCGGCTGGAAAAGACGACACGACGCAGACGACCGAATCAACCACTACGAGCGCCGCCGCGACGACCACGACGAAACCGGGTAAAGAAGCCTTCGTTCTGTTGAACGACGATCCGAATGCGCACAGGGTTCATGTCACGGTATCGCTCCAGTCGGACGGAGGGAACCGACTCGTCGATTCAACCTACGAAGTGCCGAGTCAGTACATACTGGAGTTTACAGACCTCCTTGAGCACGGACGAGAGTACCACTTCGAAATCACAACTGCGAAGGGAAAATCAGCGACGAAGACGCTGACCGCGAAGGGATGTGCCGGCGACCAGTACAATTCGAGTGGCGACCGCTCAATCGTCGCCTGGGTAAGCGGCAAGCCGGGCGTTAGCTACAACGCGTGTGATACCCCGTTCCCACCGAAATACACGCGCAGTTGGGCGGAACAGTACGAGGTTTCAGAAACCACTCCCGAAACGACGGCAACCAGCACGACCACAACGACCACCTCCTAACCTGCCACAATCGCTTTGCGTGCATCCGCCAACCTGGGTTCATGGCGCAAGAACCAGAACAACCCGAGTGGCGTGCGCTGCTGAAACACGTTTTGACGGGACTGGCACTGCTGTTGTTCGTCTGGGTGATTCGACGACTCCAGGGCGAACCCACCGACGGGTAGAAAGTAAAACTCCACGATAGATTCAAAATTTCCAACACGTATACGGTGCCGACGAGCGTACGACCTTCCGCGCAACAGCAGTGGCGCAATTGGGGAAAATGAACGAAAAACTACGGAACAAACGGATACTGGCGATACTGCTCGCATTACTAATGCTGTTGGGTGGGGCAGGAGCGATTCTCTCGGTGACCGATTCGAAAGAGAGCGACGGAGTGAATCGGGATGTGGGGGAGACAGTGGGACTCCAAAAGCCATTGCTCGACCACAATGCTGCCACAGTGCAGGCGAGCGACGCCGAGGGTAGATGGCAGTACGCAACACCCTCGTGTGAACGAAGGCTATGTTCTGGTCGTCGAAACACGGTCGCTGATACACTGCCGAAAAAACCGACCCGCCGAGAGTTACGAACCGCTGGTATTGCCATCACCACCTTTGCTCCCACCTTCGCTGCTCCCAGTAGCAAGCGTGCGGAGTGTCCGTGCAATCGTGTCGAGTCGTTCCTGCTGATTCTCGATACCGTGGCGATTCGCGAGATACTGCGGGTCGTTGTAGGTGACGTTCACCGTCTCGCCGTCCTGCCAGACGAGCAGTTTCTGTGGTAGGTCGATGCCGATAGTTCGACTCGTCTGCATCAGCGGCGTTCCGAGTTCCGGATTGCCGAAAATAAACAGCGTCGTCGGTGGCAAGTCGAGTCCTGCGGACTCCGCGTTGTCGGAGTGATCAACCGTCGTGACGAGCGTCAGGACGTCGATATTTTCGATGTCGCCCTCGATTCGCTCGACAGTGGCGTCGAAATCCTGTTCGCTCTCGACTGTCACGAGTCCGTTTTCGTCGGCTTGGGTTCCTGTCGTCGTCTCGGTGGTTTGCTGGGTTCCTACGACCGGTGATGCGAACGTCCCACCAGCGAAAAGCACGCTGACGAGTTTCAACATCGCCCGTCTATCGCGTGGTGCAGTTGGCATGACGGACTCTAGTCGGCGAGGAACGGCTTTGTTATTCGCCACAGTCGGAACTGAAACGGAGAATACTCGGGGTAATCCGTGATTGTGCCGAGAATAGGTGCTTCTCCGAGTTGTTGAAAACCGCAAGATTAGGTGGCTGGGGAGTTGTGTCCTCGGCCCCCGTTGAAAGGTGGGCCAACGCGGATTTGAACCGCGGACCTCCCGGTTATCAGCCGAGCGCTCAACCTAACTGAGCTATTGGCCCTCAGTGAGCGCATTTCATCGTTGCGCCCTGCAACGTTTAAGGGTTTCTTTTCGAATCGGAATCCTCCTCGAAGTCGATATCGTAGGCGTCCGAATCCATCCGATACGTGTCGCCACCGGACGAACCGCCAGTAGCGTCACTCGTGGACTCGCCGGGGTTTGGGAAACCAAACGTGTATACGTTGCCCGAGGCGAACCCGCCGGTCTGCTTGTCGATGTAGGGCGTGATTATCCACTTCTTTGCGACCGTTCGGAACACCGCGCGCGTCACGGGGAACGCGAGCAGGAACCCGAGGGCGTCGGTAATCAGCCCGGGCGTCAACAGGAACGCACCAGCGATGAGCAGGAATCCCCCGTCGATGATGCGATTGGTAGGGATGTCGCCACGCTGGAGGTCGGACTGGATTTTCCGGATGGTGTGTCGCCCTTCCGCACGCACGAGCAACATTCCAAGCAGGGCGGTCAGCACGACGAGCGCGACGGTGAGTTGCCACCCGATTTGGTCGGCGACAAGGACGAGGAACAACCCGTCGAGTAGGGGAATCAACAGCAACAGCGCCAGCAACCGTTTCCACATGGTCGGACGTAGTGGGCGCGACTGTAAAACCCTTTACCTGCTGACTCGTCCGCCGAGAGGGGAACGATGAGGATGTGGTTTGAGAGAGGCAGGTAGTCGTTGCGAGATTCGAAAAGTTGCTGATGGGACGACGGTTGGACTCCAACTGCTAGGCGCAACGGACGACCGACCGCCGTCAGTCGCTCATGGCTCCGCCACTCGATCTGTCCCACATTCGCCCGTACCCACTGGAAGAGCAAGTTCTTCCGACCGATTGAAAACGCAAGGGGTTTTGAAGACAGCCAAATCCGCAGGCGGGTGAGAAGGAGACTGATGCACGAGAAGCCACTCCGTTTTTTTAATACATTCCTACACAAAACATATACCGATAATCCCTGACATTCGAGCTATGGATATTCCCCACTCCGTTTCCGGACCGAAAAAGCCCGAAAGTTCGATTCTCGACATATTCAAACCGGTGATGGTGTTCATCGGCTTCCTGCTGTTTTTATTCGCCGTGATCTACTACATCGGGTGAGGATTCGAGGGTAATGGCACGGTAGGACGTGTGGGTCGCTTACAGCCAGTGTAAGAGGCTTCTGTCGTTTGTGACTGTTTTAGTCGGGTCAGTGCGTTTCGTTTTCATCTCTCTCGACCACTCCACAATCCTCGTCCGCGGAAACCCATCAACCAGAGAAAACGATTCGTGGTTCCGAAATTCGAAATTCGGCTTCGCACCTCGTAATGATTCGTGGGGCTTATTACGATGTACGAACTTCACACCGATAACAGCCATGACCGAGGACACCGAAGACAGAACGATCTTGCTCATCGGAAGCGGCCCCATCCAAATAGGGCAGGCCGCGGAGTTCGACTACTCCGGCGCACAGGCCTGCCGCGCGTTACAGGAAGAGGGCGCGCGAGTCGTCCTCGTCAACTCCAATCCGGCGACCATCATGACCGACCCGGAGATGGCCGACGAGGTGTACATCGAACCCATCACCACGGAGGCTATCGCCGAAATCATCCGAAAGGAACGCCCTGACGGGGTCATCGCCGGACTCGGAGGACAGACGGGACTGAACGTTACCGCGGAGTTGAGCGAGGAGGGCGTGCTGGACGAGTACGGCGTCGAAATCATGGGGACGCCGCTCGACACGATTTATGCGACGGAAGACCGCGACCTGTTCCGCGTGCGAATGGAACAACTCGACCAACCAGTTCCGCGCTCGACGACCATCGCGCTCGAGGATGGCGAATCCGTCGGCGACGTGGACGAGGACGCACTCGGCGAGCGAGTCGAGGAAGCGGTCGAATCGGTCGGCGGTCTCCCCGTCATCTCGCGCACGACCTACACCCTTGGCGGGTCGGGGTCGGGCGTCGTCGGCGAGATGGATGAACTGAAAGAGCGCGTCCGCAAGGGCCTCCGTCTCTCGCGCAACAGCGAGGTGCTCATCACCGAATCCATCGCCGGATGGGTCGAACTCGAATACGAAGTGATGCGCGACGCCGACGACTCGTGTATCATCATCTGCAACATGGAGAACCTCGACCCGATGGGTATCCACACCGGGGAATCCACGGTCGTCACGCCCTCGCAGGTTATCCCGGACGACGGCCATCAGGAGATGCGCGACGCTGCCCTCGAAGTCATCCGTGATTTGGGGATTCAGGGCGGCTGTAACATCCAGTTCGCGTGGCGCGACGACGGCACCCCCGGCGGCGAATATCGCGTCGTGGAAGTGAACCCGCGCGTCTCTCGCTCCTCGGCACTCGCGTCGAAAGCGACGGGGTACCCAATCGCCCGCGTCACCGCGAAAGTCGCGCTCGGCAAGCGCCTCCACGAAATCGAGAACGAGATTACGGGCGAAACCACGGCGGCGTTCGAACCTGCAATCGACTACGTTGTGACGAAGGTGCCGCGCTGGCCCAAGGACAAGTTCGGCGACGTGGACTTCGAACTCGGCACCGCGATGAAGTCCACGGGTGAGGCGATGGCAATCGGCAGGACGTTCGAGGAGAGCCTGCTGAAAGCCCTCCGCAGTTCGGAGTACGAACCCGACGTGGAGTGGAGCGAAGTCGGCGATGACGAACTCGAAACCGACTACCTCGAAGCGCCGACGCCCGACCGTCCCTACGCGATGTTCGAGGCGTTCGAACGCGGCTACACCGCCGAACAGGTCGCGGAGCTCACCGGAATCGAGAGTTGGTACGTCGAACGCTACGAGCGCATCGCGGAGGCGGCCGAGGGCGCCGAAGCGGGCAACTTCGATTCCGCTGCGGAAAAAGGGTTCACGAATCAGGAGGTCGCGTCGATGGCCGGAGCGGACGTTGGGGCAGTCGAAACCTCGGCCCCAGAACGCTCGTTCAAGCAAGTCGATACCTGCGCGGGCGAGTTCGCGGCATCGACGCCATACTACTACTCCGCGCGCTCCGCGCTTGAGACCAACTTCTCCGGGCGCGACGAACTCCAAGTGGACACCGATGTGGAAAGCGTTGTCGTGGTCGGCGGCGGTCCGATTCGTATCGGACAGGGTGTCGAGTTCGATTACTGTTCGGTGCACGCGGTGCGCGCCCTGCGCGAAATGGGAATCGAAGCCCACGTGGTGAACAACAACCCCGAGACGGTTTCGACCGACTACGACACCTCCGACGGCCTCTTTTTCGAACCGATTACTGCGGAAGAGGTCGCCGACGTCATCGAGGCGACGAACGCCGACGGCGTGATGGTGCAGTTCGGTGGACAGACCTCCGTGGACATCGGCCATCCGCTCGAAACGGAAATCGAACGCAGAGGTCTTGGCTGTGAGGTTCTTGGCACCACGGTTGACGCGATGGACTTAGCAGAGGACCGCGACCGCTTCAACCGCCTGATGGATGATTTGGGAATCGCTCAGCCGACCGGTGGAAGTGCAACGAGCGAGGAAGAAGCGCTCGACCTCGCGCACAAAATCGGCTATCCCGTCCTCGTGCGTCCGTCCTACGTCCTCGGTGGCCGCGCGATGGATGTCGTGTACGACGACGACGAACTGAAAGAGTACATCGAGGAGGCGGTTCGCGTCTCGCCAGACAAGCCGATTCTCGTGGACGAGTTCCTCGCAAACGCGGTCGAATTGGACGTTGACGCCGTGAGCGACGGCGAGGACATCGTTATCGGCGGCATCATGGAACACGTCGAAAGCGCTGGGGTTCACTCGGGCGACTCGGCCTGCATGATTCCGCCTCGCTCGCTTGATGAGGAGACGCTGGCCCGCGTTCGCGAAGTGACCGAAGACATCGCCCGTGCCCTCGACACTGTCGGACTGATGAACGTCCAATTGGCCGTGCAAGATGGCGAAGTGTACGTCATCGAAGCCAATCCGCGCTCCTCGCGCACCGTCCCGTTCGTCTCGAAGGCGACTGGCGTGCCAATCGCCAAACTCGCCGCGAAGGTGATGGCCGGGGAGACCTTGGCCGAACTCGATGCCACGGAGCAGATTCCCGAACAGACGAGCGTCAAGGAGGTCGTGCTTCCGTTCGACCGTTTGTCCGGTTCCGACCCACGCCTCGGCCCGGAGATGAAATCGACGGGCGAAGTGATGGGCACCGCCGATTCGTTCGGCAAAGCCTACGAGAAGGCACAGGCCGCGGCGTACAACGCGCTCCCGGACGACGGTACCGCAGTCGTGGAATTCGACGTGGACGGCTTCGGCGACTACTACGAACTCGGCGAGTTCGAGAACACCGCGGAGGCAGTTCGTGCCGGGGAAATCGATCTGCTCATCACCGACGACCGCGAGGCGCTGGAGATGGCCGTCGAGGAAGACATCCCATACTTCACGACCGTCGCAGGTGCCGAGGCCGCAGTCGAAGCCCTCGGCGCACGCGATGAACCGCTGTGTGTGCAGTCCGTCGGCGACAGGCCGAAGCGCGCCGAGAAGTGGGGATGAGATAACTGGGCGATAGAATCGTATTTTTAATCGACGCTCAAGGGAGCAGTATCGAGAGTATGAACCCCGTAAGCCACAACGTTGCAAGACTCGATGGCGAGGGAGTCACAGCGGCTTGTGTGAGAGCACGGTTGGCTACTGCCGACTCCAATCGCACCGCTATGCTCCCGCTTGCTCGCGGTTTTACCGCTCGATCAGCCGAAAGGTAGCGCCAGCGCACTCGGGCGAATGACGAACGATAGAAGCGCGAGCCGAAAACTGCGCTGGCAGGAAGGGGTGGGGACGCTGGCGGTTGCGGTATTTGCAGTCGTGCTTCCCATCAACGCCCCCGGAAACACTCGAAGAACTCACCGCAATGCGACCGGTTCCAGCGATCACGGAATTCGCAACACCGATTCAAATCAGCGTCCCGACTGCACCACCGACGAGAAAGGCCGCGAGTGCATACCACGGTTCGCGCCGAATCGTCTGCTGTGCTATCTGCACGTCGCCGCAAACCCCGATTTCAGGGGAGATCATCACGAATCCAATGCCGACGCTCTCGAATCCCATCGTACTGACGTAGCCCGCGAGAATTCCGATGACAATGCCGAGAATCGCGGCGTGAACTTCGGCGTACGTGACGCTGTTTTTACTGTCGACGACTGGCTTTCCCATGGATGAAAATCAGCTCTTGTGTTCCCTTTCATCGCGTATTATTAATTATTTATATTCTTCGACATCGGATTTTCACTGAAGCCAGAAGCTAGCCGACCAGCCGGTTTGAGCACTGTCGTACTCGACGTTCCATCAGCGGAAGCCATCGACTTCTCGACGGCCGTACTCTCGTTTCGTTGTACGAAAGCGCGAGGGGAAGACCACGCCTCTATGCTATCCGGAGGCGTTCGCGGCCACGAGAACTTTGCCCGTTCCGAGCAAAGCGTATGGGAGATGAGTACAGATGTTCGACGGATTCTCGTTGCGGGTGCCAGCGGCGGGACGGGCCGGGAAATACTGACACGACTCCAAAACACCGATCTGACCGTCAGGGCGATGACGCAGTCGCCCGACAAGGAACACGACCTCTCGAATCAGGGCGCGGACGAGGTCATCGTCGGCGACCTCCTCGACCCGGCGGACGCCTCCCGTGCGGTCGCCGACTGTGATACGGTGCTCTGTGCTGTCGGGTCGAAACCCGGCCCTCGCGTTATCTTCGGCGGCGAACTGGTCGACGGAGCCGGTGTCGAAAACCTCGTCCATGCCGGAGTCGCGGCCGACATCGACCACTTCGTCTTCGAGAGTGCCATCGGCGTCGGCGACTCCCGCGAAGGGATGCCAGCACCGCTTCGGGCACTGCTCTGGAACAACCTGAACGCGAAAAACCACGCCGAGGCGGTGCTTCGGACGTCGCCGCTGACTTACACCATCATCCGACCCGGCGGATTGACGAACGCCCCCGCAACGAAAGACGTGCTAGTCGGCGAAGGTGGCGAAACCGTTTCCGGGCGAATCTCGCGCGCAGACGTGGCTCGACTGATGGTCGCCACACCGTTCACGCCCGAGGCGGAAAACCGAACCTTCGAAGTCGTCAGTCGGAACGGCCTTCGCGGAACTGCACGGGGAGTGGTCGAACTGGACTGGCAAGTGCCGGGCGAGAGGGGGATAGAAATCGAGGAGTAGGCGGGTCGCTCGACCTCGCTACCCGACGAGGTATTCCCACGTCACCGGGCCGACGACGCCATCGACCGAAATCCCACTCGCACTCTGGAAGGATTCGACTGCATCTTCTGTTCCCGGGCCGAAGATGCCATCGACCGAGATGTCGTAGCCGTGTTTGTTAGCGAAGCTATCCTGTGCCGTCCGAAGCGCCTGGTTCTGGTCGCCGTAGCTGACGGTGACGACGAGTTCGCCCCACGTGTTCGGGCCGACGATACCATCGACTGCGAGGCCACGGTCGGACTGGAACTGCTCGATGTTCGTCTCGACTTCAGACCCGTAGATGTCGTCGTGGTACTGAATCGGGTAGCCGTTCGCTTCGAGGAGGTACTGGACGGTATACACGTCGTGTGCCGTGTCGCCATTGCTGTAGTACGGCCAGCCCGCCGAACCGCCGTTGCCGCCGCCAGGGTTGCCGACGACTTCGCCGCCGACTAAATCCATGAAATACTCCCAGTCGAACGTGTTTCCGGGGTCTACTTTGCCGTCGGTCGTGCCGGTACAGCTCGGATTCGGAATCTAGTTGTGGCCGATAATGCCACCCTCGCCGCTGTAGGTGTTACACGGCGCGAGGTCGGACGTTGGATGTCGTTTCGGAACGCCGTATTTGTCACAGATGTGGACGACTGCTTCGGCGGTTTGCTGGTAGATGGTGTCGTTGAAGTTCGTGACGTTCGCCGAGCCTTCGAGTTCGAAGTTGACGCCCGTGTCGTTGTATGTTCCGTCGCCGCCGTTCGTCCACGCGACGTCCGACACTTCGACCATCTGCATGATTTGTCCGGGCTCGTTGCCGATGACGAAGTGGGAGCTGACGTTCGAATCCGGATTCTCGAACCAACTGTAGCCCGCCTCGTAGCTTCCCTCGATGGTGTGGATGACGACCCAGCGAATGTCCGAGGCGGTTCGGTTCGCGTCGGAGTAGTTGCTGGAGTGGGCCGGGTTCCACACGTCGGTAACGCTCTCGTATGCGGACGCGGTGGATGCGGAACCGACGACTGCTCCGGCACCGATTGCGCCGGACGCGAGTTTCATGAACTTTCTTCTGGATTTCTCCATAATTCAGAGTGAAAATAATAGAGTAAAAGTATTGCGCGGTGTGGTATCACACACTTTCTTGCGCGCAAAAATGCAGATAGAAATGACTACTCACGACAGAAATCGGTCGAAAACGGAGCGGTCAGCAGTTAGTCGGCGATGACGAGCCGCTTTCGGGGTGCCATCGAAAGCACGTCGTCGAAGAAGCCGAGGGTGTCGTTCGGGCCGGGGTTGGCTTCGGGGTGGTACTGACGCGTGATAACGTTCAGTTCGTCGCTTTCCAATCCTTCCGGAGTGTCGTCGTTGACGTTTATGTGGGTCACGTCGAGGTCACCTGGGTCGGCGACAGTGTAGCCGTGGTTCTGGGTGGTCATCACGACTTGTCCGGATTCCAAATCGCGAACCGGCTGGTTGACACCGCGGTGGCCGAAGTCCATCTTCTCGGTCGTCCCGCCGAGCGCGCGGGCGATGATTTGCTGGCCGAGACAGATTCCCGCGAGCGGCAGTTCTCCGGCGTATGCTTCGACCAGTTTTTGCGCCGCTTCGAAGTTCGCAGGGTCGCCCGGACCGTTCGAAACGAACAGCACGTCGGGGTCAACGGCCTCGACATCGTCGGCCGTCGCATCGTGCGGAAGGACGTGAACGTCCGCGCCGCGTTCCACCAGCGCGTCGATGATGCTTCCCTTCGCGCCACAGTCGATGAGCGCGACCGTTGTTTCGTCGTCCGCGCTTTCACCGAGGTGAATCTCCCGTTCGTGGACGCTGACCTGCGCGCCGATGTTCTCGTGTTCGCTCATGCCCGGACAGCGTTCGAGTTCCGCGAGCGCGTCCTCGGGCGTGGCGTTCTCGCCGACTGCAATTCCGCACTTCATCGCGCCCTCTTCTCGAATTCCGCCGACGAGGTCACGCGTGTCGAGGTGGTCGACCGCTGGAACGCCCTCGGTTTCGAGCCATTCCGCGACATCGTCGGTCAGTTCGCGCGCGACGACGGCGCGCGGATGGACTCGGTCGCTCTCGAAGCGTTCCTCTCGGACGCCGTAGTTTCCGATGAGCGGGTACGAGAAGGTGAGCACCTGTTCTTCGTAGGACGGGTCGGTGAGACTCTCCTCGTATCCCGTATATGCTGTTGTAAAGACCAGTTCTCCGCAAGCCGTTCCCGGAGCACGACCACGGGCTTCCACCACATGGCCACCCTCCAGCGCTACGTAGGCACCCGGCATTACGAGATTCATATGGAATCCGGGCTAATAAACCTTGCTTTCGAAGCATTGTTACGATATTCGTAATCGTGAAGTAGGGGGGCCGACTAGGTGCTAATCTCCATGGATGCACTCGACCGACAGATACTGAATCTTCTCCGGCGAGACGCCCGTACACCGTACACTGAGATCGCAGAAAAAGTCGGAACCTCGGAGGGAACGGTTCGAAATCGAGTCGAACGGATGACCGAGGACGACGTTATCGAACGGTTCACGGTCGCAACCCGCACCGGGAACGTGAAGGCGATGATAGAAATTGGCGTGGACGTGGCCGTCGATACCACGCAGATGTCGGATCGACTCGCGGAGTGGGAACAGGTGGACTTCGTCTGGCAGGTCAGCGGCGAGGACGACATCGTCCTCGTTGTGGACGCCGCCGACACGCAGGGCGTGAATCAACTCATCACTCGCGCGCGGGAGCTGGAAGAGGTCGTGAGCACGAAAACTCGACTCATCTTGGACGAGCGACTCGGGTGAGGACTCGTCGTCCGAACCCGAACGGTACCGAGATGAGTCGAAGACTGGTTCTGGACGAGCAACTCGGATGACGGCAGGTCGACAGACGGCGGGACTAATCCTCCGGTTTCGGCGGGTCTCCGAAGCCCGGTGACTCCTCTTTCGGGCGATGGAGGTTGTCCTTGCCCTCGTGGACTTTTCGGTACAGTCGCCGGACGCCCTGGTCGAAGGTGCCGCGTCGAACCCGCGGTTCGACGCGGCCGTCTCGAATCGCCTCCACGACGCTTCCGGGGGTGAGCACGTCCGTATCCACACGCGTGTAGGCGCGACCGACTTCGACCGGATAGTGAGCATCACTGCCACCAACCAATGGGAGACCGTTGCGCTCGGCAAGGGTTCGCACCCACTCCTCGGTTCGTGGATGTTTGCCGTTTATTTCGATGGCGTCGAAGTCCGCATCGACTTCGCGCACCGTGCTGTTCCGGTAGGGATGGGCGATGATGGCCGCACAGTCGCGTTCGTGGGCCATTTCGACCACCTCGTGGGGCGTCAACGTCCCCGGTTCAGTTCTCGTGGGGGGGTCGGAACCCACGACGAGGATGTGACCCTTCGTCGTCGAAATCTCGATGCCCGGAATCGTCTCGACCGAGAGACTCCCGAACTGACGGTAGTAGTCGTGGTTCGTCAGCGCGACCCCATCCAAGTCGCGATAGCGCGCGGCCAGCGTGAGGAGCCTAACGCCGACAGGGTCGAACAGTCCCGCGGCTCGCTCGTGGCCGTGGAAAAACCGGGTATGGGCGTGAAGGTCGATGGAGAACACGTTTGAAAATATACTGCCGACAGAACTTTGGTTTTTCCGCCGGATATCTATCACATGGATGCCGACGAGGCCGGAACTGCGGGTGACCTCGCGGCGGACGATATGGAGTACGAGCGCGTCGTCGTGTTGAACCCAGTAAGTGGCGATGGTGAGCATGCCGAAGAAGTCCGCGAACTCGCCGAAAAACGTGATTTTACGATCCTCGAAACCCGCGAGGAAGGCGACGCCATCGAGTTCGCCGAGCAAGCCGCCGAAAACGGCGCGTCGATGGTGGCGGCTGCGGGCGGCGACGGCACGCTGAACGAAGTCGTTCGGGGTATCGTTTCAGCAGATGCGCTAGATTCGGTGACGTTCGGCGTCATCCCGACTGGAACGGGAAACAACTTCGCCGGGAACATCGGCGTTACCGGCATCGAGCACGCCTTCGACGTGCTCGAAAACGGCGAACGACGACGCATCGACCTCGGGACGGCGAACGGTCGGGAGTTCATCAACTCCTGTGTCGGTGGACTGACGGCGGACGCGAGCGTCGAAACCAACTCCGAACAGAAAGAACGCCTCGGCGTGCTCGCATACGTCGTCAACACGCTTCAGTTGATGACCGATTTCGACGGCGTCCCGCTGACCGTCGAGACATCAAAGGACGGCGAAGTGTCGTGGTCGGGCGACGCCGTCTTCGTCCTCGTCGGAAACGGGCGTCGGTTTCCCGCGAAAGGGCGCACACAGGCGAACATGGAGGACGGCCTGCTCAACGTAACCATCATCGAGGAGATGCCCGCCCCGAACCTCGTCGGGGAGGCCCTCCTTCAGCGACTGTTCGGCAAGGGGTCGGACAACGTGACGCACCTCCGAACGCCGACAGTGGATATCGACATCAAGCGGGATGACCCCGTCCAGTTCAGCCTCGACGGGGAGATGGGCGAGTGGAACGAACTGACTCTCGGCGTGATGCCACGCGCGCTGGAACTCCCCCTCGGGCCTGACTACGAACCGATTCCCGGCGAGGAGACGGACAGCGAAAGTGGATTGTAGACCCGTTACCCACCGAAAGTTTTTATCAGAAGACGAACCAACCAATCGACAGTCTCGAATGTCCCACGATTGAAACGCAGTCCGCCGCGCCTACGACGAAATCGCGGACGACTACCTCGCGGCCCGAAATCAGGACGGTGACGACACGGATTTACTGTCAGATTTCTGTGACTATCTTCCACCGAACGCTCGCGTGCTCGATGCTGGCTGTGGCGCGGGGCGGCCGATTGCCGAGCAGTTGGCGGCGGAGTACGACCTCGTCGGAGTCGATTTCTCGCGCGAACAGGTGTCGCGTGCCCGTGAAAACGTTCCTGCCGGTCGATTTTATCAGGGAGATATGACTCAGCTGAGCCTCGCAAGCGACACTTTCGACGGAATCTGTGCCTAACACTCGGTTATCCACGTTCCGACCGATGACCATCCCGATGTGGCACGGGAGTTCAGTCGCGTCCTGCGTCCGGGAGGACATCTCCTCCTCACGGTCGGTTCCTCGGCGTGGGAGGGGTCGAACGACGACTGGCTCGGAACCGGCATCGAGATGCACTGGAGCATTCCCGCGCCAGAAGAGAGCGTCGCCACCCTCGAAGCGGCCGATTTCGAAGTTCACTGGCGGAAAGTCGTGGACGACTCGCTGGGCGATACGACCGGGTTCGTGCTCGCGCGAAAACCAAATTGACGATCGCCGCGCGTTAATCGTCCGATTCCCCGAGCGACTCGCCAGTCACCGAGTCCATCCGAACCCCATCGATGGGACCGTCGGGCGTCACCTCGTCGAGTTCCGACGGCATGCCGAGATTGTACTCCTCGTCGGAGTCCGAAAGTTCCGTTCGACCCCGCCGAATCGACACGTCGTCGTTCAGGTGCAAGCGCACCGCTTCGAGCAGGGCATCCGCTTCGAGGGGTTGACCCCGCTCGCACATCGCTTCCACGGTGGCGTCGTCGGGAACGTTGAACACGCGCTGGGTGACGATCGGACCTTGGTCCAAATCGGTCGTCACGTAGTGGGCGGTGACGCCTGCGACGCGGACGCCCGCCTCCTTTGCCTGTCGGTAGGCTTTCGCGCCGGGGAACGCCGGAAGCAGGCTTGGGTGGATGTTGATGATGCGACCCTCGTATCGGAAGACGATTTCCGGGCTGAGTATGCGCATGAATCGCGCGAGGACGAGCAAGTCGATGTCGTAGTCGTCCAGCAAGGAGAGAAGGCGTTCTTCGTCGTGGACGCCCTTCTCATCACCAACGTCGTGGAAGGGAATGCCGTGCTCTTCGGCGACCGGTTCGAGGTCGTCGTGATTGCCGATGACGACGCCGATTTCGGCATCGAGGTCGCTTCGCGCGTTGAGCAGTCGGCGCAGACAGTGTGTCTCTTTCGTGACGAGGACGGCGACCTGCCGGGTGTCGCGCTCCGCCGGGAACCGCACCCGCACGTCCACATCCAAGTCGTCGCCGAGTGCGGCGAGGTCACGCCGGAGTTGGTGTTCGTCCACCGTCATCTCGCTCGTCTCGACGTGCATCGTCATCCGAAAGATGCCGTCACGAACCGCTTGGTCGACGTCTTCGATGTTGATGCCGCGCTCGAAGAGGAGGGTCGTGACGCGGGCGACGAGTCCGGTGTCGTCGTTGCCGACGACGGTTATCTCGGTCAGTTCGCGGGAACTCATCGTCTCACCTGCTGAATACGGGGAACAGCCATGAGATGGGTGTAAGAACTGGGAGGGGCAAAAACGTTGCCGACCGTGCAACATTTTCACCCTGGCCTACACGGAGCACGGAGAGCCTGAGCTGGGACGTGTGCTGGAGTAGGCGGAGCCAACCGAGCAAAAAACCGATCGAGAGGCCGTGTTCGAAACGTTTCGCGGTTCGGAATACACGAACGTGTACAACAGAATCGTTCCAAAAGAGTTTTTGAACACAGACGCGCAGGGTCAGATGATGACTGCCTACACCGCGACGGTGACGGTTCGGCTGAAGCAGGGCGTCCTCGACCCCGAAGCGGAGACGACCCGGCAAGCGTTAGAACGACTCGGCTTCGAACTGGAGTCGCTTCGTTCGGCAGACCAGTTCGAAATCGACCTCGATGCGGCATCCACGTCCGATGCCGAAGAGCGCGCCGGAGAGATGGCCGAGCGCCTGCTCGCCAACCCGACGATTCACGACTACACGGTGGCAATCGAGGAACGATGACTGTCGCTATCGTCCAGTTCGGCGGGAGTAACTGCGACCGAGACGCGAAACGCGCCCTCTCTCACCTCGGCATCGACGCCGAACTCGTCTGGCACGAGGAAGGGCTGCCCAGGGACGTGAGCGGCGTGATGCTTCCCGGTGGCTTTTCCTACGGCGACTATCTCCGAGCGGGAGCGATCGCCGCAAACTCGCCAATCGTCGCCGAGGTGCGCGAGGCCGCCGAATCGGGAGTCCCAGTTCTCGGCGTCTGTAACGGCGCGCAAATCGGCTGTGAGTCGGGACTGACTCCCGGCGTGTTCACGACCAACCGAAGCGCACGCTTCCAGTGCGAACACGTCTATCTGCGGGTGGAGAACGACGACACGCCGTGGACCGCCGCGTACGACGAGGGCGAGGTTATCGAAGTCCCCATCGCACACGGCGAAGGCCGATTCGAAATCGCGGACGAGCAGTACGACGAACTTGATTCGGACGGGCGCGTTCTCTTTCGCTACTGCGACGAGGACGGTGTCGTGAGCGACGAGGCGAATCCGAACGGGTCGAAAGGAAACGTCGCCGGAATCGTCGGCGAGTCAGACACCATCGCGGTTATGATGCCGCACCCGGAACGAGCGACGCTCCCCGACATCGGGGGAACGGACGGCGAAGGCGTCCTGTACGGGTTCGCGTAATTCGGTGTTTGTTGCGGGCAGTGCTTCTATCGACCGGACGAGAGCACACCAGTAAGGCGCGGGAGTTCGCGCGAAATCGCCCGTCGTTTCAACAGACAGAATCCGATGAAGATGATAAGGAACCCGAGCGCGGTGAGCGGCGTGATGGTCTCATCGAGGAACAACAAGCCAGCGACCGCGGCGAAGACGGGCGCGACATAGGAGACGAGATTGATTTCGATAGGGCCGAGTCGCTCCAGGAGGTCGAAGTATATCAGAAACCCGATTGCGCTGGCGGCCAACGAGAGATAAGCGAGCGCAACGAGCGCCTTCGGCGTCCACTCGACCGCGGCGAACGATTCACTCGGACGAGCGATGCTGATGGCGTGCATCATGAGTGCGCCAAGGAGCATCGACCACGCTTCCATGGTCTCGATTGGCAGTTCGGCGTCGATTCGTCTGGAGAGCACGCTCCCGAAGGCGAACGAGAGCGCCGCCAGCAGGACGAGGATTTTCCCGACGAAATCGTCGGAAAGGAGGTTGTTCGGGTTCGGTTGGCTCAGCACGGCCACGCCAACGAGTCCGAGAAGGAGCCCAGCGATTCCGGACGGTTCGAGTCTTTCGCTGGGAAGGAGGACACGTGCGAATCCCGTGGTAAGGACGGGACTGGAACTAACGATAATCGCGGCGACGGCGCTCGTCGTCTCTTTCTCGCCGACGAAGAGGAAGGCGTGATAGCCCGCAATCATCAGCGCACCGCCGACGAGAACGAGATTCCATTCGCCGCGAGTGCGGGGGAGCCATCGGTCGGTGACGTAGATGGCGTAGGCGAGCATCAGCACGCCCGCCACGTCGTATCGGATAGCGGCGAACAGCACTGGCGGAAAATAGTCCAGCCCGACCTTGATGGCCATGAACGCGGAGCCCCAGACGGCGGCGAGGAAGACAAATAGCGCTGCATTTCTGTACCGGGTCACTGTTCGATATCATCCTCGGGGTGGGGAGTAGCTTTCGAAAACCCCCCGCCGAATGCCGGATTCAGTAGTAGATTTTTGGGACGCCGGAACGGGCGAAATAGTAGTTCCCTTCCGACCCTTCGCTCGGCGGAACGTACTGTCTGGTGCCGTTGTGGCGAATCTCGTAGTGGACGTGAGGTTCGGTCGAGTTGCCCGTACTACCCATCTCGCCGATATGTTGATCCCAGTAGACGCTTTCGCCCTCCGAGACGAGCACGTTCGAAAGGTGGGCGTACAGGGTTTGGAAGCCGCCGGAATGGTTGATGATGATGTAGTTTCCATAGCCATCGTAATCCCACCCGACGGTACCCACGGTACCGCCGCGGGTTGCGAGGGCGTTTGTACCGGTGTCGTTGGCGATATCGACCGCACCGTGGTTGCCGGAGCTTCGACTGTCGTAGAACGGCGCGGTGACGGTTCCGTTGGCTGGATACGAAAGGTCAGAGTGAACGAGCCAGTCGCCTGCGGATCAGCCGGTGACTGTCGAACTGGTGTCGTCACCGTTGTATCGTACCTTCCACCACGTGTAGCCGTTCGAGTTCTGTGGCCCGGCGAGAACGTAGCCGCCAGTATATTTGTCGGCGACCGCTTTCCGGGAGTAACCCGTTCCCGGGCCGGAACGAACGGAGAGGTTCTCGGTCGTATAGACGGAGCTATATTTGTTGAATCGGGGCGCACTCGCCGTTTCGGAGCTAGATATGAATACTATAGTCTAGAATATTATATTTATTATTATTATTATTATTATTATTATTGTGAATTTATTTCCTGCGTCGCGTCTCGGTGAGCTGAATCTCGTCTCGGAAGCACCAAAACATCAGTTAGACACACATATAATTGCAGTGAAGGGACGAACCGCGATAAAACGGTGGTTCATGGGTGAAATCGGGCTGGCATCCCGCAACCACTGCTTTCGAGTGTATTACGTCGAAGAGCGACGCTGGTTACGAACCGCTCGAATCACGTCCTGTCGCGCGATAATTCCGATCAGCGTATCGTTTTCGACCACTGGGAGGCGATTGATGTCATCATCCGCGTCCGCTAGCAGGTCAAGGATACGGTCTAACCCCTCGTCCGGCGACACCGTCATCACATCCTCAGTCATGATTTCGCTGATGGGTTTGCCTGCGTTCTTTGCGAGGTCGAGTCCCGTGTCGAGTTCGTTCCACGAGAGATCGAACCCGTATTTGATACTTTCGAGAAACGGTGGGAAGCCGATCGGAATCCACAGCGTCCGGTCGCTTGGCTGGAAGATGTGAACGAGGTCGTGTTGGGTGACGATACCGACGAGTCGCCCGTCCTCCGTGACGGGAAAGCCGTTGAACTCCGCGCGGGCGAGACGGGTCAACACTTCGCCGATTTCGTCGTCGGGAGCGACTGTTTCGACATCGGTCGTCATCAGATCGCGGGCGGTGATTGCCATACGAGATGGAAGGGCGTATTCCAGCGTAAGCCTTGTTACGAAAGTGAGGGATACGGTCGTGGTGGTCGTATTTTGATAATTGTTTGGAGAGTGAAATATTATGGGACAGCTTTGACTGCAATTGCTAGGCGCAAGCTACGCCCTCGCTCGGCCGCTCCCTCTTCCCAACGTTGCTCGAACACATCACAGGCCACGATATCCATCAAGCATCCGTCGGCGTCATCCGGTACGCAAAAGAGCACTGACACCCTACTACCGGGTATGGTCTCGGCCGCCACGGCGATCGGTTTCCTCGTCATCATCCTCATCAACACCGTCATTACGGCAGTCGTCATCCGCTTTTTCCGACTTCGTCTCTCGACGAAGTGGGGTGCCGTGGTGTACACCCTTCTCCTCATCCCCCTCGTTTACGTCGCTACAACCATTCTGTTGAGCGGCGCGATCGGATTCGGCGGAACCGGCGTGCGGGACAAAGGAACGGCCCTCATCCTCGTGTGGGTGCTTCCGTTCACGCTAGGTCTCTCCATCGACCTGTTCTGGATGCCCCCACCTGAGGAAATCGACTTCCCGGACAAACAGGGCAAGCAACAACGGAGTCGCTGAGAGCGACTGCCGACCAACCCGCCCGACACGACCATCCTCTTTTCACACCCCGTCCAGTTTCACTGCTCGTTCGTGTCACTCGTGATTCGCTCGATGGTCGAGACGACGCTATCGATGACCGCTTCAGGCGATTGGGTCGCATCGACGCGGACGAAACGACCCGGTTCGCTGTCCATCAGTCGCTCGTAGTTTGACTGCACTTGCGCGAGGAATCCAGCCTGTTCGAACTTGTTCGTCGCGCCGCTTCGCGCCGCCCCGGTTTCCGGGTCAACGTCGAGATAAATAGTGCAGTCCGGCGGACGGGTCCACGGCTTGTGGACGCCGACGATATACTCCATGGGCCGGGTGACGTGGCCGTCCAAGGCAACCGCTTGGTAGGCGTAGCGAGAGTCCGAGTATCGGTCGGAGATGACGAGTTTGTCGTCGTCAAGCGCGGGCCGAACGGTGTTTGCGAGGTGATCTGCGTGGTCTGCGGTGTACAGAAACAGTTCGGCGATGGAGTCGGCATCGTCATCGTTGATGGACCGATTGACAGCCTCGCCGTACCACGAATTCGTCGGTTCATGGGTGAACACCGAATCGGGAAATTCCTCGTGGAGAACCTCCCAGACGGTCGTTTTTCCGCTCCCGTCCAGTCCCTCCAGCGTTATCAGCATATCCGGACGTTCGGGTTGGGAGGTAAAACGTTCGGGGTTTCGTGGCAGATAGCTTTACCAACAATCGAGTACATATCTGTACTATGAAGGTTCTCGTAGCCGGCGGTACCGGCTTCATCGGACGAAACCTCGTCCGTGAACTCCACGACAACGGACACGAGGTGACGGTACTTGCTCGAAATCCAAACGAGACCGATTTCCCAGAAGGTGTCGAACGAGCGATGGGGGACGTAACAGCATTCGCGTCCATCGAGAGCGCGTTCGAAAACCAAGACGCAGTCGTGAATCTTGTCGCGCTCTCGCCACTGTTCAAACCACCGCGAGGGGTGACGCACATGAGCGTCCACCTCGGTGGAACTCAGAACATTGTCCAGGCGGCGGAAGAACACGGAATCGAGAAAATCGTTCAGATGAGTGCCCTCGGTGCAGACCCAACTGGCTCGACTGAGTACATCCGAGCGAAGGGACAGGCAGAGGAACTCGTGAAAAATTCCGAGCTTCGGTGGACGATTTTCCGCCCGTCGGTCGTCTTCGGCGACGGGAGCGAGTTCCTCTCGTTCACCAAGAAACTCACGCCGCCGTACCTTGCACCGCTTCCCGGTGGCGGAAAAACGAGATTTCAACCGATTTGGATCGGTGACCTCGGGCCGATGCTCGCCGATGGAGTGGACGACTCGCACGACGGCGAAATCTACGAAATCGGTGGCCCGGAAATACTGACGCTGGCAGACGTGGCGAAACTCGTTCGGCAGGCGGAGGGACAACCAGTCACAGTCATTTCGGTGCCGATGGCGCTTGCGGGTGCTGGGTTGAAAATCGGCGGAACGATACCCGGCGTTCCGATGGGTGGAGACCAGTATCGGTCGTTGAAGTTCGACAACACGGTCAGGAAGAACGACGCGGCAGCGTTCGGTGTCGAAACCGACTCGCTGACGACACTGGGGGAGTACCTCGGCGTCGAAAATTGACCACGCTGGAGTCGGCCGCGATTGAGCGCGCACGGCCCTGACAATAGCGAGCAAGGCAGTCGTGAAGGTGTCCGGCACGGTTCCGGAAATCGAGAACTTCACGTACGAACCCCAACAGGCGTTCACGTTCGCCACGCTGAGCCAGACCCGAGAGGGCGGCAACAGCGACGAGATCAAGTCGTGGTTCGCGAACTACCACACCGAAGAGAGCAAGGAAGCGCGGGACGCAATCGTCGGCGCACAGCAGGCGATTGACGAGGCACCGAGCGGTGCGAACACGGAAGATGCCGAGGGACGCATCGAGAATGCCATCTCCGCCTACGAGGCGGGTAACTTCGGCAACGCGGTCGACATCGCCGGAAAGGCCACAAACAGTGCCAATTCGGCGTCCGAAGAGGCAAACAAGTCGGCGCAGACGAACAAACTGCTGATGTACGGCGGTGTCGCAATCGTCGGCCTCGCAGTCGTCGGCGGTGCTGGGGTCTGGTACCGTTCCCAGCAGCAGAACACGAACCGACTGCGGTAACGCGACAATCGTTTTTTGACGGCGTTTTTCGCACAAAAGAATTAGTTCGTTGACAATCAGTTACCGCTATGAATCGGAGAACGGTCATGTCTCTAATCGGTAATGCAGTGACTGGAGGCTGTTTGGGAAGGCTTCGGTCGAGCGATGGAACTGATGAAAACGTCGTCGGAGTAAGAATCAACAATCTGTTCGACAAACCGAGAACTGTCGAAATAGAAATCAAGCCACTCGGAGAAACGACCGCCGGCGAGCGCAGTTACAGTGATTCATTCGACATCGGGGCAAGTTCGGATGTTCAAAAGAAAAACATCCTCCCTGCCGGGGATTACAGCGTCACTGTTCGAGTTCAGAACGGGGACACGAAAACCGAGAAATGGCATATGGGCGGCAGTGAAACCAACAAAATCATCATAGATATCGGCGAGGGTGGAATCGTGGTTCAGGCCGCACGCCACGAATAAGTTTTCGCAACCTCTTAACACGACAACCGACAACCTTTGGCCATGCAGGTGGTGGTACCGTTCTCCGTGACTGACCCGAAAACGCGACTGGCCGACACCCTCGGCCCCGACGAGCGCCGGAAATTCTCGATGGCGATGCTCGAAGACGTGCTTTCGTCGATTCGCGCGACGGGGTACGAACCGAAAGTGCTCACCACCAGTCGAATCGACGTTGATGCGCCCCTCATGGTCGATTCGCGACCGCTGACGCCCGCCGTGAACGACGTACTCGCCGCGGACGAAGCCACCGCAATCGTAATGGCCGACCTCGCGCTGGCGACGCCGGGAGTGCTGGAACGACTCTTTTCGACGGCCGGCGACGTGGTGCTCGCACCGGGTCGCGGCGGCGGGACGAACGCCCTCGTGTCCCGCCATTCCGAGTTCCGCGTGGATTACCACGGAACCTCCTATCTCGACCATCGTCGAAATGCGCAGGACGTGGGAGCCTCCACTGCGGAAATGGATTCTCACCGACTGGCGACCGACGTGGACGAATCGAGTGACCTCGCGGAAGTGCTGATACACTGCGACGGCTCGGCCAGCGACTGGCTTCGAGAGGCTGGCTTCTCACTCTCAGTGACGGACGGACGAGTCGAAGCGAATCGTGAACGGCGAATCGAAGGGCAAGAGCGGTAGGTCGAACACTACGCCGAACTGGCTAGCGGAGCGATGGTCGAATTCGCTTCCAGGCGTGGTTCGAGTTCCAGTAGTTCCGATGGGGTTGCCGCGGCGAACTGGAGTCGAACGTGTCCAAGCCACGGAGTTCGGAGTTTCGCCTTACCGACGACCCACGACGGTTTGACGGGGGTGCTGTTCGCACCGAACCCGACTTGGTCGTAGCCAGCGTTGTTGTCTCCCTTCGTGATGAATCCGGAATGCGGTGCCGGGCAGTTGGCTAACTGCTCGCAGTTTTCCGCTGTTCCCACGTAGTCGGAGTTTGCCTTACCGTACCAGTTCTCGCCCTCCTCCACCCAGAGCATCGCGCGGTGGATAATCGGCGTCTCTCGTCCGTT
The DNA here is from genome assembly GCF_051194195.1 of Haladaptatus marinus. Taxonomy (NCBI): domain Archaea; kingdom Methanobacteriati; phylum Methanobacteriota; class Halobacteria; order Halobacteriales; family Haladaptataceae; genus Haladaptatus; species Haladaptatus marinus. The sequence goes on from NZ_JBLZNK010000003.1 coordinate 932,803, forward strand.
ACCGGCCGGCTTGAAGATTATCACGTCACCGGGATTGTTGAACTCGAAGTAGCCGGACTGTTTTCCGGCGCGGTAGGTCACGACCCCCGTATTTGCGTGCGCACCATCGCCCGCGAATCGGTGTTCTTCCATCACGAAGATGAGGTCGCCGCGGTACATCTGCGGTTCCATACTGCCGCTTTCGACGGCGACCATCGGTGGCCAGACGCCGCTTATCGCGAAGAGAAGGAGTCCGATTCCGACCGCCCACATCGCCGTCGTGAGTAGGTCGCGAACGATGGCGACCGGTTCGTCCTCGGTCGTTCTGAACCAGTGAAATAGTTCGGCCGGGCTGGCGTCGTCTGGGGGAGACATTCGTTATTTTGTTTTGAAATTTAGATGGCTTGAAGATTTGGATTCGAGAGACGTGGGAGACTAGATTGGATGGAAGTAGCTCGTGAAAGAGCCATCCTCGAGAAGAATTTCCGAACAGCCGTACCTGGGCAGAATCTGTGATGAGCACTCCAGAATTGGTCTCGGGTTCTCGCTAGGTAGTCCCGACAACAAATGACCGCTACCGCCCTCGCAATGGGCCACATACCTCCCCAGCCGACTCCCTCGTTTCACTCAGTCGTCCCTCGCACGCTTCGCCCCGAGCCTCCGGGCGATGTGCCCTCCGACTCGGGCCAGCGCGCGCCACGTGGAAAACCGAGTATCGCGCGAATTTTCGCAAATCCTGTGGCGCGTGCGTCAGCTGGATTCAGGGGATGGAGAGCATGACAAATGGGCATCACGAACGTATCGCCCGAGATTCCGACTTCCAAACGAACTTTTACCCACCCATCCAACAACCAGCCAATGATTCCGGGGGCCGACGAGTACGACATCGACATCACGTTCGACGACGCCGAAATCGACCGACTGCTCGCAGTCACCCCGGAGGACGTAGCGCCCGTAGAATCCCTTACCTACGCGAAGAACGTCTTCATCCCGCTCACGACGGCCTGCCGGTACACCTGCACCTACTGCACCTACTTCGACCCGCCGGGAGAAGCGTCACTGCTCTCGGCCGAGGAAGTCCGCGACATCGTCAAGATGGGTGCGGACGCAGGCTGTACTGAAGCCCTGTTCACCTTCGGCGACGACCCCGACGACCGCTACACGAAGGTCAACGACCAACTCGCGGAGTGGGGCCACGACTCCATCCATTCGTATCTCCGCGAGATGTGCGAACTCGCGCTGGAAGAGGGGTTGCTCCCTCACTCGAATCCGGGCGACCAGACGCGAGAGCAGATGGAACTCGTCGCGGACGTGAACGCCAGTATGGGTGTGATGCTAGAGACGACGGCCGACGTGTCGGCCCACGCTGGCCCGCGCCGGAAGAGTCCGGGCCAACGACTCGCCACGATTCGAACGGCGGGCGAATTGGACGTTCCGTTCACGACTGGCCTGCTCGTCGGCATCGGCGAGGACTGGCGCGATAGAGCAAAAAGCCTACTTGCGATTCGAGAACTCCACGAGCGATACGGACACATCCAGGAGGTCATCATCCAGAACGTCGTGCCGAACGAGCGGTCGCGGTTCGAACAACCCGCCGTCGAAACGATGCGGCGGGTCGTGGCGATGGCTCGGGTGATCCTCCCCGACGAGATTTCCGTGCAAGTACCGCCGAACCTTTCACCGACACGCGAACTGCTCGACTGCGGTGTGGACGATTTGGGCGGCGTTTCGCCGGTGACGGACGACTACATCAATCCCGACTATGCGTGGCCCGCACTGCGGGAGTTAGAAGACATCGCGACGGAAGGCGGGGTACCGCTGCGCGAACGGCTCCCCGTCTACCAGCGGTTTTTCGACGAGGACGAGTGGACATCCGACCGAATTCGTCGAGCTATCGACGCCGACGACGAGGCGGGCGAGCGGTACCGAAGCGTACTCGCCAAAACGATTACACGCTAGTCAGCGCAGACGTGCGAATTCGATGGTGTAACTGCTGTCCAATTTTTAGCGAGTTGCGAAGCTTCGAACGGACACATCTCCGGCATCCGAGCGTCGAGGAGGAGAGTACGCAACGATCATCGAAAAACGAATCTGAGCGGTTGTACGACGGTTCTTTTCGTGTGTGAACATCGTTCACGTGGGTTGTAATCACAGTGATTTTATCCTCCGCTTTACACAGATGTAACCAGCTGAGTATGGACGACAGGATAGGGTGTTACTTGTCGATGACGACGCGGACGTTGCCGACTTGACGGCGACGTATCTGGAGCGGGTGAGTGATCGGATCACCGCCGTTCGAAAGGGGAGTCCCGCCGAGGGGTTGACGGCGATACGTGAAAAATCGATAGACTGTGTCGTCAGCGATTACGATATGCCGGGGACGAACGGGTTGGAGTTTCTCGAGTCGGTTCGTGTCGTCGAGTCGGATCTTCCGTTCATCCTCTTCACCGGGAAGGGAAGCGAGGAAATCGCCAGCGAGGCGATTTCGGCCGGGGTCACCGACTACCTTCAGAAAATCAGTGGCTCCGAACAGTACGAGATGTTGGCAAACCGAATCGAGAACGCCGTTGCACAACATCGGGCCGAGGCGGAAGCGAACGAGGCGAATCGCCGGATGCTCAGAATGTTTCAGCGCATTACGGACGTCTTTTTCGCCATCAACAACGATTGGGAGATAACCTACATCAACCAGCGCGCAGCGGAGTTTCTCGGCTATTCGCAGGCTGAACTCATCGACCGAGACCTGCGTGAACTCTTTCCCGAGAAGGGCGGCGAGCGACTGAACGACGCCTATCGACGGACGTTCGATGAACAGGAACCGGTGACGTTCGAATCCGATTCCGTGTTCCGTCCCGGACGGTGGGTCGAAGGGAGAATTTATCCGGCTGAAGACGGCCTCTCGGTGTACTTTCAGGACATTACCGAGCGCAAGGAGATGGAAGCCGAACTTCGAGAGACGAAAGGGAAAATCGAAGACCTTCACGACGTCGCAGTTCGGGTCGTTTCCTGCACGAGCGGCGACGAGATTTACGACCTCGCCATCGAGGCCGCCGAAGACATCCTCGAATTCGACATCTGTACCGCCGACGCCGTCGAGAATGGACTGTTCGTCCCCAAAGCTATGTCGACGAAATCGCCGACGAACGGCTACTACGAGGGAACACCGGTCGATGCGGAGCGAAATCTCGCGGCGGAAACCGCGCGAGACCGTACTTCTGGCTCATCGACGACCTCCACGAGACAGGCTATGCCCCCGCCGAGGCGACGTACCGATCATCGGTGAGTATCCCAATCGGCGACGTTGGGGTGTTTCAAGCCGTTTCGAAGGAAGACGGAGGATTCGACGAGGATGACCTCGAACTCGCCGAACTGCTCGTCACACACATCACACAGGCATTGAAGCGGGTTCAATCGGAAGCGGAACTCCGGGCGGAAACCGACCGTTTTGCCGCCCTCTTCGACAACATTCCGAACGCCACGGCGAGCTACGTTTTTGACGGCGACGAACCGGTCGTTCGTGACGTGAACCCCGGGTTCGAAGAGGTGTTCGGATGGGACGAAGACACCATCGTCGATCAGCCGCTGGACGATTTTCTCGTCCCGTCAGGCAACGAGATCGAGGCGCAGGAAATAAACGAGCGTGTCAGAGAAGGTATTCGAATCGAGGGCGAAGAAATCGGCAGACGAACCGAGGACGGCGTTCGGGATTTCCTGCTCCACACGGCCCCCGTGCAGGTCGATGAGAGCAACGAAGGATTCACCATTTACACCGATATCACGGTACAGAAACAGCGCGAGCAAAAACTCGAACGGCAGAACGAGCGACTGGACGAGTTCGCAAGCGTCATCTCACACGACCTGCGAAATCCCCCTCAACGTCGCCACCGGACGACTCGAACTCCTCGAAGAAGCGGTCGGCAGTCCTCACATCCTGCCGATTCGGCGAGCACTCGACCGGATGGAGTCGCTAATCGAAGACGTGCTCGCGCTGGCCCAACAAGGAAAGATAGTGAGCGAGACGGAACCGGTTTCGCTGACGAGGGTCGTCAGGAGCGCATGGGCGATGGTTTCGACGGAAACGGCCGAACTCCGTTTAGACGACTCGCTGGCCGTCGTAGATGCCGACGACGGACAACTGTGCGAACTGCTCGAAAACCTCTTCCGAAACGCAATCGAACACGCTGGTTCGGACGTGACGGTTACCGTCGGCCCGCTCGAAGACGAGGACGGCTTTTACATCGCCGACGACGGCCCGGGCATTTCGGCGGCCGAGCGCGAGTCGGTCTTCGAGCACGGCTATTCGACGACGGACGGGGGAACGGGATTCGGACTCGCAATCGTCCAAAGTGTCACGGAAGCACACGGATGGGGAATCCGTGCCATGGAGTCCGATACGACCGGAGTGCGGTTCGAAATCCTCACTTGAGAAGCGGCGTTCCGTCGGCACACGGCCCGAGCGTCGGGCCGAACGGAGCATCGTCGGGGTCGATAGCTCGAATCTGACGATAGTCGGTCGAACGCTCTGCGGGCGTTCGACCGATTGCGTGTATCATCTCGACGTACTCCTCGAACGAGCGGAATTCACCGAACTCGCCGCCCGCCCGTTTCGTGATTTCCTCGGAGAGGATAGTTCCCATGAAGTCGTTTGCGCCACAGGAGAGCATCTTTAACCCCTGTGCGTCGCCGTACTTCACCCACGACGATTGGATGTTCTCAACGTTGTCCAGAAAGAGCCGCGAGACTGCAATCATCAGTTCGTCCTCGTGCGTGGTCGCGCCGGCATCGACCATGCCGCGTTCGTAGAGCGGGGTGTTTCGGTGGACGAACGACAGCGGAACGAACTCCGTTATCGTGCCGGTTCGGTCTTGGAGGTCGCGAACACGCTCCAAATGCATCACACGGTGCATCTCGTTTTCGACGTGGCCGTACATGATGGTCGCCGTCATGTCGAGGCCGACGGACGCCGCAGCCTCCATCGACTCTATCCACTCGTTCGTGTCGATTTTTCCAGGGCAGATGACGCGCCGAACTTCGTCCACCAGAATCTCGGCGGCGGTGCCGGGAACGCTCGCCAGTCCGGCGGATTGCAGTTTCTTAAACACCGCTTCGTACCCCCACTCCGTCCCACGTCGGGCGTGATAGGCTTCCTCCGGCGTCATCGAGTGGACGTGGATTCCGGGAAGGTTCATCGCGCGGAGATGTTCGACGTAGGTTTTCGGGTCGATTTCGTACGCGTCGGGCGATTTGTAGTTCAGGTCACCGCGGTCACTGGCTTCGAGAATTTCACGGTGTTCGTCGTCCAGCGTGAGTCCGGGGTGGAGTCCGCTGACAGAAGTTACCTCGTAGATACCGCGTTCGCGGGCGTCCGCGACGAGCTCGCGGGATTCTTCCGGCATTTTCGTGAATCCACCGTGTTCGTCCGCACCGACTTCGAAGTTCTGTGCCGTATTCTTGAAATTGCAGAACAGACAGCCAGTGTTGCAAGCGGTCGTGACGTTGTTGTTCAGGTTGGCGACAAAGGTGACACGGTCACCGACGACCTCCGCTCTGCGCCGATCTGCGGCTTCAAGCACCTGTTCTTTTCTGCTGATGTCGATGCCAGGCGAATCGGTGCCGGTCGTCAGCAGTTCGACGCCGTCCGCAACCGTCAGGCGTTCGCCGTTTCGCGCCCGTTCGAGCGCGTTCTCGAACGACTGGTCAGTTTCGGGGACGTGTTCGAAACCGAACTGGTCTCGGGGAATGTTGCTTTCCGCGCGCACGTTGGCCATACCCACTTCATCTAGTTCGACCGTGAAAAAGCGGTGGGTCACGGCAGAGCTCATCGCACGAGTGTGTATATCTTTCGGCCACTCGTCGATACATTTCAGCACGAGGATGGAAACTTCTTAGTCGGGGGGCGGCAGACCACACACCATGACGAGTGTGAAGGAGTTCCGGGTCGAGCGCGAACCGACGCCGGACTCCCTCGGACGCGGCTCGTTCGTCTTTACTGACGACTACTCGGTGTTCGACTGGGGCAAGATGCCCGACGAAATCGCGGACAAAGGCGCGAGCCTCTGCACCATGGGGGCGTTCAACTTCGAACTGCTGGAAGATGCTGGGATTCCGACGCACTACCGGGGTGTCGTCTCGGATGGCGAGGTCGTTTCGCTGTCCGATGCGACTTCCCCGCCGACCGAGATGGCAATCGACCTTACGCAGGTTCCGAATCTGCCACGAGACGGTCGGAACTACGACTATGACCTGTTCCACAGCGGGGCAGACGACAACTACCTCATCCCGCTCGAAATCGTCTTTCGAAACAGCGTTCCGATCGGGTCGAGCCTCCGACGCCGCACCGAACCCGAAGACCACGGCCTCGACTTTCCGAAGTGGCCGGATGGCGCGGTGCAACTCGAAGAGCCAATCGTCGAGTTTTCCACCAAATACGAGGAGGAAGACCGTTACCTCTCACGAGGGGAAGCCGACGAAATCGCGGGAAAGGCGAGCGTCGATGAACTCGAAGACCTCGCCCACGAGGTGAACGAAATCATCACCCAACGGGCCGCCGAGGCCGACCTCGTTCACGAAGATGGGAAAATCGAGTGTCTCTACTACGACGGCGAGATTCGAGTCGGGGACGTGGTGGGAACCTTCGACGAAAACCGATTTACATTCTACGGGCAGCAGGTAAGCAAGGAGTTCATTCGCCAGTACCACAAGCGCGAGCAGGCAGAATGGGTCGATGCGGTCTACGCCGCCAAAGAAAGCGCGAAAGAGCAAGGTATCGCGGACTGGAAATCGCTCTGCGAAGTCGAACCGGAACCGCTCCCCGAAAACGTGCTGTCTGCGGCCCGCAACCTCTACACCGCTGGAGCGAACGCCTATGTCGGCCGCGAGTTCTTCGACGCTCCGGAAATCGAAGACGCCGTGATGGCTATCAAGGACTTGTAGAACGGTTCGCAAGCAGGTTTGGAGGAGACGGACGTAGGAGTTGTTTTTGCTGTTGTGAGGAGTGGGGATGTAAGCTGCGATTTCCGTAGAAGGATTTTCGAAGGAGCGACGAGTGAGTACGTGATTTGGAGTCGGGAATTGTAATCACGAAAATGAGACATCAACCGTCTGAGAACACGGCTTGACTACAATCCCCGAAAAACTCCAATCCTCAGCCCACGCTAGTACTCCACTTCAACCGAGCTTCCAAGATATTTCGAAATCACCTCGGAAACGGAGTCCGTCTTGAACTCGGTCAAGTTCGCGCCGATTTCGTCTTTCAGGGCGTCGTAGTACTCCTCGTCGGTCTCGAAGGCTCGGTAGTCCACGCTCGTCACCGGGACGCCGAGTGCGTCGCTCGTCAAGTCGCGGAAATACCCCTCGTCGCCGATGTCACCGCGCCAGAGGTTGTCGCGAAAGAAGAGCCAACCGTCTTCGCCCGGCAGGTCGGCACGCCGCGACAGTCGCGTTTCGAACTCCTGTGGTTCGAGCGAGAGACCCGAAACGGTCGGGTCGAGGCGGAACCGAACCGCGAAGACGTAGCGCGCGTCCATCAGCGCACGTCGTCGAACCGTTCCGCCATCTCCACATCCTTGTCCGTAATCCCACCTGCTTCGTGGCTGGTCAGGCGAACTTCTACCTCCTTGTAACCGATAATGATTTCGGGGTGGTGGAACTCCTCTTCCGATATCTCACCGATTTCGGAGGCGAACGCGACACCCTTGAGATAATCGTCGAACTCGTAGTTTCGGACGATTTCGTCATCCTCGCGTTCCCACCCGTTCGGCATTCGAGTCTGAATCTCGTCGTCGGAAAGCAGGTTTGCCATGCAAGGACGAACACGTGGAAATAAGATAAAAGCGTTTGCCGTCTCTGTGGTATGTTTTTCTCGTTACAGCCGAGATAAGACCGTGGCCGATTCGAGTCGCTCAGTCGTCCGCGGCCGATTCGAGTCGTTCAGCAACGAACTCGGGGGGTTCGTCGGCGGATTCGGGATTAAACAGTTGGAGTGCGGTGTTGATGGTCGTCCAATCGTCGTTCGCCGCCGCGTCGCGCAGACTCTTGGTCGGAGGCGCGAGCAGTTGTGAAACCAGCGCGTCCGCCATCGACTCCACGATTGCCTCCTGGTCGTCGTCCAATCCGTGCGCGTCGAGTCGGGCGAGCGCGGTTTGGAGCTCGCGTTCTTTCACCCGTTCCGCACCTTCGTACATCGCCGCGATTGCTTCGTCCGCGCGCTTTCGCTTGTACTGTTCGAGCAGGTTCTCGAACTCGCGATCGACCATCGTTTCTACCGATTCGGCGGCGGCCCGGCGTCTGCTTCGGGTCTCGTCCGTCACGGATTCAAGCGCGGCCATGTCGTGAACCCGTACGCCGTCAAGCGCGGCAGCCGCGGGCGAAACGTCTCGTGGTTGGGCGATATCCACGACCAACGTCTCGCCGCAGTCCGCGAGGAGGTCGGCGTCGAGGACGTGGCCATCGCTTCCAGTCGCCGTGACGATCACGTCCGAGCGCGGGAGACAGGCCGGAAGCGCCGTCAGCCCAACCGCTCTGACATCCGTGAGGCTGACCTCCTCTGCGACCGTTTCTGCGCGCTCGACCGAGCGGTTGGCGATGATGAGCGTCTCGATTTCGGCATCGGCCAGTGCGTGCGCAGCGATGGTTCCCATTTCACCTGCACCGACGACGAGCGCGGTTGCTCCGTCGAGGTCGCGCTGTTCGTCCGCGAGTGCCACCGCGGCACTGCCAACGGAAACGACGCCCTCGTTGATTGCCGTCTCCGTGCGAGCGCGCTCCCCGACGTGAATCGCTTTCATCAGTGCCTCTTCGAGCATCGGCCCGATAGCGCCGATAGCTCGCGCGGATTTGTACGATTCGCGCACCTGGCCGATTATCTGACCTTCTCCGAGGATGATGGATTCCAGCCCTGCCGTGACGCGGAGAAGGTGGCGAAGGCTTGCTTCGTGCCCCATCGTTACGACAGCGTGGTCATCCACGTCGGGTGCGAACTCCGTGAGGACGGCCCTTCCGGCCGAGGGTGTGTCGGTGACGATGTACGCCTCGAAGCGGTTGCATGTTTGAAGTGCGAACGCCTCCGCGACACAGGGTTCCTCGGCGAGTCGAGCGACGGTTTCCTGCTGGTCGGCATGACAAGCTGTCGCAACATCGTCAAGACTCGCTCGGTCGTGGGAGACCCGCACGCCCGAGATAACGCCGCCACTCCTTGTCACGGTGTTTGCCTCCGGGGAATAGAGAATATCCAGTTCATACGGAACGCTCCCAATGTTTGTATCAGTGGGTTAGAATGGGCCATATGTAAATGCTTCTGACTTGCGTCCGATTTGCCTCTACCGCATCGAACCGATTCGCGGTACATTCATCCTTCGACGCCGGTAACTTCGAATCCGAGGTCGCGGACGCAATCCAAAATTCCCTGCTGGTCGGCACTCGCTTCATAATAAAACACGACGTCGAACGTTCCATTACGAAGCAACTGCTGGCACTCCCAGACGAACTCCTCGCCGTCGAGCGTCAGCCCTTGATGCTGATTCGAGGCGAAATCCGTGTCGTCGGTACCGGAGTAGACGTAGGTGTCCTTCGGGTCGAGGCCCGCGTTTTTCGCGATAACGTCGCCGATATCCACACACGCTTGGTGCATCTCGATATCCTCGTCGCTTCCGAGGTCGGTGTGGACGATGGCTCCGTTGAGTTCTATCTCGCCCGGTTCGAGGAGTTGTTTCGTGCGTCGATAGAGGTCGTCGTCGATGACGCTGTCCATATCCGAGGATACGCGGCAGGCGTTATACGACCTACGGTTACGGTCGTCGCTCGGGAGTACAGACGACGCTCAAAAATCGTAGTTTTCGCGCGGCAGTGTGACCTCCCGCGAGAAGTAATCGCTACCGATTCGGTCTTACAGACGCGTGACGTTGGTCGCTCGTGGACCTTTGTCAGCCTGCTCGATGTCGAATTCGACTTCTTGGCCCTCTTCGAGGTCTGGGCCGCCGACGTCTTCCATGTGGAAGAACACGTCTTCGTCTTCGTCTTCTGTTTCAATAAATCCGTAACCACCGGTCTCGTTGAAGAAGTCAACCGTACCTTTCGCCATTGCATTCTACCAAAGTAAGCCCATAGTTAAAAAGGTATGCAACTGCTCTGCGTAAATGAAATATATCTAACAGAAATGTGGGAAAACCGTAGGACAAGGCTGATACCGGTCGGGCGAGTGAGAACGAGCAAGACGATGTTGACGCGGGTTCGGCGACAGTTGGAGACAGCCTACGAACGACACTTACGGCGGAGTATCTCGGGCGCGCCCACCCACGTCGCCGTCATTCAGGACGGAAACCGACGCTACGCTACGAAACAGGGCGCGGAGGCCTCCGACGGCCACCGCGAAGGCGCGAAAACGACTGAGCGCGTGCTCGATTGGTGTGAAGATATCGGCGTCGAGGAGCTGACGCTGTACACATTTTCGACCGAAAATTTCGATCGTCCGAAAGACCAACGCGAATCCCTGTTCGACCTGTTGGAGGACAAACTGTACGAGTTCGCCGACGCGGAGCGCGTCCATGACAGCGGCGTCTGCATTCGCGCAATCGGCGACGTATCGGAACTTCCCCCACGCGTTCGCGAAGCGATCGATTACGCCGAGGGGCAAACCCACGAGTACGACAACTTCGTCCTCAACATCGCGTTGGCCTACGGCGGCAGGAACGAACTCCTCGGCGCGGCCCGCGACGTGGCCCGCGAAGTCGAAACGGGCGACCTCGTTCCGGACAATATCAGCGTCGAAACCATCGAATCGCGGCTCTACGACCGCCCCCTTCGCGACGTAGACCTCATAATCCGAACCGGCGGCGACGAGCGAACCAGCAACTTCCTCCCGTGGCACGCCAACGGCAACGAGGCCGCCGTCTTCTTCTGTACACCCTACTGGCCCGAGTTCTCGAAAATCGACTTCCTCCGGGCAGTGCGAACGTACGAATCCCGCGAGCAATCCTTCCATCAGGCAAAAGTCCAACGCGCGCTGGCGCTCGTTCGGGCGGTGGGTGGTGTGGAACTTGACGAAGCGCGCACGATTATCCGGAAGTTCCGTGAGTACGTACCGGATGGGGTGTCGATGGAGGAGTTGGAAAGCGGGGACGAGCGGACGGTGGATTGAGTTTTTTGCTGCGGTTTTTGACGTTCCCTCGTCTGTGACCGGGAACCTAGTCAGGAGGACGGTGAACGGCTTGGGGAGTCCACCGTGGCCATCAACAGCGACCGTTTCGGCGACGTGTTTCAGTCCTTAAACACCTTAGTCCACCTATTTGAATGCGATTTGTTCAACGACTAGCGTTATATAGTTGGTTATCATCTCGTAATTCGTCGAAAATGAAGACAAACACAATTAAAATCTATAGAATAGTGCCCAATTGTGCAATAGATCGCGTGCAGAGTTCCTATCTCAGTACAACCACATTTCGTCATGGAATAGAGGCCCACGGATGACTGCTATCGCCATTCCTCCCGCGGAGATACGCACCGGTGACGACGACATCGAAATCGTCCACCAACAGGTCGTCCTCTTTATCGAGGAGTACGTGCGACAATCCGACGCGGAGGGTGTTATCGTTCCGATGAGTGGCGGAATCGATTCCACGCTAACGGCGTACCTTGCGGTCGAAGCACTTGGCCCCGACCGCGTTGCTGGCCTCCTGCTCCCAGGTAACCTCTGCGGTGAAGAGAGCAACAACGAAGCGCGGATACTCGCCGAAGCACTCGGTATCGAACGGTGTGAAATCGATCTCCAGCCATTGCTCCATTGCTTTACGGAAACCGTTGTCAGTCAGTTCGACGATGGTCGGTTCGACGACGGTACGTTTCGGGCGCTCGGAAACGCCCTCTCCCGTCTTCGTATGACTTGTGCGTACTACGAGGCGAACGTCACATCCCGACTCGTGGTCGGGACGAGCAACCGGTCGGAACTGCTCCTCGGCTATTTCACGAAGCACGGTGACGGCGGTGCCGATCTCTTACCGCTGGGTGACCTGTACAAAACGGAAGTCAGAGCGCTTGCTCGCCGCATTGGAATCCCCCGTCGAGTCGTCGAAAAACCAGCGACAGCTGAGTTGTGGGCCGGTCAAACCGACCGAGAAGAACTCGGTGCAGCCTATGAGTTCATCGATACGATCCTTCACTACTCGATAGATCGGAGTTATCGAGCGGAAACGATAGCAAGCGAACTCGACGTGACGATCGAAACCGTGTGGGACATCGTTCACTGGCATCTCGATACGCATCACAAGCGACGACTCCCCGCCGTGCCCGACGCTGGTTTTGCCCGCCATAGTCGATTCACATCGAACAGAGAGCGGTGAAATCGGCATGCACTGGATGCACAATCGATCCGAAACGGTTCCACCGGAAACGGAGCGGGTCATCGTATGAGTTCGCGTCATCTCGAAGCGGTTCGTAGCGTGGTTTCTCGCTTCAGCTCCAGCAACAGGGAGGAATCTTTGATTCCACCGTTCTCGTTCACGGATGCGGAAGACCGAGAGATTCAGCTGCTACCGTATACGGACGAGCTGTTCGAATCGTTGGTTACGTTGTACGCGACGTTCGACCCATCCGCCCGCGCACAGGGGACGCCACCGCTCGGCGAATCGGCGATTCGGAAGTGGTTGACGACCGTGCTCGATGGGGTTTCCGTCGTCGCGTTGCACGGCGACCGTCTCGTCGGGCACGTGATGTTCGTTCCGGATGGTATCGGTCGGCACGAACTGGCGATGTTCGTCCATCAGGAGTATCAACGAGGAGGAATCGGCTCGAAACTGCTCCGAACTGGCCTCAACCACGCGAAAGAACGGGGACTCTCGAAGGTCTGGCTAACCGTCGAATCGTGGAACGGTGGGGCACAGAGATTGTACACCAGCGTCGGCTTCGTCACCGACAATCCGCTCGGCACCACTTATCGGATGTCACAGTATCTGTGAGGAGGTGTCGTCCGTTACGAAAACGGGCGACTCTAATCAATATCGACGTTCCGCAGTATCGGCATCGGGCCGGACGCGACGATTGGGGTGCCACTCACCCGGAGACGAGCGTCACGGATTTCCGTTCGTTTCCCGCTTTTGATGGTGATTCCGTCCCGGGTTCCTATGTTGTGGGTGATGGAGAGGTTTTCAAATCTACAGCCATCCCGTCCGGCGAGCAGAACGGCAGTTCCATCCGGAGCCGTGCCGTAAATCGAAATATTGTCACAGATAACCTGATGGTTCGATGGAAGGCGTTGCATGCTTGGCATCGTTTCGGGGTCGTATTCGGTGGTCGGCACGCGAATGTTGATGGCCGGGACGCTGCGGTTCGTCTGAATCGTCGTGTTCGTGATTTTCGCAGTTCCGAACTGTGTTTCCACGACAATACCGCCCGAACTGTACGTTCCGGTCAAGTCCGTAATCTCGATGGTACAGTTATCGACGACCGCGTTCGTCCCTTCCTCCAACCAAATTCCACGCATGTTCGGTTTCGATTCCGGGCTCTGCGGATCATCCATTCGGACGGTCGCGTTTTCCACGCGTGCGCCGTTCGTTCCGCCGCCGATTCGTATCTGGTCGATACCGTTGTTCGCGTATGTCCCGCCGCTGATTAACAGTGGGCCGGAATGCGGGGACGCATAGAGTCCCTCGGCCCAGTGTTCGATATGACAATCGACGAATTGCAGCGACCCTTCGCCGGTGTGTGTGAAAATCGCGTTTCCGTTCAGCGACCCGCCCCGCATGTGAACTCGCTCGACGAGCAGTGACGCGGAGGGGTTTGGAACTTCGAGTTCGAGACCGCTGCGGGGGTAGGCGCCACGGCTTCCTTTGAACCTGAGGTTCCGGAGAACGTTGTTCCGCCCGGTAACCGAGAAGGCGACGACGGGAGCGGCAGTAGGCGTCGTGTAATCGAAGGTGAACCCATCGAACAGGAGATCGCGAACCGGTTCCCCGTAAATCCAGTTTCCCCGTTCCGACGGCGGCACGAGCAACGTGGCATCGTTTCCCACGAATCCGCAGTTCGACCGTCCGGAAACGTCGAGGGTCGAGAGTCGATAGGTTCCCGGCGGGAAGTAGAGCAGCGTCCCATCTCCCATCGTTTCGTTCACGACTGCGTCCGCTGCTTCGGCTCCCGTCCTATCCACGTCCGTTTGACCAAGGTCTACAACTCGTTCGAATCGGTTGCGATAGGGGGCGAGAACGGACTCCTTGCTCGGTTCGGACGTCTCGCCACAGCCCGCAACTGTCGTCGCGAGCGCAACACCGGCCACTCGGAGATACGTCCGTCTGGTAGTCCTGCCACTCGGTGCCCCCATCCCAGTCAGTATGACCGTCGTCTTCTATTTGAGAATGGGGGATATAACAGGTGCAACTGTAGTTGTCGAAACTATAAGCGAACCCTTCCATGTCGGAACCGAATGCCGTGCACTAGAAGTCCGATCCTACCGACCGAATCGTTAACAATGATTCTCGTGATGTAAACCGAACAAACGGTCGAAATGGCGGCTCATCCGAGTCTCCTACCACCCGTCTCAGTTCGTTACCGTAGCGATCGTTACGGGTCAAAAATCGGCAATTCGTGTTCTGGCGCACGTCATCCACTCATCGCCCGAATCGCCGCTGTCGATTCTTGAAATCCAAAATCGCTCGCAGATAGTCTCGCTGTCGGAAATCGCGCCAATTCACGTCGGTAAAGTACAGCTCCGAGTACACTGACTGCCAAATCATGAAATCCGACAGCCGTTCCGCGCCGGTTTTTATGACGAGGTCGGGGTCAGTCGGAAACACCAATCTCGATTCGATTGCCGACTCGTCGATGTCGTCCGCGGACACGTCACCCGATTCCACGTCCTCGGCGACCGCACGTACCGCCTCCGCGAATTCGCTCTTGCCACCGAGTCCGATGCTCACCTGAATCGGGGCGTCGGCGGGCGTGAGGTCGTCGGGACCACGCACCGCGATTTCTCGCGGTGCGCGGACGTTCTCCAGTTCGCGCTGGAGGGTCGGTACCGCGCCGGAGTCCAACACGCTCACGTACACGGTGACGCGTTCCGCGCCGTAGTCGAACGCCCAGTCGAAGAAAGATTCGAGCGTTTCGTATGCACCCTGTTCCAGCAGGTCGCGTTCGGTGATGACGACGGCGATGTGGCTCGGCGCGTCGGCCACGTGTCGTCGGACGCGTGTCGTGAGGTACCGGTCGTAAAGTCCCACTGGCGCGGAGTTACCGCTATCGAATCTTAAACGTCACGCCATGCGCCGTTCGGGAAGATTAAGTGTTCGTCCTCGAAAATTCACACCGTGACCACGAGCATACGACGGGCGGCGGCGTTCGCGGGTGTCGGGACGTTAGCCCTCGTTGGGTCGGTGCTGGTGGCGGGCGTGGCCGCACTGTTCGCCGCGATCGGTGCGCTTGCGCTCGTCGTCGATGAGGGGGTCGTGTTCGACCTGTTCGCACGCCCCAGCGACCGCAGTGAAGGGAGACTTCGGGGCCTCGCCGCATTCTCCTTTGCGACCGCAGGGCTCGCCATGCTCGTCATCGTCGTCGATCTTCCGACGCGCGTGTTCGCCGCCGCAGTCTGTCTGCTCGTCTATGGGAACCTCGTTGAGCAAGTCGCTCGGTCGTGGAACAACACCGCTATCACCGCGACAGCAGGCTTTACCGTCGGTGGGTTCGTGGCGGCATTTGCCGCGCAAATCGTCGTTCTGAGCGTCAACGATATGCCCATCGATTCGATGATTCCAATCCTCATCTTCCTCTCCGCCAGCGGCGCGCTGTTGGCGGGTTTACTTCGCTCCGTGTTGTTCGAACGCGACGATCCGCTGGTGATGTTCTCCGTGGCACTCCTCCTATGGCTGTTCGCCGACCTCACGGTAACGGTGACACCGACCGAAGTCGCGATAGCAATCGCCGTCACGGTCGGCTTCGGCTATCTTTCGTGGATGCTCGACGCCGCTTCGGTGACGGGCATGCTTACCGGCGTTCTGCTCGCACTCCTCACCATCGTGCTCGGCGGCTACCCGTGGTTCGCGGTCCTCATCTCCTTTTTTGCGCTGGGGGCGCTGTCCACGAAGTTCCGCTACGAACAGAAGCGGGAGAACGGCGTCGCGGAAGCCAACGAGGGTGCACGCGGGGGTGGGAACGTCCTCGGCAACGCCGCCGTCGCGCTGTTCGCGGTGCTGGCCTTTGCCGCAAGCGACCGCCTCCCGGTCGCCAGTACCGTCTTCCTCTTCGCGTTTGCGGGCAGTATCGCAACCGCGATGAGCGACACCCTCTCCAGCGAAATCGGCGGCGTATTCGACAAGCCGCGACTCATCACCACGCTCGAACGCGTCGAACCGGGCACCGATGGCGGCGTCACCTGGCAGGGCGAACTGGCCGGTGCCCTCGGTGCAATCGTCGTCGCAGTCATCGCCGTCGTGCTGTTCGGGTCGATTGGCACGCTTGGTGGTGTCGTCATCGCGCTGGCCGGTGTCGGCGGTATGACCGTCGATAGTCTGTTGGGTGCGACCATCGAAGGCGAGAAAATCGGTAATCAGAGCGTCAACTTCCTCGCGACACTCGCTGGAGCGCTCTTGGGTGCTGGACTCTCGCTCGTGGTGGGACTTCCAGCGTGATTCGATCGGCGACCGCCGACGAACTTGCTCGTCTCCAAACGCTTCGGACATGGCTTCCCGAACCAACGCCGGAACTATTGGAAACCGCCCTTTCAGGGGCAGGGGTGGTTTTTGTTTCCACCGCGAAAGGACGGCCGGTCGGCTACGTTCTCATACTCATCAGTGATGATGCCTACCTCGCGGAACTCGTCGTTGAGCCGATACATCGACGGGAGGGACGGGCGACGAGACTGGTGAAAACCGCGATTATGACGGCGCAAGAAAACGGCTGTGAAACCATCTCGCTCGCTGTTCACGAGGAAAACGAGTCGGCACAGACGCTGTACGAATCACAGGGGTTCGAGTTGTGGCGGGAGGAACCGGACTACTACGCCGATGGCAAACGCGCATTCGTGTTCGGGAAAAATATCTAAAGCCGGTTCGCCGTGAGGATACGAACCGTCGTCGGTTTCTTCACGAACTCGCCCTCGTCGCGGGCGACGATCTGTTCGACGCCGCGCTGGGCTGAAACGTCGAGGATTCGCTGGCTGAGCGTTCCATCGAACACGACGGCGTGCGGGACGGACTCAGCGTTCTCGATGGCGTCGAACGTCTCGTTGGCGGGCGCTTCCGCGAGGATCGAAAATTCGTCGTCCAACAGTCTCGCGGTCTCGGATTCGCCGTCGATGACCGCTTGAGCGTGGCTTCGAAGCGTCTGTGGTTCGCGTTCCGGTGTATCAGTTTCGTCATCGGACTGCTCCGATTCGTCCTCGACTGCGGCCGAGCAGTCTTCGCTCGCCGCCGATTCGATATTTTCGACGGGAGCATTCTCAACCTCGATCGTTCCGGCATCGACTTGCTCTTCGGCGACCCCATCGTCCGAGGAATCGATGGCGTCCGCGCCGGTTTCGACTTCAGCATCGGATGCGGTTCCGATTGAGGGCTCGATGGGACGGTCGGTGTCCGTGTCGCCGTTTTCCGGTGCAGGAAGCGTACTGCCGTCGGTTGCGGCGGCGAACTGTGTATCGTCGCGTTCGAATCGGTCGAGCGGGCGTTTCTTCCGGAGGGCGGACATCACCTCATCGCGGGACAGATCTTCGACCGACTTCCCGGACGGAGCGACAGCGACGTAGTCGATGTCACCGACCTGTTCGAGTTCCTTGAGGATGAGGTCGCCGCCGCGGTCGGCGTCGAGAAATGCGGTCGTCGTGCGCTCTTGTGTGAGGTTAGCGACGACATCGGGGACGTTCGTTCCCTCTACCGCGATGGCGTTTTTCACGCCGTATCGGAGAAGGGTCAGCACGTCCGCGCGACCTTCGACGACGATGATGGCGTCGGTGTTCGTGACGTTCGGCCCGGCTGGGAAGCCTTCGTACTCCGTGATATCCTCGACGCGGATGCTCTGGCGAACCTCCGCCAGAATCTCCTGACTGGTCATTACGTCGTCGTCGAACGACGACGACAGGAGTTCCTTTGCGCGGTCGACGACTTCTCTCCGTTTTGCGGTTCGAACGTCTTCGACGTTGGCGATGCTGACGCTCGCGCGACACGGGCCGACGCGCTCGATAGTTTCGAGCGATGCCGCGAGAATCGCCGTTTCGACTTTGTCGAGACTGCTGGCGATGGTGACGGTGCCGAACGATTGGCCGTGTTCGCTCTCGACGCGCACGTCGATACGGCCGACCTTCGAGGACTGCTGGAGGTCTCGTAAATCGAGGTCGTCGCCCAGCAGTCCCTCAGTTTGTCCGAAGATTGCGCCGACGACGTCACTCCGCTCTACCACCCCGTCGGCGGTAATATCTGCGTGAATGAGGTATTTCGCTGTGTCGTCCATGAGTGATGAACTGCCCCTGTGAAGGGCGTGATTGTGATGCGTCCATGAGCGGTGCCATGGATACGTCTCATTTTCGCGCTTGAACGCTGAAATAGCTGTCGTCACCAGCGCTCTCTCCCGCGATTTTGCGTCAATTTTTGCGTAAAATCAGAGTGAAATACAGACAGTTAAATGGAACTTATGAACGGTACTCCAGCTTCGCCATTCGTTTCGAACCATGAACAAGAGACGCTTCCGGGTCGTCCGGGTCGTCGTGTTCGTAGACTATCCAGTCGCTCCCGACTCGACGGGCGGCGTTCGCACAGGCCTCCAGATCCACATCACCGTCACCGAGTTCGACCGGTATACCAGCGGCGGTGTCTTTCAGATGAACCAGTGGGACGCGCCCGGCGAGGGTGTCGAGAAGTGAAATCGGGTCACGACCCGCCGCGACGACCCATCCAACGTCGAGTTCGATGTCCACGTCCGATTCCGCGATGAGGATGTCGAATCCCGTCCCGTCGCCGATATCGGTGAATTCGTGGTCGTGATTGTGATAACTGAGCGTCGCACCGTGTGCTTCGACGCGTTCCGCGAGGGCGTCCAGTCGGTGTGCAGTTTCGGTCGCCGCCGCCTCGCTGTCGAAGTTTGATTCGTCGAGATACGGGACGACGAGTCTGGTACAGCCCACTTCCTGGTACGCTTTCACCACGGCCTCCGTGTTCGCTTCGAGTTCCTCGATGGGGACGTGTGCCCCAGCAACGTCGAGTTCGGTTTCATCGAGCGCGTCTGCCACGTCCGCGGGGGTTGCATCGCCAAACCCCGCGAACTCTACGCCGTCGAACTCGGTTTCACCGACACGAGCGAGCAGGTCGGGAAGCGGCACGTCCAGATCGCGGAGCGTGTACAACTGAATCGCAGTGCGCATCATGGTGTTCGTGGAACTCCCACGGTTTTAGCCGTTGTTCCCGGTGAACGACATCGAGACCACGAACACGGCCCGTATTTGAAGACAAATTTTCTTCGAATAGGTGGTTCGAAAACGTTTGGCAAATCTTATCACCTCGTGGTCAAACATCTGGAACGATGAGTAACGACTCCACACGGCTTGGCTGGATGGCCGTTTTCGCGGTGCTTATCGCGTTGACGATACCGTGGTTCCTCTGGGGAGATGGACAAGTGGCGTACGGCCTGCCGGTGTGGCTCTGGTGGCACATCGGCTGGATGGTGGTCGTTGCGGTCGTGTTCAAACTGTTCGCAGACCGGGCATGGGGCCTGGGCATCGAGGAGGGAGCATGAGCGAGACGACGCTTCAGTTGGGTATCGTCGGGGGTTATCTCCTCCTCTCGCTGCTCGTCGGTCTGCTGGCGTATCGGCTGACCGACCGGAGCGCGGAAGATTACTACCTCGCCAGTCGAACCCTCGGTACCGTCGTCCTGCTGTTCACGACGTTCGCAACGCTGCTCTCGGCGTTCACGTTCTTTGGCGGGCCGAACATCGTCTACGGTTCCGGGCCGGAGTGGATTCTCGTGATGGGGCTGATGGACGGCGTACTGTTCGCCGTGCTGTGGTACATCGTCGGCTACAAACAGTGGCTCCTCGGGCGCGAACATGGGTACGTCACGCTTGGTGAGATGCTCGGCGACCGATTCGGGTCGCCCGCACTTCGCGGCCTCGTCGCCGGAATCAGCCTGTTCTGGCTGTTCCCCTACGTGATGCTTCAACAGGTCGGGGCCGGAACTGCGCTGGAAGCCCTGACCGGTGGTGAACTCTCCTATGCGATGGGCGCAGGACTGGTGACGGTATTCATGATAGCCTATGTCGTCCTCGCGGGAATGCGCGGCATCGCGTGGACGGACACCTTGCAGGGTGCGTTCATGCTCGTGATGGTCTGGGCCGCCGTGCTCTGGGTGCTCACCGAACTGGGTGGGATGAGTTCTGCGACTGCAACTCTCGCCGAATCGAATCCGGAGTTCCTCTCGCTCGGCGGGGGGGTCTACTCCCCACAGTGGATGCTCTCGCAGGCCATCGGCATCGCCTTCGGCGTGGCGATGTTCCCGCAGGTCAATCAGCGATTTTTCGTCGCCGGGTCGAAGAAGGTGCTGAAGCGAACGTTCTCGCTGTGGCCGATTATGGTCGTCCTGCTGTTCGTCCCGGCGTTCATGCTCGGTGCGTGGGCACGCGGCCTGCCCATCGACGCCGGAAGCGAAAACGTCCTCTCCGTCCTGCTCGCCGAGTACGCCCCGACGTGGTTCGCCGCGTTGGTCATCGCGGGCGCGATGGCCGCAATGATGTCTTCGTCCGACTCGATGCTCCTCTCGGGGTCGTCCTATTTCACCCGCGACCTCTATCGTCCATTCGTCAACCCGGACGCGAGCGACAGTTGGGAGGACACCCTCGGACGAATCGGCGTCGCCGTCTTCGCAATCGGCGCGTTCGTCGCTAGCCTCTACACGCCCAAGGCAATCGTCGAAATCGGTTCGACCGCCTTCGGTGGCTTCGCCCAACTCGCGCTCCCCGTCATCGTCGCACTCTACTGGTCGCGGGTGACGCGAGCAGGAATGTTCGCTGGAATCCTTGGCAGTCAAGCGTTCTACCTCCTGAGCGTCTTCGTGTCGTTTGTGCCGGGCACCTACGGCGGTTGGCTGGCCTCGGTCGTCGGGATGCTCATCGGACTGGTGTTGACGGTCTCGGTATCGGCCGTTACGTCACCGTCGGCCAGTGAGGAGACGAATCTCTACTTCGACCTGCAAGCTGACTAACTGGAAGTTGATTTTTTGGTTCTGGGTGTTTGATTCGTTTCTTCGTTGCTGAGTTTTCAGGGGTTATTTTTCAGAAATCGCCGTCATTCTCGATTGGAGCTTTGTTTTTCGGGCTAGCTGTTGTCGGCAGTAGCTAGCAACGTTCCAGATGACACTTCTTAGTCGCGTCCGCAACGAAGGCTAGCAACTCGAAACGACCAACCGAATTCACACACTGCCCGAGGGAGTTGACGACGAGTTTAAACCCACTTCACGAGAACCGACTCGTATGCAGACACACATCGTTCCGGTCGGATTCGACTACGACCGGGTCATCGCGCCGCTCGTGCGCGACCAACTCGACGTGGATCGTGTCATCCTCCTCGAAGGGGCGGTCGGAAGCGAGGCCAACGTCGAGTATTCCCGCAACCTCTCCCGAAAGCTCGGCAAGGATTTCGAGAACCTGCTCGGCGCGGAAACGGAGCGCGTCGTGCTGGAAGACGTGTACGACTACGACGCCGCGTTCGAGCAAGCATACGATAGAATCAACGCCGAACTCGATGCGGGCGGAGAGGTCTGGGTGAACGTCAGCGCGATGCCCCGAACGGTGAGTTTCGCGTTCGCGACTGCAGCCCACTCCATCATGGTCGAGCGACAGAGCGACCGCGAAAAGATACACACCTACTACACCGCTCCGGAGAAATATCTGGAGACCGAACTCGCCGAGGAACTGCGAGAGGAAATCGACTTGCTCGCGTCGGTGCGCGACGGCGACGTGGACGAGGCGCGCATCGAAACGCGACTCGAAAGCGCCCTCGACCTGCTTTCGGAGTTCGACGAGCGCGGGACGACCATCGGCGCGAAAGAAATCGATGGCAGACATATCGTGGAACTCCCGGTCGCCTCGTTTTCGAACGTCAAGCCCTTCGAGGAACTCATCCTGTTCACCCTCGGCGAGCACGGCGAGTTCGAAAGCGTGAGCGAACTCGCGCAAGCACTGTCCCGCGATTTGAACGAAGAATACACCGACAGCTTCCGATCGAAGGTCATCTACAACGTCGATAGATTAGGGCCGGGCGGAAAAGGCTACATCGAACAGGAAGAACACGGAAAGTCCTACCGGACGCGACTTTCCCGTATCGGCGAGTTGTGGGTTCGGTCGCACACGAACGGTGAGATGTGAACGTTCTGCCACAACGAGGTTACCATCCTTCGTCCCACTCCTCGCGGAGTTCGTCCAGGAGACCCTCGGACTTCATCGATTCCAGTCGGTCGGAGGCAAACGTCCAATACTGACCACGACGTTCGAGAAGTCCATCGTCGGCTAACCGAGTCAGTACCGGCCCGATACTTCCGTCTGAGATACCGGTTCCATCGCGTATCTCGCTCCGGGAGAATGCGTGACCGTCGTTGGCGGCCAGGAAAGCCATCGCGCGGCGGCCGTTGGTTCCTTCTTTGATATGTACGGCGGTTTCCGGAAGGTTCTCGAAATCATCTTGCTCGACAGTCATGGTACCTATTCGCACTGGAAACTACTAAAATGTACTCTCGGACACCGTAATGTACTAGAAACGCTAGTTGTACTGGAAGGATGAGTCAGAATCGCAACCAGCAGGCGGCTACTCGTTCATCGTTTCCAACTTCTTTACTCGCGTTGCAAGTGCAAGGAACGTAGCCAGTAGGGTCAATGTAACCGCACCCGCCGCCGCGATTTCGTGGGCCGGTGTCGGATGGCTGTAGCCCATGGCCAGTATTTCCTGAGCCGGAAGTGCGGTGTGGTGCGGTGTTCCGACGAGGGGAACGAAGTAATCCACGATGTCGTTTCCGCCGTACCAGAGAACGGCGACGAAGACGGCAGCGACCGGAAAATCGCTGTATCGGTGGATGAGAAACGCCTCCGCAACCATTCCGAGATGGCTGACGAACAGGAAGGAGTACATCGGCCAGCCGACATCGATGAAGCCGGAAAAGAACGCGGCCAGTACGAAGGGTGTCCACGCGCCGAGCTTGATGCAGCCGAAGAACGCGAGGGCGTTTACCCACTCCGTGTTTCGTCCGAGTTTCCAGAGGCCGAGCGAGAGCGCGATGAACAGCGTGGCGACCGGGCTGTCGGGCACGAACAGCCACATTTCGGGTGCTTCGACCGCAAACTGCCACGTTATTAGCGGGTCGGAGAGCGGAATCGGATGAAAGCCGTAGTACCAGAAGCCGAACGCGGTGCCGACGAGATTTATCCCGACGATGACCCACGCCATTCGCAGGCCGAAATCCTCCAGCCACTGCGGAAGCGGCGCGACGTACCACGGAAGGTTCTCTCGGGGCGGGAGGCCGGTCATACTCGCGGCCACGAATGGTCGGGGCAAAGAGGCTTCGATACGCGTCAACAGGCGTGGTTTTCGGGAACAGACTGCCCAGATACCGTTGGCGCGCGCTGGCACAGGCCCGAGGAGTTCGCCTCCGAGGGTCTGTTCTGAAGTCGCGCGAGGGATGAGTGAACGCGCAAGCGAGTGATGGAGTCGGTTGGGGAGGGTGTGGCCTGCGGTGCGGTGGCGGTTATGTTGTTGTCGTGATTTGCTACAACACAATATAACCAAACGAGCGTGAACAAATCACGACAACAAACGAAGCCCTCAGTCACCTTGGAAGACTCACTTCGTTCGTCTTCCGTCGGTTTCTTCGCCCTTCATCCACCAGGAACCGCCCCGCAACCGCCAGGCTTCCCCACCCCCCGCCAGCGCGGAACTGCACTCACGCCTCACTTCGTTCAGCGTTCCTGCGAGCGCGCTGGCGCATCCTTCTAGTAGAACAATCAAGCGACGTAGTGGGTGGGAGTGATCGTAAGAACACCGACAGGCTTCACGTTCCGCAATCGGTATGTCTTAAGCCCCGGGTTCGTTATGAACACCCATGGCAGAACCGACGGACATCGAGGAACTGAAGCGCGGAACCGAACTCGTCAAGCGTGGCTTCGCCCGCATGCAGAAAGGCGGCGTCATCATGGACGTTGTAAACCCAGAACAGGCCCGAATCGCCGAGGACGCGGGCGCGGTTGCGGTCATGTCGCTCGAAGCGGTTCCGGCGGACATCAGAAAGCGCGGCGGCGTGGCGCGGATGGCCGACCCCGCCGATGTCGAGGAAATTATCGACGAAGTGTCCATTCCGGTGATGGGCAAAGCGCGAATCGGCCACTCGGTCGAAGCCCAGATTCTCGAATCAATCGGCGTGGATATGATAGACGAGTCGGAAGTGCTCACCCCGGCGGACGACAAATACCACATCGACAAGCGCGAGTTCACCGCGCCGTTCGTCTGCGGCGCGCGCAACCTCGGCGAAGCCCTCAGGCGAATCAACGAAGGCGCGGCGATGATTCGAACCAAGGGTGAAGCGGGCACGGGCGACGTGAACCAAGCCGTTCACCACCAACGAACCATCAAAGGCGCAATTCGGGAACTCCAAGGGAAGACCCACGAGGAGCGCGAAATGCTCGCCCGCGAGCTCGAAGCGCCCGCCGAACTCGTCCACGAAGCCGCCGAAGCGGGTCGTTTGCCGGTCGTGAACTTCGCAGCAGGTGGCATCGCAACGCCCGCCGACGCCGCGCTGATGATGCACCACGGCTGTGACGGCATCTTCGTTGGCTCCGGCATCTTCGGTGCGGAGAATCCACGAGTGATGGCCAACGCCATCGTCGAGGCGACGAACAACTGGGACGACCCGGAGCGGCTCGCCGAAATCAGCAAGGACATCGGTGCAGGCATGAAGGGCGAAGCGAACGTGGATTTGCCCGACGAGGAAAAGCTTCAGGGCCGCGGGAACTAGAACGAAAAACCACGGTGTGGTTTTTTCATTGGTGTTAAGCGCATACTCTCAGCCGAAAACGGATGGTGGGGACGCGGGCGGGGTTGAGCAGTTTGAACGGAATGCGGTGTCTTGCTGATGGCAACTACTGGGCACACGCCGTCATGAGCAGTTCTATCGCGATAGGAACGACTTTCGTCGAACCCGAAGCCACTCCGTTATCTGAGCGCTCTAAACCGCTCCCCCACTCCCGAACTCCCGATTTCGCGAGTGAAACTGCATAAGTTGTGCGACCCGGTCAGCTTTCGCCAACAGCACCTCTTTCAACTCCGGTGGATTGCGAATCCGCGTATTTTCGAGGAGAGAATCCGGAACGACGAGCGTTCGGTCGGGCACACCATCTTTCGCGTGGACGGAGAAATGTTGCTGGTCGATCTTCATCACCAGCGGCCAGTCGAGTCGCTCGACACCGTCACCGCTGGCGTAGAGGGCTTGATTGACGCGCTCGTGGTCGTCCCGGGACATGACAGCGTGCTCTGCCTCGTGGGGTTCGACGTACAGGCGACCGAGGTAGTAGCCGCTGGAAAACGACTCGAACATGATAGACATTACCACTCAAGAGATAATAGTTATATATGAGTTATGCAAAGGAGTTATGTAGAAGGGCAAACTTAGTATATAAATGATTCTATTCGTTCCGGGCATGCAACGATGACAGAGTTCTTTTAGTTGCTCCCTGCGCGGGGAAGATATGGAAATACCCGAGCGGTACGCCCGCTACTATCTCGAAAACGCACCGAGTTTGGTGTGGTTGCTGGTCGTCAACTCGCTGGCAATTCTCGTCGGCATTCGGTTTTACGTCGAAACCATGCCGGAGGTGCCAACGTTTCTCTGGCCGCTATACGCCGACTCACCCATGGCACTTGCGCTCGTCACTGCCTCGTTCCTGACGCTGTTACCCAATCTGGGAAACCGTCTTTCCGACGCACCGCAGAACCTTCCGCTCGCCTACCTCCACACCTTCGCGTTCGTTTGGCTCGTCAAATTCGGCATCTGGACGTTCGTCGCGCTCAATCTCGGGTTTTCGGCATACTTCGGCCCGCCATGGGATCCGAACGCCCTCTGGGACTACTGGGGCATCATCATCACCCACCTCGCGTTCGTACTCGAAGCATTCCTCATTCCATACTACGGACGAACGACCCGCGGCGCTTTAGTTGCCGCACTCGGCGTCGCGTTGGCGAGCGACGTTCTCGATTACGGATTCGGGTATCATCCGCCACTTCGCTACGAACCCGGCCTTTTGCTCCCGCTTGTAAGTATCACTCTGTCGGTTATTTCCGTCTTTGCCGCAGAACGAACACTCAAGCGGTCAGAGTGAATTTAATGGGCTTTTAAACTCTCTTTCCACCTCTCGTGTCCTCATTCCGAGGTGTGAACAGAACGAACGAATTACCGTCTTTTTAAAGTGGGGGCGGTAATAAATAACCAATGAACTCCGTTCGCGCCCTCCTGTTGGCGACGCTCACAGTATGTGGGTTTGCCGTCGCATTGCCGACCGCGGCCGCACCATCGCCCGCAGAACCAGCAGATATCTCCCCGAACACACTCCAAACTGACGAAAATACGACGAGCTCCAACAGCACGCTTGGAGCCGAAATCTCCTCGTTCATGCAGGTCAGCACATCACAGGCGAAAGGAACGGTCGATACCGGACTGTGGGTTGCCCGATTCAACGAAACCAAAAACCGGTCGGCGCGAAAGTCCCTCGTCAGGCACCAAGTCTCCAACATGCAAACCGAACTCGAAAACGTCCGACAGCGCAAGCAAGCCCTCGTCGAAGCCCGTAACAACGGTCAGATCAGCACCCTCCAGTATCAGGCTAAGATGAGCGAAATCGTCGGCGAAATTCGCTCGCTCGAACACGCCATCAACCAGACGAAGTCACGGGCAGACAAGGTCGGAGTCCGGAACAACAAACTCCGACAACTCGACAAGGAAGCGAACACCGTCGGTGGCCCCGAAGTCGCCGAAGTCGCTCGGTCACTTCGAAGCGTGAAAGCACCGAATGAAACTACCAACAACTCGACGACGATGCCCGGTGTCGGCAACGGTTCCGGGGCAAACGCTGGCAACGGAACGACGCCCGGAACCGACACTGTCGGTACCGAAACCGTCGGTGTTGGTAATGGAAGCGTCGGCCTCGGAAACGGTGCGTAACCGTCCGTCAGCGGGTCGATCGCCCGGTGACGACGAATCGACAGCATCGCCTACCGGCGAGAGACACGCTTTTCCGTCCGCGTTACCAAGTCGTTGACGTGAATGGACTCCGCAGTGCTGCTCGACATCCTCGGCAATGAAAACCGCAGACGTATTCTGCGGCTTCTCTCGCACAAGCCCTGCTATGTCACCGAGATAAGCGAATATCTCGGTGTCAGCCCGAAGGCGGTCATCGACCACCTCCGAAAGCTCGAAGAAGCGGGATTGGTCGAAAGTCGAACCGACAGCCAGCGCCGCAAATATTTCAACATCTCGCGGAACCTCCGACTTGAAGTCGACGTTTCTCCCTACGAGTTCGATATGAAAAGCGCCTATCCGGCGAGCCCGAATCTCGACGTGAGCACGTGTCAGTACCTCTCACTGAACGTGCAGTACGACAGTGCGCAAGCGGGTGACACCGAGGCCGTGAGCGACGTCGAGGCAGGCGAAATCGCCAGCCTCGCGGAAGAACTCAACTGTTTGGAGGGGTTAAAGAGCGAACTCTCGCTCGCACAGCGATGGGTTCATGGACGAATCACGGATGTTCTCGACCAACTGAGCGAGGAAGTGGACGAGAACGGACAAAACCCGATTCGTGCCGAAATCTTGGCCACGCTCGTGGCAGGAGCGGAGACGGTGCGAGAGGTCGGCCGGGAAATCGACGCTCCCGAACACGTCGTCGAAGGCCATCTCACGAGTATGGCAGAACGAGGAATCGTCGAGCAAAACGACGGCCATTGGACGCTGTCCGGATAAACGTCTTCTGAGCGGATTTTACAGGTCGCGAGTCAGACCATCTCGGAGGTCACCGCCAAAATATGCACCGAGACCGGCCACGAGGAACCCAGCACCGAGTCCAGCGACGGCGACGGTTCGTCCGCCCACCGCCAACAGCGTGAGGTTTCCGAGGAGGAGTGTGAGTCCCGCGGCGACCAGACCACCGGTCGCGGTTTCTAACGTTCGTGGTTTGCTCGTCAACCCCCCGAGAACGAACGCCGCCACGAACAAGCCGACGAGTCCGCCGAGCGTTCCTACGAGCGGAACGAATCCTCCGACGAACATCGAAATCGTCAGCACGACCGTGGCGAGGAGAAAATAGCGTGGCGAGAAGAAGTTCACCGCTCGCCGTTTCGTGCGACTTCGAAAGCCCTCGCTTTCTCCGGCCTGTTCCTCACTCTCGTCGCCGAGAATGTCGGACAGGTCGTCGCTCGTCTCGCGCGTCCGGGTGCGCTGGGTCATGTATCCGAGTTGACGCCCTGAGGTAATGTGCCTTTCCCCGAAACGAGTGGATTGAAGTCGAACGCCGCGTTACTCCGAGATATGAATCCAGGGGACCGCGTCCGCGTCGAACGGGCCGACCAGACGTTCGAGGGGGTACTTCTGCCATCCTCGACGGCGAGCAATCTCGTCGTCAAACTCGACGGCGGCTACAACGTCGGAATCGACCGCGACGACGCCGAGGTTGCTGTACTCGAATCTGACGTGTACGATATCGAAGACGGCGAGACGAGCGACTCGTCGGTCGTGGAGTTCGACCCCGAACTGCCGACGATTTCGCTCATCAGCACGGGCGGAACCATCGCATCTACCGTGGACTACCGAACCGGTGCCGTGACCGCGCGATTCGACGCGAAGGACGTGCTTCGTGCAGTGCCTGACCTCGCGGGACGTGCGAACTACCGCGGACGGGTCGTCGCCAACATCCTGTCCGAAAACATGACGACCGGCGTGTGGCAGGATTTGGCCCGAGCAGTGTACGACGAAATCGAGAACGGTGCCGACGGCGTCGTCGTCATGCACGGAACCGACACGATGCAGTTCACCGCCTCCGCGCTCTCGTTCATGCTCGACACGCCGGTTCCGATCGTCTTTACCGGAAGCCAGCGCTCCGCCGACCGCCCATCCTCGGACAACGTCATGAACGCGGTCTGTGCCGTCGAAGCCGCGAAAGCGGACTGCGCGGAAGTGCTCGTATGCATGCACGAGAACGAAAGCGACGACGACTGTGCGCTCCACCGCGGCACCCGAGTGCGCAAGAATCACACCTCGCGCCGGGATGCCTTCCAGACCATCGGCGCGAAACCGCTCGGTAAAGTCGATTACGATGCCGAGGAAGTCACCTTCCGGCGCGAGTACGACGAACGGGGTACGCAGGAACTCACACTTTCGGACGACGTCGAAAGCGAGGTCGAACTCCTCAAATTCACGCCCGGCATGGGCGTCGAATCCCTCGACTTCGCCGAAGGAAAGGCGGGTCTCGTCCTCGAAGGAACTGGGTTGGGCCACGTCCACTCCGACTGGGCGGACAGGATTTCGAAACTGGTAGATGACGGAACGACCGTGGTCATGACCAGCCAGTGCATCGAGGGACGGGTCTGTGACCGCGTGTACGATACCGGGCGCGACCTGCTCGACGCTGGGGTCGTAGAGGGTGAAGATATGCTCCCGGGCACGGCCAAGGTGAAACTGATGTGGGCGCTTGCGAACAGCGACGACCCGGTGAGGACGATGCGAGAACCCATCGCGGGCGAGATTTCCGAACGGTCGGTGCCATGGGAGTGACAATCGAACTCAGGGAAGCCACTCACGACGATTACGAGGCGGTCGTCGCGTTCACCGAAGGGACGTGGGCAGACCGCGAACAGCGAGATTACATCCCGCAGGTCTACCACGACTGGATAGACGGCGACGACCGGTACACTATCGTCGCGGACGCTGGTGACCAACTCGCGGGCATCGTGCAGTGTGTCATGCTCACGGACTGGGAAGCGTGGGGACAGGGAATCCGCGTCAACCCGGACTTCCGCGGCCAGGGCGTCGCCAGCCGGATGACCACCGAACTGTTTGACTGGGCACGCGACCACGGAGCGACGGTCTTCCGCAACATGGTGTTTTCGTGGAACGTCGCCGGACTCGGTTCGTCGCGCGCCGCGGGGTACGACCCCATCACCGAGTTCAGGTGGGCACATCCCGACCCCGACGCTGACGCCGAACCGCAAATGACGGTCACCGACGACGTAAACGCAGCGTGGAAGTTCTGGACCGGAAGCGATGCCCGGACGCATCTGCAAGGTCTCGCGCTCGATTTCGAGGAGTCGTGGGCGCTGTCCGAACTGACCCGTGATGACCTCCAGCGAAGCGCCGAGCACGGCGAACTCCTCGTCGTGCAGGACGACGGTGCGCATGGATTTGCAACTGTCTGCCGCGAATCGGAGTGGAAAAACGAAGCGGGTGAACCGGAACAGTGGGTCGAATACGCCGTCGGTGCGTGGGAAGACGTCGACGCCGGTCGAGCGCTGTTCACCGAAATAGCCCGCGATGCCGCGGAACGCGGCGCGGATCGGACGCGGGTGCTGATTCCCGAGACGGCACGGTTCGTCAGTGACACGGCGTACTGTCGGGTGGATATCTCGGACGAACCCGACTTCGTGATGGGAATGGATTTGACCAGAGAGTATCGCTGACGAAACGACGATTGCCGACGAATCGATTATCGAAACGCGGCCGCGATTTCCGACAGGCTGTCGCTCCGTTTCAGTTCGTGACCGATGCCGAGCGGCGAGATACTGATCTCTCCATCGGCGAGCGCCCGGCGGTCAGTTCCTTTGGGGTCGTCCAACTCCTCCGGTCTATCTCGTCGAAGCGGGTCGTAAAACTGGTCGACGACGGCGAAGCCATCGTCGTCCCGTTCCCGCTCGATTCGAACGCCGAAATCCCTGGTCGGACGAGTGATTCGAATCGGTGGTGTTTCCTCGGTAATCGGCGCGTTGACGTTCAGATACGTTCCCGAGCCGATAGAATCCGCGTGCTCGACGAGATGGCGAGCGACCCGCGCGCCCTGTGCGAAATCGTCGCGCTCGAACTCGTGTAAACCACCCGTCACGGGGTCGTAGGCCGACACTGCGATTCCCGGAACGCCGAGATAGACGGCCTCCTTCGCGGCCCCGACGGTTCCCGAACGGTCGAGTTTGTGCGCGCCGAAATTGGGCCCCGCATTGCAGCCCGAAACCACGAGTTCAGGCGTCGGGTCGAGTGCTTGTACGCCAACCGCGACACAGTCACAAGGGGTTCCGTGGACGACGAGTCCGCGGTCGTGGTCGTCCACCGCGACCCTGTGAGAGTTCGTGCGCCCGGCACCGCTCTGGTTATCGGCGGGTGCCACAACTGTCACGTCGGCGACCGCCGAAAGTTCGTCGTAGAGCGCGTCGATACCGGGTGCATCGACGCCGTCGTCGTTCGTCAGCAGAACGTACATGTTTTATCCACCACTCACCGGCGGGAAGAGCGCGAGCTCGTCGCCCGATTCGAGTTCCGTGTCCAGTCCCTCCTCGGTAAACACGTTCGTCCCGTTTCGGAGCACGTTGATGTGGTCGCGGAGGTGGCCATCGTCGTCCAATACGCGGTCTTCGAGTTCCGGACGTGGTTCAAGCAGGGCGGACAGCGCATCACGCACGGTGTCGCCCGATTCGGCGTCGACGGATACGTCCTTGTCTCCCGCGATTTCCGCGAGATCCGCGAAGAGTTTCCACTGCATATGCGACGAGACGGTCGGACGTGGGAAGTCGCTTTCTCTCTCGGTAGCAACGGGTCGTTGGTTCGGTCGCCCGCGGACGACCGAACCAACACAGCTGAAACAATGGGATGAAAATCCCCGAAGCCGCCAGCAGTAGACGAACGCGCATTAGCCCGTTTGGACTCGGGATGGTATTTGAATCTTCGCGTGGGTACTGGTTCTGAATACTGTGCTACTGCGCCGGGTTTCGGTTCCACGTCGTTTCCACGTCGATCGTTTCCACCACGGTTTCCGCTACTCGTTCGATTCGCCGCAGAACGGTCGGTTGGGCGACGACGTACACGTCGTCGCCCTCGGCCAACAAACGGCCACGAAGTGGAAGTGTCTCGACGGTACCGTCGGTCGGTCGAACTGCGACCACGGTTGCGTCGAGGCTTCCAACCGGAAGGCCGACGAGGTCGCTTTCTGGGTCAACGGTCAACACGCCCATCGTCTCCTCGGCGGAGCGCAATCGAGTGACGAACTCGCGTTCCGGTCGGGATTGGCGCGGAAGCGTTTCCAATCGGTACCGCTCCGCCGTGCCGAATTTCGTCGCCTCGCTCGCATCCACTGCGAGCGTCACTACGTCCTCCACAACACCTCTGATTTCGCCGGTCGTGACGCGCTCGGAGGTCGAACCGTCGTGTCGCCAGACCGTGACGAAATCACCGGCACCCGCACTAAACGCCGGGTCTGCACGAATGGCGACGGCGACGGTTCCCGGGACGAGCAGCGGGCCGAGTCCGGCAACTCGACTGCCGAGGGCGAGATATTCGACGGTTCCGTCCGAAGCGAGGTCGATATCCACGTGGCCGATACCGTGGTCGTCTTCGAGTCGGGCGACGACGCGTTCCCGAAGTTCGGAGACGGTTATGCCGCGTGGGAAGACGAACGACGACCCGGCGAGTGTCGCTTTCGTCTCGTCGGAAACCGCGTCGTAGCCGTCGATATCGTCGATATTTTCGGGCAGCGTGACCGTCACCATTCGACCCACCGCACCGACGATTCGGCTCACGTCGTCGTCGAGTTTCGTCGCGCCCGAGAGGGCGGCCATGTTGGTCGTCAATCGGTCGCCGATTCGCGCACCGACGGTGGCGGTGACGCCCGCAACGACGAACGAAGTGACGTTCTTCGTTGCCTCGGGGAGTATCAGTACGTCCGAGTTCCCGCCGATGAACGGTTGGAGTGCCTTCCAAGTGCCCAAAGAGATGCCGACCGCGCCGACTCCGGCGAGGATTGCAAGACCGGCGGGTACCCGCTGCCGGGCGTACCATCGATGGACGAAGGCGACTGCACCGGCGACGGTTCCGGACAGGATGGCGAGTCCGACGATTTGGACGAGCGCACCCTCCGGATTCTGTGGGAAAGACTGCATCATTCGACCACCTCCGCGAACCGACGCATCGAGTCGCTCGTTCCGACAACGTACAGTTCGTCCCCGGCAGTGAGGACGGTGGTTCCGGACGGGGCGACCGACCACCCGTTCGCCTGTTCGATACCCAACACCGCCACGTCGTACGTGTCGCGGGCGGCAAGATTCCCCAACGTCATCCCGTCCAACCCGCTTCCGGCACGAACCTGAAGTTTCCGCCACTGTTTGCCAGCCTGCCGGAATAGGTGGACGAGTTCGAACTCGGAACGGGTTTCGCGCGACCGAACCCGAAGGTTCGTCGGATTGCCGTCAATGAAGTCGGCCGCCTCGGCTTGCGGAATCGCGACCGTCACCCGACCGTCGCCACCGGTCGTCGTCGGTGCACGGGGAACGACACCACCGTCTTCGGCGGTGTCGTCGTCCGCTTCGCCGTCCTCCGTGTTCGCACTGCAAACCGTGCCGACCACGTCCTCATCGCCGAGTTCGAACGCGACTTCATCGCCGCGCGCGATTCCCGTCGGCACGAGCGTATCGACCGATACTGCGCGGCGATTTGCGGGGAGACGACGCGAAAGTGCACCCTCCGGAGGTGCGGCGCGCACCGTCGCTTTTCCACCCATGTCGATTTCGACGGAAACGTCCGCGAGGTCGTATTCGGTTCGAAGCCGATCCGCCAAGCGGGATTCCAGTTCACCGATAGGTAGATCCGCGGGGAACGTCCATTCACCGTCACGGATCGCCGACCGGAGGTCATCGGGAAGTGGTGGATAGCCGTCGATGTCGCCGACATCGCCCGCCGTCCGGACGCGGACGCGACCGAACCGTCCAACTCGTTCTATCACATCGCTGGAAAGGCGATGCTCTCGGAGGTTTCGAAGGCCGATACGGCGGGGAAACGACGCGCCCATCGAATCGCCCTTGGCGTGGGCGTACTGGGTCACCAGCATCACGACGATGACCGCGACGACGACCACGGGTGATTCGAGAACGGTCGGGTCGAGGAGGCCCAACAAACCACCCTGTACGCCCGCGATGGCGACGCCGAGTACGACGACACCGAACCCGGGGAGCGAAACGCTCGTCACGTACCGAAACACGAAGCCGAGACACCACGCGACGAGTGCCGGAACGACCCCAGTGAGTGCTCCGAGATACACCCCGAGGAGCACCGCGACTGGAAACGAGTAGTCCATACGCCGGACTGTGGTGGCAGTTACAAAGACGTACCGACAAATCACAAGAGAACAGATATGACAGAGTCGATAAATAGGCGGCGTCGGTGGTCGTCCCCGCGTAACGTTCGGCCACCTGATTTATCGCACGGGAGGTAGCATGGAGATTCATATGGTGCGAGTGGCACGGGGGAGATTCGTCTCCGCTCGTATCGTCGTTTGGTTGATCATCGGCGTCGCGTTGCTTTCGATAGCGACCGGTCTCGTCTCGACCAGTCTCAGCGGCACCGGAGGGAACGGCGGATTGTTCGGCGGTATCATCCCCGAAGTCGTTCGAACGACAACAGCGTACACTAGCACCATCGTCGGCTTTCTCCTCCTCGTCGCAGCCATCGGTCTCCGCCGTGGTTTTCGTGCGGCCTGGTACGCGAGCACGATTTTGGTTCTCGTCGCCGCGATACACGGAATACTTCAATCGACGCCGTACTCGCTCTTTCTCGTCGCCGGGTCGCTCGTCACCCTCCCAATGTTGATTCGGACTCGTCACCGGTTCGAACATCCCATCGAACCGACGACGACGCAGATCGCCGCCGCATCCGCCGTCGTCGGAGCACAACTGTACGGAACTGTCGGTGCATATACACTTCGGCAGTATTTCGACGGCATTGGCGGCGACAACGCCATCTTCGAGGCGTTCTACTTCACGGTCGTGACCGCGAGTACCGTCGGATACGGCGATATTCAACCGACGGCGCCATTCGCACAGG
Source organism: Haladaptatus marinus (assembly GCF_051194195.1). Lineage (NCBI taxonomy): Archaea > Methanobacteriati > Methanobacteriota > Halobacteria > Halobacteriales > Haladaptataceae > Haladaptatus > Haladaptatus marinus. The sequence continues at coordinate 967,836 of NZ_JBLZNK010000003.1, forward strand.
TGTTCGGAATGACCGTTATCGTCCTCGGAACCGGTAGTTTCGCGGCTGCACTGGGTGTTCTGTTTGTGCCGATGGTTGAGAACAGTTTCGCAAGCGCCCTCGGTCGAACGACCGATACCAACATCGAACTCATGGAAAATCACCTACTCGTACTCGGATACGGCCACCTGCTTACGGAATGGATAGTCGACGAACTCGCCAGCGGAACCGAATACGTGCTCGTCATCGACGACGAAGCGCTCGTCAACGAACTTCGCTCGAAAAACCGAACCGTCATTCACGGCGACCCCACCGACGAGGAGTTACTCGAACGGGTCGGCATCGGACGAGCACAGTCGGTGCTCGTCGCGACCGATGACGACGCCGATGATGCACTCACGGTGTTGACCGCTCGGCAGTTGAACCCCGACGTTCGAATCGTCGCCGGTGCGACCGACCACGACAACGTGAAGAAATTTCGCCGAGCGGGAGCAGATATCGTGGTCAGCCCCGCCTTCGTCGGACGGATGCTGGTGAAGGCGGCACTCGGCGGGGAACACGTCGAGGAACTGGCCGACCAGTTGGCAGGAGACCCCCTGAACCAAACGTTGGACGACTTTTGATTCGCTCGAAAACGTGAGTTATCCGTGATGCACGACCGCCACGTCGCAGTCGATTTCGTGCAGTCGCTCGAACGTCGGTGGAGAGATGAATCGTGATGCGGCACTTCGGTCGGTGCTCGCGCCGATTATCATGAGGTCGTAGTGGTCATCGTTGGCGGCGAGGAAGTCCTCGATACTGCTCCGCGAGACGCGCGTTTCGAACGAGCCGGAAAACGCTTCCACGAGATCCGCAAGGGTCGATTCTGCGGTTCGTCGTTCGGCTTCACGATCGATACACGTGCAGACGCTAACCGACCCCGAACGCCCGACCAGTCGCCGTGCGAAATCGATCATTGTGTGGGCTGTGTTGCCCGCTCGCCTGACGGGAACGAGGACGCGTTTCCAGCGCCGGCGTGGTTCGCTTTCGAGGCCGGGACGGTACGCGATGGCATCCACGTTGCCGCGGAACAGTCCCCTGACGAACGGCGAGAGTGCACCGTGTTTCTCCTCGTAGGGTGTGACGATGAGGTCGCAGTTCACCTCTCGAGCAGTGTTCAGCACCGTTTTCGCGGACGTTTTTCCGTCGCCCGCGACGACAACTTCGCAGGGAACACCCATCCGTGTCCGGATTCGATGTGCCTGGGCTTCGAGTCGGTCTGCTGCGACATCCGCGGCCTGTGCCTCGGCGGTTTCGTCCTGAGATGTGAGTTCCGCCGACTCCGGATTCACGAGTTGGGGGTCTGAACCACCGTCCGACGCCTCGATATCCTTTTCAGCCTCCTCGATGGCCATTTCGTCCACGACATCGATGAGTACGACTTTGCCCGCGTCGTGTGCCGAAGCGAGCTTTGCACCGAACATGGCCGCTTCTTCGGCGTACTCCCCGCGCATCGGGACGAGAACGTGGTCGTCACCTTTCGTCGAGCGATAAAGATATCGCGCGCGGCGTTCGTAGAATTCCCGCCGCCAGATGACGAAGACGCCAGCGACGATACTGCTCGAAATGGCGATACCGATGACGTACAGGAAGCCCGAGAAGAAATTCCCGAAACTCCCCACCTCGTCGAACGGAAACATGAGGACAAGGAGCGCGGACGAAAACGCGGTCGGCTGTTCCACGTCGAGCGACCACGTCACGAGCACGGTGAGAAGGATACCCAGTGCCGCCCCACCGGCGTGAATCGTCATCGAGTCCGGTGAGCTGTGATAGAGATATTTGGCAGAGAAGGTCAATGCGACCCAGCCACAGAGCGCTCCGGTGGTCATCCCACCGACGAACCGGGTGGGTGAGGCGTACTTGCCCTCCGGATCAGTAAAGAGGGTGTACGTCCCCGACGCGAGCGGCGGGAAAAGCAGGAACGTCACGACGTTCACCGTGTTCGAAAGCCACGTGATACCGGCGATGAGGAGTGGCGCAAGCACCAGTACCGTGATCCGAGTCAGGTTCTGTGTGTGTTCGACCCATCGGGTGAAATGCTGGATTTCCCGGCGTTCGAACCGGCGAATGCGTCGGAGGACGGCGTGATACCGCATTCGCAGGTCATCAAACATACGAAAAACTGCGCCATTCGAGAATAAATGCGTTCTGTTACTGAGAGAGGGTGACACTCAAAGGGAATGTAGTCACCCAATGCGAGCAGTTATTCCGAGAGCGAGACGACTGCGTCCAGCGAGATACGAATCGCCCGCTCGACGTTGTTCTTCGCTTTCTCAGGGAGTTCGTCGTCCTCGGTGTCCGTACCCTTCTGGGTTCCCTTCACGAGATTGCCGTCAACCGTACAGATGGCTCCCGAGCGCATCCCCTTCCGGCGGGCGACGGAGAAAACGGCCGCGGCTTCCATCTCCACCGAGAGGATGTTCGCCGTCTCCCAATCTTCGACGTACTCGTCGGTTTCGGCGTAGAACGCGTCGTCGCTCGCTATCGGGCCGACGTGAACGTCCTCGTCGTTCGCCTCCGAGGAATCAACCAGCGCCGAAAGCACGTCGTAGTCCGGCACCGCCGGGTAGGTGTCTTTCTCGTAGCGCCGGGTCGTCCCCTCGTCTTTCGCCGCACCCGTGGCGACGACCATGTCTCCGATTTCGATGTCCTGCTGGAGTGCGCCGGTCGTCCCGACGCGAATCACGGTTTCGACTCCGACGGCTTCCATCTCCTCGATGGCGATGGTCGCGGACGGACAGCCGATACCGGTCGAACAAATCGTGAGGGGGACGCCCTCGTACTCGGCGTTGACGACTTTGTACTCTCGGTTCTCGGAGACGACTTCCGAAGAATCACACTGTTTCGCGATTCGGTCGACGCGGCCCGGGTCGCCCGGAATCAGCGCGATATCGTTCAGGTCGCCCTCGTCAACGAGCAGGTGCGGTTGCATTGCCATACGCGAAGGGTTTCTGAGTCAGGTAGAAAAGATTAGCTGTAGCGAGTGCGGATGCCGTGTTCCTCGCGAATGAGTTCGCCGATTCCGTGTTGCATGGCCGCACTGCCCAGCGAGGTTGCGACATCATAGGAGTACAAACCGTCAACGCCACGTTCTTTCCGTTTTCTGTTTGCGACCAATCCAACATTAACAAGTTGGTCCAGATGATAGGGGAGCTTGTTCGATTTATTTCGAGTACGTCCACGAGTTCGGTCGCACTCATCCCGACCTCACGGAGGAGTTCGGCGAGGATTCTGTAACGTGATTTTTCGCCGATTGCGCGTTGCATGGCGAGATAGTCCTCCAAGTCGAGGACGCTGTTTTCCGGCAGTTTGGGGACGTCGCAGCGTTCCGGTGAAGACACGGTTAAGATGCAATTTATAGTGTCAGAAGAAAAACTACGCCACATGTCCCACTGCCCTGACTGTGGCCAAGAAGTCGAAAAGCTGGTAAAAAGCGATGCGTCCGCTGGCGGATTTCTGAGTTCGAGAAACGTTTGGGACTGCCCTCACTGTGGCGCGATTCTCGGGGTTAGCCGGAATATCTGATTCGCTTTTACGGCAGATATCGAACGCTCACCACACCTTCCTCCGACCGAATCTCCACGCGATTCATGCCAAGTCGGGCGGCACGGGCGAGCGTTCCTTCGTCGTCCAGCACGTCGTCCACTGCGTCTTCGGTTTCCTCCGGTGGTACCGAGAGGACGTGAATTTCACCGATTCCGGCGCGTTCGGTTCGTTCGAGGTCACCGACGTCCTGTCCCTCTGCGATGTCGCGTTCCTGCACCGTGGGTGGTTCCTCGCTCTTGTGAACCGTGAGCGGACGCTTGTCGTCGATTTCCACGACGTCCCACGTCATCTCCATCGGTGGTTCAGGGGCGACAGTGGCGTCGATGGCGTCGTTGGATTCGACACCGGGATTGGCCGAGAGGGTGTGTACCTGTCCGTCGTGAACGTCTTTCAGCACTGCCGACTCTTCCTCGGCGTGCGTGACGAGGAACGTGCTGGTCTTTTCGGGCATGCGAAGGGATAGGTCGGCGGGGTTTTTCCGAATTGCGCTCCGGGGAGCGGTTCGTTACCGGGCAAATCGATGGATGGCGAAAATCACGAGCGCGGCGGCCAACGGTGGCACGAGGCCGAACAACTGGGGGAGCGAGTACAGAAATTCGCCGATTACACCGGCATTGGCGGTCTGATACTCCGGCGGGACGGTGATGATGAGTCCGGCGTACAGCGAGACGACGAAGAGGAACCCGCCGAGTGCGAGCAGGGTATCGTAGGTTGAGACGGTCGCTTCACCGCGCCGATGGCGTCGTGCGACGAACAGCACCGGCGCGAAAAGCGGACCGAGGACGAACATCGCCACAACGCCGAGAAAGGCGTTCGACGTGGTATCCAGCGCGGAGTGACCGAGCGTTTCTACGAACCAGAAGATGAGTGCCAGTACGAAAGTGAGGCCGAGAATAAATCCGAGAACGAAGCTGACGAGGACGTAGAGGCGGAAAACGTTCGAATCCGTCGCGCGGAAACTGTAGCGAAACGCGCCGAACAGTCCGGAGTACTCGTCCTCTCCGGTGGTCGCGGCCTCGGTCATCACCGAACAATCGGAGTCGCGCGAAGGTAAATGACGCGACTCGCGGCGACGGCGGTTCAATCTCCCTCGGACGTGTTCCGAAGAACGTTTGAAACGGATAGTTCTCTATACCAGTATGAGCGCTGACAACGCCACTGACTCGTCCGCTGATTCCATCTCGGACGGTACCGACGAAGTCCACAAAAACGCCCGCAAATCCGTCGTCGCCGTTGATGCCGACGACAACGATTTGGAAGTCGTCAACCGACTCGAAGCACACATGGGAGACGGCATCCGCCATCGCGCGTTCACCACTCTCATCTTCGACGAGGACGACAACATCCTGCTCGCCCAGCGCTCGCCGACCAAGCGACTCTGGGACACATACTGGGACGGCACCGTCGCCTCCCACCCCAATCCGGGCCAGTCCCAAGAGGAGGCCACCCGCCAGCGTCTCGAAGACGAACTCGGCATCACGCCCGACCAGTACGACGACCTGCGCCAGACGGACAAGTTCGAATACAAGCGCTACTACCCACGCGAGGGCGTCGAACACGAGGTCTGTGCCGTGTTGAAACTCACGCTTCAGGACAAGAGCCTCGACCCCGTTAAGGAGGAGGTCGGCGGCCTAATGTGGGTACCGTACCAGCGTCTGTACGAGAACCCACGCTGGTACCGCCAACTGCGTCTCTGCCCGTGGTTCGAAATCGCCATGCGACGGGATTTCGAGCTGGAAGAGTAGTAGAAACGGTATTTTCGAGCGTTTCTGAACGCTACTGTTCGTTTTGCTATTCGGGGTGTGGTCGGTGAAGGGGTGTTGACTGCAATTGCCAGGCGCAAGCCACGCCCTCGCTCAGTCAGTCACTCGTGGCAGAGCCACTCGTTCGAGTGAGCGACTGAAAGTAGCGAGCAACGAGTGAGGGCGTGGCTTGCGCCTAGAAGTAGCTAGCGTCACAGTCTCGCTTTCGTTGCTGGAACCTCATCAGAATCCAATCTCCCCTTTGGCAAGCCACACATAAAACCGACGCACGTCAACACCAAACACGCTATCCTCCCACTCGCTTTGCTAGAATCGACAGACCCTTTCCCGCGAACACCAGACCCCCTGCATGAGCATGATTCGGGTCGTTTGGGGTACCGCAAGTGGACCGACGAAGATGTCGTCGTACGACGCGGCACTCGCGGACGCGAACGTTCACAACTACAACCTCGTCTCCGTCTCATCGGTCATTCCCGCCGACACGCCGGTCGAAGCGATGGGCACCGCGCCAGACCTCGGCCCAGCAGGAAACCGTCTGACCGTGGTCGAAGCACGGGCAACGCGGCCCGGGCCGGGGCACGTTTCGGCGGGACTAGGCTGGACCGAAAGCGATGGTGCAGGACTGTTTTACGAAGCGGCCGGCGAAACTGACGCCGAAGAAATCGAAAGCAGGGTTCGGGCCGGACTGGAAGCGGGGCGACAACTCCGCGATTGGGAGTTCGTCGACGAGGCAGTGAAAACGGTAACCGAGGATGCGGAACCCGGCACCTACGTCACGGCCGTCGTCCTCGCGGTGTACGGCGAGAGCGAGCCGATTTGTTAACTTCCGAGGGCGACGGGTTTATACGGCGGACAGCCTTATCGAAGGGTAGCAGACCGCATGAATGGAAATACTCCGTACGCTGGTACACCCGACGTGACGCAGGCCGGACAGCGGGCGTCTGCCGATGTTGTCGAACTTTCTCCAGAGCAGACGCGCGCGCTTCGGAACAGTGTCGCCGACATAGCCACGCTGACCCGCAAGTTCCTCCCCGACGAATACGTCATCGGGTCACATGTCACGAACGGTGCTACTGGGCCACAAGCGACAGTGTCGGTTCAGCCACCGGTCGGTCACATCGTCAGTGCCGGGTTCGAACCCGAAAACGACGAACTTGAAGACGAACTCATCGATGAAGAGGAGCGCGACGAAGTCGCCCGTGGACTGGCCGCCAGTGCTGTACTCCAAGTGAAACAGGCAGTCGAGGATCAGATCACTCCGACTGCCCGCTAGGCGGTCGCTTGAAGACTGCATCGCCGACAACCAGCGACGATACAAATCCCGTCAGCAGGGTTCCAACGTTTATCGGAACTGAACTCAGCGTACTGACGGTGAAACCGCCGACAATTATCATCGGAAGGAGAAGTAACACGAGGTCGTAGTACGAAACCGACCATCGAGCAATGCGACTCTGACATCGGCTACGTACGCTCATCTTCATCCTTCAGTCCCGTATTTTTTCGGCCAGTAACGAAAGCGTATTTGCCCTACTTCCCCCAGAATGGGTCGCGCTTTCTCTGCTTGTCGAGATACATTCGAAGTGCTTCGAGTTCGTCACCCGGAATGTCGTCGGACAGTTCCTGCTCCAAAATCTTGGCGTGCTTTTCGGGGAGTTCGATCCAGAGTTCATCACCCTCGTCGATCTGTCTGCCAACGGTCGGCCCGTCGATGGCGACGCTGACCCGACTTCCGGCACGGGCCTCGTCTACGTCTTCACCCTGTTCCTGAATCCCTTTGATGGTGCCGACGCGCTTCGATTCGTTGCCCTCGAACTTCGCGACGAACGAGTTGTTTTTCACGGTACCGGACATGACTTCGACACCGACCACTGCTGGGTTGTTCTGCCGGAACACGTGGTCTTCCAAGATTCGGAACCGGGATGGGCGGGTGATGTTGTCGAGGACGGTCTGTTGCTGGGCGCGCTCCATCTCGTCGACGTACTCCTCGTACTCCTCGATGAGTTGGTAGATAACGTCGCTGTCGAAAAGACGGATATCCCGTTGTTCAGCTTCGTCCGCGGCGTCAGCGAGTGTGTCGACGTTGAACGCCAGAATCGTCCGGTGTTTTGGCTCGTCCGCAGTCGTCGCGAACCGGATGTCGCGCGGTGCAACGTCGCCGACTTCGGCACGCATGACCGGAATCTCTTCCTCTTCGAGCGTGCTCACCATCGCTTCAAGGCTGCCGAGCGTGTCGGCTTTGACGACGATTCCCTCTTCCGCCGTACTCACTTCGACTTCCGCGAGCTCCGCCTCGACTTCCGAGATAACGTCGTCTATTTCCCGGTCACGAACGACGCGAACGGGAGCGCCAGCCATCGCATCATCGAAATCCGGCGCGGCGATCTTCACACCTGCGGCGGCACCGATGGAATCGACCTTCTCGAACCGGTCTTCGGTTCGAATCTCGGCGAGCGGTCGCGGTTTCAGTAGGGCGCGAACGTCGGTGACGATGGGCTTGTTTTTCCCACCGACGACGATGGTTTCGTCCGCACCGACCGTGCCGTCGTACAGCACCACGTCGAGCGTCGTCCCGAAGCCTTTCTCTTCCTTGACTTCGAGGACGGTTCCCGCACCGGGGCCGGCGACGTCGATTTCCATGTCGTCGCGCATGTAGCGCTGGGCCAGTCCCATCAGCACCGTGAGCAAGTCGGGGACACCCTCGCCCGTTTCCGCACTGACCGGAACCACGCCGACGTTGTTCTGGAAGTTCTGCACCCGCCAGTACAGGTCGGCCGAAAAGCCCGCGTCACTGAGCTCGCCGATGAGTTCGTACAGATTCTGGTCGAGCGTCGAGCGCGCCCGGTCGCTCTGTGCATCGTACGTTCCTTGAATCGGCGAGTCGGGCTGTGGATTCCAACCCGGTGTCGTGTCGATTTTGTTCGCCGCGACGACGAACGGAGTTTGGGACTGTGAAAGAATGTGTATCGCTTCTTCGGTCTGTGGCTGGAATCCGTCGTTTACGTCGACGACGAGGATCGCGATGTCCGCGAGTGCGCCGCCACGCGACCGAAGGGTCGTAAACGAATGATGTCCCGGCGTGTCGATGAACAGGAGTCCCGGAAGGTCGAAGTCGTCCGGGTTGACCAGTTTTCCGGCGACCTTCGACACCACATCGAGTGGCACTGCTGTCGCACCGATGTGCTGTGTGATTGCGCCCGCTTCGCCTTCGATCACCGTCGAACCGCGGATTTTGTCGAGGAGGCTGGTTTTGCCGTGGTCGACGTGTCCGAGGACTGCGACGATGGGTGTTCTGAGAGTTTCCGTCTCGTGTGAATCTGTGTCCGACATACCTACCACCCGGGAGAAGTTCTTATCACAGAACAACCCGGCACGGCATTTAACTCCATCGCCACGCAGATCGGAGATGGGACTCATTTTCGCAGATGATAGACGACGAGCCTCGTCCATAGTACCCCGTTGAGTTTATGTAGTAGCGGTCGGTAACCCCCAACAATGTCCGACATACTCGCGGAGAATCTCTCGGGGAAGGCCGTCATGGGTTCAGACGGCACCGAACTGGGGATGCTCTACAACATCACGATGAACTTGAAGACGGGGGGACTATCGAGCCTCGTCGTCGAACCGGATGAACAGATCGACCCGAAAACCGTCGACCTCGAACTCGACGAGGATGGGCATTTCGAACTTCCCGTCACCCGGGTACAAGCAGTCAAAGATTACATCGTAGTTCAGCGGTAATGTACGTTTTAGACGCCTCAGCTTTTATCAACGAGTACCACACGACCGAACAGACAGCGTCAATTCCAATGGTACAACAGGAGTTGGAGGGTGAACACGCCTTCCGATTCGATGCCATGGAAGGGTCGGGAATGCATATTCACCTCCCGCGCGACGACGCAGTGGAGAAAGTCCGCCGTGCTGCGGGCGAGACTGGTGATTTGGACGTGCTCTCGATGACCGACATTCGGCTCATCGCCGCCACCTTCGAACTCGACGGCACCCTCGTCACGGACGATTACGCGATGCAGAACGTCGCCGAACGGATGGACGTGGCCGTTGATGTCATCGCCCAAGACGGTATCGAGGAACAACGAAACTGGTCGTTCCAGTGTTCCGGCTGTGGTCGGGAGTTCGACGAGGACAAAGAACGCTGTCCCATCTGTGGCAGTCCGCTCTCGCGGAAAAATCCCTCGTAAGCGATTCATGCGGCGTACTGAACGTACATCAGTCCGAACAAGACCGCGTCGAACGAGCCGTGAATCAGTGCTGAGACGGTAACGTTGCCCGTTTTGAGGTACGTGGCACCGAGGAGGAGCGAGAGCAGGAAAATGACGACGAGCGTTCCTGCGGTCGCCACGAGCGTCGACCCTGCCGCGTAGGCGGGAATGTGTGCCAATGCGAAAATCGCGCTGGCCACGACGACGGCACCATATTCGGAGAACGTATCGTACAGCGATTTTTGAATGATGTTTCGGTAGAGCAGTTCCTCACCGGGGCCGATAATGAGCCACGCTGCGGGGATGAGGATGAGGAGGATTTGGGGATTACCCTGACTTGCCTGTTGTTCGATACTGTGGTCTGCGGTGCCGACACCGAGTTGCGTGAGGACGACGCCGATGATGATTTGCAGAACCAAGAGGCCGAGCGTGCCGACGACGACGTAGCCCAAATCGCGCGCATCGGGGAGGTTGAAATCGAGATACGAAAAACCGTATCCGCGACCGATCATGAACAAGGCGGCAACCGTTCCGGTTCCGAGACCGAGCGCGAGTGCGGAGAGGGCGAGTTCCTCCATCGGCCCGAGCGTTTCGGGGCCGAGAACGATGAGGAACACGGATGCCCACAGAGAGATTGCGAGCAGTCCCGAGAAACCGAGCACACCGCTCAAGAGGACTGCACGCACCATCTGGCCGAGCGAACCGCGGGTCGGGGAATCACCACCGACGCTTGCCGCTGTACCATCTTCCATACGCGAGAGAAAGAACTGTGGGAGTAAAGGTGCTACGACCCGGTAATCAGTGGCGACGGGAGAGCAGGACGAGTCCCGCGAGAGCGACGACTGCGACGACGAGTCCGAATCCGGGTTGGCCACCACTCTCGCTCGACTGGACGGTGCTCGCCGTGGACGTTTTAGTTCCTTCGTCAGCGGCCATTTCAGTGGTTGTTTCGGTCGTTGTTTCGGTCGTCGTGTCGCTCAATTCGGATGTCGTCGAAAACACCGTCGTTGTCGTTGCCTCGGAATTGTTTTTGAGGACGCCATCGACAGCGGCGAGCGGGGTTCCGGCGGTCGAGTTGTTTTCCCGCGTGGCGACGACGACGCCGAACTCGGTGTCGGACTCGTACTCACTGAAGTTGAACGTCGCGTTGAACGACCCGTCGGGTTGAACTGCAACCATCTGCGATTTGAAAAACTGACTCGTCGCGTGAATCTGGACGAATAGTTTGGTCCCCGGGTCGAGTGTCGTCTCGCCACGAACCGTCTGATTTGCCGCAGTATCGAAAACGAGGGGGTTGACGTCGTTATCAAACGATACAGAACTGTTGTTCGCCGTAACCGTATCGTGGTCGAGCGGTGCGTCGGCGAACGTCTCTGCGGAGTTTCCAGTCGATGAGGTGGAAACACTGGTCGCAGTGACCGCGCCGGTGAAGAGTGAAATCGCGACGAAAGCCGCGAGAACCGTGGAAAGGGAATGATGCCTCATCATGCTGAAAGTGCGCCATTCAGGAGGTGACGCGAAGGACGTTCGACAACTCTTCGTAGTCCGGTAAATGCTTTGTGAACGGCGATTATTCTACCACGAGCGCCGACTTGTCAGCGAGCGAATCTGCTTCGTCGAAATCGCCCCCTCCGAGGAGACCACGAGCGACGCGCTTGCCCCACTCGACTGCGGGTTGGTTGAACGTCTCGACGCTGTACAACTCGCCCGCGAGGACGCAGGACGTTTCCAGACAGTAGAGGAGTTCACCGAGTCCGTACTCGTCCACGCGGTCGATTTCGAGGCGAACTGTCGGTTGTCCGGATTCCGCGAGACTCGCTTCGGTCGCCTCGAACTCGGCATCCAACAGGGTTCCGAGGCTCTGGCCGCCGAGATATTCCAATCCGGGCAGGTCGGTTTCCGGAATCGCACGGTCGTCCCGTTCCGTCGGGCGGATCAACGTGACCATCTTGTCCCGAGGACCGGCACGGTACAGTTGCAGTTGGGAATGCTGGTCGGTCGCACCGAGTGCTCGCACGGGCGTCTGACCCAATCCATCCTTTCCGAGGCTCTCGGCCCACAACTGGGCGAACCACTCGGCAAACGTCTCCAAGGATTCGGCATACGGCATCATGGCGTTGATTCCCGCGCCGCGTTCGTCCAGCGCGTAGCAGGCAGTTCCGTAGGCGTAAGCTGGCGAGTCGAACAACGACCCGGAGAGCCGACTCGCTTCCGCCTGCGCACCCGCGAGCACCGCGTCGATGTCGTGACCCTGAATCGCGGCACAGGCCAGTCCGACCGTCGAGAGCACCGAGAATCTGCCCGGAACGCCGTCCGGAACGTCGAGCGCGGGAAGGTCATGTCGGTTCGCGAGATTTCGAAGGTTGCCGTCCTCGCCGGTTGTAACGAAGGTTCGTTCCGTCCAGTCCACGCCAGCCGACTCCATGGCATCGCGGACGGCGAGGAAGTTCGCCAGCGTCTCCGCCGTCGTTCCGGAACGGGAGACGACGTTGACCGCGGTATCCGCGAGCGAGATGCTGTCGAGGAGCACTGAGACGTGTTCCGGGTCGACGTTGTCGAGGAAGTAGGCGTCAACCTCGGATTCCAGTCCGTGTGCTAACGTCGCCGCGCCGAGCGCGCTGCCGCCGATACCGACCGTGAGCACCGTTTCGGCGTCCGCGAACGGTTCGACCGCCGTTCGAATCTCGTCGGTGTCGGTCGTCTCGGGTAGGTTCAGTGCTTCGTACCCGTGTTCGTTATCTTCGCGTCCCGCTTCGATTCGCTCGTGGGCGTCGGCGACACGTTCGTCCAGCCGCTCGAGGACATCGCGTGAGACGCCAGGTGAGGCAACGGTGTCGAGGGCGTTGCCGAGGTCAACTCGCATACGAGAGTCGGCACTGTGTGGGAAGAAAAAGCCCCCTGCTTTGACGTGCTGGAGACGTGCCACTGAGGACGATAATTCTCGATTCGGTGATTTCAGACATCATCTACTCTTTCGGGATTTTCAAAGCGAAGGTTTCAGACAGTGTTTACAGTTGCTGGCTGATGAGACATCACACTCGACCGCTTCAACACCGTGAGTCCTCCGGGCTGTTTGTAAACGCTAAGGCAAATACCGCACCTATGATACCGACACCATCGCTTGAAAATCGACTCGCAAACGAAAATCAGCAGGCCGACCAACCGCCGGGATTAGCAACTACACAACCGCTAGAGGACTAGCAACTCTACCGCGAGCGAGGAGCGATAGCGACGAGTGAGCGGGCCGACGACTGAACGGAGCGGAGTTCTCGTGAGCGAAGCGAACGAGAGCACGGAAGGCGCTCTGCGCCTTCCGGAGCGAAGTGAAAGAGGAGTGCTTTTGGTTCAGCTTTTACAGGGAATGGAAGAGAGTGAAGCTCACTCGTTCCTTCACGGGCGACGCCCGTGAAGAAGCCGGACGAAGAGCGGCGTAAAAGCTGAACTAAAAGGTAGTTAGTAAGCGTATCGCAGGTTCGGAACCGGGTCGTCGCCAGCCTCGATTTTCTTCAGCGCCGCTTCGAAGTCCTCCATCGTCACCTCGGTGCGGCTGTCTCGGATGGCGAACATGCCGCTCTCAGTCGTCAGGCTCTCGATTTCGGCACCGCTGAACCCTTCCGTCATCTCGGCGAGGTGTTCGAAGTCCACGTCCTCGGCGACGTTCATGTCACTGGTGTGGATTTCGAGGATGCGGTTGCGACCTTCCTCGTCCGGGTTCGGCACTTCGATGAGGCGGTCGAAACGACCGGGGCGAAGGATGGCACTGTCGAGCATGTCGAAGCGGTTGGTGGCCGCGATGATGCGGATTTCGCCGCGGTCTTCGAAGCCGTCCATCTCCGAAAGCAGTTGCATCATCGTTCGCTGCACCTCGGCGTCACCCGACGTCTTCGAGTCGGTTCGGCGGGAGGCGACCGCGTCGATTTCGTCGATGAAGATAACTGCCGGTTCGCGCTCGGATGCGAGTTCGAACAGGTCGCGGACGAGTTTGGCACCCTCGCCGATGAACTTCTGGACGAGTTCCGACCCGGCCATCTTGATGAAGGTGGCGTCGGTCTGGTTGGCGACTGCCTTCGCCAGCATCGTCTTCCCGGTTCCCGGCGGGCCGTGAAGGAGGACGCCGCTCGGCGGTTCAATACCTGCAGCCTCGAACTGCTCGGGGTTGACGAGCGGCTCTTCGACAGCTTCCCTGACTTCTCGAACCTGTTCTTCGATACCCCCAATGTCGTCGTAGGTCACCTCGGGCGATGCGTCCACTTCCATCGCCTGCGCTCGCGCGTCCGTCTCCATGTCCAGCAGTCGCTCGACGGTAAACGAGTCGTTGACGGCGACTCGATCCCCGGCTTCGATGTCCTCACGCAGTTGCACTGCAACGTCGGTCAGTACCTCTTGATTGTTGCCGTGTTGTTTGATGATGAGGCCGTCGTCGGTTACGTCTTCGACAGTGGCGACGTACAGCGAGGTCGTTTTCAACGTCTCGTTCTCGCGCTGAAGACGGTCTACTTCGTCTGCAAGGTCTTCGCGGCGTTCACCGGCAGCTTCGACACGCTCACGCAGTTTTTCGTTGACCTTTACGATGTCCGTGAAATGTTCTTGGAGTGCCGACAAGCGCTCCTCGTCGGACATCTCCGGATCGAGCTCAAGCGTTGGTCTATCAGGGACAGATGGACTGCGCGACATTTGTTATTCCCTCGTATGTCGCCACATTAAAAGTGCCTTTGGGTCGCGGAGCGTCCGGAAGTTTTGAATACTCTCGAAGTAGTCGCGCGCATTTCGATATATTGTGGGCATTTTCGCGATCAAGCCTAATAAATTTAGTCAGACATCTATCGAGTGTGTACAATTTTCATCGAGTAAACTGAACTTGAAATACGGATGGAGAAATGAAGATTCGATAGGAAAGCGGCCGATTGACGAACGAAACGAAAGCAAAGGGGTTCGTTGCGTTAAATCAGTTCTTCCATCTCATCGAGATGCGTGTCGTAGACATCGAGCGCGCGCTGGATAGGTTCGGGCGAGGCCATGTCAACGCCCGCATCGCGAAGTAGTTCGAGCGGGTACTCCCGCGACCCACTGCCGAGGAACTCCAGATAGCGTTCCGCGGCGGGTTGGCCCTCCTCCAGAATCTTGTCGGCAAGCGCGACAGCAGCGCTGATTCCAGTGCTGTACTGGTAGACGTAGTAGGCACGGTAGAAATGCGGGATGCGCATCCACTCACGCTCGATTCGGTCGTCCACGGCAGCGGGGTCGTAGAACTCACGCTTGAGGTCGCCGTAGATTTCGTCCAGTCGGTCGGGCGTGAGTGCCTCGCCGTTTTCCACGGCCTGGTGGGCACGATACTCGAAGTCGGCGAAGAGCGTCTGGCGATACAAGGTCGAGCGGAACCGTTCCAGATACTCGTTCAGAACGTGGAGACGGAACTCGGGGTCGTCCACGGTTTCGAGCAGGTGGTGTGTCAACAGTGCCTCGTTGACCGTGCTTGCCACCTCGGCGACGAATATTTCGTACCCACCGTACACGTACGGCTGCGTTTCGCTCGTCAACTGCGAGTGAAGCGAGTGTCCGAGTTCGTGTGCGAGCGTGTACATCGAGGAGATGTCATCCTGATAGTTCATCAGGATGAATGGCTGCGTGTCGTACGTGCCACCGCTGTACGCACCTGCCCGCTTGTCTTGAGTCTCGTACACGTCTATCCAGCGCGATTCGATGCCCTCCGCGACCCGTGATTGATAGTCCTCGCCGAGCGCACCGACGGCATCTACGACGTATTCGACCGCTTGGTCGTAGTCGAGGTCTGGACTCTCGGACTCGGTCATCGGCATATACAGGTCCCACATTCGAAGTTCGTCAACACCGAGACTCTTGCGCTTGAGTTCGGCGTGGCGGTGGAGTTTATCGAGATTGTCGCGGACGGTGTCGAGCAAGTTGTCGTACACTTCCGGCGGAACGTTCGGCCCGTCCAGCGCCCCCTCGCGTGCGGTGTCGTAGTTTCGAGCACGGGCGTATTTCACGTCCGATTTGACGCTGTTTTTGTACGCAGCGCCGACCGAATTGCGCACGTCGTGCCACTCGTCAAAGTAGTTCTCGTACACCGTTTGACGGAACTCGCGGTCGGAGTTTTTGAGAAGGTTGACAAAGTTGCTCTGCGTAATTTCGACCGCATCACCGTCGGGTTTTTCGACGGTCGGGAAGGTCATGTCGGCGTTCGAGAGCATGCTGTAAATCTCCCCGGACGCCCCGGTGACCTCGCCGAACTCCGCGAGCAGATTCTCGATTTCCGCGGAGCGAGTGTGTTCTTTCATCCGCATCACGTCGTCGAGGTAGTGGTCGTATTCTTCGAGACCGTCCGTCTCCTCGATCATCCGGTCGAGTTCGTCGTGGTCGAGCGACTGCACTTCCGGCTCGATGAAGCTCGATGCACTCTGGGCGCGGGAAACGAGCGACTGGGCGCGGGTCGAAAGTGCCTGATACTGTTGGTCTGACGTGTCCTCGTCGCTTCGCATTCTGGCATACGACGCAACCATGGCCACCTCTCGGTCGATCTCGTCTGAGAGTTGCAGAACCGAAAGGAGCGTCTCGCCGTCCTCAGTTACCGCTCCTTCGTACGCTTCGAGCTCTCCCAGTCGGTCTTCGACCGTCTCGTAGGCTTCCGTCCACTCGTCGTCGGTCGCGTAAATGCTCTCCAGATCCCATTTATATTGTGAATCGATGTCGTTTCGTTCGGGAACAGAACTCATACCATACCAGTAGGACAGCCACCCTGTAAACGTTGATATTTCAGAAGGAGGTTTCACCGCAGGACGGAGGTTTTTACCGACTGCCGACACAGTGGGGGTATGGTTGACGAGGCACGGATAGCACTCGCCGAGATGTGGCAGGACGACTACCCGTGGGCGTTCTTGACGAAGATAACCGAACTCGAAAATCGGATGGGAGGCCATCCCGGTGAACGACGAGCCGCAGAACTCGTCACGAACGGGTTCGAACGCGCTGGCGCGCGAAACGCCCACATCGAATCGTTCGATATGGACTGTTGGTCGCGGGGTTCCGCACGACTCGCCGTTACAAACCCGCCGGAGCGCTCGTTCGATACCATCGCACTGCCGTACTCACCCGCCGGCGACGCGCGCGGCGAGTTGGTGGATGTCGGCCATGGTATGCCCAACGAGATAGACGAAAAAGACGTAGCCGGGAAAATAGCGGTTGCCAGTACGACGACGCCCGCCGGAAGTCGGTTCATCCACCGAATGGAAAAGTTCGGCTACGCCGCTGCAGCAGGTGCCGAGGGTTTCATCTTCCACAACCACGTTTCGGGACAACTGCCACCGACCGGGTCGCTCACGTTCGGCGACGAAACCGCGATTCCGGGCGTCGGCGTGAGCAAGGAAACCGGAGCATGGTTGACCGAGTACGCCGAGCGCGGTGCAACTGCGAGGCTCACCGTCGATGCCGAAACGACGGCGGGGACGAGTCACAACGCCGTCGCGGAACTCGGTCCGGACACCGAAGAGGAGGTCGTGGTCGTCGCCCATCTCGATTCCCACGACATCGCGGAGGGCGCACTCGACAACGGATGCGGCATCACCGTCGTCGTCGCGGCGGCCCACCTCCTTGCGAAGATGAACCTCGACACGCGCGTCCGGATCGCTGGCGTCGGCTGTGAGGAAATCGGTCTCCTCGGGAGCGAGGCGTTGGCGAATTCGCTCGACTGTTCGACGGTGAAAGCAGTCGTCAACGTCGATGGTGCCGGTCGATTCCGGAATATGCGGGCGTTCACTCACGACTCCGAAACGATATGCGACGTGGTCGAATCCGTCTCCGACGAGACGAACCAGCCCATCAAACTGCAAGAAAACGTTCACCCATTCAGCGACCACTGGCCGTTTTTGAAACAGAGTGTGCCTGCACTCCAACTGCACAGCGAGCAAGACCACAGCGCGCCGGGAGCGCGCGGACGGGGATGGGGCCACACCCACGCCGACACGCGGGACAAAGTGGACGACAGAAACCTGCGCGAACACGCCATGCTGGCCGCGCTTCTCGTTCAGGAGGTCGCCTCGTACGACGAGGTTCCGCGACCAACCACCGAAAGCATAGCCGAAAACCTCCGAGAAAACGACTTCGAAAAGGGGATGCGGGCGGCCGGAATTTGGCCCGAGGAGTGGGATTAGGGTTCGATTCACGTCCCATCCGCAAGTTCACCGACGAAGATGACGAGGCCACAGAGGACGAAGTAGACGCCGAAAAATAGCGAGCCAAAGACAACGAAAAACGACACGAGCGCTCCTACGACATGGAAGGCAGCGACGAGAGCAGTCGTGATGCCAAAGCCGACGGTTGCGATAATCATACCAAGTGTCACGTACGTCGTCGCCTGTCAGAGCCAGTCGGTGCTGTCGGAACGGTGATTCATACGGAGACACATCACCCAAGTATCAAAAACAGTTCGGTGAGATGAAAATTCGCGGGTAGTGCCTCCGAATCGCCGAGTTTAGCTCCGGTGTGTAATCTCGTTTCGGACGATGTCCACAGTCACGTCCCGGAGCAAACCGTCGTTGACCATATCAGATAGCGACACGTGACAGTGATAAATCTATTCGAGGTTCGCAGTAATTTCACGGGCGACTCGTGAGCGAGTTCGTTGCTCGATTCCCAAGTCACGGAACACCTCCTTGGCACTCTCCGCCGCATCGTTTTCGATTTCGAACGAACAGCCGTATCCGACGTCCACGAGAAGCAGTGGGTGTGCGGGCGCTGGCGGAACCCCCTCCGGCCCGTCAAGCGGTTCCGGTGAGAGCACGCGCTCGATTTTCGCCATCGGCGCGTTACCGACGGCGATGGCATGGACGAGGGAGACGACCCGACGAACCAGATTGCGGGCGAAACCGCCGGCACGAAGCGTGAAGACGAGATAATCGCTGTCTTGCAGGACGTGGATGTCGAGGTCACGGACGGTGCCGTCGTCGTCGGGCGTCAGGTTGTGAAAATCGTTCTCGCCAGCGAGTCGCCCGACGGCATCTTTCGCCAACGCGAGGTTCGCTGTCGGGGCGTAGCAGTGATAGACGTATTCTCGAAAGTAGGCGTCGTGGGTCGCGTGAAACTCGGGAACGACTTCGGCGCTCGCCCACGCGCGAATCGACCCCGGCAGTTCGCTGTTGAACGCCGACGGGGTGAACCAGTCGGGACATTCGAACGCTACAGTCTGTGCGAGGGCTGAGACTCCGGCGTCGGTTCGACCCGCAGCGGCGTATCCCTCCGGTACGTCGTCCGCCACGCCAAGGGCGCGAAGCGCATCGAACATCGCATCCTCGACGGTCGGAACGGTTGGCTGACGCTGAAATCCGTAAAATGGGCGGCCGTCATAGGCAACTCGAAAGGCACGCATCTCCAGTTCGTACACGTGGGATGGGTATAGTTCGTTGGATGCTACCGCGGAGAACGGCATCGGTTACGATGCATACCGAGAAGTAAGACGACGATTTACACGAAGCAGGTCGCAGTATCGGTCGGCCATCCACTAATCAAGCACTGCATTATCCGCGTGTGAGGAACCCTGTGACGTACGTTTGTTCGTGTGCGGGGAAGACATCATCGACTGCATCCGTGCCGTGTTCATCCGTGAGGATAGCACGCAGTTCCGCCTCGTAGTCGGCCTTGCGAATCTCGTCGCTCGGCCCGGATTCCACGTCCAGGTTCGCGGTGACCAGTCGGTCAACCGCACCCCGGCCGAATCCAGAGAGCGGCACGATGTAGTCGATATCGTAGCGGTCTTCGAGACTTTGGGCTTGTGCGCGCGAAACCGTCGGGACGCGGTCGTCCCGGCGCGTGCCGTCGGCCACCGCGTCGAAGCGCATTCCGGCCACGGTTTCCAAGGCGTAGAGATGCACCTGTTGGATACCGTTTCGAGGATAGCCGTCTTCGACCATCCGTTCGACCGCTGAGATGGCCGTGTCGCGGTCGAGTTCGACCGTTTCGAAGTCGAATCCGGTGGCTTCGGCGGTGTCGCGGGCGTGCTTCCAGTCGTCCGTGACGCCAAAGTGGGCTGTGACAAGCGTCACGTCGTAGAAATCGTCTAGCAGGAGGGCGGCAAGCGTCGAGTCCTTTCCCCCGCTGTAGAGGAGTCCGAGTTCCATCTCAGCGGCGTTTGATGTTGAAGCTCTTTTTGTCGGGCTTCAGTTCGCGGAGCAGTTCTTTCATCTTCTGGTCGTCGATTTTCCCGTTGATGCGCCCGCTCTGGGCGATTGCGAGGATTTGCTGTTCGACCTGCTCGGCGAACTGCGGTTTGCTCATTCGAACCGAGTTCAGTCGTTTGCGAGCGCCGTCCGTGAGGTACTGCCGAAGCAGTGCCTGCTTTTGTGCATCGGCCTGCTGTTGGGCCTGCTGCTGGGCTTCTTCCTGCTGTTTCTGGTCTTGCAGTTCCTCCATCTTTTTCTGTCGAAGCTCTTCCAGTCGGTCGTCGTCAGGACTTCCACTCATGCCTTATCTCTTCTTTGCCGCTAACGACCAAAAACAATTACGGAGGACAGCGTTCGACCGGTGTGCGAAAATCGGTTTGGATGTTCAGCGTTTGGATTCTCGAAAAACGGCGTCGGAATCTACGCACCGGGCTTCAGGACGTGCAGTGAGGACGGTTCGCGCCAGTCGCGCGAACCGTCCGAGTGACCGGGGAAGTCAGGGGAGTACGAGGCAAGCGTTCTGCCTCGACTTCGAGCGGGGAGGGATGACCCGCGAGCAAGGACGAGGACGCCAGCGGCCTGGCGCACTCGCCCGCATGCGGAGGCGGTAATTTGGAGTCGTGATTTGAGTCACAGCAACCAACCAAATGAGACCCACGACAATCGACCTAGTAGCAGAAAAGCCGGTCTCAAACCAACAGAAACCGAACAAAGCCGGAGCTAATCGACGGAAAATCGAGAGCCGAAAACGGAAATCGCGTTCTTACGCGTAGCGTTCGAGTTCCGGTCGGTCGAGGTTGGACATGACCTCACCGGCCGTGTCGTCGAGGAAGCTGCGACCCTCGGCTGAAATTTCGCGGCCGCGAGCCTCGCTGGATTCGATGAGCGCTTCCTCTTCGAGCTGCTGGAGGATGGTTCGGATGACCTTCTTGCTACCGTCGGAGCGGTGTGCTGGCGCAACGACGTAGCGGTTCGAACCGGATTTGGTGCTGCCGTACTCGGTCGAAAGGCGTTCGACACCGACCGGGCCGTTCATTGCGACTTTGCGGAGAAGGCTGCCTGCGCGGATGTACCAGAAGTCGTCCTGTTCGGGCGGTAGTTCGCGCTGTGCGCCGGTTTTGGCGAATTCGAACCAGTCCGGTTGTTCGATTCGATCTGCAAGCTCGTCGGCGAGCGCTTCGATGAGCGCATCAGCCGGAACGTCGTAGAGCGTCGTCATACGATTGGATTCCCTTCGACGGCGTTTAAAGCCATCGTTACGGAGTTCGGACACGCAGAATGGGACGCCGTCTCACCTATCGTTCGGGGGGATGGCGGGCGATTCGACGCTACTCCCCATTGACCTTGTCGGCTTCCAGCATCGCGGTCGTCACCCCGCCGAGCATCGTCGGAAGCCAGTAGGTCGCGCCGCGATGGATGACCGCCGCCGCCCCCGCCGTGGCCGCAGAGACGCCCGTAATCGGCACCAACAGGAGCACTAGTGCGGCCTCGACACCGCCGAGTCCACCCGGAAGTGGCGCGACGCCTGCGATACTCCCAATCGGGACGATGAACAACACGGCCGCGAACGGGACGGAGTGGCCGAGCGAGTAGAGCGACAGCCAGAGCGAGATGGACGAAAGCAGCCACCCGAACGCCGAAAAGAAAACGGCGAGCAGGAGGCCTCGGCGGTCGCCCGCGATCCGTTCGATAGCGCCGAAGAAACCCTGAATTCGCTGAATTACTGCGGAGCGAGTCGTCGGCTTCACGCGTGGCACGATTCGCGCAATGAGGCCCACGATGGGAACGACACCGCCTGCGATACCCGAACCCACTCGGTCACGGTTCTGCCATCCGATGACGACTGCGGTGGGAACCGCGAGCGCCAGAAGGACGATAGCGAGCGCGACCAGTTCGACCGTGTCACCCAGCGTGATCACCGTCGCGTAGTAGGCCACCCCGACCAGCGCAAACGAGATGGAGGGAACGAAGTTGATGGAGTCTACGGTAGCAATCGCACCGAGGCTGGTCTCGTACTCGGCATTCGTGACTCGTGAAATGAGCAAGGCGGTGAACGGCTCGCCACCGGCTTGCCCGAACGGCGTCACGTTGTTGGCGAACGTCGCGCCAGCGTAGAGGAAAAACGCTCGAAGCGCCGAAACGTGGACACCGAGAATACCGAGGACGGTTCGGAGCGACATAGCCCAGGAAAAGAGCCAACAGAGTGCGACCGCTGCGACGACGGCGACGATGCGCATGTTGGCCATTGACAGTGCCGACACCACGCGGTCGATGCCGACGAGGGAAAAAACGACGAGCAAGACAGCGACCGCGGCGACGAATCCGACTGCAATCGTCCGCAAGTCACCCAAGTCGAGTCGCATCAGTTATCAATTCGCCAATATCGGTGACACTGCTTGAAGCCAACGAAGACCGTTCGCTTTTTTCCTGGCGCGATAGAACGAGCGATATGGACGAACGGGCCGCGCTCAAACTGCTTGCGGGTGAACTCTCCGACGCGGGTGACGACGCGGCAGTCGTGGATGATTTGGTGTTGACGACCGATATGCTCCACGCGACGACCGATTTTCCCACTGGAACGACGCGGTACACCGCCGGCTGGCGCGCGGTCGGTGCCTCCCTCTCGGACGTTGCCGCGATGGGGGCAAACGCAGTCGCCGCAGTTGCCGTCTACGCCGCACCAGAATTCGATTCTAACGAGCTCGAATCGTTCGTCGCGGGCGCGAGCGACGTGTGTGAATCGGTCGATGCGCGCTACGTCGGCGGGGACCTCGATACGTTCGACGAGTTCACCACCGCCACGACCGCACTCGGCCGAACCGACGACCCCATCCATCGCTCGGGCGCACGACCCGGGGACGTCCTATGCGTGACCGGGACGCTAGGACGAAGCGGCGCGGCGCTTCGCCTGTTCGACCGAGGTGAGACCGAACGCGCGAACGACCTCTTTTGCTTCGACCCGCGAGTGGCGGCAGGACAGGCCCTCGCACCGCATGCGACAGCGATGATGGACTCCAGCGACGGCCTCGCACGGTCGGTCCACCAGTTGTCGGAGGCCAGCGATTGTGGGTTTGAACTCGACGACGATGCGATTCCGGTCGCAGACAGTGCCCGTGAAGTCGCCGAGGATGACGACGACGAACGAGCCCTCAGCCTCTTTTTCGGCGAGGATTTCGAACTCGTCGTCACGCTCCCCGAAGCAAAAGTATCGGAAGCACGGAAAGCGTCATCCACACCGATTACGGTCATCGGCGACGTCACGGATTCCGGGGTGACACTGGATGGCGAGCCACTTCCCGACCGCGGCTACACCCACGGTCAGGAAATGATCTGAATCGGCGTCGGCGTAAAACAGAGAAATCCGATGACGAACGTGAGCACGCCCAATAGCTTTCGTCGCGGGTCGAGTGCGCCGTCGTCAATCGGCGTCGCGGGGCCGACGTACGCGAAGAACATCGATAGGAAGCCCCAGATAACCCAGAGCACGGTCGCGTTGCTCACGTTGAGGACGTAGAAGACGTACGCCGCCAATCCGAACAGAACCGCGGGGACGATTGCCGCGACGCTTTCCTGTCGCTCACCGATTATCGCCCGGACGATGTGACCGCCGTCGAGCTGTCCAACGGGGATGAGGTTGAGGAAGGTAACGAACATTCCGACCCACCCACCGATAACGACCGGATTGATGGATTTCGTCGGGTCGTTGTCGTACGACAACGGTTCGCCCATGAGCGCCGCGATAGCCTTCAAAAGGGGTGGATATCCGAACTTCACTTCGATAGTTGACGCGCTGTTGAGCGTCTCCTGCGTGACGGTCACGGGGTCCATCGTCAATCCGATGGCCGTAACGATGACGGTCGCAACGAGACCGGCAAGCGGTCCGGAAACGCCGATATCGAACAGTGCCTTGCGGTCGGGCATCTGGCCTTTCATCCGAATGACCGCACCCATCGTGCCGATGAGCGTCGGCATCGGGATGAAATACGGGAGGGTCGCGTCCACACCGTGGTAGCGACTCATCACGTAGTGACCCAACTCGTGTGTGCCGAGGACGCCCATTACGGCCAGGGTAAAGGGCCACGCCGTGAGAACGGCAGTGACTGGGTCGGAAACCGGGTTGACGTGATACCACGACGCTCCTGCCCAAAGCGTCGAGAGGATGGTCGCGACGAACAACAGAACGTTCTTCCACGGAACGCCGTCCGGACCGAGTTTGACGGGTTCGGCGACGAGCACGTACTCGCCCATCCGCGTCGATAGCATTACTTCGTAGCCCTGCTCTCGGAACAGGGGCCATACTGACTTCATCAATCGTTCTTGCGGAACCAGCGGTTCGCCGTAATAAATCAGCTGCTCGCCATCTCTACGAACATCGTACACCCGAAAGACCGAGCGAAGTCGTTCCAGTGGAGGTCCATTCTCGGGCGGCTCGGTCGAAGCCATTCAGTCTCAATACGGAACGAGTCGGTATAAACCCCTAGACGATAGTACCCGACTGGAGGATGGCGATAAGAAGCGTGAGCACCGGCACGCTCACCAAGGTGCTGACGAAGATGGCCGTGCTCACGTACTCAGGAGCGGACAACCCGGAACCACCTCCGTCGTACTCGATACTCAGGATAAGCGGGGTTATCGCCGCCGGCATCGCACATTCGAGAACGAACACTCGGGCGACAGTTACATCGTCGAATCCGAGAAGAAAGACGACAGCGACGGCGACGAGCGGTGCAACGAGGAGTTTCATCGCGTTCGCGACGCCCACGCGGGAGACGGCGGCCCCCGAATCGGTGTTCGCCAACTGGATTCCGAGCATCAGCAACATCACCGGAATCGCCGCATCGCCGGTCAGTTTCAGCGTCTCCATCGCCGCGGAATCGACGGGTGGAACGACGTCCAGCGCGCGTGCAGCACCTGCGGCAACGACAGCGTACACGAGGGGGAGTTTGAACACCTCTCGAAGCGCCGCGACGTTCGAGGTTCCGTTTCCCCGCGAGGCGAGGTAGACGCCGACGGTGTAGGTGAGCACGGATTGAGCTGCGATATAGAGGATTGCGGTACTGCGGCCGACGTCGCCGAAGGCGAACTGCGAGAGGGGAATTCCGTAGTTGCCCGCGTTCGGAAACGCGCTCGTCAGCACGAGTGCGCCAAGGACGGGTTCGGACTCTCCGAGTGCGCGTCCGACGAACTCCGCGACCAACACCATGCCGAGCGTGAACACGGTGACGCCGACAGCGAGCGTCAGGGCCGTTTGGCCGCCGAGCGACGACGTAGTGAGACTGTGAAAAACCAGCGCAGGCGTCAGAACGTAGATAGTGACGGTACCCAGCGCATCCACGTCGATATCGCGGAGGGTTCCGAGCAAAAAGCCGACAGCCGCCACGGAGAGAACGGGCAAAATGGCAGTCGTCAACGCGGAGAGGAGTGACACTAGTCGAACGAAAACGGTGGGGAACTACAAAGCCATCGAAGGCGGAAAACAGGGGACGGAGCAGAGGTGGGAACGCGAGGGGATTCAGGGTGTTCGAATCGGGCGTTTCAAGGGAATGTTTCGATTGTAGCGTTGCAGGGGAACGCTGTTGGGGTGGTGCTGGGGAACGTTCTGTCGGGTTGCGGTGTTGCGATGTTGGGGGGGATGTTGTCAGGGGAGTGTGGCGTGATTCGTGGAGGGGTTTTCAGGGGTGTGTGCGGGGTGGGGCGTTTGCGTTTCGGACGGAGCGAGGTGTTGGCGGGGTGTTCGGAGGGGTGGCGGTGTGCGCGGGGACGCGTGCGCCGAGGGGCGTTATGCGGGAGCCACGCGCCACGTGGTTGCACTCGTGTACGACCACTTTTCGACTTCGAGCTCGGCGCAGTCGGTCAGTTTCACCATCAGCGCACCGATCTCTTTGGCGGAGAGGTCGACTTCGTCCGCGATGAACTTGCTTTTGAAGTACATCTCTCCGTCGATCGCTTTCTCACAGAGGTACTGCTTGAGTCGGTCTTCCTTGGATTCCGGTTCAGGGCTTTCAGGGGCGATTTGCGTGGTAGCGCTCATGTGCTGACTCCAGTTTCTGCATAGTCGGGAGGGTTGTTATAAAGGGAGGAAGCTTAGGGTGGTTTCGGGAATCTTCAGACCGATCGAGCGGAAAGTGACGTGAATGCGGGTAAAAACGACGTTTTACAAAGCATTCAAAATGCTTTAGAAAGTTTAAAAACTCATTTCGTTTTTTATTTCATGGGTATCACGCCGGTCGTCAGACGGCGGGAAAACCGTGGCAAATCACACTGATAACTTCGATCTATCGCTCGTGAACCCAAAACTGTTCGTCGGTAGTGACCTCTTTTTTGAAAATCGGTACCTCGGCCTTTAGGCGATTGATGCCGTCCTCGACCGTTCGAAACGCCTCCTCTCGGTGGCCTGCCAGCACGACGACGAAAACGATGTCCTCGCCGTACTCGATAACTCCCGTTCGGTGGTGCATGAGAACGGCAAAAACCCCCTCACGCGCCTCGAGTTCCTCGCGAATCGTGTCCAACTTCGTCCGTGCAACACCTTCGTACTTCTCGAATTCGAGGGATTCGGTCGGTGTGTCGTCATCACTGTCTTTGGCCCGAACACGACCCGTAAACGTCGCAATCGCTCCCGAACGCGCGGCATCCGGCGACCGTTTCGCTCGCGCGACGAGCGATTCAAGCGTGACGTACTCGTTCACACCTGCGAGCGCGTCGCGGACAGCCTCGAATTCGAGGCTGTCCGCGTCATCCACGCGAACAAGGGGTTCGCCAGCGTGGTCGGCGTCGCCGAGGGAAATCGTCGGGATATCCGCTTCGGGGAAGCCGGAAACGACCGCGTAGTCGTGCGCGGGCGCGAGTTCGTCGAGCACGTCGGAAAGGGAGCGGTTCGCACCGCGGGCGCGCCATCCGTTCTCGCCGAGTTCGAACGAGGTGAGATGCGTCGAATCAGTCGGGATGGTCGAACCGGCCGGTTCCGACGACGAGGTAACGATGCCGACCGTCCCCAGTTCCCGGAGTTGGTCGGCAAGTCGGGTTACAGCCGTTTCTGACCCGTTTCCGACGATACCCAGTACCTTCATGCGCATATTGGAGGTGGCGAGGCGCTTTTAGCCTTCGGTCGGAAGTTGAGAACGCTTAAGGCTGCGTCCCGGTAAGTCGGCGATAGTATGAAGGTGGTCGTTTCTATCGGCGGGAGCGTGCTCGCGCCGGACTTAGAGTCCCAGCGCGTCCGTGGCCATGCTGAAGTCATCGAATCGCTCGCAAAAGAGGGGTGTACCATCGGCGCAGTCGTCGGTGGCGGCGGTGTCGCGCGAGAGTACATCGGCGCGGCCCGCAACCTTGGCGCGAACGAAATCGAACTGGACGATATCGGTATCGACGTAACGCGGCTCAACGCTCGCCTGCTCATCGCGGCGCTCGGTGAGCAGGCTGCACCGAGTCCGGCCGAGACGTACGAAAAAGCGGGAACCGCGATGCATCGGGGCGATATCGCGGTCATGGGCGGCGTGATGCCCGGCCAGACGACCGACGCCGTGAGCGCGGCGCTGGCCGAGTATACGAACGCCGACCTGCTCGTCTACGCGACGAGCGTCAACGGCGTGTTCAGCGATGACCCGAACGAAGTGGACGACGCGACGAAGTACGACGAACTCTCCGCGGGCGAACTCGTGGACGTTATCGCCGACCTCGAAATGACCGCGGGAAGTTCTTCGCCCGTTGACTTGCTGGCCGCGAAACTCATCGAACGCTCCGGTGTACGAACCATCGTCCTCGACGGAACCGAACCGGAACGGATCGCCGACGCCGTCCTCAGCGGGAAACACGATGGAACGGACATCATCCCCGAGGGGACGGACGACGAAATGACCTACTGGGTACAAGGATGAGCGCAGGGACGGCACCAGTCGATGAACGAGACGAGAGTGGAGACGACCACCACGTCTTCTGGGCCGACGAGGTTGCCGACCGAATCGAAGCACGCGACCCGGACGACCCCATCATCATCAAGGGTGGTATCTCACCATCCGGGGTACCACACCTCGGAAACGTCAACGAAATCATGCGTGGCTACTTCGTTGCGGAAGCGCTGCGCGACAGGGGTCACGAGGTAAAACAGGTGTTCACCGCGGACGACCGCGACCCGCTGCGGAAACTGCCACGAAAACTCGCCGACCTGGACGGCAACATCGTGGATTTGGGCGACGTGAACGCCGGCGCACTCGGTCGCAACCTCGGGAAACCGTACACCGACATTCCCGACCCGTTCGAGTGCTGTGACTCCTACGGGGAGCACTTCTCAAACCTCATCCAACAGAGCGCGGATTTGCTGGGCGTTCCCATCGACGTGCTTTCGAACACCGAGATGTACGAGTCCGGCGAGTTAGAGGCAGTGACGCGCGATATCCTCGGCGATTCCGAAAAAGCCCGTGAGGTGCTCGCCGAGTATCAGGACAAGGTCGACGAGGAGTACATCCCGTTCAACCCCATCTGTGAGGAGTGCGGGAAGATTACGGAGACGGTGACCGATTTCGATATCGAGGCGGGAACCGTCGAGTACGTCTGTACCGACCTGGAGGCCGGTGACAACACCATCGACGGATGTGGTCATGAGGGCACCGCGACTCTCAGAGAAGGCAAACTCCCGTGGCGGTTCGAGTGGCCCGCCCAGTGGAAGACACTGGGTGTAGATTTCGAACCATTCGGCAAAGACCACGCGGAAGGCTCGTGGCCGAGTGGTGAGGACATCGCCCGGAACGTGATGGATTTCGAACCGCCGGTTCCGATGACCTACGAGTGGTTCACGCTCAACGGGAAGCCGTTTTCCTCTTCTGAAGGAAACATCGTGCTGGTTTCGGAGGTGCTTTCACTGCTCGAACCCGAGTTGCTCCGGTACTTCTTCACGAAAGACCCGAACAAGGCGCGAGACTTCGATATCGGCCGTCTCGACCTACTCGTGGATGAATTCGACCGGTTCGAGCGAATCTACTTCGGCGAGGAGAACGCCGACGAACGGGAAACCGCGCTCGCCGAGCGAATCTACCCGATGGTCGTGAGCGAAATTCGACCCGAACGAATCCGAATCCCATACACGTTCGCCGCCATTCTGGGAATGACCGACGACCCCGAACTCCGTGAAGAAATCGCACGAAAAGAAGGTCACATTCCCGACGATGCGCCCGACTGGGCGGTCGAGGAGGCGCTCGCGCGAGTCGAGCGGGCACAGACGTGGGCACAGCGCACCAGCAACGAGTACGATTACGACCTGAAGCGAACCGAGATGCCGGACGCGGAAATCGACGACGAGACTGCAACCGCGCTGGACGAACTCGCGGATTTCATCGAAGCGGGCCACGACGGCGACGAAATTCAGGGCGAAATCTACGAGACGGCAAAGCGCCACGATATCGACATCGGCGACTTCTTCGGGACGGGGTACCGGCTCTTTTTCGACGATGAACAGGGGCCGAAACTCGGGCCGTTCCTCTCGAATTTAGACCGAGAGTTCGTACTTCGCCGACTGCGGCGAGAGGGATAGTTTCAGCCGATTTTTACGACCACCCTAATTGCCAACAGAGTTAATAGCGTTGGTAAATATAACCCTACTGCTTCCACATAACAGGTGCATAACAAAGTACCTGCCAGTGAAAGGGAGAGATGTAAAGTCTGTCTGACTACCAATCACGTCAGCGACTAAACCGATATATTACCATGGCCCTGATAGAGCTCAATCTTGAGAAGCCAGCGTTGAAGCGTACCGAACTCGTCAAAGAATCCGAAGCCGAGACAACCGAAACGACAGAGACGGAAACCGAGACGACAGAGGAAGAAACGGAGATCGCGGAGGAGGAAATCGAGGAACCGAAAAAGCGCGGTAAGGCTCGAACGTTCGCCCGCCGCGCCGCAGTGCTCGGTGGCACCGCCGCCGGACTCGCGGCCGCGCGGAAGTTCCAGCAGAAACGCCAGGGCAAGAAGGACGCAGAACAGCAGGACTTCGAAGAAGACTGGCAGACCGCGGAGTAACGCTCCCGGTTTTTTCGCGTTCGTTCCCAAACGCCTTTGAGCGACGCGAACCTTTCTTTTGCCAATGGATACGATTGTGTGGGTAATTATCGGAATTACGGCGTACTGGTTCGCCCTGCTTGCACTCAGGGCGAACGATATGCTGCCGTCCTATCTCGGTATGCAGGGGCCAATTCTAACGCTGCACACCCAACGAGGGAAGAAATTGCTCGACCGGCTCGCCCGGCCGAAGCGATTCTGGCGAGCGTGGGGGAACTTCGGTCTCGGTATCGCGTTGGTCGTCATGGTCGGCACCTTCCTGGTGCTCGTCCTCCAGGCGATTGCCATCGTCCAGAAGCCGCCGGAACCGACAGCGGTGACACAACCACGGAACGTGCTCGTCATCCCTGGTGTCAACGACTTTCTGCCGCTGTCAGTCGCCCCCGAAATTCTGTTCGGGCTGCTCGTCGGATTGGTCGTCCACGAGGGGGGCCACGGCATCTTCTGCCGCGTCGAGGATATCGAAATCAAGTCGATGGGACTGGCGCTGTTTACGATTCTCCCAATCGGCGCGTTCGTCGAACCCGACGAAGAGAACCGACGGAAAGCGGACAGAGGTGGCCAAAGCCGGATGTTTGCGGCCGGAGTGACGAACAACTTCGCCGTCACGATTCTCGCGTTCATGCTCCTCTTCGGCCCGATAATGGGGTCGATAACCGTCGCGTCGGGTGCGGCAGTCGGCGGCGTCTTCGACGGCTCTGCCGCAGGTGATGCAGGTATCGAACGCGGCGACAGAATCATCGCGGTGAACGGAACCGCAGTCGAGAGCAACGGCGACCTCCACGATAAGCTCGCGAACATCGAGAGCAGGTCGGTGTCCGTTACGGTCAAAAACGGCAACGAGGAGCGAAAGACGACTATCGAACGCTCCCTGCTCGTGACGGCGATCGCGAAAGCCTCCCCCTTCGCGTCGGACTCGGAAAATTCCGAAGCGCCAAGCATCGACACGAGCGAAAACATCACCGCAGTCAACGGAACCACGGTGCACACGGAAAAGGCCCTGAACCGAGAGCTGGCGGATAGAAAAATCGCAACCCTGACCGCGAACGGGGAGAACGTCACCGGACCAGTCGGCGCGCTCTCGACCGTGCAGGAAAATGGCCCGA
Source organism: Haladaptatus marinus (assembly GCF_051194195.1). Lineage (NCBI taxonomy): Archaea > Methanobacteriati > Methanobacteriota > Halobacteria > Halobacteriales > Haladaptataceae > Haladaptatus > Haladaptatus marinus. Next base: position 998,705 of record NZ_JBLZNK010000003.1, read on the forward strand.
TGAGCAACGCCGACGGATTGAGTTCCGGCGACGTGCTCGTCATCACGGCCATCGACGGGAAACGGGTCATCAACAGTAGCGACCTGAGCAGTACCTTGGACGAATACGAAGCGGGACAGACGGTGACCGTCGAAGCCTTCCGGAAAAACGGCGACACCTACGAGCGCACCACCTACGATGTGACGCTCGGCAAGAACAACGGTGAGGCGGTCGTCGGCATCTTCGTCTCGCCGGGAACGTCCGGTGTCACGGCGAGTGGATTCGGAACGAAACTCTACCCGGCCAAGACGTTCCGTGATCTCATCGCGGGGCAGTTCATGTCCGTCTTCGGCGGCGGCGGCAGCGACCCACTCACCTCGTTCCTACTCGGTGTCGCCGGAACCCTCCTGCTTCCGTTCGCCAGCCTCTCGATGCCCGTCGGCTACAACTTCGCTGGATTCGTCGGATGGAACGCCAACTTCTACATGGTTCAGGGGCCGCTATCGGGACTCGGTGGGAGCCTCTTCCTGATAGCAAACGCCCTATTCTGGACGGGATGGATCAACCTCAACCTCGGCTTTTTCAACTGTATCCCGGCGTTCCCGCTGGACGGGGGACACATCCTCAGGATGGGTTCCGAAGCCATCGTTTCGCGTCTGCCGACGAGCCAGGGACGACAGGTCACCACGATGATAACGACGACGGTCGGGTTGACGATGCTGGCCAGCCTCATCCTGATGATATTCGGGCCACGACTGTTGGCCGGATAGACTCGGAGTCTGTTCCGCGATACTGGTTTTTCTGCTGACTGAGACGAGCGGATGGCTACGCGACCAGGTTGAAATCAAATTTCTATCGATAGTTAGGGCGTACGATAGCGGAGAATCAAAGACGAAGCGGTCAGTCTTCGAGTCCCATCCGTTCGTAGAACTCCTCAGGCGTGTCCGGAATCCGCTCAAAGTCGCCGAAGTCGCGTTCGTGGTGTCGAATTATCTGTTCGAGTATCCACGCGCTGAACGTCTCGTCGAACTGCCATTCGCCCTCCGGACTCTCGACTTCGAACCGGTCGTCGGTGGCGAAGGCGACATAAACGTGATAAAATCCGAGAATGACGTCCGCGAACTCGCGGGCCTTCGTCCCGCTCTCCTTTCGCTTCTCTTCGAGTTCCTCGTATCCCGCGTCCGTGAGTTCGAAGTATTTCCGGTCGGGTTCGTCTTCGCGTTCGATTCGTTCGGCCCAGCCTCTCTCTTCGAACTTGTAGAGAATGGGATACACCGACCCGTAGGATGGTTCCCAGTGACCACCGCTAATCTCCCGTATTTCCTTGAGTATCTCGTACCCGTACCGCGGTTTTTTGTCCAAGAGTTCGAGCACGAGATATGATATCAGGCCTTTCGGCGGGCCACTTTTCCGCATTGACAGGGGGTTTAAGTCGTGTTTTTGAAAGGCTTTCGGTCGGAGCGACATCGGCCGCAGTAATATCAACGTCGGCGAAGCGAAAGTTCCGTGCCGACTCAAAAGTTCCTTGTCCGGTCACTCCCAACCACCCTATATGCCGAGAAAAGTCCCACCGACGCGCGAAGGGTGGTACGCACTCCACGACTTCCGAACCATCGACTGGAACGCGTGGCGAGACGCTCCCGAGCGAACCCGCGAGAACGCACTGGCCGATGGCGTCGAGTTCCTTCAGGCACACGAAAACGTCACCGACGCAGACGACGGGTCGTCCGCCGTGTTCAGCGTCATGGGGCACAAAGCCGACCTGTTAGTTGTTCACTTCCGTCCGGAGATGAGTGACCTCGACACCGCGGAGCGAGCGTTCGAACGAACCGGTCTTGCCGACTTTACCGAACGAACCGACTCCTACGTTTCCGTGACGGAAGTCGGCGGCTACACTTCCGACGAGATGGTAAAAGACCCCGAGGACATCGAGGACACGGGGATGGCACGCTACGTGGCGAGCAAACTCTATCCCGATATCCCGGACGCGGAATTCATCTGTTTCTACCCGATGAGCAAACGCCGAACCGGAGAGGACAACTGGTACGACACGCCGTTCGACGAGCGTGCCGAGATGATGTCGAGTCACGGCGAAATCGGCAAGGGCTACGCCGGGAAAGTCACACAAATCATCACGGGAAGCATCGGCATGGACGACTTCGAGTGGGGCGTCGACCTGTTCAGCAATGACCCGACCCACATCAAAGACCTGCTGTACGAGATGCGCTTCGACGAGGGAAGTTCGCGCTTCGCGGAGTTCGGGTCGTTCTACTTCGGACGGCGCTTCCCGCCCGAAGACCTCCCGGCGTTCATGGACGGCGAGGAAGTCCCAGTTCCGGAGGATGCCCATCCCCACGGCGATGCGCACGCACATGGTCACAATGACGAAGGCGCGAGTCTGCACCACGGTGGTGCCCACGGCGAAAGTGGACACGGCGAAGGCGGCCATCACCACGAAAAATCCGAAGACGAGGACGACGAGGCCGAAGACATTCGTGGCGAACTTGAAGACCTCGACATCTACGCCGGCCAGCCTCACGGCGAAGACGTGTATGCGATGGTGCTCTACTCCGAAGCCGATGCGGACGAGCTGTTCGACGAGGTGGACGGTCTGCGCAAGAACTTCGACCACTACGACACGCACGTGAAAACCGCAGTGTACGAAGGGGACGACCGCTCCGCAGTCGTGAGCATCTGGAAGACCCAGAGCGCGGCGGAGACGGCGGGTGGCTTCCTCGCCGACCTCCCCGGAATCGTCGCCCGGGCTGGCGAGGAAAGCGGATTCGGCACGATGGGCATGTTCTACACCGTCAAACCCGAACACTGTGAGGACTTCGTAGGGAAGTTCGAAACCGTCGGTGGCGTCCTCGAAGATATGGAAGGCCACTTCGACACCGAACTGCTGGCAAACCACGAGGACGAAAACGACATGTTCATCGCCAGTCAGTGGCGCTCGAAGGAGGACGCGATGACATTCTTCCGCAGTGACGCGTTCAGCGACACGGTCAGTTGGGGCCGGGATATCTTGGCTGATAGGCCTCGGCACGTCTTCTTGGCGTAGAATCCTTCTCGTATGGGTTGCGTTTGCAGGGTTCGGCGTCTGGTTGACCTATGTTGCTTCGATGCGTGGGACGTTGGTGTACATGCTCGGCGACACGCTGGCGAAGGTGTTCGTCGCCACTGGATTGGCGAACGTCGCGCTCTACGTTATCGCCAGAGGAGTTTCGCTGGGAATGCGAGAGGAGCCGTATCCGTGATGAAACCGCAGAATCGGTCGAGTTATTGTGAAAACAGTGTAGTTCAGCGTTGTTTCAAAAGTAGCGCTCGCTGACGCTCGTTTCAGTTATTCACCAGCAGAGCAAACCTTGACGAGCCATTCCTTCACTCGGGAAGAGCAACCTCTTCCGGAGCGAGGGAATCGGTTGGGGAGTGTGTGAGATACGAGGTCGCAGAGCGACCTCGACTGCGAGCGGTGTAACCGCGAGCGCGGGTGCGGTTGCGGTTTCATTGGAGTCGGCACCACTGGCAACCCTAGAAACACACGAGAGAATCGGAGTAGAAAGGAGGGAGCTAAACAGCACAAAATGATATCAAACAGTGCAAGACGACCCGCGGATTGAGTTCCTTCGAAAGCGCGGAGTGAAAGTGAACGATGGCCACAAAGAACTAACCTCCGTCATTCGATTTTCCAGTAGAAACGATGGCGGGAAGAAGTCACACTCTCCGCCGGAACCAAAACCCCCATGCCCTCGGAAGGGGTACTAACATATAAGAAAATAGAGAGTGAATTAAGTATATGACAAAGCGACACGTTACGCTCCCCGAGTCCGCCGAGGCGGGCGTTCGCGGGTTCATCGACGAAGTGGACGAACGGCTTGCCAGCGACGAGGATACTTGCAGGGTCGTCAATGAAGTGCTCATCGACCTCCACGGCGACCGCGATGCCTACGAGGCGTGGCAGAACGGCGAACCGGTGTCGAACGCCGAGCGCGTCCGACTCCAGAGCTACGACCCCTGTAACTCCACGCTGGAGAGCGAGTATTACGCCGAAAAGGACGAAGAGAAGTTCCGAAAATCGAAGCACCTCCAGTGGCTTTGGCGGCAGTTCGACGCGACGCCGATGGCCGACAACGTCGAGTTCGCCCTCCGCTTCCGCGAGATGCTCGCAAACCACCTCTTCGAGGAAGCGGGCAACAACCTCCGTATCTTCAAGGGCGTCACGATGACTTACGGACACAACATCACGGTCGGCGACAACACCGTCATCCACGACGACGTTCATCTAGACGACCGCGGGAAGTTGACCATCGGAAATCGATGTTCCATCAGTGACGGCGTCCACATCTACAGCCACGACCACGACCTCATCGACCAGACCGAGGTGACGAACTTCCACACCATCATCGAGGACGACGCGCGCATCACCTACGACTCGATGATTCGAGCAGGGTTGAAAATCGGCGAGGACGCCATCGTCGGCGCACGTGCGGTCGTCCAAAGCGACGTTCCGGCCCACCACATCGCGGTCGGCATGCCCGCGAAAAGCATCAAAATAAAGCCCGGGTGGGAGGACGAAGCGGTTCCCGTGGACGACGTCCCGCCGACGGAAAAGGAGTCGCGGCGAATCGATTCCGAACTGCCCGACGACTTCGAGGTGTTCGACGAGTTCCAGCGCGACTTTGACCCGTCGAACTAACCCGACACCACACCGTTTTTCTCCTGTGGGGTCGTGGAGCGGATTATGCGACGCCGCACGTACCTGCGGACGATGGCGCTCGGCATTACCGGACTTGCCGGGTGTATAAAATCGTCCGGCAGTGCGACGCAAACCTCGACCGCGAATATGGAACCGGGAGTGCGCGTCAAGACGGTCGCCATGAACCTCGAAGTGCCGTGGGGGAATGCCTTCGATTCCAGCGGCGACCTCTACCTCACCGAACGACCGGGACGGATTCGCCTCATCCGCCCGAACAGCAACGAAGTCGTCGCCGACATCACCGACCAAATCGCCCACAGTGGCGAAGGAGGACTCCTTGGATTCGAGTTCCATCCGAACAACGAAAACCTCGCATACACCTATCAGACCTACGACGGACAGGCTGGACTCCGAAATCGAGTGGTGCGCCACCGTGTCGGCAATGAGTTCGAGCGCGAGCAAATAATTCTGGACGACATTCCCGCCTCGTCCAACCACAACGGCGGCAGACTCGCCGTTCACGACGATGCACTGTACGTCACGACGGGTGACGCCGGGAGCGGAGAGCGCGCACAGGACGAAGAATCGATGGCGGGAAAAGTTCTCAGACTGACGCTCGACGGAACGCCACATCCCGACAACCCGTTCGGAAACGAAGTGTTCACCTACGGCCATCGTAACCCGCAGGGCCTCGCGTTCCGGGACGGAACGCTGTTCAGCACCGAACACGGCCCAACCACGGACGACGAAATCAACGTCCTCGAAGCGGGAAACAACTACGGGTGGCCGACCGTCACCGGAAAAAGCGGGAAGTTCACCGACCCGATTGCGACGTATACGCCGACCATCGCGCCCGGCAGTGCGACGTTTTACAACGGCCCGATTTCCCAATGGCAGGGCGATTTCTTTTTCGGAACGCTCGCGGGCCAACATCTCCATCGAGTTCGAATCGACGGCAGGAACGTGGTCGAACAGGAGCACCTGCTGGTAAACGAGTACGGCCGTCTCCGGACTGTGTTCACCGGACCGGACGACCATCTCTACGTAATGACCAGCAACCAAGACGGACGGTCTGCGGGGCCGGCACCGCAGGACGACCGAGTGCTCAAACTGCAACCGGCGTAACCGCAGCTATGTTTTTGTGGTGATAAAAAACCGCACGTAACGAGCATCCACAAACGACCAGTTTCGCGACTAATCAACGAACGTTCTAAATTCTCCGGACAAATGTGTGCGAAGCTACCAAGTATCATGACGTCGTATGCCATACTGTAGCATGAACGTCTGGGGGTGGATCATCCTGTACGTCGTTCTCTTCGCTGGACTACAGCTACTCATCTATCGGTTCCTGCGGAGCGACGAGGACTCGCCGCTCCTCCAGTCCACGCCAGCGAGTTCCGAGCGACGTGCGCCGGATGATATTCGAAAAGAAAGCGTTCTAGAAGAGTTCAGTGAGGTCAACGAGGCCGACCCGAGCATTCGCCAATGTCCACACTGCGGAACGGAAAACGGTGCCGAGTACACCTTCTGTCGGGAGTGTATCGGACCACTCGGCGTGTGGTAGCGGCGCGTACTAGCCACGCTTTTGCCGTCCGCGTCCCCACGGAGAGCTATGCCCCGCGCCGTCGCCATCAACGTCGCCGCTAACACCAACCAGCCCGGCGTCCGTGGTCCGATCTTTTCGGACGGGAGTTTCGAGTACGTCCCGATACCCGAGTCGGAGCCGACCAAACGGGAAGTGCCGACGTACGCCGACCTCGACCTCTCGGTCGAACTGCCCGAGGGTGCAAAGAAACTCCCCGTGCATCTCGACCCGGAGTTTGCGGAGTATCCCTGCTGTCAGCGATACACCTACGGAGACCCCTTCGGCGTGAAGGCCCAGCCTCTGCTGGAACTGGACAAAGGAGATTACGTCTTCTTCTACGCGACGCTCTCGACGGCAGAGGGTCTGGAGGACGAGTCCGTGGAGTCGAAACACGAGTGGATTACTCCAGACTGGGGGACGTACATCATCGGCCAGTTTCGGCTCGCCCGGGAGCCGATTTCCGGCGAGAAGTTTTCAGGGTTGGCGGATGGGGAGAAGGAAACCTTCGCGAACAATGCCCACGTGAAACGCGAGAAATTCGACGCCGAGGTCTTGTTGGAGGGTTCGGAAGGGGAATCGGGGTTGTACGAGCAAGCAGTTCCACTGAGTAGTTCCGAGGCGGGGGTGGAGGCTAATCGGATTGTGACCGAACTATCAAGTGATTCTGGAAAAGGACCGTGGTGGCGCAGGCCGATGCGGTTTGACGACGCTGAAACGAGAGAGCTATTCACAGTGTTTGAGACCCAAGATTTCGGACGCTGCTTTGGAGACGAACCGTAACCACCGGTCGCGCGTAGCAGGTGATTTTATGCTGATGGAATGTAAATCGTTCTACAATCCGTGAATTTGACACAGTTGGCACATCGTCCCTATGTGTCGAATAGAGATACGACCAGGATTGGCTCTCCGTCGTGACGAGAGCAGATTCGGTTTAGGCGTCACATTCGACAGATATTTTCAGCACCCTGACAGAAAATGACAACTTCCGTTCGCCACCATCTCGGAACAAAACAGTGAGAACGGCTATCAAAATGACAAATTACAAACCACATGACGAAAGCCAGGAACGACAAGCGACCGTTCTCAGGAGAATCTATCGTGTCATTGCGGACAAAAACGAAACGTTCGAAGGGAAGGTAGAGGAACTCCTCAAAATCGGCCGCGAAACACTCGGGACGGAGTACGGAGCGCTCTCCTACGTTGAAGACGGCGACTACGTATTCGAAACCGTCCACGACCCGAGCGAGGAAACGACGGCTGGCGACGTTGTTCCTCTCGAAGAGACGAACTGCGAGCGTGCCATCGATACCAAACAGACGCTCGTGTTGGCGGACATCGAAACCGAAGCGCCCGAACTGACCTCCCGTGCGGGATTCACCGACATGGGAGTCCAGTGCTACATCGGAACACCGGTCGTAGTAGACGAAGACGTCTACGGAACCTTTTTTCTACGGCCGAACGGTTCGTGGAAAGAAGTTCACCGACTGGGAAATTACGCTGGTCGACATAATGGGGCAGTGGATCAGCTACGAACTGGAACGCGAACAGCGGGAAACCAAGCTCATGCGGCAACGAAATCACCTCGACGATTTCGCTAACATCGTCGCCCACGACCTCCGAAATCCGATAAACGTCGCGCAAGCGTACATCGAGTTTGCCCGGGAAGAACCCGAAAACCGAGAGGAGCACTTGGACGGCGTGGAAACCGCACTGAACCGAATGGACGTTCTCATCGATGACGTGCTATCGCTTGCTCGTATCGAGCAACAGGAACTCGACTCCAAAACGGTCGATCTCCGAACCGTTGTCGATGATGCGTGGACAACCGCCGCGACGGAGTCCATTTCCCTGTCGGTCGAGGACACACTGGTATCAGTCGTTGGGAGTCATAGCCTCCTCCAGCAGGCGTTCGAAAACCTGATTCGAAATACCGGCGAGCATGCGGATTCGGAAGCCACGGTTCGAATCGGGCTATTGGACGATGGCTCCGGCTTCTACTTCGAGGACGACGGGCCGGGGATACCGAACCGGAAATCCAAACGAGCATTCCAGACCGGATTTTCAACCGGCGAGGACGGAACCGGGTTCGGACTCAGCATCGTCAAAGAAATCGTTGAAGCTCACGGCTGGTCGATTACGGTGACGGGAGGAACGACGGGCGGTGCACGATTTGAAATCGAAAACGTCCAGTTCGTGTGAAAATACGTTTCTTGAAATTCTATTCTTCTCACGGCCGTTCGTCACGGACTGCGCCGACCGGGAGTTGAACCCGGGCTATGAGCTTGGGAAGCTCATGTCCTGCCACTAGACCACCGGCGCATGTCACTCACTTCGTTCGTTCCATGCGCCGAGGATCACAAATCCATCGGATTTGCTCACCACCGGCGCATTCGAACAATTCGAACGTTACTACACCCCGACACCACTTCAACGTAGCGCCATCCGACATTCGTCCAGAAATTCGGCGTAGGCGGGGAGGTTTTAGTCATCAGCAACCCAACACCCGGTCATGATAGACCTCGAACTTTCGGCGTCGGAACTCGACGCCCATCGCGAACACATCACCGAGTTCATCAGCAAGCAGGTCGCGGCGGCGGGCACTGACTCGGCAGTCCTCGGGCTATCGGGCGGTATCGACAGCACGCTGACGGCCTATCTCGCCGCGGAAGCCCTCGGGCGGGAGAACCTCCATGGCCTCATCATGCCCGGCGCGGTGAGCCGGGAGGATAACATGACCGACGCGGAGTGGGTCGCTCAGGAACTCGAAATCGCCTACGACGTGTTCGAAATCAACCCCATCGTCGACCAGTTTCTCAACGCCTACACCGAAGCGGAGGGCGACCAGATGGCGGTGGGCAACGCCCGTGCCAGAACACGAGCAGTGCTGAACTATCTCGTTGCCAACCACCAAGGGGCGCTGGTGCTCGGTACCGGAAACCGAACCGAGGCGCTCGTGGGGTATTTCACGAAGTACGGTGACGGCGCGGTCGATTGCCACCCCATCGGCAATCTCTACAAACAGCAGGTGCGCCAACTCGCAAGACACGTCGGCGTCCCCGACGAGTTGGCAGAGAAGGAAGCCACTGCGGGACTCTGGGCCGGTCAGACCGATGAGGAGGAGTTGGGCATCGACTACGACACGCTTGATGCGGTGCTGGCACTCCACGTCGATGGCCCGCTTTCGGTCTCCGCGACTGCTCGACAGGTTGCTGGCGTGAGCGAGGAAAATGTCGAACGAATCGGGACGATGTTCGACCGAAGCGAGCACAAGCGTGCCGTCCCGCCAGCACCGGAACCGCTGTAATTTTTCTCTCCATTACTCGCGCCGAGCAGCGATGTCCTCGGCGTGTTCCGCCACGAGTTCGCCGAACGCTTCGGCCTCGCGGGCGGCCTGCACTCCCGACGACGCGGAATCACGGACGCGCGCTTTGACGACGGCGAGTGCGTCGGGGGCGTTATCCGCGATTTCCTCGGCGACCCCCCGCGGGTCGTCGGTGATGCGCGAAACCAGCCCCATTCTTCGTGCTCCCTCCGCGCCGACGACCCGACCGGAGAGTGCGAGGTCGAGTGCATCGCCCAATCCGACGATTTCGGGGAGTCGAACGGTTCCGCCCCATGCGCCGAAGATACCGAGTTGAACCCCCGGTTCGGCGAACGTCGCGTCCGGTGTGGCAACCCGAATGTCGCAGGCGAGTGCGAGTTCGACTCCGCCGCCTCGCGCGAAGCCATCGATTCCGGCGACGACGACGCTTTCGGTGCGTTCGATTACGTTCGCAACGCGTTGGCCGTGTTCCGCGAATCCCTCCGCCGATTCTCGGTTCAATCCCGCGACGACATCGAGGTCGGCACCGGCGCAGAACGCGGTGCCTGCCCCATGGAGGTAGACGACGGGTCGGGTGGCGGTTTCAACGGCATCCGCGAGGTTGGAGAGTCCCTCGGGAGTGAACGCGTTGCGGGATTCCGGCCGGTCGATGGTAATCGTTCTAATTTCCGGAGCGTCGGTTACACGAATCATACTCCCAGTTGGCGACGCTTTCCAAAGGTCTTTGGCAGTTCCGTCGTAAGCCCCAATAATGGAAGAGGCCGTCCGGGCGCGCGGGTCAGCGCGCGAGGCTGTCGAAGATATTACGCCAGCGCAACTCCGCAATTACATCGACGGGCTGCTGGAGTCGTCAGGTATCGTCCCGGGTGTTCTGACGTTGCTGAGCGTTCGAGCAGTCGGAAACGATGTCGATACGAGCGAAGTCGAGCGTCGTGCCGCAGGCGTCCAACTCATCTACGAAGGATTGCAACTCACGCGAACGCTGGCACACGACGAACCGTGGAACGCGGAATCGCCGCACACCGAGAGCAACATCGCCGTCCTCGCGGCGGACGTGATGGTTTCCCGTGGATTTTCGCTCCTCGCACGGACGGAAGCCGCCGACACGGCGGTACAGACCGTCAAATCGTTCGGTCGCGACCAGACTGACGGACAGGATGACCACGCCCTCGAAACGGACGTGTTCGAACTCGCAATCGTCGCCGGAACGACTGCGGCGGGTCGGTCACGCCCTGTCGGAACCCGACAATACGCCGAACAGCTCACCACCTCGGTCAGCAACCACGAATCGGAGACAACACTGCCGGACGATACGGAGGAGGTTCTTGGGAAATTGTCACGACGGCGACCGAGTCACGTGGACGAACCCACGTCATACACTACCGACCCCTGACGCGAATCGAAACGCCTAAAGACGCTTCCGTGTGTAGAAATAGATGCCCGCGCCTGGGTAGCTTAGCGGTAAAGCGCGTCCTTGGTAAGGACGAGAGCCCGGGTTCAAATCCCGGCCTAGGCTTTTTCGATTTCTTACCTTGAACAGCGGAGCAGTCGTCCTGTTACGTCGATTTGGGGAGAATATAATACGAAATATGAAAATAATATATAAAAACATAAAGTATATTTTTATTAAGTGATAAATAAAGCGGTTTTTGACCACCTTAGTACACTTATAGGAAATGATGGAGAGGACAGTTCGAACGGTGACGCTGGCAACGATGGTGATCAAGACGACGGGTCGAACGGCGACCAGCAGAACGACGAAGACGACTGCTAAGGACGATCACCGAGTTTCTTTTTTGATACCACTTGCGACCCATACGAGCGAAAGCCATCGGTAGCAACCGTCGTATCTCACTATGGTCAATGCTAAAGGCAGTTGGTACGACAGCTAGAACGGAGAGTCTAACTAACTCACACGGGAACACCGATACGGAATACATCGTCATCTTGGCGAGCTGAGTTCTGCTTCCGTTTCTATTTTATTATCATCTATTCTATATGTATGAATAGATGATGAATAATAGATATATACAACAATTTAACATAATTATAGGAAAGATAAGAGGGTCAGAAAGCTCTATCCGCATGCCCTCAGACAACAGGCGAACGTTTCTGAAAACGATCGGTGTGACTGCTGGCGCAATGAGTCTCACCGGAACCGGTGTAGTCCTCGCTCAGCAAGACGACAACGATAGCGACGACGATGAAGGTGAGCAAAAATCGACGGGATGGACGACGTATCGCGGCAACGTCGGACGAACCGGAGCAACGGCTGTAAGCGGCCCAACTCCACGCGCGACGACGGATTGGTCGATAGACCTCGACGGAAAGGTGGAATACGTCGAACCGGTGGTCGTCGATGGGACGGTGTTCCTCGCCGTTCGAACCAGCGGTTACGAGGAAAGTGAAGGCTACGTCGTGGCGTACGACGCGAACACGGGTGAACAAAAATGGAGGCGGGACGACCTTTCGAGACCGGACAATCCAACCGTAGTCGATAGTACCGTGTACGTCGGGACGGACGGGTACAACGATAAGGGTGAAAACGCCTCCTACGCACTCGATGCCGAAACCGGCGAGACGAAATGGAAACTGGCGAAACCGCAGTATGGCACCCCGGTCGTCGTTGACAGACGGGTGTACACGGGTGCAGAATCCGCTCACGACGCCGAAACCGGAGATGTCATCTGGGACAAGCCGGGGCTCTCGACTGATGTGTTCTACGGAAACGAGACCCTCTACTACGATAGCGGAACGGCTCGAAATCCCGAAGACGGGTCGGCATACTGGACCGACACCCTACACAACAAAGAGGAGTTCGCGGTCGAAGGCGGATTGGTGTATGCCACCTACTGGGATTCCGAGGATAACAGCGATATCTTGGCGAGGTCGGGAGACGACAGGTCGCAAGTCTGGACGCACGAGACCAAGCGAGGAGGAAGCACATTCGACTCGATTACCGTCGGCGATGGGTCGGTATACTACACCGAATACGAGGAAGGTTACATCCTGAGAGCGCTCGACTCGAAAACGGGCGAGGTACAGTGGGAACACGAATTGGACGTGAACATTACGAGTCCACCGACGCTGGCCGACGGCATCGTCTACCTCGGCGGCCAAGTTCCGTCCGAGGACGACATGGGTGAGGCGCTTGTGATAGCGGTTGATGCGAACACCGCAGAGCACAAATGGACGTACACGTTCGGCGGCGACGACTTCGATGGGTACGGTTCCGCGGCGGGAGCACCCGTCGTCGTGGATGGGCGAGTGTACGTAGCGACGCACCCCACGGATGGCGACTGGGAGCAAAAAGACCCGTTCGATGGAACCCTTCACGTTCTCGAATACAGCGACGAGGAAGACGGTTCGGACGGACAAGCGCCGGAAGCCTGCATCGAGGCGACGCCGAACCTCGACGACCTCGACGCGGGCGACACCGTGACCCTCGAAACTTGCTCCACGTGTTACACCGACGAAGGGCCGAAACACGAGTGGGATACGGACGGCGATGGGGAGTACAACGAAACTGGCCACTCCGTCACGGTGACGGTTCCCGACTGTGAATCGCTCGAAGTAACGCTCCGCATCACCGACTCGGGCGGGGACACGGACACGGAAACCGTCGTCATCTCCAGGAACTGACCCACCACACTAACGTTTTTGTGCTCCCTGCGCCTTTGCATAGCCATGCGATTTGTTATCGTGGGCTCTGGCCGTGTGGGATTGCGAACCGCTCGGGTGCTGACCGAGGAGGGGCACGACATCATCATCGTCGAAGACGACCCCGACAAGGCGGAACGAGCGCGCAAGGAGGGGTTCGAAGTTATCGAAGGGGATGGGTCGGACGAGAACGTGCTGACGGAGGCCGGGCTTGACTCGGCGGATGCGGTCGGCGGGTTGACCGGCGACCTGAACGTCAACTTCGCGGCCTGTATGGTCGGCAAACACCACGGTTGTCGAACCGTCATGCGTATCGACGAGGATTACCGGGAGGATATTTACCACAAGTTCGCCGACGACGTGGACGAGGTCATCTATCCCGAACGTCTCGGCGCGGCAGGTGCGAAGACGGCCCTACTCGGCGGTGATTTCGACGTTATCGCGGATTTGACCGCCAACTTGCAGCTGACCACGATGACGATTCCGGAGAACTCGCCCCTCATCGGGACGCACGTCATGGCGGTCGAACTGCCGACCGACGCGCGAATCTACGCCCACGGACGCTCCCGCGAACGGATGACGATACCGCTCCCCGGAACGTCGCTCGAAGGCGGAGACCGTGTCGCGCTCATCGCCGCACGGGATGCGCTCCCGGCAGTGCGAGAGCAACTACAGGGTTCCGCATAGCTCTTGAGTCGAGTTGTGCGACGCTATCGAGTTCAGTATAAAGGAAAAACGATTGGGCAGCGCGGGGTTCTAGGGTCGTCCGGGACGAGAACTTTCGTGGGGAGATTGGTGACACTGTAACGGGAAGCCAACCCGCCGCCAGAGCCCCCGGCCCCGCCGGAAACCCACCGCGAGACTGCGACACGCTTCGCGCCCAAGCCGTCGGGCGCAACTCTACGAAAGAGCGGGTACCTCTTTGTTATGAACTGTTTGTCGGGAGTACAGGAACCGTTTGTAGCTATCAGGACACGTCTACGTAGGGGAAATAACTGCCTGCCGCCGGAAAGGGGAGTGTTGAAGTGGAGGGGGGGTGGGAGAGCGGGGTAGGGGAGGATGTGGGTGGTGTGCCGGGCGCGCGGAGTGGGAGGATGGGAGAGAGGTGTGCGCGCCCGGTTTCGACTGGGAAGGGCGATAACTTAAAACCGCGTCAGACGACCGTGAGACGCTTCCGCTACCACCGATTTCATGGTCTCGGCGTGAGGATGACACCTATGCACGGAACTGGCGTCCCACTGCTAACACCGTTTGACGACGAAGGAAACCTACAAGAGACCGACCTCCGCGAACTCGTCGCGTGGGTCGAAGACCGCGGGGTGGATTTCATCGTTCCCTGCGGGTCGAACAGCGAGGCGGAACTGATGAGCGTCGAAGAGCGCAATCGCGTTACCGAAATCGTTGCAGATGAATCTGACGTGCCCGTTCTCGCGGGGACCGGCCATCCCGGCCTCCGCGAGACGCTCCGCCAGACGAACCTCGCGGCGGAGGCGGGAGCAGACGCCGCCCTCGTGGTAACGCCTTTTTACTTCAGTCACGACGACGACACGTGGATCGATTACTACCGAACCGTGGCCGACGAGAGTCCGGTTCCGGTGTACCTCTACAGCGTTCCTGCATACACGGATGTCGCCCTCTCGCCGGAAGTGGTCGGCGAACTCGCCGACCACGAGAACATCGCCGGGATGAAAGATTCGAGCGGCGATCTGACGCGATTACAGCGAGAGCGCGCCCGCACCGAAGATGCCGATTTCAACCTCCTCGTCGGCAGTGGGAGCATCTACGCCGCCGGACTCGACGCCGGTGCCGATGGGGGTGTCCTAGCACTCGCGAACGTCGCCCCCGAACGCGCAAGCGAAATCTATCGGCTTCAGCAAGGTGGCCACGACGAACAAGCCCGGCAGTTGAACGCCCAGCTGATCGAACTGAATCGGGCGATTACGGCCCAGTACGGCGTTCCGGGCGCGAAGGCGGTCATGCAAGCGCGCGGCGCACCAGCAGGTGCGCCGCGCCGACCGCACCACCCGGTGAGTAGTTCGGTTCGGGAGGAACTCGAAGAACTGGCGCAAGCCGCGGAGCACTGAGAGAAAGACACTTCGCTGTCGGGTGTCTGCTCTCGAACCGTGAGCACGGAGTCGGCTCGACCTACGGCGGTTGCGTTTGGAACGGGAACGTCAGTGCTGACGGTCATAACGGTGCAGCTGCTTGCGTTCTCGATTTCGTTTTCGGTCGGCCATCCCGAACTCTACGCCGTTTTCGCGATTCTGAGTGCTGGGGCGCTCGCGTTCGCTGCCGGACGTGGAACGTTCGGAATCCTCGCCGCGACTCTCGGAACCGTGCTACTCGTGGCGCTTGCCCTCCCGCTGTTGATGCTTGTCGCTCGACAGAATCCAGCGGCACTGCTCTCCTCGGCGACCAACCCCAGCGTTCAACGGGCACTCTTCCTCTCGGTGTACGCGCCTTTACTCTCCGCGCTGGCGTCGGTCGCGTTGGGCGTTCCACTCGCCGTCGTTCTCGCCCGCGGATTTCCGGGGCAGGCGCTGGTCGAGAGCCTCGTCGACTTGCCGCTGGTCGTACCACACAGCGTGGCCGGACTCGCGGTGCTATTCGCGTTCGGCCAGGGTGGTCTCCTTCCCCGAGCAAAGGTACTCGGAACCCTGTTCGGGATGGTGCTGGCGATGACGTTCGTCAGCGCACCCTTCGCGGTGAACGCCGCCCGAGAGGGATTCGAACGCGTGGATTCGCGCATCGAACGGGCCGCCCGAACCCTCGGCGCGAACGAGTGGGAGACGTTTCGGCGAGTGACAGCACCGCTGGCCGCCAGAAGTGTGCTGACTGGCGGCGTACTGGCGTGGGCACGGGCAGTTTCCGAGTTCGGTGCCGTCGCCATCGTCGCGTACAGCGTTTCGGTGTTTTACCCGCCAGCAATGGAGCGCGTTTCCGGCGTCCAACACGCGCCAGTGTTCATCTACAACACGTTCCTCTCGTCCGGACTGGAAGCGAGCGGTTCGGTTGCGACTCTGCTACTCGTGCTCTGTGTCGGACTCTTCGTGCTCGTCCGCTCACTGGCCTACGACCGAGGAGGGTGGCCGTGACGGAATCGGGACTCGCCATTGCGGTGAACGCGGCGTTCACGGCGGATGGCGCGACGTTCACGGTTGAAGCCGACGTGAATATTTCGGCGGGCGAAACGCTGGTCGTCCTCGGCCCCAGTGGAAGCGGAAAATCCCTCCTACTGGAAGCAGTTGCGGGGTTTCACGACCACGACGGCGCAATCTCGCTCGGTGGACGAGACGTGACGGGACTGCCCCCGGAGGAGCGCCGACTGGGATTCGTCTTTCAGGAGTACGCGCTCTTTCCACATCTTACCGTTGCGGAGAACGTCGCGTTCGGCGCGGAGTACCACCACGAAACGCACGACCCGCAGGAACTGCTGTCGGCACTGGGCGTCGCAAACCTCTCGGAACGATATCCCGAGACGTTGTCGGGCGGCGAAAAACAACGCGTCGCGCTCGCACGGTCACTACTCGTTCGGCCAGACGCCTTCCTGCTCGACGAACCGCTTTCGGCGCTGGACGTACCGACGCGCCAGTCGCTTCGTGAAGATTTGGCCGTACTGCTTTTGGACGAGACCGCGGTGTACGTTACACACGACAGAACGACGGCGCGAGTGCTGGCCGACCGAATCGCGGTGATGCGGAACGGCAGTATCGAACAGATTGGAACGCCGGACGCGATATTCGAACGCCCGGTATCGTCGTTCGTCGCGCGGTTTACCGGGAGCAACTGTTTGCCCCATCCCAACGGCGAGGGAACGATAGCGATTCGCCCGGAGCACGTCGAAATCGGTTCCACGAATCCGGATTACCGCGCACGGGTTATCCGGGTGTTGCCGGAGGATGGCCGATACCGCGTGGTGCTTTCGATGGATGGAAACCGGTGTGATTCCTACGCAACCAATCCGCCGTGCGTCGGTGAAGCAGTCAATGTCAGTTTAACCGATGATAAAACCCATAATGTCGGTTCACACGGTGGATAATTACAGGTAAAGGTACTTGAATTTCCGTCCGAATCCACAGTATAATGAATTATCTGGGGGGGACGATACATCACTGTTGGAGGGAGACGATGGCGATACGTAACCTGTTTGGCAAGGTCGTCGTCGCGATGCTGTCGCTGTTCGTCGTCAGCGCCGGTGGTTTCGGTGTAGCAGTCACATCGGGAATGGTGACGGTCGGCCAACCGACCGTCGACGGTGTCCAGACCGACTAGGGAACCGTGAACGCCCAGACGAGCGAAATCCAAACGAAAATCGATTTGAACAACCCGAACTCGGTCGGCGTTCCGGGCGTCGTGGACGTGAACTACGCAATCGGAATGAACGACGTGACCGTCGCCGAGGGAACGACCGACGGCGGCGTTCACGTGAAGCCCGGCGAGAAAACGTCGTTCGCCATCGACTCGGCGTTCAACAACGGGAAGCTTCCGACGTGGTGGGAAAGTCACGTGAAAAACGACGAGAAGACCACGATGAACGTACAGTTCTACGCCGTGGTTAA
The DNA here is from genome assembly GCF_051194195.1 of Haladaptatus marinus. Lineage (NCBI taxonomy): Archaea > Methanobacteriati > Methanobacteriota > Halobacteria > Halobacteriales > Haladaptataceae > Haladaptatus > Haladaptatus marinus. The sequence continues at coordinate 1,016,506 of NZ_JBLZNK010000003.1, forward strand.
GGAAGACGGAGAGACGAAACGAGTCACACTCCCCTCCCTGAGCAAGCGCGTCGTCTTCACGACCGACGTACTTGGCGGTGGGAAGATCACGACGAAAACCGTGCCACGAACCGGTGCAGCCGAGTCCCAACCACCGAAGCTCCGATCGGTCGAAAGCGAGTGGGTCGTCCCCGAAACCGGCAACACCGGGATTCGAACCCGTACCATCGTGGCGAACCCGAACAAGCCGGGGTCGGTGTTCGCCGAGCATCTCTCCATCGATGCGAACTACCGAGTGCTGATGAACGACGTGCAGCTGGTCGAGGGCGAGACGAATCGGGATATCAGGCCGGGTCGCACCGACCTCGAACTCTCCGGGGAAATCACCGACCACGAAATCCAGCGCTGGTGGGTCAGCCACGTCAACAACGACGAGAAAACTGACCGCGTCGTCGAACGGGACGTGACGGTCGATGCTGGGTTCGCACGACTACCAGTCGGCGGGGAAGCGGAGCGCGGAACAGTCACGACCGATATGCTTGGTCCAGTCGATTCAAACGCGACGCTGCCGTTCTCGGTTGCGGGACGGCAAGTCGGACGTGTCTCGAACACGAAAGCCGAGTGGAGCGAAGCGACGATGGCCGAGACACCCATCGAATCCTCCGCCACCTTGAGAAACGACCGGAGCGAGTCGATTCACATCACTGAGGTCGGCTACCGCGTGACGATGAACGACATCGTGCTCTCGGACGAATCGAAGGACAAATCCATCGAAATCGAACCGCACAGCGAGACGACGATTCGGGACACCGTCCCGCTCGACAACTCGAAACTCGGCGCGTGGTGGAAGACGCACCTTCGTCGCGGCGAGGAGAGCACGCTCGCAGTCAACTACTACGTCGTCGTGGAGTATCATGGCTACACGGAGCGAGTCGAACTCGATGCGCTGAACTACGAGAAGACGGTGACGACGGATATTCTCGGCAACAAATCGGCGTAAGCGGATTTTATTGCTGATTTTCGAGCCAAAACGTATACTCTCACGCTAGAAAATACGAACCCATGGACGAGTCAATCGGTTCTCGATGGTGGATTTTTTTCGCGATGGTTGCAGCCAGCGTTCTCCTCGGACTCGTCGTGAACATCATTCCGTGGGGTATGCTCGGCCCGTTCGAACCGATTGTAGACGTCGCCTTTCTGCTCGCACAGGCTACTATCGCGGTTGGTCTCGTGCTATTTCCCCTCTTCCTCTTTCTCGATACCAGAGCGATCCGGCATGCTGAGAGTTCGTGGAATCCGAATCCGTCTCTTTACGGTCTCGGAGGACTGGTATATCCCGACATCACGGTTTTCGGACAGCAGGTGTACGGAATCATCATCGGCCTGCTCTCGATTGGCTACTTAGTGCTCCGGTACCGGCGCGTCGGCGTGTTTCGCCGCCACGTCTCCAACTTCGACCGAAACAAGCGCTTTTCTCCCCTGACCTCACAGACAAACTCATGACGTGGCGCGACCTGTTCGACCGTGCAGAGGAGTTCGACACCGACATCGAAGCCGTCCGGAAGACGCTGGTAGAGCAACGCGATGAGTAACCCGAATCCCGCCCGTATCGCCATCGACGCGGACGTGTTGGCCGCGGATCTGCTGGTCGGTAGGGATGCCCGCAGAATGATGGACATCGTTCGCGAACACTCGTGGATCGAACTCGTCGCCAGCGACGAACTGCTGTCCGATGCCGAAGAGGTCATCCGCGAACTGGCCGACGACGAGCTGGCGCGCGACTGGCGCGAGAAAATCGAAGTCCTCCAAATCGAAGTCGAACAGTCACCCGGCGACCACCCCGCCCTCGCCAGCGCCCACGCCGGAAACGCGGCACACATCATCTCCTACGATGACGACCTGCGAAGCGCGAAAACCGCGGCTACGCTTCAAGGTCGGATTTCGGTCAGCGTCAAGCGACCCGACGGGTTCGTCTCGCTGTTCGACCCCGAAAGTCTGTACGATGTGGTGGTCGGTGGTGAGTATCCGGGACCGGATAGCGATCCGAGAGCCTAAGTCGTCCTCCCGAATCGAGGGACGGGATTTTCGTTATCGGTCCGCCAACCAATCCGCGAACTTCGCCAACGCCCGTCCACGGTGGGAAATGGCGTTCTTTTCTTCCGTACTCATCTCGGCCATCGTATTGCCCTCGTGTTCGAAAATCGGGTCGTAGCCGAACCCGCCGTCACCGCGTGGTGCGACGAGCGTTCCGGGCACCGACCCGGAGAACGTCTCCGCGTTCTCGCCGTCGTAATACGCGACGATACAGCGGAAATGGGCGCGGCGGTTTTCCTCCTGTTCGGCGATTTGCCAGACGCGCTCGACGCCGAGGGTGTCCTCGACGTAAGCGGAATATGGGCCGGGAAAGCCACCGATTGCGTCAACGAACAATCCTGCGTCATCCACGACAATGGGGTCTTCGCCGCCAGTCTCCTCGAACGCTTCGTGTGCGCCGTGGAGCGCGATTTCCCCGAGGTCGTCGCTCTGGATTTCCGTGTAATCGTACTCGATTTGACGAACCTCGTCGTCAAGATAGTCGCGTGCCTCGCGGATTTTTCCCTCGTTGCCGGTGACGAACCGTATCATGGCAGAGAGGGTGTCCCGCGAACAAAAAGAGGCGTCGAATCAGTCGTCGTCTACGATGACTTCGACGGGTTCGTCCTCGACATCCTCCACGTCGGGGCCGCTTTGCTCGTGCCAGAGCAGGACGCCAGCGAGGGCGAGGACGAGCCACGAGCGCCAGTTGGCGAGATTGAGCGTATAGCCGATGCCGAACGGTTTCTCGACCAGCATTCCTTCGCCGGGCTTCCAGTAGGACGAGAGCATCCGCCCGACGCTCGGGCGTTCGAAGTTGTACGGCATGCCGAAGAGGGTTCCAGAGGTTTCTTTGTCGGACATATCATGGTGAATGACCGCGCCGGTAATAGCATTTGGGGCATCGGATGTGTAAAATAAATGACTGGTTGGGATTCGTGGAAAAACACGAGATGTGACGACGCCTTCGATACCAATGTGAGACAGTGTAGACCACAACTGCTTGGCACAATCAACGCCCAAACGAACATAGGAGCGAGTGGCGGGCCAACACCAAAGACAGATAGACCGATGAACCGCCCAAGCCAAACCCAGCCAGCCGAAGTGACGGTGGAAAGCCGACTTTCCAATACGCGATGGCAAGCCCACCCAGGCTCGCCTGCTGTCCTGGTGGCAACGGGCGAGCGACGGAGGGCACGAGTGGCCTGCCACGAGTAACTGACAGAGCGAGGGCGTGGCGTGCGCCTAGCAGTTGCAGTCACAGCAACGCTACCGCATCCGGTTTCAGAAACGCATCCAACGTGAAAAACAACGTGTCAGAATGCAAGTCGTCGTCACTGATACCGTCCGCGACCTTCGATTTCGCGCAACTGTGCGACGACACGCTCGTCGCCCGACTCCGAATAGGCGGACTCGAACTCACGCCGCAGTTCCTCGGCTACGTCCGAGGTTCCGGCGAGACTCTGGCTGAAGACGTGCAAATCCATCGCGTAGTCCTCCACATCGTCGGAGTGGTAGCCCAATCCGAAATCGATGAAGTACGTGCGGTCGTGCTCGCGGGAATCACCCGCTCGCTCGTTCCGGGGCGTGTCGCCCCCAGCACACCGAACGTTTCGCGTTGTCGGGTCGCCGTGGACGATTCCCGCCCGATGCATTACGCCGAGGTGCCGACCCACGTCGCGCACTCGCGATGCGGTCAGATCTTCGCGGAGGTCAGCCTCGCCGACGTGCTCGAACTCGATGCAAGCTTCCGCAGGGTCAACGTCGTAAACGACCGGCGTCGGCACACCGGCACGGCGCGCGTCGCTCGTCAAGCGTGCTTCGAGGGTCGTGCGCTCCTTACGTAAGCGCGCATCGAGTTGTGGATGACGATAGGATTTGGCCGTTCTGCGCTTCGTCACGCGTTCCGAGCCGATGGAAACGGTGGCTTCCGCGCCGCGAATCTCGCGTTCGCCGACGTTGCGGAACACTTCTTCGCGGTCGGTTCGCCAGGAGACGGCCACTTCGTCGGGGCGGAAGTTCGAATCCACCGCCGAATCCGTCACCGGAATCGTATCGCCCGCGTCCAGCATCTCCTTGCCGAGCACCGCAATCATCCCCGCGTTATCCCGTAGGAAACGCGGTTCGGGAGCGTAGAACTTCGCACCGCGCTGGTCGCACATTTCGCGGAGCATCTCGCGGAGACGGGCGTTCTGACCGACCCCACCACCGAGAACGAGTTCGTCCCGTCCGGTGAGCGACAGCGCGCGCTCCGCCACTTCGGTGAGCATGGCGAAGATGTTCTCCTGAAGCGAGAAACAAACGTCCTCGATTGCTTCGCCCGAATCGACGGCCTGTTTTGCCGCGCTCATGATGCCCGAAAACGAGAAATCCATCCCCTTCACGACGTACGGGAGGTCGATGTACTCGCCGTCTTTCGCGGCCTCCTCGACCTTTGGTCCGCCCGGATGTGACCATCCGACGTGTCGCGTGAATTTGTCGATGGCGTTGCCGACGCCCGTGTCCATCGTCTCGCCGAGAACGCGGTACCGACCGTTTCGGTAGCCCAACACGTGCGCGTTCGCGCCGCTGGCGTTCAGACAGATGGGCGAGTCGAATCCCGACTGCTGTCGGCCGATTTCGAGATGAGCCACCATGTGGTTCACGCCGAGCAACGGCACGTCCAGACTCTGGGACAACGCGCGCGCCGCGGTGCCGACGATTCGGAGACACGGGCCGAGACCCGGCCCGCGCGAGAACGAAACCGCATCGATTTGGCCGTCCGCTTCGGCCATCGCCGTCTCGATGACGCGCGGAATCGCGTCGCTCATGTGTTCTGCGGCTTCGCGCGGATGAATGCCACCGCTCTCGGGTTGGTAGGCGTCAGTCTCGATAAAAACTGAATCGGTGTTCGTATCGTAAACGGCCGCGCTGGCCGCCCACGCGGTACCCTCAACGCCGAGGATTCGCATTTACTTCCACTCGGTGTAACTGCACTTGCCACAGTGAAGTCGGTCACCGTGGTCGGCGAGGAACGAGTCGCCACAGCGCGGGCACTGCTCTCGCTCAGTCGTGCCGTCGTCGTTGTAGAGTTCGTTGCGCGCCATTATTCAGCCTCCTCGGCTTCCGCTTCCGTGTCAGTGTCGGCGTCGTCCGCCGTGATTTTGTTGCGTTCGAGCATGTAGTCCTGTTCGACATCGCGCGCGTGCTCGGAGCTGTCGTAGACTTTCGCGTAGCCGACGGTCTTGCGCATACCGAATTTCGTGCTCATTTCGTGGACGACGACTTCGTCCGCGTTTTTGTCGAGTTTCGCCGCGAGGCTGTCTCGAACCGAGAGACGCGAGGGCGTTGCCTCGTCGTGAACGATCTGGAACCGCACTTCAGTCCGGTGGAGCATTGGGTTCTGCTCCTGTGAGAGGATTTCGACTTCCATGTGTAACACTCAGTTATACTCCTTTTCTCCCTGTAGCGTGTAAAAGGATTTCGAAGTGGGCGATTCGTCCGAAGAGACGGCTACAGTGGAAGCCACGGAGAATGGATGTCGCGGGTTGGGATATGCTACTGTTCCTGTCCACCATCGTTCACCCGATATTCGATGATGCCGTCGCATTACTCGTTTCGCCTCGTCGATTATGAATTCCTCTCCGCACCGACGAGCGAGAAGAGCCGTTTCGTATCGCCGTCCATCTGCGCGAGGAGATTTTCGACCTGCTTTTGCACGGAGGGAGTTACCTGCACGTGAACCATTCCTTCGTCCGGTTGGCCGTAGATGACGCTTCCACCTGTAGGGACGGCAAGCACCGCCGGGAGCGCCGCGAGGTCTTCTTCTCCGTCGACGACGAGCACTGTCGCCTCGGGCGCGGCAATCGCCTCGACGAGCGCGGAAAGGAGGTCGTCAGTGAGCACTCCGGCCGGATTTTCGACCGTCACGTGCCGGGCGTCGTCGCTTACCGCGTCGCGGATTTCTGGCTCGACTGCATCGCGTTTTGTCAATCCATCGACTAACGCTACGTCCGGTGTGACGCCGACAGATTCGAGATGATAGGTAACGACATCGCCGACAGCGACGAGCGGACTTCCCGTGGAGTCAAGAAGCGTCTCTGCGTCAGTAAAAATAGGCCCAAGCGGTTCCTTAAGCTCACTTCGCAGTGTGCGAGGGAGCGAGACGACGGTTTCTGTCACGTCTATCTGACTTTCAGCGCGTAACTGCCCGGCTCCGTCACCTGCATTTCCTGCCCGATTTCGCTCTCCTCGGGGTGGGCGATGACGACGTAGCCGCTCCAGTCTTCCGTGAGACTGGTCGAGTTGCACACCGAACAGATTTCCTCGTCCGCGTCCAGAACGGCGTGGCAGTCGCGACAGGCGAGTCGGTTACTGGCCATGGTTACTCACTCTCGGTTGCTGGTTGGCGTTTTTCACGATCCTCTTTCAGCCAGCCGTGTTTGCCCAGTCCGACCTGCTTCGCCGTGAGGCCGATTTTGCTCTCGCGTGGGTTGCGCTCGTCAATGCTCTTCGTAACGATTCGTGCTCGAACCGAGTCACCGACACCGAGCGTGCGGTTGGACTCGCGGGAGGCGAGTTGTTGGTTCTCTTCGTCGAATGCGAGATATTCGTCGGAAATCTGGGAGACGTGGAGCAGTCCGTCTACCGGCCCGATGCCAACGAACGCCCCGAAGTTGACGACTTCCACGACTTCTCCGTCGACGACCTCCTGCATCTGAGGGTCGAACGTGACGGCGTCGAACTCCGCTTCGTAGTAGACGCCGGGGCGGTTTGGAAGCACCGCACCGTGGCCGATATCGTGAACTTTGGTGACGCTGACGACACTGCCGACGTCTTCGTCCATCCGTCCTTCGAGCTTGTCCTGTAGTAGCCGCTGCACCAGCCCCGGCGTTACGTCCGCGAGGAACTGGGGAGGTACCTCGACCGTATCTTTCAGTCTAACCCGTTTGTACATGCTATGGTTGAGTGATTGCGAGTTTGTTCCCGCCCCTTATATGAATTACCGGAACGCCGGCGTCGAGCAGACGGTCCCGGAGGGGCGCGTCGTTCGTGACGACGAAGTCGAACTCGGGTGCGAGTTCGACCAACGCGTCGTCGGCATACGATTCGTGATGGTCGATGGTTTCACAGCGGGTCGCCAAATCAGCGCCAACGCTGGCGGCAGTCGCTTCCGCGCCGCCGCCCTGCGAGAGTCCGTCGAGTTCCGAGATGACGGCACGCGGTGCGACGCACTCGAACTGGCCTAACAGCCGGTCGAGTTCGTCGAACAGCCTGACGTCCGATTCGACGGGCATCATGAGCGCGCTCGTGTCCATGGCGACCGTGAGAGCCATCAGTTGGTAGTGAGCGTTCCGATTCCGATGAGTCGCCATCGTGCGCCGATACGGCGGTTGATGGCGATTTTCGCACCTTCCGGCGCGCAGACGGGTCGTTTGAGTGCGACTTCACACTCGCCGTCGCGCGCGCTGGTGACCGAACCAACCGTCGTCGCCGTGCCGACGGTCAGCATGAGCGGTTCGCCCGTGCTGATTTCGTCGATTTCCTCGTCGTCCAAGCCGACGAGACGGTCGAGCAGGTCGATTTTCATCGTGAACTGTTCCCACGTCGGGGGAAGGCTGCCGGGCGTTCCGGCGACCTGTCCGGCCAGCGCGTCACCCTTCGTGTAACTCGGGTCGAGTCCGGTACCGACACCGAGCAGTCCACCGGGTGTGACTTTGTCCACCATCTCGCCGCCCGCCTGAAGGGAGCGAACGTCGGTTTCGATGGGTTCCCATTGGGTCTGGCCCCCCTCGTCGATTTCACGGCCAGGACGGAGTTCAAGTTCGTCGCCTTCGGTGAGTTTCCCTTGCACAAGACTGCCACCGAGAACGCCACCGGTGAGTTCGTCCCACGTGGTGCCGGGACGGTTGATGTCGAAACTGCGGGCGACGTACATCTGTGGGTCGTCCTCCGGGTTGCGCTCCGGTGTCGGAATCTCTTCCTCGATAGCCTGCATCAGCAGGTCGATGTTGACTTCCTGCTGGGCGCTGATCGGGACGACTGGTGCGTCTTCCGCGACGGTGCCTTCCACGAACTCCTGAATCTGTTCGTAGTTGCGCTCCACGCGGTCACGGTCGATCAAGTCGATTTTGTTCTGTGCGATGACGATGTTCTCGATGCCGATGATGTCGAGCGCCATCAGGTGCTCTTCGGTCTGGGCCTGCGGGACGGTTTCCGTGGCCGAGACGACGAGCACTGCGCCGTCCATCAGCGATGCGCCCGAGAGCATCGTCGCCATGAGCGTTTCGTGGCCGGGTGCGTCCACGAACGAAACTGTACGAATCGGTTCGCTGTCCGAACCGTCAGGGCACGTCTCATCGACCGTGTAGCATTCCGGCGCGTCCACGTCCGGACACTTCCGGAACGTCGCGTCGGCGTAGCCGAGTCGAATCGAGATGCCCCGTTTCATCTCTTCGGAGTGCTGGTCGGTCCATTCGCCGGAAAGCGCCTGCACGAGTGTTGTCTTCCCGTGATCGACGTGGCCGACGAGTCCGATGTTCACCTCCGGTTGGTTGTGTGTTCCTGTCAACGTTGACCTCCTGAGAGTAATTTGTCGTAGATTCGGCCCGAACGACTGATAAACCTACTGTTCTGGTATGGCGCGCGCTCGTGACAAATTATTTGCAAAAATGCAGTTCACACAACACTTTATTGGTTTCCCGACAATACTTCGCGTATGAGCAGCGACACCCCGCTTCAGGAGTGCGATGACTGCCTCGCTCCGGCGGAGGCGTTTTCGGTCATCGCCAACGAAACCCGACTGTCGATTCTGGAGGCGCTCTGGCAGGCACCCGAGCGCCCGGTTCGATTTTCGGAACTCCGGAAGAAAGTCGGCATGCGCGATAGTGCCCAGTTCAACTACCACCTCCAGCAGTTGGCCGACCATTTCGTCGTCCAGACCGACGACGGCTACGACTTCCGACAAGCCGGGAAGAAGGTCGTCAGCGCGATTCTGGCCGGGTCGTTCAACGAACATCCCAGACTCGACCCAATCGAACTGGTCGAAACCTGCACGGACTGTGATGCGAACCTGCGGGCCGTCTACGAGGATGAAACGTTGGTCATCGCATGCCCCGACTGCACCAAACTCCACGGAAGCTACCCCTTCCCGCCGGGCGGCTTGAACGACCGAACCGACTGCGAAATAATGGATGCGTTCAACCAGCGCGTGCGCCACCTCCACTGCCTCGCCGCCGACGGCGTCTGTCCGGAGTGCAACGGAAAGATGGGAACGACCGTAACCCGCGACAGCGAGGACGCTCTCGGAACCAAGGTTCGCGTCGACCATCGCTGTGAGCAGTGCCGTCACCGACTGCAATCCACGGTCGGACTGTCGCTCCTCGACCAATCGCAGGTCGTCACCTTCTACAGCGACCACGGAATCGACCTCTGTACGAATCCGTTCTGGGCACTCTCGTGGTGTGTAAGCGACGAACACACGACGGTGCTCTCTGACGACCCGTGGAAAATCGAGGTCTCGATTCCGCTCTCCGGCGACGAACTCAACATAGTCATGGACGGCGACCTGAACGTCATCGAAATCGAGCAGAGTGGATCCGTGCAGACCGGCGCAGAACGCACTGCGACCGGCACGAACCACGCCGCGACTGACGCGAAAGGAACCGAGTGACGGTAGGGAGACAGAAGGGCAGTCTTCGACCGGTAATCCGGTCAGCGACGACCGGAACGCAGTTCAACATTTGTAGCAATATTCTTACAATACCGTATTTCAGTAGCGCGGCCTACATAAATGTACTTCAGATAACAATTTTGCGGGGAGAAGTCCTCTATCTACATGAGGAAACGAACAATGAAGTACGAAACCAACCCCTTCCCTGAACGGATTCCACTCTTCCACGCGGTGCGTCGGGCGATGACGGTCGTGTTCGCTCTCGTGGCCAGTCTCGGTGCGGTCACCGTTGCCGGTCTCCTGTACATCTACGGACTGGAACTGGCCGGAGCGAACGTAGCCCTGTTGCTCGTCGGGTGGGTCACAAGCATCGGCGTCGCAGTGATGCTCCCGTTCCTCGTTGTCCGAATCGTCGGCACGATTCTCACGACGTTCCGACTGTAACGTTTTTCGCTTTTTCGCTCGAATCTGACGCGAACGACTATTGAATTCGGTCGCTAACCTCCGTTTGTGGGGAGAATCGATGTGCCATCCACGGGGGAGCAACGAGCCTATCGAGAACCGAGAACCGACCAGCGAAAAGCGTGAGTCGAGGAACGAACGCGAACGGGCGAAGGACGAACGAACGAAAGACGAGGGTATTCTCGCCCGGACGAAGGCGATCGTTGCTTCGCTGTTCGACACACCCGGCGAGAACGGACGACGAGAACCGGACTCGACGATGCGGATTGATGGGGTTTCGGAGCGACGGCCGACCGTCGAAACGAATCGCGGGAGCGAGGCTGACGGGACAGAAGAGTCCCTTCTCGCGAACGACTGACGCGGGCTTTTTGTTTTCGGCGCGCTGAACCAGTACCGTGCGAGAGTTCCCGTTCGAACTGGCGCTATGTGCCCACCTCGAAGCGACGACTGACGACATTCTCGCGCGACAAATCGGTGGTGGCGTTCACGCGCCCTCGAATCGCATCATCGACGTGCTGTGTGTCGAACCCGGCCCGGCGTTCGACGCCCGAACCAGAGTGACGAGCGAGCGAATTCCCGACGCCGCAATCGAGAGCGACGTTGGCGTCGGGCAAGCACGGTACTGGCGGAACGCCTTCAACACGTCGCCGGAATACGCCCGGCAAATCGTGGATAGGGCGGTCGAAATCGGGTTTTTCGAACGGGAACGCAGGAACGGCAGGGAGTACGTCCGACAGGTTGCACGTTATCCGGACTGGTTCGGGCGACTCGTCGGTATCGAAAACAAACCCGACCTCGGCGACCCCGGCGACCTCGAAACACAACTCCGTAAGGACGTGAGCCTCGGTCTCGTAGACGAAGTCGTGTTGGCGACCGAGAGCTACGTCACCCGTGCCCACCTGAACCGCATTCCCGACGAGGTCGGCGTCTGGCGGTTCGAGGGAGAAGAAATCGAAGTGATTCGCGAACCAACGTCACTGCAAACGGAGGCGGCGGGAACCGAACTCATCGAACAGCACGCGGGGAAGACGGACGTTCGCGTCGTCACCGCAAGCGAGAAGGCCCGCCAGCGTCGGCGGATGGCCGAACGCGCGTACGGCAAAGGGTGGCGAACCTACGACTTTCCGGCGTGTGCCGAAATCGAACCACGGCACGGCGGCATCCCGTACTGTCATTGGAAAGGCCGCATCGTGAATCCGATTCACTGTGACCCGAAGTGTCCGGGTCACGACCGGGCCGAGCCGCCGGATATCGACCTCGATTCGGAGCGCGATTCACGGACGCCGTGGGTCGCCGACCCGGCGGGACGGAAACGACGACAGTCCGGACTCGATGTCTTTCGAACGGGAGAATGAGGTCGTCGTCCTGTGACTGAGGTCGAAATGATACAAAGGCGATAAGAAAGCGTTGTGAGAGTACCATAAGCCACCCCCAAATAGCCCTTTTGAGTGATTTCTGGGCCACATGTATCATCGATTTATATCCGTTTTGACGATACCGTACAGGCGACGGGTTCACGAAAGGATGTGTAAACATACAAGATGCGGGAAGCGGATAGACAAGGATATGCAGACGCCCTCTCGACGGCAGTTGCTCGCCGTCGGTGCGATACTCCTGTGCTGTCTTCCTCTGTTGGCTTCGCCACTCACCGCCCAATCGGGTGGGCAAGGAAGTACCCAAAATCCCTGTGCCGGGACGATGGTGAACCCGGCGAACGGAACGACCGTCATCGCCGTGCAAGGCTACTCGTGGCTCGAAAATGGCGGCAAAGAACCCGCGAAACTCGTCGGTGTCGGACCGAAGGGAGAGGTGAAATGGGTTCATCATACTGCGGAACACGGCATGATCTGGGGATACGACGTTGACCCGATGGAAAACGGAAACCTCTTCGTCACCGGAACGGCGAACGGGAAAACCGTCGTCTACGAGTTCAACCCCCGTACACAGGAACACGTCTGGGAGGAGTCGCTTCCGATCCACGACACCCACGACATCGACCTGATCAACAACGGCACACAGCTCCTCGTCGCCAACATGCGCGCCTCCAATCCGGAGACCGGAAAAGCCGACGACAGCATCTTCGTCTACGATTTGGAGAAAGACGAAATCGTCTGGCGCTGGTACTTCCGGAGCGAGTACCCAAAGTCCGTCGGTGGCAACTACTCGAAGGACTGGACGCACGTGAACGACGTGGACAAAATCGGTGACGGTCGGTATCTCGCCTCGCCACGAAACTTCGACCAAGCTATCGTCGTTAATCGTTCCACGAACGACGTCGAGATGCAACTCGGTTCCGACGACGAACACGATATTCTCGACATGCAACACAACCCGGACTACTTGGAAAGTGAAGACGGCAATCCGACGTTCCTCGTTGCCGACTCCGAGAACGAGCGCATCGTCGAGTACGAAAAGCAGGGCGACGACTGGAAACTGACGTGGGAACTCGGCAAGAAAGATGACCTCCGATGGCCCCGCGACGCCGACCGCCTCTCGAACGGCAACACGCTCATCGGCGATTCCAAAAACCAGCGCGTCCTCGAAGTGACGCCGACCGGCGATGTCGTCTGGGAGTTCTACGCACCGTGGCTGGTTTACGATGTCGCACGCATTCCAAACGAACGCGCCGAAAGTCCGACCATCGCCGACCAGAACGCGACGGGAAGCTACGGAATCAACGGCGATGCGGCAAAGTACGACGCCGAAACGATGAAGCGGTGTCACTCCTACCTCCAGTCCATCGACGGCTGGGCGGACGGTCAGCAGCCGGAAACTGAAAGCGGGTCCAGCGATTCGGGCATCCAGGACGACGACGAACGGAACAACGGCAGCCTCGGCGGGCCGAAAAACGACGAATCCATCAGCGGGGGCATGTCGCTCCCCGGATTCGACTTCGTGGTCGGTGTTGTCGGGCTGTTGCTCGCAGTCGCCTTCTTCGTCCGGCGTCGTTAGAGCAGGTATCGCTCGCCGTCTACCGCTAACGGCTCCTCGAACGCTTCTTCTGCGGGATAAAAGTGTGATACGTGGACGAGCCGCGTCTCTTTTGCACCGAGTTCGTCCGCCAACGAGAGCGCTCCCTCGCGAGTCATGTGTTTATATCCGAACGTCCGCGGAACTCCATCCTCGGAGTGGTGTCGGCCGCCTGCGGGGTGGTATTCACAGAGCGAGGCCGGAACGATAGCGTCAGCGAGAAAGAGATCCGGGTCGGTCATTTTCTCGCGCGAGGAGTCGGGAATCCCGTAGTTCGTATCGCCCGAGAGAACGAGTTTCCCCCCGTCTCCTTCGACGACCACCCCGTAGCAGAGCAGCGGTGGATGTTCGACTGGTGCGAGAGTCACGTCGAACCCGCAAACCGAAAACGACGTGAGCGGATCGTGGTCGTGGACGGAAATCTTGTCGAGGTAGTCGAACTTGGTTCGAATCGTCTCGGCGACGCTCTCGTCTTTCTCGGGGTCGATTTCGTTCGCAGCGTGAACCGGCAGCGAGTCGAACAGTCGATAGGAGTTGCCCAACCCGTCCAAGTGGTCGAAGTGAACGTGCGTAATGATGAGTTCGTCCGGTAGCGGCACGTCATGAGTGAGAAATTGGTGTCGAAAGTCGGGACTGGCGTCGATAAGGAGACACTCGTCCGTCGCTTCGTTGCGGACGTGAACCGAAAAGCGCGAGCGCTCGATATCGCGCTCACGAGCCATGGAACAGGTGTCACAGTCGCATCCAGGCGTCGGCGTCCCCGTCGTGTCGCCAGTGCCGAGGAGGGTGACTTCCATCACTCAGTGGTCGTGTGAGTGACCACTTATATCTCCGCCCGCGACCAGTGCGTCGTGGTCGCCGTCGATCATATCCATGTCCTTCAGGTTGTCGCGTTCCTCGAAATCCTCGATGGCGTGAAGCAAGTCGTCCTGCATGAGTTCGGTTCGGTTTTCGGTGAGGGCTTCGAGCACCGCTTCGCGGAGGACGAGACGGAGGTCGCTCCCGGTGAGCCCTTGCGTCTTCGTCGCCAGTTCGTCGGGGTCGAAATCGTTGATTTTCATCCGGCGGGTGATGACCCGGAGGATGTCCGAACGCATCTGCACGTCCGGTTTCGGGAAGTTCATGATTTCGTCGAAGCGCCGCCACGCCGCCGCGTCGAGTTGGTCGGGATGGTTCGTCGCGCCGATGAGAAGCACGTCGTCCTGAATCAACGAGATGTTGTCGATGGATTTCAGGAGGGTGTTGACTGCTCGTTTGATGGCAGCGTGCTCGTCGCTCCGTCGCGTTTTGGCCACGAAGTCGAACTCGTCCATGAAGAGGATGCAGGGCGAGAGTCGCTTCGCCACCTCGAACACCTTCTCGACGTTTTTCGCCGTCTCGCCGAGATACTGGCTGGTTATCATCGATAGTTTCACCTCGACGAACGGGAGGTCTAAGTCGTATCCCAACGCCCGTGCCGTCGAGGTTTTCCCGGTACCCGGCGGGCCGACGAATAGGAGCTTTCCGATCTCCCGCAGGCCAATTTCCGCGAGATATTCGCGGTGCTCGATGGCCTTCATTATCTTCTGAATCTCGGCCTCCTGGTCTTCCGTGAGCACGAGGTCGTCCAGCGTCAGTTCGACCTCTTCCGGTGCGTGGATATCCACGAGATCGAGCATGCTCTCGCCGTCCTCGTCTTCCTCGTCGGGGTCGAAGTGCTGTTCGAGCAGGCTATCGATCCACGCCCGGTCGGACTGTACGGGACGGTTCGCCTCGCGCACAGCCTCGTAGTCCACATCGACGCCGTCGTAGTCGGAAAGTGTGTACGCCAGCGTTGGGTTCGCCGCGATCCGTTCCTCATCGCGCTCTACGAACCACTCTTCGGCCATCTCCCGCTGTGTCAACTCGATGCTCCCCGAGAAGGTGTCCCGGTCGGTGAACATCAGATCGGAAATCGCATCCCACGGCTGGTCGAGACCGGTTGCCTCGCGCGCCGTCTCGACCGATGTTTGAAGCGGTCGCTCTATCGTGCCATCGTGCCAAAACACCTGCCGGATGGCAGGTGGTAAGTCGTTTTCGTCGAGTTCTTGGTTCTCGCTATAGATGCGCGCGGTCAGCAAGAACTCGATTACGTCCAGCGCCCCGCTGTTCATTCTTCCGTAAATTGACGCGGGAGAATCTTAAGCGCGTCGAAGACCGGATCTGAGCGTTCACGGATAACGTGGCGTGGTTGTGAATCTGACATCCGGAAATTCAGAGCGACAGTACCCAACGCGAAGCAGACGTCGATTGTCTGCGTCAGGCGTCCGTCAAAGTTCGATTCTTCGCAACGAAAACGGTCTGTCGCTCACGTGACAGTCACTGTTGAAGCCGAACCGTTGGAACTCGTGGGTTCGATAGCCATCCATGTACGAGTCGATGTCCTCGGCGGTGCCGTCCTCAGACGTGCACGTCGAGAACGTTGTTGAGCGTGACGACGATTGGTGGTTTCTCGCCCGTCACGTCGATTGTGTGGTTCGTGCTGACGACCTCGGCGTCGGCAGTTTCGAAGTACCACGAAAGCGGAAGTCGAGCGTGTCACCCCTGCCCGGGAGGTGGTACCTCGTGGGCGGAGTGATCCGGTGAATCCAGTTCCTCGCCGAAGAACAGCACGTCAGTTCCCTCGTTCTCTCGTGAAATCCGTTGAAGGTCGGAGAGAAGCGGCTTCGCCTCGCTAGACGACGATTGAGCGTACTGGACGAGTTGATTGTCCGGACTCTGTGGGTTCTGGAAACTCGTGTCGTATGCCGCCATCCCGACCTGCGCCGAGACGAGCAGTAACAGGGCGACGGCGGCGACGGCGCTCACGTCGTCGCCGCGTTCGTAGCCCTCCCAGCCCAATCGGAAAATCAGCGCGAGTCCGACCGCCGCAGGGAACGCCAGCGAGATGACGGCATGCACCATCGCCCACGCGGGTTTGATATCCATCACGAGGGGATAGCCGAGAACGCTGGCGATGCCCCAGTAGAACCCGAACGAAACGATTGGGGTGGGACGCTCGCCGGAGTAGCGGTCTACGAGAAATCCGATGACTGCCAGCAGACACAGCGCCAGAGCACCGACTTCGAGCGTCCGGAAGGAGTCGGTGAGATACGGGAGATACGCGTGGTCGGAACTGTCAGACCAGCTGATGAATTTCTCCCACGCCCCGACGGTGGATTTGGTGAGGAGTTCCGAAATCATCCCCGGATTCGAAAACGACTTCCACAACCCCGGGCCGGGTTGGGTCTGTGACGGCGGCGCGTAGAAGAAGACGATGATGGCGAGGAACTCGACCACGGCGAGAAGGACGACGCCGATTCCGAGGAGTGCGGTTCGGACGATTGATTGCTTATCCTTCGTCCAGAGCCATCGGCGCAGTTTAGGTGGAATGATGCTGACGATTCCCTCGGAACCGACACGTCCGAGAAAGAGACGATGGTCGTAGACCAGCGCACCCGCGCCAACCCAACAGGCGAGATAGAGGAGGGCGTTTTCCTTCATCGTGAAGCCGAGTGCGAACGAGGCGACTCCGGCGAAGAAATATCGTAGTTTTCGGGTGTCCGAGAATCGGACGAAAAAGCCGAGCGCGAACACCATCACCATGGCCAATGGCACGTCGTTTCGCAGGAATCGCGAGTAGTAGAGCAGGATGGGATTCAGCGCGAGCAAGACCGCGAGTGCGACCGTTTCCGACGAGCGCAATCGCTCGCGGAACAGCAAGGCGGCGAGGGGAAGGCAACCCCCCATCAGCGCAACGACGAGTCGCATGGTGAAATCGTTCGCGCCGAACAGTGCAAACACGACCGAATTGACGTGGAAGAAAAACGGTCCGTGGACGAACCGGCGATAGAACCAGACGCCGTTTTCGGCGTACCGTGCCATCCAGTCCCACGAGGCGCAGGAAGAGGGCAACAGCCGTGATGCCGACAACAGCCAACTGGGTGCGGGTTGCATCCGCAGTGAGGGATTCTCGGATGGCGGAGACGGAAACCATCGAACGAGACTGAATCTCAGAGGACATGGCTATCGGAAACTCACTGAAATCGTCGGTCGGAAATTAGTGTGGAGAGTGGATTGCATTACGGATAAGTGTCATCGATGTGATTAAATACTTTCGAGGAATTCTGGAAAAAGAGAAAGTGGTTCGTTGGCACCCTGCGAACAGGCAGTACGCGGAGAGATTTGGTTACGCAGTTTGATTCACCGAGGCTTGTCCGTCTTCCACATAAATTGCCATATTACTGACGGTACACCCGCTGTCGAAGCCGTATCGGTGGAACTCGTATCGGCTGTAACCGTCCATGTACGGGTCGATGTCCTCGGCGGTGCCATCCTGGTCGGAACACGTCGAGGCGTTGTTCATCGTGACGACGATGGGCGGTTTCTCGCCCGCCAGATCGCTTGCGTTCTTGGTGCTCGTGATGTCCGCATCGGCGGCTTCGAAGTACCAAGCGAGTGGGAGGCGTTCGAACCACCCACCTCCGGCGGGTGCCACCTCGTGATCCGATTCGTCGGACGAGTAGAGTTCGCCGCCGTAGAAGAGCACATCAGTCCCTTCGTTCGTCCGTGCGATTCGCTGGAGGTCGTTGAGAAGCGGTTTCGCCTCGGACGACGATTGGGCGTACTGGACGAGTTGGTTGTCCGGACTCTGTGGATTCTGGTAGGAGGTGTCGTAGGCTGTCGCACCGACTTGTGCCGAAACGAGCAACAGCAGGACGACAGCGGCGATGACGCTTACGTCGTCCCGGCCCTCGTAGGCGTCTCGACCCCAGCGGAACACCAGCGCGAGCCCGACTGCGGCCGGGAACGCCAACGGAACGATGGCGTGAACGGTCGCCCATCCGGCCTTGATGTCCATCACGAGCGGATAGCCGAGGATGCTGGCGACGCCCCAGTAAAATCCGAATGCGACGACGTCGTTCGGCAGGTCACCCGAGTAGCGGTCAACGAGGAATCCGACCACGGCGAGGAGGCAGAGGGCCAACGCACCGACTTCCAGCGTTTCGACGAAATCACCCAAAAACGGGAGATACGAATGGTCGGTGTGCCCCGTCCAACTCTGAAACTCGTTCCACGTGCCGAGGGTCGCGGTTCCGATGACTTCCGGAACCATACCCGGGCTCGAAAACGCCTTCCAGAGACCTGGGCCGGGTTGTGTCTGTGACCGTGGGGCGTAAAAGAGGATGATGATGGCGAGGAACTCGATAACTGCGAGGAATGTGACACCGATTCCGATGAGGGCAGTCAGCGCGAGCGACTGCCGGTCGGTTTCCCGAACCCAGTTTCGCAGTCGTGGGGGAATCGCCGCCGCGATACCGTCGTTGCCGACTCGTCGCAGGAAGAGACGGTGGTCATAGAGCAGTACGCCCGCCCCCGCCCAACAGGCCGCGTACAGCAGGGCGTTTTCCTTCATGGTAAAGCCGAGTGCGAACGAGGCGACACCCGCGAACAGATAGCGCAGTTTCCGAGTGTCCGAAAACCGAACCAAAAAGCCGAGCGCGAACACCATCGCCGCGGCCAGCGGCACGTCGTTTCGCATGAACCGTGAGTAGTAGAGCAAGACGGGGTTGAACGCGAACAGAACCGCAAGTGCGATCGTCTCGGACGGTCGGAGTCGCTCACGGAACAACAAGGCCGAAAGCGGCAGGAGACCGCCCAACAGCGCGACGATGAGTCGCATCGAGAAATCGTTCGCGCCGAACAGGGAGAACAGAATCGAGTTGACGTGAACGAGAAACGGACCGTGAACGATGGGCCGATACTGCCAGATACCCGTTTCGGCGTAACGGGCTATCCAGTAGGCGACACGGGCCTCGTCCTGATGCGCGACGCGGCCGCCGAGATCCACGAGGCGGAGTGCGAGTGCGAAGATAGTGACGAGGAGGATGAGCGGAACCGGGTTGGTAAAGCGCGTCAGCAGACCCGACTCTTCGCTCGACGGGAGGGAGCGGGAACGAGTATGCTTCTGTGCGGTGTCGGAACCTTGCATCGTCAGGAGTCACAGACGATATGGACTCGGTTCGGACAAATAGTTTCTGAACCCCTATCGATAGTCAATAAACTTACAAACTATTTCTCATTTACTCGAAGTTCTACCGCCACTTAAGGGCATCCGGCGAGAACGGTCAGGCATGAGTAGCGACACCACACCAGTCATCGTCAAAGCAGTCAGAACGCCGCAAGGAAAAGACGGTGGCGTGTACGAAGAGGTTCGAAGCGAAGACCTTTCGATTCCACTCATCAACACGATTCTCTCGGAGACAGGTCTGACGGGTGACCACATCAACGACCTCATGTGGGGCGTCGCCCAACAGCGCGGCCAGCAGGACAACAACGTCGCGCGAATCATCGCGCTCCTCTCCGACCTCGGCGAGAGCGTCCCGGCGACGACCATCAACCGATGGTGTGCCTCCTCCATGCAATCGCTCATCAGCGCGAGCGACGCGATTCGGGCGGGCCAGCGGGAGGCCGTCATCGCGGGCGGCGTGGAGAACATGTCTCGCGTCCCGATGTCCGGCGCCTACGAGGGACGAAACTTCCACCCCGAGATGTCTGAGCAGTACAACCTCCCCGAACTCCAGATGGGGATGACCGCCGAGAAGGTCGCCGAGGAGTTCAACATCTCCCGCGAAGACCAGGACGAGTACGCCCTCCGGAGCCACCAGCGCGCCGCAGCGGCGACCGAGGAAGGCCGGTTCGACGACGAAATCGTCCCCATCGAAACCGACGAGGGACTCGTCGAGGCGGACGAAGGTATCCGCCCCGACACCACCATAGAAGCACTTCAGGGCCTCCCGAGCGTGTTCAAAGCCGACGGAACGGTTACGCCTGGCAACGCGTCCCAGATTTCCGACGGTGCGGCCGCAACCCTCGTCACCAGCGAAGCCTTCGCGGAAGACCACGGCCTCGACATCCTCGCCTACGTCGGCGACAACAACGTCGCTGGCGTCGACCCGACGATGATGGGAATCGGCCCGGTTCCGGCAACCCAAGGCTTGCTCGAACGCACGGGTGAGGACATCGACGAGTTCGACCTCGTGGAACTCAACGAGGCCTTCGCCAGCCAGACGCTTTACTGCCAGCGCGAACTCGGCGTCGATGACGAGAAGTTCAACGTCAACGGCGGCGCAATCGCCGTCGGACACCCGCTCGGTGCGTCGGGCGCACGACTCCCCGTGACGCTCGTCCACGAAATGCAAAAGCGTGATGCCAAGAAAGGACTCGCGACACTCTGTGTCGGCTTCGGACAGGGCGGCGCGATGACGTTCGAACGGCGGTAGACAGACTACAACGTCTTTTTCATCTCCACCACGATTCCCTCCACTTCCGTCGATTCGTGGCTGGAAAACTCGTGGGCGTGTTCCCGCACTCGCTCGTAGCCGTGCGACTCGTAGAACGGCACCGCGTTGAGCGACGCCGAAAGCCCGAGGACTCGGATACCCTTTTCTCGTGCGCGACGTTCCAATTCGGTGTAAATTTTCGACCCCACGCCGTCGCGGGCGACCTCAGGATGGACGTAGACCGCCGTTATTTCGGCGTCCACCGTCGCCTCGTATCCCTCGGGTGACTCGTACTGGAAGGAACCGAACCCGAGCACACCCCGTTCGTCTTCGGCAACGATGTAGTAGCGGGACTCCGAGCCGATGGCCGCCGAATAATCAGCGGACTCACAGCCCTGTGCCCACGCATTGACTTGTTCCCGTGAATATCCGTCCCGTCCCAATACAGTGATGGATTCGGCGTGAACGCGACGCACGGCGTCGCTATCCGCGGGCATCGCCTCTCGGATTCGCATGGGGAAAAGTGGTTTCCGTTTCAGTTAGAATAGTCGGTTCGACAGACCGTCTATCGGATTTAGTCCGCGCTCACGATATCGGAACTCTCGGAAACCGTTCCATCGTCGTTCCAGCCCCGTTCTTCGTAATACTCCGAGAGTGCGTTCTCAAACTCGGGCAGGTCGTACGGGAGCGTATCGTCCTCCCGGTCGAACCCGCGTCGGTTGTTGAAGTGTCGTTCGAGTTCGACCACTTCGGCACCCATCGCCAGCAAGTCGTCGTACTCCGCATCGAGCAGGGTTTCGAGGCGCTCTTCCGTCATGAAGTCCCAGGAAAACTTGCAGACGACGCCGCTGTCGAGGACGGCATTGTGGTTCTCTTTCTCGACGAAAAGCGGCGGTTTGCCCTCCAATCCGGTCGGGTCAACTGCCTCGTCCTTGCCGACGAGCGGGTACTCCTTCGAGTAGAACTCGGCGTACATGTGATCCGCACCGCGGTTGGAAACCGCGAAGGCGAGCCCCTGCCCGTTCAGAGTACGACCGTCGTGGGCCGAAAATTCGAGCCCTTTGACCGTCCAATCCTCCACGCCGAGTTCGTCAGCGGCGCGGTGGACACCCTCCGCGAGCAGGTCGCCTTCGTCCTCGCGGTAGGCGATTTTCTCGACGAGTTCGTGGATGAGGTCGCTGTTGCCGAACTCGTCGTTTGCGGCGAGATACGCGGAGATCACGTCACCGCAGGAGATAGTGTCCATCCCCAACTCGTCACAGAGGTCGTTCGACTTCATCACCGAGACGACATCGTCCACGCCCGCGTTGCTCCCGAACGTCATCACCGTCTCGTACTCCGGTCCTTCGGTTTCCAGTCCAGTCTCCTCGTCCTTCGTCGGCAGCTTACAGGCAAAGGCACACTGCGAACAGGTCCCTTCTTGTATTTCTTATCGGAGACCGCACCGCCACCGATCTCGTTCGCACCGTCGAATTCCAGTTCCGAAAAGTAGTGAGTCGGAAGCGCGCTGACGTGGTTTGCGTACTCCGTCACGCTGGTCGTTCCGGCCTCGTTCATCGGGTGATCATCGGCAGTTGCAGCCTCTCGATGCACGTCCATCTGAATCGGGTCGATGTCAATATCCGGCGCGGAGTCGCCGTCGAAGGAAATGCACTTGACGTTCTTCGAACCCATCACCGCGCCAAGGCCGCCCCGACCGAACGCGCGGTGTTCGGTTGTCATGATCGACGCGAACCGCACGCGGTTTTCGCCCGCCGGACCAGCGACGAGGAGTTGTTCGTCGCCGAGCCCATGTTCGTCGGCCATGTACTCGCCGACCTCGGAGGTCGTCGCCCCGACGAGTTCGGAAACGTCCTCGAACTCGATTTCCTCGTCCGTAATGTGAATCGCCACCAGGTCGTCGCTCTTGCTGGTGAGTTCCACCGCACCGTAGCCAGTCGCACCGAAATGACGGGAGAGAAACCCACCGGCATTCGAGGAGAGTAATCCACCCGTGAGTGGCGAGATGCCGGTACAGTTCATCCGGCCGGTGAAGCTCATGTTCGAGGTTTGCATCGGGCCGGTCGTGAAAAACAGCCTGTTTTCGGGGCCGAACGGGTCGGCGTCGAACGGAATCCGGTCGTGGGCGAGTTTCGTCCCGACACCCCGACCACCGACGAACGACGACAGTACGCCATCGATGTCCTCGGTTCGTGTTTCTCGGTCATCCGCGTCGATGGTCAGCAGCGAACCCTCGGTGTGAATCATATCGGGAGTTTGGGGACAGGATACGATAATAACACAGATCGTGGTTCGACAGACGTTTTATCAGTAAGATACCTTGTTTTCCACCGTTAGACAGCCTAAACGGACGAATATCTTTTTGCGGTTCTGACTCGAAGTTGAGGCAGTGTAACGCTCAGTAGGACGACTACAGCGCGCTGTCGATCATGACAACCGAGCCATCATCCGGAACACGGATGCTTTCACGCGACATGGCGTTCGAAATCCTCACGAACGCCCGGCGTCGGTACACGCTTTCGTACCTTCGGTCACAGTCGGGAGCAGTCTCCATCGGCGAACTCGCCGAAGTGGTCGCGGCGTGGGAAAACGAGACGTCGGTCGAACTCGTCTCTTCGAAAGAACGAAAATCGGTCTACACCTCGCTCTATCAGACACACCTCCCGAAGATGGCCGACGCGGGCGTAATCGACTACGACAGACAGCGAGGAAACGTGCAACTCAGCGACCGGGCGAACGAACTCGATGACTATCTCTACCCGGCGACCGAATCCTCGAATTGGAGTACATATTACCTCGGACTGGCGCTCGTCGGCGGAGCGGTCGTCATCTGCCGATTGATCGGAATGTATCCGCTTACGGAAGTACCCATTCTCGTGTACGCCGGATTACTCCTCGGGTCGTTCGTGTTACTCTCAGCAGTCAACCTCGAGCTCGTTCGTAGAAATCGGAACAGAGGGCGGTAGGTGGCCGTGTTCGGGTCGAAAACGGTTATCGTGGGTGACAGAGATCGATAGCGTTCCGAACCGCTTCTCTGCGTCCGAGGAACGTGATGTGGTCACCCTGCTGGAGCGTGAAGTCTTCGCTCGGCACGCTCGTCTCGCCGTTTCGGCCGACGAGCGCGATGAGGACGCCGTTCGGGAGGTCGGAGTCCAACTCGGTAATGGTTTTACCGACGAGATCTTTTGCGGTGACTTCGATTTCCTGTACGTCACCACTTCGACCGAGTTCGGTCATCCAGTTCGAGAGCGCCGGACGTTCGATGACGTTGTCGATGGCCCACGCAGTCGCGAGCGACGAGGAAATCGTTCGGACACCGAGGTCTTCGAAGGCATCCACGTTGTCCGGGTTGTTCGCCCGGGCGATGATGGTTTCCGCGTCGAACTTCGAATCGGCGAGTTGCGCGACCAGTAAGTTCACGTCGTCGTCGCCAGTCGCGGCCACGACGATTTTTGCGTTGTCGGCACCGGCCGCCCGAAGGACATCCGTATCCGTGCCATCTCCGCGATGGACAGTGAAGCCGTTATCTCGGGCGGTCGCAATTATCGATTCGTCCTGCTCGATAAGCACGACGTTCTCTCCACGGTCTTCGAGGCGTTCGGCGAGCGCACGGCCCACCTTTCCGCCTCCGATGATGAGTACACGCATTGGAATCACGTTCAGTCGTTCCGCGATGTGTCGAGCGAAGCCAGCCTCGAACACGACGGTGACGAGGATGACGAGAAAGACGGTTCCGATGAGGGTCGTCGCTGCGGCCCCCGAGTTCGGAATCTCCGGGGTGTTCTGGAGTCGAAACGCGAACAACGTCGCGACGGACGCCGGGATGATGCCGCGCGGGCCGACGAAGCTCACAAACAGTTTTTCGCCGCGCGTGAACCGGGTTCCGGTAGTCGAAACGAATACGAGGAACGGTCGGATGAGGAACATCACCGCGAGGACGACGACCACACCGCCGACGCCCAGCGAAAACAGGTCGCTCGGCTCCAGCAGGGCCGCCAGCGTGATGAACACGAACGAAAGGACGACCAGCGTAATGTCGCCTTTGAACTCCTCGATTTTCTCCTCGTAGGGTAGGTTCGCGTTACCCAGAATGATGCCCGCCGTCGCAACCGCGGCGATACCTGCTTCTTTTGCGAAGAAGTCCGCAACGGCGTAGGCGACGAGTGCCCCCGCTAGAACGAGCAGACGGGAGTTCTGTGGTGCGTTTTCCCGCGAGAGGTCGACGTGACGAAGCACGTACCAGATGACGAGGGAAATCAGCAAGCCGACGATGAGTCCGGTGCCGAGTTTCGCCATGAACTCGCTCAAAAACTCGGCAAGCGCGAACGATTCGTTCCCCGTGAGGACAACGACCTCGAACATCACGACTGCGAGAATCGCCGCCGTCACGTCGTTGACGATACCTTCCGTCTCCAGCGCCGCACCGACCCGGTCGCGAACCGCGACGACGGACAGAATCGGCGTGATGACGGTCGGACCGGTCGCCACGAGGAGCGCGCCGATGAGAAACGACAGGTCCCAAGCCGCACCGAGTGCGAAGTGGACGACAATGGCGGTTCCGACGAGCGAGATGGCCGCACCGATGGTGACGAGACGAATCTGTGCGGACGGTGCCTCGCGGAGTTTGTTTAGTTTAAGATGGAACGCACCCTCGAAGACGATGATGGCGACGCTCAGACCGACGATTGCCGACAGCGCGCCGCCGAACGACGTGGGGTCGAGTAGCCCGACCCCGACAGGACCGACGATGATACCTGCCGAAAGCAGAAACAGCACGCTCGGCACGCGAAATCTGTCTGCCAGCACCTGCGCTACGACGCCGACGCCGATGATGGCCGCGACGATGTAAATCAACTCGGCACTTGCCCCAGAGCTCACGGGCTAGCCTCCATGTACTGGAAATGAGTAACCCGATAGTATAAAAACGCCCGCACTTAGTCGGCGTATATTGCCTCGATGTCGTCGGCGAACCGGTCGAGGATGTTCCGGCGCTTTTTCTTCATCGTCGGGGTGAGAAGGTCGTTTTCCTCCGTAAACTCGACCGGAACAACCCTGAACTGCTTGATTTGTTCGTACGACTCGAATCGCTGGTTTGCCACTTCGACTTCGGCTTCGATCCACTCGGAAACCGTCTCGTTCCGACACAGTTCGCGGGAATCGTCGGGGAGCGAGACGCCCTCGCGTTTCGCCCGGGAGCGAACTTCCGCTTCGTTCGGGACGATGAGCGCGCTGACGAACTTCCGCCCGTCGCCCATCACCATACACTGCTCGATGATATCGCATGCGGCGAACGCGTCTTCGATGGGGCCGGGGGCGACGTTCTTGCCTGTCGAGAGCACGAGCAGCTCCTTCGCTCGCTCACGGAAGGCGATGTAGCCGTCGGGGCGAATTTCCACGATGTCGCCGGTTCGGAACCACCCATCCTCGGTAAAGGCTTCCTCGGTGGCTTCAGGCATGTTCCAGTAGCCGTCAGTGACGTTCGGCCCTTTGACGAGAAGTTCGCCGACCTCACCCGCCGCGTCGTCGAACTCCGCGCCGACCATCGACGTGTCGAGTTTTACCTCCTGATCCAGCACCGGCGGGCCGATAGTTCCGATTTTCGGATCCTCAGGTGGGTTGACGGAAATGACCGGCGACGTTTCCGTCAGACCGTATCCTTCGAGGATAGGGAGTCCCATGCCGTGATAGAGCGCACAGAGGTCGGCGGACAGGCTTCCGCCGCCGCTGATGAGGAACTCCACGTTACCGCCGAGGCCTTGCTTTACCTTGTCGAAGACGAGTTTGTCCGCGAGAATTTTTTTCGCTCGAAGGCCGATTCCCGGCGAGTCGGTTTCGTGATATTCGACACCAACGTCGGTGGCCCACTCGAAGATTTTGCGCTTCGTGTCGTTCTCCTCGGCTTGCGAGCGAATCGCGTCGTAGATTCGTTCGTACACGCGCGGAACGCTGGTTCCGGTCGTCGGCCGAACCGCCTGGAAGTCGTCCTGGAGCGTGTCGGGACTCTCCGCGTAGGCCACCGTCGCCCCGGCGGCGAACATCAGGAAATGCCCGGCCATTCGCTCAAAAACGTGTGCAAGCGGGAGGAAGGAGACGGTGCTCGAATCCTCATCGATGGTTGGGACGGTTTTGTCCGGACGGGGACCGAACCGCCGGTAGGACTGGTTGACGTTGGAACGGAAGTTCCAGTGTGAGAGTCGAACCCCCTTCGGCCGCCCGGTCGTCCCGCTGGTGTAGATGAGCGTGGCGAGGTCGTCCGGGTCGCGGGCGTCAAGCCACGATTCGTACTCTTCCGCGTCGAACACCTCGGCACCACGGTCGTGAACCGCCGCGAGGGTGTAGAGGTCGTCGCGGTCGTACTCCCGGGAGAGGGAGTCCATCACGATGATGAATTCGAGGTCGAGTTCGTCCTCCGCGTCGAAAACGCGCTCCAGCAGGTCTTCGTTCTCGACGACGACGCCGGTCGCTTCCGGGTCTCCGAGTAGGTACTGAACCTGCGAAACCGACGAACTCCGGTAGACGGTGGTGACGACTGCACCCGCCGCGAGCAGGGCGAAGTCGGTTTGTGCCCACTCCATTCGCGTGTCGGCGAAGATGCCGATTCGGTCGTCCGCGGTGACGCCGAGAGAACGGAATCCGGCGGCGAGATTGCGGACGATGTCGCGCATCTTCGCGTACGAAAGTGCACGAAACTCGCCGTCTGGGGCCGCCGGAATCACGGTTTCGGTGAGCGAGCGACGGTACACGCCGCCCTTGTACTGCTGTGCGGGACGGTTCGCGTGTCGCTCGGCGCTGCCCTCGAACATTCGCGCCAGCGTCGTCCGCTCGATGACCGGGTCGGTGTACTCCTGCTCGGCGTTACGCCACTCCATACCACCCTTTCAAACCCCCGTGGCTTAAGATAGTGTAAAACGATACAAGAGTTTATTGACGTTTTCTCGGATTCGGGCTCACTATTCGTCCTCTTTCTGGTCGAGATAATGAAGAACGCCGCGAGTGTTTAACACGATTTCGGCGCGGGCCTTTCGCTCGCCCCACACGTCGTCCATCTCCTGTTCGTCAACGAAGTGCTCGATGACGGCTTCATCGTCGTCCTCGGCGGCGCGCCGGGATTCGATCGCAGCGACCCACTCCGAGAGGACTTCGCCGTACTCGTCCATCGCCTCGTCGGAGTAGGGACGCGGCCCGAAGTGCGGATATAGAAGCGTCGTCGGTTCGATTTCCCGAATGGTCTCCACGTCGTCCAGACACTGTTCAAGGTCGAAATCCGACGGTGGGGAGGTTTCGCGAATCTGCTCGATGCTCGGCACCCAAATACCTGCCGCGTCGGCGACGAACACCGCATCGTTCTGACGGTCGTAGAAAATGACTTGGTGTGGGGCGTGCCCCGGCGCGTAGATGACGTCCAACTCGTGGCCGCAGTCGAGGACGTCGCCGTCGGTCAGTTCGACGACGCGCTCTTCAGGAACCGGTTTCGGTTCGACGTAGAACTCCCACTGGTCGCCGACCGCGCTCTTCGTCCCCTTGACGAGATATTCCGGATTCACGAGGTGGCGAGCACCGATTTCGTGGATGTACACGTCCGCGTTCGGGCACGCCTCGGCGAGGAAGCCCGCACCGCCAGCGTGGTCGAGGTGGACGTGCGTCAGCACGATGGAGTCCAACTCCTCTCGCTCGATGTCGAGTTCATCCAGCGCGTCGAGGATTCGTTCGTAGTTCGTCCCGATGCCCGAGTCGATGAGTGCCGGTTTTTCCGTATCGAGGATGTACACCGCGCCGTAGGCCTCGGTGTCGTACATGCCGGTGTCGAGGTAGTAAAGGTCGGAACAGTCGTCCGTCGTAACTTCCCGAAGGTCGCCGATTGCCATGTAGGAGTCAATGTGAGTTGCTGGGAAAAAACGATTCGCGTCTAGCATGGGGAAAAGACGGTTCGCTGGAGGCCGGTTTTTCGGGATACTCGTTTCCGAGTCGGCCTGTGCCAAGCAGGTAGCAAATCACGACAACAAACACCGCAACCGCACCTCGTCCCTCGCGCGGGTGGCCCGTTTCCGGGCCACCTTCGCGCGCCGAAAATGACGAGGGGATTTTCTACGGAACACATCGAACATACACAAGAGCGCGCCGCTCGTCCTTCTGAACCCTGGTGGATTGAAAGGGCAAGCATTCTCGGCGAACCCCGATCCCGCAAGCACTGGAGAGTACGACCGAAGGGAGCGCTCGAAGCGCGCAGCGCGGGTCGCGGGAGTCGAGAACGCGAGGGATTTCTGGGTCACGGCACTGCCAATCTCTGTTGAGTAGTTCCCAGTTCCGTTCTCCCGGAAGCAACCCAACCACAGACCGTCCCAAAATCCAGAGAGCGATACGGTTTTTTGCAGGCGGACTGAAATCCGAGACAGGAATGCTCGACAGGAAGTACATCAGGGAACATCCCGACAAAGTCCGGGCGGCCCTCGAAAATCGAGGTGCCGACGTGGACGTTGACGAGTTCCTCGCGCTGGACGAGGAGTGGCGAAAACTGAAGGCGCAGGGCGACGACCTGCGCCACGAACGAAACGAGGTCAGCCGAAGCATCGGCGACCTGAAACAGGAAGGCAAGGAGGAGGAAGCCCAGGAAGCAATCGAGCGGTCGAGCGCCCTCAAAGCCGAACTGGAGGAGGTCGAGGAGCGCGCCGACGAACTCGACTCGGAACTCGAAGAACGAAGCCTCGAAATTCCGAACGTACCACACGAGAGCGTGCCGGTCGGCGAGGACGAAGACGACAACGAGGAAGTCCGAAGGGAAGGCTTCGACAGTCTGCGCGACCTGCCGACGGAAATCGTCCCGCACTACGACCTCGGTGAAGACCTCGAAATCATCGACGAGGCACGCGGCGCGAAGGTCTCCGGCAGTGGTTTCTATTTCCTCAAGGGTGACGGGGCGCGACTCGAACACGCACTCATCCAATTCATGCTGGACGTACACCGCGAGCAGGAGTACGTAGACGTGTTCCCGCCGGTGCCGGTCGATAGCGAAGCGATGACCGGGACGGGACAACTGCCGAAGTTCGCCGAGGACGCCTACAAAATCGAGGACGACGACCTCTGGCTCTGCCCGACTGCGGAGGTTCCGGTGACGAACATGTACGCAGACGACATCCTCCTGCGCGGCGACCTCCCGCTGAAACACCAAGCCTACACGCCGAACTTCCGCCGGGAGGCCGGAGAACACGGCGTGGCGACTCGCGGAATCGTGCGCGTCCACCAGTTCAACAAGGTCGAACTGGTCAACTTCGTCGAACCCGAGGAAAGCTACGACCGACTCGAAGGATTGCTCGCGGAGGCCGAGGAAGTGCTCCAGAAGCTCGGGCTGCCCTACCGCATCCTCAACCTCTGTACCGGCGACCTCACCTTCTCGTCGGCGAAGACCTACGACATCGAGGTCTGGGCACCCGGCGACGACATGGAAGACGGTCCGGAAGAGGGTGGCCGCTGGCTCGAAGTCTCGTCGGCCTCGAACTTCGAGGACTTCCAAGCCCGGAGAGCGGGACTGCGCTACCGCCCCGAACGCCACGAATCGACGGAGTACCTACACACCCTGAACGCATCGGGAACCGCAATCGGGCGCGTCATGGTGGCCATCCTCGAATACTACCAGAACGACGACGGCACCGTCACGGTTCCGAAAATCCTGCGCCCGTACATGGGCGGACAGGAAGTCATCGAGGGCCACGAACCTGTCGGCGAGAGCGCCCTCGGCTCGGGCGACAAAGAGTAAAAGAGTTCTCTCACTTTTCAGAAAGTATTCAAAATAGTTGGAGTAGCAACAAGTATGCGACGACGAACCTTTCTCGCCCTGAGCACGACCCTCCTCGTTGCTGGCTGTGTCGGGAGTCGGTCCGTCGGAACGCCGAAAACGAGCGACCCGGAGGCGACGACTGATTCGACATCGACAGCCATCAGTACGCCAGCCGACCGAACCTACCGGGAGTGTTCGTTTCAGATACTCCACTACCGGGAATTTCCAGAACCGGTACAGAACGAAATCGATGGTGCGCTCGCTGACGGGAAGTACACCGCCGAAAAAGTTCTACTTCAGGAAACGATGAACACAGCGGATGGGTGCGTTGTGAAGGACGACGTGTACTACGCTCCGAGCGTCGAGCAAGCGGGCGACAAGCAGGTACTCAGGGTGAACCGTGACGGCGACCCCGAACTGCGTGATTCGCGCACTCTCTGGGTCAACAACGAGACACAGAAGGAACTGGTGGTTCGGATTCGTAACGAGGAGGGACAGCAAATCAGAGAGCCAACACACCTCCCTGCCGACGATGGTGGGCCGATTCACACGACCAAGAAAATAGGACAGTACGAAGTCGAGTTGGAGTATGGCGAAGCGACGGAGACCTTCGACTGGAACGTGAACTGGTCGTACGGCAGTCCGAAACTGACCGTCGAAAAGGACGGATACGATGTTAAACAGTCCGTCGCGGACAGACCGCTCTGCCAGTTTGAATACGAGACGACCGAAGCGTGACGGGAAATTACTCGTAGGTGAGCGTCATCCCACCGTCGAACAGCAAGTCGCCGCCGTTCAGGTGTTTCGCGTGTTTCGAGAACCCGAAGACGAACAGGTTGGCGACGTCAACCGGTTCCATCATCTCTTTGCTTCGTGCTTGGCCGAGCATCACGTCCTCGACGACTTCGTCGACGGAAATTCCGCGTTGATCTGCCGTGTCCGGAATCTGGTTCGTGACGAGCGGCGTCTTCACGTAGCCCGTGCTGACCGAAAACGAGCGAAGCGACCCGTCTCCCTCGGCGGCGATGGACTGTGTCAATCCGCGCAGGCCGAACTTCGAGACGTTGTACGCGACCTTATCCGCGGTGACGTAGTGGCCGTGAACCGAACACATGTTGCCGACACAGCCCACGCCATCGTCGGTAGCACGAATGTGGGGAAAACAGAGTTTAGAGAGGTACAGCGGGGCTCTCAGCATGATGTCGTGAATCGTATCGTAGGTCTCCATCGGGAACTCCTCGACGGAGTCGATGTGTTGCATCCCAGCGATGTTGGCGAGATAGCGAATCATCCCGTGGTCGGCCGCGGATTCGACGATTCGTTCGAGGTCAGCGTCCTCGGTCAGGTCAGCGGTCACTGTTTCGAAACTACCGTCGAGTTCGAGTTCCACGATTCGATCCGCGGTTCCGTCGAGGCCCGATTCGTCGATGTCGGTGCCGACGACGGTCAGCCCGTTTGCCGCCATCGCGATGGCGGTCGAACGCCCGATTCCGGAGCCAGCGCCGGTCACGATGCAGACGTTGTCGGTTGCGAAGTGGTCGTCGTCGACGATGAGAATATCCTCGGGCGTCGTCTCTGGCGCGGAAAGTCGGTCGTCCGCCTCGTCTTGTGAACCAGTCATTCGTGAAGTAGTGAAGACGGTCAGTCGGTGAAAAATAGAGGGTTGATATGTAAAATCAAATCTGGTACCGAATGCCGCCATCTATTTCCGTCATGAACGATGAGATGAGATATGATTTCGGTAACAATGGACATGGTACAGTATGACTGTCCATACATCGACGTAACCGACGAAGTCGATGTCTCGTTTCATACCATGCACTGGGATTTCAACACTGCCCAGCAGAAGCTAGAAACGAGAATTCTCGTAACCGGGGACGACCGCGGTGCGCTGACGAACGGCCTCAACGCCCTCCAGAATCACGACCGAATGTTGGGGTTCGAACTACTCTCGCGCCGCGAAAACACGGCAGTCATCAAATCGTTTATCGGCCAGACGAACGCGATGCGAACGATTCGGGAACACGACGGCTACATCACCGGCCCGTTTCAAATCAGCGACGGGAGCGAACTCTGGAGCGTCGGCTTCGACACCGCAGACAATACCGACAACGCACTCGCCGATCTGGAGGTTGGAAACGACTTCCGAGTCGAATCCCGAAACGCCACGTCGTTCGAGGATTACCTTGACGTTATCCAGCATCTCGGCTCGGCGAAAGACGTGCTCGATGGCTGTCGAGAGCTGTCCGAACGGGAACGTCAAACCCTGAAAAAAGCCGTCGACGGAGGATACTTTCAAACGCCACGGAACGCGACGCTCGGGACGCTGGCGGATGAGTTCGGCATCTCGAAAACGGCGGCCTCGAAGAACCTCCGACGTGCCGAAGGGAAAATTCTCGAACGAATCGTGTCTACCTTTCCGGACGTCGATGACGAAGACGTGATCGGTCCCGAATAGTCAACCCTGCACAGCAGCGGGCAACCAAAATCAGCGGAGTCCGGATGCAGTCTCGGCCTCGATATCGACGTGTGAAAGGCGGGAGTCATTTTGGAGCGTTTCGAAATCAGCCGCCTGTGAGTCCGCGGATTTCGTCGCGTAGAGTTCGAACGACGTGGTCTCGCCGTCTTCACGCCACGTCACCGTCATCGTCGCACGCCGGAAGAGCGAGCCGTCCCGAAAACGAATCGACTGAAGCGAATCAAGCGGGACGGCGAAGTTTCGCTCGCTGAGCGTCAACGCCTGCTCGGGTGGGAGTTCCTCGATTTCACGGCGTCCGCGCTCTCCCGTGTCCGCCCGCAAGAGCAGCGATTTGAACGATTCTCCGACGAAACACCAGACGACGCGCTCGTCGGTCACCAGTAGTTCCCAGTACTCCATCGACGTGGGACGCTGGCGGAACCACTGCGTAAGATGTGCGAGCAACTCTTCCGAGGGGTCGTCCCGTGGCTCGTTCATACCGTTGTTTCGTACCGCAGCCATATTATCGTTCCAAGAGGATGCCGATATCTTCCGGAACCATCGCCCGTTCCTGCGTCACGATCGAGACGCCGACGAAGAGCGCAATCGTAACCAAGAGCGCGACCGTTCCGACTGGGAACGACCCGGGGAACGGGTATAGATTCGTGACAGTCGTGCTGAGTCCCGAGAGTCCAACAGTGTCCGCAATTCGTGGAACTGCGCTGTAGAACAGGTTGACCGTCAACCCACCGACGAGGGCGGCAATTGCACCCTCTTTGGTCGCCCCCTTCCAGTTCAAGCCGAGGGCCGCGATGGCGAAGAACGCCGCCGCGAAGAATCCCCAGCCGATGGTGCCGAGAATGCCGACCAGCGTCTCCGAGAAGTAGACGATGAGCGTCGAGGCGACCGTGAGACCTGCCAGCGCGGCCTGCGTCACCCGAAGTTCCGTCTTGTCGTCGTCGATGGGTCGGCCGAGTGCTCGCGGAATGTCGCGGGAGACGGCCGCCGCACCGATGTTAAGGAATGAATCGCTGGTGCTCATGATAGCCGCGAGGAGTGCCGCCAAGATGAGTCCCGCGACGACGCCGGGAGTGTGTTCGAGGACGAACACCGGCCCAACGACGGACGCGCTTTTCGGGGCCGCGGCCTGTCCCGCTTCGACCATCGCACGCATTGATAGCCCGGTCGAAAACGCGAGAAGGCTCGAAATCGCGTACGTCACGGCGGCGATGGGCGCACCCCAGCGGAGGATTTTGAGGTTACGACTCATGTAGAACTTGGTGATGAGGTGTGGCTGTCCCGCCGCACCGACCGAGAAGAGAATCCACCATCCGAGCGCAGTGAAGATAGTCGCAGTCGGTGCGCCGAGTGCGCCGAACGGCGAAACGAACGCCGGATCCGCACTCGCGAGATTGCGGGAAATGGATCCCATTCCGCCGCCGAACGAAAGCGCGAAGGCGAAGACGAACACCGACCCGACGATCATCGTGATGGCCTGCACGAAGTCGGTCCAGACGCCCGCAATCATCCCGCCGAGCATGCTGTAGAGCAGGAGGATAAGCGCACCGATGAACAGCCCCCACATCACCGGAAGGCCGAAAATCGCCCGCATCACGTACTGAAGGGCGGCGAGATTCGTTGCAAGGTACGCCATCACGCCGACGATGACCGCGACAGCCGTGAGTCCGCGAACCCACGCGCTCTCATATCGGACGTACATCCCATCCGCGAGCGTCATCACGTCGCGGATATCTGCCAACAAGCGCATTCGCTTCGCCAGCAGCACCCACGTGATGATGAAGCCGAGCGGGGCTGTGAAGAAAATCCACAGTGCCGTCGTCCCGAACGAGTAGACGAGTTCGGGGCCGCCGACGAAGCCGAATCCGGACTGGATGACGGAAAACGCCGTCAGCGCGAGCACCCACGTTCCGATGCTCTTTCCGGTGATGAGGAAGTCCTCCGTGCTCTCGGTTTGGAGAAAACCCCACACACCAATAGCCAACACCATCAGCAGATAGGCACCGCCGAAAAGCAGGACGTACGGGCTGTCCGTGACCGGGATTTCCTGTAACGGAACCAGCGGCAACGAACTCATCGCCGGTCACCCCCATCGGTCTGCGGTGATTCATCGTCGGAACCGCCATCCGGTTCGGTTCGAGCCACGGAGAGAGGGTACTGTTTGCGACGTTGTACCTGCCGAACGTCGCTCATGATGTCGTCGACGACATCGTCGCTTCCGATATCCGGGAAAACGAGGGCGTAGTAGAGCGCGCCAAGAATCGGTAACAGCCAGAGGAAGACGAAATAGGCCAACGTCGGCACAGGCAGGCCAAGCACGTAGGTGTACTCGGTAACGCTGGGATTCCAGCGAAGCCAGATTATCGTGAATCCGGCAACGAAAATTGCCAGTAGTGCCACCAGTAACCACGTGTACGGGGCGAGGTCGAGTTCCCCGTCGTGGCGCTCGATTGACGATGCAGCGAAATTCGCCACGATGAACAGTGCTGCGAGATACGAAAAGACGTGATAGTTCTCGATAGCCGCGGAAACTAACAGTCCGACTGCTAGCACGGCTATCGTGGCCATTACCCTATTTCGTGCGCCGAGCGTTGTTCGTGAGGACGCCATCTTGTATGGACCAGGGTAGCAAATGGCGAAAAATAATGGGTTGATATGTAAACAACCTCGATAGTGCCGGGTTGATTGTCGTTCGTTCGAGACTGGTTACCGGTCCCTCAGCCGACTGAGAATAGTTATCGCGTCCGTGTCCAAATGCTCGTGATCTGGCCGTCGACGATGGAAAACTCGTCTTCGAACGCGAACAGTTCTTCGCCGTCGGAATCGAGGAGACGACCTTCGACGACCGTCGTCGCCCCGTTCTCCGAGACGCTGGCAATCTCGTGTGTCGTCGCTTTGTTCGGTCGGTCGTCGCGCATGAACGAGACGAGCGTCTCCCGGCCTTCGATGGTTCGGTCGGGGCGGTCGTGAACCACGTCCGGCGCGAGCAGTCCCTCGAACGTCTCGTAGTCGTGCGCGTCGATAGCGTCGTAGTAGCCGCGAACGACCACCTCGGAGTCCATGACGGGGGAGACGGGAACCACCCTCTTTAGCGTCCCGGCACGGAAACATGAGCACGAGCAGTGGATGGAGAGAACTATTGAGCCATATAGAGCACTGGATGACAGGCAATAGCCGTAATATAAACGTCTTTACATTCATCCTCGAAACGGACGCCTGCCGGGGAACACCCGGCCGATCAGTACTCCAGAACGGGTTTGTTTCCATACCGCCCCGTACACCACGGGGCTCTCATTTCCGTACCATTTTCGTGGAACAGTTCTCTTCTACCGCGATTCGACGACCCTGTTCCGTACCACGATTCTTTTGAGCGACCCGTTCCAATCGTCCATTAGTGAGACTGCACGTCCGGTACGAGGGTGACGACGACCCGAAAAAATGCACGGCCCGGAAGCTCGCGCGGTTCGACCTGACGGAACTCCACCGCTCGACTCGGGCGACACCGTACGGAATCGTGCTCAATCCGCACGCAGAGCAGGCACTCTCGCCCGCCGACAAGGCCGAAAGTCGCAATCTCGTGGCCCTTGACTGTTCGTGGGAGAGCGCCGGAAAGGCGTTGTTCGAGATGCCGGGCGTTCACCGAGCGCTTCCGTTTCTCGTCGCGGCGAATCCGGTCAACTACGGAAAGCCGTTCCAGTTGAACACCGTCGAGGCGTTTGCGGCGGGCCTCTGCATCCTCGGCGAGCGAGACCATGCCGAAGAAATCCTCTCGAAGTTCAGATGGGGCGAGACGTTCCTCGAACTGAACGAGGAACCGCTTCGCCGGTACGCCGATTGTGCGGATTCGAGTGCCGTGGTTGCGGTGCAACAGGAGTATCTGGACGCAGGCGATTCGGACGGATGATAGGACGAAGATACGAACGACCCCCGACGCGGCAACTCAATAACGTTTAAACGCGCGGGGAAGAAAACGCTCCGTATGGCTAGTTTCGACGCAGCGGAAAAACGAACGCTCGAAAAGATGATCTGCATGCGCTGTAACGCTCGTAACCCACAGCGAGCCCAGCAGTGTCGGAAATGCGGCTACAGCAACCTCCGCCCGAAGAGCAAAGAATCGCGGAGCGCGTAAGCCGATTTCCGTTTTTAACGCACATCGACCGGAGAGCTACGTCTCTGCATCCCGGTCGAACCACTCGTCTTCGAGAATCGCATACAGTTCGACATCGACGTACTCGCCGTCCAAAAATTCGGCTTCGACGTGCGTGCTTTCGTGACGGAAGCCGAGTTGTTCCCAGATTCGCGCCGACCCGACGTTGCCGGAGAAGACATGCGCGATTACGCGATGGTGGCGACGTTCGCGGAAAGCGTAATCGGTCATGAGCCGACTCGCTTCGGTGCCGTACCCCTCTCCCCAAAACTCCTCGGCGAGGAGGATGGCGATTTCCGCGTTGACAGCCTTCGAATCCTCTGGGTAGAGTCCGACAATGCCCATCGGTTCTTCGTCGCGACAGATGAGGAGATGCGTGGTTTCGTCGTCCGATACTCTTTCTTCGTACCACTCCCGCTCTCGGTTGCCGTTGACCGGCGACCGGTTGCCGAGATACTGGCGGACTGCGCGGTCGTTGACTGTCGTTTGGAGGAAGTCCAAATCCTCCTCTTCGACCGTTCTGAGGTCGATTCGGTCGTCGGAAAGAAAGACGGGGCCGGGCATGTACTGAGGTGACGAAGACCGACGCGAAAAGCGTTCGTGAGAGACAGTAGCAAACGCGACGAGTGATTTATGGAGTTCCCTGATTTCCCAGCCACCGATTCGTGTCGTCGTTATTCGGGATATTTCGGTTCGCGCTTTTCGGCCCGCTCCAGTGCGGTTTCGATAACGTCGCGCACGTCGCCGTGGAATTCGCCGCCGTGTCCGGCGTACATGTGTTCGACCGAATTGGGCATCCGGTCGAGGATTTCGCGGATGCTCTCGATGAGATCTTCTCGTGACTGGCCGGGCATGTCGGTGCGACCGAAACTGCCGTAGTCGAAGGCTCCGTCGTCGTGAACTACCACGTCACCACTGAAGATGGTCGAGTCGCTGACGAAGACGAGATGGTCGTCCGCGTGACCGGGCGTGTAGATGGCTTCGAACTCCTCATCGCCGATTTTGACGGTGTCTCCGTCCTTGATGGCGTCGTCCCTGCGCGCATGAGCGTCGTAGGCAGCGAGTTCCGAATCGAACTCGTCCAGCACGGATTCGAGTTGCTCTACGTGGTCGCCGTGCTGGTGGGTGAGAACGACAGCATCGAGGGCGTCCGTGTGCTCGCGAAGCACATCCACGACGCCATCCATCGCGCCAGCATCCACGAGAACCGGTCGGTCGCCGAGGACGAGATACGCGTTACAGGTGAACGTCTCGGCGTCGGCGGTAACGTTGATGACTTGCACGGCGGGGTGTTTCGCCTCATCTACCAAAATTCTGATGGGCGGCGAGCCACTTTAGTGACCGAAGACCCTAATGATGAATGCATGGGCTTTGGGAGCTACGACGAATCCGAACAAGAAAACCGAGAGTACAGTGCGGATTTGGACGACGACAGCGGCGTCAACACGTCCGAACATAATCACGAGGGGAGCGTCAGTTTCGAGTTCGGAGAATCGAACGACGAACTGCTAAATCGGCTCTCGGACATCAAAGACGGCGACGAATAGCGTGAAACCCGGCGTCAGAGCGCTTGGCGTCGCGGAGTCGTACCACACCGACGACACCAACACCAGTACGCTCGCCGGAGTGGTAACGCGCGTAAGCAGAGTCGTCGACGGCTTCGTTTTTGGAACCTGTACGGTCGGTGGAACGGATGTGAGCGACGCGATTCTCGACCTCGGCGAGCGTCTCGGTCGCGAAGACGTGCGCTATATTCTCGTTTCCGGAATCGCGCTTTCGTGGTACAACATCGTGGATATGCATCGCATTTCCGAGGCGCTCGACAGACCAGTCATCTCCGTCACGTTTGAGGAGAGCGACGGACTCGACGCATCCCTCGCCAGCGAGTTTTCGGGCGAGGAACTCGAACAGCGTCGTGAAATCTACCGTCGGCAGCCCGCCCGCCACGAATTCTCGGTCAACGAACAGACAGTTTTCGTTCGGAGCGTCGGCGTAGATACCCACGAAGCCCGCGATGTGGTTCGAGCGTTTACCCCGGACGGTGGCCGTCCGGAACCGCTCCGAGTCGCCCGAATGGCCGCCCGCGCCGGAGACGAGTGGTGGACTGTCGAGCAAACGAATCGAGGCGAGTAACGGCAGGCCGCGGGGACTTAATACGTCCCGCCCGTTTTCACCGTACATGGGTACGATGGAGGGACTGGAAGTCACCGAATGTGAGCGCTGTCCGGCGCTTGTGGACTGTCGAAGCCAAATCGTCAATGGAACGGGGCCAGCGGACGCAGACCTCTTGTTCGTCGGAGAGGGACCGGGCGCACGAGAGGACGAACAGGGCGAACCGTTCGTCGGCAGAAGCGGGTCGGTGCTGGACGATAAACTCCGCGACAAAGGTCTCTCCCGCGCGGACGTTCGAATCACCAACTGCGTGCGGTGTCGGCCACCGGAGAACCGCGACCCGACGAAGGAGGAACTGGACAACTGCCGGGAGTATCTGGAGCGCGAAATCGAATTGGTGAACCCGGACGTAATCGTCACGCTTGGGAAAGTGCCGAGCGAACATCTACTCGACCGGGACGTGGCGGTGACAAGCGAGGCCGGAACGATAGCCAACGCCGAACTCGGCGGCGAGATACGCGACGTGCTAATCTGCGTTCACCCCGCGGCGACCCTCTACGACCGAAGTCAGGAATCGACGTTCGATACGGCACTGGAAAAGGCGGCGAACATGGGGGGTTCGAGCGGCGGACAGTCCAGTCTCGGCGAGTTCTGAGTGCATTTCCCGCTTCGGTGAAATGGGTTCGGGGAGCGACACTGGAATGAGTCGGGGATGAATAGTCGTGTTCGCAGTTCGCCGCAGTCAAAGTCCGTCCTCACGTCGTCTACTTTCTCACTATCGTCACGGTCATCGGGGCACGGTGAGCCACCTTTTCGGCGACGGAGCCGAGAATGATGTTCGAGAAATCCTCCTTCCCATGCGTCCCCATCACGATGTGGTCTACATCGTGGGTTTTGGCGTATTTGACGATCTGTTTCGCCGGCTGTCCCATTTTGACGACGCCCTCGAATGGTACGTCGCCGGCCGTTTCGCGCAATTCTTCGTGGAGTTCCTTCGCGTTGTCCCACTCCTTCTGGTACCACTCCTGTGAGTAAGCGGGCATCCCCGCCTTCCCGAGCGGCGACTGATATCCCGGCGACAGGGGGTCGATATCGAACGGGTTAACCACTGTGAGAACCGTGATTTCCACCTCGGACATCCGCAGCGAGTAGTCGTACGCCGCCTTCGATGCCGGTGACCCATCTATCGGAACGAGAACGTGTTCCACCATGCTTGAGGTCACACCGGCAACCGAGTAAAGCGATTTTCTCTAATTGTGCCAGGAATCGTACTGGACAATGGTCACGTTCGTCAGCTCACCCAGTTCCCAGGACGAACTCGAAGAGGATGTACGACCCGACTGCCGAAACGGTCGGCGAAAGAATCCACAATACGACGATTCGGCTCGTCGCCGCCGGGTCGAACAGGGTCTTTTCGGCCAGTTCTTCGAGGTCCTCCTCACCGATCGGTGGAACGTCCGGCGTCTCGCCACCGTCCCGTGATGTGGGCGGGGTGGGAACCTCCCCTTCTGCAACCTCACCGATGGTCGGGCCGGGTGGCACTTCCGTCTCGCTGGTTTCGGCGATGAGCGATCCCGTCGTGAGGTCAACGTCCGGGATCGGTTCCGGTTGTATCGCCGACTCCGCGGCGTCCGCGAGCGACACCGCACGACTGGCCCGCCCCCATCCGAGTCCGATGATGCAGGAGGTGGTACTGACCGCGAGACTCGCCGGAATACCGAGACGGGAAAGAACCGTGATGATGGTCGCACCGATTATCGAGACGATAAGCGCCGCCAGAATCGGTAGGTCGGTGATACCGTCGCCAATCGTGTCGAGCGTCCGGCGAGCGATGGTAAACCCGCCCAGACCGATTGCGCCGATTGCGAGCAGGATACCCTCTTCGATGGTAATCGACCCGTTTCCGACGAGAGGAGCCACGGCGTTCGCCGCGTTCGACGCGCCCGCACTGAATCCCATGTAGCACGCGATGAGAAGCACCGAAACCGCGCCGACGAGGTCGCGTTTTCCAAAACCTTCGTTGAGTGTGGGGCGGGGAATCACCCCCGAGCGGTCGAGTCGAAACAGTCCACCCTCGATTCGGGAAAACGAAAAGCGAGCATCGAGGTGTGGATAGACGTAGCGACCGATGAGCATCCCGACCCAAAACGCCGCGAGTGGGGCGACAATCCACGCCGAGACGATGGTGAACATGAGGGATTCGCGTAACGTATCCGTGGCGAGTCCGAGGCCGACGATTGCCCCGACTGCGGTCATGGATGTCGATGCGGGCACGCCGAACAGGTTCGAGATGAGGAGCGCAAACCCCGCGAAAAAGAGCACGACGATGCTCGTTTCGAGCGTGAACTGTCCCGCCGGAACGATACCGTCGCTCATCGTTTCGATGACGTTTCTGCCGACAGTCCAACCGCCCCAGAGCGCGAACGCCGTGAAGAGACCCGCCGCGCCCACTTTTCCGATGATTCGGCTTCCCACGGCAGGACCGAACGCGACACCTGTCGATGAACCACCAATGTTATAACCGACGAACGCGGCGACGAACAGACCGACTATCAATAGTACAGTGACCATACTAACCCCCAATCATATGACGTCGTGGAGCTATTTCGTTCTTTCTCGCCCGACTCAAGCGCGAAACGCCGCCCATCGAAGCATATCATCGAATTTCACGACCGATTCGTACCGGTCGTCCGGGTCGTCAGCCATCGCTTTCGAAAGCACCGCACCCAATTCGTCGGAAATCATCCGGGTTGTTTCGTCCGACCCACCATCGCTCGAAACCGAATCGGTCACGAGGAATCGGGCAATCGCACCGAGGCGGTACACGTCGGTTCGTTCGTCCGCCGACTCACCCGCGATCTGTTCCGGGGCGTCATAGGGCGAGGAATCACGATGTTTCGCGAGGACAGTGGCGAGTTCCCAGTCGCTCACGCCGCCCCTCCCATCGCCATCGAGCAGAATCGTTTCGGGCGCGAGACCACCGTGAACTAGTCCGTCGGAGTGTGCCCTGTGGACGGTCATGTTTGCGTCGGAAAGCGCCGTGATTCGCTCCTCGACGGGTCGCTCGCAGTCGGCGAGCGACTCGCCTTCGTAGCAGGGGAGTTCGACCCAGTCGTCACCGAAATCGAGGACGGGGACGACACTCTTCCGGTCGCTCAGGTCGGCCCATTTGGTCACTGCCGTTTGGAACTCCCCGGCGAGATTCGAGTCGGTCAGCCGTTTCTCGGCGACGACGTACGGGCCGTCGTCGCCGCGTTTTCTAACGCGATAGGTCTCGGTGAACTCGTCGCTCGCGATGCATTCGAGACGGCCGTATTCTAGCTCGGGGTTCGTCCCCGATTTCATCTCGGTGGATTCCGTTTCTGCGTTCATCCGGCGATACGCCGCAAAGATGCCAGTTCCGAGGAGAACACCCGAGAGGGCCATTCCCGTACTGGATGTGAGGAAATCCGTCGTCTCGTCCACGAGCATCGCTGGAAACGGCCGCTGGCGGGTGAATCCATACACAGTCCCTCTAGTTCCGAGGACTACATGCTCTTCCGAGACGGAGAGCATCGTTGGCTCCTCATCCGGCTCGAACGACCATTTGACGGTTCCATCCTCGGTTGAGAAAGCGTACATCTGGTCGTGATGTAACGTATAGAGGACGTCACCCACGACGTAACCCCAGTAAAGGTGGAAATTATCTGCGCCTGAGATCTCGTACGTCCATCGTTCGGAACCGTCGGAATTCACCGCGATAATCGTTTTTCCAGTGTTCAAAAACACCGCCCCGTCGGCAACGATCGGTTGTTGACCGTGCCTACCTGTGCTCTCGTACTCCCAGCGCACGTTTCCATTGGCTACGTTGAGCGCGACCAGGTTCTCGTTCCAGAGATACAACGTACCGTCGTGAACCTCCGGTGCCGAATAGCCTCTATCGCCCAATGATTTTGTCCACTGTGTCGAACCGTCGGGGTTCAGTGAGACTATTGTCCCACGGATTTGGCAGATAATCGCCTTCTCGGTCACCGAATGTAACCTGAGTGTGGCGTGTCCCTCTGGGGAAGACTCCGCGATTTTTGCTCCACTTCGCTTCCAACGTTTCCTTCCCGAACTGGCCGAGAACGCATACACGCCGTCCTCTGCACTAGCGTATACGGTATCGTCACGATGGTCGAGCGAGTAGGCCCGTTCGCTTTCGATATCGCTCTCCCAGCGACTTGTCCCGGATTCGATGTCGTATGCGACGACGCTGAACTTCCCGGTAGCATAGATCGTTCCACCCCCGAACGTCAGTTGGGTTGAGTATCTTCCGGCAGATTGTCGCCATCGCTCGCTGCCGTTTCGTGGGCTGAGCGCGATGAGTTCCCGGTTTTCCCTCGTCGTACTACTGCCGAGCGCACCGACTACAAAAACGGTGCCAGCTTCAACGACCAGATTTTGAAGCGACAGAAACGTCTCCTTCCACAACTCGCTTCCGGTCGCTTCCTCGATGGCATGGACGCTGGTGGTGTTCGGATTGCCTGCATTCGACTCGGAGGCTCCGACGACGTATACCACTCCGTCCGCCGCCGTCACCGGATAGTACGCTTCGATTCCCGACCGCGAAATTGTCCAGTTCGTCTCGGGCGCGTTGTCTCCCGAGTCTTCCGTGGTCGTCTGCGCACTACCGACCGCAGTGGTCATACCGACCGCTCCGGAAGCGGTCAGGAATCCGCGTCGGGAGAGCAGGGAGGGCGAGGAATTCATACTTCCATCTATCAAGTCGTATTATTTATAGACAAATATCAAGAGAGGACAAGCCTGCGTTATTGCCACGCGGATTCGCTCATCCGCTGTGGGAAGTTCCGCACGAGGTCAACGAAGTGCTGGACGATGTCGTCCTGTTCTTCGCCATCGCCGCGGAGATACGACCGTGTCCGCTGGCTAATCATCTCGACGGAGACGACGAGGAAGAAGATGACGATGATGGTCGCCATCATGTTCGTATAGGCGAACAGACCCTGCTGCGTGTTGAGGATGCGGTTCACCATTACGAAATCATGTTATCCGTTCGGTAGTTATTTGTTAAATATTCTTGTTATTTTTTAATCCAAATATAGTGGTAACTATAAGCACATATAGGATACACCGTAGCGGGCAGAATTAGGGAAAACGCAAAACCGTTTGTACGCCGAGTCGCTATCGACTGGTATGGAACAGGGAACGGGTACGAGGGAACGAACAGCCTCCGTCGTCGTGGTCGATTACGGACTCGGGAACCTTCGAAGTGCAGTCAGTGGCCTCGAACGCGCCGGAGCGGATGTCGAAATCTCCGACGACCCGGCCACGTTCGAAACCGCGGACGGAATCGTTTTACCAGGCGTCGGTGCGTTTCGTGAGGGTGTCGAAAATGCCGGACCGTATCGTGATGCACTCGTCGAGGCCGCGGAAAGTGGCACACCGGTGTTCGGCATCTGCCTCGGAATGCAGATGTTGTTGACGACAAGCGAGGAAGCGGAACGCGCCGGGGAAGGAGAAGTCACCGGACTGGACTTCATTCCTGGAACGAACGTCCGCTTCGGCGAGGGACAAAAGGTTCCGCACATGGGCTGGAACGAGTTGTCAGTGGAACGTGACCACCCAATCGCGGAAGGAGTCGATGGCGAGTACGCCTACTTCGTCCACTCCTACTACGCCGTGCCGGAAGAAAACGAGGCAGTGGTCGCCGAAACGGACTACGGCACGCGATTCCCCAGCATCGTCGTCAACGAATCGGGAACCGTCTTCGGAACGCAGTTCCACCCGGAAAAGAGCGGGGAGACGGGGCTTCGAATCCTCAAGAACTTCGTCGAGATTTGCGCCGGGAACTGAATCTGACGTCCTCTTCGTCTGCCGTTTTATAAAAATTCGCGAACGTCGGAGTACCACATGTCATG
The DNA here is from genome assembly GCF_051194195.1 of Haladaptatus marinus. Lineage (NCBI taxonomy): Archaea > Methanobacteriati > Methanobacteriota > Halobacteria > Halobacteriales > Haladaptataceae > Haladaptatus > Haladaptatus marinus. The sequence goes on from NZ_JBLZNK010000003.1 coordinate 1,061,328, forward strand.
ATAGTCCATCGCGTCGATTCGCCGGGCGATTTCCGCGGCGAGAACATGCCAGCACAGTTCGGTCGGGTCGTCGGGGTCTAAGTTGTACTCGCTGTCCCGGCAGGTACACCCACCTTCCACGATGTACTCGTCCTCGAATCCAACGACGACCACGAAATCCCGGTACTGTTTCACCCGTTTTTCCGACACCGCTTCGATTGCCTGCATCCCTCGGTCGTCGTGGACTTTGAGGATTCGATTTACAACTTCCGGCGTCAGCGATTCCACGTCCGCTAGGTCGGCTTGCCACTGCTGGACGGGGTTCACAAATCTCCCTCCACGAGCGGGTTCGGACGACGGGTCGAATGGGACACCGGACGCACGGATGGCCGGTTCGGACGGGCGGAATAAACCCATTCCGATAGCGGGTAGCGAGGTTGATTTTTTCAACGATTACAGGATATTCTGACGTAGGATTTGGAGTCGTGATTTGGAAACGACACGACTCCACCAGAGTCATTGGTAGTGTGCTCACACCCGCCTCAACGGAAACCAAACACACCTAGCCGCAGTCGAACTCGCTGGGCTTTTCGCCCCGGAACGCAGAACTCGACACATGAACGTCCGCGAAGGAGGAGTCGAGGTGGTCGTCCCAGAACAGGACGGCGACAGCATCACCGACGACGTGTTCTTCAACCCGGTACAGGAGTTGAATCGCGACCTGACCGTCGCCGTCCTGCGAACCTACCGCGACCGAGAACCACGAGCAGAGAGCTATCTCGACGCGATGGCAGCCTCGGGTATCCGCGGGGTTCGCGCCGCCGAAAACGGCTGGGACGTAACGTGTGCGGATATCGACCCCGACGCTATCGACCTCTGCCGGGAGAACTTCGAACGAAACGAGTTACCGGGCGAAGTCGTCCACCGAAACGCCAATGCGCTCATGCACGAGTCCGTCTTCGATATCGTGGATATCGACCCCTTCGGAACGCCGATTCCCTTCGCCGACGCCGCCTTCGCCAACACTCGCGACCTCGTCTGTGTGACAGCGACAGATACCGCACCGCTCTGTGGTGCGCACTTCCACAGCGGCGTCAGAAAGTACAGCGCGATTCCGCGAAACACGGACTATCATGCCGAAGTCGGCGTTCGAATCCTCCTCTCCGCGCTGGCCCGAACCGCCGCCCGCTATGATACCGGCGTGACACCGATTCTCACCCACTCGACGAATCACTACGTCCGGACGTATCTCGAACTCGACCACCGCGCGACGGACGCGAACAACGCCATGGACGAACTCGGCCACATCTATCACTGCGAGGACTGTCTCCACCGCGAGTACGAATACGGCCTCATCGCCAACCCACCCGAAACCTGCCCAGCCTGCGAAAGCAACCGCGTTCTCACCGCTGGCCCGGTCTGGCTCGGGGCGACTCACGACGCGGAATTCGTCGCCGAAGTGCGCGAGAACCTCACCGAGGACATGGGAAGCGTGAAACGCGCGAACAAACTCCTCGACGCACTCGAAGGCGAACTCCACGAACCCACCCACTACGACCAACACAGGCTCTGCAAGGAGTGGACGCGCTCCGCCTCCGGCATGGACGAGTTCTTGGAGCGCCTCCGGGATGCGGGTCACGAAGCGTCGCGCGCCCACTACGGCGGAACGACGTTCAAGACGCCAGCGAGAGTCGAGGAAATCCGAATCGCAACCCAGTAGCGAAATTATTTGTGCGTTTTCCTGTAATTAACAGGTGTGAATTTTCGAGCGACCATAGGCGAAATCGTCGACGAGGTGCGCGAACAGGAGATCACGTTTCTCGCCGCCGGAATCGCGTTCTACGCATTCGTCTCGATACTTCCCGCACTCTTGTTGGGTCTGGCACTCGTCTCCATCGTCGGCGGTGAGGGTATCGCCACCGAAATCGTCCAAACTGCGCAACGGTTTCTCTCGCCCGCCGCGGAGGCGGTCATCTACGAGGCATTCACCGATCGGTCGGGTCGTGGAGGTGCAACCATCGTTGGTGTGCTCGTTCTGGTGTGGAGTACGCTCAGGGTGTTTCGCGGTCTGGACAAAGCGTTTTCGCGAGTGTACGATTCGAACGGAGTGGAATCGTTTTTCGAAACGCTGGTCGATGCGTTCATCGTCGTCGTCGTCATCGGGGTAGCGCTCGTCGGACTCGCGGTCGGCAACATCGTTTTTTCGGCGTTCGGCTGGATTCCGTTCGCAAAGACGCTCTCTGCGGTGGTCATCCTTTTCGCGCTCGTACCGGTGTTCCTTCCGCTGTATTACTTCTTTCCGGACGCAGACGTCACGGTGTGGGAGGCGCTTCCGGGGACGGTGCTCGCGACCGTGAGTTGGGTCGGCTTACAGGTGGTGTTCCAGACGTACGTCGAATCAGCGGCACAGTTTACCGCATACGGCGTCCTCGGTGGTGCGCTCCTGCTCGTTTCGTGGCTCTATCTGGGAGCAATCGTGCTCCTCCTCGGTGCGGTGGTGAACGCCGTCCTCGCCGGAGGGCCTTTCAGGAAAACTAAAGACGCGGGGGAAACCAACAGCAAACAACAGGCAGATTCAGGAGAGTATATGACCGACGATACAGAGCAGTCCGCCCCGGACATCCTCGAACTGCACGGAGACGTAGAGCGCCTCCAATCGGAGTTCGAGGAGTTCGAGCACGATGTCGACGAGCGAACGGTTCAGAAACCCGAACTGGAGTCGGAGCTAAAGCGATACGTCCGCAGACGAATGCGCCGCGGACACGCCCGTGGGTGGGGACCGTATCTCGTCCTCCTGTACGGAACAGCGATGACCATCGGCGCGTTCCGCTGGCTTGAAAGTGGCTGGGCCATCGCCGCCATGATAATCATCTGGCTATCGACGCTTGGACTATACACCCTGATGGTTCTCGTCGGATTCGGCGTTAGCGCGGTTGGCGTTCCGGGACGTGTCGGTGGACGAATCCGCGATTGGCGTTCGTAATCATGCCTCGAGGTTGGGGTGTCATCGAGGCGCTTCGTGAGATACTGCCGAAATGGGCACCGGAGGTGTTCGTGTACGTCACGCAACTCGGAGATGCGTGGGTGTATTTTCTTATCGGTGCGCTTTGCTACTGGTTCAGCGACGACCGGGAGCGGTTCGCATTCGTTCTCGCCGCCACATTGGGTGCACTCTCCTTGACGCTCGCGCTGAAGGAGTTTTTCGCGCTCGCACGACCGAGCGAAACGCTCCAGTTTATCGAGGCAACGGGATACGGCTTTCCGAGCGGACACGCAATCGGTTCGACCGTATTTTGGGGAATCCTCGCGCTCACAATAGACCGATGGAATCGTGGGATACGCATCGCCGGTGCGTCGGTCATCGTCGCGTTGGTCGTCCTCTCGCGAGTCGTTCTCGGCGTCCACTTCGCAATCGATGTCCTGGTAGGTGTCGCGATCGGACTCGTGTATCTCGCCTTCGTTGTCAAGGGACTCCGTTGGCGACCGACCGCAGCGTTCGGACTCGCAGTCGTCTTCGCGCTGGCCGCCCTGTTGTTGGCACTGCGAACGTCCGTGACCGCGAGCAACTTGTTCGAACCCGTCGCCGCGCTCGGTGGGACGACCGGTGCCCTGATACTGTGGAGCGCAATCGACCCACCCGATGAGTCGATTGGCTACATCACCGGTTTCGTCGGACTGTTCGTGCTCGGCGTGCTCTCCTACATCGGCCTCGAATTCCCCCTGCCGCTCGCGGGAGTGTTTGTCATCAACGCGGTCGTTCAGGGAGGAATCATCGCGTACCCACGCCTCACAGGGCGCTAGCCAAGGCTCGCAATGCCATCGAATCAGCAACAAAATAGCAGTCGAGTTGACGGGGGGATTAGAACTTTTCCAAGTAACGCTCTTTCTCCCAACCGCTGACGTAGGTTTTGTAGTCGTCGTACTCGGCAGTTTTGACAGTGACGAACTTCTCGACGACGTGGTCGCCGAGCGCTTCCGTGATGACTTCGTCCGTTTGGAGAGCATCGACTGCCTCCGAGAGACTGCCGGGGAGCATGGTGATGCCGTAGTCTTCGCGCTTCTCGTCGTCGAACTCGTAGATGTCCTCGCGGACGGGTTCACCGGGGTCGGCACCATTCTCGATGCCGTCCAGACCGGCGCTGATGACAGCGGCGAGTGCGAGGTACGGGTTGCACGACGGGTCGGGACTGCGGATTTCGAAGCGCGAACTCGTACCTGCGGCATCGGGGACACGGATAAGCGACGAACGGTTCACGCCGCTCCACGCGACGTAGACGGGCGCCTCGTAGCCGGGGACGAGGCGTTTGTAGGAATTGACAGTCGGGTTGGTGATTGCCGTGAACGCTTCGGCGTGGTCGAGGATACCGCCCATGAAGTTGTACGCTGTCTCGGAGAGGTTGAACTCGTCGTCCGCGTCGGCGAAGGCGTTGCCGTCCTCGTCGAAGAGGCTCATGTGACAGTGCATGCCCGAACCGTTGATTGCCGAGATGGGTTTGGGCATGAAGGTGGCGTGGATGTCGTTCTGTTCCGCGACGGCACGGACGACTGCGCGGAAGGTGGCGATGTTGTCGGCGGCCGAGAGCGCATCGTCGTACTTGAAGTTGATTTCGTGCTGGCCGTCCGCGACTTCGTGGTGGCTGGCTTCGATTTCGAAGCCCATTTGTTCGAGCGTAAAGATGACTTCACGGCGCACGTCGCTCGCCATGTCTTTCGGCGCGAGATCGAAGTAGCCGCCGGAGTCGTGCGGGATGGTAGTTGCCTTGCCGCCGTCGTCCTTCTCGAACAGGAAGAATTCGGGCTCCGGGCCGATGCTGACGGAATAACCCATCTGGTCAGCCTTGTCGAGAACGCGTTTGAGAACCTGCCGTGGTCCCCCCGAGAACGGCGTTCCGTCCGTGTTCACCACGTCACAGATGAGGCGCGCGCTCGCCGTTTCGCCGTCCGAGCGCCACGGGAGGACGGCGAACGTGGACGGGTCGGGTTCGAGACGCATGTCGCTTTCCTGAATTCGCGCGAACCCTTCGATGGAGGATCCGTCGAACCAAATACCCTCCTCGAACGCCTTCTCAACTTGGTGAGCCGGGATGCTGACGTTTTTCACCGTCCCCGTGATATCCGTGAACTGGAGACGGACGAAGTCGACGTTTTCGCGCTCGATTGCTTCCAGAACGTCCTGCTCTTCTTTATCCAACCCGTCCTCTTCTGTCGCGGCAATATTTCCGTCTGTCATCTTTATCGACAGTCTACGCAAATACATCCACCATTAAAACTGTAACGGTTGGTCAATTGTGCAATTTTTGCCCAGAATTGGATATTCGTTAAATTCTAATGCATGGAGTGGGATGGTTGGTGTAATGACGTACGAAAATCTGGATGCGAAGCTAGTAAACGAACTACTTGGTGACGGTCGGGCAAGTCTTCGAAGCCTCGCCGAAAAACTCGACGTTTCAGTAACGACCATCTCGAACCATCTAGCTGACTTGGAAGAACGGGGGGTCATCCAGGGCTACACGCCTCGCGTCGACTACGACGAACTCGGCTACGATGTGACGGCTATCGTCCAGTTGAAAGTTGAGGGGAACGCCCTGCCGGAAGTGACCGAACGGCTGCAAGACCACGACCAGATGATAAGCGTCTACGAGGTCACGGGCGACTACGACATCATCGCTATCGGAAAATTCACCGATACGGACGGGATGAACGAGCAAATCAAGAAGTTGCTTATTGACCCAGATATCAAAGAAAGCAACACGAGCGTCGTGTTGAACGCCGCGAGCGAACACGAGCAGTTCAAACTCGACGTGGACGAGTAGTCGGGCAGCAGTAACACTTAGACCCCCGGAACGAGTCGCAACCGATATGAGCGTTATCGCGGAGTTTACGCTTCACGCTCCGACCCTCGTGTTGACACCGACGCTCGAAGCGGCTCCCGGAATGACTGTCGAACTCGATCAACAGATAGTTGCGGCGGGCTACACGCCACTGCTCATCGTCTGGGTGAGTGGCGACGATTTTGCGTCGTTCGACGTTGCCATCCAGGCGGACGAGACCATCGCATCACACGCCATCATCGAAGACCTCGACAGTCGAAAGCTGTATCGGCTGGAAATCGCCTACGACGACATTCTTCCCGTGTATCCCGCATACCGAAAATTGGGAGCCATCCCGATGGCAGGTCAGGGGAAAGCAGGAGACTGGCAACGACGAATCCGATTTCCCGACCGGGATGCGCTAGCCGAGTTCCAACAGTTTTGTGCCGAAGAAGGGATCGAATTCTCGCTCAAGCGACTGTACACGCCGAGTGACGAGCAAATGGCGTTCCAGTTGACGGAGCCGCAACTCGAAGCACTCGTGGCGGCGTACGAAATCGGATACTTCAACGTGCCGCGCGACGCGACACTGAAAGATATGAGTTCGAAGCTAGATATCAGCAAGCAGTCGGTGTCGGAACGGCTGCGACGTGCACAATCACGTCTCGTGTCGAGCGCGATTCTTGGGGAATAAAATATACGGCCTGATTTGTAAGGCAAACGTTGAGATTGCCCGACGTACATAACCAAGTAGAGAGTTCCGACTCCGTCGAAACGAAAAGCCGAGTTCCCGTCAAAGTCCGCCCTCATCCAACGATGCCAACTACAGACAACATTGATATGCCCGCACCGTCAGTTGTTTTTTCAACACTTGCTAGCGCGCGACGACGACTCGTGCTCGGCGAACTCCTCGAACGAGACCAGGCAGTATCGGTAACCAGCCTCGCACAGACGATCGCTTCCGCGGAACCGAACAGCGAGTCACGGCGCATTTGCGCCCAGCTACATCACAGCCATCTGCCAAAGCTCGAAGACGCCGGGTTCGTAACCGTGGACGATGGAGACGTAACGCTCGTCGCCCACAGAGACGTTATCGAACCGTATCTTGTTCTCGCGGAGCGGTTCGACTCGCTACGAGACTAACCGTCAAAAAAGCGTTCGAATGGTCGATAGCGATGCAGTTGCGGTAACGGGTGTCGCGGTCGTGTGATGAAGTTCCTGCCGGAAGTTACATCGCGCCGCCCATACCGCCCATGCCGCCCATACCGCCCATGCCGCCCATACCGCCTGCCGGTGGGCCGCCTGCGTCTTCGTCGTCATCGCTGCTGCCGCCCTTTAGTTCACCTGCGGCGATAACGTCGTCGATGCGCAAGAGCATGACGGCGGCTTCGGTTGCGCTCTCGATCGCCTGCGTCTTGACTCGGAGGGGTTCGACGACGCCGTCTTCTTCCATGTCGACGATGTCGCCGGTGTAGGCGTCGAGGCCCGAGCTGGAGTTACCAGCGTCGTGTTTGCTACGGAGGTCAACGAGTGAGTCGATGGGGTCTAGTCCAGCGTTCTCGGCGAGCGTTCGTGGGATAACTTCGAGCGTGTCGGCGAACGCTTCGACAGCCAACTGTTCGCGGCCACCGACGCTGTCGGCGTAGTCGCGCAGGGCGAGGGCGAGTTCCGTCTCCGGAGCGCCACCACCAGGGAGGACTTTGCCGTCTTCGAGCGTGACGCGGACGACGCCGAGACTGTCGTCGATTGCGCGCTCGACTTCGTCGACGACGTGTTCCGTGCCACCGCGGAGGATGAGGCTGACGGATTTTGCCTCTTCGACGTCCTCGACGAAGATGCGCTGGTCGCCACCAACGTCCTTCTGGGCGACGCTACCGGCGAAGCCGAGGTCATCTTCCGTGATGTCGTCGACGCTGTTCACGAGGGTTGCGCCCGTCGCGCGGGCCAGTTTTTCCATGTCGCTGGATTTCGCGCGTCGGACGGCGAGGATGCCTTCCTGGGCGAGGAAGTGCTGTGCCATGTCGTCGATGCCGCCGTCCACGAAGACGACGTCAGCGCCGACATCGACCAGCGAGTCAACCATTTCACGGAGCTGTTTTTCCTCTTGGTCGAGGAACTGTTGGAGTTGGTCGGGGTCGGTGACGTTGACTTCGGCGTCGATTTCCGTCTCCTTGATTTCGAGCGCGCCGTCGATGAGGGCCACGTCGGCATCCTCGGCAAAGTACGGCATGTTGTCGTGGACGCGCTCCTTGTCGATGATAACGCCCTCGACGAGTTCGGAGTTGTCGATGGTGCCACCGACGACCTTCTCGACTTTGATGTTGTTCGTGTCGATTTCGTCGTCGTCAGCAACGCTCTGGACGGCGTTGACGACGAGTTCAGCGAGGTGTACCTTGGCGTTCTCCGCGCCTTTGCCGGTCATCGCCGTTGCGGCGATTTTCTCGAGGTATTCGGTGTCGTCTGCGTCGACTTCGATTGCGGCGTCTTCGAGGACTTCCTTGGCCTTCTCGGCGGCCTGTCGGTATCCCTGTGCGAGCGTGGTCGCGTGGATGTCCTGTTCGAGAAGGTCTTCCGCCTTCTGGAGAAGTTCACCGGCAACGACGACCGCGCTGGTCGTTCCGTCGCCGACTTCGTCTTCCTGCGTTTCGGCCACTTCGACGACCATGTTGGCCGCCGGGTGCTCGATTTCCATTTCCTTCAGAATGGTGACACCGTCGTTCGTGACGACGACGTCGCCCATCGAATCGACGAGCATTTTGTCCATCCCTTTCGGGCCGAGTGTGGTCCGTACGGCCTCTGCTACCGCCTTACCGGCGGTGATGTTCATGGACTGCGCGTCGCGCCCGGAGGTTCGCTGGCTGTCCTCTGAAAGAACGATGAGTGGCTGATTGCCCATTGGCTGTGACATAGTCATCACATGGGTTGATTGCGATTCTATATAAACCTTTTCTTGGCTACGTGCGAGCGTGCCACAAAGGACTCACGAAGGGGAATGTTATGCAGTAACAGGGCGGCATTTATATAGGAAAATGGAGTTAGCCGCTGAACTGGTGATACTCCATTCCCTGTTGTTTCATCTCGTTGCGTTTGCGTTCGAGGAACGAATAGACCGCGCCGTGTGGTGCGCCATCCAGAATCATCTCGGCGGCACTTCGAACCGTCTCTACCTGCTGTGGTTGCCCAATGATGCCGAGCGTGGTACCGTAGATGACCACATTGGCACCCGTCAGTTCCTCCATCAACTGACGAGTTCGACCGTTCTCACCGATGAGTCGGCCTTTCTGTCGCTGGAGGTCGTTTTTGTTGCGGGCCGCGGCGTCGATATCCACGAGGTCGAACAGCATCAGGTCGTCTTCGAGCAGTGTCAGCGCCTCGTCCGGGGCAAATCCACGCCCGATCGCTCGAACGATTTCTGGCGCTTTCAGTCCACGGACGGGGTCACCGTTCTTCTCAACTCGTACCGAACCGTCGTCGGAGTCGATATCGAGGCGCACGTCTGCACGACTTTCGATCTCTCGCATCGTCTCACCGCCTTCGCCGATGAGAACGCCGATTCGGTCCTGCGGTATCGTCACGTGCTTCATAAACGCTCTTACCACCTGACGCGGTTTAAGCCCTTCCCTACCACCTTTTGCTGTGTTCGCGCGGCAACGCCGCGCTCACTGGCAATATCTGAACCAAATGCCTGTACTTCTCCCTCGGCTCACGGCTTCGCCGCTCACTTTTCGAGGCGCTCCGCGCCTCGCACCGGTCGTCGCTTGGCCCGCTCACTCGTCGCCGTCGCTCCTCATTCACGAAGAGCATGATAGCACTTCCCAGTTGTGTCATTTGCTGATTTTCGGCGCTTGTGGCGGGTTCCGAAACGAGTTCTGTCTTCGTTCCGAAATCCACGGGCAAACCGACTCGAAATGCAAACCACCAACCCGTGGGGAAATGCTGATAATTGATTGAAAATGACACTCACCCATGGAATCCTCGAACAGCGGTTCGTGGTCGAAATACGACAAGCTGGCGGGCGTGCTGGCGGTTGGCCTGTTCGCGGGGTACTTCGTTCAGCCGATAGAGGCGGCTATCATCGCCGTCGTTTCGCCGCTTGCAATGTTGCTTCCGTTTTCGCTGTTCATCGTCACCCTTGTGGGGTCAACCGGACTCTACACCGCGGTATTACAGACGAAGCTCCGTGACACGGAGCGAATGGAGCTGCTTCGGGCGAAAATGAAGACGCGTCAAGGGAGAGTTCGGACTGCCCGGAAGGAAGGAGACGAGGAACAACTGGACGGCCTTCGCACAGAACAGCAGGAACTGATGAGGAGCCAAATGGAGATGATGAAAGGAAGCGTTCGTCCGATAATTTGGAGCCTTCTGGTCACTGCTCCGGCGTTCATCTGGCTTCGATGGGTGTTCACGTCCCGCGCCGTTGCAGTCGCCCCGGAGCGTTTTTCGTTCCGGTGCTCGGAAAAATCGCGTGGACAGCGACGGTTGTTGGGCCGTTGAAGGTGTGGCAGGTCTGGTACATCGGCGCGTCCATCTCGTCGGGGTACGTCAGTCGAAAAATCGTCCAGCGGGTCGTCTAAACGCAGTCATTTTTATTTTCTCGGGTCCGCGTTTTCCCGAATCCATGCTTCGAGTTCGTCGCCGTGAACCTCCAGTCCCTCTCGCTGGAAGAACGCCGCGATGTTCGCACAGTCCCGGGTCAAAAACTCCCCGCTATTTGGGTGATGGAAGGTCACTGCCTGACCCACGTCGATGATGCAGAGTTCGCCGTTGCTGACGAGGATATTGTACTCGGAGAGGTCGCCATGTACGAGTCCCGAATCGTACAGACGGCGCATATACTCCTTGACGACTTCGTAGGCGGTTTCGGGATTTTCGAGTTGCGCATCCGCGAGGGTTGGCGCGCGCCGACCCTCGTTGCCCATGAATTCCATTACCAGCACGTTTCGCTGGACTGCGATTGGTTCCGGCACTCGCACGCCCGCTTTTCGGGCGCGTTTCAGGTTGGCGAACTCCTTGCGAACCCACGCGAGGACGACTCGTTTTTTATCTCCGCCGAGTTCCTCGAATCGCGGGTCGCCGACGAGATACTCCCGCATGTCGCGGAAGTCGCTGGCGTTGATTCGGTATATTTTGACCGCGACTTCGTCGTTCTCTTCGTCCCCCAGCGCGCTGTACACTGTCGCTTCCTTGCCCGACGAAAGCGGACCGCCGAATGCCTGCACGTAGCCGTCCTGCACGAGTTTGTACAGCGCGGCGAGGGTAGCGTCGTCGAAGACGGACTGCTCGACTTTGAACTGGTCGGTGTCCTTGACCCGTTCCCGAAATTGGTTGAACTCTCGGTCGCGCTTTCGCGCGATTCGGTCGGCTTCGGTGTCGGAAACATCTATTTCCTCCCACTCGTCGCCGGGTGTACCGGTGTTTTCCAGGTCAAGTAGTCCGTACTCCTCACTCATCTGTTCCCGTCTATGCGGAGGAGCGGTAAAAGGGTGGCCCGTTCCAGTTGGTTCGATTCGCGATTTGATCCGATTAGTACGATTCCTTGTGAAGGATTTCCTCGACGGAGCGCCGGGGGAGACGCTCGGGTTCCTCGCCGCCGCTCGGTCCGACCGCGAGAAGCATCACCGGAATTTCGTCGTCCGGCAGGTCGAGGAACTCGGCGATGCGCTCCTGGTCGAAACCGATCATCGGCGTGGCGGTCAGCCCTCGCGCGTGTGCGGAGAGCATGAGATTCTCCGCGGCGAGGCTCGCGTTCCGAATCGCGTAGTCGCGCCCCAGTTGGTCGTCATCGTACATTCCGACCGTCTGGGCTTTCGTCTCCGCTGCGGTTTCCTCGTCCAGTCGACCCGCTTCGACCCACTCCTCGAAGACGCGGTCTGCTGTCTTCGCGTTGGTATGACCGACAACGAGAATCGCGGTTCCCGCATCGCGGATGTGCTCTTGGCCGTACGCGATGTCAACGATTTCGTCCAGTCGTTCCTCGTCCTGCACGGCGACGAACTCCCACGGTTGGAGGTTGTACGACGACGGGGCGATAGCCGCATCTCGAATCAGTTCCTCCAGCGTTTCCTCGTCGAGATCCGCGTCGGGGTCGAAGTTATGACCCGACCGGCGGGTGTGGAGTGCCTCGATAACGTTCGGGAGCTCGGCATCGTGGTCTGCGTCAAACTCCTTGATGGACTGGTTTTGCGACATCGTGCTGTGAATTACGAACTCGGTATTTAACCCGCGTACGGAAACGGTCGGGATTTCCGATTTCGGTGTGTTATCTAGCGAAGTGCGGAAAATATTTGTAAATTGAAATTTTCATGAGAGCAATGACCAAAATAGACGGCGTAGCCCGTTTTTCGGTCGTTCGGTTCTCCACGCTGTCGAAACAGCACTCGCAGTCGTCCTACTCACCGCAGGATTCGGCATGTGGCTCTCGCTAACCGGTGACGGCGGGGAGGGAGCAGGCGCGATTTTTATCGCGTTGGTCTCCATCACCACGATAGCAAGCGTTCTCCTCGCTCTGCTCGTCGTCCTCCGAACCGGAATCGAGGTGTTTCGGTTCGTGAGCGAGTGGGTGACGACCAACCACCAGAAGTCAGCAGGCAACACAACGCCAGAACCAGCAATCGAAACAACCGTCAAGGGCTAGCTCACCCTCCGGAAAATCTCCGATTTTCCGGGCGGACGACTGAATGGAGTTGGGCAGACTCGCGCCGCGAGTCTGCCGTGACGAAATGAAGGAGGAGCGCTTTTGGTCGAGCTATTACAGGGAGACGGTCAGCGGCCGGGTCGCCGCGACCCGGCCGCTGAGTCTCGACCGTCGTAAAAGGTCGTGTTACTGAATGTGCCCTTCTTGTCGCAGTTGGTCGGCCTGCTGCTTGTCGTAGCGCCACTTGATGTCGGCCTTCTCGTCCTGCCAATCCCACGGTTCGACGAGGACGATGTCGTCCTCTCGAATCCAAACGCGCTTTTGCATCTTCCCCGGGATTCGAGCGGTTCGTTCCTTGCCGTCTGCACATCGTACCTTGACGCGATTCGCACCGAGCATGTTGGTGACGGTAGCGAATACCTCATCGTCGTCTGGCATGCGGAGGTTTTTGCGTCCGCTGTTGTCACTCATACTCCATAGTTGGTGGTCATTGCCTTTAAATCCGCTGTCCTGCACGGCAGGTACACCCACACTCGACCGGAGAGGAACCCGCCCCCGCACCACCAGCCGGGGCAATCACCGAAAGATGACATCACGTTACGAAAGAAAGAGACGACGTATATCTCAGTGGTTGGAAACTTTTAGGCAGAGTAGTTCGAATTTCAACATGTATGTTGGAACTATCCTCCATGGCAACCGAATGGCTCGGCGTCGGTGTGCTCTTCGTAGTGCTCGGTTACCTCATCAAGTTCCAGGGCTGAACCTTCCTCCTCGCAGGGTCCGACGTGACATCGCCAGTCCCGAAGGACGTGGTCGCGGATATCGCTGGCAACACCGTCCTTCGAATCGGGCTGGCGTCGCTTGCTCTCGGAGCAATCATTACTGTCGCGAGTCCGCCATCGTATCTGCCGACCATCTTTGAGGCGGTCATCCTCCTCGCTGTGCTCCGACTCCTGTACCGCCTCCACACCTACACCCCCGCCAACCCGGCATAGCGACGACGACCGAAACTACAGTTTTTCGAGACCGGTGACGAGTCACAGTCCCTATAAATCACTGAACGGCGGCGGGTAACTACCAGTTTTAAGACACTCCCGGACACATTCCGGGCTATGTTTGGCAAACTCGGTGCGAAAGGTATCGTCGGTCTCCTCGTGCTCGTCGCCGGAATCGGTGTCATCGCACTTCAAAATCTCATTATCGCCGCGGGGATGGCGCTCGTCGTCCTCGGCTTCATCCTGACCGCGTGGGGGCTGATTTCAGGATTGCTAGAGAGCTTCGGAATGGGGGCGATGATGGGCGGTGGCGGATACGAATAAGAACGGAAAATTCGCCCGTTACTCAGCCTGCTGAATCTTTTCTCGACCAGGGGCGATCAGTTCGTCCAAGTAGGTCGCCAGCGCACTCTTGGCGTCCGCTGGGTGCAGTTCGTCGCTCTCCAAATCGTCTTCGAGCGACTGGTAGTCGTCGTATTCGAGATTGCCGCCGTACTTGTCGGGGCGTTCGACCACGACGTGCTCGAACCGCGGGAACACGTGGTATTCGAAGATTTGAAGGACGGGGTTTTCGAGGTCGTCCTCGGGGTCACGCGTCGGGGGACAGAACGCCGAGTTGACCTTCTCCTCGATGTCTTCGGTCGAATCCTCCATCGAGATGGTGACGCCTTTGCTGGAAGACATCTTTCCGTCGCCGGAACCGAGGTCGGCGATGAGGGGCGTGTGGATGCAGGTCGGCGAATCGTAGCCGATACTCGGGAGCGTGTCCCGGGCGAGCATGTGTACTTTGCGCTGTTCCATCCCGCCGATTGCGAGGTCCAAGTCGAGGTACTCGATGTCGAGCGCCTGCATCAGAGGGTACACTGCCTGTGAGACCTTTGTCGATTCGCCGCTCTGGATTTCCGCCATCGCCCTGCTCGCGCGGTTGAGCGTCGTTTCCAGTTCGAGGCTGTGGAGGTCGAGGACGTAGTCGTCGTCCATCTGGAACTCGGAACCGAATCGGAACTCGGTGTTCTCCTCGTCCAGTCCGTAGGCGATGAACTGTTCTTTCATGCGCTCTGCCGTCTCCTGAATTTCATCGAACGTCCCTTTGTCGTTCAGGTAGGCGTGAACGTCGGCGAGCAGGATGACGACTTCGAAACCGGCCTCCTGCAAGTCGATGAGTTTGTTCGCACCGAGCATGTGCCCGATGTGGAGCACGCCGGAGGGTTCGTAACCGACGTAGGCACGCTTTCCTTCGGGGTCGTCCGCGAGTTCGCGAACCTCCTCCTCGGTCACTAACTCCTCGGCGTTCCGGGAGATTAACTCGTAAGTGTCCATGCACGGAAAAAGATGACTCACTGGCTTTAGGGTTACGTCATTGGACAAGGAACAAGTCAGATGAGACGAAACGAGGGGTATGAACGCGGCGAGAATCGGACTCTGGTTGGTCGTTATCGGTGGACTTGCGCTCTATCCCGCGATTCGGTTCGGGCGAGAAATCGGCGGGATGAACGAACTCCTCCTGTTGTACGCGACGGTGCTAGCGGTCGGGTTCGGCATCGCACTCTGGGGACTGAGCGTCCTTCGAACGCTCACCGCGGAGTGGACGACCTGAATCGGCATTCGAGAGACATTGGGACGAACCTGTTGGGTCGAGACTACCTCCCTGCTCGGATTCATCGGATTTGCGCTCGCCATCTTCGGCGCGCTCCTCTGGAGTGAGAGTAAACTAACGGCTGAACGGAAATCGAGAATCGGGTCGAAGAACTAGTTACCGAACGAGGACGAAGATGATGACGAGGACGACGACCGTCGTTCGTCGGCCCGGCGCTCGGCGCGGTGTTCGCTGATGAGTTGGTCGAGTTGCTCGGTTTTCTCCTCCTTCCGACGGTCTTCGGCCCGGTCGCGCCAGTCGTCGATGACCGCCTCAACTTCCGACTCCTGCGCGACGGCGAGTTCGTCGATTTCCTGAATCGTCACGTCGCTCGCCGGACCGACCGGAACCCCGTGGTCGAACAGCACGTCGTCCGCGACGTTCGAAATGCCGCCCGCTTTGAGTATGACTCGCGGATCGATGTCCGCGAGTCGCTGGGCAGTCGAACGACCGGCACCGCTCGCGTCGCGGAGAAAGATCACGTCGTCCTCGGCGAGACCGTAGCTCTCGTGGGCGGCGTCGATGGCGTCGTTGGTGAACTTATCGATGGGTTTGACGGCGACGAGTCCGGCTTTCTTTTCGGCCACGTCGCTGAAGTTCGAATGGTCGAGTTTCCACAGTTCCTTGAGGCGGGCGAGTTTGCCCGTCAACTCCTCGATAGTCTCGTCTCGGTCGTCCAGTTCGTCCTCCAATCGGTTGTTCTCGCGTTGCAGTCGAGAGATTTCACGTCGGGCACGGACGTTCTCCCGCTCCTCCCGTTTCGCATCGGAGAGGTCACCCTCCAGTTCGTCGATTCGCTCGTCTTTTTCCTCGACCGTTTCCCGTAGGTCGTCCGTGTGCGATTGCAGGCGTTCGACCTGCGATTCGAGCTGCTTGATGCGCTTTTCCTCGGCGGAGAGTTCTCGAACCGTGTGTTCCGACTGCTCTTCTTCGGGTTCGGGGTCTTCCGAGAGGTCTGCAACCACGCTCTCGACGCTCTCTTCACCCGCGACCACGCGGGCAGTCACGTCACCGCGACTCATTCCTGCCGGAACCTTCCGGGCGATACGCTGGAACTGATCTTCGTGACCGTCGAACGCGAAGAACGCGGCGGCCATCGCATCTCGCTGGTGGTCGTTGTCGTAGTTTTCCTCCCGCGTTCGGTGCTGTTTTTCGTCTATCGGGAGGTCTCGTTCCGGCGTCCACGAAGCTGCGTCGAAACTTCGGCGAATCTTCTCGACGGTTTCGGGCATCGGCGTCACGTCCGCTGCGACGATAATCGGTCGGCCGCGCTCGATTATCCATTCGATTACGTCGGCGGTGTCGGCAGTTCTCGTGCTCCACACGTCGAGGAGTGTCCCGTCCAAATCGGTCAGCGCAACTGCCGTCGTCGTTCCGGGGTCGATGCCGACGATAACGTGATCTCTACGCTTGACGAGGGGTTCGAACTCGATGCCGTCCCGTCGGAGCCGGTCGATTTCGATTCGAACATCACCCGAGCGCCGGGCCGAGACCGGGATGTCACCCGGACGAGCGGTCACCTCGAAGATCGCGTTGGAGTACCCGCCGTACTTCTCGGTAACCTCGCGCTCGTACTCCAGTCCGGCACTCCGGATTTCGGATTCGACTTTTCGGGCGGTTTCCTTCACGGAGCCATGAATCCGGCGGGTAAATCGGTCTTCGCTCCAGCCACCTTTTCCGGTCGAGCGGCCACGAGCGACTTTGACGCGGGTGGTGTCGGTAAAGGCGGTCACTTCGTGGCCGACGTTCATCGCGGCGAGTCGAGCCGCCGCCTCCGCTTCGCGCATCGGCTTCTTTCCGTAGGGAACCCCGTGTCTGGATGCGACTCGGGACAGCGGTTCCGGTCGTTCCGAACCGGTCACTTGGACGAGTCGCGTTCCGTCCGGAAGTCCCCGGAGGAAATGGACGAGGGCGTCCTTATCAGCGGCAAGTTCGTACATGTTATCCGTCGCGACGAGCGCGGGTTCGTCGCGTTCGATGAGTCGCCGTAGCTTGCGGTAGGAAACGACATCACGGTCTACCTGCTCGCCATCGTAGACGACGAGCGCGTAAGAGGGAGAATCGCCTCGCACGTCCCCGCTTTGGATATCGACTCCGAAGACGAGAACGTCGAGAGCACTCGTTCGCTCGCTCACGGTTCGTGGTAGGTGCCCTCGAAATATAAATCCGGCGCGAAAAACACCTGATTGGATACTCGAAAGGGTTGATACTGACGAATCTATGCGTCGGTGAGATATCGCTCGACCGACCAGCCCCACACGTTCCGGTCGAGCCAGTGAACGCCCCACCAGCGGTAGCCGCCGTCGTCGATCGGACCGTTCATGATTTCGCCGATCTCACCGGGTGAGATGGTCGCGACGATTGGCTGGTCGGTTCCTGGCTGTTCGCGCGTGTTCAGGTTGGTCGTCGGCGTGACTCGGTCGTCCATGGCGAACTTGTTGCCACCGCCGCCACCGCCGCTACTGCCGTTAACGAGGCTCATGAAGTAGTCCCAATCCCACGTCGAACCGGGGTCGGTGTGGGCATTGTAACCACAGTCGCTTTCGGGTACTTGGTGGTGACCGATGATGCCACTCCCGTCCCGAGCGTCACACGGTGCGACTCCGGTTGGGTGAACCTTCGAAATACCGTAGGTGTCACAGAGCCAACTGACGATGTCGGCGGATTTCTGATACAGCGCGTCGGTAAAGTTCGTGTCGCCGACCCAGCCCTCGTGTTCGATACCGATCGAGTGAGCGTTGTAGTTCGTGCCGCCGGCGTGCCACGCACGGTCTTCGTGGTGAACCATCTGGGTCGCGTGTCCGTCGGAGTTCCGAATCGCGTAGTGGGCGCTGACGTTCGAGTCGGGGTTCTGAATCCAACTGACGGTTCCGGCGTAGCTTCCTTGGGTGACGTGGATGACGACCCAATCGATTTCCTCAGCGCCGTAGTTCGCGTCGCTGTAGTTGCTGGAATCTGCCGCGACCCATCTATCGGCGTATGGGTCTTGGACGTGTGCGTTCACCGTTCCGGACAGTCCGACACCACCGATTCCAACTGTACCGATTGCTCCGAGCTTCTTCAGCACATTTCGCCCATTTATTTTCATTACGAATATTCTAATATTTTGTACTTACTTAGTATTTTATTATATATGAATAGTTATTAGAATATAGTGATAAACTATGTAGTTGTTTCGCATCGCTCAGCGACGGATTGTGCCTTTCGTGTCCGTGCTACACAGCGGTGAAAAAGCGACTGCTACTCGTCCGGATACGGTACCTCGACGATATCCCCGTCGTCGGGGGCGAACACCTCGCCGTCGAACTCCTCTCGAGCCTCTCGGAGGTGGGGCGAAACGTCGCCCGCGTACCGCGAAGAGACGTGCATGAGTGCGAGTCGAACTGCCCCCGCCCGCTGAGCGATGTTTCCGGCTTGTGCCGCCGTCGAGTGGGCCGTTTTCCTCGCACGATCGGCCCTGTCGTCGGCGAAGGTCGCATCGTGAACGAGCAGGTCTGCATCTTCGGCCATGGAAACGACTTGCTCCGACGGGCGCGTGTCCGCGGTGTAAACGAACTTGCGTCCGGGTCGAGGGTCACCAACGACTTGCTCGGGATTGACAACCGTTCCGTCTTCGAGTTCGACCGGATTTCCGGCGTGGAGTTGCTGGAACTTCGGTCCGACAGGGACACCCAGTTCTTCGGCGTGTTCGCGGTCGAAGCGACCTTTTCGGTCGTCTTCGACCAGCGCGTAGCCGAGGGAGTTCGTATCGTGGTCGGTGCGGAACGCACGAACTTCGTACTCGTCGCGTCGAACCGCCACCTCGCCCGGCGCAACTTCAGTGATGTGAATCGGGAACGACGGCTGACTGCCCACTGCGTGAACGAGCGTGTCGATATCGTCGCCGGTTCCACGCGGCGTGTAAATCATCAGCGGGTCGTCGCGGTCGTTGAAGTTCCACGTCTGGACGAGACCCGGAATGCCGAGAACGTGATCGCCGTGGAGATGTGTGATAAAGAGGTCGGAGATGGTAAATCCCGTCCCGAACCGCATCATCTGGCGTTGAGTGCCTTCGGCGGCGTCAAACAACAAACGGTCGCCTTCCCGGTTGACGAGGATAGCACTCGGGTTTCGCTCCGTCGTCGGCACTGCCCCACTGGTTCCGAGGAAGGTGACTCGCATCGACATCTACTCGCAGTTCGTGGGTCGACAACTAAACCGCCTTCGAAAGCGTCGTTCGATTCGCTGAGAAATACTGGCCTATCCCAGACGCTTTGAGTGGGAGACAAAGGACAGGAACCACCTAACGACGCGAATCGGCGTCTTATCCCGTGAACGGTCGAAGCTGTTTATCCGGCGTCTCGTCGTCACCTCGTTCGCGGATGAGGAGGGAGATATGACACGAATCCCGAGAACAGTTAGTGCCACATTCGTGGCTGTTCTCGTGGTACTTGCCGGCGGTGTTGCGGTATCGCTGGGAACCACAGGACAGGCGGATACAGCATCAGAAATGCGGGTTACGAACCTGCAGGAGGAATCACAATCGAACATAACTATCAACGAACAACAGAGCGACGGCGAAACCATCGTCATCGAATCGGTTACGATGTCAGAGGGTGGCTTCGTCGCGATTCACGACGAAAGCCTGCTTGAGGGCAACGTCGTCGGAAGCGTACTCGGCAACTCGGTGTATCTCGAACCCGGGACGCACGAGAACGTCACCGTGACGCTTGCGCGTCCCATCAACGAGAGTCAGACGCTCATCGCCATGCCGCACCTCGACACCAACAACAACGAGGTGTACGGCTTCGTCATCAGTGACGGAGCTGTCGATGGTCCGTACACCAGCGACGGTGAGGCCGTCACCGACGATGCGGAGATTACCGTCGGTGAAGTCGAAGAACCGACCGCTGACAACGAGACGAATCAGACCGAAGAATTCGTCTTCCAAGTCGAATCGATGAACATCGACGAGTGGTCGTTCGTGCTGGGCGACAGCACCGAACCCGACCGCACCGAGACGATAAGCGGCGTGGACTTGCAAGACGAGACGGTTCGCGTCAACGTGACTGCCCTGCTCGAAAACGAATCGACGCAGGAAGTCATCGAGCGCGGCCAGAACGTCTCGCAAGCGGATGTCGAACGTGCCGTGGAGGAGTCGAACGTGACGGTTCCGAGTGACCTCGAAACCGTTCGCGTCGAACTTCGCGATATCTCCGTCGAGAACGTGACCTTCGTGGTCGAGGTTCCGTCGAATCTGAGCCTCCCGACGATGCCGGGCCAACCCGAAGTGCCCGAGCAACCGGAGGATCTCGATGCCAACGTGACCTTCGAAGACCAGTCCACGAACGGTGAGACGGTCACTATCGACTCGGTCACGGTGTCTGAGGGTGGTTTCGTCGCGATTCACGACAGAAGCCTCCTCGACGGTAACGTGGCCGAAAGCGTCATCGGGTCGTCGGAGTATCTCGAACCCGGGACGCACGAGAACGTCACCGTGATGCTCGACGAACCGCTGAACGAAAGCCAAACGCTCATCGCCGTGCCGTACCAGGACACCAACGGAAATCAGGTGTTCGACTTCATCACGTCCGATGGAGCCGAAGACCTTCCGTACGTCGTGGGCGGCCAGGTCGTGGCTGACTCGGCGAGAGTAACTCTCGAAGACGGTGCAGAGACGACGACGCCGGCGGAGACGACCACGGTTGAAGAAGAAACGACGGTAGCTGAAGAAACCACGATGGCTGAAGAGACGACCACCGTGGCTGAAGAGACGACAACTCCGGCGGAGACGACCACTGCCGAGGAAACCACGGTCGAAGAGGAGACGACGGTAGCGGAAGAGACGACGACGGCGGAAGAGACGACCACTGCCGAGGAAACGACGACTGACGAAGCGGATGGGCAGGTCAAAAACGTCTCCAACCTCGGCCCATCGCTCGAGGTGGAAAACCTCGAAGCACCGCTGAACGCGACGGTCGGCGACACCCTAGAGGTGAACGCGACCATCACTAACCCCACCGACCAGTCACTCACGCAGAACGTGGACTTCCGGTTGGATGGGACGGTAATCGAGCGCAAAGAGGTTGCTCTCGGACCGGGTGAAAGCGTGGACGTGACGTTCTGTATCGACACCAGCGATGTCGAACCCGGGACGTACACCCACGGGGTCTACACGGCTAACTTCGGCGAACTCGCTACGATTACGATAGAGGCCGCCGAAGAGACCACCACACCCGCGAACGAGACGACCGCTGCCGAAAAGACGACTGCCGCCGAAGAGACGACCGCTGCTGAAGAGACGATGACGACGGCCGCTGAAGAGACGACGACTGTTGCAGAGGAAACGACGGCCGCAAACGAGACCACCGCCGCTGAGGAGACGATGACGACGGCCGCTGAAGAGACGACCACTGCCGCCGCAAAGACGACGGTGGTTTCGGACACGACGACCGAAGCAGGTACCGCGACGACCGCCGCAAACGAGACGAGCACATAAGCGAATCTCGTGGTTTCGGCTCGTTCGACGGATTACATTTTTCAACCGGCGTCTGTGGGACGAACAGTTTCAGTTGACATACTCGCACGGCGCAACCGACCGATTCTTGTCCGACGACCTGCTACGATACGTCGATGGAGTCGCCGCTGTGGACCGAAACGTACGCACCCGACCTGTCCGACCTGCCCCAGCCAGCAGTGCGCGACTATCTGGAGCGGGCGGTGAATGAGCCGATAAACCTCGTGCTCTACGGGCCGGAAGGGAGCGGGAAAACCGCCGCCGTACGAGCGCTGGCGCGCGAAGCGCACGATGACCCGGACAACGACCTCGTGGAAATCAACGTCGCGGACTTCTTCGACCGGACGAAAAAAGAGATTCGGGACGACCCACGATTCTCGAACTTCCTACAGGGAGAAACCGAGTTCTCGAAGCAGTATCGTCACGGGTCGAGCAAGCGCAAGAAGTACAAACGCCAGTGGTCGAAGCGCGAGATGATAAACCACGTTCTCAAGGAGTACGCGGGCTATGCACCCTCCTCGGGCGAGTACAAAACCATCGTGCTCGACAACGCCGAAGCGATCCGCGAGGACTTTCAACAGGCGCTTCGCCGGGTGATGGAGCAATACCACGAAACCACGCAGTTCGTTATCACGACGCGCCAACCGACCAAACTCATCCCACCAATCAAATCCCGGTGTTTCCCCGTCTCAATGCGCAAACCCACCGAGGACGAGATTATCGACGTGCTCGAACCGATTCTGGAAGCCGAGGCGGCAGAGTACGACGAGATGGGTCTCCGATTCGTCGCCGGTTACGCGAAGGGCGACCTTCGAAAGGCGATTCTGGGCGCGCAACTCCTCCACGAACAGGAGGGCGCGGTCACCACGGACGCCTATCAGGTACTCCGCGAGTTCGGCATCCGCGGGCGCATCGAGGAGATGATGGAACAGGCCGAAAACGGTCAGTTCACCGACGCCCGGAGTTCGCTTGACGAACTCCTCATCGACGAAGGGTACAGCGGGGGCGAAGTGCTCGAAGAGATTTTGGACGCCTTCGGGCGCTCGAACAAGTACACCGGAGATTCGCTCGCCGAGGCGGTTCTGTTGGCGGCCGAGGTCGATATGGATCTGACCGAGGGGACGAACGACAGACTGCATCTCTCGCATCTGCTCGCCGAGCTCGGCGCGGAATCGTAGCTAGCAAGCGGGGATTTCGATCGTCACCACTGAACAGGTTCGTTTTGTAGGTAGCGTCTCCCGTCCATGATTTCTCAATTGATTCGAATAGCTCCTGCCCCCATATTGGAAAACGAATCCTCGATCCGCGGTTTCAATCGACGAGTCGTTCGATTTCGGTGACAAGGATTCCACTCGCACCCAGCTGCTTGACTTCGTTGATGGTCTCGAACACTTCACGCTCGTCAACGACGGTGTGCACCGCGACCTTCCCGTTTCCGGCGATGTCCATCACGGTCGGGCCGCCGAGACCGGGAATCACGTCCCGAATCTCGTCCAGTTTGTCCTCGGGTGCGTTCATCATCAGGTAGCGTTTGCCCTCGGCGGAGATGACGGACTGGAGCGCCATCATGACCTGTTCGACTTTCTCGTCGTCTGCCACGTCCTCGCGGGCGAACAGTCGAACCGAACTCGACAGCACCTCGTCGATGATACCCAGCCGGTTGACTTTCAGCGTAGTTCCGGTACTCGTGATGTCGATGATGGCGTCGGCCATATCGACGTGGGGTGTGAGTTCGGTCGCTCCGGTGACTTCCACGATTTCGGGGTCGATTTTCGTTTCGGCGAAATATTGCTTTGCGATGTTCGGGAACTCGGTGGCGACCGTTCTCCCCGCGAGGTCGGCAACGTCGTCGATGTCGCCGTCTTCCGGTGCGGCGAGGACGAGGCGGCACTGTCCGTAGCCCAAGTCGAGCAAATCGACGATGTTTCCAGGGTTCGCCTCTCGCGCCTGGTCGAGGCCAGTGATACCGATGTCTGCCGCACCATCGCTCACGTACTCCGGGATGTCTGCCGCACGGGCGAACAGCAACGTCACGTCCGGATCGACCGTATTCGCGTACAGCTTTCGGTCTGCTCCGTCCACGACATGCAGTCCCGCGTGTTCAAGCAGTTCCATCGACGGGTCGTGCAACCTGCCCTTGTTAGGGACGGCGATTCGCATTATCTCCGGTTCTGTCCGCCAGACGGATTACTCTTGCTTTCCCGGCGCGAACTGCAATCCATCAAAGTCATGCAAGAGGATGGACAAGCAGTAGGCATGACGACCCTCCGAATCGCGGGCGGGCAGGTACTGCGACCGGACATGACCGTAGAACGCGCCGACGTGTTGGTAGACCAAGACGAGGGAGAAATCCTCGCAGTCGGGGCAGCGAACGACCTTCCGGACGCCGACGAGACGCTGGATGCGAACGACGGACTGGTGATTCCCGGTCTCGTCAACGCGCACTGTCACGCCGCGATGACGCTTCTCCGTGGGTATGCCGACGACAAACCGCTGGAGTCGTGGCTCCGAGAGGATATCTGGCCGGTCGAAGGCGAGTTGACGCCGCAGGACATCCGCGCCGGAACCGAACTCGCCCTGCTGGAAATGATACAGTCGGGAACGACCGGATTTGCAGACATGTACTTCCATGTCGAAAAAGTGGCCGAAGCGGTCGAAAACGCGGGACTTCGCGCCCGACTCGGCCACGGCGTGGTGACAATTGGCCGGGACGAGGCGACCGCCCGCGAAGATTTTGAAACTAGCCTCGAAATCGCGGCGGAGTTCGACGGTACCGCGGATGGACGCATCTCGACGGCAGTGATGCCACACAGTTTGACGACGGTGGGTGAAGAGTATCTCCGAGAGTACGTCCCGGAAACCCGCGAGCTCGGCGTTCCTCTGCATTACCACGCGAACGAAACCGAAGACGAGGTCACCCCAATCGTGGAAGAGCGGGACGAGCGACCGCTGGAGTACGCCCGCGACATGGATATGACGGGTGCAAACGATTTCGTCGCGCACGGCGTTCACCTGAACGAAACCGAAATCGACCTGCTCGCGGAGACGGGTACCGGCGTCATCCACTGTCCTGCCTCGAACATGAAACTCGCCAGTGGGATGGCTCCAGTGCAAGCGATGCTGGACGCGGGTGTCACGGTCGGATTGGGCACCGACGGCGCGGCGTCGAACAACGACCTCGATATGTTCGGCGAGATGCGCGACGCGGCCATGCTCGGCAAACTCGCGGCTGACGATGCCAGCGCGGTTGATGCCGAATCAGTCGTCAGAATGGTAACCAAAGGAAGTGCGAACGCCCTCGGTTTCGACAGTGGCAGAATCGAGGAAGGCGCGAACGCCGACCTCGCGGTCATCGACCTATCAGCGAGTCATCTCACGCCGCGTCACGATCTCGTTAGTCACCTCGCCTACGCGGCACGTGGCAGTGACGTGAAACACACGATTTGTGACGGGAGCGTACTCATGGAGGACAGAGAGGTACTGGTTATGGACGAAGCATCCGTTCGAGCGACTGCCGACATCGCGGCAACATCGGTCGTCGAGCGCGCCACCCGATAGCGTCGGGCGCCGTTTTTTAACGGAGCGTTAGCACGGGAAACGGGAGATAGAAGGCCTATTTTCGCGAAAGTATCAAAGCCGACTGGCTTCGGTAGCATTTTGGGTGCGCTCATTCTTTTCTACAGCATGGCAGAGTATCCATCGATCAGCGAGCAACTCGACGATGTCGAGTCTGCTCGCGTCGAAGGCCATCGGAAGATGGACTGGGCGCGACAGCACATGCCGATTATGATGGCGGTCAGAGAGGAGTTCGAATCCGCCAAACCACTCGACGGCCAACGAATCGGGATGGCGATGCACGTCGAAGCGAAAACGGCCGTGCTAGTCGAGACCCTCGCGGAAGGTGGCGCGGAAGTCGCTGTTACGGGTTGCAACCCGCTTTCGACCCACGACGACGTGAGCGCCGCACTGGACGAACACCCCAACATCACGAGCTACGCCAAACGCGGCGTGGACGACAAGGAGTACTACGAGGCAATCGAGGCCGTCATCGACATCGAACCGACCATCACGGTAGACGACGGGATGGACATGGTCGCCGCGATTCACGAAGACCACCCCGAACTCATCGACTCAATCGTCGGCGGCTGTGAGGAGACCACCACCGGCGTCCACCGACTCCGCGCGATGGACGCGGACGGCGCGCTCGACTACCCCGTCTTCGCCGTCAACGACACGCCGATGAAGCGACTGTTCGACAACGTTCACGGCACGGGCGAATCCTCGCTCGCAACCATCGCCATGACGACGAACCTCTCGTGGGCCGGGAAGACCGTCGTCGTTGCTGGCTACGGCTACTGTGGGAAGGGCGTCGCAAAGAAGGCCGCAGGACAGAACGCGAACGTCGTCGTCACGGAAGTCGAACCGCGCCGTGCCCTCGAAGCTCACATGGAAGGCTACGATGTCAAGCCGATGGATGAGGCCGCAACGGAGGGCGACGTGTTCATCACGACGACGGGCAACCGCGACGTGATTACGGGAGACCACTTCGACCGAATGAAAGACGGCGTCCTGCTGGCCAACGCGGGCCACTTCGACATCGAAATCGACCTGGACGAACTCTCCGACCTCGCCGTCAGCGAGCGAGACGCCCGCGACGGCGTCCACGAGTACGAGATGGAAGACGGCCGACGCCTCAACGTCCTCGCCGAGGGTCGCCTCGTCAACCTCGCCGCGCCGCTTGCGCTTGGCCATCCGGTCGAAGTGATGGACCAGAGTTTCGGCGTGCAGGCCGCCTGCGTCCGTGAGATGGTCGAAAACAGCGCAGACTACGACGCTGGCGTCCACGACGTGCCCGACGAGTTGGACAAGGAGATCGCGGAGATCAAACTCGAAGCGGACGGCGTGGAGTTCGACTCGCTCACCGACGAGCAAGCCGACTACATGGGTAGCTGGCAGCACGGGACGTAAGGTTCGATTCTATTTCGTTTATCTGAAAAGTCTATTTTCCAACAAATATTTGTCGTTTTAGTTGAGAGTGAAACGTATGCAACGCCGCCAGTTCCTCCAGAACAGCGTTTTGCTCGGCATCGCCGTCAGTGCAGCGGGCTGTGCTAATTCGACTACCAACAGCAGTTCCGCCACGCAAAACGGTGACGAAGGCGATTCCAGTTATCAGTACGACGACAGTGACTCCGAGAGTTACGATACCGGCGATAGCGATACAGTGCCCGAGGCACCGCCACGCGAATCCGAGGTGTTCGAAACCATCGAACTGGACAGCGAACGACGAAGTCTCGTCGTCACGTTCGAATCCAGCCCCGTAGTAGAAGCGTATCTCGATGACGGCGAAACGACGACGGGCAGTTCGGGAGACGAAACCGAGAACGGAACAAATCAACCAGAAGGAGAGGTGAACGGAACCGAGAGTGGAGCAAGTAGCAACGAAACCGGTTCACTCACACCGCCGACGTTTCGCTCGCTTCTATCCTTCCCATCGGCGTCGCACAGGCACGAGGCAGAGGTGGCCGTGGCGGAAGAGGCGGTCGGAGTGGCGGAAGCGGGAAGAGTGGCAGCGGGAGCGGGTCGAAAAGCGGAGGCGGTAGCGGAAGCGGCGGACGATCGAAATCCGGGAATCGCGGGAGCGGGAAAAGTTCGTTCCGCGGTCGAAATGGTCGGTTCAAGTGGCACGGCGGCCACTACGCGATGTGGCACGACCGATACGGGGACGAAGTGGAAGAGTACGACGCAATCGTGAACGGGTGTGGAATCGGGGACATCGGTTCCGAGGAGACGACCGAATACGACCTCCCGGGAGCAGGCCCCATCGGGTGGGACAACGACTGCGACGGCGACCACACTGAGATGCAGTTCACGACGGACGAGGCAGGATGGTATCGCGTCGGTGCTCGACTAGGAACTTCGGACGGGGAGCATGATTTCGGCTGGGAAGCGGTAGACGTGAAAATCGTCAAAGGGACGGACTCCGAGTGGGAAATCGACAGCCAGTGGAAAGTTTCGCTGCGACTCTGAGTCGGTCGCGTCCGCCGCGTCGTGCGAAAAGCGGAAGTCGGTGCGTACGAGAAGTCGAAGCAGACACATGGCGAACGCGAAAGGCGATAGACTGGAGCGCGAACTCGTCAACAAACTGGACGAGGAAGGGTTCGCGGTCATGCGCGCTCCCGCGAGTGGGGGTGCGACCCAGCGCGAACTGCCGGACGTGCTGGCCGGAAACGGCGACGTATTCTACGCTATCGAGGCGAAATCCAGTTCCGGTGACCCGATTTATCTCTCCGGGGAAGAGGTCGAAGCACTGGTCTACTTCTCGCAGAACTTCGGCGCGAAACCCAAAATCGGCGTACGATTCGACCGCGAGGACTGGTACTTCTTTCACCCGGCGGACGTGCACCAAACTGATGGGGGCAACTACCGGGTAAAGAAGGAAACCGCGTTGGAGGAAGGCGACTCGATGACCGCCCTCAAAACCGACGACGAGAAAGACGCAGCGGAACACGGGATCGATGACGTGCTCAACGCGGTTGCGGAAGGTATCCTCTCGGTGGACGAAGCGGAAGCGATGCTGGAGTAGTCACTCGCGAAACCGATATAAAAAATGCCAACGGGGGACTACTCGTAGTCCGTCTCCGGAAAGTCCGTCAGTTCGGACTGGTCACCCGGCGGCTCGGGGCGTCGGAGTCGCGAGCGCGGGAACGAGTAGTGGCGCAAATGCGACGGTTGCAACTGCTCGGGTCGCAACCCCGCCGGAATCGGGTAGAGAACTTCCACCACGGGGTCGTCCGCCGGGTATCCTTCGTTCATCGGATACTCGGCCACGGTGCAGTCTTTGCCCGGCACTTCGACGGAATCGGCGCGGAAACCTGGCATTCGGACGACGACCATGAGGTCACCGGTTCGTCGGTCGATGACGGGTTCACCGGGTTGCAGTTCGCAGTGGTCACAGAAGTGAACCGCGTCCGCCTTCCGCTCGTCTACGAACACGACCGACTCACATCGGGCGCATTCGACTGCCTCCTTGCCCGGTGGTGGAACCCGGCCCTCGTTTATTTCGATGGCTACCCGGCGGATGTGTTTGCACCGAACCCCGCGCATCATGTGGTCGGGGCAGGTGCATCGACCGCCGAGCAGGTCGGCAAAGTAGGTGTGGTCGCTCTGGCTTTCAACTTCGTAGAGACCGCCACCGAGCGGCGTGACGGCCATTCGCTCCGCTCTGGCACGTTGCGAGCGAGGGTCGGTCTCGCCAGTGTCTGCCAGCGGAGCCAACGATACTTTTCTGGAAGCGGCTGTGTTCATGATGTTGCTTCCTCCTACGCGAAACGAATCCGACGAAATCGACACGCATCAACACCTCTGCGGTCGTTTCTACGTGTAATAGATAGGGACTCAACCAACCTAAGAGTTTCACCTGTTCTCGCAAGTATCAGGTCGTTTTCTGGTTTGTTTTGATGGTAATGGCCCGTTGAAAGTGGACGAAGGATGCGATTTTGGAGTGATTTCTCAATGTTCGCGTTCAAAACTGTTCCTTTGA
Source organism: Haladaptatus marinus (assembly GCF_051194195.1). NCBI lineage: Archaea > Methanobacteriati > Methanobacteriota > Halobacteria > Halobacteriales > Haladaptataceae > Haladaptatus > Haladaptatus marinus. The sequence goes on from NZ_JBLZNK010000003.1 coordinate 1,090,421, forward strand.
TTTCGACTACGGTTGCCGACTCCAAATGACCGCCACCGCAAGCGGCCGAGTGCGCCGACCGCTGGCACGACGCTCCGCATGCGGTCGTTTGGCGTCGAGAGTTGCAGTCACGACGAGGTAATCGAGAAATGTGGAGTCTCACCGATAGGCGAGGAAGCATGGGAAACCAAAGCGTATTCACAGACCACCCACTCCGACCGAGAAACGGAGAACTTTTGACGGAACCGCGGGAAACGCCGGACATGAATCTCGAGGGCGAGACGCTCCGTGACATCGTCGTCTCCGTCGTGTCGGTCGGTCTATTTATCGCAGCCATGCTCGTCGTTGGCACTCAGTTCGACAGCGGCGGCCTCACGGAACAGGGAGCGCTCGCAGTCGTTGCCGTCATGCTCGGCTTCATCCTGCTGATGACCGCCGTCGGACTCTGGCTGGCAAATCAACACTAACGGTCGCGCCAATCCGTCACAGCGCCGTTTTCGTCCAGCGCGTCCTCGTAGTAGACGAGGGGATGCGTAATCGTCTCACAGCGGTCGTCTTTGTTCACGCAGTCGTCGTACGCCTGGAGCGTCGCGCAACTCGGTGGCGCGAACTGTGCGGTTCGCTCGTCACGCACTCGCTCGACGCGGTAGCGCAGTCTGTCCGCCCGCGCCGTCCCCCGGACTTCACAGAGCGATAGAATCTCGTCCGTGTCGAGACCGATACTGGCGAGAAACGAGACGAGGGAAAATTCCGAGGCGGGAGCGAGGCGCTCACCATCCCGAACGTCCGCGAGCAACGCTTTCATGCACGGGGGGAAGAATCCGGGCGCGAGCGTGTCGATATCGTGTGAGAAGTCGGCATCGGTGAACGACGCCTCCAGTTCCGAAACCTCTTCGGACAGTGCCTCCTCGATTTCCTCCGGCACGGAAAGCGGAAGGTCGGATGCGATGCGCATCTCCGTAGACGCCCGAAGCAGTTCATGAAGCTCCGCCTGCGACACGCCGACGAGTCCATCCGAAAGTCGCCGCGAGACGAGTCTCCATTCGTCGCCAGAAAAATCGCCGATGAGCGAGAGGTACGTGCCGACCGCGACGCCGAAATCGTCCTCGCGCTTCACGACAGACTTGGAGAGGTCGAAATCGGTGAGCAGCGTGTCGAGCGTGAGCGAGATTCCTTGCGTGCTCTTCAAGCCATCGTCCGGTGCCTCGAAGTCGGCGACGAACTGCTCGTAAGCAGTTCCCGCCTCGGCACTGGCGTATTTTTCGACCGCACCGGGTGCGTCGAGAAGCGACACGAGCATCCGTGCGATGGGATACGAGAGCACCTCTGCAGTCGTCCCCCATCGTCGTCCGTCCGCCGCTGGACGAACTGTTCCATCAAGCAGTGCGCGGCGCACGCGCTCCACGCCACGCTCAACCGCAGGGTGGCGGTCGCCCTCGCCAGCGATGATCTCGGCGAGGTTGATGTTCGCATCCCGAACCGCCTCACGAGCGGACGTGAGAAACGGATACCGGGCGTGGAGCGAGTTCATACTCGCCAATTTGTGCGGTCACGAATAAACGCGACGGTCGCTCGGTAACGGTCGATTACCTCGATTCGTCGGAATGGAAATTCGACGTTTCCCGACTGCATCGGAATCCAATCATCTATTACCGACGCGCGAGAAACGGGTTTCGTGCCACGTTTCGCGTATCCGTGTCCCGACTGTCGAACCACGACGAACCTCCACGGCCCGGACTGTCGATTCGACGGGGAACCGTGGGCGGACATCGAAAAGTCGTACACGGACATCATCGCGGTTCTCACCACCGATTCTCACGCGGAAGGGGAACTCCGCGAAGCAGTTCACGGGCGCTGGGATGCGCTCCATGCCGCGGCGCTAGACCGCCTTCGCCACGAAAAGAGAGTCATCGAAAACGACGGTGCGCTCCGACTCCTCACCGCCGACGAGTTCCGAGAGACCGTGTCGGAGCCGAGTTTCGAGCCGATGCAAACGATCTACGAAAAAGGGAGTGTTCCGGGAACGCACGATAACGCCGTCTTTGCCATGATCGCATGGTACGAGATGGTTGGCCTGTCGTGGCCCGAAACGCGCGAAAACGTCGTCGAATGGCTCCACAAGAGCGGAACATGGAGTCGCGGCGGATTCGAGGAATCCTCGCCCGAGGAGTTGGTCGAAAGCAAGCGTCACGTCTACGAAGCGGGATACGGTTGGAAGGAGAAAGCTCAATCCGCGAAGTCGGTTATCGACCGCAATCTCTGAGTTCGACTGCCGCTCAACGAACTGAGAGGAAAAACGAATCGGACAGTTAGTCGCTCTGGATACGCGGCGCAAGCATGTATGTAACCTCACCCATGCCTTCTGCGGTTTCGAAGTGAATCTTCACCGGGAACTCCTCGCCGAGATAGATGGTCACTTCGCCGTTTTTCGGGAGCGCCTTGTTCATATCTTTCAGATAGTCGAGACTGAACAGGGAGTGAGCAGGACCCGCAGTGAGGTCGATGAGGTCGTCGGTGTCGAGTTTCAAATCGACGTTGTCGGTGTCGCCCTCCGCTTCGACGTAGAACAGCTCGTCGTCCTCGTCAACACCGAGTGCGATGTGGTCGGAAACCATGTCGGCGGCTTTGACAGCGCGGTCGATATCCGAGCTTTCGACGACGATGGTTGCGGGAAGGTCGAGGTCCGGGATGTCGGGTTCCTGCCGGATGGAGTCCGGGTCGATGAGTGCGAGGGTGTACTCCAGTCCGTCGATTTTGATGTGGAGTTTTCGGGTTTCCTCGTCCAGTTCCATCTCGATGAGTTGGTCGGAACTGGCCATTCCCGCGATACTTTCGAGTCGATCTAGATTGACGCCGATGACGCCGCCATCGGCCTCGTAGGATTCGAATGCCTCGTTGGAGAGTTGGAGGTCAACCATCCCGACGTTTGCCGGGTCAACCGCCTTGATAGCGAGGCCATCCTCCTCGAGGTGGATTTTGCACTCATCCACCAGGACGCCCACGGAGTCAATCGTCGTCCGGAGCGTATCCGCGCTCACGATAGCCTTGAACATGTTGGCGATTGCTACGAAACCGCGGCATAAAAAGTCACCCGTTCGCGCGCGCGACGTGTGCGTATGACAAACAGTTTTCTGCCCGACTCACCGCTTCCTACCGATTATTACATCCGGTACTAAACAGATTTTTGATAAACGTTTTAGGGGAGAAGGTACTCTTGCCAAATATGTCGCAGGAGTCGCGGTCAGACGGATATACGCTCGATGAAGACGACCCACGGTGGGGGATTTGCGACTACTGCAAGAAAAAGGTCTTCGTCGGCGGAAAGAACAAATCGGATCTCGTCCGACATCAGGACGAGTGTGAGTATCGCTGACCGACATTCTATCGCTAATATCAGTTTGGAGCGGTCGCCGAATGGAGAAACGGTGAGCGGAGCGAACGAAGGGCGTTTACGCTTCGGAACGATACCATTCAGCAACAAATGGCTCGCAAAGACCACTACTACAACAAATCCAAGCAGGAGGGGTATCGCTCCCGATCCGCCTACAAACTACAACAGCTGGACGAAGAGGCACACCTCATCGACAGCGGCGAAACGGTTATCGACCTCGGTGCGGCCCCCGGCGGTTGGCTACAGATCGCAAAAGAAAAAGTCGGCGACGCCGGAACCGTCGTCGGCGTTGACCTCCAGCGAATCAACGAGTTGGACGATGTCGAGACGATTCGCGGCGATATGACGGAAGAGAAAACGCGCGAGAAAGTCCGCGAGACGGTCGGCACCGCCGACGTAGTGCTCTCGGACATGGCACCGAACATGACCGGCGAGTACAGTCTCGACCACGCTCGCTCGGTCTACCTTGCCCGACAGGCGTTCGAGACGGCGCTGGAAGTGCTCGACAGCGGCGGGGATTTCGTCGCGAAGGTGTTCCAGGGGCCAGATTTGGCCGACCTGCGCGCCGACATCAAGGACGAATTCGAGTACGTCAGAACGATGAGTCCCGACGCCTCGCGAGACGAATCGTCCGAAGTGTATCTCGTCGCCCGAGGCTACCTCACCGCACCCGTCGAAGCGGGTGATACCCTCGAAGTGACTATCGAAAGCGTCGGCGACGAAGGAGATGGTATCGCAAAAGTCGAGGGCTACACGCTGTTCGTCCCGAGCACCGAAGCAGGCGACACGGTCGAAATCCGCGTTGAAGAAGTGAAACCGCGGTTCGGGTTCGCACAACGAATCGACTGACGGTTCCTGTCGTCAATAATCGAGGCTCGATATGCCAACCGGAGGTTCGATTCGCCAGCGTTCGCTTTCAGACCACTGAGCGTTAGTCCGCCGTGCTCGGATATGACGGTGCGTGACCCTGCGAACGTAGATAGCCGACGACGGCGTAGACGAGCGGCGTATCGAAGAAGGCGATGAGAAGTTTCAGGATGTACTGGCCGACGATGAGCGCGAGGATGATTTCACCGGGGAGTTTCGCTCCGATGCCGAGGTACTGCGGGAAGACGAAAAAGGCCACGCCGACAAAGATGACGGTGTCGATGGCCTGACTGCTTGCCGTCGAACCGATGTTGCGCGCCCAGAGATGCGCGCCGCCGGTAAGTTCGCGGATTTTGTGGAACACGACGACGTCCCAGTTTTGACTCACGAGGTAGGCCAGGAGGCTACCGACCACGATGGGCGTGCTCGCCCCGAGAACGGTTCGGAACTTTTGTGGATCGACACTGGACTGTGCGGCAGGGGCCTGTATAGTAGACCAGACGAGTACGAGCATGACGAAATTCATGGCGAACGCGACGTTCACCAGTCGCGTCGCCGCCTTTCGGCCGTACAGTTCGGAGTAGCAATCCGACGCGAAAAAGGTCAGCGCGTAGGCCAGCGCCGCGCCCGGGAGGACGAGTGCATCGCCAGCGATTGGCAGCGAAAACGGAAGCGAGAACGCCAACACCTTCGCCGCGGTGAGTTGGGCCGTCACGAGCGCCGTAATGAACAATGCAGCGATGGCGAGTTGGCCCGTGGCGAGAAGTGATTGCGGTCTCCCGCTAGTCATCCTGCAATCTCCCGTGTCGTTCGTCTATCTCGTCCAAAACGTCCAGCATCTTCCTGACGGAGGCACGAATCGCCTCGCTTCGGTTGACGAACTTCCCGTCCTCACCGACGTGCTCGTCCAAATCGGCGAGCAGTTCGTCGGGCACTTCCACGCTTATCTTGCTCATACCGTGATATTCTCAGAAGCATACTTAAGGACACCGTCAGGCGCGTCTGCCGCCGAGCGTGAGCACCCACAGGATGGCGAGACCTAGTCCATAGGCGAACGAGACAGGAATGGCGACGAGGAACATCGTGTAAAGGCTGTCCGGCGTCACCAGCCCCGCGACTGCGAACGTGCCGACGACGAAGACCCGCCAGCGGTTGCGCATCGATTTGTAGTTGAGGATGCCCCCGACGTGGAACAGGAACATCGTGATCGGGATATCCGCGAGGAGACCGATACCGACCGTAGTGAGGAAGACGAGCCAGAAGAAACTCTTCACCCGGTAGGAGATCAGCATGTCCGCGGCGTGGGCGTCGGTGACGAGCCACGAAATGATGCTCGGAGCGACGAGGCCGTAACCGATAGCGCTGCCGACCACGAGACCGCCGAAGAGCATCGCACCCCAGATAAAGAACACGTTGCGGTTCCCCTTGACAAGGGTGCGCTCTTTCATCGCGGGCCAGCCGTAGTACATCACCATCGGGAGGACGGAGACGGCGGCGAGCAGGGTACTGATTTTCACCTCGAAGATGAGCGCCTCGACCGGGTGGAGCGTCACGATGTTGAGGAGGTCACCCTGCTGAACGACTTCCTGTGGAACACGGCTCGTGAAGTCCTCCCTGATGTAGCCGATACCGCCCCGATACAGCGCGACGAACACACCCGCGAGGACGAGCATGAACACGGCGACGATGCGGAACATCTTCGACGTGAGGCTCTGGAAAATGAACGCGATATCGTAGTAGTAGCCGCCGATGTCGTCTTCGGTCGTTTCGTCCTCGGTAAAGGCGTTCGCCATACCGGCAGCAGTGCTCTGGAAGACGTTCCCGTCGTCCTCGCTCGGTTGGTTCGCAACGTCCTCGGCGAGCGGCGCGTCATCCTCCTCGCTGACTTCGGGTTCCGTCTCTTCCGCTTCCTCGTGGACTCCGTCCCACCGGTCGAGGATTAGTTGCGCTTTGTCGGGGTCGTCGTTCTCCATCGCGGCACGCGCGTGGTCGAGCGATTCGCTCTCGCTCATCTCCTCGAACACTTCGGGCGGGGCGGCACGAACACCTGCGGCGTCGAGTTCGTTGATGCCGATTTCACTCGGTGCGCCGGAGCGCTCCATGGTCGAACCCGCGTCGAGCGAGGCGAAGAGGAAATAGAGAACCGCGATGACGAGGCCAAGGAGCGCGACACCAGCCACGACAGCGATGACGGCCGACTCACGGGGAAGGCCGAGAAGTTGTTCGAGCGTCGGGATATCGTTTACGGGCCGATATTCCGCCGGGAGTTTGGGAAGCAGTTCGGTTTCCACGTAGTCGCCGCCGCCACGCGAAATGAACAGGTAGGAACCACCCGCCGCGATGAGGGTGATGCCGACGATGTGGTTCCACTTCTCCCGAACCGTCTTCCGCAAACTCACTTCTTCACTTCCGCGACGGATGGTGACGACGATTTTCGTCAGGTAGAGGCTGAACCCGTAGAGGACGAGCAGCGGCGCAGCCCACATAATCTGCGTGAACGGGTCCGGGGGCGAGAAGAACGCACCGAACGTGAAGATGCCGATGACCGCGTATCGCCACTTGTCACGGAACGTTTCGTAGGGCACGACGCCCGTGTAGCCGAGAATGCTCATGATGAGCGGCATCTCGGCGGCGAGGCCGAACGAGAGTGTGAGGACGAGAACGAACTCCGTCCACTCCACGATACCGTAGTTTGGACTGAACCCCGCGTTGACCGCGTTTTTCGCGAGGAACTTGAACATCAGCGGGAAGAAAAGCGAGTAGCCGTACGAGAGACCCCCGATGAACAGGAGAATGGCGAGAACGACCATCGGGATGATTTTCCAGTAAGAAAGGGAGAGGTCGGGATACCATTCTCGCTGGCGAAGCGAGTCGCGACTGAGATAGAGCAAAACGGGGAGTGCGATGAGTGCACCCGCAACCATCGCGAGTTTCGCCTGGAGCAGGATAACGTCGAACGGGGTTACCGCAACGATTTTGACGTTGTTCATAACGTGCTGTGGCATCCCGGAGGTCGTAACGTCCTTCAGAAACGGCCAGATGCCCGGAAACGGCCCGATGGCCGTCGTCATCGCGTAGAACGTCCCAAGGAACCCGATGACGAATACGATGAAGACTTTCTGCAGATGTTTCTGCGCAGTCGAAAGCATCGCTCCGAGCGTTTCACGGCCACTAGCGACGGTCTTCGCGGTATCTTCACCGATAACGCTGTTCCCCGAGGTAGACATTCCTTGCGAATGGTAACCCCGTCCCAGTTATCAATCTTCTCGTCTCGCAAGATGAAGAAAGCCTATAATAACCCGGATACCTAGCACCGGGTGAATGGGCGAAGAATCGGAGGCGACGGCAGGAAGTAATCTCTCGAAGTCCCCGAGCTCGGAGGATGCTCGGGAGCCGCCGGAGGAAGAGGAACACCTTTACGCGCCAGAAGATCCGGAACCGGCGGTCGAACGACCGAGCCAGCCGACGGAAGACGAGGAAATGCCGTTGGCAGACCACATCGAGGAGATGATAAAACGGCTCGCGGCCATTCTCATCGTTGCGGGCGTCGTGAGCGTCATCACGTTGCCGTTCGCAGACACCGTCATCAACTTCCTCTGGGACTCGGTGCTTCCAGTCAGCCAAAAGACGCGTCCTCGGCTCTACCATCCGCTCGCACTCGTCATGACGGAACTCAAGGTCGCCAGCCTCGCCGGGGTTATCATAGCCCTCCCCGTGATGGTGTACCAGACGTACCTGTTCATGCGCCCCGGTCTGTATCCCCACGAGCGTCGGTACTACCTCGCTGCGGTTCCGACGAGCCTCATCCTCGCCTTCGTCGGCGTCAGCTTCGCCTACTTCCTCATCCTCCCCGCCATCTTCACCTACTTCCTCTCGTACACGCAGGGAGCGGAAGTCGTCACCGTCGCGTTCGGACTGACGAAAACATTCAACCTCATCCTGATGATGATGGGCGTGCTCGCCGTCGTCTTCCAGATTCCGCTGCTCATCATGCTCGCCATCATGATGGGGCTGACGACCCGACAGTGGATGGCCGACCGCCGCCTCTACTTCTGGAGTGGCTTCCTCGGCTTCTCGTTCCTGTTCAGCCCCGACCCGACCGGGATGGCCCCGTTCCTCGTGGCACTCACGATGGTCGGATTGTTCGAAGGAACGCTGTTCCTCCTGAAGTGGACGGGCAGGTAACGTTTCATATCGGCTTCCCATCGAACATCGATTACTCGCGAAACGGCTGCTTTCGAAAGCCGTAATCAGGTTATAACTAAGGGCATTGGTTATCTATTGGAAGATAGCGTTCGTGCCTTGCCCTTAGCTCGCGTGCCAGCAGCTACAGACCGCAGTTCGCGTGCCAGCAAACTGCCACCCTTTGGGTGCGAACGCCCACGCACGATTTCTACGAATCAGTCGGGTACTCGGTCGCAAACACGTCTTCGACCAGCGGCTCGTTCGTTCGTTCCGATTCGCCCTCGGGACTAACGCTTCCGGTTCGGTAGCCACCCAAATCCAGCGTAACGTGGTCGAAGCCGAGCTCCGTGAGATAGTCGTGAGCGGCGCTTGCGAATTCCTCGTCCAACGCGCGGTAGAGTTCGTCTTCGCCGACTTCGATACGCGCGAGCCCATCGTGGTCGCGGATACGAAACTGCGAAAAGCCCCATTGGCGAAGCAGTGCTTCCGCTCGCTCGATGCGTGAAAGTCGCTCTTCGGTCACTTCCAACCCGGTCGGGATGCGCGAGGAGAGACACGCCATGGACGGTTTGTCGGCGACCGAGAGCCCATACTCGTCCGCGATTTCACGAACTTCGGCCTTCGAGATATCGTGTTGGAGCAGCGGCGAGTAGACGTCGAGCTCCTCCACTGCGCGCAGACCGGGACGATGGTCGGCATCGACATCGTCGGCGTTCGTTCCGTCGCAGACGATGTCGATGCCGAGTTCGCTCGCTTTCTCGAACATCGTCCCGAGGCGCATCGTCCGGCAGTGATAACAGCGGTCGTCGTCGTTGGCGACGAACGCAGGGTCGTCGAGTTCGCTGAATTCTGCGATTTCGTGTCGGATGCCGATTTCTTCGGCGACACGCGTTGCGTCTTCGAGTTCGGCATCCGGAAGCGTCTCGCTCTTCGCGGTACACGCAACGGCGTCGTCGCCGAGCGCGTCGTGTGCTATGGCAGCGACGACGCTCGAATCGACGCCACCGCTAAACGCGATGAGCACACCATCGCGCTCGGCGAGGTCAGCCTTTACAGCGGTCAGTTTCTCCTCGGCAGTCGGCATACCAGGGTATCTCGTCCGCGTACGCAAAAGCCCCTCGTGACGAGCGTTTCGTGAGGAATGTTTGCCTGTTCGTTCGTGAAAACGAGTACAACTTCGGATTTTTGACAGCAGATGTGAAGCAGATCGGTGGTTCGTGGACGAAATCAAAGAACAGGATACGACCGGCAGTCTACCGGTTCCCAACGGGCACAAGTGCGACGCTTCGGGTTCGGACGACAGAAAAGCGTACGCCAGAGACGCCGATTTTCACCGATGGTGTCGCTAGCTGCCATCGATTCGGAACAACGATACTTAAACCAACATTCAATCGTAAAAGTCAGTTATAAAAATAAGCTCTAGAATATATGTTTTTGAAAATTTATTTTGGTTGAATGGATTTAATTATTATTGTATGCATTTAACTAGAGCATATCAGACAATATCAATGATGGCGCAAGTTCGAGCCGTCGAACGATTCTAAAAGCAGTCGGTGCCGGTGCGCTGGCCGGTATCACGATTGGTGCCGGTAACGCCGCCGCTGAGGGCGTCGAGCCGATGGTTTTCTGCGAAGACGAGACGAAGTGTTCCACCTACCCCTGTGACCAAGCGACGGGCGGACAATACATGGAACTCAGCCGAGAGTGTTGTACGTACGCGGACGGCTCCGTCGACTGCGAGCCGTGGTCGAACAACGGCTGTTGTTAATTCCGCACGCAACCGCGTGTCGGGAACGTTTTTTATTGGTGACGAAATACCTCGGAGCGAATGGATTTCGAGGCGATACCCGGTGTTGGGGCGAAAACAGCCGATGCGCTCGCGGAACTCGATGACTCCGAATACGCGCTGAAAACCGGCGACGTGGCGACACTCGCACGAGCACCCGGCATCACGGAAGGGCGTGCCGCGGCCATCGCGCGCGCCGCAATCAGGATTCGACACGACGACCCGGGCGGCTTTCTCGCAACCGACAGAGCACGGGAGCTGTATCGAGACGTGCTCGCCCTCCTGCAAGCGCGGGCCGTCACGAGTTACGCGGAGAAACGTCTCGAAACGCTGTATCCGAGCGCGACCGCGTCCCGTATCGAAGAAGTGCGCGAGTTCACCACGCGAGCGATGGAACGCGAGCCGACAGCCGAGGTGCGCGATGCTCTTTGCGGGGTCGAGCCGCTGGCAAACCCCCGCGACGTGAGCGTCCGTGACCGCTGTTTGGCAACGACGGACGCCGAGCGATACGCCGAAGCGCGGAAGAAAATTCCCGAGCTCCCCGTCGAGGTGGTCGAAGACGCCCGCGAGTTGGCCGAACTGGCGCGTGGCTACTCCACCGTCGTCGCGCTGGACGAGTCGTTCACAGGCGTCACCGTCGAGGGGGACGTTCGTGTCGAACCCGCGGCGCTGGAAACTCCAGCTGAACTCGTCCCCGAGCGACCGCTGGCCTTCTTCGCGGAGAATCGCGAGACGCTTCTCGCCGCGGCGGAGGTTCACCGCGCCGCCGGAATGAGTGCCCCGCTCGATATCGAGGCGCTGGAGTCGGCGCTGGCACGCGTCACCAGGGACGGAGGCGTGACGGGCGACGATGAACTCGCCCGACTAACGGATGCGATAGCCGACTTGGATGCCGCCGTTTCGATGGCGGAAAGCGTTGCCAACGACCGACTACGGGATGCAATTCGGGAGCGCGACGTGACCATCGAAGGGTCGGACCTGCTCTCGCTGGTCGAGCGCGGTGCTGGCGTGGATTCCCTCCTCTCGCGTGAACTTGCGGACGAGTACGATGCTGCGGTCGAAGAGGCACGGGAGCATCTGGTGGAGACACTTTCGCTGGACGCTGGCGAAACCGAAATCGCTCGACAGGCGTTTCCCGACGACCCATCGTTTCCCGTCGAACACGACGAGAGCGTGATTACACGCCTTCGAGAGGAGTTGGAAGCCGAGAAGTCCCGACGGGAGGAACGACACAAACGCGATTTGGCGGGCACCCTCGCGGACGAACGTGAGTCGGCGGAGACACTCGTCCACGCCGCGCTCGAACTGGACGTGGAACTCGCGATTTCCCGGTTCGCTCGGGACTTCGAGTGCGTACTGCCCGATTTCGGCGGGAAGGGGTTCGACGGTGATGAAATCGGCGGATTCGACATCGTCGGCGGACGCTCACCAACGCTCGACGTGGATTTTTCGGAGGTCGAACCGGTCGATTACGGGGTTTCAGGTGTCGCACTCCTCTCCGGCGTCAACAGCGGCGGGAAAACTTCGACGCTCGATTTGGTGGCGCTCATCGTCATCCTCGCACAGATGGGGCTTCCGGTACCCGCCACGTCGGTTCGCCTGGCGCGATTCGAGGAGTTACACTACCACGGCAAGACACAGGGCACCCTCGACGCCGGGGCGTTCGAGAGCACGCTTCGGGAGTTCGCGTCCCTCGCGGATGGGGAGGCGGGCCGACTCGTGCTGGTGGACGAACTGGAGAGCATCACCGAACCCGGCGCGAGCGCGAAAATCATCGCCGGAATTCTGGAGGAACTCGGCGAACGCGACGTAACCGGCGTGTTCGTCTCCCACCTCGCGGATGAGATTCGAGACGTGGCAGACGAGGAGGTCGCGGTGGACGGCATCGAGGCCAAGGGGTTGGAAGACGGGGAATTGGTCGTCGAACGTTCCCCGGTGAAAGACCATCTGGCGCGGTCTACGCCCGAGTTGATCGTCGAGAAACTGGCCGACAGCGGGGAGAGTGAATTTTACAGTCGGTTGCTGGAGAAGTTCGACTAGCGATGGGATTTCGTTTGTGAATTAAAAGGATAACTACGAGACACACCACCGCAGAGAGTTGGGACTAGGAAGTCACGACAACACACGACCGCCCCACAAACGCCACGTCCTCCCCAACCGATTCGCTCACTCGCTCGCGCTCGCTCACTCATCCCTCGCGCGACTTCGGCATGCCAGCGCGCGCCACATAGTCCCGTTGGAGTTTCGTGAATCGCTACCTACCGAGAAAAACCGAATCATCGAACGAGAAAGGCAGTTTTCCACAAAAATGCCCGATAACAACTCATTCCCAGCGTCAGTTCACAGCCAGAAACATTACCTACACACCCATCGTCACCGTTTGCACCCCGACGAGGGGCGCGGAGAGAAAGGAGGACACACAAATGGCACAACAGTTCGAATGTACGCAAATGGATTGTGACTTCATGGTACGGGCGGACGACGAGAACGAAGTGGTCGAGATGGTTCAAGAACACGCCCAGAACAAACACGGTATGTCGATGGATAGAAACGACATCCAAGGCGCAATTCAGCAGAGATAGGGCCGAGACGCCCAGTTTACCGTCTTTTTGTCTCTGGCGAAGAATTAAGTACCTCCGGAAGCGTGGTGAAAGTGATGGCAGACGACCCCGACGAGGGGATGTTGTCGTGGGACGAGTCGGTGTTCCGCGAGGAGCACGTCTTCGAAATCGACTACGTGCCGGAGACGTTCGAACACCGCGCATCCCAGATGCAGAGCTTGCAGTACGCCCTCAGACCAGCAGTGCGTGGGTCGCGCCCCCTCAACGTCATGGCACGCGGACCGCCCGGGACTGGCAAGACGACCGCGGTGCAGAAGCTGTTCGATGAACTGTCGGCACAGACCGACGTTCGAACCGTGCGCGTCAACTGTCAGGTCGATTCGACGCGATACGCGATTTTCTCCCGTATCTTCGAGGGCATTTTCGAATACGAACCGCCATCGAGCGGGATTTCGTTCAAAAAGCTGTTCCGCCAGATAACCGAGAAACTGGTCGAAGAGGACGAAGTCCTCGTCGTCGCGCTGGACGACGTGAACTACCTCTTCTACGAGGGAGAAGCCTCCGATACGCTCTACTCACTCCTGCGCGCCCACGAGGCCCACAGCGGGGCAAAAATCGGCGTCATCGTCGTCTCCTCCGACCTCAACCTGGACGTTATCGAGGAACTCGACACGCGCGTCCAGAGCGTCTTCCGCCCCGAGGACGTGTACTTCCCAGTCTACGACCGCAAAGAAATCGTCGGCATCCTCGGCGAGCGCGTCAAACGCGGCTTCCACGAGGGCGTCATCGGCCCCGAGGTTCTCGACCGCGTCGCCGAACTCACCGCCGAGAGCGGCGACCTCCGGGTCGGTATCGACCTGCTCCGCCGGGCCGGATTGAACGCCGAAATGCGCGCCAGCCGAACCGTGAGCCTCCAAGATGTGGAGGATGCCTACGAGAAATCGAAGTTCGTCCACCTCTCACACAGCCTGCACGCGCTGAGCGAGAACGAAGTCTCCCTCGTCCGCGTCATCGCCGAACACGACGGCGAGCAGGCGGGTGACGTGTACGAGGCGTTCCACGACGAGACTGACCTGGGCTACACGCGCTACTCGGAAATCATCAACAAACTCGACCAACTCGGCATCATCGACGCCACCTACACCAACGTCGAAGGTAGAGGGCGGTCGCGGTCGCTGTCACTGCGATACGACCCGGATGCTGTGCTGGCGCGGTTGGAAGACTGAGGCGTGTTATCTGTTGTTTTCGTAGCTTTCTGCGTATCGTCGCCAGTTATCGCTAAGGCGGTCGATTGCATCCCAGATAGTACCATTGAAGGTAGCTTTCGGCTCGTTGGGACGAAAAAATTTATCCAAATGCATGAATCCGTGAGCAGTATCGATACGGGCGATTTGAACTTCGTTTTCGATTTCAGAATCGTTGTAATGGACAGTTACAGCGAAGTCGGTAATGTGATTGAAATTTGGCGACACCCGAACCGTCAGAAAATACGGTCGATTTTCGTAGTGGCCCAGTAAACTCGTGTATTCTTCCGGCACGGAGACTCTGGTTTCGGTATCAGATAAAAACGTTCGCCGTGATAGCACCTGGAATTACTTATTCGTTGATGTTGAATGTCAACGTGCGATGGCAGTAGAGACGAACCATATGCGAAAGCGGACTGAGCTTGTTAATGCGCTCGCACGAGGTGGATTTACGGATGTACTCTTCCTCGACTACGATTCCGCCGAGCGAGTTCTCACACCGAAACGAAGGGAATTGCTGGATAGAGTCAAAAATGAGGACATCAAATCGGTACGGGGGCTTTCGAAACAGGTCGGGCGCGACAAAGCCGCAGTGAGTCGTGATTTGGACGTGCTCTTCCAGTACGATATCATCAAGTACGAGCGAGATGGAAATCGCAAGATTCCGATTCCGAAACACGAGACGGTGCTGGTCGAACCGATTTTCTGAACTGCTCTCTTTGACACACTCGATTCCACAAAATACGTAGACGGCAACCGGCCGATTCAGTCGGCCCCTGCCGCCGCCTGCTGCTTTTCGATGTACTCGACGATTTCGGTCGTTTCTTCGACGAACCCGTCCAGGTCAACCTCCATTCCGTGGAGCACCGTCGAGAAGTACTGCGTCGTGCTGGCGAGGTTGACGGCCTCTTCGAGTTCGACCTCCGTGACACTCTCCATTCGTGCATCTTCCTTGTGGAAGTGGGTGCAGTACGGGCAGCCGATGGCCGCCGCCACGCCGACGCCAATGAGCGCTTTCTCCCGTGCGGACAGTTCTGTCTCCCCAAATTCGAGGTCTCGAACGAGTTTCCAACTGTGATCGCTCGCTGGCTCTGAAAGGTTCTCTATCCAACTTGGAACCTGCCCACAGTCTTCTTCGATTTCGTTCCGTATTTCGGTCGATACCATGTTTCCCCCATTGGATTTCGTAAATGCGTGTACAACTTTCACCTAATCGTTGTCGGTGTCGCACTGGAAATCCACCTGCAATGACGACCAGCGAAGTAATGAAAATCAGCTAATGGCGTCTGATAACAGAACGTATAGCGTTACAGATTTTGCAGTGTAGATTATGAACTACCATGGTAACACGCGGACTAGTACTGAAAAACCACCGCAATTCGCTTCGAGAGGACTGTTTTCGGCAGTAAAATCGTAATTTCTCGCCTCAAAAATCCTCGACGTACGGGCGTAAATCAAATTCGAGCGTCCACGCGTTCCTATCCTGTTCCACGAGATGCCAATATGACTCGACGATGGCGTCGGGGTCGAGATACTCCTCCGGCGAATCGACGTCCGTATCGGACGGGAGAATACCGCCGTCGATGACGATGTGTGCAACGTGAATTCCCTTCGGGCCGAGTTCGCGGGCCATCGACTCCGCCAACCCTCGCACTGCGAACTTCGCACTGCTGAATCCGACCGCACCGCCGCGCCCGCGAACCGCCGAGGTTGCGCCGGTGAACAGTATCGTCCCGCCGTTATCGAGCATGTCAGGGAGAGCTTCCTTCGAGCAGAGGAACCCACCGTAGGCCGCGACTCGCCACGCCTGTTCGAACTCGTCCGTAGAGCAGTCCCGCAAGCCGTTCCACGTCGCGCCGCTGGCATGATTGACCAGTATCTCGACGGGGCCGAGTTCGTCGCGGACGCGCTCGAAGCCTCGTGCGACCTGCTCAGGGTCGGAGATATCGACTTCGACGGCGACGGCTGGAGTCGGAAGTTCCTCGGCCAGCATTTCGACGTAGTCGCGTGAGCGAGCGAAAAGGCCGACGGAACAGCCTTCCTCTGCGAACTTTCGGGCGAGCGACGCGCCGAGTCCAGGGCCGACCCCGGCGATGATAGCAGTGCGTGACATACACAGAGCACGAGGTAGCTCGATAGAAACGTACTGGCTCATGCAAACGACCCGCTCAAGTACCTCCAATCCCTACGGAAAATACCATGAGTGACACCCAGTCAGGCCCGCTCAGGCCCGACAATCCGGACGCCGAAACGGAGTTCCGGGTGGACGCCCCGTTCGACCCGGCAGGTGATCAACCCGAAGCCATCGAGCAGTTGGCGGCGGGATTCGACGAGGGAATGGACAAGCAGACCCTGCTGGGCGTCACGGGATCGGGAAAGACGAACACCGTCTCGTGGGTGGTAGAGGAAATCCAGAAGCCGACATTGGTCATCGCCCACAACAAGACGCTGGCGGCGCAGTTGTACGAGGAGTTCCGAAACCTCTTCCCGGACAACGCGGTGGAGTACTTCGTCTCCTACTACGACTACTATCAACCCGAAGCCTACGTCGAGCAGACCGACACCTACATCGACAAGGATGCGTCCATCAATGAGGAAATCGACCGCCTCCGCCACTCCGCAACGCGCTCCCTTTTGACACGGGACGACGTAATCGTCGTCGCGTCGGTGTCCGCGATTTACGGACTGGGTGACCCGCGAAACTACGAGGAGATGAGCCTACGCCTCGAAGTCGGCGAGCAAATCGGACGCGACGAACTGCTCGCCCGCCTCGTGGATTTGAACTACGAACGCAACGATATGGACTTCACGCAGGGTACGTTCCGCGTCCGAGGCGACACCGTCGAAATATTCCCGATGTACGGGCGGTATGCGGTTCGCGTCGAACTCTGGGGCGACGAAATCGACCGGATGGTGAAAATCGACCCGCTGGAAGGCGAAGTGAAGTCCCAAGAACCCGCCGTCCTCGTCCACCCGGCGGAACACTACTCGATTCCAGAGCAGACGATGGAAGATGCGATCGCCGGAATCGAGGAGGATTTGGAGAATCGGATCCGCTACTTCGAGCGAAACGGCGACCTCGTGGCGGCCCAGCGAATCGAGGAACGAACGACGTTCGACTTGGAGATGATGAAGGAGGCTGGCTACTGTTCGGGCATCGAGAACTACTCCGTCTATCTCTCCGACCGCGAAGTCGGCGAGGCACCCTTCACCCTTCTCGATTACTTCCCCGACGACTTCCTCTGTGTCATCGACGAGTCCCACCAGACGGTTCCACAAATCAAGGGTCAATTCGCGGGCGACAAATCCCGCAAGGACTCGCTGGTGGAAAACGGGTTCAGACTACCGACGGCCTACGACAACCGCCCGCTCACGTTCGAGGAGTTCGAGGAAAAAAGCGCGAAGACGCTGTACATCTCCGCCACGCCCGCCGACTACGAGCAGGAGGAGAGCGAGCAAATCGTGGAACAAATCGTTCGACCGACGCACCTCGTCGACCCGATGGTCGAAGTGAGCGACGCGTCGGGCCAGATAGACGACCTGATGAGTCGAATCGACGCGCGAGTCGAAAACGACGAGCGCGTCCTCGTCACGACGCTGACGAAGCGGATGGCCGAAGACCTCACCGAATACCTCGAAGAGGCGGGTGTCGCCGTCGAATACATGCACGACGAGACGGACACCCTCGAACGCCACGAACTGGTTCGCGGGCTTCGATTGGGCGAGTTCGACGTGCTGGTCGGCATCAACCTGCTCCGCGAAGGGTTGGACATTCCGGAAGTGTCGATGGTCGCGATTCTCGACGCCGATCAACAAGGCTTCTTGCGCTCCGAAACCTCGCTCGTCCAGACGATGGGTCGCGCGGCCCGCAACGTCAACGGCGAAGTCGTCCTGTACGCCGACGAGGTGACCGACGCGATGGCGGACGCGATGGACGAAACCCGACGCAGGCGACAGATTCAACAGGATTTCAACGAGGAACACGGCTACGAACCGCAAACCATCGACAAGGAAGTCTCGGAGGCGAATCTCCCGGGAAGTAAAACTGATACCAGCAGCGTCACCGGAAGCGCACCCGAAACGGACGAAGAGGCGGTCCAATACATCGAAGAACTGGAGGCACGAATGCAGGAAGCCGCGAGCAACCTCGAATTCGAACTCGCCGCCGACATCCGCGACCGAATTCAAGAGGTCCGTTCGGAGTTCGAGGTGGACATGGGTATCGAACCCGAAGGCGGCGTCGAACCGGAATTGGACGAGTTCTAATCTGCATTATCGTTCTCATCGATTCTTTCGAACACCAACCTTTTTCACTGAGAGTAGTCGTGTAGCAGGCACGATGGTACGAGTCCCCCGAGCGGACGCGCTGAATCGACCAGTGAGCGAGACACGGCGAACCGAGTCGCAACACACGTCCCTGCCGGACGAGGGGGTTAGCTGAGAATGTCGCTTCCGCTGGGCTTCTCGCCGGTCGGTCTACTCACGTTCGTTCTGCTGACGTTCGCCATCTGCACGACCGTCAACACCTTCGCCATGGAGGCAGCAGTGCTGTTCACGCCCGCATTCCTGTTCGTCTATCCGAAACTGGTTCCGGCGTTTCCCGACCTCGCGTTGCAGGGCGCAATCGGTCTCGCGCTGTTCGTCGAACTGTTCGGGTACACGAGTAGCGTCACGGCCTACTGGTTCCGCGGGCAGGTAAACTGGGATATCGCCAAATCCATCCTCGTCGTTAGCGTCCCGATCGCTATCGGCGCCCGAGCGGTGTCCTATTTCGTTCCGTCCTCGGCACTCAAACTGCTGTTCGGCGGAATGTTGCTCGTGCTCTCGGGCATTCTCTACGGAGCACATCGTGACGGAAAATCGCTGACCGATTGGGTTTCTGACACCCGATTCGAGGAACTCCTTCCTAACGGGTCGGATGCGGTACGGACGGACGGTGGGACACCCACCACCCAGTTCGACCGATTCGACCGTGTCATCGCAGGCGTTGGCGGGGCAATGGCGGGACTCGTCGGTATCGCCATTGGCGAACTCGCACAGACGCTGCTAACGGTTCGCAAGAAGGTATCCATTCGTCTCTCCACCGGAACGAGCGCGCTCGTCCTTCACGGAACTATCGTCTCCGCACTGGCGGCGAACCTCGTCCTCCTACGCTACGCTCCGGCGTCGTTCAGCGGTCACGACTTCACCGTCCCGTTCGGATTCGGCCTCGTCGCCGGGGTGACCTGTATCGGCGGCGGCCAGATGGGTGCGCTACTCAACAGTCGTGTTCCCGAAGACAGAACGATTCAGACGATGATAGTGGCCTACTCCCTCGTAGGTGTGTTCACCCTCTTCCGCGTCTTCGTCCTCGGCTGACGCCGCCGCGATTTTCCGGTTGCGTCGCTTTAACTTCGCTTGGCCGATTCGACTCCGTCACTCAGTTGGGTTCGGGTTCAACGTCGCCAGCGAGTTCCGACCCCTCGACGGCATCAATATCGAGTTCCGACAGCATCTCCTCGATATCGTCCAACCCGAGCAGTTTCTCGGTTTCCGGGTCGAACTCGTTGCTCTCCAGCATCGCGCCGTTGCCCTGCACGTCGCTTCCGGAGAGACGCTTTCCGTACCGACCGACCAGCGAGGAGAGTTCCTGCGGCAGGACGAACGTGGCCGATTCGCTCTCGCCGATTCGCTTGAGCGAATCCATGCCGCGGTCGATGATTGCCCGTTCACCCATCGATTCGGCGGATTTCGCGCGGAGGACGATGGAAACTGCATCCCCCTGTGCTTCGAGAATTTGGCTCTGTTTTTCGCCCTGCGCGCGGATGATGTTCGAGGCTTTCTCACCCTCCGCCGTCTCGATGGCGCTCCGGCGTTCGCCCTGTGCTTCGAGAATCATCGCCCGACGGCGACGTTCGGCACTGGTCTGTTGTTCCATCGCGCCGACGACGGAGCGACTCGGCATGACTTCGCGGACTTCGACGCTCTCGACGCGAATCCCCCATTCGTCGGTCGGCGGGTCGATTTCCTCGCGGATTCGGGTGTTGATAACGTCTCGCCGACTGAGCGTCTCGTCCAGTTTCATATCCCCCAGCACTGCTCGGAGAGTCGTCTGTCCGAGATTTGCGACGGCTTTCTCGTAGTCATCGACGCCGAGAAACGCGCGTTCCGGGTCCATCACCCTGACGTAGAGGATGGCATCCGCAACAACCGGCGAGTTGTCCTCCGTAATCGCCTCCTGCTTCGGCACGTCGAACACCCGCGTCCGCATGTCGAACCGGTGCGTCGCGCTGACGAACGGCGGGATGAAGTGAATGCCGGGGTCGAGGAGTTTGCGGTACTCGCCGAAGACGGTCAGCGCGCGTTTTTCGTACGGACCCACGATTTCCACGGCGCTATTCACCGTAATCGCGGCGAGACCAAGCAGGAGGATACCCGCAATCGCCATCGCGTCGAGATACGGCAGTGCGAGGAGAAGGAAAACCACGAAACTGATGACGAGGAGGACTGACCCTGCGCTCACCCTCGCGGTCGTCTTGCCGAGAGTGTAGAGGGGGTGGTTCATACGTGTGAGTTACGGCACCAGTCGCTTAACCGTTACGTGCTACCGAATGTCACGTGGGTTGGTTTTGACGTGCTCTTTGTGTCGCACATTCGCGCTAGCTACTGCCGAAACGGTCTCTACGTCCTTTTGCTAGCTATTACCGACTCCAAACATGCCGCACCTCGTCCTCCCCAGCCTCCTCCCTCATTTCGGACGAGCGAACCTCGTCCGAGTTCTCGTTTACTGCGTTCACGAGAACACCATTCGGTCGTCCCTCGCGCGAGCGAACCGGAGGTTCGCTACCGCGCGCCGAAGAAGTTCGTGACGATTCGAGATAGCCGGATTTTCCATGTGGCGTGCGCTGGCACAGGCCCGAGGAGTTTCCCTCCGAGGGCCTGTGGTGAAGCCGCGCGAGATCTTCCTGAACAAGATGAAAGAATGGCTCGTCAGCGCGTGCTCTGACGGTGGACGACCGCAGGGAGTCGGTTGGGGAGGGTGTGGCATGCGAGGTCGCGAAGCGACCTCGGTGGCAAGCGGCAACGCCGCTAGCAGGCGGTGCGGGTGCGGTTATTTGGTGTCGGAAGTTGCTACCTCAGAGAAAACAAACCAACCACTCCCTGCACAACGGTGCGAGGAGTCAAAAGCAGGAAAATCCCGTTGTCAGAATCGTTCCCGAAGTGCGGATACCGTCTTTCCACCGATTCCATCAACCTCGCGCAGTTCGGAATCCGAAGCGGAGCTAATCCCGTCCAGACTGCCGAACCGGCGGAACAGCTTTCGCCGCGTCTCCGGCCCGATGCCGCGAACGCCGTCCAGTTCGGTCGAAATGTTGTCGCGGAGGGTCTGGTGGTACTGCACCGCAAATCGATGGGCTTCGTCGCGCACCCGCTGGAGGACGTGCAACTGCGGGGCGTCGCTCGGCCAGTCGAAGGCTCGGGTCGGCGTGACGACGATTTCCTTGGCCTTCGCCAACCCGACGGCGGGCACGTCCCACCCGACCTCGTCGAGCGCGTCGCGCGCCGCGTCCAACTGTCCCTTCCCGCCATCGATGAGCAACAAATCGGGGTTCGGTCGCTCGTCACGCCCTTCGAGTGCCCGTTTCGCGCGCCAGCGAATCAGGGCACGCATGTTGTCGTAATCGTCGTTCTTTTCGCTCAGTTTCTTCCGCCGATAGTCCGATTTCTCGGGCGACCCACCAGCGAAGACGACGTTGCTACCGACGACGGACGACCCCTGCGCGTGGCTCACGTCGAACCCCTCGATTCGCTCGATTGCGGACATCGAGAGTTCGTCGGCCAAGGCTCGCAGTTCGTCGGGCGCGTTCGCACCCCGGCGGGCGTTTTTCAGCGCCAAATCGACGAGGGTTGCCTCGCGGCCCGCGCCCGGAACACGAACGGCAACGCTTTCGGCTTTCAACCAGTCCAATACGTCCGAATCGTCGGGGCGCTCCGAGAGCAGAAGGGCGTCCGGAAGGTCGCGCTCGGCGTAAAATTGCGGGATGAAGCCGCCGAGCACCGCGGCCACGTCGTCGCCGTGCGGCACGGAAAGCGTGTGTCGGTCGCGGTCGACCAGCTGCCCGCGTTCGCTGTGCAGTCGGGCGACGGTCGCCTGTTCGCCCTCGACAGAGGCGCCGAGCACGTCCACGATTCGCTCGTCAGTCCGCGAGGAAATCGCATCGGCGTCGCCGCCGTGGAACGACTCGACCGCTTCGAGTCTGTCGCGGAGGTTGGCCGCGCGCTCGAACTCGCGGCCTTGTGCGGCGTCCTCCATCTCCCGGTGCAGGGGACTCACCAGTACGTCCGTTTCGCCGCTCAAGAATCGTTCGACGCTTTCGACGTCGGCGAGATACGCCTCACGCCCGATTTCGTTCGTGCAGGGCGCGGTACAGAGGCCGATGTCGTAATCGAGACACGGCCGGTCGCGGTTGGCGAACTTGTAATCGGAACAGCCCCGAATTCCGTAGGTCTCCCGGAGCGCCTTGACGACGGTTTCGACGTGGGACTTGTTCGTGAACGGGCCGAAAACGGTCGCACCCTCGCGATCCGGGTCGCGGGTGATCTCGATTTGCGGAAACTCGTGGCCCGTCACCTGTACGAGCGGATACGATTTGTCGTCTTTCAGCCGAACGTTGTACCGCGGTTGGTAGCGTTTGATGAGGTTCGCTTCCAACAAGAGCGCCTGGGTTTCCGTGTCGGTTACCGCGAAATCGAGCGCGTCGGCGCGTTCGACCATCCGACCGATTCGATTGCTTCTCGGATCCGCGTATGACCGAACCCGTGCTCGAAGATCCACCGCTTTGCCGACGTACCGGACGGTGTCGCCCTCCAAAAACTGATACACTCCGGGTTCACGGGGAAGTTCCGTCGCGCGCTCTCTGACCGTCGCGGCGTCCATTGCTTTCGGCTAGTCGGTGCGGGAGTTTGAACCTGTCCCTATCGGGGGTCGTTTCTCGTCTCTCGATTGCCGATACTACCCTTTACGTTGCCCTTCGGTGGCGCCTGGAATGCTAGCACGCCACTAAATACATTTCAATACCGATACAATATTTGTCGCGTTCGACCAATCGTTTTTATTCAGCGGGTAACGATAGTGGGGGTAGAACATGGCTAATCGCACGAACGAGATAGTATCGATTCCGAACCGAACTGGATGGACTGACGTCCATCGATAATCGCATCTATGATTTCAATCTCTAAACGCCGCCTTCGAGCGCTGTTTGCCGCCCTCCTCGCACTATCGGTCGTGACGGTCGGCTACGGAGTCGCGACATCGTGGACGGAGACGACGTTCGAATCCCATATCGACGGAAACGACGTGAATCGAGACGTGAAAGTAGCGCCCGAAACAGATGGCATCACGGTCATCGCCACGGACTCCAACTCCTGGCGCGGACAGGCCAGCGAAGGACCACGGGCGAGGGCCGAACTCGTCGCGCTCAATCCGAACGGAACAGTGAGGTATTACAACGACACACACACCCGCTATTGGGACGTTGACCCGGTGCCGGGAACCTCCGCGACGGTCGAGTACTCCTACGCCGACCATCTCAGTGGGGACGAGTGTCCGGGTGCCGACGAGTGGAACGCGAGCGACTACGGCGTCAGCCAAGAGACGTGGGACACCTACTACGAAACCCACGGCGACGTAAACGCCTGTACGTACAACGGCGTCGAGCGCGTGAACCTTACGACCGGCGAAGTTCAACAGGTGTGGGGTCAGCCAACGCCCGGAAAGGAGGCGACGCGATACCACGACGTTGACCGGATCAACGAGACGCATCTCGTCGTCGCCGACATCTACCTCGATGGGGTGTTCGTCATGAACACCGAGTCCGACCAAATCGAGTGGCGCTGGAACGCCTCCGACGACTTCGACACACAGAAAACCGGTGGATCGTTCCCCAAGGATTGGTCACACATCAACGACGTCGAAGTCCTCGATGACGGGCGTATTACGGTGAGCATCCGTAATTTGGACCGCGTCGTGTTCCTGTCCCCGGACGACCATTCCGCTATCAAGCAACAGTCCCTCGGCGAGGAGGATAACTACGACATCCTCTACGAGCAACACAACCCCGACTACATCAACGAATCCAACGGCGGCCCGGCCGACATCGTCGCCGACAGCGAGAACAACCGCGTCATCGAATATCAGCGAAACGGCGACGGAAAGTGGGAGCAAACGTGGATATGGCGGGACGGACGAATGCAGTGGCCGCGGGACGCAGACCGGCTTCCGAACGGTCATACGCTCATCGGAGATTCGAACGGCAATCGCGTCTTCGAAGTCGATGAGAACGGCAAGGTCGTTTGGCAGCTCAATATCGCGTTCCCCTACGAAGTGGAACGGCTCGGAACCGGCGACGAATCCACGAACGGCCCGAGTGCCCAGTCCGCGAACGTCGCTTCCCGCACCGGAAACGTTGGGGACCAGTTCTGGATTGCAGTGAAGGGCTTCATTCCGGGTAAATACCTGAACGGGTTGATGTACATCACCCCGGTCTGGATGGGTGTTCCCGAAGTGTTCGCCATCGCGCTCGGCTTCGTCGTTGCCCTCGTGTGGGGCGGCATCGAAGCGGGCTGGTACGTGAGTCGACGCCGAGAGACATTGGCGGAGCGTTCCGACGAACAGTCCACGGACTGAGTCGACGACTGATTCCGTGTTTCAATCGATTTTCGACGCAATTTTTGCGCCAGAATTCACTCCCGTTTGTCGCGTTTACTGCTGGATTTCTTCCCGTCCGAGTACGGAACGAATCCGGCGGGCCGCGTCTTCGGCCTCTTCGCCAGCGACGGGAACGTAAATCGGCTCGCGGCCAGCGCGCTCGATAACCAGTTCCTCGGATCGAGTGGTGAAGTACAGTCCGCCGAACGTGAGTGCGGCGAACAACAGCACACCGCCGATTAGCAGTAGTGCATCCGTGAGAACGCCAAACATAATCGCCATGGACGAAATCATTTGTCCGATGCCGCCGACGATTTGTCCGTCCGATGTCTCCGTGCTGCCGAGTTCCGTGAGAATGCCGCTGCTGTTCAACAGGTAGCCCCCGCCGAGTAGAATGATTCCGTAGACGACGCTCCGGATAGTCCACGAGAGATAGCCATTTTGGCCGGTCGGCTGGACGCTTGCATTGAGGACGTTGGGCCGGTCTGCGTGGTCGAACCGTCTTCCACCACCCTCCGGCATGAACGCGAGGACGCGATGACTCGTTACAGCGATTCGCGCGCCTTCGAGTTCGATTTCTTCTTCGATTTCTTCGCCCGCGAACAGCATATCCAACAGACGGTCATCGGACGCCTGGGATAGCGGGGACTGTCGCATCGTTTATCGGGACTATCACTGAGTTAAATAAGGTTGCGGCTGTGCCCCTCGCCAGATACAAACCGAAGACGAGTGAAGATTTGGCCATGACCGACGTGCGCGTCTGGCTCGTGGAGCGAACGTACAGCGACCGCGACCTGTTGACGCTGGTGTACGCGACACCCGACGGCGAACGATACCTGCAAAAAGAGCTGGCGGGCCGACTCGGCGGCGAGACGACTGCCGCAATCGATGTCGAAGAGGAGCGGCTCGCGCAAGTGGCCGACGAGGCCGTTCGGGAGCGATACGCGGCCGAAACGGAACGAATGATGGAGAAACACGACCCGGGAGATATGGTGTGACATAGAACAGTAACGTTTTATGTCCGTTGCTGCAACCCGGAACCATGACCGCCATTCGACTCGACGGTGTGACCAAACGATACGGGACAGTCACCGCCGTCAACGACCTCTCGCTCGAAGTAAAGGAGGGAGAGGTGTTCGGTTTTCTCGGGCCGAACGGAGCGGGAAAATCGACGACTATCAATCTCATCCTCGACTTCATTCGGCCGACGGAGGGCACCGTCGAAGTCCTCGGACGGGACGCACAGGAGGAGAGCGTCGCCGTCCGCGAACGAACCGGCGTCCTGCCGGAAGGCTTCTCGGTGTACAATCGTCTGACGGGGAGACAGCACATCGAGTTCGCCATCGAATCGAAGGAGACGAACGACGACCCGGACGAACTCCTCGACAGAGTCGGGCTTTCGGCGGACGACGCCGCCCGAAAGGCGGGCGGGTACTCGAAAGGAATGGCCCAGCGACTCGCCTTCGCTATGGCACTCGTCGGCGACCCAGACCTGCTCATTTTGGACGAGCCATCGACCGGACTCGACCCGAAAGGCGCGCGCGAAATGCGCGAAATCGTCCGGCGGGAGAAAAACCGCGGCGCGACGATATTTTTCTCCAGCCACATTCTCGGACAGGTCGAAGCCGTCTGTGACCGCGTCGGAATCCTGCGCGACGGCGAACTCGTCGCGGAGGACTCCATCGAGGGGCTTCGCGAGACCGTCGGCGGCGACACGACACTCGTCATCGATACGACCTCGCTGCCGTCGGACGCCGTCGAAGAGGTTCGTAAAATCGACGGCGTAACTGGCGTCAACCGGGACGGAAACACCCTGTTCGTCACCTGCGAGACGAACGTCAAAACGACGGTCATCGCCACGCTGGAGAACGCGGGTGCCGACATCGAGGACTTCGACACCGAGGAGGCCTCGCTGGAAGACCTCTTCATGACCTACACGGAAGCCGAGGTGAAAGCATGACGTGGCAGGCAGTCGCCCGGAAGGATTTCCACGATTCGCTCCGGTCGCGGTGGCTGTGGGTGCTGTCGGCGATTTTCGTTGGCCTCTTCGTCGGCAGCGCGTATTTCGTCGGGAAGGGTCTCGGCAACACGAACCAAAACGCCAGCACCGATGCGTTCATCGGCTTGCTCGGTGGCAGGGTCGTCGCGATCCTCGTGCCGCTTATCGCGCTCGTCGTCGCCTACAGCGCCATCATCGGCGAACGGGAGTCGGGAACGATGAAGCTCATGCTGTCGCTTCCCCACTCCCGACAGGATGTCGTCGTCGGCAAACTGCTCGGACGGAGCGGTGTCATCGCTGTGCCGATTCTCCTCGGCATGGTGGCCTCTGCAATCGTGCTCGTATTCTACGGCATTTCTCTCAAAATCGTGAGTTACATCCTGTTCACGATTCTGACGGTTGCGCTCGGCGTGACGTTCGTCAGCCTCGCCATCGGGATTTCGTCCGCCACGTCCACGAATCGCCGCGCGATGGTCGCCTCCGTTGCGTTGTACGTCGTGTTCACGCAACTGTGGACCTACATCCGCAGGGTCGTCCTCGTGATGAACGATAAACTCTCGCTCGGCTTGGGGAACATAGAAATCGTGAAGTACGGCTTGTTCGTCAAATACTTCAACCCGGTTCGTGCCTACGAATCGTTGGCCGCGGCCCTGTACATGAATTCGACACTCGGAGCGCGACTGTACGGTGCGGGACGACTCGGCCCGGTTATCGAACAGCAAATGGGCACGGTACCGTTCTATCTCTCCAACGCCGTCGTGATGGCGCAGTTCCTGCTTTGGTTGCTCATCCCCGTCGCGGTCGGCTATCTGCTTTTCGACCGAGCGGACCTGTGACCACCGAATTCGTGTCCCAAAACGCCGTTTCGTTTTGAACCGACATGGAAGCAGCACGGAGCATTGACCGTCCCTGCCGGGAATGTTTCGACAGACCATGACCCTCCTCCACGAAATCGGATTCCACCTCGGTGCTATTTTTCTGACGATGGTTTCGTTTCGGGTGTACTACGATGGATTGGAACGGCTGTCGAACCTGGAAGCAGGGCTGTGGGCCGTCGCGGTACTGCTGACTGCGCTCTGGCGTCGCTCGCCTTCGACTCGCTCCTGCTGGCGGCCGCCGTGGTTGCGATAGTGGCCCTGCTGTATGCCTTCCGGAGTCATCGATTTGCGCGGTCGTCACCCTGAACGGTTTTGACTACCGTTCCCGTTCGACGCCGTTCCCTTCCAACACGTCCCAGAATTCGTCCTCTTCGAGCACCGGGACGCCTCGCTCCTCGGCGTCGTCGCGTTTCGTCTGTCCCGGATTGTCGCCGACGACGAGGTAGTCAGTATTGCCGGACACGCTTCCCGTGGCGTTCGCGCCGTGTGCTTCGACGAAGTCCGAAATCTCGGAGCGCGATTGGGAGAGCGACCCGGTGAACACAAAGGTTAGTCCGGCGAGTTCGTCGCCGCCCGCCGTCTCCTCGCGGTCCGGTTCGACGTGAGACAGGAGTTCGTGGACGACGTCGCGGTTGCGCTCGGAGTCAAAAAACTCCCGAATTTGGTCGGCGACGACCGGCCCGATGTCGGGAACCGATTCGAATTCGTCACGGGAGGCGTCCATCAACGCGTCCATCGACCCGAATTCGCGGGCCAACGCTCGCGCCGTCTCAAAGCCGACGCGAGGAATCCCGATGGCCGAAACGAAATTCGCGAGTGGGGGCTGTCTCGAATCTTCGATTTCGCCGAGGAGATTTTCCGCACTCCTCTCACCCCACCCATCGAGTTCGAGCAGGTCGTCGGCGTCGAGTTCGTAGAGGTCGGGCAGTGATTCGATGAGGTCGCCGTCGATGAGTTGTTCGACGCGCTCCTCGCCCAAGCCCTCGATGTCGAGTCCGCCGTCGCTCGCGTAGTAGGCGACGGCGCGACGGAGTTGGGCGTCACAGGCGAGGCCGCCGGTGCAGAACGCGATCGGGCCGTCGCGCTCGACAGGACTGTCACAGACCGGGCAGTGGTCGGGAAACTCGTAGTGCCCCTCGCCCCCCTTTTCCACGACTTCCGAAACGTACGGAATCACGTCGCCCGCCCGCTGTACTCGCACTTCGTCGCCGATATTGACGTTCTTTTCCGCGATTTCTTCCGGATTATGCAGGCTGGCGCGCGAGACGGTGACGCCGCCAACGTCAACCGGTTCGAGTAGGGCAACTGGGGTCAGTCGCCCCGTCCGTCCGACCTGGAGTATCACGTCGGTAATTTCGGTCACTTCCTCGCGCGCCGGGAACTTGTAGGCGTAGGCCCATCGGTACGAGCGCGCGGTGGTTCCGAGTTCGTCGCACGCGCTTCGGTCGTTCACCTTGATGACGACCCCGTCGATTTCGTAGTTTAGATCCTCACGTTCTGCCATCAGGTCGTCGCGGTAGGCAATTGCGTCCCCGATGTCCTCAACGAGTTCCGTTCGGCCGACCACCTTCAGGCCGTAGGTCGGCAGGGCTTCGTACTCCGCCCAGTGAGTCGGGAACTCCTCGCTCGCGTCCAGCACGTCGTAGAAGAAACAGTCCAGCGGGCGTTCTGCGGTCACTGACGGGTCGAGTTGCCGGAGTGACCCGGCAGCGGCGTTCCGTGGATTGGCGAACGGGTCGTCGCCCTCCTCGACTCGCTCGCGGTTGAACGCCTGGAAGGCGTCCCGGGGCATATACACTTCGCCGCGAACCGCGAGGAAATCGGGGTAGTCGCCGCGGAGATGGTGGGGAATACTCGAAATCGTGCGTACGTTTTCGGTTACGTCGTCTCCCTCCCGTCCATCGCCGCGGGTCGCGGCGCGGACGTACTCACCGTCTTCGTAGACGACTTCGAGCGACAGGCCGTCGAACTTCGGGTCGCAGACGTATTCGACATCATCTACCTTCCGTCGGATACGGTCGTCGAAGGCGCGCACGTCGTCCGCCTCGCCGCTGGAGTCGATTGAGAGCATGGACGTGACGTGCTTGATGGTTTCCAGTTCGTCCACGGGTTCGCCGCCGACCCGGCGAGTCGGACTGTCGTCCGTCCGGATGTCGAAGGCGTCCTCGAGTTCCTGCAAGCGCGTAAAGAGCGCGTCGTAGGTTCGGTCGGCGATGATAGGGTCGTTTTCGACGTAGTAGCGATAGTCGTGGTGTCGAATCGCGTCCCGGAGGAGTTCGGCCTGTTCATGTGCGCTTTCATCGCTCAGTGCTTCGACCGAGTCGAAATCGGTCTGTGGGTCTTCGACGTAGGGATTTTCGTCCGCACTCACCTCAGCCATTGTCTGGGGATTGTTCGGCGTCGGGTAAAATAGTTCAGCAACCGGGCAGCGAGATGCCTGCAATAGCAGCCTGAATTTTTTCCACGATTGCGGTCGGTTTCCGGATTATGATGAACTACAGCGTTCATGAACCGGAGTTCGACGACACGACGGATGACGACTGGAGCGCCCCGCAGGAAAACGACTTCGACACGGACGACCTTTCGGAAATCGCGAGCCATTTCGTGCTCTCCGCCTCGGGATTCGACAGCCCGGACACGTACGACGACCTCAAACTCCCCGTCGTGGGGGCAGATGGACGGTTGAACGAGAATGCCGTCCAAACCGCCTACAGCGGCGGCCATAGCGTCGAAGCGGTCGAGGATATCGACGACGACACCAAACAGGACGCGAAGAACGTACTCAAATCGTTGGCGGACGAGTTTGACGACCTCGATTTGACCGACTGAACTACGCGGTTTCCAACAGGACACGTGCGAGCATCAGGGCAACCGGAACCCCCGCGGTGAGCACCGAGTTTCGAAACGAGAGGTCGTGGGTGTGTCGCAGTCCGAACGACCAAATCGCACCTTGCCAGACGATGGCGAGCGTACTGATGAGAAACGGGAGTTTGGAAGACAGTTCCGGTTCGTACGCAAACGACGTCAGCAGATGCGAGAAGATAAGCGGAAGAAACCCCCACGCGGCCACCTTGACCGTCGTACCGAACGATTCTCCACCGTCGAAGATTGAGGACGCGAGAACGTGGAGAATACTCGCATAGATGCCAAGCAGAAGCAGGTTCCAGACGAACGCAATCGGTATGTTAAAGAGGAGTGTGACGACCGTCATTATCGCTGAATAAGTTTCAGATTGCTCGGGAGCACCTGCGATGACGGATGCGGCCGATACAGCGGATGCGAAACTAGCGACCACGACCATGATTGCGGGCGGAATCGAGGAGAGTGGTGTTCGCTCCCTGAAATAGCGATTTGGATCGTAGAAAAACTCAAGCATGCCGAAAATTTGGCAGTAATGTCACATTAACGTATCTGCTGAAACGAAAACGACTTTCAACGTACCGTTACTCGCCTGACGTATGAGCGACGATTTTCCAGGTGTCCGCTATTCGACTGCAACACTGGACTGGGCGTGCGAGAAACACGACGCACTCGGCGAACATCGACGAATCGATGCTGAGCGACTGCGGAATCGGTTGATTTCGCGCCTCTTGTCACGGTTGCTGAAGCGAGTGTTCGCTCCCCTTCAGTAGTGAGTCTACAGCAGTTCGCCGACGTTTTCGATGGCGTTTCGACAGAACGGACAACGATAGTTAGTAGAGAACCCACTGGATTGGGCGACCGTCTTTGTCTCCAGTTCGTGGAATGCGATGTTCCGACGACAGTCCGGACAGGGTACTTTTGACACGATTGTTCCTTACTACCGGAGATACTTAAATCGCAGGTGGCAGAATAATTATATAATTTTACATCATCGCGCTTTTTTCTATATCAGTCCGAAGCTACAGCTACAAACCCGTATCAGATGCACTAATTCTAGAATGATTACAACAGATATGACTACAGAGTGACCCGTCACGCTACTCTTCGAAAGTGAACGTTCCGCCCCGCTGAACGACTTCGCCGTCGACTTCTATCCGCGAATCCTCGCTCATGTCGACGATCATATCGACGTGAACTGCGCTCTCGTTTTGCTCCTGTTCTTCGGGAACGCAGATGTCGTACGCCATGCCGACCGCGAGGTGGACGGTGTCGCCCATCTTCTCGTCGAAAAGCATGTTGTAGGAGAACTGGTCGATGTCGCGGTTCATCCCGATACCGAGTTCGCCGAGTCGGCGCGCACCCTCGTCCGTGTCGAGGACGCCCGCGAGCACTTCCTCGTTCTTTTCGGCACTGAAATCGACGACCTCGCCCTCCTCAAATTCGAGCCACACGCCTTCCACGATGTGACCCTGATGGACGAGCGGTTTGTCGAACAGCACTTCGCCCTCGACGGAGTCGGGTACCGGCGCGGTGAACACCTCGCCGCCCGGGAGGTTGTTCTTTCCGTGGTCGTTGATGGTTTTCATGTCCATCACGGACATGCTGAGGTCGGTGGTGTCGCCCGAGACGATGCGCACTTCGTTCGCGCCGTCGAGGGTTTCGACCATCTGCTGCTGGAACTTGCGCTGTTCGTCCCAGTCTTTGTTCATCGCGCCGTAGACGAACGCTTCGTACGTGTCGGTGCTCATCTCGGCCAACTGCGCGCTTCCCGGCGAGGGATGCTGTGTGAGACACCATGGCATCGAGAGGATTTCCTCCTGTACCGGTTGGTAGGCTTGATTGTACGCCGCGTGCGTCTCCGCGTCCACGTCGCTCATGTCGGAGGCGTTTTCGTGTGCTCTGACGTGGACGACCGCGTCCGCGGCCTCGAACAATGCTCGTTCGTGTTCCGGGGTGTCGAGGTCATCGGGGGAAATCGACTTGAGAAATGCGGCGCGTTTTCGATCCCGTCGTCCGGCGGTGACGAGCGGGAATGCGCCGCGCTCGCCGAGCAGCTCCGACAGTGCAATCGCGAGGTCGTCGGCGACCGACGGAACGCGAAGCACGACGTTGTCGCCCGCCTCGATATCGAGCGAATGATCAACGATGATTTCGGCGTGTTTCCGAATCCGTGAATCCATGATGATGGATTTCATGGATGCCGGAAACCGCTTTCGATACGCCACCCCGGAACGGCGTCGCCTACCCTCGATTATTTGTCCACTGCCACGGAAGGGGCGCACATGATAGATCTGCGGAGCGACACAGTAACGAAGCCGAGCGACGAGATGCGCGAATCCGCCCACGAGGCCGACGTCGGCGACGACGTGTACGGCGAAGACCCGACGGTCAACGAATTGGAAACGCGCGCCGCCGAGTTGATGGGGATGGAATCAGCCCTTTACGTTCCGACGGGGACGATGGGCAACCAAATCGCCGCGCGCGTCCACACCGACCGCGGGCAGGAAATCCTCGTTGAACGCGAGAGCCACATCTACAAATGGGAACTCGGCGGACTGGCACAGCACGCAGGCCTACAGGTTCGAACGCTTGACGGTGGCGAGCGAGGGATTCCGACGCCCGAACAGGTACAGTCGGGTTACGTCGAGGAAGACGCACACAGACCGGGAACCGGCCTTCTGAGTCTCGAAAACACACACAACAGCAAGGGTGGCGTCGCCATCTCCCCCGAGAAAATCGACGCGGCGGCGGAGGCGGCCCACGACCTCGACGTTCCCGTTCACCTGGACGGTGCGCGAGTGTGCAACGCCGCCGTCGCACACGACGTGTCGCCCGCCCGATTTACCGACGAGGTCGATTCCGTGATGTTCTGTCTCTCGAAAGGTCTCGGCGCACCGGTCGGGTCGATGCTCGCCGGGAGCGAAGGCTTCATCGCGCGCGCTCGGCGCACGCGAAAGCTGTTCGGCGGCGGAATGCGGCAGGTCGGCGTGTTGGCCGGGCCGGGACTGTTGGCGCTCGACAACGTCTCCCGACTCGCGGACGACCACGAAAACGCTCGCGTCCTCGCCGAGGGGTTGGCCGACGCCGACGGTCTCGCGGTACAATCGCCGGAGACGAATATCGTCCTCGTGAACACGGAAGAGGCGGGACTGACGGCCGACCAGTTCCTGACTGCGTGCGAAGAGATGGACGTTCTCGGGACACAGTTCGATACCCACGTCGCTCGGTTTTGTACGCACTGGGATGTGAATCGAGAAGACGTGAAAACCGCGGCTGAGAGCGTTCGAAACGCGCTCTGAGCGGAACCTGACCGGTAGGACATCACAGCATCCAGAAAGCATTTGATTAATCGATCGGTCAGAGCGGTATGCAAACGACGGACGCCCTCTTGCTCGGAATCCTGTTGGTGTTGTTCGACGGAATCGCGATTCTTGATGACGTACTCCTCCCTTCCGAATGGGCGGTCGGCACGCTGTGGCTTGGGCTCTTCGTCGGTGTCGATGGCGCGGTGTTCGATCAGTTCGGGCCGACGGAGTCGTAGTCGGGATTATCGCTGGCCTTTCTGCACGCCTTCCTGAAAGCCAGTCATCGTCCGACGGATGAACAAGTAGATGAAGAAGACGAAGGCGAGCATCGCGACGAGTAGACCGACGAACACGGGGTCGCCGAGGAAGTCTCCGATGATTCCGAGTGGTTGCATACTCGTGCCTATCAGTTCACGAACCAAATTCGTTTCGCCGTGCTAGTGACAAAGTTGATTGACGAGCGGTTTCATATGCATAAATATGGCAGACCTCTTGCCCTCCAGCACGGACGTGGAACCCCCGACGGGTGGCAACCCGCGGGTACTCGGCGTCGATAGCGACGACGCCGACGATTTGCTCGGGGCACTCTCGTCAGGGACGGCCCGAAGCCTCCTCTCCGCGCTTCACGAACAACCCGCGACTGCGTCCGAACTGAGTGACGAAGTGGACACCTCGCTTCAGAACGCCCAATATCACCTCCAGAAGTTAGAAGACGCCGAACTCATTTCTCCGGTCGATACCATCTACTCGGAAAAAGGCAGAGAAATGAAAGTGTATGCACCGACGGACGGCCCACTTATCCTCTTTGCCGGGCGTGAAGATCAGGCAACGGGACTCAAGGACGCTCTCTCCCGCGTCCTCGGTGTTTCCGTCCTACTCGGCGTCGTCAGTGCCGCGATTCAGTACGCGGTCACGGAAGGAATAGTGGGAATCGGTGGGCAAGCGGCCGAGAAGAGCACCGATTCGAGCGGCGGAATAAGTATCGCATCGAACGAGGGGGCACAGGTTTCCCAGGATGCAGCGAGTACTGTAGCGACGACGGTTCCGCCGGGCGTGCTGTTCTTTGCGGGCGGAGCGCTCGTCCTCGCACTCGGCGCTATCTGGTTGTATTACGTTCGAGATTGATGCGAATTTCCCATGTGGAATGGATAACTAAAACGCTTTTTTGAGCTTACCAAGGGTACATTATGTCGTAGTGCATACTATGAAATGGAACCGCCCTGCTTCGGCCCTCCGCCAACGCCATCAGCTTTCCACCACCCCTCCAACGGGAAACTCCTGAACGAGTTTCCCGTTCCGCCTGTAAATCGCACCACCGAAGTCTTCCTCTTGCGGTTCCAATTCGATGTGTGTCGGGAGTCCGCCTCGTGGCCTTGCGTGACTCCCGGGATTCATCAACAGTACTTCGCCAGTGTCTTCTGCGAGATGTCTGTGTGAGTGACCGAAAACGACCACGTCAGCGTCTCGTTCCCGTCCGAACAGTTCCAGTCCCGTGCTTCCGCCTCGTCGTCGATGTGTCAGTGCGAACCGAACCCCGTTCTCCTCGAAGGTTCGAACTTCCGGGAGTCTGTCGAGCACTCCCGGAGTCGCATTGTTGCCGTGAACCGCGACGAGTCGATTGCTCTCCGACTCGAACGCATCGAGCGCAGCCTCGGTCGTGAAATCGCCCGCGTGCACGACGAGGTCGGCCGCACGGACTGCATTGAGGGTTCGTCCCGAGAGTTCGTGCCCCGTCTCGCTGTGCGTGTCGGAGACGATAGTTATCATATTCCGGTGTTGGCATCGAATCGACTTCCTTGTTCCGTCGTAAGGACTTTGACACCTCCGTGACGCTATTCGAGTAATGGCGAGTAGCAAATCCGTCGTGATTGCCGCCCTCATCGCGAACGGGGCAATTGCCGTGTTGAAGTTTATCGGGTATCTCCTCACTCTGAGTCCGGCGATGCTCTCCGAGACGTATCACTCCATTTCCGACACTGGAAACCAGGTATTCCTCCTCATCGGCATTCGGTACAGTGGACGTGAGGCGACGAGAGGCCACCCCTTCGGCTACGGCAAGGCACAGTTTTTCTACAGCTTTCTGGTTAGCGTCCTCCTCTTCGGTATCGCCGGGTGGGAGAGCGCGAAACACGGGTATAACGCGTTGATGAACCCACACGTCGAACACGCCAAGCCAGTCCACCTTCTTGGACAAACGTTCGACCCAGTGTATGTCAACTACGCCGTCCTCATCGGTGCCATCCTCTTCGAAAGCTACGCGTTCATCAAGGCATACAAGGCGATGAAAATCGAAATCAACCGTCGCGACTGGAGCGGCTTTCGGGAAGCCTTCCGCAAGACCAGCGACGTGACGACGTTGACGGCGCTCACCGAGGACACCATCGCTCTCGGCGGTGCCGGAATCGCGCTACTCGGCGTCTACCTCTCCCGAGCAACTGGGAACCCGATGTACGACGCGGCGTCCGCCCTCCTCATCGGCCTCATGCTGATGGGATTTGCCATCGCGCTCGCGTGGGAGAACAAGCGTCTTCTCCTCGGCGAGAGTCTCCCAGAAGAAGAGGAAAACGATCTCCGCACGATGCTCAAAAAATCGGAGGGCGTCACGGAGATTATCGACTTCCGAACCGTCTACTTCGGTTCTGGGAAGGTCATCATTACCGCAGACGTGGCCTTCGACCCGGAACTCGACACGGGTGAAATAGACGATCGAATCACCCAAATCGAAAACGAGATGTTCGACGCGAACGACCACGTGAAGAAGGTGTACATCGAACCCGAAGTACAGGAGGAGACGGCGTCGCAGCCCGTCGTTTAGAGTTTGGTTTTGGGTTTTCTTTTAGAATGCGGTATCGACTGGGAGGAACTCACGTCTGCATATCAGACCCGGCACAATCTCGCGTAGGCAAGCCTTTTTGAACCAAGCCGCGAATATCCCGTATCGTGTCGACGACGAACGAGTACATGCGGTTCTTCCCCTACGAGTCGCCCTACGACAATCAACAGGAGGCGATGGACCGCATCTACAACGGGCTGGCGCGCGGACAGGACGTGGTCTTCGAAGGCGCGTGCGGGACGGGAAAGACGCTTTCGTCGCTCGTCCCAGCGCTGGAATACGCCCGCGAGGAGGACAAGACGGTGGTCATCACGACTAACGTCCACCAGCAGATGCGCCAGTTCGTCACCGAAGCGCGCGAGATAAACCGAAACGAATCCCTGCGCGCCGTCGTCTTTCGCGGCAAAGGGTCGATGTGCCACATCGACGTGGATTATCAGGAATGTCAGGTGCTTCGGGACAACACCTACGAAGTCGTCGATAAGGAACGCGACAAGCAGGAACTCGAACAGCGCCAGCGCGAACTGCTCGAAGTGATGCAGGATGGCGACAAAACCGCCGCGGAAGCCCGCAGTGCGGTGATGGACGAACTCGACCAGATACAAGATGAAGTCGAGAATCTGCGCGAAGCGAACGTCTGTGACTACTACTACAACAACCTCACCGAGGATACTGGCGAGTTCTACCAGTGGCTCTACAAGGACGTTCGGACGCCCGACGACATCTACGAGTACGCCGAAGAACAGGGGATGTGTGGCTACGAACTGCTGAAAGACGGAATGGAGGGCGTCGATTTGGTCGTCTGCAACTATCACCATCTGCTCGACCCGATGATACGCGAGCAGTTCTTCCGGTGGTTGGGCCGCGACCCGGAGGAGGTTATAACCATCTTCGATGAAGCGCACAACATCGAGGGGACGGCCCGCGACCACGCCTCCCGGTCGCTGACCGAGAACACCCTCGACAGCGCGCTGGACGAGTTGCAGGAGAGCGACGACTTCCGCAGCGAGACGGGGTTCAACGTGCTCGCCGCGTTCCAACGCGCACTGAAAAACACCTACGAGGACTCCTTCGGCTTCGGCGAACGCGAAGCAGTCGGCGAGAACTGGCAGGACGTAGCAGTTGCGAACGAGAACAAACGCGACGACCTCACCCTGAATTTCCTCCAGGAATATACCGGAAAGGGAATCGACGACGAACTGGACGACGCGCTGAGCCTCGCCAAGGAACTCGACCAGCAGTACGAGGAAGCGTACAAGGAAGGGGACGCGAAAACCCGGCAGGAATGCCAGACGC
This sequence comes from Haladaptatus marinus, assembly GCF_051194195.1. Classification (NCBI taxonomy): domain Archaea; kingdom Methanobacteriati; phylum Methanobacteriota; class Halobacteria; order Halobacteriales; family Haladaptataceae; genus Haladaptatus; species Haladaptatus marinus. The sequence goes on from NZ_JBLZNK010000003.1 coordinate 1,128,294, forward strand.
TCCAAGCCGCGAGTTTCGTCAAATCCTACATGGACGAAGGGGCCGAACTCAGCCAGTACCCCGTCGTCGGAGTTCGGCGCGACGACGGCACCGACGAGGTGTACGGGAGAGCAGAACTATACACCTGCATCCCGCGCGAAGTGACGAAAGATCTCTTCGACGAGGTGTACGCGACGGTGCTGATGAGCGCAACCCTTCGCCCCTTCGACGTGCTATCGGACGTGCTCGGGTTGACGGAACCAGTGACGCTCGCCTACGGTCTCCAGTTTCCGGAAGAAAACCGCCGAACGTTCGCCGTCGAATCGCCCGCGCTGTTCGCTAGCGAGCGAAGCGAACGGGAGACCCAAGAAACCATCGCGGACGTGCTGACCGACACGGTCAAATTCACCGCCGGAAACACAATCGTCTTCTTCCCGAGCTACAGCGAGGCCGAACGCTACCGTGACCTCGTGCGAAACCGAATCGACGGACAACTGTATTTCGACGAGGCGGGTACGCCGGTCGAAGAACTCCGGCAGCAGTTCACGACCGACGACGGCGGCGTCCTCTTTACCTCGCTCTGGGGGACGCTGGCGGAAGGCGTCAGTTTCGACGGCGACGACGCTCGAACCGTGGTTGTCGTCGGGGTACCGTATCCGCATTTGAACGACCGAATGGACGCCGTGCAGGACGCTTACGACAGAGTGTTCGCCGACCGCTCCGGGAGAAACTCTGGCTGGGAGTACGCCGTCGAAATTCCGACGATTCGGAAGACGCGGCAGGCGCTCGGCCGCGTGATTCGCTCGCCGGAGGATTTCGGCATCAGGGTGCTACTGGACAAACGTTACACCGAAAAGAGCGTGCGAGAAATGGGCAAGTACAGCGTCCGAGAGACGTTCCCGTCTGAAGAACGGGATGAAATGTTGGATATCACCCCCGAAAAGCTCAAATTCGCCATGCTGAACTTCTTCAATGATAAGGACGCGTGGGACGGCGAACCGCCGAAACCGCAGTGAATCGGGGTTGGTCGCGGTAATTCACGCAGGAAGCGAAATCGTCGCGGTCGGTTCCTCGTAAGTCGCATCCCAAAGTTGGAGTCGCGTGACGTTCCACGTAATCGGATCGATGTCGTGTTCCGTGAGTTGCTGAGCTACATCCGGATTTCCGCCACGAGCGAGCGTCACGTGCGGGACATAGTCGTCGCCCTCGATGTCCTCGATGCGGTCGAACTCGGCGATCAGTTCGCGATGGAGTTCGTGTAGGCCGGGGCTTTCGACGGTGAGGTAGACGACGGGGCCATCTCCGCGTGCCGGATTTTCGAAACAGTCGATTTCTGAAATTCGGGCTTCAAATGCAGGAGACCCGACGAGCGTGGTTCGAACCTGCATTTCGAGACGGTCGTAGTCGTCGCGGTTGCCGAATCGCTTGACGACTAAGGTGTGCTGGTCGCGCACGCTGTCGAACTGGAAAAGCGACGGCCGCAGTTGCTCGGCGAGTCGGGCGACCTCGCCGGGAACGGGAACGTTGAGGCTGTACACTATCTGATTCGAGAAAGGGGAAGGATATGAGGGTGGCGTTCGTCGTCAGTCATTTCCGGACGAACCGTCCAAAGCACGGGTAGTCCAGTTTTCGGTGCCGATATCGACCCAGACAGTCCAGTTGGAAAGTGAAATGGCCGATTCGTTTGCCGGTGGCTGATTCACAGCCACCTCCCCGTCTGCGATAAGTCGTCCATTTCCGCTTTCCTCAAAGCCCTGAACCGAGAGATACGCGACATCGCCCGGTTTGAGTGGTTTCGAAAGTTCGACATCGCCGTATGGCCGGGTCGAGCGGTTGGAGGGGTCGAACAGGGAGAATACGACGGTTGTGCCCGCCGGAACGACTGCACCACCTTCGTGTTCGATAGCGATGATATCGGATTCGGAGTGCACGGTTATCCGTGGCACGTTGCTAACCCAGTCCGGTTTCTGCGGTGGTGATTCCACCGCCGAATACCGATACGAGAAATCGACCGAAACGGCTCGGCTACCGCTCGTTTGGAGCGACCCGGAGAGTTCGTGAATCAGCCCCCGCTCGTCCACGAAGACGGTTGCGGAGAGGGATTGGGTGTCGGGAAGTTCGGTGTGGCTACTCGCTCGGTAGCGATACAATCTGGTTCCGTTTCGAACCGTCGTTCCGTCCCACGTGAAATCCGAACTCGAGAGGATTCGTTTCATCTGGGAGTCGTTCTCGATGTCCTCTCGAATCGGATACGAGATGTTGGTCATAGAGCGATATCGGTTCTCCTCCTTCTCTCTCGAAATTTTCATCATCGTAGTGTAATTCGCCACGTAGCCTTCGTACGAACCCCGAAAACCGACGTAATCGGGGAGGTCACCCTGCTGGTTAACGCGGGTTCGTTCCTCTCCAACGTGCGCGACGAGGGTCGAGTTTGCCCATTCCTTCGAACCAACACTATGATTCGGGCGAATCCGAACCTCCTTTCGATAATTCATTCCAGCCAAAGCGGACTCATGAGCGGAGAGCAGTCGTTCCGCGTCGAATATCCACTGTGTGTTCGCGCCGGGGGGCGGATTCAGATTGGTTTGTGAGTCCGTCTTCGGCTCCGGTGACTGCTCCAACCACGGGATGTAGTCGGCACACCCAGATGTGACGATGAGGAGGGCGAGCAGGAGGGCAGGGAGTCGTCGCATTCTACATCGTTTCTGATGACAGGTGATAAATTATAGCCAACAGAAACGAATCGCTGGCAACCCTTGCCGCGCCGAAAGGCTTTATACGAATCACGCGAGAACAGTCTCGTAATGTCGTGGACTCGCGCCACCGGGGTCGCCCCTGCCGTGAGCGACGAGTCCGCCTTCACCTCCTTCTGCGTGCGACGGCGGCCGGGGCTTTTCTAGTCCCAATAATACCTATTCCACCCCGACCCGACGTTCGTTCAACGCGAATCCACACGCTATTAATTTGCCTATAGTCCATTTTGCAACTTTATTTCTAAAATTTTTGAGAAGAATTTAAGTGGGTGGAGTCCCTGGCATCGTTCACAATGAAATCCGTTGCACTCGCCTTCTCGGGCGGTCTCGACACCACAGTATGCGTCCCACTCCTCGAAAAGGAGTACGACTACGACGAGGTCATCGGCGTCACCGTAGACGTAGGACAACCAGAAGAGGAATTCGCGGAAGCGGAGGAAACCGCGGAAGCACTCAATCTCGAACACTACGTCGTGGACGCGAAGGACGCGTTCGCGGAACAGTGCCTCGACGCGGTGAAAGCCAACGCGACGTATCAGGGCTATCCGCTCGGGACAGCACTCGCACGTCCGGTAATCGCCGAGGCGATTCTGGATGTCGCGAAGGAGAACGATTGTGACGGCATCGCGCACGGTTGTACCGGGAAAGGGAACGACCAGTTGCGCTTCGAGGCGGTCTGGCGCGCTTCCGACTTGGAAGTCATCGCACCAGTGCGTGAACTCGGCCTGACTCGCAAGTGGGAGATGGAGTACGCCGACGACCACGACCTGCCAGTCGAGGGCGGCAACGAGGGCGTCTGGAGCATCGACACGAACCTCTGGAGTCGTTCCGTCGAAGGCGGCAATCTGGAAGACCCCGGCTACGTCCCGCCGGAGGAAATCTACGAATGGACCGAAAAACCAGGTACGGAAACCGAGCTCGTCGAAATCGAGTTCGAGAACGGCAAACCCGTCGCAATCGACGGCGAATCCTACGACGCAGTTGAACTTATCGAGTATCTGAACGAACTCGCGGGCAAACACGGCGTCGGTCGCACCGACCTCATGGAAGACCGTATGCTTGGCCTGAAAGTGCGCGAGAACTACGAACATCCCGCGGCGACGACCCTCCTCAACGCACACGAGGCCCTCGAAGGACTGGTGCTGACGAAAGAGGAGCGCTCGTCTAAGACGGGTATCGACCAGCAGTGGTCCGAAAAAGCCTACGAGGGACTGCTTTCCGCACCGCTCGTGGACGCCCTCGACGGCTTCATCGACACGACGCAGGAGAAGGTCACCGGTACGGTAACGGTCAAGTTCGAAGGCGGACAGGCCCGTCCGGTCGCCCGCGAAAGCGAATACGCGGTGTACTCCGAGGACGCCGCCTCGTTCAACACCGAAACCGTCGGCAAAATCGAGCAGGCCGACGCGACTGGCGTCGCGAAATACCACGGCTATCAGTCCCGCCTCGCGAATAATGAGTGAGCACGGGAGCGGAATCGGCGGCGACGGGGATGTCGTCCGCGGCGACCGCTTCAGCGGCGGTCCCGCCCGCGGATTTCTCTCGTCGCTATCCGCCGACGAACGCATCTTCGCGGCAGACCTCACGGTAGACCGCGCCCACGTCGTGATGCTCGCGGAACAGGGCATCATCGAGGACGAAACGGCGGGTGAGATTCTCACGGCGCTAAACGTGGTCGAAGTCGATGGCCACGGGTCGCTTCCCGACGGCGAGGACGTGCACGCCGCAATCGAGACGTCGGTCGTCCAGAAGGTCGGTGCCGACGGCGGCAAGATGCACACCGCCAGAAGCAGGAACGACGAGGTTGCGACATGCATCCGCTACCGCCTCCGCGAGGACGTTTTGGACGTTCTGGATGCGACCCTCGCGCTCCGCAAAGCACTGCTCGAAGTCGCCGAATCGCACGCGGATACGGTGATGCCGGGGTACACGCATCTCCAACCCGCCCAACCGACCACGGTCGGCCACTTCCTCGCGTCCTACGAGCAGGCGATTGCGCGCGACACGGCTCGCCTGCTTGATGCGTACGGGAGGGTGAACCAGTGCCCTCTCGGCGCTGCGGCGTTCGCGGGAACGCCGTTCGACGTGAACCGCGAGCGCGTAGCAAAACTGCTCGGATTCGATGCGGTTCTCGGAAATTCGATGGACGCGGTATCCACCCGCGATTTCCTCGTGGAGACGATATCCGCGCTGGCCAACCTCGCCACGACCCTCTCCGGAATCGCGGAAGATCTCGTTGTCTACTCGAATCGCGGGTTCGTGGAACTGTCGGACGATTATTCGTCAACGTCGTCAATCATGCCCCAGAAGAAGAACCCCGACACCCTCGAATTGGTTCGTGCGGTGGCGGGCGATGCCCACGCCGGATTGTCAGGCTTGCTTTCGACGCTCAAAGGACTTCCACGCGCATACAACCGCGACCTTCAGCGCGCGACACCCCACGCGTGGGACGCCACCGACGCCGTGATCGACGCAGTCGAGGTCACGGCGGGCGCGGTGGCGACCGCGACGTGGAACGAAGACGTGCTGGCCGAAGCGTCCGAGGAGGGCTTTTCCACCGCAACAGGAGTTGCCGACCTGCTGGCGATGTGCGGCGTCCCGTTCCGCACGGCACACGAACTGGTTGCGACGGCGGGAGAGGCAAACTACGACGCGCTCGATTCCGCCGCGAAGGACGTACTCGACGCACCACTCGCCGAATACGTACCTCGTGAGGAGGTCGAGTCCGCACTCGACCCCGAAACGAGCGTCGTGATGCGCGATTCGCACGGCGGCCCTGCCGATGATGTGATGGTCGAAGGGTTGAGCGACGCCGAGGCGACGCTCGTCGTCCACGAAGAGACAGTCGCCGAACTCGCCGAATCGCTTGATGCAGCGAACGAACTGCTCCAGACAGAGGTGAACGACTATGTCTAAACTACCGCGACCCCTCCGGGGGCAACTTATTTGATCACAAATTCGAACCGCGAAATTCGCCTCCTCACGCCGTGAGACGGTAGTCTGACCTTTTTATTCATAATTAATAACGACGGATTTAAGTCCGATAGTGCGATATGGGAGAGTACAATGGCAGAATGCGTTGAGTGTGGGGCGGACGTACCCCTGCACGACGATCTGGAATCGGGCGAAATCATCGACTGTGCAACCTGCGGTGTCGAACTAGAAGTCATCGACGTGAACCCGCCAGTCCTCGACCGGGCACCCGAGCTCGAAGAGGACTGGGGGGAGTAAATTGCAGGTTGGACTGCTCTACTCCCGTATCCGCAAGGACGAAAAGCTCCTGCTCGCCGAACTCCGTGACCGCGGGCACGAGGTGACGAAAATCGACGTGCGCAAGGAGACGTTCGACCTGACGGACGCGCCGGACACCTTCGAAAACCTCGACCTCGTCATCGACCGCTGTCTGGCAACGAGTCGGAGCCTGTACGCCACGCAGTTCTGCGAGGCCTACGGCATCCCCGTCGTCAACAGCCACGAGACGGCCGACATCTGCGCCGACAAGGTGAAAACCAGCCTCGCGCTCGCGGGCGCTGGCATCCCTACGCCCGCGACGAAAGTCGCATTCACAACGAAAAGTGCGATGGAGGCCATCGAGTCCTTCGGCTACCCCTGCGTGCTCAAACCCGTTGTCGGGTCATGGGGTCGGCTTATGGCGAAAATCGACTCGAAAAGCGCGGCAGAAGCCATCTTGGAACACAAAGCCACGCTTGGCCACTACGAGCACAAGGTGTTCTACGTGCAGGAGTTCGTGGACAAACCCGGCAGGGATATCCGCGTCCTCGCACTGGACGGCGAACCCGTCGCCGCGATGGCCCGCCACGACGACCACTGGCTGACGAACGCCGCGAAAGGTGCCGAAACCACGACGTTCGAACTGGATTCGGAAGCCGAGTCGTTGGTCGAACAGGCCAGCGATGCGGTCGGTGGCGGCCTGCTCGGCGTCGATCTGATGGAGACCGACTCGGGCTACACGATTCACGAAGTGAACCACACGGTCGAATTCAAGGCGCTGAACGAAGCGGTGAACCTGGACGTTCCCGCCAGCGTCGTCGATTGGTTGGAATCCAAGGTTGGAATGGAGGTGGTTGCCTGATGGCCGCCGCGACCGACGCCGAGACCACGGAGAGCGCTGAAACGCTCTCCGCCACCGTCATCGGAGCCAGCGGATTCACCGGCGGGGAACTACTCCGTCTGCTCTCCGGCCACCCGAATTTCGAGGTGGCGCAAGCGACGAGCAGGGAGTACGCAAACAAGACGGTCGGGTCGGTGCATCCCAACCTTCGCGGGACGAACCTGCGCTTTTCCGAACCCGGTGACCTCGAATCGGTGGACGTGCTGTTCGCCGCGACGCCCCACGGCGTCTCGATGGAGCACGTGGACGAGTTCACGGAGTGCGCCGACACGGTGGTCGATTTGAGCGCCGACTTCCGCCTCGACACCAAAGAAGAGTACGACGAGTGGTACGACGGACATACCTGCCCAGAATATCTGGACGAAGCAGTGTACGCCCTCCCGGAAATCTTCCGCGAGGAACTGCTCGGCGCGGAGTTGATTGCGGCGGGCGGCTGTAACGCCACCGCGACGATTCTCGGCCTGTATCCCCTGTTCGACGCGGGCATTCTGTCCGGAAGCGAGCAACTCGTCGTGGACGTGAAAGTCGGGTCGTCGGAAGGCGGCGCGACACCCAGCAAGGCATCGAGCCACGTCGAACGCTCTGGAATCGTTCGTCCCTACGCACCGACGGGCCACCGCCACGAGGCGGAAATCGAGGGCATTCTGGATACCAGCGTCTCGTTTACCGCCCACGCCGTGGACATGGTTCGCGGAGCATCCGCGACGAGTCACGTCTTCCCCAACTCACCGGTTTCGAAGGGTGACCTCTGGAAGGCGTACCGGAACTGCTACGAGGACGAACCGTTCGTCCGCCTCGTCGCGGGCGGGAGCGGCGTCTATCGCTACCCCGAACCGAAGGCGGTCGCCGGAACGAACAACGCCGAAGTCGGGTTCGAACTCGACCCGAGCAACAAGCGCGTGGTCGTCTTCAGCGCCATCGACAACCTGATGAAGGGGTCGGCGGGACAGGCGGTTCACGCCGCAAACGTCGCACTGGGATTCGAGGAAACTACCGGACTGGAGTTTCAGGGACTGCATCCCGTGGGGTCGCCATGAACGGAAAAGGGTACACACACGACGAACTGTTCGACGCACACGACCAACTCATCGACAACGACAACGTTCCGAACGACGGCCTCCGCGCTGATGGAGGTATAATCGAAGACGAGACCACGCCCATCGTCGTGAAAATCGGCGGTGCCCGCGCGGTGAATCCGGCGGGCGCGCTGGGCGACATCGCCCACCTGACCGCCAACGGCGAGGACGTGGTGGTCGTCCACGGCGGTTCGACCGCCGTGGACGACACGCTCGAAGAACTGGGCGAGGAACCCGAATACGTCGAATCACCCAACGGCGTCGTTGGACGTTTCACCGACGAACGCGCGATGGAGGTGTTCGAGATGGTCATGCCCGGGGAACTCAATACAGACTTGACTGCGGATTTGCAGGCCGAAGGCGTCCGCGCCGTCGGGCTTTCGGGCGTCGATGGAGCGCTCCTAACCGGTCCCAGAAAATCCGCCGTTAGGGTGGTCGAAGATGGCAAAAAGAAAATCCGTCGTGGTGACCACTCCGGCAAAATCAAGGATGTGAACGCCTCGCTTCTCGAAACACTGCTCGGGGAGAACTACACGCCCGTCGTGACGGTGCCGATGTTGGCCGACGACGGAACGGCGGTCAACGCCGATGCTGACCGTGCGGCGGCGGCAATCGCTGGCGCGCTCGGCGGCGAGCTCGTCGTCCTGACGGACGTTCCGGGGCTCCTCGAAAATCCGGACGACGAAACGACGCTCATCGAGCAGGTCGCCACTCCTGCAGAGATGGCGACTGCAAAGCAGGTGGCTGAAGGGTTCATGACGAAGAAGGTCATGGCGACCACCGAAGCCCTGAAAGGCGGCGCGAAATCGGTCGTCATCGCGGATGCGAACAACCGTGACCCGATTACCGCGGCACAGAAGGGCCACGGAACGAAGTTCACGCCCGCCTCAGTGGGAGGGTCACAATGAGCGAATTCGTCTACTCCCAGAAGCCCATCCCAATCGAGCGCGGTGAGGGAGTGTACCTCTACGCCGAGGATGGCACCGAATATCTCGATTTCGGCGCGAGCTACGCGGTTTCGCCGGTCGGGCACTGCCACCCGGAAGTCGTTTCGGCGGTCGAGGAACAGGCCGCGGAACTGCTGTTCGTGCACGCCTCGTACCCGACCGAATCCCGCGATTCGCTGTACGAGAAGTTGGCAACGGTTGCCCCTTCCGGCCTCGAAAACGTCTGGCTCTGTAACTCCGGCACCGAGGCGAACGAAGCGGCGTTGAAGTTCGCCCGGAGCGCGACCGGAAACTCGAAAATCGTCGCCGCGAAGCGTGGTTTCCACGGACGCACCATGGGGTCGCTGTCGGTGACGTGGAAGCCGAAATATCGCGCGCCGTTCGAACCGCTCGTGGACGACGTGGAGTTCGTCACCTACGGCGACGAGGACGAACTCGCGGACGTAGTGGACGACGAAACCGCCGCCGTCATCCTCGAACCGGTGCAGGGTGAAGGTGGCGTCAATCCCGCGACGAAGGACTATCTTCAGACGGCACGCGAATTGACGACCGATTCGGGGGCCGCACTGGTGTTCGACGAGATTCAAACCGGGCTCGGTCGGACGGGGTCGCTCTGGGCGTGCGAACACGCGGGAGTGACGCCCGACATCCTCACGACTGCGAAAGGATTGGCCAGTGGCCTGCCAATCGGGGCGACCCTCTGTGCCGACTGGATAGCCGAGGATGCCGGGTCACACGGTTCAACCTTCAGCGGCAGTCCGGTCGTCAGTGCGGCGGCGGAGGCGACCCTCTCCGTGCTCGTTGACGAGAACCTTCCGGCGCATGCGGCTGAGATGGGCGAATATCTCCAGTCGGAACTGCACGCCGCGAACCTCCCGGTTCGCGACGTTCGCGGTCACGGGTTGATGGTCGGTATCGAGGTGAAACGTGGCGCGAATCGTGTCGTGAAGGAACTCGCACTGTCGCATGGAATACTCGCGCTTCCGGCGGGACGGAGCGTCCTGCGTCTGCTGCCGCCGTTGACCGTGGAAACGGAACATCTCGATGCCGTCGTCGATGCCCTCTCCGACGTGCTGGGGGAAACACAATGACCCTGTCAAAACCTATGACGACTACGAAAATCACACAATCGGAGGCGCACGACCTGCTGGTCGAACTGGTGGAAACACCATCGGTATCGGGTAATGAGGAGGATTGCGCCGACCTACTCGTTTCGTTCTTCGAGGAACGAGACCGTGAAGCGTGGATAGACGACGCTGGCAATGTCCACGCGCCGGGAAACGGAATCCTGCTGACATCGCACATCGACACCGTCCCAGGCGAGATTCCAGTCGAATTGGACGACGGCGTCCTTTGGGGTCGCGGAAGCGTCGATGCCAAAGGACCACTCACCGCGATGGCAGTCATAGCATTCGAAACGGGCGCGAGTTTCGTCGGCGTGGTCGGCGAAGAGACCGATTCGCGCGGCGCTCGTCATCTCGTGGAAAACTACGCGGAACCCAACTTCGTCGTGAACGGCGAACCCAGTGGCTGGGATGCCCTGACGCTCGGTTATCGTGGGTTCATGTCCGGAACCTACTCGGTTTCCGTCGAATCCACGCACACCTCTCGCCCGGAAGCGAACGCCATCCAGCACGCAGTCGGATGGCTCTCTGCAGTCGAATCGGCGTTCGACTCGGACGCCGATTCCGTCTTCAAGTCCGTGACCGCGAAACCGGTTTCGTTCGACGGCGGACTCGCTGCCGACGGATTGACGACCGAGGCGGAGGTCGAAGTACAGTTCAGAATCCCGCCGGGAACGACGGCGGACGAGATTTGCGAGATTGCTGACGCCGAGTTGGAGGCAGGAAGCGTCTCGTGGAACGAGGCGATTCCCCCGACGATGGCTAGTCCGCGCACCGAGCTGTCGCGGGCGTTTCGCGTAGCGATTCGCGGAGAAGACGGCGACCCGAGTCTGCTCCGCAAAACCGGGACGAGCGATGCGAACATCTACGCGGAAGCGTGGGATTGTCCGGTCGTGACCTACGGACCGGGCGACTCGTCGCTCGACCATACGCCGGACGAACACATCGAACTCGCCGAGTTCGACGAATCAGTGGCCGTCCTTTCCGGGGTCTGCGAATCGTTGGAGGGGAAGCCATGACTCGCCATTTCCTCGACGTTGACGACCTGTCCCCGGACGAATTGGCGGAAGTGCTGGCGCTAGCCGAGGAGTTCAAATCGAACGGATCGCCGCCCGAACTGGCCGGGCAGACGCTCGCCATGTTGTTCGAAAAACCGAGCACCCGCACCCGCCTCTCGTTCGAGACGGGGATGACGCAACTCGGCGGGCACGCCGTGTTCATGGGACCGGACGACACCCATCTCGACCACGGTGAACCCGTCTCCGACACGGGCCGAGTACTCTCGCGTTACGTGGATTTCGTCATGGGTCGCGTGTTCGACCACGATTGTCTGGTCGAGATGGCCGAATACGCGACGGTGCCGATTATAAACGGACTGTCCGACATCGCTCATCCGTGTCAGTCGCTCGCCGACCTGCTCACGATTCAGGAACAGTTCGATTCGTTCGAAGACCTGTCCGTCGCGTGGGTCGGCGACGGAAACAACGTACTCAACTCCTTCGCAATCGCGGCATCGACGGTCGGACTGGATCTGACGATTGCGACGCCCGAAGGGTACGAACCGTCGAACGACGCGCTTTTGCGGGCGAGCGACCGTGGTCGCTCGCCCGTGTTGACGAACGACCCCGAGGAAGCAGTGGCCGACGCGGATGTCGTCTACACCGACGTCTGGGTCAGCATGGGCCAGGAGGACGAACGCGAGGAGAAACTGGCCGCGTTCGATGGCTTTCAACTGAACGACGAACTGCTACCCGACTCGGCGCTCGCTATGCACTGTCTACCAGCCCATCGCGGCGAGGAGATTACCGGCGACGTGCTGGAAAGCGATCGCTCGCTATCGTGGGACCAAGCCGAAAACAGGCTTCACGCACAGAAGGCTCTGTTGGCGTATCTCGCTTAAAAAGGGTGACTCAGCGGCGATACCACGCGGCGAACACCGCGCCCAACACGACGCCGTAAACGAGGTGACCGACGAGGCTCATTGGGTCGAAGTTCGGAACCGGGGGCATCTCCATTCCGATCGCACCCAACCACAGGGGCATGACGATGCCCGCGGCGACGACCCACAGGAGGACACCGTATGCCGCCCCGAGGCCGGTCGTTGGTGCGATTCTATCGGCGTATTTTCGGAGACGAGTCATGGTCATGATGCCCCCGAAAACGAGGCCGAACACGATGCTGTGGAAGAGGTGTGCAACCCATCCCATCGTCGCGCCGTCGAGTCCGTAGAGGGACGCGATGGCTGGCATCATCCCCATGGATTGCATGAGGACGCCGAAAACGATGCCACCAGCCAGTCCGCCGAGAATCGAACTCGACCACGTCCTGTTGATTACCCCGCGCTCTCGCACCGATTCTCTGATGCTTTTTGTTCTCTGTTGTGCCATACCGAATAATTATCATGAATAAATATATAGGTTTCCGCAGATATCGGACAGGACGGATAGCAGCGAGAACCGCTAACACCACCGATTATCCTGAAATAGCGGGATGGAAAACGTCCCAATCAGCGGGTAGCCTTTTGCTCTCATCGTGCGAAGATATGGGTAGGGATTACGATGGGACAGAGGGATTCGGTTCGATTCGGGTTTACGGGGGACGTAATGATTGGACGGTTGATCGACGAACGGCAGCGACAGCGCAGTATCACTTCCATCTGGGGTAACGTCGAGGAGCATCTCCAATCGTTGGACGGCCTGTTCATCAACCTCGAATGTTGCCTCTCAGCGCGCGGGACGCCGTGGACGGACACCTATCGGCCGTTCCACTTCCGAGCGGATCCGGATTGGGCGATTCCGGCGCTACAAGCGGTCGGCGTCGAGTGGGCGACGCTCGCCAACAACCACATTCTGGATTACGGTGCGGACGCACTCACCGATACCATCGACTATCTCGACGAGGCGGGAATCGCTCACTCCGGCGCAGGTGCTGACAAAAATGCGGCCCACGCTCCTGCCTTCGTCTCGGTCGGCGGCCTCGACATCGCATTCGTCTCATTCACCGACAACACACCCGAATTTGCCGCAGAACGGGACGAACCCGGCACGGCGTACGTGGAGTTCGACGTAACCGACGACAAAGCGGCGCGCATCGTCGGTGACTCCCTCGCACAGGCCCGCGAAACAAACCCCGACTTACTCGTTGCGTCGCTTCATTGGGGGCCGAACATGCGAACCGAACCCAGCGTCGAGTTCCAGGAGTTCGCTCGCTGGCTGTCCGAACAGGGCGTCGATATCATCCACGGCCACAGTGCACACGTCTTCCACGGCGTTGAGGTCGTCGACGAGACGCTCGTCCTGTACGATACGGGTGATTTTCTGGACGATTACGCGGTCGATTCCGAGCGACGAAACGACCGGGGATTCTTGTTCGAACTGGCCGTACAAGACGGCGACCTCACGGAACTTCGACTCCATCCGACCGAAATCTACGACCTTGCCGTCCACGAGGCGGAACATTACGCAGGCAACTGGAGTATGCAACAGATGGATACCCTTTCGTCGGCGTTCGGAACGCAGTTCGAGCGTGAGGACGACGTACTCGTGCTTTCGTTGTAGCCAAGCGACGGCGTCGCCGTATTACGTTAAAACCCGTCTCATCCCGTCTCGTGTCAACTGGTTCGAATGTGGGATTTTGTTTCTAATTAGTACATTATTTTAATATATTACTAAAAGAAATAATAGTGGACAAAGAGAGTAGAAAATGCATCATGCAATCACGACGTACACTACTGAAGCGAATCGGTGCGGCAGGAACGGCGAGTCTCGGCGCGGTGGCAGTGTCGAGCAGCACGGCGGCGGCAAAGCCAGCGGTTGACTGGGAACCGGCCCATTCGAGCAACTATACGTCCGCGAACCGTGGTGCGGCAGAAATCGACGCCATCGTCATCCACGTCGCCCAAGGGTCTGCCGAAGGGACGGTTAACTGGTTCCAGAACCCGGACACCAACGTCAGCGCTCATTACACCATCCGGGACGACGGGTACAAATACCAGAGCCTCAGCGACATCAACATCGGCTGGCACGCTGGCGGCGTTTCGTGGTACAACGACGCCACCATCGGCATCGAACACGGCGGCTACGTGAGCAGTGGGTTCCCGGACGCACAGTACCAGAGTTCCGCCGAACTCGTCCGCTGGTTGTGTGACCAGTACAACATCCCGAAGAGTCGAATCTCCGGCGTCGGTGCGTGCGGCGGAGAGAGCGGCATCATGGGGCACCATCAGGTACCCGAAGGCGATTGTGGCTACAACGACCACACCGACCCCAGGAGCAACTGGGACTGGGACTACTACATGAGTATCATCTAACGACGACCGCACGCATTCACGCTATTTTTACACCGACCAGCAACCACCAACTGGTTAGCGTTGCCACCGACCATCCCATTTTTCACCGCCGAACACATCCAACCGGGCAATGACGCTGACGCTCTCGAATCCAACCGCGCCAGTCCCCGACAGTGCCGACGACGGGGTATGGCTCGCCTGTATCGACTGTGAGTGGACCGGCCCCCCGTTCGACGAGATTCGCTATCGCTGTCCCGACTGTGACGGCCTGCTCGAAGTGCGCTACGCCAACCATCCGACGTTCGACGATTTCGAGGGTAGCGGCGTCTGGCGCTACGCCGACGCCCTCCCCGTCGAATCCGGCGTGAGCATCGAGGAAGGAAACACGCCGCTGTACGAAACACCCACAATCGAGGACGAAGTGGGCGTCTCAAACCTGCGCGTCAAACACGAGGGGATGAACCCCACCGGCAGTTTCAAAGACCGCGGGATGACGCTGGGCGTGAAAGTCGCCAAAAAACTCGGCACGGACAGATTGGCCTGCGCCAGCACCGGAAACACCAGCGCGGCGCTCGCGTGCTACGGTGCGCGGGCCGGAACCGAAGTCCTCGTTCTCCTCCCCGCCGGAAAAGTCGCCGCCGGAAAGGTAGCACAAGCGAGTCTTCACGGCGCGCGAATCCTCGAAGTGGACGGCAACTTCGACGACTGCCTCGATATCGTGTCTGACCTCGCGAACCGCGGCGAGGCCTACCTGCTCAACTCGCTCAACCCCTTCCGACTGGAGGGACAGAAAACGATTGGACTGGAAATTATCGAGCAGTTCCGCGACCAGACCGGCGACCTGCCCGACCGAATCGTCCTCCCGGTCGGCAACGCCGGGAACACCAGCGCACTGTACAAAGCGTTCCGCGAACTCGTCGCAGCAGGGGAACTGACGCCCGAGGAAGTGCCAATTCTGACCGGCGTACAGGCAGAAGGCGCGGCCCCGATGGTCGAAGCCATCGAAACAGGCGCGGACGAAGTTCGTCGCTGGGACGACGTCGAAACGATTGCCACCGCCATCCGAATCGGCAATCCGGTCAACGCCCCGAAAGCACTGCCAGCGATTCGGGAAACCGGCGGAACCGCGATCACCGTCACGGACGAAGAAATCACCGACGCACAGCGAGCGTTGGCAGGAGACGGTATCGGCGTCGAACCCGCCAGCGCGGCGAGCGTCGCTGGCCTGCGAAAACTTCGAGAGTCGGGAGGGATTTCGGCGGACGAGAACGTTGTCTGTTTAACCACGGGGCACTTGCTGAAAGACCCCGACGCCGCCGCAGCGGCGGGTGTCGAACCGGAACCCGTGCCCGCCGACACCGATGACGTGCTCGAACACCTTTCGTGATATAGCGCTGCTGACGGTGTACGGACTACCGCGCTAGCAAGAGAACGATGCTCGCGCTGACGAGCAAACAGATGAGGAGGCCCGAAAATGCGACGGCGTATCCGGCCCGCTCCGCGACGAATCCGACGTAGGTCGTTCCGAGGCTGCCGAGACCAACGTAGATGGTTCGGGTCGCCCCGAGGTCACCGCCCATACTGCCGTCCGGAAACACGTCCATCAGGTGTGCCTGCATCGCCGGTGGGAAGGCCATCAGCCCCGCCGAGAAGACGACCACGCTCCCCGTAACTGCGAGCGTGCTGCTGGTAACGATGACGCCTGCGAGGGCAAGCGTCGCAACCACCAGCGATCCGGCGGCGACGACGGGTCGCGAGATTCGGTCACCGAGCGACCCTGAGAAGGGTTTCACCAGTGCACCGACGACGAACAACACGGCGAAGCCACCGCCCGCGAGTTCCGGCGAGAAATCTTTCGCATTCTGCAAAAACGTCGGGAGGAATCCCGTGACGGACTGCCAGACGAAGGCGTACAGCGAGTAGGCGACGAGCAGTGCCGCGGTTCGGCGGTTGGCAAATCGCGTGGCGGTCTTTTGAACATCGAGGAGCGCTGCTTGGCTGGTTCCCACATCGAATTGTGGAGCGGTGTACTCCTCGCGGTTCCAGCGATGAAGGAGGATGAACACGACCACGAGAAGGAGGACGACCGGAAGGAACGCGAAACGCCACGTCGCAGTTGCGAGCACGACGACTGCAAGCCCCGCCGCGACCGCACCGCCACCGTCCCCCGATGCCCCGTGGAGGCCGAACGCCTGTCCCCGGCGGGTGACGAACAGGTCGGAAACGAGCGCTCTGGCAGGAGTGGGGTAGAGACCAGCGCCAATCCCGACGACTGCCGCGCCGAGCAGGAACACCGAGTAAGTCGGCGCGCTGGCGAGCACGCCAAATCCGACGATGAGGAGCGAGAGTCCGGTCGCGAGCAACGTTTTTCGGGAAAGGTTGTCGGAGAGCCTCCCGCTCGGATACTGACCGAGGGCGTACAGCCCCCAGAGCAGGGTGAACGCCAATCCAGCCTGAAACTCCGTGATGTGAAGCGAGTTCATCACGGTTGGAAGCATGGGCGAAAGGACGAGCCTGCCCGTTTGAATTATCGCCCAGCCGAGTGAAACCGCAAGCAGGAGTTTGCCGGAATAGCCCGTCACCAGTCGCTCGTCGTCCGCAGGTGGGGCGTCGTCCGTGGGTTGAGGTTCGTCTTCGAGTTGCTCGGCCACGATTTGAAGGGAGGAATGGTGGGTACTTGAGTCCGGCTTTCGCGGCGGGGCCAACTATCGGAATCCAGTCGCCGCAACCTCACCGGTGTTGGTTCCGTTTTCGTATAAAAAGTTAGTCCGTGAAACGGTCGTTATGCGCCGTTCAGCCCGATACTCCGCACCTCGATGATGCGTTCGTCGGCTTCGAGTGCCTCCTTGGCGGCCGTCGTGAGTTCGTCGTCCAGGTTGTAAACCGACAGTGCTTCCCCGCCGTCGGTTTCACGGGCGTTGAACATCCCTGCGATGTTGATGTCGTGTTCACCGAGCACGGTGCCAACGAATCCGATGACGCCGGGTTTGTCCTGATTGCGCGCGACCAGCATGTGGCCGTGGGGAATCGCATCGACGCGATAGCCGTCGATGCGCACGATTCGCGGGTCGTCGCCCGCGAACAGGGTTCCCTCGACAGTGATTTCCTCGTCCGCACTCTCGACCGTGACCGCAATGAGACTCTGGAAGTCCGCCGCCTGTCGGGTCTTGCTCTCGGTGACCTCGACGCCGCGTTCCTCCGCGATTTGTGGCGCGTTGACGGCGTTGACATGCCATTCGAGCGGTTGGAAGATGCCTTTCTGGGCGCTGGCCGTGACGAGGTCAACTTCCTCCTCGGCGATGTCACCCTCGTAGTTCACTTCGATGCGCTCGATGCGCTCGTCGAGGAGTTGTGTGGCGATTTTGCCCGCCGTCTCCGCGAGTTCGATGTAGGGACGGACGCGGGGGAACGCGCTCTCTTCGACGGACGGCGCGTTGAGAGCGTTGATGACTGGCTCTTCCTTGAGTGCCGCGACCACCTGGTCGGCGGTGCTGGTGGCGACGTTCTCCTGTGCCGCCTCCGTGCTCGCGCCGAGGTGAGGCGTGACGATGACGTCGTCCACGTCGAGCAGTGGATTGTCCTCCGAGAGCGGTTCCTCTGCGAACACGTCGATGGCCGCACCCGCGAGAATTCCGTCTTCGACCGCGTTGGCGAGCGCTTCCTCGTCGATGACGCCGCCGCGAGCGCAGTTGACGACGTAGCCGCCTTCGATCTGCGCGAGCTCCTCGTTGCTGATGAGACCCTCAGTTTCGGGGGTGAGTGGCGTGTGAACCGTGAGGAAGTCCGCCCGGTCGAGACATTCATCCAGTTCGACCAGTTCCGCACCGAGTTGTCGGGCGAGGTCTTCGCTGATATATGGGTCGTACGCGACGAGTTCCATCCCGAGGCTATCGAGTTTTTTGGCGACTTCCTGCCCGACTCTGCCGAGTCCGACGATACCGAGCGTTTTCTTGTTCAGTTCCGTCCCGAGGTAGTCGCCCTTCGCCCACTCGCCGTTCTTGAGTCGGATGTGCGCCTGTGGGATGGAGCGCGCGGCGGCAAACGCCATTGCGACCGTATGCTCGGCGGCGGCGCGGACGTTGCCCTCCGGAGCGTTGGCGACGATGACGCCGTGTTCGGTCGCGGCTTCGATATCGATGTTGTCCACGCCGATACCAGCGCGGCCGACGATGACGAGTTCGGATGCGGCCTCGAACACGTCGCGGTTCACGTCTGTGCCGGAGCGGACGACGAGTCCGTTCGCGTCCGCGACTGCGTTCAAAAGGGCATCGTCCTCTACATCGTAGGCCGTCTCTACCTCGTAACCTGCCTCGCGGAGCCTGTTGAGACCCGCGTCGGCGATGGGGTCGGTGACCAGAACCTTCATTGGTGGAGAGAAAACACCTGCCGCCCGTTAACGCTTTCTCTCATTGCGAAGATTGCCAGCATATTTTCCCGAGTTTTGTGTGGAAATTTTATCCGTGAGATTATCCGGCGCGCTCCCGTTCCTCGGAATCGATTCGTGATCGTATCTCAGCATCCATCCCGGTATTACTCTCCGAGGCCGTCTCGGCGCATTCCGAACAGTAGTCGTTCTGCCCGCTTTCGACCAGTGCGACGGGGACGCCATCGACGACGAGTTCTTTGACGAATCGTCGCCGTATTCCGGTCTGTCCTCCGGTTTCATCGCGCTCACAAACCGAACAGCCATCGGCCGAGAGCGTCGTCCGTTCGGCAACGACGCGTCGCCCGATTCCGTACCGACCACGGTCGTAGGCGCGCTGTGCCTTGCTGAGTCGATACGACAGGAAAAACGCGGGGACGAGAACGACGAGTAAGAGGAGTACTGCTTTCCAACTGACCAGCGGTTTGGCCACGACACCGAGAAGAACGGCCCCGAAAAGGATGCTCGCCCAGACGAGCGCCCACTTCGCCAGTCGACCTACGGCATCTTCGTCCATCACGCGGACGACTGATTACTCGAGCCGTTACCGGTATTTCCGCCCGAATCGTCCTCGATATTTCGGACGAACTGCGGGTAGCCCTCGCCGCCGACGGGGATATACACCGTGTCAGTGTCGTCCAACTTCTCGATATACTTCTGGGTGAGGACGTTCCGGTCGAGCGATTCGCTCAGGATGCGGTTCGCTTCGGCCTGTCCTTCCGCCGCGATTCGCTTCCGGTCGGCTTCCAGCTTTTCGACTTCGAGTTCGTTTTCCTTCTGCTGTCTGCGCTGTTTCGTGATCTCTTTCTGTTCGACCGCTTGGGCGTACTGCTTGGGCAGGTTGACGTTTCGAATCTGCACCGTTTCGAGGATGAGACCGTCCTCGTTGAAATCCTTCTGGAGCGCCGTCTGCGCCGCCTCTTTGAGTTTCGTCTGGCCCTCACCGGTGTAGATTTCGGTGACCGGGAGGCGTCCCGCCTCGGTTCGGAGCACCGACCGAATGCTCGGACGGATGAGACGCTGTTCGGCGGTTTCGACGTCGCGGTAATTCTTATAGAACTTGACCGCTTCCGTCGAATCGACGCGATATCGAACGCTGATATCGATGTCCACCTGCAGTCCGTCCTCGGTGAGGACGGTTATCGCGTCGTCGGTGTTATCCTTGCTGCCTTCACCTTGCTGACTCGACATCGTGTACGTTTGGGGGCGAGTCGAGAGCGACACCGTGCTTTGGGAGACGGGGTTGACGAAGTGCGCGCCGGGTTCGAAGACGGTTCCAGTGGCCGCACCCCACTTTTTGACGACTTTCACATTCCCCTCATCGACGGGTTCCCACGCCATGAATCCGGCAACCGGCGCCGCGATGACGACGATTGCGAGGCCGATAAGAAGTGTGTTCCCCAAAATACTGCTCAGATCGATGTCCGGAATTGGACTTGACGACCCGTCCGGGTCGATCGGAATATCGTTGTCAGAACTCATGTAGAACGTTCGGAGGGTGTTCGAACGAGCATCATAGCTCTTGTCATCTCATTTTTATTCTTCTTCGAATATTCCAACGGGACGAGGATTTGGCACGAAGAATCAGCGTGGCGAATCGGCGTTACCGAATCCGTTTTTCCATGACGATTTCATCGTAATCGCGATACTCCAGCGGATAGTCGTCCGTTTTCTCGTACCCACGACGCCGATACAGTTCGGGAAGGAAGGGATGATTTTCAAGTGTCGTGAGCCTAATAGTTGCATAGCCACTGCCTCGAACGACTTCCTCGGCAAATTCCAGCAATCGACTCCCAACACCCTTTCCAATTTTCGTGAACGCCGAGACGACTGAGTTTTACGCGCTCCCCATTCGTCGCTTCGAGTCGGACACCGCCGATGATTTCGCCCCCAACCTCCGCAACGTACACCCGATGCTCTCGAACCCACTCCGAAAGTTCGTTTTCCGTTACGGATTCCGCTTTGGCGGGAAATCCGAGGTTGCGATTTTCCTGATACGCACTCCGGTATACGTGGACGAGTTGTTCGGCATCGGCGACGGTTGCTTGTCGGATTCGTGGTTCGGTCATATGTAGTGTATTTCGCACGCATCTGTGAAGATGTCAGCAGTAGTTTGGTTTCCTCATCTCGGCAATTTCCACGACGACCACGCTATTTTAACAACCGGAAGCACGAATCCCGATTCGAATGAAGATAGTCGCGTTCGACTTCGACGGTACGCTTTCCGATTCGGAAATGACGGTGCTGCTCGGCAAGCAAAAGGGTGTCGCCGACCAGATGGAAGACATCACGGCCCGCGCTATGAACGACGAAATCAGCTACGCCGAAAGCCTCCGCGACCGGGCGGCACTGCTCGAAGGCCTCCCGCTGGACGAGGCCGAAGACGCCTTCTCGGAGGTTCGCCTGCGCCCCGGCGCGGCGGAAATTCTCTCCGATTTGGCCGAGAAGGGAACCCACGTCGCGATTTTGACCGGCGGGTTCGAGCGCGGCGTCCAGGCCGCGCTCGACCGCGAGGGCGTCTCCGTGGACACCATCATCGCCAACCGACTGCCGAACGACGGCGAGGTGTTAACCGGCGAAGTCGAAGGGCCGCTCATCGAGGGGACGAAGGACGAAGCATTGGAGTCGCTGGCGAAGGAGCAGGATGCAGACATGGTAAACACCGTCGCAGTCGGCGACGGAGCGAACGACCTGCCAATGCTGGAAGTCGCGGGATTGGCCGTCGGCTTCGAGCCAAAACCCGCCGTGGCACCGGCCTGTGACACAATCGTTTCGCACATGAACGAACTCCACGACATCCTCGCAACGAAAAACGCAATCTGAGGAGAGAAGCCCATAGACACGTGATATTCAGTGTCTCGCTATCTTTATTATTTCAGAAGTCCTCTAATACAGTCGGTGATTGTAATGGAACGATACACCCCCTTTGAGGATATGGATCGAATGTTCGAACAGATGCGCTCGCGCATGTGGGGCGTAAGCGACCCCCGGGGCGACGGCCGACGTGGCACCCACATCGACCTAAAGGAACACGACGGACAGTTCGTCCTCGTCGCTGACCTCCCCGGATTCGAGAAAGAGGAAATCGACCTCACGTTCAGTGACGACGTGCTGACCGTCTCCGCGAAACACGAGGTCACTGGTGACGACTTCAGCCGTGCCCGTGAACTCTCGGAGCGCGTGAGCCTCCCCAAGGCAGTCGAAAAGGATGGAATTACGGCCTCCTACCGCAATGGCGTCCTCGAAGTTCGACTCCCGGTCGCGGAAGAAGAGGACGCCGAAGAGGACGACAAGATCGAAATCAGCGACTGATTTTTTCGGCAGTTCGATTCGCGTCGGTGCGATTCGCGTCGGCGATGAGCGACGGTACCGTCCGGCGAACGATTCGCACGGGAATCGCAAAGCCGAGGTTTTCGGTTCCGACGATTCCGGCCGTGTTGACGCCGATGACACGACCCTCACAGGACATCAGCGGCCCACCGCTGTTACCCGGATTGACGGCCGCGTCGGTTTGAATCGCGCCCGAAATCGAGAAGCCTCGCTGCGTCGGGAGCGTTCGATTGACCCCGCTGACGACGCCTTGCGTTATCGTCCCCTGCAAGCCGAGTGGATTGCCGAGTGCGGCGACCCGCTGGCCGGGTTCGGCCCGCCCGTCGGCGAGTGGGAGGGAATCGACGTAGCCCGGAACTCGTTCGACTCGTAGCACCGCGAGGTCGGTTCTGGGAGCAGTACCGACGACCGTTGCTCGGCGGAACTCGCCGCGGTTGAACTGGACTTCGAGTCTGGATGCTTCAGCGACGACGTGTTCGTTCGTGACGATATAGGCAGTCGAATTCGACTCGGTGAGTCGATAGACGAAACCGGAGCCTTCCCCGATGCCGCGGGATGTTTCGACCCTGACCGCGACGACGGAGTCAATCGTCTCGTCGTACAGTGCCGAATATTCGCAGGGCTGTGACGGTTGGTTCTGTCCATCCCGTAGCTGTGTCTGCCCGGCCGCAACAGCACCAACAGTCGATGTGACGACCACGCCGGTGACGAGCAAAACGAGCAGTCGATTTCCCATCTCGGCCTCTGAACGAGGGGAAGGACCATCAATTCAGTGGCCAACTCAATGAGCGAACAAACTGGCATGAACCGGAGCGAACCGTCCCGTCTCGGGATCGAGAAATCGCCGAATCGGCGGGCCAACCGACTCGGGTTCGGTGAGGAACGCATCGTGTCCGTGGTCGCTATCGATGACGCGATGAGTCACTTCGACACCGGCGTCGCGGAGCGCGTTGGTGAGATGGGTCGCTTGTTCGACCGTGAAATGCCAGTCACCGGAAATCGAAAGGACGAGTACCTCGCCATCGAACTCCGCGAGCGCATCCGAATCGGAGTCGTAGCCTGCGGAGAGGTCGTAGTTCTCCATCGCGTGGGTGAGATAGAGATAGCTGTTCGCGTCGAATCTCTGGACGAATTTTTGTGCCTGGTAATCGAGATAGCTCTCCACGTCGCGATAGGAGTCATCGTCGGGAGCGAACTCCGGAACAGAGTCGGGCGAGTCCCCACTCGCACCGAATTCCCGTGGCGGGCAGTCGGCGAGTCGCCTGCCGAACTTGTCCGCCATCGAATCCTTCGACAGGTACGTAACGTGACCGAGTTGTCGGGCGAGGGCCAAGCCGATATCGGGGTGGTCGGGGTAGTAGTCGCCGCCCTGCCACACCGGGTCGGAGACGATTGCTCGCCGAGAAACCGCGGAGAGAGCGAGCAGCTGCGGGTCGAGGCGTGCCGACGTGGCGATTGGAACTACCTTTTCGACACGGTTCGGATACCGTTTCGCCCATTCGAGGGCGTTCATCCCGCCGACGCTTCCGCCGATGACTGCCCGGACTCTGTCGATTCCGAGATGGTCGAGCAGACGACGCTGGGCACGAGTCCAGTCGCCGACGGTGACGGTCGGGAAGTCGGAACCGTAGGCGTCACCCGTTTCTGGGTTCGCACTTTGCGGACCGGTCGTTCCGTAGCACGACCCGGGCACGTTCGCGCAAATCACGAACTGCTTACGAGTGTCGATGGGTTTGCCCGGTCCCACCATCTCGTCCCACCAACCGGTTCCTTGGCCGTCGCCGGTTCCCTGAACTCGGTGACTGCCGGTCAAGGCGTGACAGACGAGTATCGCGTTATTGCCCGTATATTCGCCGTACGTCTCGTACGCGACTTCCAAGTCGGAGATCTCACCACCCGATTCGAACTCGAACGACCCGAGCGAGGCGGTCATTGTGTCGCCCCCTCGATTGCCGAATCGATGTCGGCGAGGATGTCAGCGGGGTCTTCGATGCCAACCGAGAGACGAATCAAGTCTCGGGTCACGCCCGCCGACCGCTGTTCCTCCGGCGAGAGTTGAGCGTGCGTCGTACTCGCGGGATGGATGACCAGCGTCTTCGCGTCGCCGATGTTGGCGAGGAACGAAGCGAGTTCGACCTCCTCGCAGAACGTCTTGCTGGCTTCGTACTCGCCGAGTCCGAAGGCAATCATGCCGCCGTAGCCGGAATCCAAGAATCGGCTCGCGTTTCCGTGCGTTTGGTGTGATTCGAGTCCGGGGTAGGCGACCCACGCCACCTCGTCGTGGTCGGCGAGATACTCCGCCACGATGGCGGCGTTTTCGCAATGGCGTTCCATTCGAAGTGGAAGGGTCTCCAATCCTTGAAGCGACTGCCATGCGTCGAACGGGGACTGCTGGTTGCCGAGGCTTCGGAGGGAACGGAATCGGACGGCGGCGGCGAGCGGTGCATCGGGAAAATCCTGCGAGAAGTCGATGCCGTGATACGCCGGGTTCTCGCCCGCGATTTCCGGATAGCCCTCCCAGTCGAAGGTCCCGTCATCCACGAGGACGCCTCCGACCGTCGTTCCACTCCCGTGAAGCCATTTGGTCGTGGATTCCCAGACGACATCCGCGCCGTGGTTGAGGGGACGACAGAGTGTCGGAGTGGCAAACGTGTTGTCCACGACGAGAGGGACGCCGTGGTCGTGTGCGAGTTCGGCCACGCGCTCGAAATCGGGCGTGACCAGCGACGGGTTGCCGATGGTTTCTACGTGGACGAAGGCGGTATCCTCGTCGATTGCCTCGGCGTAGGCCTCGTAATCGAGCGTTTTCACGAATCTCGCTTCGATTCCGCGACGAGATGCGGTGTGGGAGAAGTACGCCGTCGTTCCGCCGTAGGTGTCGGTCGAGACGACGACGTTGTCGCCAGCCTCCGCGAGGACGAGCGTGAGCGAATCGAGCGCGGCCATCCCGCTGGCGGTGGCGACGGCATCAGTTCCACCTTCCAGCGAGGCAATTCTCGATTCCAGCATTTCGACGGTCGGATTGCTCAGACGGGAGTAGATGTGCCCGTCGGCTTCCAGCGCGTACAACTCTGCGGCGTGGTCGGCGTCCTCGAAGGCGTAGGACGTGGTTTGGTAAAGGGGCGGAGCAACCGCCCCTGTCGCGGGGTCAGGCTCCTGCCCCGCGTGAACGCTCCGGGTGTCGAATCGGGGCTGGTCGTCGCTCATGTGTAGTAAGCATATTTCTACAGAATTTTATAACCAGCAGTTACGGCAACCTTTGCAGAGCGTGCTAGCACACGACATTTTATTTTATACCTACCGGGTAAAGTATTTCCGACCAACTGTCTCACATTACCAGACCAGCCACTGACACGCAACGAGGAAGACCATGCACAACGTCTCTACTGGAATGACCGCGCCCCAAACCCCTGCAGGATATAGCCGACCGACGAGGTTTGACTACTCGTCGCTTCTGCTCGCCGTTCTCTCGACAATCATGCTGGTCATCTCTGCGGTCGAATTCGGGGCCATACTCTGGTACTTTCAAGGCAAGCCGGAGGAAATCAGCGTCGGCATCACCATCACCAGCGGAAGCGACTTTCTCGCGCTTTTCGCAGGAATCGGCGTCTTCATCGGCACGCTACTCGTCCACGAGGCGATTCACGGACTCGTCTCCCGGTTGTTGGGATACCGCGTTTCGTACGGATTTGAGCCACGAATTCCGGCCCTCTACACCGCCGCGTTCGGCCAATTCGTCACGCGACGGGACAACATGCTGGTCGGAGTCGCACCGCTCGTCGTGATTACCCTCGTTGGAATTCCACTGTTGGCCGGGCCGATGCCAGTCGCGTTGGCGGCGTATTTCGCCCTGCTCGTCAATACGTCGGGAGCGGTCGGCGACCTGTACCTTCTGTGGCGACTCTGGCGGCTGCCACCCGAAACGATGCTCTACGATACGGACATCAGACACAGCTACGTCTTCGAACCCGCGAGCGACACCGCTATAGGCGTCGGGAAACTCGTGGAAAACCGATGAAAAAGCGCACGTTCGTTCTGCTTGGATTCGGCGCGTTCGCCCTCAT
Source organism: Haladaptatus marinus (assembly GCF_051194195.1). Taxonomy (NCBI): domain Archaea; kingdom Methanobacteriati; phylum Methanobacteriota; class Halobacteria; order Halobacteriales; family Haladaptataceae; genus Haladaptatus; species Haladaptatus marinus. The sequence continues at coordinate 1,154,410 of NZ_JBLZNK010000003.1, forward strand.
CCTCCTGAGTTTTCTTCTACTCGGTTTCGGACGACTCGTGCTTTCGTACGAAACCGCACGCTATCTCTCCGCGCCGACGATGTTCGTCTCGTTCTCGCTCGTTCTCGTTCTGCTGGTGCAGTCGGTACTGGCAGTAATGGGAGTTTCCGAACTCGAATAGGTGGACTCGCGCCATGAGTTACCTGTCGTCCTGCAACGAACCATACGCCCGTACCCACCACGCTTGGAAGGGTGCGATGAGAAGTATCGTCCAATACGCGAGCTCCAAACTGACCAGACTCACCGCTATCGAGAACAGGAAGACGGCGGGAGCGATGAGACCCCGAAGGGAAATCAGGCGAGCGTGACGGGTGCTGATTGCTTCGAGCGTAAAGTCCCGCCGTGCGGCATACCACCACGTCGCCGTCATCGTCAGACCGACGAGCGCGAAGTTCGTCGCGTACAGTCCCCACGTAAGCCGAGTCGAGTACGTTCCGATCAACTCCGTCGGGAATGGGAGGAAAGAGATGGTGAGCAGGAACAGCAGGTTCAGATAGAGGAGGATTCGGTCGTGGTGTTCTATCTGCTGAAAGATGTTCTGGTGGATGACCCAATACAACCCGACGGTGAAGAAACTCAGCAGATAGCTGAACATCAGCGACTGGAATTCAAGAAGACGAAGCGGGAGTTGGCTGTCAGCCTGCGCAGGTGGAACGGTCGGCACCTCGAACTGAAGTACCAGTAGCGTTAGAACGATGGCGAAAACGCCGTCGCTGATGGCTTCGAGTCGGTCAGTTCCCTTTCCCTCCAACACCCGGACAGGCATGGTCAAAGTTTCGACGGAATAACAGGTAAGTACACCTGCCGGAGTTATCACCGAATCAGCGCAACTGCTCTCGCGCGGCGGCCATTCCTGCCTCCAAATCCACGTCTTCGCCGACTTCGTGGTACGCCTCGCCGATGGCGCGCACGCCGCGCAGAATCTGCTCCGACGAGAGGTTGCCCATGTTGCTCACGCGGAATATTTCGCCGCCGAGATGGGCCTGTCCGCCGCTGATGCTGACACCGCGGTCGGTTACCGCGTCGAAAAACGAATCCGGATTTTCGCGGACGCCTGCGGGAAGCGAAACGGCAGTGAGGGTGTTCGAGTATTCCGACGCCTCGTTTCGCTCAGGGAACATCGACAACCCCATCGCGATGAACGCGGATCGAAACGCCCCAGACTGCCTGCGGTGGCGGGCGATTCGTTCCGGCATACCTTCCTCTTCGATGTGTTCGACCGCAAGCGCTAATCCACGGAACAGCGGGACGGCACTCGTAAACGGCGTCTGGTGCGATTCCGCCTTTCGGAGATGCCAGTCTAAATCCTCGTAGAACGGCGCGTTCTCGCCGTCGAAGGCCTCCTGTGCGCGGGGCGTGGCGTACATCGCGCTGGTTCCCGGCGGGGCGGCGAGACATTTCTGGGCGTCCGTAACCGCGACATCGACGTTCCAATCGTCCACGAGGAACTCGTCACCGCCGAGGGAAGTGACGCCGTCCACGACGAAGTAAGCGTCATGTTTCGCCGCGATTTCGCCGACTTCGGCGACCGGATTGAGGAGTCCGGTGCTCGTCTCGTTGTGAACCATCGTCACGACTTTCGTCTCGTCGCTGATGGCCTCCGCGACCGTTTCCGGGTCGATGGAGTGGCCCCAGTCGAACTCGACGGGAGTGACGTTCGTGTACCGGTCGGCGATTCGCTTGAATCGCCGACCGAACTTCCCGTTGACGACGGTGACGACTTCGTCGCCCTCGCCAGCGAGGTTGGCGACGGCGGCCTCCATCGCCATCGTCGCCGTGCCGTTGAAGATGAGGCTGGTACCGCCGCTGGTGGTCGGTGTTCCGTCGAGCGACGACCGTTCGAAAATGTAATCGAGGCTATTCTGTGCGCGCTCGTACACCGATTCGAACTCCGAGGAGCGGTGCGAAACCATCGGTTCGCTCATCGCGGTTCGAACGTCACGAGCGAGGGGAACTGGACCGGGGTTGAGTAGGAGAAAATCCTCTCGCATACTGCTCCGTTCAACCTCCCAGTAAATAAGCGTCGTGCGGGACGCAAATTCCGCCACTTGTCGCCGTGGCCGATTATATCGGGAGAATAAATCGACTACGTTCGAGCCGTTTCCGTTTGCACCCGATAGGCCACCCGAACGACGACCACGTCGATGAGGGCGAAAAAGAGGCCGACCACACTTCCGATGATGAGCGCAATAAGTCCACCGATGAGGGCAGTGAGCAGGACGCTCAACGGTTGAAGGGGCGTGTTCGGCGTGAACAGTTGTGGAACGACAGCGATTATGACGGCACCCACGAGAAAGAGAACGCCGACTGCACCCCCCCAGAGCGTTCCCCGGACGAGGACGGCTTTCGTTCCCGACCACGAAACGGCCTCCGAGAGCGGCACCGCAGTGAGCACTTTTCGTATCGTCCACCAGACGATGAACCAGAGCAGTGCGAACAAACCGAGTCCAAGGAGAGTGTTCAACCCTCTGAGCAGGTCACCTAATCTGGCGGAAAGGTGGGCAATGAGGACGCTGACAGAGAGATAAGAAAATTGCTACTGTTCGTCCGGTGGATTACCGCTCGTCGGGCAGGTTCGAGACGAGCCACGCGAGAAACGCCGCCGGACTGCGTGACTGCATCCAGATGGTACCCGGACCTTCGAACTCGCAAGCGAGACCCTCGCCTTTTCGAGTAGACGATTTGACGCCACCCAGACGATGATCCGAGAACTCGACCGTCTCCTCGAACGCGACGACGTGGCCCGTATCCACGACGTGCTTTTCTTCGGGGTCGAGACTGACGACGGAAGTCGCGCCGTAGCTCGATAGAAACGATAGCCCCGAACCGGATAGTTCGAGCAGGAAGTCACCAGCACACTCGATGAACGTCTGTCCGCTACTGAATTCGGCATCGAGTTCCACGCCCAACTCCGCGGCGAGAAACGAACGGGACGGCGTGTACAGCGTCTCATCACGGAGTTCGTAATGGAAAATATCGCCCGGAAACGGCGGTGATAACGTGACGGTTCCCCGCCGGTTTACGGTGAACGTCGTCGAAAACGGGCTGTGCTTTTCGAGCACCGAGTCAGGTAATGAATCTCTCAGTTTGTCGTCCTTCCCCGCCGCAACCTCCACGCCTCCAGAGCAACTGACCAGCGACCCGGCCTCAGCTCGAATCCCGTCGTCCGAATCCAGTGTCACATCGAGTTGGGTGAACGCAGGTCGGTTCGTGATTTCGTACTCCATACTCGCAAGAGACACGAGATGGAGACCCATAGCCCTCGCGGCCTCGTGACTCATGGATGATGTGCAATCCGTAAGGGATTTCTCGACATTGACACAATTATTTCGGCGCGTGCGCCAGCAGGCGGTGGCGGTTATTTGGAGTCGGCAATAGCTGGCCTCACAAGGGAAAAGAGGGACAATGCCGACACAAGGGAATTCGATAACTCAGCGGGCACGATGGGATTCGAACCCACGACCGTCGGATTAGAAGTCCGACGCTCTATCCAGACTGAGCTACGTGCCCTCAGCATCACATTATCGGGCGGTCGTCATAAGGGATTGGGATTTCGAGCGAGAGCACAGCCCTTAAGCACGGTTCACGAGAAATTCAGAGCAATGCGAGTAATCGGAACCGTCGGCCTGCCGGGGAGCGGCAAGGGCGAAGCCGCAACCGTGGCGGAAGAGGTCGGCCTCCCTGTCGTCACGATGGGCGATGTCATCCGCGAGGCCTGCCGGGAGCGCGGTCTCGACCCGGCGGAACACCACGGCGAAATCGCGAAGACACTTCGGGAAGAAAACGGCCCGGACGCCATCGCACAGGCGTCACTGCCGCAAATCGAGGACGCATTGGAAGAGTCAGACACCGTCCTCGTGGACGGCATTCGCTCCGGGGTCGAAGTCGAACGATTCGAATCCGCCTTCGGCGACGACTTCGTGCTGGTGAGCATCGAAGCGCCGTTCGAGGTTCGCGCCGAGCGACTCGGCGAGCGGGGCAGAGACCACACCGACGAAGACACGGAAGGACTCCGACGACGTGACGAACGCGAACTCGGCTTCGGTCTCGACCGGGCGATGGCGCGGGCCGACGCCGTCATCGACAACACGGACACGCTCGACGCGTTCCGGAGACAGATTCGTGCCCTCCTCGAAGACGGACTTTCGGGGTTGGAGAACGTACAGGCTGCGGAGGGAACATGATTTACAGCGTCGATATTCAGATTACGGCACCCGTACGGGACACCGAAATCGAAGCGCGAGTGGTGGACGCAATCGAGAACGTCTTCCCCGGCGCGAAGGTTGAATCGGGACACGGCGAACTCATCGCGACAGCTCATAGCGTCGAGGAGTTCTCGGAAGCACTCCACCGGCAGGAAATCCTCGACACGGCACGGGGCGAGTTTTTCGGCGGACGAGAAGGGAGCACCCTCTCCTTTTCACTGAAAAAACAGGCAGCCTTCCAGGGCGTCATCAACTTCGCGGTCGGTAACCCCGACGAACTCGGCGACATTCACGTCCGAATCGAGGTAAACGACCCCACCGTCGAGGAGTTCATCGACTACGTCGCACCGCCGACTGAAGACGGGAAACCGATTACTGACGACGGATAGACGTCACACTACTATTCTCACGACGACGAACAGCACGATAACGCCCAGCACGTCGCAGGCGTTCGTGACGACCGGAATGACCACGTCGTCGGGGTCGAGTTCGAACCGGTAGGCGACGTAGGTCGCGACGAGCGTAACCAGCACCGCGATAAACGCCAGTGCGATTCCGCTCATCAGCGAGATGAGGACGACGATGTGGAGACCTAATTCCGTGCCACCGATGAGCCACGTCAGAGACCAGGCACCGAAACCGACGACCGGGAACACCGTAACGGCGAGTGCGACCGTCGCCACGGCGTTTCCCGCGAGGAGGTCGTCACCGCGAGTGAACGAGAGCGTCCCGAGGTGGAACGCGGTGGAAAGTCTGGCGGCGAGGATGCTTCCGAGGTTACCCGCCGTCCCGATGGTAACCGGCACGAGCGCGAGGAGCGTCGGATACCGAAGCAGGGTGCCCTCGAACGAACCGAGGACGAGACCACTGCCGATTTCGACGATGGTCAACGCGAGCAGAACCGGGAGCATGGCCCGCATGATGGCGCGAACCGTCCAGCGCGTGGGCATTCAGCCGCCCCCGAATCCGAGTCCAAGGACGATTCGAACCGCGAGCAGGAGGAACGAAATTCCGAACACGTCGCCCGTCGTCGTCACCAACGGGCCGACGAGCGTGTCGGGGTTCTTCCCCTGACGATAGCCCGCAAACACCACGAGAACGACGGCAACTGTCAATGCGGTTCCCGAAAGCAGGCCCGCGATGAGTGCGATAGCGACCAAGGTTGGCAACGGTGCAACCGGGTCGGAAAGGAGACGAAGGACGGAAAACGCGACCACCGACGCGAACAAGCTAGCGAGAATCCCGTTCGCCAGCGAGGCCACGATGGCGGCCCACACCCGTTCGTCGTCCGGAACGAACGACGGTTCGACCAGCCCTTGGTGAAGTCCGGACGCGAGGCGCGCACCCAGCGACCCGTAAACGTTTCCACGGGTGGCGAGGAGAGCAGGGACGAGAACCAGCAATCCCTGCACATCGCGGAGTTCGGCGCGCATTCCGCCGAGCACGACGCCCGCGAACAAGCCGCCGACTACGCTCGCAGCGAGCGCAGGGAGGGCCTCGCGATACGCCTCGGCGGCGACTTCCCGGACGGACATCTACCGGAATGGATGCGGGCGCACGACAAAAAAGCGGTGTGTTATAGCATGGGCGTCAGTAGCCCACGGGATGATGCTCGTTATCCGAACGGGCCGAATCCGCCACCACCGCCGCCACCGCCGCCCTGCATCTTCTTCATCATGCGCTCCATGTCGCCGCCCTGTCCCATCCCTTGGAACTGTTTCAGCGTCTGGGACATCATCTTGTGCTGCTGGAGCAGTTCACGGATGCGTTCCTCGTCCTTGCCGCTGCCGCGGGAAATCCGTTGGATTTGGCTCGCGCCGATAGAACGCGGGTTTTGGAGTTCGTTCTCGGTCATCGAGTCCATGATGACCTCGAAGGCGCGCATGCGGTCTTTCGTCACGTCCATCGCGTCGTCCGGCAGCTCGTCCATGATTCCGCCGCCGAAGCCGGGAATCATGTCCATCACCTGTTCGAGCGGCCCCATCTTGTTCATCGCGTTCATCTGGTGACGCATGTCCTTGAGGGTGAACTGGCCCTTCAGCATGTCCTCCGGGTCCCAGTCTTCCTCTTCTTCCTGGGTCTCCTCCATCGCCCGCTGGACGCGCTCGGTGAGCTGGCCGAGGTCGCCCATGCCGAGCAGGCGCGAGATGAAACTGTTCGGCTCGAACCGCTCCACGTCCTGAACGGTCTCACCGGAACCGAGGAACGCGATTGACGAATCGGTCTCGTTGACCGCCGTCAGCGCACCACCACCTTTTGCGGTTCCGTCGAGCTTCGTGATGACGACGCCGTCGATGCCGATGGATTCGTCGAACTGCTGAGCTTGGTCTTTGGCACCCTGTCCGATTGCGGCGTCGAGAACGAGCAGATTACGGTCGGGGTTGACTTCCGCCTCGATTTCCTCGATTTCGTCGATGAGGTCGTCTTCGAGCGCGTGCCGACCCGCAGTGTCCACGATGTGGATATCCGCGTCAGCGGTCTCCTCCAATCCCTTGCGGGCGATATCGACCGGGTCGTCGTTGTCGGGGTTGCCGTAGAAATCCACCTCGGCGCGGGCACACATCTCCTTGGCCTGGTCGTAGGCACCGGGACGGAAGGTGTCTGTCTGGATGACCGCGGGACGGAGTCCCTTCTTGGAGAACCACCACGCCATCTTGGCGGAGGTGGTCGTCTTACCGGAACCCTGCAAACCAGCAAGCAGGATGGTCTGGTCTTCGAGCGGGATTTCCGTGCTTTCGCCCACGAGGCCGACGAGTTCCTCGTACACGATGCTGAGCACGTGGTCGCGGGCCGTCGTCCCACCGGGCGGTTCTTCTTCCAGCGCTCGGGTCTTGATGGAGTCCGAGAGCTCCATCACGAGGCTCACGTCAACGTCAGCCTGCAGGAGCGAGCGCTGAATCTCTTTTACAATTTCCTCGATATCATCCTCGCTGACGCGGGACTTCCCACTCAACGTGTCGAGGGAGCCGCGAAGAGAACTACCGAGATTGTCGAGCACCATCGTTGTCTTTCCTTGGGTTCGTAGTCGTTTAAAGCCTTTTTCTAGCTCGTCCGTTTAGGCTGGTTTGCACCGTCATTCGTCGTTTTAGACCACACATTTATCACCCGAAACGGCTCTCATAACGGTGGGCAGTGAGCGTAGGTGGTGTAACGCTCAATCGTCAGAAGAAGCCTGTCCGAACTGTTGTGGTGGCAATCGGAGTTCGTCAAGACCGGGAAGGTGCTTGACATTGTAGACGACTTGCATATCGTCAGTCGCCGGTTCACAGATGCAGGACAGGCGGAACCCGCGGTCGGTCATCTCCGAGGAGAGGACGTGGTTCGAGAACATCTCCGTCTCCCCCGCCACGACTGCAACCGCACAGTTCGCACAGGCACCACCGCGACAGGCAAACGGCCAGTCGAAACCACGGTTCTCGGCGGCTTCGAGAAGCGATTCCTGTGGTTCGACCCGGAACTGACCGTAATCCTCCGAATCGAGTCCGGCCGCGGCGGCTTTCCGGAACAGATTTTGGTCGTCGATTTCCCAGCCGTAATCGTCGAGGATTTGGTAGTTGAGATACTCGACCTGCGGATAATCTGGCGTCCGCACCTCTTCGACTTTTACCTGTTTCTCCTCGAACTCCTCGGTTCCGTATCCAGCTTGAATCCGTTCGTATGCCGCTTTGACTCGCTGAAACTCCCGTGCAGAGCCACCTACATCTGGATGTGCCTCTTTCACTCGCTGTCTGTATGCCGCAACGATTTCCTCGTCGTCCGCATCCGCATCGATCCCTAAAACATCGAACGGGGAGTTCACATGTAATGATAGGAAATCGAAGCCATAAATCCTCTCCCCAACCTCGGAAGGGAGGGACGACAACAGCAAGTCACGGAACCAATTTTGAAGCCCTTTCGCGGCGAACGATTACATATGCGACTGTTCGTGAGTATCGACCTGCCGGATACCCTCGTGGAAGGTGTCGCGGGCGTACAAGACCGGTTTAGCGAGGCTGACGGTCTATCGTTCACCGATCCGCGACAGACCCACGTGACGCTGAAATTCCTCGGTGATGTGGATGCAGACCGCGTTCCAGCCATCGAGGATGCCCTCGAACTGGCGGTCGAGTCGGACATCGATTTCGGCTCGTTCGATGCGACGGTCGAGGGACTGGGCGTCTTCCCCAGTCTCGATTATATTCGAGTGGTGTGGCTGGGTATCGGGGACGGGGAAAACGAAATGATCCTGCTCCACGATGCCGTCGAGTCGCGCGTCTACGACCTCGGTTTCGAACCGGAAGAGAACAAATTCATCCCACACGCCACCATCGCCAGAATGCAACACGCTGGCGGGAAAGAACTGGTTCAGAAACACGTCCGAGAACTCGAACCGGAAATCGGGGAGATGGAAGTCGAGGAAATTCGGCTGACGAAAAGCGAGTTGACGGCGGAGGGGCCGGAGTACTCGACGGTTTCCGCGTTCCGGTTGTAACCCCGTTTGAAAGGAACAAGATTTTATGCGACGGCGGAAAAGTGGCAACCACTATGGGCAAGAAGTCGAAGGCCAAAAAGAAGCGGCTTTCCAAGTTGGAACGGCAGAACAGCCGCGTCCCTGCGTGGGTCATCATGAAGACCGACCGAGACGTGATGCGAAACCCAAAGCGTCGCAGCTGGCGGCGTAGCGACACTGACGAATAATGAGCGCAAGTGATTTCGAGGAGCGAGTCGTCACAGTTCCGCTCCGAGACGTAAAAGCAGAACCGAAGCACAAACGCGCCGGAAAGGCGATGAAAGTGGTGCGCGGACACCTCGCCAAGCATTTCAAGGTTGACGAGGAAGACGTGCGTCTCGACCCCTCCATCAACGAGGCAATCTGGTCGCGCGGCCGAAAGAAGCCGCCGCGAAAGATCCGCGTTCACGCGGCACGCTTCGACGAAGAGGGCGAAGCCGTCGTCGAAGCGGAGTACGAAGAGTAGAGCGGTGTTTCGTACCGCGTTTAATGGGTCGTCGTACGTTGGTGTGTTCGCTCATGCCACTGACGAGTATATCCTGATTCGACCCGATTTGGACGACGAACTGGTCGAATCCCTGACCAAGGAGTTGGAAGTCGAAAGCGTCGAGACGAATGTCGGTGGGTCATCGACCGTCGGCGCACTGGTCGCAGGCAACGAGAACGGCCTGCTCGTGAGCAGTCGAATTACCGACCACGAGCGGGAAGCAATCGAAGAAACCATCGATGTCCCCATCACCGAACTGCCGGGACGCATCAACGCCGCCGGAAACGTCGTTCTTGCGAACGACACTGGCGCGTACGTTCACCCGGACCTGCCACACGAGGCAGTACAAGCCGTCTCGGACGGACTCGGCGTCCCAGTCGAACGCGGCATGATCGCCGGAGTTCGGACGGTGGGAACCGCCGCGGTGGCGACGAACAGAGGCGTTCTCTGCCACCCGAAAGCGACCGACGACGAACTCGACACCGTCGAGGACGTTCTCGGCGTTCCCGCCGACATCGGTACCATCAACTACGGCGGACCGCTCGTCGGGTCGGGACTCCTCGCGAACGCCAACAGCTACGTCGTCGGGGAGGAGACGACCGGACCGGAACTTGGCCGTATCGAGGACGCACTAGGCTACATCGACTGATTTTCACGTATCGAGGGCGATGCGTTTCTCGCTACCCGTTCTCAATATCGGATTGTATCGCTTCGAGGGATTTCTGGCGTATCAAGACGGAGTCTGCAACAGTTGCATCACGGTACAATGCCGCACGGAAACCATCGAGTTTCTGTAACCAACTGGTAAAAGATGTTACACCAATAAGGGCACTGGCGAACATGTATGTTCCGTGGTCTTCCCCGTCGTCGGGGAGGAGGGAGCATGAGATGACCCAGACAGTATTACAATCCGTCAATGACGGGTCGAACGAAACGACAGTCGATGAGAAAGACAGCGGGGATACGGTATCGCGGGACGAGATATTTCACATCCTCCGGAATCGACGGCGGCGATACGCGATTCACTATCTCAAACAGCACGATGGTTCAGTCTCCATCGGTGAGTTAGCAGACCAAGTGACTGCATGGGAACACGGCATCACACCCGAAGCAATCACCTCTCAGCAGCGAAAGCGCATCTATAACTCGCTTCAACAGACGCATCTTCCGAAACTCGCCCGGACGGGATTCGTGGAGTACGATTCGGCGCGCGGAACCGTCGAACTCAAAGAGCGGGCCGTACGGCTCGACATGTATCTGGAAATCGTCCCCGAGCGGGATCTACCGTGGGCACAGTACTACCTCGGGCTGGGTGGCGTCAGCGTCACCTTGATGGGTGCTGTCTGGTTGGAAGCGTTTCCGTTCAGCCTTCTTCCGAGCGTAGTTTGGGGGCGTACGTCACGAGTGTACTTCTGTTCTCCAGCGTCGCACACGTGTACTCGCTCCGGTCGGCTCGACTCGGAGCGAGCGATGACCCACCGGAAGTGGAGCGATTAGCGTAACTACCGATAATCTGATAACGGAACTCGCCCACGATTACGGTTCAAAATCGTCCGTTGAGAAGGAGCGCAGGGATTTTTCGCCCTCATCTAACCGATACCATAATCGTACTGAAAACACATCGGCGGGGAGTTCGAGTTAGGAAGATTCTTCCCGCTCGCTCCCGCAGGTGTTGACATGAGCACGATTACTCGCGGAACGGAGAGTGAAGAGCGATGATGGGCGGCGGAAACCAAGAGCTCCAGCAGTTGTCCCAGCAACTCCAGCAGTTGGAGGCTGAGAAAGAGGAACTGGAGGGCGAAGTCGAAGAGCTGCGCGACGAAAAAAGCGAGATGGACGAGGCCATCGAGGCCATCGAGACGCTCGACACTGGGTCGGTCGTCCAAGTACCACTCGGCGGCGGCGCGTACATCCGCGCTAGCGTCGAGGACATCGACGAAGTCGTCGTGGAACTCGGTGGCGGCTACGCCGCGGAGCGCGACCAGAACGGAGCCATCGAATCGCTGAAGAGCCGAAAAGACGTCGTCGACCAGCACATCAGCGACACGCAGGAAGAGATCGCGGAAATCGATGCCGAGAGCGACCAGTTGGAGCAGAAGGCCCAACAGATGCAACAACAGCAGATGCAACAGCAGATGCAGCAGATGCAACAGCAGGAAGACGAGGACGAATAACCGGCGATGTTCGACAGTCTGAAGGAGAAACTAAGCGGGTTCCGTAAGGACGTCGAGGAGACGACCGAAGAGAAGGCCGAAGAGGCCGCAGACGAAGTCGAGGACGAAGCAGAGAAAGAAACGGAACCCGTCGAGGAATCGGTCGAAGCGGAAACTGAGTCGTCGGAATCGGTCGAAGCGGAAACTGAGTCGTCGGAATCGGATACGGATTTGGGCGCAACGGAGGAGTCGGAAACGGAATCCGAACCGGAGTCTGAAACCGAAGAGACGAACAACGGCGGCTTCATGCAGAAAGCGACGTCGTTCGCCCGCGGTGAAATCGTCATCGAGGAGCAGGACGTCGAAGACCCCCTCTGGGAGTTGGAGATGGCGCTCCTCGAAAGCGACGTGGAGATGAGCGTCGCGGAGGAGATGCTCAAAGGCATCCGAAGCGACCTCGTCGGCGCGACGCGGAAGTTCAGCGCCGAGACCGGAGACGTGGTCGAAGAGGCGCTTCGTGACTCCCTACTGTCGGTCATCAGCGTTGGCCAATTCGATTTCGACCAACGCGTCGCGGAAGCCGACAAACCGCTCGTCATCATCTTCACCGGCGTCAACGGCGTCGGGAAGACGACGAGCATCGCCAAACTGTCGAAGTATCTCGAAGAGCGCGGCCTCTCGACCGTGCTGGCGAACGGCGACACTTACCGTGCTGGCGCGAACGAGCAGATCGAGGTGCACGCGGACGCACTCGACAAAAAGCTCATCAAGCACGAACAGGGTGGCGACCCCGCAGCGGTCATCTACGACGCCGTGGAGTACGCGGACGCCCACGACATCGATGTGGTGCTGGGCGACACGGCAGGTCGTCTACACACCAGCGAAGGCTTGATGGATCAGTTGGCGAAGATCGACCGCGTCGTTAACCCGGACATGACTCTCTTCGTGGACGAGGCCGTGGCCGGACAGGACGCGGTGCAGCGTGCCAAGGAGTTCAACGACGCCGCCGAAATCGACGGATCCATCCTGACGAAGGCGGACGCCGATTCGAAAGGTGGGGCCGCGATTTCCATCTCGCACGTGACCGGGAAACCGATCCTCTTCCTCGGAACCGGGCAGGGGTACGACGACATCGAACGATTCGACCCCGAAACCCTCGTTGAGCGACTTCTCGGCGACGAAGACGAGTAATCGAAGTTCCGCTTTTTTCGAACGAGCAACCCCATTCCGAGGAGCGACAGCTACTTCCGGAATCGTGCATTTTCACAACCGTCAGGACGCGGCGAGGACACCTGAGCCAGCGGTCGGCGAAGGTGTTCGAGTACCCGGGGAGGAAAGGGGACACCAAGGGCGGGCGACCGTGTGGTTCCGGTCGCCCGCCCGCATGCGTGTGCGGTGTTTTTGCGGTGTTTTGAGTCGGGAGTTGCAGTTACGACGGAAAAAGCAACGCAACAGTCTCCACGCAATTGCAGTCACGCTAGAAGAATCAGACCAGTAGCCGTCTTACGAGAGCCGCACCATTTCACACGTAATTCGCAATTCCCAAGACCGACGCACGATTTTGCTCGAACGACAGCGAACCAACTCCGGTGAAATAATTCGCGGAAAATCCAACAGTGTATCTACTTGAACTCGGCGGAGAAGACGACGAATTTGCGGCCTGTGAGGCGGAGAGCGCGGCGACTGGCGTCGAACTCGTCGCGCCCGGAGTCGCGCGAGCGACGGCCATCACGGAGCGCGTCCGGAACCTCGCGTACACGCATCGAGCGAGCGAGGTGGTGGGAGAAACAGACGCCGATATCGGCAGTCCGCGTGCACTGCTCTCCGCCGCGTCTATCGACCGCGAAGGAACGGTCGCCGTGCGTGCGCGCGCGGTGCGCGAAACGAAAATTAGCACGCAGGAGGCGGAGCGAGAACTCGGTAGCATACTCGTCGAACGGGGCTTTTCGGTCGATTTGGACGACCCCGACCACGAACTGCGGGCCGTCTTTTCGGATGACGTGTGTTTGCTTGGGTGGCTCGAAATCGAGAGCAAACGCGACTTTGGCACCCGGATGCCGACCGACCGACCGTTTTTCCAACCCGGAAGTATGCACCCATTGCTCGCACGCTCGCTGGCCAACATCGCCGGAGCGAGGGACGAAACAACGATTCTCGACCCGATGTGCGGAACAGGTGGTGTGCTCATCGAGGCCGCGCTGGTGGGGGCGCGACCGCTTGGCGTCGATGCACAAGAGAAGATGGTCCGTGGGGCAGCGAAGAATCTCGCCCAGTATGGTTCCGACAGCGACGCAGGAACGGTTAGAGGCGATGCGACACATCTGCCGTTTCCCGACGATTCCATCGACGGCGTGGTGTTTGACGCTCCTTACGGCAGGCAGTCGAAAATCGCGAATCTCGAACTGGATGTCCTCGTGGAAGGTGCGCTTTCGGAGGCCCATCGTGTTGCATCTCGCACGGTCATCGTCGGTGACCGTTCGTGGACGGACGAAGCGCGGAATGCGGGATGGACGGTCGAGGAGGAGTTCGAACGGCGTGTCCATCGCTCGTTGACACGATACATTACGGTACTCTCTCGATAGGTCGGTTGCCGAATCGAACACATATTTTACGCCCGGTGCAAACCCACACCTATGGAGCAGTATCTGGGTCTCGTGGACGACGTACTTCAGGAGGGGACGTACAAGCCCAATCGAACCGGCGTGGATACGATTTCGACGTTCAGTCAGCATTACGAAATCGACCTGCAAACAGGATTTCCGCTGTTGACTACAAAGCAGATGGACGGTTTTCGCTGGGACTCGATGCTACACGAACTCCTCTGGTATCTCTCCGGCGAGGAGCACGTTCGGAACCTGCGCGAGAAGACGGGCATCTGGGACGAATGGGCCGACGAAAACGGGAACCTCGACACCGCCTACGGACGGTTCTGGCGACGATTCCCGGTTCCGGAATCGGGGCTCCCGGGCGAGTCGTGGCCGGAGGACGGCCATCGCTGGCTGAACGAGGATGGAACGTTCGACCAAATCCAGTACGTCATCGATGGCCTCCAAGAGAACCCGAACTCGCGCCGATTCGTCGTTTCGGCGTGGCATCCCGCGAATGCGGCGGTTTCGACGCTTCCACCCTGTCATTACACCTTCGTCGTCAACGTACAGGGTGAGACGTTGAACCTCCATCTCACCCAGCGGTCGGGCGACGTGGCACTCGGCATCCCGTTCAACATCGCGGCCTACGCCCTGCTTGCAACCGTTCTCGCACGAGAAACCGGGTTCGAAGTCGGCAAATTCGCCCACACCATCGTTGACGCCCATATCTACTGTGGCGAGGGCGATCGCGGCGAGTGGTACCGCCACAACCTCGGCGAACTGCAAGCCCGTCTGGACGACGTGGAGTCGAAAGCCGAGTTCGAGGAAGTACGTGAGTGGCTCGAATCCGAAGCCCCGGAAGAGGCTGAAGGAAAGGATGGTTTCGACCATGTCCCCGGCCTGCTGACCCAACTGTCCCGTGAACCGAAATCGCGTCCGGAAATCGAGATTTCGGTGGACTCGCTCGCCGAGTTGACGTACGACGATATCAGCCTCCGGGAGTATGACGCCCATCCCGGCATCCGATTCAGCGTGGCAGAATGACGCGTCTCGTCCTCATCGCCGCCGTCGCCGAAAACGGCGTCATCGGCGACGACGGCGACATGCCGTGGCATTATTCCGAGGATTTGCGCCACTTCAAGGAGACGACGATGGGTCATCCAGTCATCATGGGTCGGACGACCTACGACAGCATTGCGGGACGAATCGACGGCCCGCTACCGGGCCGGACGAACATCGTCCTCAGTCGGTCGAATCCCGATCTTCCGGAGGACGTGGTGTTGGTTCACGGAATCGAGGAAGCGATTTCGGAGGTGGAGAAGTTGGACGACATCGCCTTCGTCATCGGTGGTGCCACGATTTACGAACAGTTCTTCCCCCACGCTGATGGGATGGTACTGACCGAAATTCACGAGGAGTACGACGGGGATACGCAGTTTCCGGAATGGAATCCGAAAGCGTGGCGAGAGGTCGAGCGTGACGAGCGCGGCGAGTTCGATTTCGTCCGATACGAACGTCGCTGATTAGGCGTTACTTCGTCGCCACTGCGTTTTCGGATTCACCCACGCGACCAACGCACCCACGAGCAAAGCAACGAGCCACGTTCCGATTGCAGTCGATTGGTCTGTGGTCACACTTTCGACATCGAATACCATCCATAGAGCGACTGTGGCGAGCCAGCTGACGATACTGAACGCCCAAACTTGATGGTAGGAAACCGGAAATTTGTCGAAGGCAATGAGGATGCCGACGACAAGGCCCGGAGAATACACGAGCAATGCAGTCTGCCACAGTTGTGGGTTTTCAACGAGGAGCGGCGTAAACACGGTTATCGAAAGCGAGAGCATCAGCACGCTCCCAAGGACGATACCGGTTTGTTCGAGGCGGCGGGGGAGGGACATGAAAAGCAGTTCGAAGTCCAGAATAATACGTCTTCTGTCGAGTTTAGCTCGGTGGGGCGGGCGGGCCGAGCGAAACGATGTAGACGATACCGCCGATAATGAGGCTCGCCAGAAAGCTGACGAGGACGTGAATCGCGGTGACGAACCCCGCGGTTCGCCATTTGATTCGGTAGACGATGTGGAAGAGGGTCAAGTCGAGCGCCAGCGCGATGACGACGATGAGGAGTCCGAAATATCGCTGGAGGAGGAACGGAAGCACCGCTATCGGGGGACCGATTGCGAGCGCGCGAGTAAGCGGCACACTTCCGAGAAAGTTTCTCGCGGCGATGTGCGCCGTCAGTGTGAGAAAGCTCGCCAGAAGGAGATATGTTCCGACGATTGGCGTCAGTTCACCCAACAGTGCCATACTCGTTATTCACGAGTCTGGCGTCTTGGGTGTGGCGATTATTCTAGCAGACCGAGTTCTTCGAGCCGCGAGACGATTTTGTCAACCGCCTTCTCCGCGTCTTCCGGTTTCTTGCCGCCGGTGATGACGAGTTTGCCGGAACCGAAGAGCAGCGCGACGACTTCGGGTTCGTCGAGACGGTAGACGAGACCGGGGAACTGCTCGGGTTCGTACTCAATGTTCTCCAGACCGAGACCGATAGCGATAGCGTTGAGATTGAGATTGCGTCCGAGATCCGCACTGGTAACGATGTTCTGAACGACGATTTCCGGATTTTCGTTGACTTGGATATTCAGTTCACGGAGTTTGTCGAAGACGATTTCGAGACTCTCGTGAACGTCGGCAGTGCTCTTTGCGCCGGTACAGACGATTTTACCGGAGCGGAAGATGAGCGCGGCCGATTTCGGGTTCTGGGTACGGTAGACGAGGCCGGGGAACTGCTCGGGGTCGTAGTCCGCACCTTCGAGGTCCATAGCGACACTCTGAAGGTCGAGTTCCTGCCCGATGCCCGTCGAAGCGACCACGTTTTCAATGTTGATGGTTTCCTTGGGGTCGGTCATAGCGCGACTTAAATGACGTATTTAAGGTTTATAAAGGTTGGTAGTCCTCACTGACACGTCTTAAATGGGCTTTATGAACGCTCTGGAGGCAAAATCGTGATACTACGGTTTTCAATGGCGTCTCGCGCCGGTCTCTTCGAGGCTCGATGGCGCAGACCTTAACAGTACGCCGCCCCAATCCACGGGTAATGACCGACGAGCGAAGTCACAAGTTTTCGGAGGGAGAAGGCTTCGGCGACCCGTACGACGAGTTCGACTTGGACCCACCCGAACTCGAAGTCGACCCGGGGGAAGTAGACCCTGTGGACTCCCGTGTCGTCACCGACATGCTCGACCAGCAGGCGATTCCGAGCGACAGGGTGTCCGTCAAAGACCTCGTCGAGGTTGGCCTGAGCTATATGCAGATCAACCGCTTCGAACAGGCGACCGAGACGTTCGAACGCGCGGCCCGCTTCGCCGACGAGGACTCCCTCGAAGCCCAGGAAGCGTGGGTGAACAAGGGTGCGGCACATGGCCAGCTCGAGGAGTGGGACGAGGCAATCGGTTCCTACCGCGAAGCGCTCCGAATCGACGATGACAGCGAACACGCCGCCACTGCGGAGACGAATCTCGCCTACGCACTCTGGGAGTCCGGCCAGACCGAACAGGCGCTCGAACATTCCGAGCGCGCGGTCGAAATCGACCAGCGATTCCCGCAAGCGTGGTTCAATCGCGGGTTCTTCCTGCTCGAACGCGGCCTCGCGGAGGACGCGCTGAACTGCCTCGACAACGCGATTCGACTCGGCTTCCGGAACACACAGGTCGTCGAGGAAAAAGCTCGTGCGCTGGAAGAACTCGGCGAGGACGAAGAGGCCGAAAAGCTCGCGGAGGAGGCAGAAGAGATGCGTAAGGAGGCGGAACAAGAGCTGATTCAGGAATAATGATTCTCAGGGAACGAGACACACAGGAAGGACTGCTCGTCGCTGTCTGTGACGACGACGTGCTCGGCGAGACGTTCGAGACAGGCGACGTGTCGTTCACCGTCACCGAGGAGTTCTACGGCGGCGACGAGGTGGACGAAGGCGAAGTCGTGGACAGTCTCACCCGCGCCAGCGTGGCGAACATCGTCGGCACCGACGCCGTGACGCTCGCAGTCGAGAACGGCTTCGTGGACGAAGAAAGCGTTCTCGATTTGGATTCCACGAAGCACGCTCAGTTCTTGCGGATGTAGTTTCGGGTCAAACTGCGTATCAGTCGAGCAGTGCGGGGACGTTCACTGCCACCAAACAAAGCAGCGAACCGACCGTGAAACCCGCGCCGACCATCGTCAATCCGGTGTCGAAGGCGAACGAGAGGAACGTGTGGAAGGCTCCGACGAACGCGAGACCGAGAAAGAGCAGACTCGCGCCCAGTCGTCGTTTCGAGACCATACTGACAGCAAGGGTTGGAGTAGCTTAAGTCACGTTGCTAACAACGTAACGAAAACCGGTTTCATCGCACTCGGGAGACCGAAGGAGTGTTTTGACTCGAACACTAACCCCTATCCAATGGAACCACAGCAGTCAGACGCGCTGGACGTGGCGCGCATCCGGGAGGATTTCCCGATTCTACAGCGGGAGATAAACGGAAACCAGTTGGTGTATCTCGACAACGCGGCGACGACCCAAACGCCGGAACCGGTCGTCGAAACCATCTGTGAGTACTACCGGAACTACAACGCGAACGTCCATCGCGGCATCCACCAGTTGAGTCAGGAAGCCTCCATCGCGTACGAAGAGGCCCACGACCGGATGGCGGAGTTCATCGGTGCGAGCGGCGGCCGCGAGGAGATGGTGTTCACGAAGAACACGACCGAATCCGAGAACCTCGTCGCCTACGCGTGGGGGCTTTCCGAACTCGGGCCGGGCGACGAAGTCGTCCTGACCGAAATGGAACACCACGCCTCGCTCGTGACGTGGCAGCAACTCGCCAAGAAGACCGGCGCGGAGGTGAAATACATCCCAATCGACGAGCAGGGCTACCTCGACATGGATGCCGCGCGAGAACTGATCACCGACGACACGGAAATGGTGAGCGTCGCCCACGTCTCGAACACGCTCGGGACGACGAACCCGGTCGGCGAACTGGCCGACATCGCACACGACCACGACGCCTACATCTTCGTGGATGGCGCACAGGCGGTGCCGAATCGCCCCGTCGATGTCGAAACCATCGATGCCGACTTCTACGCATTCTCCGGGCACAAGATGGCCGGGCCGACCGGTGTGGGAGGACTGTACGGCAAACGGCACATTCTGGAGGAGATGGAGCCGTACCTCTACGGTGGCTCCATGATCCGCAAAGTCACCTACGACGATTCGACGTGGGAAGAACTGCCGTGGAAGTTCGAGGCCGGAACCCCGAACATCGAACAAGGAATCGCGATGGCCGCTGCGGCCGATTATCTCGACGACATCGGCATGGAGAACGTCCAACACCACGAGGAACAGCTCGCGGAATACGCCTACGACCGCCTGACCGAAGAAGGCGACGTGGAAATCTACGGCCCGCCGGGCGACGACCGCGGAGGACTCGTTTCGTTCAACGTCGATAGCGTCCACGCCCACGACCTCTCCAGCATCGTCAACGACCACGCGGTGGCGATTCGGGCCGGCGACCACTGTACCCAGCCACTCCACGACACACTCGGCGTCGCGGCCTCGGCGCGGGCGTCTTTCTACATCTACAACACCCGCGAAGAGGTCGATAAGTTGGTCAAAGCAGTGGACGATGCCCGGCAGTTGTTCGCGCAGTAGGTTTCGGCAGACGGTCGATTCTTCAGCAGTTCGCGGTAGCTCTATGACCGATGACAGTGGAAGGTCTAGTGGGGGTTCGATGAGTCAATCACGCGCAACACAGCTTGCTGTGCCGGTAAATCAGCACGACCACATCGATGGCGCAGTCGATGCGACCGTCACATTAGTCGAGTATGGCGACTATGAATGTCCGTACTGTGAAGAGGCACAGCAGGCGGTGAAGGAACTGAGACGGACGATGAACGACCGAGTGCAGTTCGTCTTCCGTCATTTTCCGCTTACACAGTTACATCCGCATGCAGAACGAGCGGCAGAAGCGACAGAAGCGGCGGCGGAGCAGGGGAAGTTTTGGGAGATGCACGACCTGCTTTTCGAGGAACCGACCGAGATAACGGAAGGAGAGTTACAGGACGCTGCCGCGACGCTTGACCTCGATATGACCCAGTTTGACGACGAACTCGCGATGCACACTCACCGCAACCGAGTTCACGAGGATCTCATCTCTGGCGCACAGAGCGGCGTTATCGGAACGCCGACGTTCTTCATCAACGGAGAGCGCTACGATGAGCAGTGGGACGTAACACCGCTTCGAGGGGCGCTCGAAGATGTGATGTAATCGTCACAGCGGGAATGGGATGTGCGAGATTTCGCAACTATTGTTTCGAAAAAGACGGAGCGTCAATTGAACAACTCGTCGTTGAGTCCATCACATCCGACCCAGTACGAGCGAAGGTACAGTTCATCTCAACGAGTAGTTACCGCTCAGTTGTCATCATGTATCGTGCAGTTGCCG
This sequence comes from Haladaptatus marinus, assembly GCF_051194195.1. Lineage (NCBI taxonomy): Archaea > Methanobacteriati > Methanobacteriota > Halobacteria > Halobacteriales > Haladaptataceae > Haladaptatus > Haladaptatus marinus. The sequence goes on from NZ_JBLZNK010000003.1 coordinate 1,174,844, forward strand.
AGCGACGTGTTGCGTTCAGGACGTGTGACAAAAGAACAGGTCGATTATTTTCAGTGGAACGTTACGGATCGCACACTATTTTCACGACCGTTAACAAAACAGCGACAGAGACGAATGTCGGAACGAAAGCTCCCAGACGTAGTCCTCCCTCGTGCGAAAGCTCACTTCGGAGATGTTGCCCCCGCTCACGATTGGCATCACGTTCAGCGAGTGGCGAATCTCGCGGAAACGCTAGTCGAGGAGCACGAAGCGAACGAGACGATTCTCTTTACGGCAGTGTGGCTTCACGACATCGGTCGAGCACGCGAAGACCGTGGCGAAATAGACGACCACGCCGAGTGGGGTGCCGAGGAAGCGAGGCGAATCCTCGCCGAGCACGATGTAACCGAGACCGAAATCGAGGCAATCCAACACTGCATTCGGGCACACCGCTTCTCGAACGATGTGGAACCCGAGACGCTGGAAGCGAAACTACTCAGCGATGCGGACAACCTCGACGCCCTCGGCGCGGTCGGAATCGCCCGGAATTTTTGTTTCAGCGGCGAGCTCGGACAAACGCTCCACGACCCGAATCTACCGATAGATGCGGACAACACGACGACCGGAGCAACGGCGATGAACCATTTCCACAAGAAAATTCTCCGACTTCCGGAGAGTATGTACACCGATGTAGGTCGCCGCATGGCGAACGAGCGACAAGCGTTCGTGGAGGAGTTCATGGAGCGTTTCGAGCGCGAAGTCGCTGGCGACACCTGAAAACTATTTTCAGACCACCTGTGTATCACCTCGTATGAACACCGATGAGCGGGATGTATCGCCGGAGAAAACCTTCTCCCTCCTCGGAAACGACACGCGAATCGGCATTATCCAGGCGCTCTGGAAGGCTGACGAACCGCTGTCGTTTTCTGAACTGTACGACCGAGTCGGCCTCAGCGACAGTGGACAGTTCAACTATCATCTGAACAAACTCGTCGGCTTGTTCGTCCGGCAGAAAGACGGGAAGTACGAACTCCCCTTTGCGGGATTTCGTGTCATCGGTGCGATTCTCTCCGGAACGTACACACAGCGCGCCGAACCGGCGACGTATGAACTCGATCTACCCTGCATCAAATGTGAAACGAGACTGGAGGCGGAATACGACGAGGAGATGGTGACGGTTCGGTGTCCGACCTGTAACGAACAACGGTCGGCGTTCGGATTTCCACCGGGTGCATTCGAAGGGCGCGATGTGGACGAACTCCCGCAAACGTTCGAGCGATGGCTTCGAAACGTCTTTTCGATGATGACCGACGGTATCTGTCTGAACTGTTCGGGGCGAACGGTTGGGTCGCTCGTCACCGAGTCCGAGTACTTCGAACAGGAAGCGGAAATCGGCGTCGAGTTCGTCTGCGAACGGTGCAACGACCACGCTTTCGGGTCGGTCGGGTCGTACATTCTCCAGCATCCAGCGGTCGTCGCGTTCCACTACGAGCGCGGTATCGACCTCTGCGAGCAGTCCGCGTGGGAACTCGAATGGCTCATCGATAACGACTCCAGAATCCTCTCGGACGAACCGCTGCTGGTCGAACACACCGTCGAACTCGATGGCGACGAACTCACGCTGACGGTGAACGATGAATTGACCGTCGAAGTCGAGTAGTTGTAACATCGAAAACAGAATTCGATTTCGGCAGGTTCGGCGACAGAAATGTATTTTTGTGAATAAATATCTCGTGAGAAATCCTGTTTCGTTCTATGCGCTCTCTATTCAAAAATCGGGCATTCGCGCGACTCTTCCTCGGACGCTTGATAACGAACGCCGGAGACAGCGTCTACACCATCGCGGCGATGTGGCTCGCGTTCGAACTCGGCGGGTCGTCGTTCTACACCGGATTGGCGGGGTTTCTCACCATGCTTCCACAAGCGTTTCAGTTTCTCGTCGGACCGCTCGTGGACAGGTGGCAACTACGCCGGATTTTGGTCGGAACGCAGATCGTACAGGGAATTTTGGTTCTCACGATTCCGTTCGCCGCGGCGATGGGATGGCTCTCGGTGGGGGTCGTCCTCGTCGTGATGCCAATCGTCTCGCTCCTGAATCAGTTCGTCTACCCGGCACAGCAGGCCGCCCTCCCCCGCGTCGTCGAGGAGGAGGAATTGGTCGAAGCGAACTCCGCGTTCTCGTTCGCCTATCAGGGCGTCGATTTCGTTTTCACCGCCCTCGGCGGTATCGTCGTCGCGGCAGTTGGTGCTGTGTCGCTTTATCTCATCGACTCGGTCACCTTCGCCATCGCCGCACTGGTGTTCGTCGGCGTCCGAATCCCGCCCGCCGACACCAACGACAGTGACCGCGACGAAGACACGAAAAACGTCACCTCAGCGATGGGCGACTATCGTATGGAACTCTCGAACGGAATCCGCTACGTTTGTGGTTCAGCTCTCGTTTGGGTACTCCTCGGAAGCCTCGTCGTCAATGCAACCATCGGGACGGCTCTCGCAGTTCTGCCAGCCTACGCAAACGCCTACGGTGGGCCGGACACGTATGGATTCATCCTCGCCGCAATCACTGGCGGGATGCTCGTCGGGTCGCTTTCAGCAACACCACTGAAACGGTTCTCGCTGGCGGCATTGAGCGTCGGCGGCTTCGCACTTAGTGGCCTTTCGTGGCTCGCCGCTGTCGCGGTCGGATGGCTTCCGGCCACCGTGGGATTGTTCTTCCTCGCAGGCGTTCCAATCGGCGCGACGAACGTTATTTTTTCAGCGATGGTACAATCCGTCGTCCCCGAAGACTTGATGGGACGTGTTTCGTCCGTACTCGCCAGCGGTTCAGTTGGTGCAATGCCGCTCGGGTCGCTTCTCGGCGGAATCGGTGGCGATGTGTTTGGGAACGCGGTCGTCATGACTACTGCCGGGTTCGGACTCCTGTTCATCTCCACCTGCTGGCTAACACATCCACTCCTTCGAAACCTCGCCGATGTCGAAGACCTCCGTGTGGAACGATACGGACTGACACGCTCGAAACAGCCAGAACCGTCGGAATCCTTTTAGGTGACACCCTCCTACCCAGATTTAACAATGAGCATGGGTTCGGACATGTACCGGCAGCAGATTCTCGACCACTACCGAAGCCCGCGCAACTACGGTGAACTGGAAGAATCCCATTTCACTCACGAAGGGGTCAACCCCTCCTGCGGCGACGAGCTCGAATTCGACGTGGCGCTCGACGACGACGAAGAGACCATCGAGCGGGTCGCGTTCCGAGGCGACGGCTGTGCCATCAGTCAGGCTAGTGCGAGTATGCTGTCGCAGAGGCTACCGGGAATGACGCTCGACGAAGTCGAGGAGATGGATAGGGACGACGTTATCGACATGCTCGGCGTGGACATCAGCCCGATGCGGGTGAAATGTGCCGTCCTCGCCGAGAAAGTCGTCCAGGACGGAGCAGAGATTTACGAAGGGGAAAAGGAAACCGAGCAGACGACGACCGAATAAGGGTACAGGCGTCATCATGCCGTGCAGTGGCGGACAATTTTCGTCGGTAACGGTTCTTCGGTGTGCGTAGCGAGATTACATCGAGCGGTCGGCTTCGGCGAATCCAGTGGATGTCGGTGCGATGTGATTTTACGACGAACGAATCGACACGGACGGATGCGATTATCGAAAGGAAGGAAAAATTTCGGGGGAAGCGTCGGTGTGGAGCGCTAAGGAGAGTTATTCGGGTTTCAGGCCGCCGTCCTGCACACGCATGACAGCCTCGCCGTCCGCGAGGTTCGGCGCGTCCACGAGACGGACGATACGCTTGTCGCCTTTCGACTTGCGGAGGTACATCCGGAACGTCGATTTGTGGCCGAGGATGTTACCACCGATAGGCTGGGTCGGGTCGCCGAAGAAAGAATCCGGGTTCGAGGAGACCTGATTTGTCACGACGATAGCAGTGTTGTATAGGTTGCCGACCTTGTCGATGTCGTGGAGGTGTTTGTTGAGCTTCTGCTGGCGTTCTGCGAGTTGACCACGGCCAACGTACTCGGCACGGAAGTGGGCCGTGAGGCTGTCGATACAGACCAGTCGAACTGGCCACTCACTGTCCTCGTGTTGTCCGGCGAGTTCCTGTGCCTTCTCCGCGAGGAGCATCTGGTGGTTGGAGTTGAACGCCTTCGCGACGTGAATTTTGTCGAGGAAGTCGTCGATGAGCTCGTCCATCGCCTCATCGTCGTCGGGCGAGCCCTCGATTTCGCGGTCGTCCATCGTGGCCTGCAGGACTTCGTCCGAAAGGCCGCGAACCATGTCGTCGACACGTTCGGGACGGAACGTGTCCTCGCTGTCGATGAAGATGACGCTACCACCGAGACCACCCTGCTCGCGTGGAAGCTGAACGTTTACGGAAAGCTGGTGCGTGACCTGCGATTTCCCGGCACCGAACTCGCCGTACACTTCGGTGATGGACTGCGTTTCGACGCCGCCGCCGAGGAGGTCGTCCACTTCGTCGATTTGCCAGCTGAGTTTACCGATTCGTTCGCGTCGTTCGAGAACCTGCGAACCGGTCTCGAATCCGCCGATGTCGGCTTCCTTCCGCGCGGCCTGAATGATGTCCGCGGCGGTGCTCTCGCCCACGTCTGCGGTGTTGCTGAGTTCGCCGGGACTCGCAACCGCGAGACTCTGGTAGGAGTCGAATCCTGCATCATTGAGTTTTTCTGCTGTCGCCGGTCCAACGCCCGGTAGTGCTTCGAGGTCTACGTCTGCCATCGTACTCCACCCTTGTTCTCACCATCATATAAACCCCCGTTAACTGCGGAGTGAAAGTGAAACTGGACGACTGCGGAGGGGTGGATGAGTTGGAACAGCAGGGTTTAGATAGGAAGAGTCAGTTCTGTGGGAGTTACCCACACACGCGAAGAGTCAATCCCACGGATGTTCGTGGATGTTGTCGGGCCAGAGCGGGTACCAGTACTGTTCGTCCGACTCGATTTCGAGTTCGCCGTCGAGGTTGCTCTCCAGTTTGAACTCCGCGGCGGAATCGCGTTCGTGGCCGCGTTTCGGGGCGAAGGGGTAGTATGCGCCGCGGCGGAACGAATAGACCCAATAAACGTTGTTTCCGTCGCGCCGAAACCCGAAGAGAGCGGCGAGCAGGCGCGACCCGTAGCCCTGTTCGACGAACGTATCGGCGGCGAAGTGGAGACTGGTGACGAGATCTTCGAAGTCGTCGTCTTCGAGGACGACCCACGAATAGCCGTGGTTGTCCACATGCGCGTGCGCCTCTGTCCCCGTTTCTTCCTTTCCGGCTTCGAGGATGGCGTGAACGTCGTCCACTGCGTTCTGGAAATCGGTGCTATCCACTTCCGAAAAACAGAGGGCAGCCATCCCGACCGGTTCGTAGCCAAGGTCGGCCTCCATCGTGACGTAGGCCGTGCTCATGCCGAAGAGGTCTTCTGGGTCTGCATCCCGTCCAGCATCCGTCTCGGCCCGGATACCGAGCACTTCACGGATTCCATCCAGTATTCCCATGCGCGAGTGTACGCACGCGGAGCGGAAAAAGGGAGACGATGCTTATGTGATTACGCCTTAGTACGATTCCATCTCGCGTTCCATCTCACGCAGGCGTTCGACCCGGCGCTCGGTGCTCGGGTGCGTGCTGAACAGTTTCCCGATGAAACCGCTCTTGATGGGGATGATGAAGAAGGCGTTCATCTCCGCCTCCTCGCGCAGATCTTCTTTCGGGACTCTGTCCATCCGACCGTCGATGGTCAGCAGGGCCGACGCCAGGGCCGACGGCTTGCCGGTGATGGTCGCCCCACCGCGGTCTGCGGCGTACTCGCGGTAGCGTGAGAGCGCGCGAATGAGGATGTAGCTGACGATCCAGACGACGAACGAGGCGAGGATGGCGACCCAGACGGGCGCCTGATTGCGGTTGTCGCCACCACCGCCGAACAGCCAACCCCAGCGGACGACCATGAACGCGATGGTCGAGAGGAACGACGCGATGGTCATGACCATCACGTCGCGGTTTTTGACGTGCGCGAGTTCGTGGGCGATAACGCCCTCCAACTCCTCCTGATTGAGAGTTTGCATCAGGCCAGTCGTCACGCAGACGGCAGCTTTCTTTTGGGAACGTCCCGTTGCGAAGGCGTTCGGGACACGAGTCTGGGAGACAGCCACCTTGGGTTTCGGCAGGTCAGCCTGTTGGGAGAGACGGCTCACCATCCCGTGCAGTTCCGGATATTCGCTTTCGCTGACTTCGTGTGCACCCATGCTCCACAGCGTGAGGCGGTCGCTGAAGAAGAACTGGGCGAATGAGAAGCCACCCAGTATCAGAAGCATGACAAATGGTGCAAAATCGAGAATTTCGACTAGCACAACGGCGAACACAATGTACAACGCGAACAGCAGGAACATCGTCAGGCCCATTCTGGCCCGGAGGCCCCAGTCTGCCTTCCATTTCATACACCTGTCTAGGGATTCCGACCGTTTAAACATTCGTCAGTCGTGCCGAGAAGTATCACACAATTATTGCACACCTATTATATTGCAAATATTGGGAAGAGGGCCAGAACGCTTACCCACGGAGGGGCGTTAGGGACGGTATGTTCTCGTGTGAACCGACGAGGGTACGTCGATGACCGGAACGGTACTTTTAACCGGTAGCCTCGACCGTACCGGACGGTGGCTTGCCGTCCATCTCGCGGAGCAAGGGTGGGACGTCACCTGCGTCGGTCTCTCGCGCTCGGAGTGGAATCTTCAGGGATATCAGGGCCTTTCGTTTCGGACTGCGGATCTAACTGAACAGGTCGAAGCGTCGGAAGTCGTTTCGACCGAGAATCCGGACGCCGTCGTCCACTGGACGGCGCGCCCGTCCCCGGAGCGCCACGCCGGGATGCGCGTCTTCGAGAACAACGTCATCAGCGTCTACAACGTGCTGACTGCCGCGGGTCGAGCAGATGCGCGCGTCGCGTGGGCGTCGAGCGAGAGCGCCTACGGATTTCCGCTCGCTGGCGCGCCATCGCTTCCGGAGTACCTGCCACTGGATGAAAACCATCCGCTTCGTCCCGAAGATCCCTACGGCACGTCGAAGGTCGTGGGCGAGGAAGTCGGGGCGATGGTCGCCCGGCGGCACGGCGTCCCCGTCGCATCGCTTCGCGCGTCGTGGATACAGTTCCCCGGCGAGTACGACTGTCTTGATGCGCGAGCAGACCTCGCAACCGGCGCGGGGAACTTCTGGTCGTACGTGGATGTTCGGGACGTTGCAACCGCCATCGAGGACGCCATCACGGCCGATTTCAGCGGGCACGAACCGTTTCTCGTGGGTGCGCAGGACAACTACCTCGATGTCCCTATCGAAGACGTGCTCTGTGAGTTCTTCGGCGAGCTTCCCGAAAACTGTGACATCGCGGGCACCGATTCGGCCCTTTCGACCGCGAAAGCCCAATCGATGTTGGGGTGGGAACCAGTCTACTCGTGGCGTGATTCGGAGGACGAAGACGTGTCGCTGTTCGCGTAAGAGTTCTACAGCCTTAAAAGTGAGAACGACATAGAACCGTCAATGACTGAGTCCCGCGAGTTTTGCCCGAACTGTGGCAACACCATCGAAGTGGATATCACGGAACGGGACTACCCCGCCTCTGCATCTAGTCAAGACCGAAAACTCTGTGACGACTGCTACTTCGAGCGCTTCGACCTCGTGGACGCCCCGGAGCGAATCGAAGTCCGCGTCTGCGCGCAGTGTGGTGCGGTCTTCCGCGGCAGACGCTGGGTAGACATCGGCGCACAGGATTACACGGACGTTGCGATAGAAGAAGTGAGCGAAGCCCTTGCCGTCCACGTGGACGCCCGCGACGTGTCGTGGCAGGTCGAACCGGAACAGATAGACCAGAACACGATTCGGATGCACTGTTATTTCTCCGGCGTCGTCCGCGGAACGCTGGTCGAGGAGGAAGTGATGGTACCCGTCATGCTCGCTCGACAGACCTGTACCCGCTGTGGCCGCATCGCGGGCGACTACTACGCCAGCATCGTCCAACTGCGCGGCGTTGACCGAGTCCCGACGCCGGAGGAGGAAAAACGTTCCAAGGAAATCGCCAACGAAATCGTCGCCGACATGGAGGCGACGGGCGACAGAAACGCGTTCATCACCGAAGTGGACGAGACGCCGGACGGGTTGGATCTCAAAGTTTCGACCAACAACATCGGCAAGAAGATTTCCAACAAGGTTATCGAGGAGTTCGGCGGCAGTTTCACCGATTCCGAGACGCTCGTCACGGAGGACGAGGACGGCAACGAAGTGTATCGCGTGACCTACGCGATTCGCCTCCCTCCGTTCACCCACGGCGACATCATCGACCCGGACGACGACGAAGGGCCGGTGCTGGTTCGCAGCGTCCGCGGAAACCTGAAGGGAATCCGAATCACGACCGGCGAGCAGTACGAATCCCAGTTCGAGGACGGCGACGCCCCGGACGCCAAAAAACTGGGCCACATCGACGACGCCGAAGAAACCACGCTCGTCGCCGTCGAGGACGAGCACGCGGTGCAAGTCCTCGACCCGGAGACCTTCCAAACGAAGACGATTGCGCGACCCTCGTACATGGACGACGACGCCGACACGATACCAGTGTTCAAGAGTCGGTCAGGGCTCTACGTGGTTCCCGATGAATGACCTCGCCGTTCTCGTCGAAAAACCGCGGGCGGAAACCGCGATTGCCGAACTGACCGCGGAAGGGGTGTACGACGACGCCCGAAAAGTATGCGAACACGACGGCGAAACGGTCGAACTGCCGGTGACGGAGAAACCCGCGGAAACCGATGTCCTCGACGTTATCGAGCAGGTGAGTCCGGAACACCGACTGCCGGATTTGGAATCACATCTTCGAGCACAGGGCTGGGACGACGACGAACTCGACAGGGCACCGAAATCGTGGGCCGTCATCGGGAGCGTCGTCCTCGTCCAGTTCGGCGACTGCTCCCGGAAAGAAGAAGTCGGCAAAGCGCTCCTCGATTTGCATGGCGAGGCGGACACCGTCCTCGCCCGCGAAGGCATCTCGGGTGAGCACCGCGAACCCGAGATGACGGTCGTTGCAGGGTCTGGCGACACCGAAACCATCCACACCGAGCATGGGACGAAGTACGCTCTCGACTTGCGGGAAGTGATGTTCGCACCCGGAAATCAGCAGGAGCGTGCCCGAATGGGTGCCGTAATCGAACCCGACGAGCGCGTCCTCGACATGTTCGCCGGAATCGGCTACTTCACGCTCCCGATGGCCCGCGCCGGAGCGCACGTGACGGCAGTCGAGCGCAATCCGACCGCGTTTCAGTTCCTCCTGGAAAACGCTGTGTTGAACGGCGTAACCGACAGAATCGACGCGTATCGAGCTGACTGCCGGAACGTCGAGATGGACGAACCCGTAGAGCGCGTCGTGATGGGCTACTACGAAACCCACGAGTATCTGGACAGCGCCCTCACGGCGCTGGAATCCGGCGGAATCGTACACATGCACGAAACGACGCCGGAAAACCGACTCTGGGATCGACCCATCGAACGACTTCGGGAGGCGGCAAAAAATCACGAACGTGCGGTCGAAATGCTGGATACACGGCGTGTCAAGAGCCACAGCGAGGGCGTCTGGCACGTCGTCGTCGATGCACGAATCGAGTGACCGAAGATTTATTTTCCTCGGATAGTTCGGGTTTCGTATGGAAAATTTTCGACAAAAACTGATTTCGCTGTTGTTCGTCTTCCTGATGGTGAGTTCAGGGGTCGCCTACACCGTCAGTTTGATGTGAGCCAGTAGCCAGCAGACCACCCGGTGTCACCGCTTTCGTACTCCACTTTCCACCAGCGGTAGCCCGTAGTATCGACCGGGCCACCTGCGATGGTTCCGGTCGTCCCTTCGGGAACGACCACAAGCCGTTCTCCGTCCGGTTCTGCCCGCACGCTGAGCCCTGAAGTCGTTGCCACGGACGCCCCAACATCGAATCGTGCGTAGAGCACGTCGTCTGCCGGAACCGACCCGGAGGTTCCATCGAAGTCGAGTTTGTACCACTGCGTGCCACCGCGAACGAGGACGTTTCCGGTGGCGGTGCCGACCGCTCCCGCAGGGATATCCATGATTCTCGCGTGTTCGTCCGGGCCGTGATGAACCGCACCATTCGAGAGGACAACGGCGTTTTCGTCGGATTCCACGTCCCAGCGGCGGATGAACCCTTCGTAGCGCCCCCAGTTCCAGAGCGAACCCGGGTCGTAGTGGCCACTGATGCCGCCCGGTTTCGTGCAGTCGTTCGGGTTCGGAATCTGGTCGTGACCGATGACACCGCCCTCCCCGTCCGTCGCGTCACAGGGCGCGATATCGTAGCGTCGGACGCGCTTCGGAAAGTCGAACTCGGTCGCGGCCCAGCGGACGATTTTCGCGGAGACTTCGTACAGTATATCGGTATACTCCGTTTCGTTGACCCAACCGGAATGTTCGATGCCCAGCGAGTGCTGGTTGTACGGCCAGTTCTCCGCGTGCCAGCCGATATCCGACTCGGCCAGCATCTGCGTGAGATCGCCCGTCCGATGGTCGGCGACGTAGTGCGTGCTCGCGTTTGCATTCGGGTTTTGGAACCAGTTGACCGTCCAGTCCGCTTCAGCCTGTGCGACGTGAACCACGAACCATCTGATGTCGAGGTCGGATTCGCGTTCCGCCTCGTTATAGTTCGATTCGTCCGCTGGTGCCCACTGCATCTCGGGTTTCGTCGCTGGAAGTCGCATCGCTTTCTTCGCACTTGTCTGGCTGGAAATCGCACCCGTACCCGCGATACCACCGATCGTCTTGAGAATCGTTCGTCTCGTTTCTCTCATCGTTCGTCCTGATTCCGTCGAACAAGAGGATAAATTAGACACCCACCATGGTTGATTAGATGCCGATTCCGCGGGTCATCAGCCGTCTACTCCGTGTCCCATACATCCGCCATCGGACTCTTTCGCTTGCGTGAGTACTGCGATTTGGATCGTGAATTCGTGTCCGACTCGCTATCATCACGCTGACCGTGACCCCCACCAGAACTGCCACCCTCACCGGAACCGCCACCGCCGCCTGCACCACCGCTACCGTTTCCGCCCGAACCGGGGTCGAACTCCGGCAGGTCGGGAGAACTCATCCTGTCCACCTGTTCGGCGAACCAGTCCGGCATGTCGGTGCGAGCGCGGTCGAACAACTGGAGGAGGCTGGAGTCCGCGAGGTAGGTCGCGCCGTAATCGTCCGGAGCGCGAATCACCCGGCCACAGGCTTGAATCACGGTGCGAAGCGCGGCCCGGTAATACCACGCCCACTGGCCGTTTTCGAGGCGGTGGGCGACCCGCGAATCGCTGGTGTTCAAGAACGGAGCCTTGCAAAGCACCTGCCAGCGCGCGAGGTCGCCTTTCAAATCGAGGGCTTCCTCCATTTTCACCGAGACGAATACGTCCGGGTCGTCGCTGGCCTTCCACGCTTCGAGGTCCGCGTCCCTGCTGTCGCGTTCGTGGGCGCAAACGCGGTCACCGACGCCGAACTCGTGGAGTTTCTGCGTTAGCTTCCCCTGAATGTGGTAGGAGTGGGCGTGAATAATACCCTTCTCGTCCGGATGTTTCTGCATGAGTTTGACGATGGTGCGCGCGATTTTCGGCAGGGTTTTCTCGCGATGTTCGTACGTCATCTTCCCCTGCGTCACATCGTAGAGCGGACGGTTCTCGACCGGGAAGGTGTGGCCAACGTCCACGAGCGCGACGTTGGCCGGGTCGAGACCGACCTGCCCACAGAACGCCTCCTTGTTCAGGATGGTAGCGGAGAGGAGTGCGAACTTGTTCCCGCGCTCCCAGACGGTGTGTGAAAGATAGCGTTCCGGATTCATCGGCTTAATAGTTATCGGGCCACCCTCCCCGTCGGGTTGGTCGACGACCCACTCGGTGGCGCTGTCGGGGTTTCGGTAGTCGTCCACGAACCAGTCCAACTCGGAGATAAGTTCTTGCAGGCGGTCTCTCCGAGCCGCTTCGGGGGCGGTGAGTTCCTGCTGTGCGATGAGGTCGTCCTTCCGCCGCTTGCAGGTTCCCGAGAGGCTATCGGCGTACTCCACCGCCCTGTCCAGCCCGGTTATCTCCGGAATCTTCAGGTCGTCCCAGATGGGGACAGTACGGGGATTCAAGTCGATGGTCGCGTACATCTCGGCCCACTCCGCAAGTCCGTGGGCTTCGTCGATGACCACCACGTCGCGCTTTCGGAACACCTCCGACCCGGCGGTTCGCATGAAGTACGCCAGCGTCATCGCCGCAATCTCTCGATTGCTGGCGATGGCCCGGTCGGAAAAGTACGGACAGCGATGTTTGACCGAGCAGTCATACCCCTTCTCCCGGGCGCAGGGCGCTCTATCGACGGGCGTGTCGTGCTCGCCCGGCAGGATGCAAGAGTAGTTTCGTTTCCCGCGAATGATTTTTAAATCGGAAAGCAGGTCGTCACCAGCAACGTCGTCCAGTTGGGACACCTGTGGCGTCGTGTAGTACGACCCGGTGGCATCGACCGGGTCGGCATCCTCGATCCGTTTGGCACACCCTGCGATGGAACGTGCGAGGAGCGACTTGCCGCTCCCCGTCGGGGCTCGAACCAGCACCACATCGTTGTCGCTCTCGAAGGCCGCCCGAATGTCTTCGAGAGCATCCTGCTGGTTGCCACGAAAGGAGGGCGCGGGAAACTCGTCTAAAATCCGCTCGGGGTTCACTGTATAGCGTAACGATAGCCGAGGGGTAAAACCTGCGGATTTCTCGATGAATGGAAGGGTTGGCCGAACGAAAAACCCGGAATCAAGGCGAACTGACGACCGCGACCGAACACGGTGCGTTCCGAAGGATGTGTTCGACGCGGTGCCCGAGGAAAACGCGCCGGGACAGGGGCCGCGTCTTGGTACCGAGCACGACGAGGTCGGTTTTCTTGAGCATCGCGCGTTCCACGACGCTTCGTTCGGGTCTGTCACTGATAGAAACCCGCTTCGTCACGTCGGCATCCATCTGCCGACCGATTTCGGCCTCCAGTTCGACGATATCCTCGCCGAACTCGACCGCTTCGGAGAGATCCGTTTCGCCGAGAAACAACTCCTCGACTTGGAGACGATTGACGATGTGCAGGATTTCGACCTGTGCGCCGCACGCGTTCGCGATCGCAAACGCGATTTCGGCGGCGTGACGACTGTACTCGTTTCCGGTGGTCGGCAGGAGGATGCGTCCGATGGAGTCATCACGAAGCGCACGCTCCGGATTTACCGGACTCGCGCTGACGGCCATCACGGGACACGGACTCGCCTGCAAGACGTCGTCGATTTCGGTGCTGAACAGCGATCCGTTGGGTTCTTGCAGGTTTCGAGTCGCCCCGACGACCAGCATGTCGTATCCCTGATTGGCCTCGTCGAGAACCGTCTCGCTCGCGTTTCCGTTCGACTGCCGAACCGTCGAACGAATGCGTCTGGGCGAGAGCGAGAGCTGTTCTTGCATCGAGTCGAGACACGTCTCTGCCCGTTCGCTCGCATCCGTCGGTTGTACCGTCCCACCATCGGACTGGGTTCGTCGCGTTGCCGTCGGCGCACCTGAAAGCATTCGCTTGACGCGACGAACGAGCGAGCCACCGCTTGCGACCTGCTCTTGCTCGCGCGTAACGTAGGTACACGTCACCTCCATCTCCCGGTCACGTGCGACGTGACCTATCAACTGCGCCGCGAGCAGCGCATCGACGCTGCACCGTGTCGGGAGCAGAATACGGACGACGTTTCCGAGGAAGCTTCGTTCTTCCCGTTCTTTCCGTGCGAGTCGTTCCGCCTCTGACCCCGACATCTCGACGTGAGCAAGCGATGTGCGAAGGAGCGGCGGTGCGATGAGCGAGGTGACGATTGCGACGACGACGATGATGGTGTACATCGTCCCGGTCAGAACGCCGACGCTGATACCGATGGTCGCGACGATTATCTCCAGCGCACCGCGGGCGTTCAATCCCGACCCGAGCGCGATACCTTCCCAGTTCGAGAGTCCGGCCGCCTTCGCGCCGATGAACGACCCCGCGAACTTCCCCGCGATGGCGACGCCCAGGACTGCGAGCGCGGCGACGAACGTCGTCGGAACGAACAGGGCGGTCAAATCCACGCGAAGGCCCGCTGTCGCGAAGAAAATCGGCGCGAAAACGCCGAGCGTGATGACCTCGAACGTGTGCTGTGCCGCTTGGTCGAATCGCTTGACCCGACCGACGAGAATACCCACGACGAACGCACCGAGCACCGCCTCAAGCCCGAGATAATGGGTTATCGAACCCACACCCAGCGTGAGAATCATCGCCGTCGTCGTGAGCGCGAGGTCGTCACCGATGTTGTTGTCCACCCATCGAAAGATACCCCGCACGAGTCGTTCACCGAACAGGAACGCCCCGCCGAGGAACAGAGCCAGTAACACGATTGTTTCGCCCGCGGTGACCAGTGCTTCGCCGCTTCCGCTTCGGGCGAGACCTGCGACGATGGCGAGAAGGATCCAGCCAACGGTGTCGTTTATCATTCCCGATGCGATGGTTATCTGCCCGATATCGCGGTCGATGACATCCAAATCGATGAGCACCTTTGCGATGACCGGAATCGCCGAGATGGAAAGCGCCGTCGCGATGAAGAGGCTGAACACGAGTCGCTGGTCGTCGCTGGCGAGGAACTGTGCCGGGAGGAGATACGCCACGCCGAACCCCATCGCGAACGGAACGACGATACTGGCTCCAGCAGTGTACGTTGCCGTTTTTGCCCGACTGGCGATGAGGTCGAGGTCGGTTTCGAACCCGGTGATGAACAGCAACATGATGAGGCCGAGCCACGAGACGACCTCTATCAGATGGTACTGAACCGCTTCCTGCGGGAAAAGCGCCACGAACAGACCCGGCGCGAGCGTGCCCAACAGCGATGGGCCGAGCACGATGCCCGCGAGCAACTCACCCAGAACGGACGGGAGACCCACGTACTTCGCGCCCTCTCCCAGAAGACGAGCGGTCAACAACAGGAAGAACAGTTGGACGAACAGGAACAGTAGTTGGTGCTCGCTAAGCGGCGGAAGCACTCCGCCCGCCGTTTCGAGTATCATGATATTTTACCCTCCACCACTATCGCGGTTTCCGCAATCCGGCTGAACGGAAGAACGCCGACGAACATAGCTCTGTCTGCCCCGCCAAGTCGTGAATTCACGGCCACGATGTCGGTTTGATACCGGCTATCTGTTGTCTCGCTTCGAGCATGTGAAGGAAGTCCGGCTTGGTCAGCACGCCGACCGACGTGGGAAACGAAACGAGGACGTAGTTCGTCCGCTCACGAAGGAGCAGATACACGTCAAACGCGTTTTCGTCCGGTCGAACGACGACGAAGTCCGTAGAAGCAAGCTTTCCAACACTCGTCGTACTTTGCGTTCTCGCTCGTTCCTCCCACGATTGGAGGGTGGTCGTCGTCAGGACGCCGATTGGCTCCCCGTCCCTGTCGCACACCGGATACTCGTCAAGTTCATCGAGATCTGGCTGTTCGTCGGCGATGAAATCCTCCACCGCCGTTTTCGCCGGGATGCACTCTTCCTTCCGTCGAACGAACTCGGACACCGGCATGTCGCCGAGAAACAGCTGATTCGTCACCAGTTGGAGCTCGGAAACGGTCGAGAAGTAAAAGAAGACGGCAATGAGTCCGAGAAGGACGTTGCCGAGCACGACGGCGGCGTAAAATATTATGCCGATTGCCAGCACCTGACCGAGGAGACTCACCGCGCGTGTCGCCGTCCGTGCGGAGCTAACGCGAGTCGCCAACGAACGAAGGAGGAGCGCGCCGTCAAACGGAAAGATCGGCAACAGATTGACGAGCAATATCACGCCGTTGAACATCGCAAGTAGGCCGAACGACGCCACGAACTCCGGGGTAGTTCCGGGGAGCAGCCAAAGGATAGCAGTGAAAAATCCGGTGAGGAACGCGCTCGAAACCATTCCGGAAAGCGCGATACGCGTCTCGTATTCGAAGTAGGTCGCGTCGTAATCGAACTGCGAGAAGCCGCCAAAAATCCATAGCAGAATGTATCGGACGCCAACGCCGTGCCGTCTGGCCATCCACACGCGGGTGAGTTCGTGGACGAACAGGCTCGCCGCGAAACCGAAAAACACGGTCGCACCGATGAGCCAGGGAGTCGTCCCTGAACCGATTTCCGAATAGGTGAGCGTATGCGGCGAAATCGCCGTGAGAACGTCTATCCACACACGAACCGACACACCGCGTTGAATCCACCACCCTGCGACGGGAAGCGCCAGCAGGAGACTGATATCGATTCGAACGGGAACCCCCCACACCGACCCGAAGCGAACCCCCCTCATAGCGTAGTATAAACGACGTGAACACGCGTCAATATTGCGACTAGCCTAGTCGGTGTTTCCAATCGCTGCAACGTCCGCTGCCTCCGGAAAGTCGGGCAACTGGTCGATGCAGGCGTAACAGAGGAAGTGCTCGCTCCCATCCTCGAACTCCAGCGTCATCCCACCCGACGACTGCGGGGACGTATTCCAGAGATTGGCGATGCCGCCCGCGATGGGCACCCCCTCACCACAGCCGTCGCATTTCTCGGTGGCCATGACGGGTGATAGGTGGTTCACAGGGAAAGAACGTTCGGCAACGGGAGGGAAATCGCAAGTAACCGAGCTGACGTTCGGGATGCCGACCGTCGCCGACGAAAAGAATCGAAGATGGATTACTGGTGTAACGCAGTTCAATACGACTTGTTGGTGTGCAGCGTGCCGCTGTCGTCGTAGACGTTGACGGTGTCGCCACCGTTGTTCCATACTGCGGAGCCGGTGCGACCCCAGTAGAGGTCTGTCTGGGTGTCCGTGCCGGTGCCGGAGTGGAGCGTCACCTGCGCGCCCGCAGCGAGGGTGAAGCCGCCCGGGAAGTCGTACGTCTTCCCGACTTCGTCCTGCACCGACCAGCCGGTCAGGTCGAGGTCGCCGCTGCCGGTGTTCTCGAAGACGACGTATTCGTCGTTGAGGTTGTTCGTGTCGTCGCCCGACGCGTCCGCGTGAATCTGTGCGACCGAGAGGGACCCGCTTCCGCCGTCTCCGCCGCCGGTCGAACCGTCGTAGGCGTCGAAGAGCGGGAAGGAGGTGTCGAACGCCGTGGTCGTCGGAATTACGGAGTCGCTGTTGACGTTGTTCGAACTGTCGGTCACTTGATCGCCGTTGAGTCGGAGGTCGGAATCGAGTCCGGACGAGAGGTCGTTTAGGTTCGCGCGGGCACTCGATGGGGCCGTGCCAGCGCCGACGAGGATGACCGCGCCGCCGTCCGCCGCAAACGTGCTGAGGGCGTCGATTTCTGCCTGTGTGAAAGTCGAGACGGGCGTCGTGACAACGACTGCTCGCCAGGTGGAGAGGTCGAAGGTGTCGAGGCTGTTCGACTGCTCGAAGGAGATGCCGATGCCTTCGAGGAACCGTTGGCAGTAGGCGGCGTCGTCATTCGAGAGTGCATAGCTCGCGTCGAACTGGCCGTGGCCGCCGTCGATGAGCACGTTGCCGGACGTGTCGCTGAGGTAGTCGATGAGGTTCGTCAGGAAGACGAAGTTCTCGTAGCCCGAGGTATCGACCGCGAAGCCTTCCGAACTCTCGTACGTCTCGTCGATGAGCGGGCTTCCGACCATGGCGACGTTCGCGGACTCGTCAACCGCCGCGAGTGGGATGTCGCTGCCGTAGGAGTAGCCGCCGTTCTGCGTCGCCGTACTCTCCGCGTAGACCGGAACGCGGGAGTCCGCGACCGCGCCGGATACCGATTTGACGCTCGCCGTCGTCGGGAAGAACAGGTTGTCCACCGCGCGGTTTCGGATTTCCGTGGAGTTCGCGGGGTCGCTTTGCCTCCAAATGTTGGTGCCGTTCGAGCGAGCCGCGTCTTCCGCGCTCCAGAAACTGTCGTGGTGCGAGAAGCCGGAGCCGTACACTCGGGCGTAGCCGTCCCGGACTGCGTTGCGATTGTAGAAGTTGTCGCGGGTGCCACTGCCGTCCGCGTCGTAGTGGAGGTAGCCGAGGACGCGACCGTAAACGTCACGAACGGGTTCTTCGGAATCGAACGAGAGGTCGACCGTCTTGCCGCTGAGTTCGCCCTGCGCGTAGCTCGTCGCGTTCGACCCCCACGTTCCAAGGTAGTCGAGGGACTCGATTCCTTCCCACTCCTGAACGCGCTCCGCGGATCTGTTCGCGGCCTTTTCCGGCGTGTCGATACCGAGAATTCGAATGCTTTCGGTCGAGCCATCGCTGAACTGCACGTCCACCGTGTCGCCGTCGGTGACGCTGGTCACGTCCACGGTGTACGTCTTGTCCTTGTCGAGGCCGAGTCCGGTTCGGTCGGCGAAGTAGGCGAACGAGGTGTTGAGCTCGTCGGTGAGCGGCTTGTAGTCCGCCCCGCCGTTGTTCGTCGTGTCGAGGACTTCGTCGTCGTTGAACCGGAAGCCGAGCCCGAGGAAACTCGCGATATCGTTCAGGTTGGCTGTCTCGTCGTAGTCGCTGTAGTCGGACTGGCTGTGCAGGAAGACGGAACCACCTGCCGCTACGAAATCGCTGAGGTCGCTCAGTTCACTGCTGGTGAAGGCGTTGCTCGGCGAGGTGATGACGACTGCGTCCGCCGAACCGAGGTCTTGCGAAAGGGTGCTCGTCGCTGTCACCGAGTAGCCGTTGTCTTCGACGTAGCTTTCGAAGTTCGAGAACTTGCTGAGGGTGTAATGCTGGCCGTGACCCTCGTCCCAAAGGACGGTACCGGAGCCACCGAGTTCGTCGTCCCACGTGTTCAAAACGAACTCCTCGTTGCCCCGCTGCCAGTTGGTGCCGTCCTCGACGAGGGTCGATCCGAACGCGACGACGTTCGAATCGGCGGTGACGAGCGGAATCGACGTTCCGCTGCTGTAGAGCGTCGCATCCCCGTTGCTGTCACCGTCGTTGTTCGTGGCGGAATCTTCGGCCCAGACGGCGATCACCGAACTGTCCGTCAGTTCGCCGCCGCTTGCGTCGAGAAAGCTCGACGTGGAGTAACACTCGACCGGCGAAATCCCACCCGAGGCGGCCCGTACCTCGGAACTGAGGTTCGCAGTGATTGGTGCTGATGCTGTGGCTGTTGCGAGCGCGGACAGGAATGTTCGTCGTCGCATCACCAGAAGACGACTGCTGCTGGAAGATAAATTATTACATCCCCTTGTAGTATTTTACTTATTATAATACATATTCCTATACATCTCAATGTATAAAATTTCGAAGTGAAACGGGAACTATCACACTGAATCCTCCGGTGCGTACTCGTCCGCCATTCGGGCGGCTTCCGTCGCGTAGCGGTTTCTCGTTTTCGTATCATCGACCGTTCCCAGTCGGTCGAGTGACACCTTCAGACTGGCTAACGTTTCGCGGGCAGAGCCGGTAAAGCTCGGTAACGCGCGTTCTTTACGGAAATAGCGTTTTCCGTCGAGTGTCGCATAGACGAGGATGATGAGATTCTGCTCGTCGTCGGAATACGTTCGCTCGACCAACCAGACGCGCACTTCGTCACCCATACTCGCAGTCGGTACTGGACGATTGTAACTTCTCCCCACGATTTATGCTCACGAACGCCGTGTGTAGTTAGAATGAAAGTGAACTGCGAAGGCTGTGCTGGCTGTTGCATCGACTGGCGAGCCATCGCACCGACCGTTTCGAGCCACGAAAGACGTGGGCCGCGCAAACCGCTCGACGACGCTTACAATCTCGTTCCACTCACGCGCGAAGACGTGCGTTCTTTCCTAGATGCCGGACTCGCCGACGCGCTGACCCCCCGACTGTGGGAGGACGAATCCGGGGTCGAAATCGACGGCGTCGAACTCGCCGCAATCGAGGGAAAGCCGGTTTTTTTCGTGGGAATCCGCAAACCGCTGAAGCCGGTCGCCCCGTTCGACACCGATGCCTCGTGGCTTCCGACCTGCGCGTTTCTCGACCCGAAGACGCTTCAGTGTCGGATTCACGAGACGGACGTGTATCCCGAAGAGTGTGCGGAGTATCCCGGCCACAACCTCAAACTCGGCCAGCAAACCGAATGCGAGCGAGTCGAAAACGCGTTCGACGGCGAGCGACTGCTGAACGATGAGCCGCCACGCGCGCTTTCGGGATTGCTACTCGGCCCGCAGGCACTCGGCCAAAAGGTGTTCGTCTATCCCGACCCCGACGGATTGACGGGCGTCATCGACCGTCTCATCGACGGCGAGTTGACCGACCGCGACCGTGCACGGTTTGTCGCTGCCGCTGTTGCAGGACGACCTGGAACGACGGGCACCAACCACGAACACTACGAGAATGCGCTACACGAAGTCGGGAGCGCAGATTCGTGGGTCGGACGGGCGATTCCGGAGTGGGAAGTGATGGCGACGACCGAAAAGCCAGACCCGTCGGTAGCCACGCGAGTCGAGGACGAACGCGGCGCACCACCGACTCCCGATTGGTGAGTATCGCGGAAAAAGACCGAACTACTGCGACTTAATCTCCTCGAACTGCTTCAGCAAATCCTCCGCTGAGTCGCCGGAATCGTACTCAACAGTACCGTGATAGTCAGAGCGTACATCATCAAAATCCGTGTCTACGGTACTGTTTTTGCGCTCACGGCGCTCGTGTTCTTCTTCGTCATAGGCACCCATTGACATGACAACCACACTCATGCTAGGTGTTACCCAGTTATTAATGTAACGGATAATCACATCGTTTACCCAAGTTGGAAAATCGTCAGACAGAGAGGAGACGGAAAACGACACCGACGAGGGCGTCGGAATTTTCGCGGTGCATAACACGTAAACACTCCCGGTTACTACGTTCTCGTGTGGCAAGCCCGCTCCGCTTTCGCCGCTCTTCGGAGCGGTGGGACGACGAACGCATCATCGAGGAGTTGTACTCGCACCTCGATTCGAACCTCGGCGCACGTTCGGTGACGCCCCATTACGTCGCACCCGACGGTTTCGAGACGCGACGATTCGAGATGGAAAACGGTGATATGGCTCTTTTTGCGTGGAACGACGACACTGCATACTGGCTCGGCAACACGGAAACGCCGCCAGCACTCTGGCGCACATCGAAATACACCTTCGATGAAATACCGTACCGAATCGCCCGCTGGGGACAGCGAGAACTGCTCGGCGACCTCATCGTCGAATCGCCGTGGTTAGCGAAATACGATTACATCTCGTGGTTTTTCCTCCCCGTGTTTTTCTCGAAGGATGGGCGAGAAACGTCACGCGCCTTTTTCCGGAAGTACGCTGCCGGATTTCCGGATGCGACGCGCGAAGAGGCACTCTCGTTTTACGAACGATTCCTCCAAACTGGTGCGTTGGACGACTACCGATACACGATGGCGTCGAAACTCGGAACCAGCCAGTACTTCGATACGAACCGAATGAGTTCGGCGATGAGCGAGTTCACCGTCGCGAAGGTGTTGACCGACGCAGGATACGATGTGGTTCCCGAAATCGAAGTGACAACGGGTCACTCCCTCGATTTCCGTGCTGACCCGCAAAACGACAACCGCGACCAGTCGTCGCTCGTAGAGGTCACACGACCGCAACCGCCGACGCAGCGAGCGGCGGACACGCCAGTCGCCGCCTTGCGTGAGACGGCGGAGACGAAATCGAACGGGCAGTTGAACGAACACGGTGGCGGTGCGGTGCTGTTCGTCGACTGTTCCGGATTCCGTGACGACGAGTGGCGTGCCGTCGTCGGCGAGCAACCTGACGTTCGCCATCGACCGGCAGTCGTCTTCCGTGCCCGTCCCTCCGGGGAAATCGAGGCCTACAAAAAAGGGTCAGTACCGCTGTCGCTGGGGCGGGCGGTCAAGTGGGTTTAGAACGACACTTGGTCAGGACCGGCCGTTCCCATCGTGGTCGGGTCGCGGTCGCTGTACTGTCTCCGTCCAATCGCCTTACTGCTGAGGGCACCGTACATCGCTTCGCGGGCTTGCTGCGGTGATTCGTACGTCTCGCTCCCTGCACGGGTGAGCACTTCTTCGAGCGTTTCAGTGCCGTTCGGGAGGTCGATAACGTAGTCACCGTGTGCGGAAATAAGCTGCTCCGTGTTCGATGGATACTGTTGTGCGTCGAGCAACCGATTTGCCTGCTTTAGCGTCATCGTGGCCAATCCTACACCAATGTACATGATAAAGGTTGTTGCTAGCAAATCATTATGAATATAAGGTGTTTAATGGGTATTATCGAATATAGAACGTCAAAAAGTGAGAGCAGGCGTTCAAATAGAGGAAAGTCGCTATCGAACATTGAATACGGAATGTCGAGAGGCAGATATACAGTTTGGAATACGTACTGGACGACATCGAACACCGAAACCGCCTTGCTACGGCACCACGGAGAAGTCGTATGAGTATTTTCGCGGATCTTCATGTCCATACGACCAACTCGGATGGGTCGATGGAACTGTCGGAGATTCCCGCAGTCGCACGGTCTTCCGGCGTGTCGGTCGTCGCTATCACCGACCACGACCGTTTACATCCCGACCTGCCGACACCCGTGACCGTCATGGAAGGCGTGACGGTCGTTCACGGCATCGAACTTCGGGTCGAAGCACCCGACGGCCAGCACGTCGATTTACTCGGATATGGAGTCTACCCGACACCCGAACTCGTGGACGAACTGGAGCGACTGCAAGCCAACCGAGTCGAGCGCGGGCAAGCGATTATCGACTGCGTCGAAGACCGCCTCGATATCGACCTCGACCTTGAATCCCGCGAAGGATTGGGTCGGCCACACGTCGCGCGGGCTATCGACGCCCATCCAGACACGGAACACGACTTCGACAGCGCGTTCGGCGAACTCATCGGGACGAACGAGCCGTGCTACGTCGCCCGCGAGATACCGAGTTTCGAGCGCGGTGTCGAACTGCTCTCCGCGTCGAGCGGTCTGGTCGGCTTGGCGCATCCGTTCCGCTACTCCGACCCCGAGTCTGCACTCGCACTGACGAGCGAACTGGACGCTGTGGAACGCTACTATCCCTACGGACGCGAAGTGGACAGTCGGCCAGTCGAGCAGGCAATCGCCGATCATAATCTCATCCCGACTGGCGGGAGCGACGCCCATGAGGACGTACTCGGGGAGGCCGGACTTTCGAAGGCGGAGTATCGACATTTCCGAAGCGCGGTGACGCTCTAAACACAGGGTTAAATTCGATGGGGAACGTAGCCTCTGCTATGCGGTGTCATTACTGCGACCGAAAAGCGACGTTCGCGCCACGGATGGGCGGCGTGCAGGTTGGCCTCTGCGACACCCACTTCCGCGAGCGATTCGAAGACCTCGCGGAATCAGATGCGTTGGCGTATCTACGACAAGAATTAGATGTCGATAGGCCGGATTAGTCTTCGATTTTTGCGGTGAACAGCACGTCCTCGTAGCGATATGCGGGTTCGTCGCCGAGTTCGTCGAGGGAGCGTTTAACCGATTCCAGGTCGGAGCGGACGCGAACCGTTTGAACGCCGCCGCGGAAGAGGTAGGAAAGGCCGATTCGCACCATCGCCGACAAGTCGTCTTCGCTGAGCATGCGCGAACTGCGAGCAAACTCCTCGCGTGTGAGAACGAGCGCCGAACCGCCACCAGAAACAGTGTAAACAGTTAACAAATCACCGGCGTGTTCCGTTCCGAGTACCCCTTCGGGTTCGAATGGAACCGGCGTTTCGTCGTCGAGATCGAGATCGAGAACGTCGTCGCGTTTTCGCCGTACGGAGGGACTCACGGCTTCCACCCCTTGCGGAGCAGATGGAGGGTATGCGGGTTCATATCACTACATTAATTTGTGGATATAAATACCCCAAGGATAGCGTAAAAAGTGACTGTAGTTACCAGTGCTCAGACGCGTCCGGCGTCCACGTCGATGGCATCGACCGGGCACACGTCCACACAGAGCATACAGTCGATGCACTGGGCCTCGTTGGCCGGGTCTGCCTTCTCCTCACTCTCCGGGTGGCCTGGGGTGTCCACCCATTCGAACACGTCCACGGGGCAGTCTTCAAGACAGGCCCCGTCGGCGATGCAGAGGTCGAAGTCGACTGCGACGTGCGTGCCGTGAATGCCTAATTTGTCGGGTTCGTCGACTGGACCCCACACGTCGTGGCCCTGGTGGTCGTCTACCTTCTCGCGGTTTTCGTGGAACTGTGGGTCGATAGCCATCTGTCTCTCACCTGCTGGTACAAACGCGAAACACATACTTAAATCCCTGTACTTAACTTAAATCTTCCCCACGCCCATTATTTTTAGGCTAGGCTAAAAACCTGGGAAAGAGCGCTCGAAACTAGGTTTTCCGGATTCCAGCTGGCAGAGGTTTTAAATACTATTATTTCACGGCGGGTGGTTTTATTCCGTGGCCTGCGGAGGAACCCGCATGGAGAAAGTGACCATCGATGACGTGGAGTCTCGGATGAGTGCGGCGGACGTGCGGCGGGGTCTCTCGGACGACCTCAAAACGAGCGACATGGCCATCAACTACTACGAACTCGCGCCCGGCGACAGCTTTGCGTTCGGCTATCACGCCCACGTCGGACAGGAAGAAGTGTTTTACATTCAATCCGGGTCGGTGACGTTCGAGACGGAAAACGGCGATGTGTTGGTCACAGGTGGAGAAATCGTTCGGTTCGCTCCCGGTGAATTCCAGCGTGGCGTGAACCACGGCGACGAGCGTGTCGTCGCGCTGGCGCTCGGCGCGCCGCGCGACTCCGAACTGGACGAAATGCGGCGGGACTGTGCAGAATGTAACAAGCGAACCGCAAACACCCTCGAAATGGCAGACAGCGGGGAAGAGCTCGTAACGTACTGTCTCGAATGTGGCGCGGAAACTGGACGATTCGACTGACTCCGACCAACCTGGGGAAGGGATTTTTGCGCCTGCCAACCTATCGAGGAGTATGGAAAAAGTCAGTATCGACGATGTGGACGAATTCATGAGCGCAGCGTCGGTCACTCGACCGGTAGGGAAAGCCCTCGGAACGAGCGACATGGCCATCAACTACTACGAACTCGCGCCCGGTGACAATTTCTCACCCGGCCTCCACACCCATTTCGACCAAGAGGAGGTGTTCTACATCCAGTCGGGCACCGCGACGTTCGAGACGAAAGAAGACGACGTCGTCGTGGAAGCCAGTGAAATCGTCCGATTCGCCCCCGGCGATTACCAGCGCGGACGAAACGACGGCGACGAGCGTGTCGTCGCGCTGGTGCTCGGCGCACCGCAAGAGAGCGAATCGGGCGAACTCCTCCGCGATTGCCCCGAATGTGGCGAACGGACACAGCACTGGATGCGAATCCCCGACGAGAAAGACGTTATCGAAGTTTACTGCCTCACCTGCTACGCCGTAACCGGAACGATGGATTGACGAACCGGTGAGTTGGCCTAATCGTTGCAGAAAACCACCGTTCGATTTCCACCCGAAACGATGCCCTTCGACCGGGAAATTCCCTCTGCACTAGAAATACGACTGCCGAAAAACCCACTCGTAACTTCTCCACTTGAAACAGAGGGGTTCGGCAACGATTCACAAAGCCACAACCGTCGTCGGGATATATATCTGAAAAGAGGTCGTTTCGAGTTGCAAATCTGAACAAATACGTTCACCTCGGAGGAGTGATTCGATGATGTCCCTCAACCCCCTCGTTTCAACTGCACGAAAAAATTCGAGCACGGAATGAGTGAGCGAGTCGGCGTAATCGATGGGCTCGATTCCGGGAAAATCCGAACAGTTCGAATTGGAAGACGCCGAAGCGACGACCCCGCCACGCTTTCCGTCATACTGACCTTTTTCGCCCTCGCCCACTTCACTCAATCCATGACAGAGATTCCGTCACCCGGACTGGGAACATCCGGCAACAAAGACGCGGCGCGGTGTGCCGAAACGGTACAGACCGCACTCGAGCTGGGCTACCGACACGTAGACACCGCACAGATGTACGAAAACGAGGAACCGGTCGGCGAAGGAATCGCCCGCGCCGACGTGCCACGAGAGGAGGTTTTCCTCGCCACGAAAGTGCTGCCGGACAACCTCGCGCACGACGACGTGCTCGAAACCACGAAACGAAGCCTCGACAGACTCGGTACTGACTACGTCGATTTGCTCTACGTCCACTGGCCAATGCGGGCGTACGACGCCGAGAACACTCTCCCCGCCTTCGACCGACTCGCCGAGGACGGCATCGCTAAAAATATCGCGGTGAGCAACTTCACGCCCGAACTGCTGGACGAAGCGCGCGACATTCTCGACACACCAATCGTCGCCAATCAGGTGGAGATGCACCCCTTGCTTCAGCAGGACGAACTCCAAACCTACGCCCGAGAACACGACACCACGCTCGTCGCGTACGCACCCATCATGCAGGGAACAGCCGACGAAGTCCCCGAACTCCGCGATATCGCCGAGAAGCACGACGTGACACCCACCCAGATCAGTCTGGCATGGCTTGCACAGGTCGAAAACGTCGCACCGATTCCGAAAGCGACGGGTGAAAAACACCTCAGTGAGAACCTCTCAGTCCCCGAACTCGACGCGCAGGACGTGGAAAAGATCGAAACAATCGACCGCGAAGAGCGTCTCGTCGACCCGGACGGGGCCGCGTGGAACTGAGCCGACAGAAGCCGACTCAGGGGCTCCACTGTGCCGACCACGACCCGCTGCCGTCGCCGCCCGTCCACTCGACGGCCAGGTCGCTCACGGAGCGGTCGGCGGAAATCTCGTAGGCCAGCCATCCGGACATTCCCTCACCCGATGCAACGTCACGACTTCCGAATCGCTCCAGTTCGTACTTGCCCTCCGATTTGGCGATGTTGGACGGCTTCTGTCTGCGATTACCGACGACGAGCGAGAACGTGTCCCCCTTCGGAAGCGACTGTCGCATCCGGAACTTGTTTTCCGCGTTAACGGTCACGAACGCCCATTGACGACCGTTACCCGCTTCCACGTCCCTCATCTCACCGCTTCCGGTTTGGTACCGATAGTGGTCGGTCAAGACGATATCCTGTATCGTGATCGCCATTTCGTTCGGGGTGAGGAACGTCTCGCCAGTGGAGAGTTTCGGGCCGACTATTTTGACGGAGAACGACTTCTCGAAGGCGGTAATCTTGTAGGTAACCGTTGAAACGTACGGGTAGGAGAGTTTCGTGGACCACGTCGTCGTCTCCCCAGCCGGTATTTTTTCGGTCTGAATCGTGCCGGACTGGTCGGAGCCACCCTCGCTCCCGTTCACTTCTATCGGCGACTGAAACGCACCCGCCGAGTTGCCGTTGTTTTTGATCGTGAACTCCAGCTTGAACTGCTCGCCCAACACGGCCTCGTTCGGCACGTTCGCCGAAACGAGCGCGAAGCCCCCGTCAGTGGTCGCTCCACCCGAATTTTCGTCGTCCGGTTTCCCGGTCGTTTGACCCGAGCTATTCGCTTTTTTTGTCGTACTATTCCCATCCCCGCCGTCTTCCGGCCCGGAGCCGGTGCATCCCGCCAGGGTTCCCCCGACGAATGCAGCTCCGGATACCGTCAGAAATCTTCTACGGCGCATGGGTAATTTACATACAAGGGAGGAAATAAACACTCTGTCGTTGACTGATTTTTTCTATTCGGTACGGAGCGCCTTCGAACGGTTCGGACGAACGGTTCGAGCGTAATCAGTGGCAGTTCGCGCCGTAGGGTCTGCCTACTGGAGACCGTGCTCCGTGCAAATCTCCCATCTTGCCTTACAACGATTCGACGCTATCTCCGACCGCGATTTCGCCGGTTTCCACGACGACTGCGCGAAGACCACCCCGGTGAACCAATGCGGAGAGCGTTCCTTTCTCGGTCAGCGCTTCCAAATGTGAACACGGTTCACAGAGTTCCACACCCTCGCAAACCGCCCCACCGACGCGGAATCTCTTGCCGACCAGGTGGTTCAGTGCAGCATCGCGGGTCGTCACGTTCCGGCGATGCGCTCCCGGTTCGAGCGAGATTCCGGATTCCTGCTCGACGGCATCCACCGCTTCGGCCTCGATGAAGGTGATGTCGTCCCCCGAGGAGTCGGGGTCGAAGTGGCGGTCACCACGCAGACCGGACCCCGCGACCGCCTCGACCGTATCGACCGCTTCCGTTTCCGCCGCCGACTCGCGCGCGAGGTGAATCGCTTTCACCGTTCCAGACCCGTTCATGGACCACGGTTGCTCGCTGACGTCTTAAAACCGCGGTCGGCGGTAGTCTGCGCGAAGTGGTTAGTGCTCTGCTCGTAGCGAATCGATAGTCTCGTAGACGTAGTCGCGGATATCGACCGCCGTTCGGGCCGCTTCCTGTCCAGTTTGTCGACGCTGGAGGTGGAGCGCCTGTAAGTACGCTACCGAATTGATCATCCAATAGATCGGTCGTCGTTGGTCGAGCCCGCTCGGAAGGGGACGAACCGATTCATACCCAGTTCGAAAAAACTCGGCCAGCGAATCGTCCGACCAGTCCGAATCAGTAAAGACCGGAAGCGCGGTTCGCCAGTAGTCGTACTCACCGGGGGCGACCATCGCGTGTTCGAAGTCGATGAGACATACCACTTCATCGCCGTCAGTGCCGACATGCTCGGGAAGGTAGTTCCTGTGGCAGAGGATGGGGTCACCCGCTCCATCGAACAGACCGGGGTGTTCACGAACGAACGTAAGTGCGTAGTCGGCAACGTCGTCGTAGCCGAACGGTTCGAGAAACTCGCGTCGATTCGCGAGAAATTCACAGACAGTCCGGTGCCACGTCTCGTGAGTGTCGAGAGCGAGTTCCCCACCGTCGTCGTAAAGGAAGCCAGTCGCCTCGAAGGCAGTTTCGTCGTGAAGCGTTGCCATTCCGGCACCCATCGTTCGAGCGCGCTCTTCGTCGAGCGTTCTGTCGTCGGGCACGTCATCACACCATTTTGCGACGAAGTGGTCGTCACCGATTGCCAAAATCTCAGGAACTGGAACTGATGTATTCGTCTGTAGATGCTGAATAACTCGTGCTTCGGTAGCGGGGTCGCCTTCAGACCCACGAGCCAGTTTACAAACCGCTCATTGACCGTCAACGACAACCTCATAGGTCACGTGCGTCAACATGTCGTGGAATTTACCTCGCACTTCGTAATTTTCCACATGCGATGCGAGTCTCTCGTGTATTTCTGTTTCGTCTTCGTGCATGATCTTCGTCGCGTGACGGACGACGACCGGTCGGGCGAAACACCGATTCGAGCGCGGGCGCTGTCGCTCCGACCGAAAAGTGGACGGTTTGAAGAGGAACATTCGCTAACTTAATTCTTTCTTAACTATTGTCCGAACCATGACTGAAATAACGATGGCCGACCTCCGAACCAACTTCGGCATAGCCTTCCTGATAGCCGTTTTCGACTGGGTCGTGACCACCGGCGGTAAAATCGGAAATTTCGTTACCGTCGTCGGTGGACTCATTGTATTCCTCGCCGCATTCTTCGTCGTCGGACTGCTGTTTCTCTTTCTCCAGCGACAGAATGCGTGGTAAAATCCGTCCTCTTCGTTCGCTCAAATGTCGAAAGAGAAACGACGTCTTTTGATTTCGAACTCACTCCGTTCACCCGAACACTGCCGGAACGGAGTTCCGACGAGCCTTCGTTCGTTCCTCCGTCACTCACTCAAACGCGGCGATACCCGTCAAATCCTGCCCGAGAACCAGCGTGTGGATGTCGTGCGTTCCCTCATAGGTGTACACCGTCTCCATGTTGGCCATGTGGCGCATCGGCGGGTAGTCCGTCGTGATGCCGTTGCCGCCGAGCATCTCGCGGGCGATGCGGGCTTGGTCGCGGGCCATCCGGACGTTGTTGCGCTTCGCCATCGAGACGTGCTGTGGGCGCAGGTCACCGCGCTCCTTTAGGTCGGCGAGGCGGTGGGCGAGCAGTTGGGAGGTGGTAATCTGGGTCGCCATCTCGGCGAGTTTCTGTTGCTGAAGTTGGAAGCGCGCGATGGGGCCGCCGAACTGCTCGCGGTCGGTCGCGTACTGTCGGGCCGTCTCGAAGCAGTCGCGAGCCGCGCCGATGGCACCCCACGCGATGCCGTATCGTGCCTGTGTGAGACACGACAGCGGGCCTTTCATGCCCTCGACGCCCGGCAGGACGTTCTCCTCCGGAATCGTGACGTTTTGGAGGCCGATTTCACCCGTGATGGAGGCGCGAAGCGAGAGTTTTTCGTCTATTTTGTTCGTCGTCACGCCGTCGCGCTCGGTTTCCACGAGGAAGCCGCGCACCGGATTGTCCTCGGCGGAGTGGTCACGCGCCCAAACGACCGCCACGTCCGAAATCGGGGAGTTGGTGATCCACGTTTTCGACCCGTTGAGGATGTACTCGTCGCCCTCCTTTTCGGCGTAGGTTTCCATTCCCGAGGGGTTCGACCCGTGTTCGGGTTCGGTCAAGCCGAAACAACCCACTGCCTCCCCCTCGCCGAGGTCGGGTAGCCACTCGTCTTTCTGCGCTTCGGAACCGTAAGCGTGGATGGGATACATCACGAGCGCACC
Organism: Haladaptatus marinus; assembly: GCF_051194195.1. Lineage (NCBI taxonomy): Archaea > Methanobacteriati > Methanobacteriota > Halobacteria > Halobacteriales > Haladaptataceae > Haladaptatus > Haladaptatus marinus. Next base: position 1,205,324 of record NZ_JBLZNK010000003.1, read on the forward strand.
CTGCACGCTGGCCATCGAGCGCAGGCCGGAGTCAGCGGCTTCGAGTTCCTGCATCAGCAGACCGTAGGCAGTTTCGCTGAGATTCGGTAGGCCGTAGCCGTCGAGGTTCGGCGCGTAGAAACCGAGTTCGCCCATCTCCGGGATGAGTTCCGTCGGGAACGTACCCGCTTCGAAATGCTCGCCGATGTCGGGTTTGACGTGTTCTTCGACGAACTCGCGTGCGGTGTCCCGAACCATCCGCTCTTCCTGTCCGAGGTCGGCCTCCAGTTCCACGTAATCAAGCATGGACAACTCTCCGGAGGGCAGGCTAAAAAACGCTCCTACTTTCGGAGTATCGTTCAGCGCACGTTCCCAAAAATCACACTTCAGTTACAGTCCGGAACCGCGTCGTCCCGCGAAATCGCGATGTCGAGGTAAGCGTCCGCCTGCTCGGAATGGACGCCAGTATCGACGAGGTCGCGGTCGTCGTCATACTGCACAAGTCCGGCCATCGCCAGTTTCGGGAGTTGCGTGTGCTGGAGCGACATGTACACGTTTTTCCGATGTTCGTCGGAGACGAGGTCGATGGATTTGTCCATCTCCCACGCGGCGACCGTGTCAACGATGTCTGCGAGCGTCACCGGAGTCTCTTCCCGTCGTAAGTGGTGAAGGATGTACCGACTTCGGCGGGACGCAAGCGCATCGAAGAGGGCATCCTGTGAAAGCGAGGGCACGTTGGCACTCGGCCCGGACGGCGAAGGCGCGGCGCGTGACGAACCGTCATCGTCTGTCGTCGGATCTGCCATGGCATATCACCACGTCATCAACGAATGTCACTCTGGTGGTTAACCATTCAGGTCGTTTATATCGATATCGGTGGCAGAGAATCAGTCCGCTGAGAGTTCGTTCGCGTTGCGAACGTACTCCGTGAAGTTCTCGAAGACGAGTTTCGATTCGCAGGCGGCGTCGTAGTTCTCCTCGTTGATGCCATCCAACACCTGCTGGATGCGCTCTTGGGACAACTCCTTTCCGCGAGTGACTTCCTCGGCGGTGTCCATGTCGTACTCGGGGTGGAACTGGACACCGAACACGTCATCTTTCCGAAAGCCGTGATTCGAATAATCGTTTTCCGCGATGGTCTCCGCACCCGGCGGAAGCTCGGCGACTTCATCGGAGTGGGTCGTGAACGCAACGAACCGGGGCTCGACACCGTCGAATAGGGTCGAATCGCCGATGTGTTCGACCTCCCGATAGCCGATTTCGTACTCGCCCATGTCGCGGACATCGCCGCCGAGTACGTCAGCCAGCAGTTGGTGGCCGTAACAGATGCCGAGCATCGGCATTCCGGACTCGATTGCGACTTCGACCCACTCCTTGAGCGGTGGAATCCACGCTTCGTCCCAGTACACTGACGACCGCGACCCCGAAACGACGGCGGCGTCGAAGTCGAAACTGTTCGGAAGATGACCTTCGGTTACGTCGAACTCGGTGAGGTCTGCATCGAGTTCTCTACGGAAGTTCCGCCGCGTGTTTTCGTCCCCGTGCGCGGCGTTCAAGAATGCGATTCGAAGCCGACTCATTGAATGTCCCTAACGACTGGAACTGACAAGTGAGTTTCGCTACCGGGAATTTCGCCGTCGTTCGTCTACCCGAAGTCGCTGGCCTCGTAAAACGTGGAAAAATCCGACGACGACGCCACCGACGAGAAAGAGATAGTGTAACAACCGTTTACTATTGCTCGCCTCCGCTTTGTCGGCAAGTCTGATGACGGAATACGTCCCGTCCTTTCGCACGAGTTCGTTCGTCATCTCGATTTCGCGGTGCGTACTCACGTTTCCGGTTCGAACTGCGTGTCGAATCGACACTGGCGCATCTGCGTAGGGGGTTGTGACGCCCTTCAGCACTTCTTCCTTCGATGCGGGTTCGAGCGTCATGTACCACGTTCCGTTTCGCTCGATACCTCGGGGTCTGTAGAACTGTCCGTTGACGAACACTGCTGAGTAGTCCCGTCCCGCGTGACGAAATCGATAGTTCGTCGGGACGCTTCCGTTTCCGCCGTTGTACAGGAATCGCTCGAACTGGCACGCCCGAGTCGGATAGCCGCGAAGACACGCTACGTCGGAGTCTATCCGTTCGACGCCGAGCAAGGATCGTTCGTCAGTGCGGTAGCCGCCATCGGTGAACTCGACTTCGACCTGCTGGTAGCGATAGGTCGGGTCATCGAGATGGAGCAGACCGATGTAAAGCGGATTCAAAAGAAGCACGAGACCCACCGAGATAGAAAGGAGGGCCTTCGTCTCGGATGACGGTCGCATATCGGTGAACGTTGAGCATCGAATAAATGCTTTGTCCGTGTCGAGTTCGAAAGGCGACCGACGACGCTCGATAGTCGGCAGGTTACCGCGTACCGAATCGTTTGCGCAGTTCGGCCCGGTCGAGTTCGCCCGACGCACGTCGGGGCAACGAAGTGACTACTTCGATTGCACGCGGCACTTCGTGTGCCGCGAGTCGCTCCTCGGCAAACTTCCGGAGTTCACCCGGCGGAACATCGCCAACGACGACCGCTTTGTGGGATGCTCCCCCGGTTTCCGCGGCAGCCTCGATGACGCCGGCCGCTCGAACGTCGGGATGTGATTCGAGAACGGTTTCGACCGCTCGGGGATGCACCTGCTCGCCCTCGCTCTCGAACGGTTCGTTCGCACGGCCGACGAAGACGAACCCGTCGGAATCGTGGCGGAACAGGTCGCCGGTCGAAACCCACTCGCCGAACTGCTCGCCGTTGAGGTAGCCACTCGCGGTGGTCGGTCCGCGAACGAGTAGTTCGCCGGTTTCGTCCTCGATTCGAACGTCACAGTCGGGAAACGGATGGGCGGTTCGTTCGGTTTCCGGCGTTCCACGGAGGACGTTCGAACCGGTTTCCGGTCGTCCGTACACTCGGACGACCGGCACCGGAAACGCCTCGCGCACGTCCGGTGGGACGCGGGCGCGAGTGGCAACCCATGCGAGGGAGTCGAGCGAATCGAGCGACGATCGGGTCGTTTCGATGTCGGTCAATTCACGGAGTTCGGTCGGCCCGGCACCGAAACAGGTCACGTCGTGTGCGTCGATGCCAGCCAAAGCGCGTCCCGGGTCGAATGCACGCTGGAGGATGACACGCCCGCCAACCGTGAGAAGCGGCAGGACGAATCTGAGCAGACAGTCCGAAATCGACAGCGGAAGCAAGGTAACGGTGCAGTCGGTTCGACCCAGTCCCCATCCCGAGACGGCGGTGATGCAGTTCCATTCGACGGCTTGCCCGGACACGCAGACGACCTGTTGGCCATCGTCAGTGTGTACGAGCAGGCAGGTATCGTCCCGTTCAAACGTAGTGGTTCGGTTGTCGGTGGGTTCCGTGGAATCAGCCGATTCGATGTGCTCGAACTCCTCGAACGAGTGGGCGTCGAACTGCCGGACGAGGTCGCGCTGGGCCGATTCGAACAGTAGGATGTCAGGATTGATTTGCTCCATCGGGTGCGATACGGTCGCCGGAGTCAGGCGGTGTGAGACCGGTGCGAACACACCACCGACTCGCCACGTGGCAAACAGTAGAACGAGGATTTCGAGGCGGTTTCGGGAGACAACGGCGACTCTGTCGCCGGAGTCGATGCCAAACTCGACGAGTCGGTTCGCGGTCGATTCCACCCGACGAGCGAACGCTTCGTAGGAGATTTGCTCGTCCCCGTCCACGACCGCGACTCGACTCCCCCAGAGGTCGGCGTGTCGCCCCAGTGATAGCGACATACCTCTCATTGGTCGTGAAGGATGTTAGCAGTTCTGTGCGCAATCGGTCAAATTTCGGCTTCACTCGACCGCCGCGGTCGTTATTCGACGGTCTCGTCCGCGTTCGTTTCCAGAAATTCGAGCAGTTCGTCGTTGACCGCTTTCGACCGCTCGATATGGACGAGATGGGAGCCGTCCTCGAACTCCCGCAATTCGCCACGGGGCAACCCCTCTGCAAGTTCCTTGCCTGTTTCGACCGGGAAGACGCGGTCTTCGGTGCCGTGAACCACCAGCGTCGGAGTCGTAATCTCATAGAGGCTGTCGCTCACGTCGAAATTTTCCATCGCTGAAAGCTGGGCGCGCTGGGCGTCGAGCGAGGCGTCGTCGTCCAGTCGCCATTCGACGACATCCTCCAATCCAGCCTCGAACGCCTCGTCACTCACCACCGGGCGAAGCGATTCGTGGAGTGCGTCGGGCGTTTTCTCCGCGAGCAAGTCGTCTCGAACCCCCGGTGAGAGCTGGGACCCGTCAGCAGCCGTGCCGATGAGCGTCAGCGTTTTGGCCCGTGAATAATCCATTGCGTACTGGAGCGCGACCATCCCGCCCAGTCCCGCACCGACGAGGTGTGCTTTTCGAAGGTTGTGGTCGGCCAACACCGCATCGAGGTCGCCCACCATCTCCGAAATGGTGTACGGTCCGTTCGGCGCGTCCGAGCGTCCAGTGCCGCGATTGTCCCACACCAGCGACTCGAACGGGCCAGCGATGACGGCGTGTTGCCACCCCCACTGCCACGCGCCGTACCCCACATCCTCGATGAATGCGACCGTGTCGTGTTTCGTCGGGCCGTCCGTCTCGTAGTAGAGCGAGACGCCCCCGTGTTCCGCATATGGCATTCGTGAAGGATGGTAGGTGGTTCGGGCGTTTCAAGTCGTTCGTTTTCGTGACGATTCAAGTTGCGACGAATTTCTGTCGGCGCGCGAAGACCAGCCCTCGTTGCGCCCGCGTGAGGGGCGAACTGAGTGAGCAATGCGAACGATGGAGTCGGTTGGGGAGGGTGTGGCATGCGAGGTCACGGAGCGACCTCGATGGCGAGCGGCAACGCTGCGAGCAGGCGGTTGCGGAGCGGTGGCGGTTTGGTTGGAGTCGGCAACTGCTAACAGCACGCCCGTACCAACGTGCGTTGCTCCCTGCTACCCTCTTCAGCCAGTTCGGAATAGACTACTCTCGCACCGAGAAAAATCCAGACACTTTACTCAATCCCATCAGAACACATACATCCGATGCAGGCTATCAAGGACAGCGTCCACGACTACGTGGAACTCCCACCGGTCGCCGAAGAGCTATTGGACACGGCCCCTGTTCAGCGACTCCGGCACATCAAGCAGTTGAGCACGGTTCGATTGGTGTACCCCTCCGCTAGTCACACGCGATTCGAACACAGCATCGGCGTCGCCCACCTCGCCGGACGAGCACTCGACCGTCTCGGTATCGACGGCCATCGAGCGAAAGCCGTGCAGGCCGCCGCGCTCCTCCACGACGTGGGGCACGGTCCCTACGGCCACCAAACCGAGGGTATCATCGAACGGCGGTTGGGGCGACACCATGACGAAGTCACAGACCTGCTCTCCCGAGGCGAACTCGCCGACGTGCTCGAACGCCATGACCTGAATCCCGACGAAGTCGCCGGACTCGTCGCGGGCGAGGGGGAACTCGGCCAACTCGTGGCGGGCGAACTCGACGTGGATAGGATGGACTATCTCGTTCGGGATGCCCACCACACCGGGGTTCCGTACGGTACCGTCGATTACGGGCGACTGCTCGGCGCGCTCCGATTCGCCGACGGGCAACTCGTATTGGCAGAAGGGAACGTCCCGACTGCCGAAAGCCTCCTCGTGGCGCGCGCGCTGATGAACGCGACGGTCTATCGTCATCACGTCTCCCGAATTGCGGGAGCGATGCTGGAACGAACGAGCGAGCGACTGCTCGATTCGACCGACATCACGCCCGAGGAGTTCCAACGGTTCACCGACGCCGAACTGCTCGCCGCGCTACAAACCTGCAAGACAACGTCGTCGATGGCCGGCCGAATCGCCGAGCGAAACCTGTTCAAACGCGCGGTCTGGGTCGAGTGGGACGCCGTTCCCGCAGAAATAGTGGGGGCCGACCACGATGTGATTCGCGAGTTCGAACGTGAGATTGCCACGAGCGCTGGCGTGTCTCCGGAAGCAGTTTTGCTCGACAATCCCGGCGAACCGAGGATGCCGGAATCATCCAGTCGAGTCGTCGTCAACGGAGAGGTCAGACGGTTAGCGGAGCAGTCACCGCTAGTGCAAGGATTGCAGGCATCGCAACGAACCCAGTGGCGACTCGGCGTCTACGCCCCCGAGGAGCAGACCGACGATGTCGAAGCAGCCGCGAATGCGGTTCTGGGTCTTTCGACCTGAGTCTACGAATCAGCGGGAACATCGAATACCGGTGAAAATACCGCGCACTGAAGAAAATTCCAATTTGATAGACATAATTCCTATCACTGAAATCCACAATTCACGGATGTCGGTCGAATTACTGCATGGCACAGATTCCGATGATTCACGGGCAATAAGCCGTATAACTAGGTTATACAACAGATAATCAGTATTATGTGAAGAATAGTATTCAATAGATACGTCGTGGATAGATATATGTCCGTGATGGAACTGGTCAGCCACTCGTCACACAAATCATCGTCTTCCCGATTCAATTCATCAGCTTTTGGGCATCCGTGTCGCTTCCGCTGTTCTACGTTCCGCTTCTCTTCACAGGGTTCAAACCGGATGTCAGCATCTTCGTCGCCCTGCTCGTGATACACCTCATCTCGTTAGTGGTCGGACACGGATACGGGCGCGAAGATACCACGCTACCGGACTCGAATAGCAACGAGCAATCACCCAACGCATAGATGTGAGAGACGTAGACGAGCGAAACTGTGAGTTACGACCCTGTGTCGAAATGAATCCTATTTCGCTATATCAAATCCCACATTTCGGGATAGGATTCCGGTTCGTCGAGTCGAGCAAACGGGGTAATCGCGGCGGCATCGCAATATCACACGCAGTTGAACAGTTTCACGGCCATGTCTCCAGTTTCACTCTACGTCACCGATTTCGAGGACGAACGTTGTCGATTCGACTACTACTGGTCGCGCATTCGGACGATAGATGTTCCCCTTCCGAAGACGACGTTCGTCACATTCGAGACGGCCGATGATTCTTACCGATGGGAAACGGACGAGATTCTCGCGTTCATGGAGCGAAACGAGTACGACCGGGCGTTCGTCAGAACGCAAGTCAAAGCGGCCACGGTTCGGCTTCGCGACGGGTCGTTCATCCACCGGCCCGATGAGACAGTTATCGACAGAATCGTGGAGTCGCTGCTCAACCAGAACGACCAGCAAGTGTGGCCACACGGAGGAGCGCTCGTCGTACGCGAATGGCTCGATTTCGATTTCTGCCCCCATCCGACACACACCTGTCACCCCTCAGTTCGTTTCTTTGTCGATGAAGGACGCGTCATCGGTCAAACCCCGACGACTGCGGAGAAAGCGTCGTACGTCTGTGCGGACGGCTATCAGTACCTCGAATCAATGGTTGCAGACGTAGACCTCGCCGAGCCGCGGAAATACGCCGACCGTATCGCCGCCGAGTTCGCCGAGACAACGTGAGGTGTCGATTTTATCATGGACGAAGGGAGAGTGGTACTGCGTCGAACTCAACTTCAACGGCGTCTACTGGAATCGGGAGGAAAATCGGTGGTGGAACATGTGTGGTCAGGGCGAGTTCGAACCGTGGAGTCCGGTCGAGATTCACTCGGCCGCACTCTACTGCGTAAAACCGGATACTGCCGGAAAACCGGCAAGATGGTGACGTAAATCGCGTCAGAAGTTCCCGGCGATTACGTCCGAGAGCTTCTGTCGGTCGAACAATTGTTCGTCCTTGGGGATTTCCGGGAATGGTTTGCCGGTCACGTACCCCGGCCACTCGCCGAACTGCTCGGGATATAACTGCTTGGCAGTCATCTCCAACTGGAACAGGTTCATGATGGGACCTTGATAGCGCATTCCGGCCGCAAAGAAGCGGTCGTTCTGAATCGCGGAGAGCTGTTGTCCAGCCGAGTGGTTCTCGATCTTCGTTTGAATCTCGTCGAGATAGTATCCCGGCGAGAGTCCCCAGAGATGCAGGATAACGTCCGGGTCGGCTTCGAGCATCGTCTCGAAATCGACCGTCCCCCACAGACTGCCCCAGTCTTCCTCGGCAAAGGCGTCCGTCGTACCCAGCGGACGGGTGTCCGCCAGCCAGTAGCCGGGTTTGTTGAGGTGATAGGTGTAGAACTTCCCGTTACTGTAGGTGACGCGAACTGCCGTCGGTCGCTCGCTTTTCGGTGGTAGGCTGTCCTCGATCTTCGCGAGCGCGTTGTCGTGAATCTTTTTCAGTGCCTGATAGCGCTCCTGTTCTTGGAACACTTCGGCGACCGTTCCGAACATCTCCCACAGGTCGTAATACTGATACCCGTCGCGGTAGCCTTCCGGTGGTTTGTCGTGAGTGCCGCTGTAGAAGTTCCCGAACCACGAACCGACGTTGTTCCGGATATCCTCGACATCCGATTTCGACCAGTTTTTCTGCGTACTGACGTAGGCCGGGTCAACGAAGTGAACGTCGCTGTCGAGCTGATAGAACATTTCCTTGCTCAACCCGTTTTTGAGCGGGTCTGGAAGTCCTTTCCAGTCGAAAGAGACACCATCCAGTCGTTCGTAATAGGTGTTCATCGTCTTACCGGACATTTCGGGGACGTAAATCGAATTTATCGCGTCCCCATGTCCGAGCGCGACCGCCATATCGGCGTACTGTGGAAATATCGAAAAGACGGTCTCGGGGACGCTATCGAACTCGACTTCACCCATCGGTGCCATCGTCACCGAATACGGGCCAGCGTCAGCAGTCGTTCCCGTCGTTGATTGACCGGTCGTTCCGTTCGAATTCGTTCCCGAACTGTCGCTCGTACAACCGGCGAGCAGACCGCCGCCGATGAGGGCACCGCTACCCTTGAGGTACTCACGACGGGTCGGAATCTCCGCAGGTGCTCCAGACATGTGTTTAGGCTTGCCTAAACTATGGCTTAGGCTTTTTGGTCTGCCTAAAACATTGACACCAGACACTCACGACGCGGAATCAAATTCGACTATCCGAGGAGGTCGTTGAGCGTCATGGCGATGAAAAGCAGGATCACGATTTCGTTGACGACCCACGAGTTCCTGTTCATCCAGTCCCGTGCTTTCGGAAGGAACCTCTCCGCTCGGTCGCCGAAGGCAAGCAGGATGAGCGAAGGAAACCCCAAAAACAGAAGCGTGAGAGCGATGAAGGGGATGGAGTCCGTCCACGGAAGTCCGTTTCCGGCGAGGTAAGAACCGACTGCGGTCGAGGTGAGAATGTCGGTTGGGAAAAATCCCAACAGCAGAAAGCCAAGCCGGAACGAGAATCTCGGACTCGCCCTCTCCAACTTTCCCATCCATTTCGGCGGCTCCGACTCCTCTCGCGTCAGATAGGTGTGCACCATGGCGGCGAGGAGCAGAGCGAGGACGATGACCTGGATCGTCTCGTTCGAGGTTCCTTGACCCCTCGCGCCGTTGCCGAGCAAGTAGGCAACCAGGACAATGAGGGAGATCGAGAGCGCCGCGCCGGAGACGAATGCGGCGGAATTTCGCCGCCAGTTTCTGCTCGTGGCGAGAAAAATGGCACTGAGAATCTGTGGTCCAGCGATCATCACGATTGCAAGCGGGAGAATTCGGAGAAAATTCATCGTTCAACCACTGTATGAGATGACGCCTCTTGCTGCTCGCGCCCTTGGATTTTCACGAACTTCGGGACACCACGTATCGAGCCCCGGTTGGGAAAGTCTGGTATCATTCGCCCAACTAGTAACACTGCTAAGAACTTGAACATATTGTCCGAATCGTGTGTGGTCATCGGATCCATCTTTCCCCACAGATGCCGATTTCGTATAGCTTTTATCAGTGTATGGAAAGCAAACAGCCGAAGACGACCGAATTTGTCGGTCTCAAATACTACACGATTTCAGCGTTCTCAAGGCCGGAGAATAGCTTTTCCTGAATTTTCGGGAGCGATCGAAATGAGTAGTAAAATCGGAGACAACGCTCGAATAGCAGCGTCCACTAGCCAAAAATGACAATAAATAATCATATCGCGCCGAGGTGCCAAATTCCCCAATAGGAGGAAATTCAAAACGGTACCAGTCCGGTACGTGCGATAGTAAACCACACGACGGCGAAACAGACACTAAATACTCGGAGGAAACCACGGCGAATGGGGCCGGGGTCGTTCCAGGTACGCCCTTCGATTGAGTCATCTGTCATTCGGACGGCCACACGGGTCTGAGAGCTAGAAATACACCAATCAGCCCGCAGATCATCGCGACAAGTCGGGTTGACAACTCCATGCGGACAAAGAAACAGCTATCAGATGAATACTGTCTGAAATTTAGATAACACGTCCGACCAACGAAAGCGATCCGGGAAGTATGTGGCGCTCGACGACGATTACGCGTTTTTGACCTGCTGGAGCACGTCCGGCGCGTCTTCCAACGCCTCGTCCAGTTTGTCGGCATCGGGGCCGCCACCCTGCGCGAAGTCGGCAGGGCCGCCGCCGCCACCGCCGACGCGGGTGGCAAGTTCGCCGACGACTTCACCGGCGTTCAGCGAGACACCGTCCGGTACCGCGACGACGAACTGTGCGCCGTCAGCACCGCTTCCGATGACGGCGATTTTTCCTTCCTCGGCCATCGCGTTCGCGGTTGCGCGGAGTTCGTCCATGTCGGCGTCAATTCGCTGGATGACAGCGGTCGTGTCGCCGACTTCGATTTCCTCGCCGCCGCCCGACCCGCTGGCGCGGGCCTCGGCGAGTTGCTCTTTCAGGTTCTCGATTTGCTTGCCGCGAGCCTTCCACTCCTCGAAGAACCGCTCTGCAGTTTCCGGAACGTCCAGGGGAGCAACGTCGAGGATATCCGCGGCGGACTGGAGGGAGTCCTCGGTTCGCTGCGTCGCCTCGATTGCAGCGTCGCCCGCGGCGAAGGTGAGTCGTTCGACACCGTCCTGCACGCGCTCAGTGTTCAAGAGTTTGATACAGCCAACGTCGCCGGTTCGGCGGACGTGTGTCCCACCGCAGGCCTGCACGTCCTCCGCGACGTGGATGAGACGGATGTTCGTCCCGGCCGGGATACCACCCTGATACAGGTCGAAGCCGAACTCCTCTTCGGCTTCGTGGCGGTTCGGCCACTCCTGTTGTACCGTCGTGTTCTCCATGACGATTTCGTTCGCCAGCAGTTCGATTTCTCGCGCGGTTTCGCGGTCGATACGCTCGTAGTGGCGCACGTCGATGCGCGAACTGTCGGTTCCCTTCTGCGCACCGGCCTGTCGGATGTGGTCGCCCAGCACCTGCCGGGCCGCGTGGACGACGATGTGCGTTGCCGTATGGTGGCGCATGAGTCGGCGACGACGCTGTGCGTCGATTTTACCGCGGACGATATCGCCCTTATCCACCGGTTCGTTGGTGTGATGCAGGATAACACCGTTATCGATTTGGGAATCAGTGACCGACACCGTCTTCTCGTCCGTCGAGAGCGCGCCGTGGTCACCCGGTTGGCCACCACCTTCGGGGTAAAACATCGTCTGGTCGAGCACTACGTCGTAGCCATCCTCACGCTCAAACACGTCGAGGACGACGGCCTCGAAATCGGTGCGATACTGGTCTTCGTAGTACAACCGGTCGGTTTTCGGAAGGTCGTTGAGACGGTCGTCCGCGGATTCCTCTTCCTCGAAGGCCTGTCCGCCATCGTGGCGATCCGCGACGAGACTGTAGAAGTCGTCGGGAACCTCGACCGAGACGCCGAACTCATCGGCGATTTCCTCGACCATATCGGGTTGCAGACCGTGGGAATCGTACAGTTCCACGAGCGTCGAGGTCGGAATCGATTTACCCTCCTCGGCGTGTTGTTTGGCGAGTCGTCGCACTCTGCGACCACCCTGTTCGAGCGTCTCACGGTATTTCTCGACCTCCGTCCGGACGATGTCGCGGATAGTGTCGCGGTTCTCGTAGCCGAGTCGCTCGGCCTGCATGTCCACGAGTTCGTCCAGCGGCGCATCGACGCCGACAGTGTCGCAGAGTCGCTTCGTCCGTCGGAGCACCATCCGGGCGAGATAGCCGGTGGAGACGTTGCTCGGGACGATACCGTCGCCGAACATGTAGGCAAGCGCCCTGCTGTGGTCGGCGATAGCATAGATGGTTTCAAGCGGTTCGACCAGCGATTCGAGTTCGTGTGTGGAGACGTCGAGTTTGTCCGCGATGTTGTCGCGAGCGGCCTCCATGTCCTCGGCCTCGTCGATATCCATGTGCCCCGCGAGTTTCGCGGCGCGGTGGACGAGTTCGTCTTCGTCCTCGGAGTGCTCGATTTCGGCGTTCTCCCGAAGGAACTCGATCATGTCGGGATATACCGCCTCGTAGACGGTCGGGGTGCCCTGACTCATCCACGTCCAGCGTTCGAGTCCGTATCCAGTATCCACGATGTACGTGTCCATCGGCGAGTAGCGGTTGCCGTCCTTGAGTTCGTACTCGCCGTCGGGGTCTTGCTCCATCGACATGAAGACCAGCGTGGCGAGTTCCGCACCCTTGTAGATAACCTCGATTGCGGGACCTGCGTTGCCTCCGCCAACCCACGGGTCTTCGATATAGGTGATTTCGTCTAAATCCGCGCCGACCGACTCGAACAGTTCGTCGCAGTAGGCGACGGTCTGGTCTTTCCAGTACACTTCGCCCTCGTAGGCGTACTCCTCGTCGGCATCGTCGCGCACGTTGAACGCGTGATGGGCCATCATCTCGAAGGCCATCGTGTGCCGACCCGTCTTGCCGACGTTATCGATGTCCTGCATTCGGATGCAGGGCTGACTGATAGTCAGCGGGTTGGCCGGTGGCGGCGTCTTGCCGCTGGTAACGAGTGGCTGAAAGTCGTAGATAGACGCTTGGGTCAGCAACACGTCGTCACGCCAGCGGTTTGCGGCGACCGGATACGGATCGATTCGCTCGTGGTCGTGTTCCTCGAAGAACGAGAGGAACACCTCTCGCATCTCCGACAGCGTGTACTCCTCCTCGAAACCGGGGTCGTCGATGAAACCGTACTCTTCGCACGGCGGTTCCCCACAGGTCTCGCGGTCGTGGTCGCGCGTCCAGAAGTGCGCTCCACACTCGGAGCATTCCTTTCGCACAAAATCGTTTTCCTCGAAATAATCGAGGCGGTACTCCTCCTCGAGTTCGCTCATTGTTGGTAGTTCTTCACCCATCGGTGCGTAAAACAGTTCCGCAAGGCCGCTATCAGTCGAGGACGTAACCGTGGAAGCCCCGAACCGCGTATCGATAGGCGAGCGGTGGAGCGACCACGCCGAGCAAGACGGCCACCGCGCCGCCGCCGATGCGGAGGGTGGCGGGGTCGAGTGCGATTCGGAATCCAAGGACGTCCGTGACGAACGCCACGATTCCGGCGGTTGCCGGGGCCGCCCCTGAGCTGGCCACCATTGTCGCACCGCCAGCACCCAACAACAGTGTGAGCGTGTAGACGGCGAACGCCGACTTGCTCGGAACGACCACGCGCCGACTTCGGGTCACGCGAACCGAACTGAACCGCGGAAATGCGGTACCGATGCCGACCGCAACTACGGTGCCAGCAACGCCAAGGAGGGCACTGCCGACGGTCAGTCCGACCAATCGTTCGAGCGCGAGCGGACTCAGTGCGCTCGCGATCGCCGTCGAACCGACCACGAACGGGAGGCCGACGAGCGTCACGGCGAGGACGTTCCCACGGACGAACTGCCCGCCGCGAATCGTGGATGTGAGCGTCACCGGAAGCATCGCGCCCTCGTCGCCGAGCGGATTGAGTGCCGATGCTCCGACCCCCCACGCGCCGTAGAGTGCGATTGAAACCGCAAGATACGTCGAGACGGTTCCGGTTTGAACCGCCTCTTGCAACGGTACCGTCATGAAGAAGATGGGGTAGACGACGTACAGGAGCCGAAGTGGTGCGCGTTTCGTCCGTCGCCAGACGTTCGTGATGACCGTTCTGGTTGGCCGGGAAACGGCACCTGCGAGGAAGTCGGCGTTCGACGTGCTTGCTTCGTATTTTCGATTTTCCACCTGGACTTGGTCACCGTACCAGAGCCACGTCGCAGTGCGCACGTCGAGCGATACCAGCACCGGAATCGTGACCGCGACGAACGCAACCCCACCACCGACGCGGACAAGCGAGGGAGTCAGACCGGGAATGCCGAGCACAAACACGTCGCCGAGCCACCCCATCGGCGCGTCCTGCAACAGGGTCGAAATCGAAGCGACGACGCGACCGAACGTGTTCGACAGGATAGTTCCCATGTAGATCGTGAATCCGAGAACGGCAATTACGGATTTGTACTGGGCGAGCAGTTCCGACCGCGCAAATGCAACCTTGAGTAGCAGTCCGACGATGTGTCCCGCGAGAACCGCGGTCGTGAACACGCCGAGCAGGGCGAGGACGATGGTCGCGAAGACGGTTGGGGTTCCGAGCGCCACACTCAACGCTACGCTTATCGAGACCAGTGGAAGTGCCGCTACCGAGGCAATCCGGGCGAACTCCGCGAGGACGAGACCACCGACGACATCGCGGGCGGGCACTGTCGTCAACATTCCCGCTTCGTGGTCGATACGACCGGTTTGTCCGACCGCCCTCGCGGCCACTATCGCCGTCAGAATGGCCCACCAACTAGCGAGGCCGCCGCGCACGACATCGAGAAGGAGAACCTCGGGAATCCGACCGATTTGGTCGCCGAATTTGTAGGCAACGTAGGAACCACCGACCGTGAAACCGCCGACGAAAACGAGGAGGAAGAAGCCGAACGCCAGCAGTTGAACGGGATTTTTCACCATGGCTCGGATGCTTCGCCGATACTCGACTCGGGCGATACTGGCGCTTTTCTCGAAGCGTGGCCAACTCATTGGGACACCATCGGTTCTTCCTTGCTCGTCACGTCGAGGAACACCTCTTCGAGGGTCTGTTCCTTCTCTGCACGATGGGTGAGTCTCGCGGGCGAGTCTTCGGCGACCAAAGTCCCATCGTGAAGCACGCCGACGGTGTCTGCGAGTTCTTCGACAACCGGGAGGATGTGTGTCGAGAGGAAGACGGTCATCCCGTCGTCGGTGAGTTCGGAAATGAGGTCGCGGACGGTGCGGGCGGCCCGGGGGTCTAAGCCGGAAGTCGGTTCATCCAGAAAAACGACTTCGGGTTCGTGGAGGATGGCCTGAATCAGCGCCGTCTTCTGTTTCATCCCCTTCGAATAGGTGCTGACGCGCTCGTCCGCATCGTCCGCGAGATCCAAGCGGTCGAGCAGGGAACCGATTCGCTCGTCCGCATCGATGTCGCGGAGTCCGGCGACGTACTGCAATTGTTCGCGGGCGGTGAGTTCGTCATATAGCGGCGGTTCTTCCGGCAGAAATCCGATTCGGGAGACGACCGCGTCGCGATTGTCGATGGACTGCCCGCCGACTCGGGCGGTGCCGCTCGTCGGCCGGGTCAGCGTCGTCAACATTCGCATGGTCGTCGTCTTTCCCGCCCCGTTCGGGCCGAGAAAGCCGTAGACGGCTTTCTCGGGGACGGTAAGTTGCAGATTCGAAACGACAGTCGTGTCGTCGAACCGTTTCGTCAAACCGTCCGTTTCGATGACTGGTGTCATCGACCCGCCCCAGAGGAAGGAAGGTCAGTGCCGGAGAGCGTCACGTCGGGGACAATTTGAACCATGTTCGTGTGACTATAGCGAACGATAAAAAAAGACGATTGAAACTAGTAATCTGTTTACAACTGTGCTGACTTCGAGGACGAATTCGCGGCAACCGGCGACTCGCCACACCCCACACAGATGAAGGCGTTTTCGACGGTCTGGACGACCGGCGCGTTACAGGCGATGCATTTGATTTGTGCGTCTCTCGTGGTTCTCGGATATCTGCCCATGGCGGCGTCATCGCCGTCACGAACCGTCAATCCCGCCCACCGTTCGGTCGCTAATTTGCCGTTTCTGGCGTGAACGATTCGAAATTTGCCCGTTAGCGCGCGCCTGTCGCGGCTTCGTACTCCTCGCGCGTGATGGAAAATCGATGTTGGTCGGTCACCTCACCGGAGGGCCGTCCTTTGTACTGTCGAAGCAATCCCTCGTAATGGCCGTCAAATGGTTCGTATTTCGTATATGAGCCCTATATTTCATAAACATACTTACCCCCTAATAGGGAGTGAGACTCTGTCTATCGGAAACCGACAACAGAGGTATTTTGGCGCCTATACGCGAGCGCAGTGGGAAATTCACGATAAAGCCGCCGTCAGTTCAGCGCCAGCGACGCCAACATCGCTTCGAGTTGCACCCGTTCGTTCGCGCCCTCCGTGATTCGGTAGTCGGCCTCGCCGACTCGTTCGAGGACGCGAACCGCGTCGGCGTCGTCTAAGCCGAACTCCCAAACCGACCGATGGAGTTGGTCGATGATGTCGCCGCCAGCCATCCCGCGCTCGGTAACCAGTTCGTCCAGTTTGGAGCGCGCGCGGGTGAAATCCCCGGAGAGAGCATCGTTCACCATCTCCTTGATGTCCTCGGGGCGAGCCGTGCTGGTGATGACGAAAACGCTCTCCTCGTCCACTTGTTCGCCCATGACTGCGGCGGCTTGCAGGGCGTTGATGGCTTTTCGCATGTCACCATCCGCGGCGTAAACGAGGGCTTCGACGCCATCTTCGGTGGTCTCGATACCCTCTTCGCCCGCGATATAGCGAATTCGTTCCGCGACCGCGTCGTCCGAAATCGGGCCGAATCGGAAGACGGCACAGCGGGACTGAATCGGGTCGATGATCTTCGAGGAGTAGTTACAGGACATGATGAATCGCGTCTTGTCGGAGAACTGCTCCATCGTCCGGCGGAGGGCGGCCTGCGCGTCGTTCGTCAGGGAATCCGCCTCGTCCAAGAAGATGATTTGAAAGTCCACCGCGCCGGGGTCGTGGCGGGCGAAGTTCTTGATTTGGTCGCGCACCACGTCGATGCCGCGCTCGTCGGAGGCATTCAGTTCGAGGAAATGCGTCCGCCAGCTATCGCCGTACAGTTCTTTTGCGATGGCGACGGCACTCGTCGTCTTGCCGATACCTGCCTGTCCGGAAAACAGCAGGTTCGGCAGGTCGTTCGTCTCGGTGTAGCTTTTCAGCCGTGCCGTGATTTCCTCGTGCCCCGCGATTTCGTCCAACGTCTGTGGCCGGTACTTTTCGACCCAAATGGTTCCGCGCCCGGGAACGGATTCCTCGTCGGCCTCGCTCATGTTCCAGCAGAGGTACCTATCGTTCTTAAAGTCCCCGAGACTCCGCGCCGAGTTAGGCAGTCGATTCCCACGGGCAATCGACGATTCCCGTACGCAACGACTGAATTACTTTCGGGCCGGATAGCGAATACGTCGTCATGCGCGCAAAAACGACATTTTTCGTCGTCATCTTGCTCCTCGCCACGGTACCCGCGACAGTGACGGCCGAGCAGACACGAACTGGCGGCACCGTCGTCATCGAGCAGGGGGAGACGGTCAACGACGACCTCACGGCCACTGCCGGGAATGTCGTCATCCGTGGAACCATCAACGGCGACCTGACCGCGTTCGCCGGAAACGTCCTCATCGCCCGAACCGGAACCGTTTCCGGGGACATGTCCGCACTTGCCGGAAACGTTCGCATCGAGGGCAACGTCACGGGCAACGTCGAATCGGGAGGAGGGAACTTCGTTCTCGCACGAACCGGCACAGTCGGCGGGTCGCTCGAAGGATCTGCAGGTTACACGCTATTGGCAGGAACCGTCAGCGGTGATACCCAAATCACGAGCGAGACGCTTCGAGTCGCCGAAACCGCGACTATCAACGGTAATCTCGTCTACGACGCCGAAACGTTCGAGCGCGCTCCCGGCGCGACCATCGAGGGGACGGTTCGGCAGGACGAATCGATGGCCGATGTCGGTCCAGCACCGGTTCCACGAGTGCCGAACTGGGTCGGCACGCTGTACGGCTTCTTGGTCAACCTGCTTTTGGGGGTAGTCCTGTTGGCGGTGTTTCCGGCATTCTCCGATGGCGTCGCCGAGCGAGCGCGAGGGGAACCCCTGCTTTCGGCAGGTGTTGGCCTCCTCTTGCTCATTTTGGTGCCGCTCATGCTCGTTCTCTTCGCCATCACCATCATCGGAATCCCCATCTCGCTCCTCGGAGCGTTCCTGTTCATCATCCTTCTGTGGGTCGGCACGGTGTACGGTTCGTTCACGGTCGGGGTCTGGCTGTTGTCGTTAGCCGACGAGGTGAATCGCTGGCTCGCGCTGCTCGTCGGTCTCCTCGTCGTCGCCGTAATCAATCAGATACCCATCCTCGGCGGCCTCATCCAGTTCATCGTTCTCCTCCTCGGACTCGGTGCGCTGGCGATGAGCGTGCGGGCGCGCTACCGGGGGGGGCGGCGAATCACGCCGGAGTACGCGGAGACGACGTCGGAGGGCACCGACGACGAGTCACCCACCGCGTGAAGACGAACTGCTCCGCTCTCTCGCCGAACCCCGACACGCTGAAGGCACGAGACTGGCAAGAAAGGCTATGAACGTAACCGTCGAGGTGGTCGGCGAGGACACCCACGAGTTCGATGTGGACGACGAAACCTACGCCGACCTGCTGTCTGAGGTCGGCCTGAGTCGGCACGAGGTGTCGGTGATGGTCGACGGGCGGCCTGTGCCGGAAGACCAACCCGTCGAAGCGGCGCACGTGAAGGTACTCAGGCTCATCAAAGGCGGATGACCGTCCGTCCCGCGACACCCGACGAGCATCTCTCTGTCATGCGAATCGTGGACGGCGCAATGCTCGAAGCCGACGCGGACTTCGTTCGCGAGCGAATCGAAAACGGACACGTTCTCGTGGCGGAAGAAGAGAGGAGAATCCTTGGAACGGCGGTGTTAGAAGCCAACGACACCGGCACGCATATCGAGGCCATCGCGGTTCGACGCGCTCGGCGAGCGCAAGGAATCGGACGGGAGTTGGTCGAAACCGCACTGGAACGCTACGGGACGCTGACCGCCGAGTTCAACCCATCAGTTCGACCGTTCTACGAATCGCTGGAGTTCGACATCGAATGGTCGAGCGACGACCGACTTTTCGGAACGCTCGAAAGCGAACACTGATACATCGAGTTCGCAAACGATGCCGCATGGACGAGACGAAACGCCGTCGCCTCTCGCTCATCTGGGTCGCGTTCGCGGTCGTGATGGCGATGTACGTGTTTCAGGATGGATTTGACACGTCACTAAACGACCTCATCGGGCTGACTGCGGTCGTCTTCGGTGTGGGACTCGCAGCGCTTTACTACCTGAATCCCGGCGACGTATTGTCGTTCGAGTAAGATTCTGCGTCACAGTTCGCTCTCTCCTACTGAGTTGTAAATCCGATAATGACTTATTTTCGATATTTCGTATAGCGAACATCGATATACGAGTCCGGAAGTAGTTCTTGGAACTGATTTCCGTCAACGGCCGAAATAGCGCGCAAGAGCGGCAAAAGAAGGTGTCGCTGCTGCAAGGAGAAAGTCTCGAAACAGCAACACAAATCGGCGGAGGGTTCAACCCATCAACACACAAAAAAGAATCTGCCAACTGCGAATTGTACGAACTAAATCAGCGGTTCGACCAACCTCTCGCCCGCAGTGAGCAGTTCGCTGACGCGCGTTTCGCTGTCGCCCTCGGCGTAGATGCGCATCTTTGGTTCGGTACCGCTGGGTCGGACGAGCAACCACGAACCGTCTTCGAGCAGGATTTTGAAGCCGTCTTTGGTCACCACATCTTCGACATCCTTACCAGCGACTTCGTCGGGAAGTTCCGTTTCGAGGTCGGAGAGGACACGCTGTTTTTCCGCGTCGGGACAGTCGAGGCTAATTTTGTTCTGGTGGATCTCACCGAACTCCGAGAGGAGGTCATCGACGCGCGCATCGAATGGTCGCTCTTCGGCGATTGCGCCAGCGAGAAGCGCCATCAGGACGCCATCCTTCTCGCGGACGTGTCCGCGAATCGTGAACCCGCCGCTCTCCTCGCCGCCGACGAGTGCATCGTGGTTCTCGATGGCTTGTGCGACCCACTTGAATCCGACCGGAGTTTCGTAAACGTCCTCGCTGTGTGCTTCCGCGATTCGGTCGATGAGGAACGTGGTCGAGACAGTTCGAATCGCTGGGCCCGAATCGTCTTCGAGCAGATACTCGTACAACGCGGCGAAAAAGAGGTTCTCGTCCAGATATCCGCGTTCAGGTGTGACGATTGCGAGTCGGTCGGCATCCCCGTCGTTGGCGATGCCGAGGTCTGCGTCGCCGTCTTCGACCACCGAAACGAGTTCTTGTAAGTGGTCGGGGTCGGGTTCCGGCGAGGTGCCGCCGAACTCGGCGTCTCGCTCGCAGCGAAGGCGTTCGACGCTCGCACCGGCATCTTCGAGCAGTTTGTCGGTGACACCGCGACCGCTTCCGTGCATGGCGTCGTAGACGACCGAGAGGTCGGACAGGTCGCTTTTCACGAGGTCGAAGGCGTGTTCCTCGTAGGGTGCGACGAAATTTTCCTCGTGAACGACCCCGTGTTCGTCCTCCGAGAGAGGGTCGGGGTCGGCAAGTCTGGACATGATTTCGTCGGTCACTTCGGGAAGGGCGGGCGCGCCGTCCGACGGAATGAATTTCACGCCGTTGTACTCCGGCGGGTTGTGACTCGCGGTTATCATCAATCCGCCAGCGAGGTCGCGGTCGGTGATCGTCCACGCGAGGATTGGCGTCGGCGTATCCCGTTCGGGAATGAGCACGTCAAAGCCGTTTGCCGCGAGCACTCGACAGAGGTCTTCGGCGAATCCACGCGACGTTTCCCGGGCATCGTAACTAACCGCGACGGTGTCGCCCGCTCGGTCTTCGACCTCGCGGAGGTAGTCGGCGACTGCCTGTCCGACAATCTGCACGCGCGGCGAGGTGAACTCGTCGAGCGTCGCTCGCCAGCCGTCGGTTCCGAACGAAATCGGCGTTTCCATATGTCGTCCGTCACCGTCCCGGTCGAAAAAACCACCGTGTGCCACAGTCGCACACTGTTGACGAAAATTTCTACAAAAATCGATTTCCCCAAACCGTCTTGCCCACTCGGGAAATAGTCTCGCCCATGAAGCGGCAGGGAAGTCACGAAACGAATCGGTATGGAGAGGGAATGTGGCAAAAATCGAACCGTGCTACCCAGAGCGTGCAGGTTAAACGTTCGTACCCCTGAGTGAGAATTAATGCAAGCAACACCCAAAGTCGTCGCAGTCTGTGGAAGCATGCGCGACGGAAGTCATACACGAACCGCCCTGAAGCACGTACTCGATGCCGCAGAAGAGGCAGGTGCAGACACCGAACTCATCGATGTGCGGGAGTACGACCTTCCCATCTTCGACCCCGACGAAGAAGAACCTGAGGACGCAGTCGAGGTCAAGCGCATTATTCGAGAGGCAGATTCGGTCATTCTCGGCAGTCCCGTCTACCACGGCTCGTACACCTCGGCGTTCCGGAACGTCCACGACTACTGTAGCTTCGATGAGTTCGAGGACACTACAGTCGGCCTCCTTGCGGTGGCTGGCGGCGGTTCCTACGCAAGCACCTTAGACCACATGCGAATCACGGTTCGCGGGGTTCACGGTTGGGTGCTTCCGCATCAGGTCGGCATCCGAAACGCATACGAGCAGTTCGAGGATGGCGAGTTCGTTGACGAAGATTTGGAGGAACGAACCCGAAAACTCGGTCAGCAGGCAGCAGAATATGCGTTCATCACACCCGACGTGACTTCTGCCGAGGCGGACGAAGCGGCGGCGGACGACTAACGATTCGGTCTTAGTAATCGACCAGTCTCTCTTTTTGCGCACGGCTGAACTGTTTGATTTCGTATTCGCGAGACATCGCCGTCGACTTCGAATCGAATCGTTCGGAGTGAACGAGTTCGACAGGGGTTCTGCCTCGGGTGTACTTCGCACCGTCGCCAGCGTTGTGTTCGTCGACGCGGCGCGACACGTCGGTCGTATACCCGGTGTAAAAAGTTCCGTCACAGCATTCGACGACGTACACCCAGTGGTTGGTCACACCTGACAGGCTTTGCGTGGTTCGTTTTGTTCCTGTCGATTTCCGCCCTTCGCCACAGTGGGCTATGCTTTTTGCGCACGCTGTCGTGCCACCTCGGCGATTCCGGCGTTTGCCGAGCAGGCAGGGCAGGCACGGATGTTACCGTGTTCGTCAGCGAAGACGCGCGCAAACTGTTCGGAGACGTGCGCGTTGCAATGGTCGCAGTTTGGCATGCTGTCAGCCGACGACCGCACCGTCGGCATTCATTGCTTGGTTGTGAGCCCCTAAAAATCCTTTCCAAATTCTCACCCAAATTCGCCAATCACAAAAATTCATTTTCCAGACTTAGAAAAGAGTCTTCTGCCAACATAGTTCGGTGGTGAATAGGAAGACAATATTCCACAAACGAAAAATCGGTTGTCGAACTCCCTTTCCAGTGGAAATCGGAGTCGAGGGAGCGAAAAAGAAACTAGCAGTCGGCGGTTACTGGTCGTCCCACGTCCGTTCGCCCGCGCGAATCGCCACGTCGAGCCAGTTTTCCTCGGGTGGGAGCGGACACGCAAACGTTTCGCTGAACGCGCAGAACGGCGAGTAGGCGAGGTTGAAATCCAGCGTGATTTCGTCGCCATCGGTCAGTTTGCGGTCGGGATGCAGTTCGAGATAGCGTCCGTTCTCGTAGCTCTGCTGTCCCGTCGTCTTGTCGCGGAATGGAACGAATAGCGACTGTTGGCCCTCCTGCTGATAGACCGCAAGCGACTGCTCTTGGTCGTTCACGTCGAAATGAAACGTCATCGTGTGCAGATATCGCTGCGGATTTCCGGCCGTCATGTCGAGGTCGATCGGTTCCGGGTCGTCGTGGGTTTCGACCGTCGCGGTGACTTGGTACTCCGGGGCCGGGTCGAAGTAAGACAGGCCGTCGAAGTCGCCGCGTTTTTCCGGCGGAATCGGCGACTGTGGGTGCTCGTCGAAGAAGTCGTCTTTCTCTTGTCGCGTGTTTTGGAGTTCTTCGCGCCACTCGTCTTCCGAGATTTCGTCCAAGTCGGGTGCGTCGGTCATGGACTGGTGTTCGGGTTCGTCGCGGGTAAAGACTGTTGTACCGTCTCCGTATCGTTTCAGTTTATTTTACGACAAGTCTGTGGAATTTCACTTCTTGCAGAGTCGCACCTTATGGTTGAGTTTACTTGTTCTCGTTTTCTACCGAGACTCTAGCTACTTCCGACTCCTAATTACCGCACCGCGTGCCGAAGAAGTTCGTGACAATTCGAGATGGCCGGATTTTCCACGTGGCGCGCGCTGGCGCAGGCCTGAGGCGTTCACCGCCGAAGGCCTGTACTGACAGCGTGCGAGGGACGAGCGAAGCGAGTCGGTTGGGGGGCGTGTGGGCGGTTGCGGTTTTGCGGTATTAGAACCAGCACTAGCTAGCGACACTTTTATTATTTTTATCATTTATGCACCGAATCGCAGCGCTCTCATCGAAGTGATAAAAACGTCAGTACTCACGACCAGTTCCACCGCGTGCTCAACTTTAAATACCGAGACGGAACCATTCCAGTTCAACAGCCCTAAGCACGGGGCAAACAGAACAACAATGATGGCGGACTGGCGAACCATATTCGGTCACGACGACCCCTACGAGGAGCAGGAAGATGGTATCGAGACAGCCATCGAGACCGCCCGTGACGATGGCTTTTCGGTTATCGAAGGGGCCTGCGGGACTGGCAAGACCATGCTGGCGCTGACGGCTGGCCTCCACCTCGTCCGAGACCCCGACAGTCAGTACGAGCGCGTGTTCGTCCTGACGAGCGTCAAACAGCAACTCCGCCAGTTCGAAACCGACCTGAAGACGATAAACGCGAATTTACCCGACGATTGGAAGCCGGTTTCGGCGCTCACCATGGTCGGGAAAGCCGACGTGTGTCCCTACAACCGCGAAAATTCGGGCGGTATCGACGATTCCAACGTCTACGACCGCTGTGAAGGCCTGCGGGAGCGAACCCGCGACCTGACCGGCGAAAGTGGCGCAACGACCGCCCAAGCCCTCGCCTCCCAAGCCAGGAGCCAGCAGATGGGGCTTGCCGATAGCGGCAGTCAGGGAAGCGCCGCGTCCTACCTCGAAACGGCGGGCGAACCGTCACCCTATCCGCCCGAGATGCCGGAGTACAACGACCTCGAATACTGTCCCTTCTACGCGCAATTTCTGGAGGATATGCCGGAAGATGGCGACCCGGTCGAAGCCGTGCCATTCGATTTCGACAGCATGGGCCTCATCGAACCGAGCGACCTCGTGGCCAACTCCGTTCAGTGGGGCACCTGTCCGCACTCGATGATGGGTGCGTTGCTGGGCCACGTCGAGGTCGTCGTCGGCAACTACTACCACGCATTCGATCCGGTGACGACAGCGACGTTCACGGGCGCCCTGGTAGACGACTCGACGTTCCTCGTCTGCGACGAAGCCCACATGCTGGAACCGCGCGTTCGTGACCTCGTGAGCCAGTCCGTCGGCGATACGACCCTCAGAGACGCCGAAGCCGAACTCACCCGCGTCATCCAACCGGTGAAGTTCGACGACAAGGATTCCACGCACACGACTGCCGATGCGAACCTCATCCGGGGTGAACTCGAAGACGCAGGTGTCACCCTTCGCGAGTTGGAGGAAACGCGTGATTTCATCCGTGACCTCCGTGAGGAACTCGACCGACGAGTGACGGCGCATCTCGAACGCGAACACCGGGGCTGGAAAGCGAACCTCACCGGCCTCTCGGATGCGGAAATTCCACTGCGCGACCCGACCGTTCCGCAACCGGACGAAATTTCGAAATGGGCGGACGAAGCGGGCTACGACGGCGGCACCTGGGCACGTGCGGAGAAGGTTGGCGCAGTCGTCGCAAAAATCCTCAACGAAGCAGAGGAAGAAGACAGAGAACGAAATGCCCTGCCCGCAGGCAGGGCACTCGGCGAGTGGTACCGCAACGACCACGAGGAGTATTTCCGCGAAATCGTCCTCGAACGGACGTGGAACGACCGCGAACCCGACGATTCGTGGCGGCGGGCGTACAATGCCAAGCTCGCCATGCAGAACTGCGTTCCGAGCGACGCCATCGGCGAACAGTTAGGCGAATTCGGGGGCGGCATTTTGATGAGTGCTACGCTCGAACCGCTCGAAATATTCGAGGAGGTGTCGGGACTGGTTCATCTGGAAAACGACGGCAGACCAGTCGTAGAACGAACGTTCGGCTTGAACTTCCCCGAGTCGAACCGCGAGAGTTTCGCGGTGGATGCACCGAAATTCACCTACGACAACCGTGGTGCGCCGGACGACGAAACCGGAGAGCGGCAGGTGTATGCCGATGCGATTCGCGACGTGGCGCGGTCGCCCGGTAACGTCCTCGTTGGAATGCCGAACTACGCGGAGGCAACGTGGGCCGCGGAGCACTTACGAACGGTGGTTGACAAACCGGTTCTGCTGGACGAGAGCAGTGCGGACGACGCGACGGAAGACCTGAAAGACGAGTTCTTCGGCGGTGAAGCAAAAGTCCTCGTCACGAGTCTCCGAGGGACGCTTACGGAGGGTGTCGATTATCGCGGTGACCGACTCAAAGCCGCAGTCGTCTGTGGCGTTCCTATCATCAACACCGCGAGTCCCCGAACTCGGGCCGTGCGAACCGCATACGAACGAAAGTTTGGCGACGGGTTTACCTATGCTCTCACAGTTCCCGCCGTCAGAAAGGCACGACAGGCGCTTGGACGAGTTATCCGTGGGTCGGATGAGAGAGGAATCCGCGTGCTGGTGGACAGTCGCTACGCCCGCGAATCGTGGGACGGCGTCAGGGAGTTTTTCCCCGAAACCGAGCGAGAGGAGTTCCAACCGGTCAGCCCCGACATGCTCTCGCTCGGACTGGAACGATTTTGGCAGGAGTACTGAAGTACGGCAAAGAATCGACAATAACTGTAATCCTAACTCGAAAATTGCAGCCGGAGTCCGGAAGTCGAACTATCTGGACTCGAAATGGTCTGACGGCTAGGCGACTGTTTCCGTCCCTCGAACCAAGGATAACGGGCACATCTCGCGCATAATTTGCGATTACAAAACCGAACGGTGTGACCGGTTTTTACTCCGAGAACTCGTTTCGTGGACAGAGGAATAACAGATGACACAGTCACCGAAGTCACAGCGTCGAACATTTCTGAAGGCAGTAGGAGGCGTGGCTGGAGTTGGAGTTCTCGGACGCATCGCCATGGCACAGGACAATCAAACGACGGAGACGACCAACGGGGGGGAGACGACCAACGGCGGAACCCAAACGACGAGCGATGGTGAACGGGTCGTTATCCTCGGTGGACGAATCGATGCATGGCTCGGGCTGACGCCCTCCGTCATTGAGCGTGCGGACAATCCGACGATAGGACTGGTTCCGGGCGAACGCTACAGAATCGTCTGGATAAATTTGGACGGCGCACGACACCAGTTACAGATACTCGGCGAGGAGAACGGGTCGGGGAACGTTCTGCGGGAAACCGAAGCGACATCTCGACGGGGCGCGACACGGTCGATCTCGTTTCGCGCAACCGACCGTGTGCGGCGCTATCGCTGTCGGTTCCATCCGGACAGCATGCGAGGCAACATCGTCCGATCGGGTGATTTCGGAACAGGAACGGAAGGGACATTTACCACGGAGGAAACCGACTTCCGCACCACCGAGACGACGAACGGCACCGATGGAACGTTCACCACTGACACGACGGACGGTGGCTTCACTGATACCACCGACGGGACGTTTACGACCGACACGACGGACGGTGGCTTCACTGATGGAACGTTTACGACCGACACGACGGACGGTGGCTTCACTGATGGAACGTTTACGACCGACACAACAAACAATTGAACAACAACTGATAGCTGATAGGAACTGTTTTTCGAAGGCGGAGTAAAGTACACAATAGAGCCCTGGAGAGCGGCCGAAGCTCGTCTTCGGGATTGTAAGCACGAAAAGGGCCTGCAGATTTTGTTTTTGAAAATACGAGTTTTCCGTTCAATCCATTGCAGAGATAGCGACCAAGTCGACCCGATCACTATTTCTGAACCGTCATCGCTGTTCGATCAGTTCAGTCGTCCCACCGTCGATGATGTGGGCGTCTTCGGGGTCGAATCCGACACGAACCGTTTCACTTTCCGGTGCCTCGGACACTCGGAGCATCACCCGCCTGCCGTCCCAGTCGAGATGCACGCGGAACGCTTCGCCGAGGAACTCGACGGTCTCGACGGTCGCCGAAAACGAATTTTCGCCGCCATCCAGTCTGAGCGCTTCGGGGCGGATACAGAACGTTACGCGGTCGTCCGTCGCGCCCGCAATCCGGAACTCGTGGTCATCGACCGCGACCAGCGACCCCCCTGTTTCGTGTGCAACCGTGTCACCCGAAAAGACGTTGTTCTCGCCGACGAACTCGGCGACGAATCGGGAGTCGGGTCGGCGATACACGTCCTCGGGACGACCGATTTGTTCGACACGTCCGTCGTGCATGACGGCCACGCGGTCGCTTATCGCCAGCGCCTCTTCCTGGTCGTGGGTGACGTAGATCGTCGTGATCCCGAGGTCGGACTGGATTCGGGAGACTTGCGTACGAAGATCGTCGCGGAGACGGGCATCGAGCGCGCTCATCGGTTCGTCCAAGAGAAGTACGTCCGGGCCGGGTGCGAGCGCACGAGCGAGCGCGACACGCTGTTGCTGACCGCCCGACAACTCGTCCGGCTTGCGGTTGCCGAAGTCGGCCAAATCGACCAGTTCGAGGAGCGATTGGATGCGCTCGTCGCGCGTCATCGCTCCGGGCGGGTCGCGGAACCGGAGGCCGTAGCCGACGTTTTCCGCGACGGTCATGTGGGGAAACAGCGCGTAGTTCTGGAAGACGATCCCTACATCGCGATTTTCCGGCGGGACACCCGTCATCTCGCGGTTTCCGAACTGCACCGTTCCGGCGGTCGGTTCCTCGAAACCAGCAATCGCGCGGAGTGTGGTCGTTTTTCCGCATCCGGAGGGGCCGACGAGCGTGAAGAATTCGCCGTTCGCGACGTGAATCGAGATTTCTTCGAGGGCGGTGACGCCGTCGTACTCCTTTCGCACGCCGGAGAGTCGAACGTCAACCACGCTCCCACCTCGCGGTTTCCATCCGCTCGCCGCTGGAGGATAGACTACCCACCCTCCCACCTCCCGCCGAGGCGGTCGATGACGACGAAGCTGACAGCGGTGACGACGAGCAGAACGGTCCCCATCGCCGTCGCTGGGCCGAGCGTTCGGTTGCCGAGATAGCGTTCGACGGCGACGGGCATCGTGTAACTGCTACTGCCCGTGGCAAGAATAACTGTCGAGTCGAACTCACCGATACTGATTGCGAAGGCGAAGGCGGCCCCGGCGGCGAGTCCGACGGCGACGAGTGGGAGTTCGATGTCCACCAGCGACCGGAATCGAGTCGCGCCGAGTGCGCGCGCGGATTCGACCATCCGGGGGTCGATACCCGAGAGCATCGGAGCGACGTTTCGCGTGACGAAGGGATACGCCGCGACGGCGTGGGCCGCGACGATGGCAACCGCGCCGCCGACTTGGATTCTGGTTCCGGCGACTGGTACCCCAAAGACGAGTCCGCGAAGCATACCGAGACCGACCATTACACCGCTGACCGCGAGTGGAGCCATCGCGATTGCTTCCACGAGTCGGCCGCCTTTCGCTCTGGAAAGTACCGCAATGACGACACCCATCGGAAGCGCGATGAGCAGGGTTCCGATTCCGAAGAACAGCGAATTTCGAACCGCGACGCCGGGTTTGGTCTGGAAGGACGCTCCCGAGACCTGCCGAGTGACGAGAAATTCGTAGTACTGGAGGGTAAATCCGTTCGGGCCGGTCAAGCTTTCGAGAACGGTGCTGACCAGTGGGCCGACGAAGACGATTGCGACGAGGACGAAATAGGCCAGAACGCCAACACGTTCAAGGGATTCTCCCGAGGTGCGGACGCCGGAAAACAACCATTTTCGGGCAAGCGGACGGCTCGATCGGGTTGCCGACGTTTGTCGTGCTTCATACCGAAGATACGCGTAGGTCAGCACCAACGAGAGAGTCGTTTCGAGGACTGCAAGGACTGCAGCCTCCGAATAATCCAAATCGCGAACTAGCGCGTAAATCCACACCTCGACAGTCTGGAACTGGAAGCCACCCAGCGCCAGCACGATGGGAAACGACATGAACGTGAAGATGAACGTGAGGAGCGCACCTGTTAAAATCGCGGGCAGGAGTTGCGGAGCCAGCACGTCGCGGAACGCCCGAAACCGACCTGCGCCGAGGCTTCGAGCGGTTTCGACCTCGCGGGCATCCACGCTCTCCCACGCCGCGTTGGTGATTCGGGCAACTAGCGGCGCGTTGTAGAACGCGTGGGCAACGACGATGGCTGGTAGATTGTAGAGCAGGGAGTACGGCCCGAATCCGACGAGTCCGAGCACGTCGTTCAGCAGTCCGTGTTGGCCGAACATCGCCACGAAGCCGATGGCGACGAGAATCGACGGCATGACGAACGGGATAATAGTTAGCGATCGAATCGTCCGTCGGCCGGGGAACTCGTAGCGTGAGAGAATGTAGGCACCCGGCAGTCCGAGTGCAACGCTGGCCAGTGTGGAAAGAAACGCCTGCCACGCCGTAAATCTGAAAATTTCGTTGACGTAGAACTGGTCGGTCAGAACGTCGATGAAGGCGTCCGAACCACCCGCATCCGCGAAAACGATGGCGACTGGAAAGTAGAACAGCACGGCGAGGACGGCAGTGGTTGCGACTCCGAGGAGGGCGAGCGCGTGTCGTTCCAGCCAGTGCCGAAAGCGCATTCAGTTGCTTGCGATTTGTCGCGCCCACTGTTCAACCCATCCTTCGATGTTGCCTTTCAACTCGTCGTAGGAGTAGGTGATCGGCTTCTCGGGTGCTTTCGCGTACTTTTCGAACTCATTGCCGGGGTCGGCCCAATCTGTTGCGGGGAATTGGACGTTGAGCGTCGGAATCTTCGATTGGGCCTTCTTCGAGAGCATGAATTCGAGGAACGCGTCGGCCAACTGCGAGTTGTCGGTGTCGGCGAACTTCGCCATACCTTCTGGGTTCGCGTAGCCCTGACCGTTCAGGAAGCCGATTTGGTGCTTTTTCATGTCCGCGCCGGAGCGATTCGCGTACACTTGGTCGGTGGAGTAGGAGACGACGATGGGTCGCTCGCCGTTCGAGTAGGCGGTGTAGGCGGCGTCCCACGAACCGAGAATTTGTACGTTGTTTTGCTTCAACTGCTTCCAGTAGTCGAGGTACGAATCCGGCCCTTTCTGGTGAATCGACCAAAGCAAGAAGGCGCGCCCGGTAATCGCTTGCTGGGCGTTTTCGGTGATGAGCGTGCTCTTGAACTTCGGTTTCGTCAGCGCGTCGAAGGTCTGAGGTTCGTCCACTTCGTGCGCGTTGTACACGAGGCTGATGTATCCCGTGTCGTACGGAACTGCTCGCTGTTTTGGGTCGAACTTCAGCCCGTCTTTGACGTGGCCGTAGTTCGACAGCGAGTCCGCAATCGGAGTGAACAGCTGTTTTCCGCCGAGTTTGTCGTCGATTGTGATGAGGTGGTCGACGTTCAGTCCGACGTACACGTCCGTATCAATGGTGACGCCCTGTGCCTTCCGCTGAATGAAGTAGTTCACCTCGTTTTCGGGCGTCTGCCATTCGAGCGTCGCTTTTGGATATGCCTTTTCGAACTCCTTTTTCAGCCATTTGCCGGGCGACGAACTCGGCGCGTCCACGAGTGCGCTGTACGTTGCGACCTTCAGCGTCCCACTCAGTTCGGTCTGGGCAGTCGTCTTGGCCGTGGTGCCGGTGTTCTGGGACTGCTCGCTCGACCCGGTGCTGTCGAGACAACCAGCAAGACCGGCGAGAGCGGCGCTTCCCGCTGTAAGGAACGTTCGGCGGTTCATTACTCGGTGGTTACAGTCGGTGATACTTAACAGACGTGATGTTCAAATCGGAGGAAGAGAGGCACAGCAGTTAAATGATGAATGTAATACTGCTATATGAAATCCATTCGAATCCGGGATTATGACTTGACGAGGGAGACTTCGAGGAGGTTGAGGTTCGTACTGAAATATGTCGGGTCGCTACCCAGCCGAAATCGGCCACCGGTCGGCAGAAATCGGCGCGTGAAGAGGAACGTATAGATCGGTGTCTCGTGAAACCCGTAGCTGATGACGAACCCGTTGTAGTCGTCCGGTTGCGAAATTACCTGCACGCCGTCGGGCGGTTCGTCGAGGATAGCGACCGTTATCGTGGCGGGGAGGCTTCCCAGTACGCGAAACGGGACGTTCGGGTAGTAATCACGAGCGAACAGCAAAGCGGTTCCCGACGGCTCACGCTCTCCCGTCTGTCGTTTGAACGCATCGAAGACGGATGCATCCGTTTCGAGTGATTCGTTCGCCTGTTGGAGTTCGTCGCCTTTCATGACTTCTCTAAACGTTCATGAGTATGGAAACAGACCGTCAGGTACCCGCTCGCTATCTTGCTTTTGCTGAAAAATGAACGTGAAATTGCGTTGTTCTTCAACCAACACAGCAGCGAAACTGCTCAGTTGCTACCGCTTCGGAGGTTACTGCTGAGCAGGTTGAGTTCGCTGCTGAAGATGGTCGCGTCACCGGAGAACCGACGCCGGTCACCCGAACTGAGACTCGCTTGACGCGAGAACATGATCGTGGTGATAGCGGCGTCTTGCCCACCGAGGTCGTATCGGATAACCCAGCCGCTATAGTCGTCGGGCTGGCTGATTTCGGGCACGTCTCCGCCACCGGGACGCGACAGCAGTCGAACGACCGTCGATTGTTCGAGGCTGTTTGCGACGCGGAACGGAACGTTCGGGTGGTAGTCGTACGTGTAGACCAACACCGAACTTCCGTCCTGCGCGGCAGCGGTTCCGGCACTACCGAGACCCAGCGCGAGCGCACCCGTCGCGAGCGCGCCCTTCTTCATGAACGAGCGTCGTTCTTCCGATTCGACGTTTTCTGTGTCTTGTTGTTTCTTCTCGGTCATCCCTTTCCCCCTCCCGGGGTGACAGGCTATAGGCCGGAACCTACGATAAAGGGACTCCACCGTTTCGCTGGCCAATGGAAAACTATTCTCGTTAGGTTCACACCAGCGAGCGTCCTCATCGGCAGGGAACCCACCAGTGTCATTCGTTACTGAACAGCCTCCAGCCGTTTCCAGCCAGTAACGACGAAAACCGCTTCGCCGTTGTGTTGCGATTCCGTACCAGAGCACTCGGTCGACGAATAACAACTATCGAAAAGCGGGTAAAAGAGCGGTTACGGTGGGGAATCATTTTCGTTTACTTCCGACTACGCCGTTTCGAGTTTCCTGTCCTCATCAGTCCATTCCGTGAGACTTCCCTCGTAAAAGCCGAGGTCGTCATAGCCGAGGTGCGAGAGGACGACGTAGGTGTGACTGATTCGTCGGGCAGTGTTACAGTAGAGAACGACTCGTTTGTCGGGGGTCACACCGTTCGATTCGAGAACCGCTCGGAGTTCATCCTGGGATTTGAGACCACGAGTTTCGTCGTCTACGAGGTCGAGCCAATCCACGTTGACCGCGCTCGGAAGATGTCCTTCAGCAAACTCCTCGGGGTCGCGAGTATCGACGAGCACGGCGTCCGGGTCGTCGATGGCCGATTGTACCGCTTCACGTCCGACGAGTGGTGTCTCGGCAGGCTCTCGAACCTGATACGGTACTTCTTCCGGGGTGGGCGCGTTGGTCGTCGTTTCGTGTTTGCCCTGCCACGAACTGAAATCACCGTCGAGGAGGTGTAGATTTTCGTGACCGTACAGTTCCGCAGTGACGAGGAATCGCGCCGCGAACACGCCGTGCATGTCGTCGTAGGCGACGATGGTGTCGTCCTCGCTGATACCGACGTTCCCGAGAAGCTCCGCCCACGTTTCGTCTCCGGGAAGCATTCCCGCGTCGTCCGCCTCGGCGGATCGAAACGTCTCGAATGGGACGTTGACCGCGCCGGGAAGGTGACCGATTCCTTCATACTCCCATCCGTCGCGAACGTCTACGATGTGTACTTCGTTCAGTCGCTCTGCGAGCCAGTTCGCGGAGACGACGACGTTTTCCTGCATTGAGTCGAACTACCGACGCCAGCGCCTTAGCCATCCGGGTTGCGTCGAATCGAGCAGGCTAGCGGAGGTTCCGGAAATAATTTCCGCATCTTTCCACGAGAAGACCACCTAACAGTCGGATAGAGACGCTAATCCTCGAAACTGGTCGTTTTTGGCGGCAAAATAAGCCGGGAAACTCAACAGAAGGCGGATGCTTCCGGCAGTAACAACGATATAATCCGGGCACAGAAATGTAGACGTGTATGAGCAATAGTGATTACGCCAAGGACGTTCTCGTTACCGCCGACTGGGTCGAGGACAACCTGGACAAGTTCGAGAGCGACGACCCCGAGTACCGTCTCGTAGAGGTGGACGTGGACACCGAAGCGTACGACGACGCCCACGCTCCCGGCGCAATCGGCTTCAACTGGGAGACGCAACTCCAAGACCAGACGCAACGGGATATCCTGGAAAAGGAGGACTTCGCCGACCTGCTGGGAAGCCACGGCATCGCCGAGGATTCGACCGTCGTCCTCTACGGTGACAACTCCAACTGGTTCGCGGCCTACACTTACTGGCAGTTCAAATACTACGGTCACCGCGACGTGCGCCTGCTGGACGGCGGCCGCGACTACTGGCTCGAAAACGACTATCCGACAACGGACGAGGAGCCGAACTTCTCCGAAGTCGAATACAACGCCCGTGGCCCATTCGAGGGTATCCGTGCCTACCGCGACGATGTGGAGAAAGCAATCAACCGCGGCGTCCCCCTCGTGGACGTTCGCTCGCCCGAAGAGTTCAGCGGCGAAGTGCTCGCCCCGCCAGGACTGCAGGAAACCGCACAGCGCGGCGGCCACATCCCCGGCGCGTCGAACGTCTCGTGGGCGGCCACCGTCAACCCCAATGGCACGTTCAAGAGCGCAGAGGAACTCCGCGACCTCTACGAGAGCGAAGGCGTAACGAACGACCAGGAGGTCGTCGCTTACTGCCGAATCGGTGAACGCTCCTCGATTGCGTGGTTCGCGCTGTCGGAACTGCTCGGCTACGACAACGTCGTCAACTACGACGGGTCGTGGACCGAGTGGGGCAACCTCGTCGATGCGCCCATCGAAACCGGAAGCGGAAACTGAGCGTACACGGCGAATCCCGAATCAGCATTTTCTATCGTCGAGCGTCGTGACGAGCATCCGTTGCAGTGCTCCCAGTCGGCAACGCGTATTCGTCTACAGGGAAAACGGCATCTAAAGCGAACGATACCGCAACGGTATATAACGATACAGAGAGCTACTAGCAGAGGTTATAGAGAGGGCGACGAATCTCAATATTGTTGCGTCGCTCCGACGCTCCATGAGGCCATAATGACCGGCAGTTTCGATACAATCGACAGATCGGCCGAACCGAAACAGAGTGCCACTGACCAACAGTCGTTCGAGTTGTCGTCCGTCGTGGTCGAGTACGATGGCAAACCGAACAGGTGTACGATTTATCCGAAAAAAGCGACCCGCCTCCAACGGATGGCCAGTTGGATAACCGCGGATGCCGCTACGTTCGTCTCGCTGGACGAAATGTGCTAATCGGCCCTCTTTCTTTCCGGCGTCGGTGAATACAAGCGGGTCGCCTCCGTATCGTGGCGCATGGATTCGGACGAGTTCGTCGAAGCAGTCCGTAAGGAAAACGAAACCGCCCTCTCGCGCCTCGGGTCATCGAAGTCGCTGTACGCTGCGACCGGGGGTGAAATGGAACCGGACGAGGTGTTTCGCGCCGCCGCCGATTCCGAACACGCCGCAGCCGAGACGTTTTCAGAGTGGGCCGACTTGGAAACCGACAAGGATGCGAGCGAACTGTTTTCGGATATCGTCGAAATCGAGACAGAGCATTACGAGACGGTGTCCGGAAAAGTAGACGACCACGACCCGGGCGAGATTCCGGCACTGCACGACTATCTACGCGGATTGGACGACACCCGCGAACGGCTCGGCGGGTTCGTCGGACGCACGCTGGCGAGCGAGAAGTCGAAGACGCAGTTAACCGGTTTCTTCACGGGACAAGCAGACCCACAATCCGCGCAAGTGTTCCGCGATTTGAAGGGAGACCTCGACGAGCAGTTGGAGGATGCACTCGAACTGCTCGCCGAACGCTGTGAATCGGAGGACGATTGGGAACAGGCCAAAGAAGCCGCTAGTGGCGCGATTACCGCCGCCTACGATGAGTACACGGAATCGCTGGAGTCAATGGGCGTCAATCCGAAGCCAGTTTGCTGATTGCGAGCGTCGCTGCTGTCCTTCAAATTTGATTGCGAGACAGGAATTTCAGACGCCGCTTACGGTCTCGCGGTGTGCCTTAACGTGGTCGTAGGCGCTCTCGACACGTTTCGCCGTTTCGTCGTCCACCTCGGATTTGAGTTCCGAGAGCGAATGCATGATTCGGTCGAGTCGGCCGTGGTCCGGCCCGTGGTCTGCCTCCGCAAGATTGCTGAGCGATTCGGCTTGGGATTCGAGTCGGTCTTTTACGTCGTCAGAAACGTCAGCGCTGGCGTGTTTCAGTTCCTCTGCGGCTTGCACTAGTTCCTCTCGAGGCATGTGCGGGGCTACGACAGGGAGGAAAATAGTGCTATGGGCGGATGCAAATATGGTCGGGAGGTCGGACGAAATATCCTCACAAGCGACGAGTTTTATCTCTTTCCGAGCGTTCTAGAGCTATGGTTCGGAAACGACATCACCGCTGTAACCTCTGTGGGCGTGACTTCGACGAGGAACGAGAACTCCGAGACCACGTCGAACGGCGACATCCGAAGGCGGACTTCCATTGGTGGGTCGTCGCCGAAGATCCCGGAAACCTCCCATTCGAAAACTGACTCAGGCGTGCCTGTCGGAATGCGTGTTACAAGGGGAATTGGGCTCCCATCAACCCAGAATGCGGGGAAGCCGCATTCGACTTAGTGTGAACAGTGCGGAAACCTGTAGATACCGCTTCGATCATCCAGCTTTTTTACTCGTAGCGAAGGGCGTCGATGGGGTCAGTGCGCGCTGCGCTCCACGCGGGATACAGTCCAGCGACGACGCCGACGAGGACGCCGACGGCGATTGCGATGGCGAACCACTCCAGCGGGAAGGTCAGCGAGACGTCGATGTAGCCCGCGACGAGGTACGCCGTCCCGACGCCGAGCGGCGTGCCCAACAGTGCGCCGAGCAGGCCGAGCATGACGGCCTCCACGAGGAACAACTGAATCACGTCCCGGCGCTGCGCGCCGACGGCTTTCATGATTCCGATTTCCTTGGTTCGCTCCGTGACGCTCACGAGCATGATGTTTGCGATACCGATAGAGCCGACGATGAGAGAGATGACGGCGATGCCGGTCACGAAGCCGGTGAGCGTGTTAAGTAAGTCTTGTACCTGCTGAAGCAGTTCCTCGTTGGTTCGGGCGGAAAAGCCGTAATCGGTTGGCATGAGCGATGCAGCGTCCGAATTATCTTCGAGATACCTGAGCATCTCGTCGCGGGCGGGGTCGACCGCATCCGGCCCCGTCGCGATGACCGTCAGTAGCGGATACACGCGTCTGTTCTCACCGTCGATAGCCACACTCGTCTCGTAGAACGGGTCGGTCGGGGTGTACACCCGAGGCTGAGAGGCGAAGCCCTCGAAGGGCCCTTGACTCGCGGAGCCATTCAGAATGCCGACGACGGTGGCGTTCACCGCCGAACCGTTCGCGCGGAGGATAGCAATCGACTCGCCGACCGTGACGTTCCGGTCGAACTGGGTGGCCGCGGCGGTGTTCAGGACGACTTCGTTCGCGCCGCTGGTGAACGCACCACCGGATTCGAACTCCGCACCGTCGAAATACGCGGGCGTGATTGCGACGACATCGCTTCTGGCGACGGTGTCGTTTCCATAGCGCAATCCCGAAGTCGGGACGCTCCCGCGCGGGATGACGCTTTCGACGCCATCGATGGCCTCGATTCGGTCGATATCGCGCTGCGAGAAGACGGGTTGTGCGCCCGCGCCGGGCGCGCCTTGTTGCCCTTCGGGGCCGACCCAGACGTAAATCTGCTGGGCTTCCTCGCCGCCAACATCGCCGATAATGGACGCCTGCACGCTCGCACCGAGGGTCGCGAGGGCAATGACCGCCGCGACGCCGATTATCACGCCAAGCGTTGTCAGCGACGAGCGCAGTTTGTGGCCCCGGATGGAGCGCCAACTCATACGGAAAACCTCGCGCCCGTCCATCAGTCGTGCTCCCCGTAATTCTCGGTCGTCGTGCGGGCCGCAGTCATAGGGACGTGAACGGAGTAAACCGTCAAAACCCTACCGCCGACACAATGGGGGGAACGTCGAAATTCCCGCAGGTAACGTGGCGCGTGCGTCGGCGGGGCTGAGGAAACGTCCGAAGATCCGCCGAGTATCGCGCGAGGTCTTCGTGAGCGACGTTCTCGTGAGCAACGCGAGAGAGCAGAGACAAGCGAGTCTCTTTCCGTGCGAGCGACCGGCTTGTCGGAGCTTGCTCCGACAGTGGATGACCAAAACGAACTCAGTGAGTGACGGGAATCGGTTGGGGAAGGTGTGGCTTGCGGAGGCGGTGGCGGTTATTTGTTGTCGTGACTTGCTCAAGACTGTCTGTTATTTTGTGCGTTAGCAAATCACGACTCCAAATACCGCAACCGCCTACAGTCCCCCCCAGCCGATTCCTTCGCTCGTTTCACTCGCTCAGTCACCCCTCGCGCAACTTCAGCGAGGGTTCTCGGACGACGGCTCGCGGCGTCGCCGCTCACCTTCGCGAGTTCTCCGCAACCACGCTGTCTTTGAAGCCACGCCAGCGCGCGCCAGAAAGATATGGACGACATTCACGATAGCACCCACGTGCCCAACATCGTGCTAGCAAACCTTTTTCAGAGACACACGAAAACCCCACTCCAAGTATGAAATCGACGGGTGGAAGCGACGAGGCAAAGCGGAATGCGGGCGAGAGCGCGGCGGCGGCTGTCGAGGACGGGATGGTCGTCGGACTGGGTACGGGAAGCACGACGGCACACGCGATTCGAGCCATTGGGCGTGCGGTGGACGCCGGACTCGACGTTCAGGGGGTGCCGACGTCGTTTCAGTCCCGCCAATTGGCTCGCGAAGAGGGCATTCCGCTGACCGACCTCGATTCGGTGTCAACCATCGACCTGGCAATCGACGGAGCAGACCAATTCGCCGGGGCACATCTCATCAAGGGCGGCGGAGCGGCGCACGCACGAGAGAAAGTGGTCGATAACGCCGCAAGTCGATTTCTCGTCGTGGCAGACCCGAGCAAGGCGGGGGAACGACTGAGCCACCCGGTTCCCGTCGAAGTGCTCCCGGCAGCGCGAACGACGGTCGCCGACGACGTGCACATGCTGGGCGGAAACCCTACGCTCCGCGAGGCTGCGCATAAGGATGGCCCAGTCGTGACCGACAACGGGAATCTCGTCCTCGATTGTGCGTTCGGCGAGATTCGGTCACCCCAGGAGCTCGCCGACGACCTTGCTTCGATTCCGGGGGTCGTGGAACACGGGCTCTTCGTCGGAATGGCGGACGAGATACACGTCGGCACCGACGACGGCGTGGAGATTCACGAGTAGTAGGAATCGAGCGGTGGCGATAGCGAGCGCTAGTCGGGCGAAAATAAATGGAAGGAAGTTTCGTCGTTTACAGGTCGCGCGGCTGGACCGTCTTCCGGTCGTTCTCTTCGGCACGTCGGGCGGCGTCGTCGAGGAGCTCAGCGACTTCTTCGTCGAGTGCATCGTAGAAGTCCGATGCAACGTTTTTGTCGTCGAGCTGTTCTTTGACAGCGGCTTTGACAATAAGGTCTGCCATACAAGTTCGTCCTTCCGTAGCCCTATTAATAAAGCTTCCCAAATTATGCGGTGAACCGCCACGAGTCGAAGAATCTGACCTACTCTGGGGGCATGGCCAAAACTTTTAAGTTGAGGAAAGTAGAGAGGGATGGGACGATAGACGGGAGTAGGAGGAGCACAGAAGGGCATATATGCGGGAATTACTCGAAGCGGTCGCGGACGGCGAAATAACTGTCAGTGAAGCGGAATCGAGGCTGTCGGGATATGCGACAACCGAAGCAGGACGGTTCGACGCCGCCAGAGAGACACGTAGAGGCGTTCCTGAGGCAATTCTCTGTGACGGAAAAACACCCGGTGAGGTGGCGACACTCGCTACGACCGCAGTCGAAACGGCAGGCCGGGGTCTCGTGACGCGCGCGGACGACGAACACGTCCAAGCAGTCCGCGCGCGCCTCGCGGACGCGCATCCGGATGCGAACGTGCGCGTGCGAGAACGAGCCAGCGCGCTCGTCGCGCACGAGGTGGGGTTCGATCATCCCGAACTCGACGCGACGGTCGGCATCGTCAGCGCGGGCACGAGTGACGCAATTCCCGCCGGCGAGGCCGCCGTCGTCGCGGAAGAAATGGGTGCCAGCGTCGAAGAGATCCACGACGTGGGCGTCGCCTCCCTCGTGCGCGTGCTGGACGAGGTGGACACACTCCGCGATGCCGACGTACTCGTTGTCGCCGCCGGACGCGAGGGCGCGCTCCCGACCGTCGTGGCGGGGCTAGTGGATACGCCCGTTATCGGACTCCCAGTCTCGAACGGCTACGGCCACGCGAGCGGGGGCGAAGCGGCGCTCTCGGGAATGTTACAATCCTGTACCGTCCTCTCGACTGTGAACATCGACGCCGGATTCGTGGCAGGCGCGCAGGCGGGGTTGATAGCGCAGGCGATCGATTCGGCGACGGAGTGAGTTTCGGCGAGTTGGAGGAGGTCTGAGCAGAAATCAAAGGATAACTCTACAAAAATCTAACTGCAAAAATTCTTCACGCCGAGACTTTGATTCGGTCTTCAGCACCGAGCGCTTCGACAACCAGTTCGGCAACGTCCACGATTTCGATGTCCTCCTCGTAGCCACCCGTTTTGCGCCCGTCCTCGTACATCGTCATGCACATCGGGCAGGCGACGACGAACTTCTCGACGCCGTTTGCGGCGTCGGTATCTTCGAGTGCTTCCCGAATGCGCTCCTCGCTCGGTTTGGAATCTTCCTCGAAATCCATCCAGAGACCGCCACCGCCACCGCCACAGCAGAACGAGTTGGCGCGGTTGCGTGGCATCTCGTCCAGCGTACAGCCGGTTCCTTTGACAATTTCTCGGGGGGCCTCGTACTCGTCGTTGTAGCGTCCGAGGTGACACGGGTCGTGGTAGGTGACGGTGTAGTCGAGTTCGGTGCCGGAGAGTCCCATTCGGCCCGAGCGGAACAGTTCCTCGACGACCTGTGTGTAGTGGTAGACCGGCGCGTCGAAATCCTCCGCTATCTCCGGATACTCGTTTTTGAA
Source organism: Haladaptatus marinus (assembly GCF_051194195.1). Lineage (NCBI taxonomy): Archaea > Methanobacteriati > Methanobacteriota > Halobacteria > Halobacteriales > Haladaptataceae > Haladaptatus > Haladaptatus marinus. The sequence continues at coordinate 1,245,755 of NZ_JBLZNK010000003.1, forward strand.
CGTGTTGTAGCTGTGCGGGTCGGTACAGACGATTTTGTCGAAGTTGCATTTCTCGAACGCGGCGACGTTGTCTTCGACCAGCATCTCGTACAGGCCTTCCTCTCCGACGCGGCGCACGTCGTTGCCGTCGTTTCGCTCCTCCTCGTAGAGGATACCGTAGGAGACGCCTGTCTCGTGGAAGATAGTCGCCAGCGAACGCGCGACACGGCGGTTGCGCTCGTCGTAGGATGGGTAGTCGCCGACGTACCAGAGGAACTCCACATCCTCGTCGCGGGCGTCCGGAATCTCGAAGTCGAGTTCCTCGGTCCACTCCGGCCGTCTGCGCTCGGGGTCACCGAAGGCGTTCCCGTTCTGGAAGACGTTCATCATCGCGTCCTGGACGTTCACGTCCATCTGGCCGGATTCGGTGAGTCGGCGGTTCATGTCGGTAAAGGACGTGAGGTGTTCGATGTCAACCGGGCAAGCGTCCATGCAGGCCATGCAGGCCATGCAAGACTCCATTGTCTCGCTGTCGATGACGCTCGCACCGCCATCCGCGATGATCGGTTTCTCGTCGGTGACACCGGCGTCGAGGTTCTCACGGTACTGTTTCAGGTCGAGAATCACGTCTCGCGGGTCGAGTGGCCGACCGGAGGCGTTCGCGGGACACACCGACGAACAGCGACCACATTTCGTACAGGCGTCCTGGTCGAGCAGTTGTCGCCACGAGAAGTCGTCGATGCTGGTCGCACCGATTTCGTCAGGGCTGGCGTCCGAGGGAACGCCCGGAAGTCGTTTGCCCGCCTTCTCGTCGTGCGTGACGACGTTGGCGAACGACGACAGCATGTGGAAGGGTTTTGCGTACGGAATCGCCGCGACGAAGACGAGCGCGATGAGGGCGTGTGACCACCACGTAACCGGATACCACGCCGTCGCCATCGCAGGTGTCACGCCCGCCGATTCGAGGACGAGTTTGACGAACCAACCGACGAAACTTACCGTCTCGAACGACACGTCGCGGGTCGCACTCGTGCCGAGGATTCGGAAGCCTTCGGTGATGTAACCGCCAACGCCAAGCAGAAATAGCGTCCAGATGAACAGGTCGTCCTCCCGCCCAGTGTGTTTACCCCAGAGGCGTTGGTTACGAACCCAATAGCGGCGGTAGATTGCCATCCCGACACCGACGACGAAGAGCAGTCCCATCGCGTCCATCACGAGCGAGTAGGCGAGGTAGAAGTTGCCCACGAAGAAGGATTCCTCGTTTCCGAGGATGTAATGGGTGAACTTTCGATATCCGTCCATATCGATGGCGAGAATCGTCGTTCCGATGAGCAGGGTCAGAAAGCCCCACAGGATAAACGAGTGCATCAGCCCACCGTAGAGGTCGCGGTTGAACTGTTTCTCGTTCGATATCACTACTTTCGTCGCGCGAGTGATTCGACCCGGAAGGTCGTCGAGTCGTTCGAACCAGTCGTCTTCCCCGTTGGAGTACCGCGAGAAGCGGTAGTACACACCGAACAGGAAGAAGAAGACGGCGACTACGGCGAGGAAATAAAAGAGTGCTTCGCCGATAAGCCCGATTCTCCAGAACGTCGGGCGCGTCGTGCCCGTCGCCTGCGCAAGCGCGAAGATTTCCATGTTTTATCAGGAGGAGACGACTTGCTTAAATCTTGCTTCCCGCCCATCTCTCCGCCGTCTTGCGAGAATGAAAAACTTATTTGTAATTTATACGAATGACCAGCCGATGAGCACGCAAACGAGACAGAGAACCGGTGCGTCCCGGAGCGAAATCGATAGCCGGGGAAGGGTTGGATTCCACGCGAAACAGCGTGCGCGAAGCGCGAGCGAAAACGTGTCCGCGCGCGAGAACGCCCGGTTCAATCCTGCCGACCCGACGATTTCCATCCGCTCGGCAAGCGAGCGTTCTTCCCCGAGACGTGCTTTCATCGCCTCCCGGATTGCGCGCAAATCGGCCTGCAAGGCCGGGAGAAACCGAAAGACGAAGGCGACACCCATCCCCAAAAACTGGCCGGGGCGACCGGGAATGAGCCATTGAATCGCGGCGCGCGATTCCCGAACAGGTGTTGTTCGGACGTAAGCTGCGCTGACACAGAGGACAAGGAATACGCGATAACTGGCCAGCGCGGGGCCGACTGCATCGCTTGGAGCTATCCACGGCGGCCCGAGCGTCAGACTGGCGAACAGTGGCCCGCCGAGCAGAAACACGAACACGTAGCGAAATTCGCGAACTATCCAGCGCGGCGACGTATCGGCCCCAACGAGCACCACACCGACCAGTAGGGTTAGCGCCGCGAGTCCACGCGGTGTCGTATGCGCGAACGCAGCGAACGCGAACCCGGTCTGAAAGAGCAACTTCGCCCGTGGATCGAGACGCTCCGCAAACGATCCGGTCGCGCGATACGCCAGCGTCATGGTAGCTGAATGCCGAGTTCGGCAACCTCGGACGCGACTTCGTTCGGCGTTCCATCGATTGCGACAGTTCCGTCACGGAGCGCGACGATTCGGTCGGCGAGCGACCACACGTCCCGAAGGTCGTGCGTGACGACGACGAATCCGGTCCCCTCGGCTGAACAGCGTTCGAGATGCGTAACAACCGAATCTCGAGATGGCGCATCGAGTCCCGTGAACGGTTCGTCCAGCACGAGGTGGGCCGGTTCCATGGCCAGTGCGCCCGCGATAGCGACGCGCTGGCATTCGCCCCCGGAGAGAGCATCGATACGCGCGTTTCGACGATCTGCCATTCCGACCGCGGACAGAGCGGTTTCGACCCGGCGGTCGATTTCCTCGTGTGAAAGACCGAGGTTTTCCGGGCCGAACGCTACGTCCGCTCCGACAGTGGCCGAAACGAAGGTGTCTCGGGGATGTTGGAACACCATGCCGACGCTCGTCCGCGCGGCCACGAGGTCGTCTTCGACGGGCGTCCCATCGACCGCTACGTCCCCCCCATCGGGCGTCAGTAAGCCGTTGAAATGCCGGACGAGCGTCGTCTTTCCGCTGCCGTTCGGCCCGGCGAGGACGACGAACTGTCCGTCGGGAATCGAGAGCGAAACGCCGTCGAGCGCGGTTGCGTCACCGAATCGGTGAACGAGGTTTCGCGTCGTTATCATTCGGCGGTGACGCGGTCGCTCCGGACGATACCGACCGCGGCGGCGATTTTGAACGCCTCGAAGGGCATGAACGCCACGGCCGAGAGCATGAACGCCTCGGTTAGTCCGTAGTTCCCGACGAGCGAGAAGCCGAGCGTTCCGAAAGCGTAGATGATGACTGTTCCGATGACCATTCCCGCGACGAGTCGGAGGATGCCAACCCGTTTCGGGTCACGCAGCGTCAGTCCGCCGTGGACGATGGCTCCGATGACGAACGCGGCGACGGGGTACGAGAGCAGGTAGCCACCGGTTAGACCCACCAGTTGGACGAATCCCGTAGAGCCACCGGCGAAAACCGGCGCGCCGACCGAACCCGCAACGAGGTAGAGAACCATGGACGCGGAGCCCCAGAGCGGGCCGAGGAAGATTCCGGCGAGGAACACGCCGAGAACTTGCAGTGTGATCGGTATCTGCGGCGCGAGCGGGTTGGGAAACGAGACTTGTGCGAACGCACCGATAACCGCCGCGAACAGCGCCATGCGTGCAATGTTTCCGACAGTTTGTTCGCCAACCAGTTCGACCGAGCCAGTTTCAGTTGACATGGCGAATCATCGCTCGTCAACCAGTAAGATACCTTCGGTTGACGGGAAAGTAGTTGATTCAGATGACAGTCTCGGCGTGTCTGCCAGTTGGAGAAAAATTTCACTAGCCGCCCAACAGGTTTTTATATTATCACAGCATCAGGTACCCGCCATGGATAAGAAAACTGAGGAACTTCGTGACATCTTCATGGATGTGACCGACGAGGAGACAGTTACGGAGAAGCAGGAGGAAACGCACGGGTCGCTCAGTTCGGAGGAGAAGGTAGACGAGCAACTGCGCGAGGTAATCGAAGAAATGCGTGGACGCTACGATTTCAATACATCACTCTCCGACGAGGAACTGGTGACCGTCGTCCGACAGTTTTCTGCGGGCAACAGTGACGACGAAATCGCGGACGAACTGGGAGACGGTTCGCTCGCCGAAACCGTCTCACGAGCGCGAATCGACCTCCACCTTTTCCGTGAGTCTGACACCGACGCGCCGTTCGAGATTGCAGACCTCAAAGACTGTCTCGTAGACGAGATGACGGTCACGGATTGCGCCGACCGACTCGACGCCAGCGAATCGACCGTCCGGCGCTACCAGCGCATCATCAAAGCAAAGGACGAATCTCGGTCGGTCAACCAGCAGTATATCAACGAGTTCGAGAACATCCTCCAAGACCGTGAACTATCCGACCGAATGACACAGGAGATACAGGAAGACGGATTGGAGGACGCGACCGAAGGGATGGAATCGAACGTTTCTTTCTAAACCGCCTTTTGTCTATCACCTTTTACGACAATCGAAGGCCAGTGTCCGAGCAGTTCGCCCGGACGCTGGCTGTCTCCCTGTGAAATCCGGATCAAAAGCGCCAGAAGACCTCCGGTCTTCCGAGCCTTCTCTCACCCCGTTCGAGAAGACACGGGGAGTCCCCTCGGCTCACGGCTTCGCCGCTCGCTTTTCGAGGCGCTCCGCGCCTCGCACCGGTCGGCCCATGGCCCGCGCTCCGCCGTCGCTCGCGGCCGAGTGATGTTGTAGATATCTCCAATCACTCATCAAAAATCTAAATCAGGACTCTAAAACGGGTTTACAGGGGGAATTTCGAAAAACATCCTCTCCGATGGTGACCTAATGTGACGAATGTACGAGATTTCCCGCTATTCCGCGCTCGACTCGACGCCCTCTTCGACTTCATCCGTCTCGATTTCGTTGTCGTCGAGGCGTTTGATACGAGCTTTCATGATACGGGTGTTTTCGACCTGTTCGACGTGGAGGCGCACGCCTTCGTAGTCGATATTTTCGCCCTCCTCCACGAGTCTGCCCGCGCGATTGAAGATGAACCCGGCGATGGTCTCGAACTCCTGTCCCTCGGGAAGTTCGATATCCATCGCGTCGTTCACCTCGTCGATGTTGACTTCGCCGCGAACGATAACCGTATCATCGTCGATGTACTCGATCGGCTCTTCTTCCTCGCCGTCGAGGATTTCGCCAACGATTTCCTCGACCATGTCCTCCATGGTGACGAGCCCTTCGGTGGTTCCGAACTCGTCGATGACGATGACCATCTGCATCCGGTTTTCGCGCATTTCCGTGAGCAGTTCGTCCACGTTCTTGCTCTCGGGGACGTGAAGCGTCGGCTGAATCAGATTACTGAGTTTGAGGTTGTCGCCAGCCTCGCTGTAATCCTTCTCGCGCACGAGGTCACGAACCGTGACGATTCCGATGACGTTGTCCAAACTACCCTCGTACACCGGCACGCGCTCGTGACCTGCTTGAACGAGCGTCTCGATTGCCTCGTCGATTTCCGCGTCCTGTGGCACGGCAGTCATGTCCAGACGAGGGGTCATCACTTCCTTGGCGATGGTGTTGTTGAACCGGAAGATTCTGTCCAACATCTCGCGTTCGTCCTCCTCGATGACGCCTTCGCGCTCACCCGTTTGAATCATATCCTGGATTTCGTCGCGCGTGACGTACGACGTCTCGATTGCCGACCGTCCGCCGGTGACGCGGTTGATGGCCCGGGTGAGATAGTCGAACAGGACGACGAGCGGCAGGAGAAGATATTCGGAGTATTTGAGCGGTTTTGCGATTCTGAGCGCCCATGATTCAGTATTTTCGACCGCGTAGGATTTCGGCGCGCTCTCGCCGAACAGGAGCACGAGCGACGTGATGCCGAACGTCGAAACGAGGACGGCGATACCGGGATTGTCGAGGTACAGTCCGACGAGCGCCGTAGCGAGCGAGGACATCGCGATGTTGACGATGTTGTTTCCGACGAGAATCGTCACGAGCAGGCGGTGTGGGTCGTTCTTCAACGAATCGACCGTTTTCGCGCCATCCACACCGTCTTCCACGAGCGCTTCCACTCGATGCTTTGCGAGCGAAAACATCGCAATCTCCGACGAGGAGAAAAAGGCAGACAGGCCGAGTAGAACGATAATCGCGATGATTCCACCCCACTGGATGAACGCGTCGGAGATGATAATTCCAAACATACTATCGGGGGGAGCAGTCTGCGCAAGGATGACCAGTATCGGAGAGAGTGTCATTCAATAACCCACCTTGAGCGTCAGCGGGATTAACTCTTTATTCTTTTGCTGGGGGACATTACGGGTGAAACTGCCGCGAGCGAAGCCCTTACGGGAGTTTCGTTCCAATTCGTGTTCATGAGCACCGAGGCGACAGACCCGAACATCACGTTGTACCGATTGCAGGCGTGCCCATACTGCGAGCGCGTGGTTCGGAAATTACAGGAGTACGACCTCCCCTACCAGTCACGGTTCGTCGAACCGATGCACTCCGACCGGAACGTCGTCAAGCGTATCAGTGGAAAACGAACCGTCCCCGCCATCGTGGACGAGAATACGGGTGTGACGATGAGCGAGAGCGCGAACATCGTGGACTATCTCGAAGGAACATACGGGGAGGAAAGCTGATGGTCGATTTCGATGTCGTGGAACTCGGCGAGGCAGACAACCCGGAAGTTGGAGAGACGGCACCCGACTTCACGCGACCACTGGTCAACGAGGAGTTCTGGGAAAACGCATCCCTCTCGGACGTAACCGACGAGGGAGCAACTCTACTCGTCTTTTACACCATGGACGGTGGGTTCCCGGCGACTTATATCTGGAACGAACTGCGTGAGCGCGGGTGGGACGACGACAACGACCTGCGAATCGTCGGGCTGTCGATTTCGACGCCGTACGAACACAAAACACTCATCGAAGAGCGTGAGATGGCGTATCGACTCTTCAGCGACCCGGCAAACGAAGTGGCAGACGCGTACGGCATCAGCTACGACATGGATGGCATGGCCGGCATCAGCGAACCGCGGCCAGCCGTCTTCCTGCTGGACGAGGACAGAACCGTCGAATACGCGTGGGTAGCGACGGAGTGGCCCGACTTCCCAGAGTACGACGAAATCGAGCGCGCAATCGAAGAGCGATAGCTTTCAGATTGCGGCTTTTCGAAAGCGATTTTTCGTCATCGGCGACCAAGGCGAAGAAGTGTACACCACGTCCGGAGTGCCGAAAAGCGACAGCGAAATCCACGTCTCCGAGGGACAAAGCATCGGCCGTCACCAGCACATCGGCGACGTGGGCAGTACCGGCAGCTCGACCGGCCCATACGTCCACTTCACCGTCGAACAGAACGGTGCTCATCAGTACGTCGCCGGAGACCTCTACGATGAAATAGACGACAAGACGGGTATTGCGAAGAACTACAGCGGTATCGGAACGTTCTGACGCCGCGAGACGGCAGAATCACCGCTCCGCGTGTCGGCTTCCGAAAAGCCGACGACGCTACGCTTTTTTCGGACGGTATCCGAAAGATGAGCATGGACGACATAGAACAGGCAGTGAGTGCTGTTCGAGACGGAAGCCTTGTCGTGTACCCAACCGAGACGGTGTATGGTCTCGGCACAGATGCGCTCGACCCAGACGCTATCGAACGGGTGTTCGAGGCGAAAGGACGGGCACGCGAGAAACCGATTTCGCTCGCAGTGCCGGACGTAGACTCCGCACTGTCGTACGTTCGACCGACGAAGCGAGAACGGGAGTTCATGAACGAGTTTCTGCCCGGACCCGTGACCGTTCTCTGCGAAAAGCGTGACGTGGTTCCTGATGAACTTACCGCTGGTCGTTCCCGAGTCGGTGTCCGGATTCCTGACCACGAACTTGCCTTACAACTGCTTCGGCGCGTTGCACCGACACCGATTACGAGCACGAGCGCGAATGTGAGTGGACGAGCGAGCGTGATGCACGTAGACGACCTCGACACCGAAATCCGAGACGCCGCAGCAGTCGTCATCGACGGCGGTGAAACCGGCGGAACCGGGAGTACTGTCGTCAACGTCGAACGTGGTGAAATCATTCGCCGGGGCGAACTCGCCGACGATATCGAGGCGTGGCTAGCGGCCGAGGAGTGACCGAAGCGACCGGGTTTTGACGCCACATTCGGCACGATACTCGCATTCTTTGCATTTCGACTTGTTTTTCAATCGTGGCCGCGGTCCATCAATGGCACGAGCGGTGCGGAGTGCGCGGCGATAGGCGGCTTTGCGTCGGGTTCCGAGTCGGATCTCACGGACGATTCCATAGACAGGATATTCGACGAACGCGCGTTCGACCGTTCGTTCGTGTTCCCACGAGAGCGCCTTCGCCGCGGCGACGGCGCGCACGCTCTGTGGTTCCCAGACGCCGTGTTCGGGAGGTGTTCCGGTGAAGACCATCGATGGCACGGGAGTTCCCAAATCGAGGACTTTGTGAACGATGCCGCGGCAGTCCTTTCCGTCAGTCAGTCGGTTGTGGTCGGCAGGCGAGACGAGTACAGACCATGCATCGAAATCGGTCACACGTTCGAGATTTGAACGGAATTCAGCCGGAGAGATCGCAATAGGGCGGTTAGTCAGATCGGCATCGAGCAGTTCGTCGTACTCGAACGCGAGTTGTCGTCGTTCGACCACCAACTCCGGGATTTCGATGTCGTCCCGGCGTTGGTAGTAGAGTTTTCGCGGGCAGTACGCGGCAGTCGTGAGTTCGCTGAAAGGTACCTTCGACACGGCGGTTCTGGCCCCGGCTCCCCATATAAATTCCCGGGCACGGACGAATGAGACCGTGAGCGGGAGGAGCACTGCTGAGCAAAAGGGGCAAGAGTCTGGACAGTCTCTGTCCGCACATGAGCGACTTCGATAAGGAAGCTGAGCGGGAGAAACTCCGTCAACAGTATGAGGCCGAAAAGGAGGAGCGAAAATCGACACAACGAATGAGCGAACTGCTGTTGCAGGGCGCGACGATGACTGGAAAACACTGCGACACCTGTGGTGACCCCATCTTCCGTCAGAATGGAACCGAGTTCTGCCCGACCTGTCAGCAACAACAACCGGCCGGTGGAGCGCCTGCTGCGGAAGCATCGGCCGACGAAGCTGAAGAAACGACGGCTGAGCAATCAACCACGGAAGAAGCACTCGTCGAAGAGGCGACGAACATCGAAGTCGAAGAGACGGACAGTCAGCCGAGACGATCCAGCCAACCGCCGGAGTCACCGCGACAGCCCCGACAAGCGCCACCGAATCAGAGCGGTGGGTCGCATGGCCAAGGTACGGAATCGAGACCCACCGCGGGACAAAGCGGCGCAGAAGACCTCACCGACGCCCGAAATGCGCTGGTTCGAAAGCTGGCGCGACTTGCGACTGAGGCGGAGAAAACGAACGACGTTGGCCGTACCCGCGACTTACTGGCCGCGACGCGCGAAGCGGCGGAGGCACTGGCGGCGTTAGACCAGGTGACGCGGTAGGCTCGAATCGGGGAGATCGAACGAAGCGCACCAATCGGAGTAAGACTGGCCGAAGCGTTAAGCCGAAACCGGACAACGTTCGTTCATGGACGTACTCGTTCCCATCGACGGTTCCGAGAATAGTTTTCGCGCATTGGAGTTTGCCGTGCGGTTCGCCGACGGGTTCGACGCAACGCTCCACGTCGTCCATTTTTCGGACGAAGCGACGGAGGCAACCGACGAAATCCTCGCCCATGCTCGCGCTATGCTCGAAGAAGGTGGGGTCGAAACGGAGCCGGAGCTGGCGACGGATATCCAATTGGAGTTCCGACCGGCCGAGCGTGTCGGTGAAAACGTGCTCGAATTGGTGGAGGAAAACGGTTACGACCACGTCATCATGGGTCACCACGGGTCGGGAACCATCGAACGAGCCATCCTTGGAAGCGCGGCCGAAACCATCGTCAGAGCAGAAAAAGTGCCAGTAACTATCGTTCCATAGGGAACAACTCCCGACGAAGACGGAAAGCGGAATCTTGTGGGTAGTCGAACCAGTTCAGCGCGTTCCCAAAGTCGGGGTCGAAATCGGTCGGAAGGCGGTCGTCAGGAATGTCGTGCTGTGGTTCGCCGTACAGTTCCTGCTCGCTCGCTCGTCCGGACGTTTCGTGCTGTGGCTTACCGTATAGTTCCTCAGCAACCGACCCGTCGTCATCGTCCTGCATCGTGGGCCGAGGTAGCATGGTTTACTCTCGTCTGGGTAAATATACGTGGAGCCTTTAATGTGAATTGACCGTTCACGCCGTTTACGCGTGTTCATCCCACCCATTCTTCTGGGAACGCACCCGTTTTAGGCCGACTCAACCGAGTGTGCGGCAATGTCACACCGACATCGACGCCGCCCCCCAGTAAGCACCGCTTACGGGTCGTACTCCTCGGCGACGACTTCACGGATTCGGTCGGCGGTGACCTCACCGACCCCTTGTGCTTCCATAAGTTCGTCTTTCCCCGCCGTCATCACGGCTTGAACCGTTCCGAACGTCTCCAACAACGAGCGAGCGGTGACCGGACCGATGTCCGCGATGGAGCCGACAACGTACTCCTGTTGTTCGGAGAGCGTTTTCGCGTGTTTGTCGCCGTGAACCGAAACCTCGCGGTCGCTCATTTCCTGTTCCCGCGTGGCGATAACTTCGAGCAGGTCGGTCGTATCCTTCTCGTCTTCCGTTCGGAGAATGCTTGCCCCGAAATCAATCGCCAACGAGGACAGCGCGCCACGAATCGCGTTGGGGTGGACGTTTCGCTGTTCGTACAGGCCGTCGCCCTCGATGATGACGATGGGACGAGCGTAGTGGCGGTTCATATCGCCGACCTGCTCGAACACCGAGCGGTCGCCGCCGACCAGCGTGGCGAGGAAGTCGCTCACGGATTTTCGCTCCACGACGACCCGGTCGCTTAACACATAGTCGCCAACGGCGAGCGTTTCGAGACGAACGTCCACGCCCTCGCGGGCCGAGAGGTCGCGGGCGATGTTCGCGTCGAGTTCGCGCTGGTCGGCGACGATTTCGACGCTATCGCTGTTGTCGCGCTTGCGAGCAGTCGCCACGACGCCGTCCAGTTCGTCAGCGGTTTCCGTTTCGGTGTCCTCCGTTTTCGTGTCGAACTCCTGTAAACAGTGACTCACCTCGTCGGAGCCACCGGCATCGAAATCTCCAAGCGTTTGCTGTGATTTGTCGAGTTCCTCCTCGACTTCCATAGCCACACCCTTCAGTTTCCGCAGTTCTTCCTCCATCTCGTCCTCTCGACGCTTGGAAATCCAGAAATAGGCCTCATCACGGGTGTCTTCGGCGAGCAGAACCATGACCTGCCCTTGGGCCTGTCGCCCGGTTCGACCCTTGCGCTGAATGGAGCGAACCGCGGTCGGAACCGGTTCGTAAAACAGCACCAAATCGACCTCGGGCACGTCCAGTCCTTCCTCTGCGACAGAGGTAGAGACCAACACTTCGAACTCGCCAGCACGGAAGTTGTCGAGTGTTTCCTGCTGCTCTTTCTGCGTCATCCCGTCGCTTCCGTCCTTGTCGCCCTGCCCGACGAACCGTCGGGCGTCGAAATGCTGACCGAAGAACTCAGTCAGTGTTTCGGCGGTATCACGCGATTCGGTGAACACGATGATTCGCTCACCGCCGTCTACGAGCGTCTGTGCGACGTACGTGTGCGCCTTTCTGAATTTGGGATGACGGTCGTCGAACTGCACCGCCTTTCGCATCGCCTCCTGTACTTTCGGTTCCGAAACCATGCGCTGACTCGCCTTCGACGCCCCTGACGACCGGGCGGAGTTGCGCTGGCGCTCGAAATATCGCCGGAGGGACTCGACGCTCTGGGTTTCGGCGAGTTCGACCGCACGCCGGAGTTTCATCACCTCGGCGTGCGCGGACATACCCTTGTATCCCTCCGACTGGTCGTTGTCGATGAGTTTCTGTAACTGCCCCCGAACCTTGTTCAAATCCTTCTGAGAGATGTCCGGACGCGTCGTGTTGACGACGCCGAGTTGTTTCAGTCGCTCCAGTCGGTCGGAGATCACTTCGTTCAGCGCGTCCCGAATCTCCACGATTTCCTCGGGAAGTGACACCCGAACCCATTCGACTTCGGTGTCGTGGGTGTACGTCGAAACGTCGCTGTCCTCCTCGGTCATCACCTCTACTTCGTGGAGTCCGAGGTTTTCACACACCTCCAAAATCGATTCCTTATCGCCGCCCGGCGACGCACTCATCCCGGTGACGAGGGGGTCGTGGGCGTCCGTGTGGTAGCGCTCGGCGATGTAGTTGTATGCGTAGTCGCCGGTCGCTCGGTGGCACTCGTCGAAGGTGATGTGCGTCACCGGTCCGAGGTCGATACGCCCGCCGACCAGGTCGTTTTCTACGACCTGCGGCGTCGCGATAATGACAGTCGAAGACTCCCACAGTTTCGAGCGTTCGGCGGGTCGCACCTCACCAGTGAATACGACGATCTCCTCGTCCGGCACCGACAGTGCCTCCCGGTAGAAATCGGCGTGCTGGTTGACGAGCGGTTTCGTCGGCGCGAGAAGGAGCGATTTCCCGCCGACTTCGTTCAGTCGCTCCGCCGTGACGAGCAGACTGACCGTCGTCTTTCCCAGTCCCGTCGGGAGACAGACCAGCGTGTGGTCGTTGCGTGCGGTGCCCGCGAGTTGAATCTGGTAGAGTCGCCGCTCGATGAACTGTGGCGCGAGATAGGGGTGTTCCACGTAGTTCGTTTCAGCGTCCGTGGTCGCCATTCGTCGTATGGTTTCGTCGTCATTCGGTTAAAGGGTTCGTGTGGTGGAGTGAAAGTGAACGGCGAAGATTCAGGTAAACTGTCGGAACGAATTCCGGCAAATCGAGGGGCGAGGACTGACGTTCAGATCATTGTGGGGAGATACTGCAACCCCACAAAAATCGCCACCCCTGCACCGATTGGAATCGTGAGGTTGTCGTCGATGACGTAGCCCGCGATGACTGGTTTCACGCCGTCCGCGAGGGTTGCCGCGATTGCACCGAGGATTGCCGCCGGAACCGGAAGGCCGAAAATCGACGCGATGGCGAGACAGACGGCAAACGTCACGAGCAGGGTGTGAACCGCTTTGATACCCAGTTCGCCCGACCCGAGCAAGCCGCTGATGGGGTCGGCGATAGTCAGCATGAGCATCGCCGGAATAGCGATTTGCGGTTGGAACACCCACGCAGTGACGGTCATTCCGAAGAAGTAGAGGGCATACCCGGCGATGTTGTCCTGTTCGTACTCCCGCGTGAGTTCGTCGTAAATCCGCCAATCCAGCCCCACGAACAGGCGAATGATTTCGAGGACGAGCGCAACGAACGAGCCGAGGACGAGAAGCAAGCGCAACTCCTGCCACGTCACCAAGCCCAGCAGGTAGAGCGCCGGAAAACCGGTTCCGCTGACGTGCACCAGTCGGCGCTTGATTTCGCCCGACACGGTTACAAGTCGGTAAACGCGCGGTCGCCACTCCGAAGGTCGGCGAGGATATCGGCGAGGTCGGCAACGGCGACTCGAATCTGTTCGGTCGAATCCCGTTCACGGAGCGTCACGGTGTCGTCTTCGAGCCCTTCGTAGTCCACCGTTACACAGAACGGCGTACCGACTTCGTCCTGCCGTCGGTACCGCCGACCGATGTTGCCCGAATCGTCGTAGGTTACGTCGAAGCCTTCGGTGCGCAGGTCGGCAGCGACGTCGCGTGCCGTCTCACCCATGCCGTCTTTGTCCATCAGGGGGAAGACACCGACCGTGGTCGGCGCGAGTTCGGGTTCGAGCGCCAGTCGAGTTCGCGTCTCGCCTTCGACTTCGTCCCGTTCGTAGGAGTGGACGAGGACGGTGTACAGCGCGCGGCCGACACCCATGGAGGGTTCGATGACGTGCGGCATGATGTGTTCACCGGATTCTTTGATCTCTTCGACGGTGAAGCCGGTTTTCTCGACGGGAATCGTGTACGATTCGCCGTCCGCTTCGACGGTGACTTCGCCGCCGTCGAACGCCGAGCGGTCGCGTTCCGCGAGGGATTGCAGTGCATCGGCGATGTCACCTGCGGCACCGCCGAACTCCGGCCCGAGGTAGCTCATGTCGGGGTCGACGGTCGCACGTTCGACCACCTGTGGCTCGTCGTACTGCCGGAAGACGGTGAAATCCTCATCGGAGTACTCGTCGTGTTTCGAGAGGTCGTAATCGCTTCGGTCGGAAATACCGGCGAGTTCGATCCAGTCGCCGTCGATTTCGCCCTCGGCGTCCCAACAGTCGCTCGCGTAGTGCGAGCGCTCGCCTGCGAGGTGCTGGCGGAACCGGAACCGATCCATATCGATGCCGATTCGCTCGTACCACTCCTGGGCGACGCCGACGTAGTAGGCGACCCAGTCGCTGGCGATGATGCCCTCCTCGACGGCCTCGCCGACCGTCGTATCGAGGTATTCGCCTTCGTCGCCCTGTTGTTCGGGTGCGGAGTAGAGCCTCACTTCCACGTCCGCGACTCGTTCGAGCGGTGGTTCGTCCTCCTCGGGGTCGATGAAATGTTCCAGTTCGGCCTGCGTGAACTCGCGGACACGAACGATGGATTTCCGGGGGCTGATTTCGTTCCGGTACGCCTTGCCGATTTGCGTAATACCGAACGGCAGTTGGTTGCGGGCGTACTCTTTGAGCCGTGAAAACTCGACGAAGATTCCCTGTGCGGTCTCCGGGCGGAGATATCCGGATTGGCCGGAACCGGGACCGATGTCCGTCTGGAACATGAGGTTGAAATCCTCGACCGGTTCGCCCGCGAGCGCAGTATCGCAGGTCGGGCAGTGCAAGTCGTGCTCGGCGATAATATCGCCGACTTCGTCCAGCGGGAAGCTCTCGGCGTCTTCGATATCCGTATTGTCCTCGATGAGATGGTCAGCGCGGTGGCTTTCGCCGCATTCGGGGCATTCGACCAGCATGTCGTCGAACGTATCGAGGTGGCCGGATGCCTCGAAGACGGGTTCCGGCATGATAGTCGGAGCCTCGATTTCGCGGTGGCCTTCTTGGACTTGAAAGCGGTCGCGCCACGAATCTTCGATTTTTCGCTTCAGTGTCGCACCCTGCGGGCCGTAGACGTAGAAGCCCGAAACGCCACCGTACGGTTCCGCGGCTTGAAAGAAAAAGCCGCGTCGTTTGGCGAGTTCAACTAAATCCGTGCTCATTTGAGAGCCTCCAGCAGGTTTACGTCTCGGACGATGCCGACGAGTTGGTCGCCGCTAACGAGCGGGACTTGCTCGATATCGTTGTTGAGCATCATCTGTGCCACCTCGCGGGCGGTTTTTCGCTTCGTGACGTTCACGACGTTTTCGGTCATGAACTGCCAAACCGGCGCGGACGGAATCTCGACGTTTCGCGTCGGGATGTAGCTGTTGCCGACCGATTTGATGCCTTCCCACATCCACTCGTCGTCCTCGTTGGCGATGCTCCCTCCGGTGTCGTCTTCGCCTTCGACGACGCGAGCGACTTCGATGATGTCCACTTCGGTGAGGATACCGTCCATCTCACCCTCAGCATCGAGAACGACCGCGTAGGGGACGTTCGCGTAGAAAATCTCACGCTCGGCGACCGTCAGCGGCGAGTCAACGTAGCAAGTGTTGACATCCCTGTTGGCCAGCGTGCCGACTTCGGTATCGCCGTCGGCCTCGCCTTCGGCAATCGCTCGAACCACGTCAGTGACGGTGACGATTCCTTCCAGTTCGCCGTCAACGACCGGAACGCGGCGAATGCCTTCGTCCAACATCAGCGTCGCGACTTCCTCGACGGTGGTGTCCTGGGTCGTCGTCGCTACGTCGCGCATGAGGAGCGCGAGTTGGTCTTCATCGGGGTTCTCGATGAGGTCATCGCGGGAGATGAGACCACGGTACTGCTCGCCGTCGTCAGTCTGCTTGACGACCGGAACAGAAGAAAACGAGCGTTCCTGAAGGTATTCGAGTACGTCGTCGCGCGTACCCGGAAGCTCGACAGTAACAACGTCGGACCGGGGTGTCATCGCTTCGGCAACGTTCATACGCGCCGAATACGGTTTCACCCTTCTTGTACCCTGCGAAGCGTGCAGTTGTGCGGACGTCGTTATTTAAATAGTGATCGCGGAGACGAGCGGAGAGCGACCGGACGGTTGGCGAGGGTGGAACGAAACCGATCGGTTATTCTTCGTCGTCGTGATGGTCGCCGACTTTCGGTTCGACGACGTAGTTTTCGTACTTTTCGGGATTCGGGAAGAACTTGGTGTAGTCGTCGTGGCGGAACGACCCGAGAACCGTGCCGTCGATGGTCTGGACGTGACTGTACATCTCGTCCTCGCGCGTCGCCGCCTTCACGAGCGCCGGGGCGTGCATCATTTCGTACGTCCCGGCGATGAGAATCGCAGTATCGGTATCGGGGTTGAGATACTGCGTCAGCATGAACACTCGTGACGACATCTCTTGGCGGAACACCTGATACGATGGGAACGTGCCCGCCTCGACTGCCTCGCTGAACTCGTCGGCATAGTTGTCGGGAACGACGTACACGAAGCCAAATCGATCCGTTTCCCCCGCTTCCGGGTTCTCTGGAGCGGTGTGGCTGGCGGGAATCTGGATGACGTTCCACCCCTCGTCTTCGAGGTCGGCCGCCATCGCTTCCATATCGTCGAGCGTTCGCTGCCACGCGCCCTTCTCCACGTCCGCGTTGGCCGCGATACGCTCAGCATAGTCCGTATCCTCGTCACCGATTTCTGGCATACCGCGATGTCAGGTGTCGAAGCGGTAAAAACTGTTGCTACGGCCCGCTGTCGAACGGCTACATCCCAACGCCGAACATCGTCTCCATGATGAACGACGCGGCCAACACCGCCATGCTAGCGACGAACAGTTTCGTCGCGGGAGACAGTCGCTGCTCCGGCGGAATCGAATAGCTCGGGAGGGGTGGAATCCGTTGTACCGCGGCTTGGAATCGGGTTTCGTCGCGCGACCCGATTACCTCCCCTCGTTGCTTATTTTTGATGATTTCGATATCGCCATCGCCCGTCTTTTCAATGTCCCACGGTGGATCCGGGAGCATCAGAAACGTCGAGTAGCCAAAAAGCAACATCCCGACGAGAAAGAGGAAGTATTTGACGCCCACGAGGTTCGAGCCGAGCGAAAAGCTCACCACGATACCCAAGGCAAAAACGACACCAGCCACTGCCACTGCGTAGGCGAGTGCATCGAGCAGCTGTCGAGCACGCGGTGGGGACTGGGTCGGGTCAACCATTACCGCATCGTGTAGGGCGTGAACTCGTCCGGTTCCTCGTACTCGTCCAGATGTCGGTGACAGTGGCTGAACCGACCGGTGTCGCTCACCACGTTGTCGTCCGGACTTTCGGAATCACAAACGCTTCCGAACACGTCGCGGAGGTACTCGCGAGCCTGCTTGTCGTCGTTGCTCTCGATGTAGCCTGCGGCCTCGTCGATGTGTTTTTCGACCTCTCGCGGCACGTCGAACTCGTCGAACAGCTCCTGTCGAATCTCGCCGATGTCCGAAAAGCGCGTCTCCATACCGAGAATTTCTTTCAGTTGGTCAGTCATCGAACGATCGGCACGCGAGCGTTCGCGGACGACCTCGCGGAAGATTTCGACGGCAATCCAGAGGTCATCGTCGATACTTTGGAACTCCTCCGGACGAATCTTCATCGGACAGCGCGTGCTGAACGGACAGCCTTTCGGCGGGTCACGCGGACTCGGTGGGGTGCCACGGAGCGTGATTCGGTCGCCGCCCGCTGTTGGGTCCGGGTCGGGAATCGCCGACAGGAGTGAAATCGTGTACGGGTTTTTCGGATTTTCGAATAGCTCATCGGCCTGTCCGAGCTCCATGATGTGTCCGAGATACATCACCGCGACACGGTCACAGATGTGACGAACAACCGAGAGGTCATGGGCAATAAAGAGGTACGTCAGACCGAACTCTTCCTGCAAGTCTTCGAGCAGGTTGAGAATCTGAGCCTGTACGGACACGTCTAGCGCCGACACCGGTTCGTCCAGCACGATGAACTCGGGTTCGAGTGCGAGCGCACGGGCGATGCCGATGCGCTGGCGCTGGCCGCCGGAGAACTGGTGGGGATAGCGATAGTAGTGTTCGGGTTGCAGACCGACCACGTCCAGCAGTTCGCGGACGTGCTGTCTGCGCTCCCGTGGCGTCTTCCAGTCGTGAACGTCCAGCGGTTCCCGGATGATTTCACCGACGGTCATCCGGTCGTTGAGGCTGGATTCGGGGTCTTGGAACACCATCTGGCTGTTTCGCCGCCAGTTTTTGAGCTCCGAGCCGGAGAGTTCCGTGATATCCGTTCCGTCGAAGAGTACTTCCCCGTCGGTCGCGCTCTCCAACTGAATGAGCGTCCGACCGAGCGTCGATTTGCCACAACCGGACTCGCCGACCAATCCGAGCGTCTCACCGCGTTTGATTTCGAACGAAATACCGTCAACGGCTTTGACGGGGGTCGAATCGACGAGCCCGCCCTCGCCGTAGTAGGTCTTCAGGTTGTTGACCTCCACGAGCGTCTCGCCCTCTGCGACATCGACTGCTTCGGCTTCGGTTTGCTGTACTTTGCTCATAGTTCCTCCTCGCTGTCGGTTGCTGCGTCTCGATGCATATCGATAGCCTGTTTCTGTGATACGTTCTCGGGATACAGCAGACACGCCGCGGAGTGGTCGTCCACGTCGTCGTCAACTGCGAGCGGTACCGGGTGTACCTTGTCACACTCGTCGAACGCCTTAGGACACCGAGGCGCGAACCGGCAGTAGGTCGCCGGTTCGTTCGGCGTCGGCACGTCACCCTCGATGGTTTCGAGGCGGTCCGCATTCGGATTACTTCCGGGAATGCTTCGCAAGAGACCCTGCGTGTACGGGTGGCGTGGGTTCTCGAACAGTTCGACGACCGGTGCGCTTTCGACGATTTCGCCCGCGTACATCACGTTCACACGGTCTGCGATTTCGGCGATAACGCCCATGTCGTGCGTAATGAACATGATCGCGAGGTCGCGCTCTTCCTGTAGGTCATCCAAGAGCTCGAGGATTTGCGCCTGAATTGTCACGTCCAGCGCCGTCGTCGGTTCGTCACAGATGAGGAGTTCGGGGTCACACGCCAATGCCATCGCGATGACGGCACGCTGACGCATCCCACCGGAGAACTCGTGTGGGTACTCCTTCACTCGGCGAGAGGCGTCTGGAATACCGACCGCCTCGAGGAGGCTGATGGCCTCCTTGGTCGCCTCGGTTCCGCTGAGTCCCTGATGGAGTTTCAGCGACTCCTTGATCTGGTTTCCGACCGTGTAGACGGGGTTCAGACTCGTCAGCGGGTCTTGGAACACCATGGCGATGTCCCCGCCGCGAATCTCGCGATACTGTTTCTCCGACTTCGAGGTCAGTTCCTCACCGTCGAACCGGATGCTGCCGCCGAGAATGCGACCCGGTGACTTGATGAGCCCCATGATGGAGCGGGCGGTGACACTTTTTCCGGAACCGCTCTCGCCGACGATACCGACCGTCTCACCGCGCTCGATGCTGAACGAGACACCGTCGCAAGCGCGGATGACTTCCTTGTCGGTGAAGAACGCGGTCTGGAGGTTCTCGACCTGCAGTATCGCGTCCTCGCGAGTGTCCGCCGTGGAGTATTCGCTCGACGCCATTATGCACCACTCCCTCCGGCCGCGGCGACTTCAGCACCGCCGTCCTCACCGGAATCACTCTGTGGGTCGATGGCGTCTCGGATACCGTCCCCGAGCGCGTTGAACGCGGTGACGACGAGCACGATGAGCACACCCGGAATGAACGAGATGTGCCACGATTGGGTCGTCACGTAGTCCTGTCCAACGTCAACTGCGCGACCCCATTCGGGTGTCGGCGGACTGATTCCCAGTCCGAGGAACGACAGGCCTGCAACGGCGATGATGATTCCGCCGAGGGTCATCGAAGCGTACACGAGCAGATACCCGAGGATGTACGGAGCCATGTGTTTTTGCATCGTTACGCGGGGGGTTTGTCCGAAGCTTCTCGCCGCGTCGATCCACTCCTGTTCCGCCACTTGGAACGCGGGACCGCGTACGGCGCGCCAAAGGAACGGCCACCCAGTGGCGGCAAACAACAACGCTAGGAGTAAGCCACCGTTGTAGATGTTCGAAATCCACGTTTTTTGCAGGACGAAAGAGAGTAATATGAGGAACAACAACCTCGGAAGCGACATAATGGAGTCGCCCACGAGGACGACGGCGAGGTCGATGAGACCTTTGTAGTACGCCGTCACCAGGGCGAAACCAGCCGCGATGAGCCCGCTCAGTCCGATGGCGACGACACCGATGAACAGCGATACACGTGCGCCATGAACCATGAACGTAAACATGTCCTTCCCGGTCGGCATGGTGCCGAACGGGTGATATCGGTCGTACTTGTCGTACGTCATTGGACCGACGTTTCCACCGGAACCCTCCGAACGCGACCCGCTGTTCGCATCACCGATGAGGATTTTCTCGACCTCCTCCGTTTCCTGATTCAGGTACGAGGTCTCGTACGAGAACGGGTTGTCGATGGTTCGCTCGACCGTGGTCGGGCCGAGTGCTGGGGCGAAAATCGCCATCACAACGAACATGAAGACGACGACTAATCCGAACAGTCCCCAGGTGTGACCGCGGAACCGGTTGACCATGTCGTCGCGCGGCGTCCAGTTGGCATAGCGGTAGTGCTCGCGGAAGGTCAGATAGCCACGCCATATCCAGTAGAGGAATACCAGCGTGTAGGCGTAAACGAGCACAACGCGAAGTGCCCAGACGATTGCCGGGGACAGGCCGAGGAACGTTCCACCCCAGCCGCCACCGGGCTGTCGCCATCCGGAGTTGTCGAAGTTCTCCCTAGTGAGAAGCGTCGGCAGGTCGGCCAGCGCGTCACCGACGGCGGCGAGCGGTGCGCCGATGGGGTTGAGGAACGACAGTTTGTTCATCAGCAAGTCCCACGGCATCGCCATCACCGTACTCGCCAGCGCACCGAACTCGACCGCAACGAGGAGGGCGAAACCGGCGAACCAAAGCATGGCCGGGCGTGGGTTGTCTGCGATACGTTCTCGAAGGGGTTGTTCGCTTTCAGCGTCAGGAATACGACTCATCTCAGGCACCTCCATCGTAGCCGACACGGGGGTCAATGATCGTGTACAGGAAGTCCTGTAGGATGTTGATTATCACGACGAGCAGGATGAAGACGAACATCAACGAACCGACCAGGGGCAGGTCGCCCTGCATGACTGCTTTGAAGAACAGGTAGCCGAGTCCGTTGATGCTGAACACCGTCTCGACGAGCACGGAACCGCCGATCAGCAGATACGCTTCACCCGTGATGATCGGAACGAGCGGGATGAGCGCGTTCCGGAAGATGTGCTTCCAGACGAGCGAACGGGGTGGAACACCCTTCGCACGCGCCGTCTCGATGAAGTTGGAGTTCACAGTCTCCAACACTGCGGTTCGTCCAATACGCATCTCGTTCCCCATCGATGCGGAACCGAGGACGAGTGCCGCCGGTGCGATCTTCTTGATGGCGGCGAGCAGTATATCCGGATTGAACAGGTTAGTCAAGTCCGGTCGGCCGATAACGCCCACCGGCACGAGCCAGCTCTGCCAATCGAATCCGAAAAACAGCCCTT
Source organism: Haladaptatus marinus (assembly GCF_051194195.1). Taxonomy (NCBI): domain Archaea; kingdom Methanobacteriati; phylum Methanobacteriota; class Halobacteria; order Halobacteriales; family Haladaptataceae; genus Haladaptatus; species Haladaptatus marinus. The sequence continues at coordinate 1,267,390 of NZ_JBLZNK010000003.1, forward strand.
CTGAGTGTGACAATACCTGCGTCAGAATCACGGCCAACCAGAAGTTCGGCATCGCACGCCAGACGATACCGCCGAACGATGCGGTGTAATCGCTCCATGTGTTCGGGTTAAGCCCGGCGTAGAAGCCGAGTGGGATGCCGACGAAGATAGCGATGAGCACCGACCAGAAGCCCAACCAGATGGTGTACGGCGCGTATTCGGTGATGAGCGAATTCGCACTCACGTCGGGGCGAATAACCCACGAGTCACCCAGTTGAAGCGTGAGCATGCTGGTCATGTAGTCGATATACTGTTGCCATAACGGCTGGTTAAGGCCGAGTTGGTCTTCGATTCGATTGTACGACTGTGGATCGCCCGTTGGACCGAGAATCGCCGCGACGGGGTCGAGCGGCCCCATTCGGATGACGATGAACGTTATCGTCGCTCCGAACAATAAAACGGGAATCGACAGTAACAGACGACGAGCAAAGTAGCGCCAACGACTCATGGCGTTACTCTCACCACCTGTTCTCTCTCAAGCGTGTCATGCGGTAGGTTGCACCCAATGATAACCGCGTTCATGGCTGAATACACATCCGTATTTTGCGCTCCTCTCATTATGTCTTGCGATAACATCACCGTAATTGTGGACAGATACATCGCTATCGGCTTGTAAACGACAAAAATAAACGGCGAACAGCGATTACTATTTGCGTTCGCTAATCTTGACCTTGTTGTACATCTGGCGACTGTAACCGGCGCCACCGTACTTCGGCACGTCAACCCACTCGTAGGAGAATCGCTCGGAGAGGTTGTGGTACGTCGGGAGGAACGTAACGTCTTCCCAGTTGGCCTCTTCCATGGCGACGTAGGCCTGTTCGCGGGCCTTCTTCGCTTTGTCCGTTGGGCCGCGGTTCTTCTGGATCTTATCCCACGAACTGGTCGCTTGCTTTGCGGCTTCGGTGCCGGACCAGTTCGTGTACGCCTGCGGCGAGGACTTCGAGGTGTCCGTCAGCGGCGGGTACAGCAGTCCGAGGAAGTTGTCCGGCGCTGGCCAGTCCATGATCCATCCGAGCGAGTATGCTTCGAGGTTACCCTTGCGACCGCGCGAGAGGAGCGTGTTGAACGGCGCCGAGTTGACCTTCATGTCGATGTTGACCGACTTGAGTTGGTCTTGGAGGAGCTTCCCGACTGCCGGCCACGTCGTCGAGGATTGGTAGACGGTGAACTCGAAGCTGAAGCTCTTCTTGCCCGGGCCGTAGCCGGCCTCGTTCAGGACCTGCTTCGCTTTGTCACGCTTGACCTCGTTGAACCCGTACGGGTAGTTGTTCTTCGCGTGGGACATATACTGCTTCGCACCGCCGGGGTAAATCATCGGTGGCGTGAAGTGGTATGCAGGCTCACCACGGCTCTTGAACACGTCTTTGACCAGCGTTTCCTGGTTCATCAGGTACGCACAGGCCTGTCGGACCGCCTTCGGGACGGCCTGCGTGTTGAAGCCCATGTAGTAGGAGCTGATAGTCGAAACGCCGAGGTAGTCCATCGTCACGCCAGCATCGGTCGGACCGTACTTACCGACGATACGACCTTGGTCGTCCGTGCTGGTGTTTTTGACCTTGTCCGGGTTGTATTTGGACGTCGGGAGGCTGCTGCTGTAGATGATGTCGGAATTCTTGTTGACGATACCGTAGGTGTGGCGTGCGTTGGCTTCGGACGAAATCTTCCAGTGGACGCCATCGATTTTCGCCTTTTCGCCGTGGTAGTCCTCGTATTTCGTGACTTCCGCGGAGTCGTCGCTCGTCCACGACTTGAACTTGAACGGGCCGGCACCGACCGGTTCCTTCGTGGCGAACGTGCTGTGGTCTTTCTCGCCGTCGTACCCTTTGATGTCGCCGACGATTCCCTCCGGAATGACCGCGAAGGACGTGTACGCGAGCATCTCCAGCGTGGAGTGGAACGGCTCCTTCAGGGTCATTTCGAGCTCGTAGTCGCCCGTCGTCTTGAGGGCGAGCGAGTCCGGTTTTGCGACGGTCAGTTCGTGCTTCTCGCCGTCGCTGTCCTTGTACGTCTTCGTCGTGGATTTGTGTTTGACACCGATAGAGTCGAGGATGAAGTACGCACGTCGGGAGTTCGTCGATTCGGCGAGACGTCGCCACGAGTAGACGACGTCTTTTGCCGTAACTTCCTTACCGTTGTGGAATTTGACGCCCTCCTTGAGTTTGAAGGTGTACGTCTTCTTGTCGTCAGAGACTTCGTGACTCTTGACGAGCAGGTTTTCGACGGAAACTTGGCCGTTCGGGTAGTTCATCAGCGGATCGTAGATCTGCTGAATAACCGTCCCCGACGCCGTACCGGTCGCTTTGACCGGATCCAGCGTGGTCATCGTCGAGTTGATGAGTTGGAGTTTTTTGCCGCTGTTGTCGCCACCGTCACCGTCACCGTCACCGCTACCGCCACCGCCAGTACAGCCAGCGAGTGCGGCAGCAGTTGCCGCACCTCCGGTTGCTTTCAAAAACCGCCGACGGGTCAGGTTGTCAGTATCTGTCATCCACACTCGGCTTGTGTGTCATGGCGGATAAACTTACCGTTTAGGATTGGCACCCTTACGGCCTTAAACGACGTTTTAATTGCAGAATACGACGAGTTTAGGTATCTATTGATAACGAATTATTTCGGCATTCGTGGTGAAATCATTGTCCGGAGAAAAGAATCTCTGTAGAAACCAATACCGGAAAATGGTGCACTATTTTCAGGAAATGCACCGTTACCACAGTGTTTGTTCACTTTTGGAACGGTATACTATCAGTAGCTAGACCAAGTACCAGCGTTTCGGTGGCCTTATATTCCTTGGTACACATTCTCAAAGTATGACGCCGGATACGGCAGCAGTGTCGGTGTCGGTTGCAGATGACACTGAGGTCATGGCCTCGGTGGACGATGACGGGAACACGGAGCGGCTCGTCATTGCAGACATCTCACGCGAGGATGCATGGATCTCTATGCGCGTAACAGACGCTACCTCGCTACCGGACTGGCGATAGTCCCCAATAGCTCGTTTCGTTCCTCGAACAGCCCCCCACCACAGTTTTCCTTTCTTTCACACCTCAGAGTTACCGCGATAGTAGACAAGCATATGACATTAATGAGGAGCCATCGCACGGAAATACCACCGTACCGAATCCGTCGTTCCGAGAAACGAATCGATACTGAACCTTTTTTGTCCTCGGTGCGGTTCCATGCAGATATGGACTATCGGGAGGTCACAGGGAAACGGGAGTTCGTCGCTCGACTCGGACACGGCGCGGACTGGCGTTCTGAAATCGAATCGCTCGCCGAAGACGAAGGCGTAGAGTCGGCCTGGTTCGTCGCCATGGGTGCGGTACAGGATGCAGACGTATGGTTCTACGACCAAGACGAAAAGGAGTATCGAGAGGTGAGCTTCGACGAACCACTCGAAGTCGCTTCCTGCGTCGGCAACGTTTCGCTCCTCGACGGTGAGCCGTTCGCTCACACGCACGCTGTGTTGTCTCGCCAATCGGGACAGGCGCTCGCGGGACACCTCGATTCCGCGACCGTATTCGCCGGGGAGGTGTACATGCGAACCTTCGAGGAGCCATTGGTTCGTGAACACGACGAACCGACCGAGCTAGACCTCTGGCTATAACATGCGCGAGGAAGACAGGCAGTACTTCGAGCGACTGGAATCACAGTTGGACGAGGCGTTCGACGTTGCCGAAACCGCACGCGAAAACAGCGGCGACCCGCAACCCGAAGTCGAGATTCCGGTCGCCAAGGACATGGCCGACCGGGTCGAGAACATCCTCGGCATCGACGGCGTCGCGGAGCGCGTCCGCGAACTCGAAGGCCAGATGTCGCGTGAGGAGGCCGCCCTCGAACTGGCGAAGGATTTCGCGGACGGCAACGTCGGGGATTACGAAACACGGGACGGCAAGGTCGAAGGTGCAGTCCGAACCGCAGTCGCCCTGCTGACCGAAGGTGTGGTCGCGGCGCCCATCGAAGGAATCGACCGCGTGGAGATTCTGACGAACGACGACGGGACGGAGTTCGTCAACGTCTACTACGCCGGGCCGATTCGCTCCGCAGGAGGGACGGCGCAGGCACTGTCCGTACTCGTCGCCGACTACACACGTGCACTCATCGGGTTGGACGAGTACAAAGCCCGAGACGACGAAATCGAACGGTACGCCGAAGAAATCAACCTCTATGACTCCGAAACCGGTTTGCAGTACTCCCCGAAGGACAAGGAGTCGAAGTTCATCGCCGAAAACATGCCCGTCATGCTGGACGGCGAAGCGACGGGAGACGAGGAAGTGTCCGGATTTCGCGATTTGGAGCGCGTCGATACCAACAGCGCCCGCGGTGGAATGTGTCTCGTTCTCGCGGAGGGTATCGCGCTGAAGGCCCCCAAAATTCAGCGATACACGAGAAATCTGGACGAAATCGACTGGCCGTGGCTCCAAGACCTCATCGACGGAACCATCGGCAAGGACGACGGAAAAGAAGAATCGACAGCGGAAGACGACGTCGAAGAGAGCGACGAGGAAGCGGAATCGGAGGCGGAAACGGAGGACGAACCGACCGGGCCGAAACGCGTCGAACCCGCGACGAAGTTCCTCCGTGACCTCATCGCCGGACGACCCGTTTTCACTCATCCGAGCAAGCCCGGCGGGTTCCGCCTCAGATATGGACGGGCGCGGAATCACGGGTTCGCAACTGCGGGCGTCCATCCGGCGACGATGCACCTTGTGGACGACTTCCTCGCAACAGGGACGCAAATCAAAACTGAACGTCCCGGGAAAGCGGCGGGTGTCATCCCGGTAGACACCATCGAAGGACCGACGGTGCGACTCGCAAACGGCGACGTTCGCCGAATCGACGACATCGAAGAGGCCCTCGAGGTGAGAAACGGCGTCACAAAGATTCTCGACCTCGGTGAATACCTCGTCAACTACGGCGAGTTCGTGGAGAACAACCATCCGCTCGCACCCGCCTCCTACACCTTCGAATGGTGGGTTCAGGACTTCGAATACGCGGAGGCAGACGTGCAGGCCATGCGCGACAATCCACACATCGACCTCGAAGATCCGACCGCCGAGGAGGCGCTCGCTTGGGCAACCGAGTACGATGCACCACTGCATCCGAAGTTCACCCATCTCTGGCACGATATTTCCGTCACGGAGTTCGAACTGCTCGCCGACGCCGTGGAGGCGGGTGCGATTCGGGACGGACGCCTCGTTATCGAGAACTCGGACGACATTCGAGTCGCACTCGAACACCTTCTCGTCCAGCACTGGCAAGGCGAGCAAATCGAGATTTCGGAGTGGGAACTCTTCGTTCGCTCGCTCGGGGTCGACAGCGACCTGATTCGAACGTGGGATGAGCTTTCACAGAACGCCCGCGAGTGGGGTGAACACGAAGACGGTGATAACGCAATCAAGGCTGTCAACGAAGTCGCGCCGTTCCGCGTCAGGGAACGCGCACCGACGCGAATCGGGAACCGAATGGGTCGTCCGGAAAAGTCCGAAAAGCGTGAACTCAGCCCCGCGGTTCACACGCTCTTCCCACTCGGCGAAACAGGCGGTAATCAACGTGACGTGGCGAAAGCCGCCAAACATACCGAGGGAATGTCCGGCGTGCGCGGGGAAACTGAAGTGCAAATCGGTCGCCGGGAGTGCGAAACCTGTGGCAACCTCACGTTCAAATGTCGCTGTCCGGAGTGCGGTGACAACACCCACCCAGATTACGAGTGTCCCGACTGTGGGACGACGGTCGAACCCGACCAGTCCGGACGGGCGGAGTGTCCACGATGTGAGATACTCGCAACGAGCGTCGAACCACAGACGATCAATTTGAACGATGAGTTTCGAAACGCGCTCGAATCAGTGGGCGAACGCGAGAACGCCTTCGACGTGCTAAAAGGCGTCAAGGGGTTGACCTCGTCGCACAAGACCCCCGAACCCATCGAAAAGGGTGTCCTTCGCGCGAAACACGGCGTCAGCGCGTTCAAGGACGGAACGATTCGCTACGACATGACCGACCTGCCCGTGACGGCGGTTCGTCCGGCCGAATTGGACGTGAGTGCCGACCAACTTCGCGCGCTGGGGTACGACGAGGATATCCATGGCGAACCGCTCCGCCACGACGACCAACTCGTGGAACTCCGGGTACAGGACATCGTCCTCTCCGACGGTGCGGCGGAACACCTGCTGAAAACGGCCGATTTCGTGGACAACCTTCTCACCGATTACTACGGTCTCGACCCGTTCTACCAGATGGACGAACGCGAGGAGCTGGTGGGCGAACTCGTCTTCGGGATGGCCCCCCACACCTCCGCCGCAGTCGTCGGACGAATTATCGGCTTCACGAGTGCCGCGGTTGGGTATGCCCATCCTTATTTTCACGCGGCGAAGCGACGGAACTGTTTCCACCCGGAAACCAAGGTTTGGTACCGGGACGAGGATGAGACATGGCGATACGACGAGATTCAGCGGTTGGTTGAGGAACGACTGAAGAACCCGAAAGAGGATGATTTCGGTGCGTTGGTAGAAGAGTTGGACTGTGACGTTCTGGTTCCCTCGATAGATGAAACTGGCAATGTCGTTCGAAAGCCGATTGAAGCAGTTTCAAAGCATCCTGCACCGGAGCATTTAGTCGAAATTGAGACACGAAGTGGGCGAGAAATTACTGTGACACCCGACCACTCGATGAGACGGTGGACACCAGACGGGATAGAAGAGATAGAAGCGAGAAAAATCGAGACCGGCGACGAGATACCTGCGCCAAAAGAAATCGAGTTTGATGGAGAAATTGCAGAGTTTGACCTTCTGGAAGAGTTCCTATGGAACGATTCACTCGCCAATGATAAGTTGATGGTTCGTGGTCTGGGAACAGACCGAATCAAATCTCTCTTCGACTCAGCAACCAACCAGCAAGGATATCTGAAGCCAGTAGCTGAGAATCTTGGAAAAAGCAAATCATCAGTATACAACTGGGTGAATCGAGACAGTATTCCAGCATCCGTCTTGGTAGAGTTATTCGAAAAGGAGCAACTAATCCACCTCCTCCCGGACGATATTGCGCTTGGTATCTGTCGGGACACTGCATCGGTCAGTCGAAAACTAAAGGTCGATGAAGACGTGGCCCGAGTCCTCGGTTACTACACGGCAGAGGGCTTCACTCGCTTTGAAAAAGGAGAGTTCTATCAGACAACCATTTGTACTCCTGATGAGATTCCTCGACAGCACATTATCGAAACACTGGAGGATAAACTTTCAGTGACCCCGTATGAGGAAAGCGAGTGGAAAGTCACGATATCAAGTCGTCTTGTCACGCTCCTATTCAGTGAGATTCTACATGCTGGTTCGACTGCGGCAGAAAAAAGAGTTCCACAGTGTATCCTCAACTCACCGCAACAGATTCTTCGAGAATATCTCCGTGGATACTTCAGCGGAGACGGGAGTACCGCAAGTGACAGGGTCGAGATTCGATCGTATACGGTGAGTGACGACTTGAAAAATGACCTCGTCGCGGCGTTGAAGCGATTTGGAATTGCGAGTAAACTCTACACTGAACTTCGTCGGCCTTCGACGGGAACAGTTGCTGAGTTCTACGACGATGAACCAGTTCCCGAATTTGAATCGTGGGTTCTCAAAATAACGTCCGAAAACACAGTTCGGTTTGCGGATAAAATCGGGTTTGACCTCGATAGAAAAGCCGAAACATTAGAAAGCACACTTGATTCAATTCCCGTCCGAACTCAGCGTCTTTTCGGAGATGGTGGTGACCTTTGGCTTGATGAGGTAGAATCAGTAGAAATTGTCGAGAGCGATACTGAGCAAACGTACTGCGTAACGGTCTCGAACACCCACACACTCGTCGCAAACGACCTCTACGTTGGTCAGTGCGACGGGGACGAGGATTGCGTGATGCTCCTCATGGACGGCCTGCTCAACTTCTCGAAAGAGTTCCTACCGGACAAGCGTGGTGGGCAGATGGACGCCCCGCTGGTGATGTCCTCGCGCATAGACCCCTCAGAAATCGACGACGAGGCGCACAACATGGACATCGTCGAGCAGTATTCCCGTGATTTCTATGAGGCGACGCTGGAGATGGCCGACCCGGAGGACGTGGACATCACCATCGCGGAGGACTACCTCGGCACCGACGAGGAGTACACGAATTTCCGGCACACCCACGACACCTCGAACATCGCGTTGGGGCCGGATCTCTCGGCCTACAAAACGCTCGGGTCGATGATGGACAAGATGAACGCACAGTTGGAATTGGCTCGGAAGACACGGGCGGTAGACCAGACCGATGTGGCGGAACGCGTCATCGAAGGGCACTTTCTGCCCGACCTCATCGGAAACCTTCGCGCCTTCTCACGGCAGGAAACGCGCTGTCTGGACTGTGGCGTAAAATATCGTAGGATGCCTCTTTCCGGCGACTGCCGGGAGTGCGGCGGCCGGGTGAACCTGACGGTTCACCAAGGGTCGGTAAACAAGTACATGGACACCGCGATTCAGGTCGCCGACGAGTACGACTGCCGCGAGTACACGAAACAGCGGCTTCAGATTCTGGATCGGTCGTTAGAGAGCGTGTTCGAGAACGACAAGAACAAGCAATCCGGGATTGCGGACTTCATGTGAATCGCCACGAGCGAACGCAGTGAGCAAGCGAGAGGTTTTTCGGGTCTAGCTTATTCGCGCTTTCCCGGAACGGGAATACCGAGATTCGACGATGGCGAAGATGAGCGTACTGGTCAGTCCTAACAGGGTTCCTGCGGTCAGCATTCCGGCGAGGAACTCCAGCGAAACCCGACTCAGGAAGTAGGCGCTGACGGCGTACAGTACACCGCCGATGGAGATGACGTAAAACGGCGCGTTCAGGTAGCGCCACTCGAACTCATCGGCGAGATACTCGTCCGTAATCTGGCCGAGGCTGGAGGTGATGCCCGCCGCCGAAAACCACACGACGGCACCATACACCAGCGAGGCGAGCACTCGAACCGCGCCGAGGTCGGCACCGCCGCGTTCCGCGCGCACCATTTCGAGAGTTTCGACGCCGCTGACGCCGCCGACGATGAGCAGGGCTGCGGCGACGACGTAGGTGATGAGCGTCACCCGTCCGGAGTACAGACTGTTTCTGGCCTTTCCTGCGACACGGTCGACCGACCGTTCGAGTCCGAGTCCGCGGAACAGGACGTACAACCCGAGAAGCGCGGACGTACCGCCGAGGACGACGGCACCAGGCATCCCGTTCTTGTCCGCGACGAGGGCGAGCGGATAGATCAGCAGGAGGATGCCGAGGGGAACGAGAATCGTCCCACGTGTTTCGGGGTCGTTCAGCACCTGTTTGATGGTGTAATACATCGACTCCAAATCTTGTGCTTGGCGGACGACGACCCGGCGGACGCCATCGACGGGGATGCGGGAGCGAATGACCGGGACGACGCTCTCGTCCTGTGCACCATCCGTAACGATGACGGTCGTAATCTCCTCGCTCGTGCTGATGCTCGCCAGCACGGTGTCCACTTCCTCGCCGACTTCCCGGTTGGCGCTGATGTCACTCCCTTCGTTTCCGGTGACGACCGCGACTTCGACGCTCTCGTCGGCGTCGATTCGGTCGTACAGGTGGACGCCCTCGAACATGACGTTCACGTCGCTGTCCTCGGGGTCTGCGGTGGCGAGCGCGACAGCGGCGGCCTCGACTTCGTCTCGGCCGATAACCGGGGTTTCGAAGTCGGTTTTTCGGCCGAGGTCGTCGTCGAGGTCGACACACAGCACCAGCAGCATTGCCCGCTGTTACGCGGGGGATGTTTAACTGTTTTCGGGAGAAGCGAGGAATCCATGTTGCCTCGAAGGAACGGAGAAGGATGACCCGCGAAAAGCGAGGCGGCATCGTCGCCCCGAAATAGCGAGCGGGGAGGACTGACCTCCGAGCGAGCCAAAACGATCGTGAATGAAGCCAAAATGACGTAAACGATAGGAAGAGAGTTTCTCTCGCAACATTAGGTTGTCTATAATAATACACTCGTGTGCAAATCTCCCGACTATGACGAAAACATCGACACGACGCCGCATTCTCCGGACGGTCGGGGCGGCCACAGCGGTCAGCCTCGCTGGTTGCTCGTCCAGCGGTGACGAAACGACCACCGGAACGACGGGTGGAACGAAAAACGAAACCACGACAGCAGACGGTTCCACGGCAGGAACCGGGACGACGAGCGACGGAACGACGAGTGAAACGGGGACGACCGACGAAGCAACGACGGGTGAGGAGACGGATGGAACGACGACAGGGGGGACGGAACCGCCGAAAGGAGGCGGAGACGTGCGGTTCTCGACCAAATCGGGTGCGACGGTACAGGGGACACTCCTCGGCGATGGAACGTGTGGCGTCGTCTTCGCCCACGGGGTCGGTTTCGACCGAAGAAGTTGGCTTCCGCAAGCACGGAGCCTTGCCGAACAGGGGTACACCTGTCTCACAATCGATCTGATTCTGGACGACCGAACCACGACTGTAGGGTACGTCCTCGCGGCAATTCGGTACCTCCGCCAGCGTGTTGGGGTGAAAAACGTGGTGCTCATCGGTGCCAGCGCGGGTGCGAACGCGGTGGTTCGCGCCAATGCGCAAGCGAAAAGCGGGACGATAGATGGAACGCTCGCACTCTCGCCCGGAAAATCGGCGGACTCGGCGAGTGGAATGCAGGGGTGGAAACTGTTCGTTGTGAGCAAGGGCGACAAACAACGGTTCGTGCAGACGACAAAGCAGATGCACGAGAACGCCCCGAATCCGAAGCGCTACGAGGAGATTTCAGGCAGTGCACACGGCCAGCATGCCTTCGAGGAAAACGACTACGCGATGCAGTCGCTCATGAACGAACTTCTGAACACGGTCTGTGGCGGAGAGTAGCGTAATTCGCACGCTTTTTGAGTCTCCACGGGTAAAACGGACTAACGAATGATTTCCAAGGGCTGTGAACAGTGCGCCATGGGTGGCAAGATGGTGCTCTTCGTCTATGGGTACTGCGACCAGCGTGACTGCTTTTACTGCCCGCTCGGCGAGAACCGAAAAAACGTCACCGACGTGTACGCCAACGAGCGGAAAATCAAGAACGACGAGGACATCATCACCGAGGCAAAGCGAATGGCCGCCCTCGGAACGTCCATCACGGGTGGCGAACCGCAGGAGGCGATGAACAAGACGTGTCGCTACATCTCGATGCTGAAAGACGAGTTCGGTGACGACCACCACACGCACCTCTACACCGGAATCACGGGTGGGCGCGAGAACATGCGCCGACTCGCCGAGGCCGGACTGGACGAGATTCGCTTCCACCCGCCCTACGAACTCTGGGGCGAGATGCACGGGACGGAGTGGGAGGAAATATTGTACATTGCGCGTGAAGAAGGAATCACGCCGTCGTTCGAGATTCCAGGCATCCGTGCCGAAGAGGAGTTCCTCGAATTCCTGGACGAAGGCGCGGCGGAGTTCTGCAACGTCAACGAGTTCGAAATGAGCCAGGGTAACTACCGTCGGATGCAAGCCGAAGGGTACGAACTCCAGGAAGGCCACATGTCCGCGGTCGATGGCTCGAAAGAGCAGATTCTGGACGTGATGGGCGACCATCCGCGCGTCTACTTCTGTACCTCAGTGTTCAAGGACGCCGCTCAGCACCGGAACCGCCTGAAGCGCATGGCGCGCCAGATTCGCCGCGAGTTCGACGACGTAACCGACGACGGCACTCTCATCTACGGAAAGACGTGGACGACGGAAGAGCGGTTCGCGGAACTCGGCGTTCCCGAGGAGTTCTACACCGTCAAATCCGACCACATCGAAGTCGCCTGGTGGTTGCTGGAGGAGATGATAGACGAAGGCGATGTAGAGAAGGGCGAAATCGTGGAGCAGTATCCGACCTACGACGGCCAGGTCGTCGAGCGAACGCCGTTGGCCTGATTCGACGGGTTTCTACTTCGGGTGGTTCCGACAACGATTCGTTAGGCAGTGCTGGCGTTTTCGGCAATATGTCGTCTTCCGTGGTTCGGCGGAAGGTGTAGTGAACACCGAGCAGTGCGCCGAGCGTAACGACGATTCCCAGTCCGAGAGCCGGCATATACATGATGAAAAATGAGTAGAAAAACAGGAACGGAATGAGCAAACCGAGAAACGCGAGCGAGAGCTTCATCAGGTCGGACATCGGACGCGAGTCACTGCTGGCGTAGTATGCAACGGTGAGCGCAATGGTCGCATTCGCGGCGAAAAAGCCGAATCCGCCGCCAAACGAAAACTCACTGAGGATGGAGAAAAACCACGGTGGGATGCCGATTGCGAGTCCGAGGACGAGAACCTGATTCGGGGTTGGGCGATACATACAGTTCGAATTTCGGACAATAATAGAATAGTTTTCGATGTCAATGTGGAGAAACGAGAACTTGACTTTCGTGTAACACAGCCGCCGAGAATCTGCCAGAGACACAAACTATGGACTCAGCAATCAGCACAACCGCCGAGAACTAGCTTACTCACCGCGAGCGAGGAGCAAAAGCGATGAGTGAGCGGGCCGATGACTGGCCGAAGGGAGGAAGACTGCTTTTGAGCAACCTTTGCCAAGGGCGCGCCGGAGGCGCGCTCCCGCAGGAAAAGGTTGCGGAAGTGTTTAGGCGAGTGCCACAAAATTCTCACTCATGCCGGACTGTCCACTGGCAGATAGCTGCCCGAGTTTCGAAGAACGAATCAGCGGGATGGGCTGTCACCACTATGGCGACCGCGGTGGTGCGGAGTGGTGCAACCACTACAACCAGCCAATTCGCGAACTGAAGACCGCACCCGTCAAACCGGGCGAGGAGGTCATCGTGGAGATCGACGATATCCACGAGAGCGGTTCCGGCGTCGGTCGAACCGACGAAGGATTCATCGTGCTCGTGGACGGTATCCTTCCCGATGCTCGCGCCAAAGTGAAGATTACGAACGTAAAGGGCAATCACGCAACTGCCGACCCTGTCGAGCGACTGCCGATGGAATCGGAAGACGAGGACGAAGCCGTCGGCGAGGACGAAGCCGTCGGCGAGGACGAAGACGAAGAATCCAAGGCGACGGACAACAACAGGCGCGAGCGCCGCGAACGTCTCGGCAGTCGGGACAACTTCTGGGGCGGATAGCCCGCCAAGTGGACAGTCCTTTGCAGGTTGGGCATATACATCCAACCATGCTGGAGGCAGTGACATGAGCGACGAACCGGACGTGGACAACATTCTCCGCCGGGCAGGCTTTTCCGCAGAGACAAGCGTTCTCACCGAACGACAAGCGGAGGTGCTGGCACTCCGTGAGCGAGGGGTCGCACAAGCCGATATCGCCGACCGACTCGGCACCTCGCGTGCGAACGTCTCCAGCGTCGAAGCGAGCGCCCGCGAAAACGTCAGTAAGGCACGCGAGACGATTGCGTTCGCGGAAGCGCTGCGGGCACCGGTTCGAATCGAAGTCGAACCGAGTACCGACCTCTACGATGTGCCATCACGAGTATACGACGCGTGCGACAACGCGGGGGTGAAGGTGAATCACGCCGCCCCCGAACTGATGAAACGAATCAGCGACGAGGCGGGCGATGCCATCGAAGGACGGGCAGTCCGAACATCCCTGTTCATCGGCGTGACACAGGACGGCGAAGTGACGGTTCGTCAACCCACCCCCGAGGAGTTTTAGCGGTTGCCGCGGATTTCGGAGTATGAACCTCGATTTAGAGGGAAACACGGCGCTGGTAACGGCAAGTTCGAGCGGACTGGGATTGGCAAGCGCGAAAGCGTTGGCCAGAGAGGGAGCGAACGTCGTCATCTGTGCGCGCAGTGAGGACGGGTTAACCAACGCAGAACAGGAAATCGAGGAAATCGGCGACGGTGATATCCTCGCGGTGCCGACCGACATCACCGACCCGGACGAAATCGAAGCGCTGGTCGAGGCGACCGTCGAGGAGTTCGACGGACTCGACCACCTTGTCACGTCGGCGGGCGGACCACCCAGCGGGCCGTTCCTCGATACCACCGAGCGCGACTGGTACGCGGCCTACGATTTGCTCGTGATGAGTGCCGTCTGGCTAACGAAACGAGCGCACCCACATCTCGTGGAGAGCGACACTGGAACCGTCGTGAACATCACCTCGACCAGTGTTCGGGAGGCAATCGACGGACTCGTCCTCTCGAACGCGGTTCGACGGGGAGTTATCGGCCTGATGAAGACGCAAGCCCGCGAGTTCGCCCCCGACGTTCGAGTCAACGCGGTTTTGCCGGGCGCACACGAAACGCCGCGGATTCAAGAACTCGTGGAGGCGGCCCTCGAACGTGGCAAGTACGACAGCTACGAGGATGGACTCGCGGACTGGGCAAGCGATATCCCGATGAACCGGGTCGGCGACCCGATGGAACTCGGAGACACAGTCGCCTTCCTCTCCAGCGACCGGGCGAGTTTCATCAACGGTGTCGCGCTCCCGATAGACGGCGGGAGGCTGCGAAGCTGATGGGAGAGGATTCGATGGTCGGAGCAGCGACGGTTTTGTCGTGGAGCGGCGGGAAGGATGCCGCCTACGCCCTGTTTGAGTTGGGAACGAACGGCGTGACCGAACTACTCACGACGATTTCGGAAGACGGGCGAACCGGCATGCACCGTGTGCGTCGCGAGTTGTACGAGAAACAAGCCGACAGCATCGGTGTCCCGATTCGGTTCGTGGAAATCCCACAGGAATGTGTGAACGAGGTGTACGAATCGCGGATGGAGAGCGTGATGGCGGCGTACGAATCCCACGGAATAGAGCGCGTTGCATTCGCCGACCTCTATCTGGAGGACGTGAGAAACTATCGGGAAAACAGGCTCGCTGAAACGACTATCGAGGGATGGTGGCCACTCTGGAACCGAGACACTGACGAACAGATTCGGGCATTTCTCGACGCCGGATTTCGCGCGACAGTCGCGGCAGTCGATGGCTCAGTGCTCGATGCCTCGTTCGCGGGGCGGGAACTCGATTCGGCGTTTCTCGCGGATTTGCCGGATTCGATCGATCCGTGTGGCGAAAACGGGGAGTTCCACACGTTCGTCCGGGACGGCCCGATATTCGACTCACCGATTCCGGTCACGGTCGGAAAAACCGTCACACGCGAAGTCGGTGATGACGAGTTCCATTACTGCGATTTACAGTAGTGAATCGACGCGACCCGCGTCGATTCACCCGGTTTCGGCCTTTATGATTCTATTTTCTCGACGATTTCCTCGGCCTGCGCGCGGGCTTTGTCCTCCCCAACGGCTTTCTTGATGAGGACGCTCTGAACCTCCCAGTCGTCGGTACCCTTCCGTTTACCCGTGCGAACTTCTGCACCGTCCGAAACATCTTGGGCGGCGTTCGCGGCCCAGTCGGGCGTCCGAATCGCATCGAATTCGTCGGGGTCGCGGAATCGGACGTGAATGTATTCGTCTTCCGTTTCGACCGACTGGATGGCTGGTGTGTCGGTCATAGCGTTCGGGGTACGGTGGCGAATGTAAGAAAGGTAGTGGCTATTCAGAATTAGTCAGAATGCGTCTTCCTCGCGCAATCGTGCAACCACGTCACGCACGCGCTGGGCGTCCGACTTCGGAACGACGAGGACGCGGTCGTCGTATGAGACGACGACCAAATCATCGACCCCGACGAGGCTGACGTGTTTGTCGCTGGCGACGACGTTTCCGGTCGCATCGATCGTCAACGCATCGCCGAGAACGGTGTTTTCGCCGGAAACGAGTCGTTCCAAGGCGTCCCACGAACCCAAATCGTCCCACTCGAAATCGGCGGGGACGACGTATGCCTCGTCAGTTCTCTCCATCACTGCGTAATCGACGCTCACGGATTCGACCGCGTCGAATCCGCGTTCGGTGTTGCCTTCTTCGAGCGCCGTGACGAGCGGTTCGAGCGGGGAATCGCGGGCCTCTTGCAGAAACGCATCGGGCGTCCATGCGAACAGTCCGGCGTTCCAGTAGAAGCCATCCTTTACGAACCGCTCTGCTGTTTCAGCGTCGGGTTTTTCGCGAAACTGTAAAACGTCGAAGTACCCTTCGTGGACGGTTCCGGGTTCGATGTATCCGTATCCGGTTGCGGGACGGGTGGGTTCGATTCCGACGGTTACAACCCCCTCGGTTTCCACTGCAACCCTCACAGCGCGACGGGCAGTCGCCTCGAAATCACCCGCGATGTGGTGATCGCTCGGCAGGCAGAGGAGGACACAGTCACCGACCTGGTCGCGGATTCGGTGGGTGGCGTAGGTGAGCGCCGGGCCGGTATCTTTCGGGTTAGGTTCGACCAGCACGCCGATCTCGGGAACGTATTCTCGGACGAGGTCGGCATGTTCCTCCCCGGTGCAGACGAATATTTCGTCGGCGAAACCGGCGCGTTCGACGGTTTGGGCGAGCAGGGAGTTCTCTCCGAGGAGCGAGAGAAACTGCTTGGGGCGGTCGCTGCGGCTCGCGGGATACAATCGCGTCCCGGTTCCACCGGCCATGATGAGGGCAACGAGCGGGCGGGTCATGCAGTAGGCAACGATTGGCGATGTCAAAAATCGGTCTATCGGCTATCGGTTAGCGAAATCTCGGCCATCGCTAACCGACGGTGGAGTACAAAAAACGGTAGTCAGTTCACGCGCCGCGCGCTTCGGTTTCCGACCGGGCAGATTCGCGGGCCGCGTTCTTGCTCCCCTGTGCCATGAACATCATCGAGACGCCGCTGACGAGCAGGTTCACTCCGAAGAGGAGTCCAACCGCCCATAGCGCGCTGGACGGGAATCCAGCCCAGATGAGTCCGGCGATGACCAGCGCGAGAACGCCGCTCACGACGAGTGCGCTCCAGCCTTTCTCACCGCGGGCTTGGAATCCCATGACGATTTCGAGGATACCTTCCACGAACAGGAACGCCACCAGCAGGATGGTCAGCGTCGTCAGTCCGATGACTGGGTTCGACAGCAGTGCGATACCGGCGATGGCGTACACGACCGCGAGCAGTCCCTGGACGAAGAACCGCTTCCACCCGCCCGAAAAGGCACGTGCGACGTGAACGAGCGCCCCGACCACCAGTAGTGCACCGAGCAGAATCGATAACGACACTCCAGCCACGAACGGTGATAGAATGGCAAGAAGGCCGATTACTGCGATGATTGCTCCCGCTCCCATTGAAGCTCGCCACGATGATTTTTCAGTGCCAGCCACCATTTCAGCACTGCTCTCTGTTTTCATGCTCATTGTTACTTTCCCCGACTATTCTGTATGCTGGCAGAGATAATAAATTGTGTTCTTTATTTGAAAGAAGTTCCCGAGACCGAACCATTTTTCGGATTTCGTATGCTTTAGAGAGCCTCCGTCTATCGAAATTTGGATATGGAAATTTAGACAATACACACACATAACACTTATCACAAATGTATGTTTAATAGCCATTTGGCCGAGAGCAACGACGACGATAGTGAACAGCCGCTCGATTTTGATTGCAAAGAGAACAGTCAACGAACAGCCATTCGTTTCACGGTCACCACGTCTCAATTGCTCGCTTGCGAATATCCTCTACACAGCCCTCACAGGCGGGATGTTCCGCGTCGAAGCACGCTGGACGGCCCTCCTTGTCGAGTCCCACCGCCCGACGTTCGACGTGTCGGCGACAAACGATTTTCGCTCGACCGTGTTTGTCCTGCGGCAGATCCGCGAGCACTGTATCCTGGGCGTTTCGATAGGCTTCCTTCGCTTCCTCCATCTGTTGGTTTGCCGACTCCCGAGTTTCCGCATATTTTTTGCCCACTTCCCTGAGCTTGATACGGAGGAAGCGTTCGAGACGGTCGTCCATACGTCACGTTGGTGGTGAGGGAATGAAAGGTTTCCCCGGTCGGAGCCATTTCACCGATGAATCGTTCCATAGGTTCCATAGCATTCACTACCCGTATACAGGCCCGAAACAGCCCCCAACAGCAGTTTTCACTTCCGCTCACCTCGCGTAACCTTTTATACCATCGCGCACCAACACCGATACGTCTCCCATAGAAAACGAAGTGGAGACGGAGCAACCATGACCGATGTGCGACAGCACGCAGAGGAAATACACGAACAGTTCTCCGACCATCTCGACGTATCCGTAGACGACGTAGCCTCGCGTCTCGACAGCCTCGTCAACGAGTACAAAGTGCCGATGGAAGAGGCACGACGAAGCGTCACCAGCCATTATCTGGACGAGGCTGGACTCGAACGCGACGATATCCGAACCGGCGGCACCAGCGACGTACAGGTCGACGACATCGAAACCGACGAGCAGTGGGTAAACCTCACGGCCAAGGTCGTCGACCTCTGGGAACCGCGAAGCGATTCGGTCGGCCAAGTCGGCCTCCTCGGCGACGAGACAGGCACGATCAAGTTCACCAAGTGGGCCAAATCCGACCTGCCCGAACTCGAAGAAGGCACCGTCTACCGACTCGGCAACGTCGTCACCGACGAGTATCAGGGTCGATACTCGGTGAAACTCAACCGCACGACGACCGTCGAAGAACTCGACACCGACCTCGAAGTCGGCGACAACGCGACCGAAGTCGAAGGCGCACTGATCGACATTCAGTCCGGCAGTGGCCTCATCAAGCGCTGTCCGAAAAAAGACTGCACGCGCGTCCTGCAAAACGGCCGCTGTTCGGAACACGGCGAGCAGGACGGCGAGTTCGACCTCCGAATCAAGGGGGTCGTGGACGACGGAATGGACGTTCACGAAGTCATCTTCAATCAGGAAGCGACCGAGAACCTGACCGGCATCGAACTGGACGAAGCCAAGCAGATGGCGATGGACGCACTCGACACCACCGTCGTGGCTGACGAAATGCGCGAAAAGACGCTCGGCTACTACTACCGCGTGGCGGGCCCGACCATGGGTCGGTACGTTCTCGCAAACGATGTCGAACAGTTGTCCGGGCCGGTGGATGCGGAAGCGGCGCTTATCAAAGCGAGGTCGATGTAACATGAGTGGAGCACCTACCAGAGAAGTCGCACGAAGGACTTTCGCGGCGGAGTTCAACGACGCGAGTTACACGTTCAAGGAGTCGGATGACGAGCGCGCACCGGTCTACTTGCTCCTCCCCACGGGCGAGCGAGCGAACCGCGTTTTCATCGTCGGAACGCTGACCGAAAAGGAAGACGTTGGCGAGGATAGCGAATACTGGCGTGGCCGGGTGGTTGACCCGAACGGCGACACGTTCTTCGTCTATGCCGGACAGTATCAACCCGACGCGGCGGCCATGCTCCGCGAGCTCGAAGCTCCGAAGTACGTCGCCATCGCCGGAAAACCGCGAACCTACGAAATGGACGACGGAACCGTAAACGTCTCGCTCCGCCCCGAATCCATCACCGTCGTCAACGAAGCGACGCGCGACCGTTGGGTGGTCGAAACCGCCGAACGGACGCTCGAACGCATCGCGACGTTCGACGACGACTCGAATCGCTACGCGGCCATGGCGAAAGAGCAGTACGACCAACCAATCGGTTCGTACCGAGATGCCGCCATCCGAGCGCTCGAAAGCCTCGACACGGGCGGAGAGTCAAGCGATGGAACGAGCGAAGAACTGAGTGATGGCGGTGTAAGCGACGAAGCAGACGGGGAAAGCGAAACGCCGCTACAGTAGCGAGACGCCACATCTCTTTCGGGCGTAGTCGGACGACGAGTTTGTCGAATAGGGTACCGTCTACCGAACGGTATGGTAGTCGGCACTAGCGAACACGAGAAGCTCACGGGAAGAACATGCCTGACGAACGAACATCACCGAGCAGCGGTTGGCAGGATGTGTACGACGCGATGGCAGCGGACACGTCCGCCGAAGCACCCGCCAACCCCTGCCCCGACTGCGGGACGGAATCGAGGCGCATCTTCCGCCGCGTCTTCGAGTGCGACAACCATGGCGTGTGGGCACTCGACAGAACGGGAACGCCGCGAATGGGAACCGGCTCACGGAAAATAAAGTCCGACTAATCCAACGATTCGTCCAGTGCGTCTTCGACGCGTTCTTCGAGGAGACCGGACCAAACGAGCGTTTCGGCGGCGGAAATATCCTCGTGAATCGGCCGGTCGTCGGTCAACGGCGGGATGACCTCACGAACTGCATCGTATGCTGCACCAGTGCCGACACCGTGCGAGAGGTCGTCGGAAACGAATTCGCTGGCCTGCGCACCACAGGCGAGTTCGATACCGACGATAGCGAGGGTGTTTTCGACCGCCCGACGGGCGTTGTACGCGCTCTGGGCACTCATGCTCACGTGGTCCTCCTGGTTGCCGCTGACAGGGGTGTTATCCATCGAAGCGCGACCAATCGAACGGTTTTCGTTCAGCAGTGCCGCGGCGGTGTACTGCGCGATCATGTATCCGGATCGCAGACCGCTGTGTTCGGTGAGGAACGGTGGGAGATGCGGTTCCTGAATGTTCGGGTTGAGCATGCGGTCGACCCGACGCTCGGAGATGGCGGCGAGTTCCGTGATGGCGTTCGTCAGATAATCGAGCGGGAGCGCGAGTGGGTCGCCGTGGAAGTTTCCGCCCGAAAGAACCGCGGCATCACCCGCACCGCTGGCTCTGCTGTTCACCGAGTCGGCGGGGAAGATGAGCGGGTTGTCCGTCGCACTGTTGAGTTCGATTTCGACCGCTTCGCGGAGATGGGCGACTGCGTCCCGAACCGCGCCGTGAACCTGGGGCAGACAGCGAAGCGAATAGGCGTCCTGCACTCGGTCGCAGTTGCGATGCGATTCGACGATTTCAGAGTTTTCCGTGAGTCGCTTGACGTTTTGCGCACTCTTCGCGTGACCTTTGTGTGGGCGAATGTTAGCGATAACGGAGTCTGCGGAGGCGGTAGTTCCCATCGTCACTTCGGTCGTCAGTGCCCCAGCAACGTCCGCCGCCCGAATCGCCCGTTCCGCGTCTCGAACCGCGAGGGCCGCGAGTCCGACGGAGAGTTGGGTGCCGTTGATAAGCGCCAATCCTTCCTTCGCCGCGAGCGTCACCGGTTCGAGTCCGGCGGTTTCGAGGGCGTCCACGCCGTCCATTTTCGTTTCATCGACGGTGGCAGTTCCCTCACCCATCAGCACCAACGCGAGGTGTGCGAGGGGTGCGAGGTCGCCGCTCGCGCCGAGGCTACCGCGAGACTTGACGACGGGATGGACATCCTCGTTCAGCATCGTCACGAGTTGGTCGATGACGAGTTCGCGGATTCCGGAATAGCCTTTGACCAGCGCGTTGATTCGGCCAAGCATCATCGCGCGGACTTCCTCGCGAGTCAGTTCCCTGCCCGCTCCGGCGGCATGACTTCGAACGAGGTTGGTTTGGAGCGTTTCGATGTCTTCCGGCGGGATTCGCTCGTCCACGAGTTCGCCGAATCCGGTGTTGACACCGTACACGGCCTCGCCGCTTTCGACCACCTGTTCGACGCGTTTTCGGGCGTTTCTGACACGTTCTCGGGCGTCTTCGGGGACGAAAACGGTCGCGTCGTCACGTGCGACTCGTTCTACGTCCTTCGGTGTGAGCGATTCGCCGTCTACGCTGATTTCGGTCATAGAGAATTCACCTTGGTAGTAGAATGGTTGTCGGTCGTTGAGGAGTTGGAACTGTTTCGGTGATCGTAGCCACGAAAGCCCTCACGGGCTATGCTCGTGCGCCCCACGCTGCGCTCCTCGATTAGGCGCTTAGCGCCTGCCCTGCGGTGCTTACGGGGTCGTACTTCGCCTACCCTGCTCACGGCGTCCGCCGTTCGCAATCGAGGCGCGGAGCGCCTCGCACCACTTGCCCTTTCAATCCGCCAGGAGTGGCCCGGACGAGTTTGCGCGATTTCCGGTGCCCGACTGGTGTGGGCGTATTTTAGCTGGTCGGCCAACCGCGATGGCGCGCGAAGGCACACCCTGCGGGTATGCCCGCGCGAGGGACGACTGAACGAACGAAGTGAGTGAAGGAGTCGGGTGGGGAGGGTATGGCTGAGGCGGTGCGGTTGCGGTCGTTTGGAGTCGGCAATTGCCAACGGCAAATCGACTGACGAAGCATCAGCGACAGACAAACGAACCGACAGCGGACTGTTCTTACCCCCACAACCGACGATTTTGTTTTCACGCACGATGTACCACCTTGCCGTCTTTCAACACCGTCTCCACCGCGTTCACGCCGAAGTTGTACGGGACGTGGACGTAGCTCGGTGCGTCGAGAACGGCAATATCGCCCGGTGTCCCGGGCTGAAGGGTTCCCGAACCATCCGGCATGTCGAGCGCCATTCCGGCGTGTTTCGTCCCGGCAACCAGTGATTCCGCGGGTGTCATACCCATCTCGACGCAGGACAGGGACGTGGCAAAGCCCATGCTCTGTGAGTAACAGTTCGGGTTGAAATCCGTCGCGATGGCGACGGGGGCACCCGCATCCAAGAACGCCCGAGCGTCGGCGAACTCGGCACCGAGACCGAATGCGGTTCCCGGCAATAGAACGGGGACGACGCCTGATTCGACGACTACATCGATGTCCCCCTGCGTCGCGTGAAGCAGATGATCGGCGCTTGTCGCGCCGAGTTCCGCGGCGAGTTGTGTTCCACCGATGTGGGCGAGTTCCTCGGCGTGGACTTTCGGCGTCAAGCCGTATTCTTCGCCTGCCTCCAGCACGCGCCGGGACTGTTCGACCGAAAAGACGCCTTCCTCACAGAACACGTCGCAGAACTGCGCGATGCCCTGTTCCGCGATCGCAGGAATCTGTTTCTCGATGACTTCGTCCACGTAGTCGTCCGCGTCTCGACCTTCGGGAATGGCGTGTGCGCCCATGAACGTCGGAACTACATTGACTGCGTGCTGGTCGTCTGCGCGGTTGATAACGTCCAGCATCCGGAGTTCGGTTTCGGTGTCGAGTCCGTAGCCGGATTTGACTTCGACGGTGGTCGTTCCGTGAGCGAGCATCGTGTCGAGGTGCGAGAGCAGGTTCGACAGCAGTTCCTCGTCGCTTGCGTCTCGCACTGCGCGGACGGTACGGAGGATACCGCCGCCGTCCGCGAGAATCTCCTGATATGTCTTCCCCTGTAGTTTCGCTTCGAACTCGTCGGAGCGGTCGCCCGCGAACAGCGCATGGGTGTGCGGGTCGATGAACCCGGGAACCACGGCCTTGCCGCTGGCGTCGATTGCGTGGGTCGCATCCTCGGGCGAAAATTCGCGGGTTACGGGACCGGTCGCGCCGATTCGTTCGATTTTGCCATCGACCACGGCGATTGCGGCATCCTCGTAGATACCGAGCGATCCGTCCTCTTCGATGGTGACGATTTCGTTCGCGTCGTGGACGACAGCCGTGAGATCGGAGTTGTGGACGCTCATTTGTCACCTCCAAGCGTGGAAAGAAAATGCGCGATTGCCCGTGCACCCGCCTTCGCGGTCAGTCCGTTCTCGTCCAACGACGGCGCACACTCGACGACCTCGAAGCCAGCGACTCTGTCGTCACTTGCAGCGAGCCGCAGCATTCTGAACAGTTCCCGGGGGGAGATTCCGCCCGGTGTAGGGGCGCTAACTCCCGGTGCAAAGACGGCGTCTAGTACGTCCAAATCGACGCTGACGTAGAGTGCGTCCACGTCATCCATCGCATTCAGCGCAGTGTCGATTGCGGAAACGGAGTCCTCGCCGACTTCTTCCGCGGTCACTATTTCGCCGCCCTCTTCGCGGACGAACGCCGCGTAGTCGGTACTCGTCTCGAAATGGCGCGCGCCGACACAAGCGTAGGCGTCGAGGCCACCGCCGAGTTCCGAGTCGAACAGTTGGCGGTAGGGTGTTCCGCTGGTCGGAGAATCCCGAACCTCGCGCACGTCGAGATGGGCGTCGAAGTTGAGGACACCGAGCGACGATTCCTCCGAGAGCAGATGAACGGCGTTCGCGTAGGTGAGCGAATTGTCACCGCCAAGGAAGACGGGGAACGTAGATTCGTCGTGAACCATGCTGGCGGCAGTGTGTGCGAGCGATTGGGCTTCCTCGACCCACTCGGCGTCTTCGAGATTGACTACGTCGCCGAGATCGCCGAGCGATTCGATGGGCCCGGCGTCGAAATGATGTGTTTTGAGACCGGCGAGTACCTCACGGAGCGCGGACGGCCCTTCGCTTGCGCCTTTTCTGCCGATAACCGCGCCATCGTAGGGTTCACCGACGAGGACGGCGTCGAACTCATCGGCTGTGTCAATCGTTGCGGATTCGACTACGTCACCGAACTGTTCGTCGTTCGGGTCGGACGAAGTTCCTTCCCAGTGGAACGTGTGTATGAGCTCGCTCATTCGCTATCACGCATCGGAATCCGAACGTTGGATTTGTCTGCCTGTTCGAGCGCCACGTCATAGCCCGCATCGGCGTGCCGAATCACGCCCATGCCGGGGTCGGTGGTAAAGACGCGGCGGGCCTTTTCCGCCGCGAGGTCGGACCCGTCAAGGACGACGTGGTTGTTCGTGTGAAGCGCGTTGCCGATGCCGACGCCGCCGCCGTCGTGGACGGAGACGATATCCGCACCTGCCGCGCAGTTGAGCAGGGCGTTGAGAATCGGCCAGTCGGCGATCGCGTCCGAACCGTCGCGCATGGCCTCCGTCTCGCGGTTCGGACTGGCGACCGACCCCGCATCGAGGTGGTCACGGGTGACGACGACTGGAGCCTCGATTTCTCCCTCCGCAACGAGTTCGTTGATTCGGAGGGCGAACCGGGCGCGCTCCGTGAGACCGTCATCGTCGGTGTCGTATCCAAGCCAGCATACTCGGGACGGGAGCCCCTGAAATTCGACCTGCTCCTGTGCGAGGTCTATCCAGCGATGGAGTTGTTCCTTCTCGGGGAACAGTTCGACGACTGCCTCGTCGGTTCGGTGAATATCGTCCGAATTTCCGGAAAGCGCGGCCCAGCGGAACGGCCCTTTTCCTTGACAGAACAAGGGGCGAATATACGCTGGAACGAATCCGGGGAAGTCGAAAGCGTGTTCCATCTCCCGGTGGTCTTTCACCTGTCCGCGGATGTTGTTGCCGTACTCGAAGGCGATTGCGCCCGTGTCCTGGATGTCGAGGATACCCTGCACGTGGCGGGCCATGGTGTCCAGACTCTCCTCGACGTAGTTTTCCGGATTCTCATCGCGGAGTTGGTTAGCTTCCTCGACGGTGTATCCCGAGGGGTAGTAGCCCTCCAGTTCGTCGTGGGCGCTCGTTTGGTCGGTGATGACGTCCGGGACGAAATCGCGGTCGAGCATGCCCTCGAGCATGTCGGCAGCGTTGATGTGGACGCCGACCGAGTACGGTTCGCCCGCTTCTGCGGCCGCTTTCGCGTTTTCGATGGCCTCGTCCAAATCGTCGGTTTTCTCTATGCAGTAGCCCGTCTCGATTCGGCGGTCGATTCGGGATTCATCGACTTCCGCTGCGATACAGACGCCGTGGTTCATCGTCACGGAGAGGGGCTGGGCACCACCCATCCCGCCGAGCCCACCCGTGGCGACGATTTTTCCGCGCAGGTCGCCCGCAAAGTGTTCGTCCGCGAGCGCGGCCAGTGTTTCGTAGGTTCCCTGAATGATACCCTGCGTGCCGATGTACGCCCACGACCCGGCGGTCATCTGGCCGTACATGATGAGGCCTTTCGCTTCGAGTTCGTGGAAATGCTCCCAGTCGTCCCATTTCCCGACGAGATTCGAGTTGGCGATGAGTACTCGCGGAGCGCGTTCGTGCGTGGTGAACCGTCCTACGGGTTTGCCGGACTGAACCAGCAGCGTTTCGTCGTCGTCCAGTTCGCGCAATTCGGCCAAGATGGCGTCGTAAGCATCCCAACTACGGGCCGCCCGGCCGGTTCCACCATAGACCACGAGGTCTTCGGGGTTTTCGCCGACATCCGGGTCGAGGTTGTTGTTCAGCATCCGAAGGGCCGCTTCTTGTCGCCACCCCTTGCATTCGATGTCCGTTCCGGTCGACGCGCCCTGATATTCGCGCCACTGGGTACTCGGTTCACCCACACCCTGTGTTTCGGCTCGTTCGTTCGTTTCAGTCTGCTCACTCATTGTCTGTCATATGCGCGCGAACTGCAAATACCTCAGGCCCTGCGCATGGAGGGTTGTTTAAGTACTTGGCGGCGAAATCACGCACGATGTACGAGGTCGTACTGCGAATCGAGCAACCCAGTGCGTGTGCGAAAGCGACCTACGGAACCGAGACGACCATCGAACTGTGGTGTAACGACCACTGCGACCTCCTCCACGTCAGCGGGACGACGGGAGCGGAGGGATTAGGATACCTCGAAGAAATCGTCGGCGTACAGGAACTGCTGGTCGAAGGGGACGAGCGACTGGCGATGACCGAAACGTGCTTGAAAGACCGCGAGACGGATACCATCGAACCGTACCTCGCCCGACACAACTGTCTGTTGGTGCCTCCTCTCCGATACGCGAACGGTGAAAAGTGGTGCCGAGTGCTCGCACTCGATTCGAGCAACCTAACCGAACTGTACCGGGATTTGGTGGACGAATTTCCCGTAACCGTCGAATCGAAGCGCGAAATCGCTTCCGTACCCGGTGACAGACCGCTACTGACACCCGAAACGGCGATTGCGGAGCTCTCACCGCGTCAGCAAGAGGCGCTCGTCGTCGCGCACGAGATGGGGTATTATCGGATTCCGCGCGAAACGACGACGACCGAAATCGCCGACGAGATGGGAATCGAACGCCGGACGCTCGAAGAGCATCTTCGACGCGCAGAGAACAAATTGGTCGACGGAATCGTCGAATTCTACTAAAGCAAACCGAGTGCAGCGACGAGATGAGTCATCCCGGCAACGAGCGGGACGAGGATGGCCGTCCGAAGCGCGAAGAGGAAAACGAGGTCGCGGAAGCGAATCGGAACGTCACTGAACATATCCATGATCATCGGGCCGACGCTGGAGAAGAAGATGAGTTGCGAGACGGCGAGGACGGCGACGAAGAACTTCGCCATCGGGGCGGCGTCTTTCGCGATGAGAACCGGAACGTACATCTCCGTGATACCGACGATAGTGGCAGGTGCGACGACCTCAGCGTTGGGAATCCCGAGCAACGAAATCAGGGGAACGAGCGGCGAACCGAGTATCTCGAATGTCGGCGTGTATGCCGACAGCAGGACGGCCGCGAGGCCAACTGCGAGAATCGTTCCGAGGATAAGACTCGTCAGTTTCAATCCATCGACGAAGCCGCGTTTTGCGGCCTCAAAAATCGTCTCTCCCTTCTCCGCTTTGCCGACCGCTTCACTGACGGCAAATCTGGCGTACTCCGTTACCGAACCGTGAAACGGCATTTCGGGGTCGGGTTCGGCGATGTACTCGCTCGGCATGGTGCTGATAGGGGGAATCCGGACGAGAATGATGGCACAGAGCACGACGCAGACGAAGTACGCGAAGAAAATGACCGGAAAGAGCGAAAGCAAGCCGAGCGTGTCGGCGACGACGCCGACGAATCCGATGCTCACCGTCGAAAAACACGTCGCTATCGTGAACACGTCCCGTTTGTCGTATCCGCCGCGCTCGAAGACGTTCCGGGTGACGTATAGCCCGACGCTGTACGAACCGACCCACGAGGCTAAACTGTCGAGGGCGGCCCGTCCGGGAACCCGGAAAAGGGGTCGCATCAGCGGGCGAGACAACGTTCCAACGAACTCCAAGCCACCGAGTTCGACAAAGATGGTAATGAAGATTGCCCCGATGGGGATGATGACACCGACGCTGTACACGAGTGTTTCCCACATGAACCCGCCGGTTCCGGCGGTGTGAAGCCACTCCGGGCCGAGTTTGAAGAACATGACTGGTGCGAGAACCGCACCAACAATGCGAAGAAACCAAAAGACGAGCGAACTCTCGTAGGACGTGAGGTCGAGTGAACCGAGGCGTCGAACGTCGAACTGTGCCATCGTGGTGAGTATCCCGCCAGCAATGATGATAAGGAGAGAGTAGATGCCCACAGCAGTGGGGAAAGTGTCGGTGAGATAGCTCACAGCCACATCGAACGGGACGGTTATCTGTCCGTCCCACGGAATCGGAAGGAGAAAGAAGAACGCACCGACGGCGAATGCGAAAACGAACTTGGCAACCGGTCGGGCGTCGAACTCGTTGAGTTCGATATCGTCGATATCTCGAACGGTCGGTTCGGTATCCACGATCCATTTTGACTCATTTTCGGTAGACATTGACACACATATTGTTGCTAGGGTCGGTATAAACCACACCACCGTGTGCGGTGTCATTTAAATAGTGGTGACAATCTCCCGTCTGACGAAACCTTAAGTACTGTCAGGGTGCTAATGTACACAACAATGGGCAACAAAAACAAGACGATCTCCTTCCGTGTCAACGAGGACGCCTTCGAGACCTTGCGGGAGATTGCGGAGAAACGCGACATCTCGCTGTCGGCGGTGTTCCGCGATTACGTGGATATGCTGGTCGCCCACGACGGGAAGGTGCAAGTGGTTCCCGAGAATCGGATAGGGGAGACCGACGACACCTCGTTCCCACCGAAAATCGAGGTACCGAAGAGCTTCGTTCGTGAGCACGAACGACTCGAACTGGAGGCCGAACATCTCCGTGACCAACTCCAAGAACACAAGCAGTACGTCCGTCACCTCCAAACGAAAGTGGACGACGACACGGAAGAAGAAGTCATCCATCTGGAAGAGTTGGACGACGAACTGGAGAACGACGAACCGTTCCGGCTGGGCTGAATCGATAGTATCGTTAAAAAGCGGCTACCCCGACAACGAGCGTTTCTTGCGTCGTGCCTGCTCTTCCGCCTCGCGGTCGTTTTCGACGTTGGCGAGTTCCTCGACGGCTTCGAGCGTCCGCACCGAGTTGTCCAAAAAGGACAGAATATCGCCCGAGTAGGCGTACACCATGTAGTCGTCGCTCATCACGTCAACGATGGCGTCCGGGCCGAGACCGCCCTCCCGCAGTTCGAGCAGGTAGCGCATGAACTTCCGCTCCGGACAGCCACAGTAGGGATTGCTCTGACAGTCGCAGTCGAGAAAATCCTCGGCGAAATCGAGAACTCTGTCCCGCGTCGCGCCGTCCAGCTTTTGCATTCCGTCACCCTGAAACAAGATGTCCAATGTCGCACCCTTGAACGCCCCTTTCGGGATGTTCGTCTCCAACTGCGAGGAGATTTGGCGATGGTTTTTGACGTAGATTTTGTCCGTGATAGCCACGCGTATCGGTTTATATTCGATTCCGCCGGATAAGCGTGTCGTCGGAGGGTGAATCTTGAGCACTCATCGAAGCTTACCGAAGCGGTGGCGTACCGAATTCAGCACCACAGCCCTGACAGACGACGATCGTCCCGTCTCCCCCTCCAAGCGTGACACGCATGTCGTCGTGGTCACAGCCGGGACACGGTTGCGGAACATGTTCGGCATCGCACTCCGGACAGACGAAAATGAGCTCGTCATCGGTCATCCCGAACCGTATCTCATCGTTGCCACATGTGGGGCAGGGGAGGGGAAACCGCACATCGTCGGTATCGCGAGGTGCCCCCATCGCCAACACCACGAGCACGGTGTCGGATTGGTTTTTCCCCGATTGAAACTCACCCGGGGCGAATCGGATCGCTTCATCGCTCTCGACGGTAACCCTGCCGTCTATCGTCTCGAAGGTCGCTTCCCCGTCGAGGACGACGAAGACTTCCTCTTGGTCCAGATGGGCGTGAAGTCCACCGGGAAGTTCTTCACCAGGGGCGAGTCGATAGTGGTTGATCGCAACGTCGGTCGTTCCTAACGGTTCGGATAACTTTCGACGGTCGATGTCGGGGTCATCGGCATTCACACCGTCGATACTGATTTTCTTCATATCGATTAGTTGGGGAGTGACGACAAATGAGTTTGTGAGTCCGAAACTGCTTCGGACAAAAAAGCGCTGAAATCGTGCCTTTCGACCCAAAGCGATGTATCCAGAAAATTGTTATCGCCGTTCGAAAATCGAAATCAGTGTTCGCGCGTAACGACGAACTCCGCAAAATCGCGCAGATAGTCCAGCGCCGCTGACTCCGATGCATCGACGCGGTCGAGCGCGGCGAGGGCCGCGTCGGACTGCTTGTGAGCAAGTTCGTTCGCCTCGTCCGCGCTGAGGTTGGTGACCTGCACGATAGAGGGGCGGCCGATTTCCTCGTCCTGCCCCGTCGGTTTCCCGAGGTCGTCGGGGTCGGCGGTTGCATCCAACACGTCGTCTCGAATCTGGAACGCGACACCGACTCGTTCCGCGTATTCGCCGAACGCATCGACCGTCTCCGAGTCGGTACCCGCCGCCAGTGCACCGAGTTCGGCGGCGGCACGGAACAATGCGCCCGTTTTCCGCCGTGCGAGTTCCATATACTCCGACTGATTCGACGGCAGGTCGACGAGTTCCGACGCCTCGCCCATCCCGAGTTCGATCATCGATTCGGCGACGACTTCCATCGCACGGGGCTGTGACGAGAACAGTTCGAACGCCTCGCCGAGCATACTGTCGCTGGCGATGATGGCCGAACCGTATCCGTACTCCGCCCACGCGCTCGGCGTCCCTCGGCGCACGTCCGAGCGATCGATGATATCATCCACCACCAGCGACGCGTCGTGGACGAGTTCGATGCCGACCCCAAAATCCACCGCGTCCTTCGCATCGCCGCCAGCCGCTTCGCAAACCAACATGGCCACCGTCGGTCGAACACGCTTTCCCCCCGAAAGCGCCGTATGTGCCAATCGCTCCGACAGTTCGCGTGGCTCGACCCGCTCGACGACTTCCTCCAACCGGTCTTCGACGAGCGTCCTGCGGGCCATCAGGTACTCCATTCATCTGTGCTTCAGGACGGGGGACGCAAATACGTGACGGGTTCAGTCTGCTGTCATCACGGCGCGAATCGACAGAAACGTGGGCTCCCGTGACACGCGCTCGAACGTATCCGGATCTTTTTCCCGAAACGTCTCGGTCGGTCTGGTTTCCTCGATACGGTCAAGTCGAAACCCCGAACTGAGGATCGGATTCAGGATCGCTGCAAGCGGTCGTCGGTACGTCGGAACTTCGACAGGATCGCCGAAACCCTCCCAGACGGCGCTCATGACTTCGGTCTCGAAGTAGTTTTTCGGGTCGAAATGGAAGAAGTCCGCGATGGGGTGCCCGGATGAGAAGACGACAAGCCCAGCAGGACGAAGGATGCACGCCAATTCCGAAAAAAGCGAGTCCCAATCTTCAACGTAATCGAACGCGAGTGAGCTGTACACGAGGTCGAAGCGGTTCGATTCGAAGGGAAGTTCCTGGCCGAAGTCACAGCGTAGAAGTTCGGCGTCCGGCGCACGCTCACGGGCGTGAGAAAGCATCGATGGACTTGCATCGATTCCAGTCACGTCCGCACCTTCGTCCAGCAGATGTTCAGTCGTGATTCCCGGCCCGCACCCGGCATCCAGCACCTCCATTCCCGAAATATCTGGAAGCAGTCCCTGCGTCGTCGGGCGTTCGAGGTCGGCGTTGAACGGTTTCGTCGGCGCGCGTTCGGCATAGCTGTCGGCTAACCGTTCGTAGGCCGAGAGGGCCAGCGGTCGCTTTCGCTCGTCGGTCATAATCTGCACTCGGGGAGAACCGTGAAAAAGGTCGCTAGTCGAACTGCACTTGTCGTTTGAGTGAAAAATACGAACCGAAAAAGCGTCTAACTGAACTGCTCGATGAGCTCAGGGACGACTTCGAACAGGTCGCCCACGACACCGTAATCGGCGATGTCGAAGATGGGCGCGTTCGGGTCGGTGTTGACCGCGATGATGGTTTCCGCGCCTTTCATTCCGGCAACGTGCTGAACTGCACCGGAGATACCGATTGCGAGGTACACTTTCGGCGTGACCTGCGCTCCCGACTGGCCGACCTGTCGGTTCTTCGGAAGCCAGCCGTTGTCCACGATCGGGCGTGAGGATGCGAGGGTTGCGCCCGTCGCTTCCACGAGGTCTTCGATAAGCGGGAGGTTGTCCTCCTCCTCGATACCCCGGCCGATGCTGACGATGAATTCGGCTTCGCTGATGTCCACGTCGCCACTGCCGACTTCCTCGAAACCGGTGACGGTCGAGCGAACTGCGGATTCGTCAACGTCGAAGTCGAATGCAGAAACTTCGGCGTCACCGACGCCCTCTGCCTCGGGCCATTCCGCACCACGGGTCGTGACGGCGAACTGGTCGCCCTCGACTTCTACCGTCGTCTCAACTTTCGAACCGTACATTTCACGGGTCGTCGTGAGCGTGCCGTCGTACTCGAAGCCGATGGCGTCCGTCACGAGCGGCAGGTCAAGTCGGTTGGCAACTGCGGGCGCGTAGTCCAATCCGTTCACGCTGTTCGGTATGAGGAGGAACGTCGGTGCGAGGTCGTTGTACAGCGCCT
Source organism: Haladaptatus marinus (assembly GCF_051194195.1). NCBI lineage: Archaea > Methanobacteriati > Methanobacteriota > Halobacteria > Halobacteriales > Haladaptataceae > Haladaptatus > Haladaptatus marinus. The sequence goes on from NZ_JBLZNK010000003.1 coordinate 1,299,757, forward strand.
CGATGGCCTGCACGTACACGTCGTGGTTGAACTCCTCGCCATTCTCGACGGTGTGGATAGCGTCCACACCCTCGCGGTTCAGGCTGTCCGCGAAGGAATCCACGTCACCGCTGATAACTGCGAGGTGAAGGTCGCCACCCGCGTCGTCGGCGAGTTCGCGTCCGGCAGAGATGATTTCGAAGCTCTCGTCGCGGAGTTCGCCGCGGCGGTGTTCCGTGATGGCAAGCACGTCGCTCATTCTGCCACCCCCTTCTCTCGAAGGACTTCAGCGAGTTTCCCGGCAGTCTCTTCGGCGCTTCCCTCGAAGATTTCTGCGTCACTTTCGCTTTCTGGTTCGTACATATCGGTCAGCGTCAGGTCGCTCCGTACCGAATCGGCGTCGAGACCGAGGTCGGCAAGCGTTTTGGGTGCGATTTCTTTGGATTGGGCCTGTCGGATGCCACGCAGACTGGCGTATCGAGGTTCGTTGATACCGGTCTGAATAGTGAGCACTGCGGGGAGTTCCACGTCGGTCAGTTCCTCGACACCGCCCTCCAGTTCGCGGTGAACGTGTGCGACACCGGCGTCGGCGTCCATATCGAGGTCGTTCACGACCGCTGCCCATTCGAAGTCGATGTCGTCGGCGAGCGCGACACCGGTCGAACCGAACGCGTCGTCGCCTGCCTGCACGCCGGTCAGCACGAGATCAGGTTCTTCTTCAGCGACGACCGCGGAGAGAATCTGAACCTTTGTTTCGGTGTCGAGCAGGTCAACGTCCTCGAACGACTCGTCCCAGACGCGAATCGAGCGGTCTGCACCTTTGGCGAGCGCCATCCGAATCGTCTCTTCCGCGCGCTCGGGACCGATGGTGACGGTAACGACTTCGTCAGCGACACCTGCCTCGTTCAGTTGGACTCCTTCTTCGACGGCGTAATCGTCCCACTCATTGAGGTCGTATTCGAGGTATCGGTCATCTACCTCGGTTCCCTCGACTTCGAAGTCATCCGCGAGTTCGGCGACTTCTTTTACGGTCACAAGAACCTTCATGGTCAATTCCTTTCCGGGTAGGGGGTAAACGTTTTCGAAACAGTCGACAATGCACAACCCGTACTAATCGGTTTCCTTACTCGTTTGGACTGCTCACTCGTTGTCGAAATCGGCGATATCCTCGTCAGGAAGCGTAATGAGATTCTCGCGCCCAATCCGGAGTTTATCGACGCGGTCGTCTTTGTCCATGGACGAGAGGAGTTGTGACACCTTCGCGTTCGACCAGTTCGTCTCCGTGACAATTTTTGCCTGTTTCATCCGACCGCCGTTCTGTTTCAACAGGTGTTCGACACGCTCCTCGTCGGACAGCAGTTCGACATCGAGTTCGTCGCTCTCCGATTCGGAACCGTGTTCAGGTTCGGAATCGTGTTCAGATTCTGGAGACGGTGCGGGAGGTGCGTCGGCAGGGTCATCCGCCGATTTGTTGTCCCGTCGTTGCATCAAAACGTACACCCCGACGGCGCCGGTACTGACGACGAGCAAAAGCAGGACGATGTTGGTCGTCGAAATAATGGGAATTGTACCACCGTCAATTTTCGTGTACGTCACGTCGATTTCCTTGTTTTCAGAGTTCAGTGACTTCGGGCCTTCCAGCATTATTGTCCCGTTGCTGTGGCCGAAGTTCGGCGAGTTCTGAATCCGATATCCGGGAGGCTCCTCGATGATGAGTCGCTGGTCGGCAGCGAGCGAACCGAGCCACGTCGATTCACCATCGTCGAGCAAAAATGCATCTCGCAGGATTATTCTGTCGCCCTCGACTCGCGTAAAATTCGTCCAGACGAACGTCAGCGACAGCGTGTGGGTCGTGTTGCTCGACGTATATTTTCGTTCTGGGTCGAGAATCTTCATGTCGCGGCCCGTCTCCGCTTCCATCTGCTGGACGATTCGAATGAACACGTCTTCCGACGGGCCAATCGTATCGTCGCCGTTTTTGAAATCATCGCCGAGTTCTTTGAACGCGGCTGTTTCGTTCTCGTTTTGCGCGACGAACTCCATCGAAACATTCCACCGGGCATCACCATCCGGCTGTGGGGTAATCCGAATCGTGGTTCCGTTCGCCGTCTCGTTGACCGCTGACTGACTCGCAACAGCACCATCGACACTCGCCGGAGCATCGAGGCTATCTGTGGCCACGTGCCGTGTATCGGCCCCAGAAACACCGGAACCCACGATGAGGAGGGTGAGGAGGACTACAAGGAGGGAGGAATGTGACCGCATACACTTGTGTGGTAAATCGGGCAAGAAAATACTTTCCATCCATGCGATAAAACATCAGCGAGCGATTTGAATGATTTCCGTCCTTCTCCGACGTTCAAACAACTGCCCTTAAATCCCGTACGTATTTTAATGGGGACGTACGTACATCATCCACATGGCCCGGGTTCTTCCCGTCGTATTAGCAGTGCTCCTTGCCCTCGCTCCGCCCGCGGTTGCATTCGAAGCTGGGTCCACGAATTCGATGTCCACGGAGACCGGTGTGAAAGAGATAGTGGAACCACCGGGATTCAACAGCACGACATCGCAGCTGAGTCTCGGAACACCAGACCGCGCTGAAACGGATGCACCATCGCTCAGTCTCAGCGCAACCCTAGAGATGGAGAAAAACGAGATAGAGGCACAGAAGCGGATATATATGCTCGACGAAAAGCTGTCGAGCGCGAAAACCAATCAAGTCAAAGAGCAAGCGCTCCTCCGGTATCGATACGAAATCGAATCGCAGCTTTCGTCGTTGAAAAACACGGAACGAACCACCCGAGAGAAGTTCAACAGCGGAGAGATATCCGGCGAAGAGTACGTGAGACGGCTTGCGGTGCTCCATGCGAGAGCGGGGAATATCGAACAGTCGATACAGCACATGAAAACTCGCGGAAAGGATGTTCCACGGTTTACGCCGGAAGTGTGGACGCTCCAAGGGAAACTGATCCCGCTACAAGGGGCGGTACGGCAGTATGCAGTCAATCAGTACCGAGGAAAGTCGGAACCACAGACGGTTTACGTGGAAACGACGGAAAGCGGCGTCGTTCTATCCGCCATTCACGGAAATCAGTACGTCCGGGAAGCATATCTCGTTGAAAACAGAAATCCGGACGGAACGAACCAGCTGCTGCTTAAGCAAGCCCAAAACATCACCGCAAAACAGTATCCGTGGGTGCGGAACAACAGCAGCGGTGAGTTAAGCACGAGCACCAGGTTCGGGACGGGTATCTTCCTGACGACCCTCCCACACGAACACGGGGTAATCAAAGCGGTTCTCGACGGAAGCACGGAGAAGATATTCCGAGAAACGCAGTATCAATCTCTCGCCAGCGCCAACCACATCCCCTACGGTCCACCCGTTCGAAACAACACCACGTATCTCGAACTCGCTGTCAACCAAACCTACGCCGGCGGGCCGCTTCGGATCAACGTGACCGATGGCGACGGCAAACCGGTCAATAGTCGTATCTCGGTTGGAGAAACCGAAGTCGAGAAAGCCGGAAGCGACGGAGTGGTATGGACGATCGCTCCAAGGCGGAAATTCACCGTCTCCGCCACGCACAATTCGAGGACGGTCAACGTAACCCTCTCTCCATACGGAACAGCCAACACGAACACGACGACCGGGCCACCGCAATCGATTCGTCCAATCCGAACGTTGAAATACTGAAACGAAACCAGTTCGGTTCGTGCCGAATCGCGCTCTTTCACCCGTCGTTGCAACGGTGCTTTTGATCGTCGTCACGCTCGTTCTCGCGGGAACGATCGGCGCTGTCACGGTGGAATCGACGACGCTTCGGGAGCCAACATACGTTGCAATCGACGTTTCAGCTGATGCCGCAACCGACCGCCTGACGTTCGTTCATCAGGCAGGCGATTAGCTCAGAGTCGAATCGCTGACTGTCACCGTTTTCGTAAACGGAACGCCACTCAACCACCAGCCACCGTTTCCGTTCTTTTCGGCGAAGGGGTACCAATCCGGTCCGACCGGGCCGTTCAACAGCGCAACGAACGAAACGTGGAGTGCGGGCGAAACGGCGAGTTTCGAAGTCGCAGGGACGAATGCACCGCTGTTCGAAATCGGAGACGGAATGGTTGTTCGAATTTCGGTGGGAAAAGCCCTCGTCGCGGAGCTAGAAACGACAGCCAGTTAGGTTAGTTGTCAGGTACGCGCGCAACCGTCGTAATAGCAATGTCTGGGTCGTACTGCGGTCCCATCTCGCGGTGACGGATGTCCTCGTAGCCCGCTTCGCGGAACATTCGGTCTGCCTCTTCGCGGTCGTAAAAGAGCATAATCGAGTCCGCGACTTTTTGCATAACGCCCGTTCTGGGGTAGTTCGGCCCGACGACGAGCACTTGCCCGCCCGGTTTCGTCACGCGGCGGATGTCCCGAAGCGTTTCGACCGGATCGGGCCAATACTCGATGGAGCCGGACGACCAGACAAGGTCGAAGGAGTTGTTTTTGAATGGCAGTCGCTCGGCGTCGCCGCGATAGAAACTGACGGGGTCGTACTTGCCGATTTTCGCCCACGCTTTCTGTAACTGGTGGACGCTCTGGTCGAGCCCGTGGACGTTGTCCGTGTGTTCGAGCAGTCCCTCGGTTCCGAAACCGGTTCCACAGCCGACGTCGAGCACTCGGTCGTCTTCGTCGATGTCGAGCATCGACAGCGCCTCTGTCCGCATCTCTTCGTTCCAGATGAACGGGTTGACCGTGTCGTACACCTTCGAGAGATACTTATAGAAGATTCGTGCTCGACGTTTGTTTTCGAGGATACCCATTATCGGGCGCTTAGAACCGGGTTGTCATGAATCCCCACCTTTCATACCCACCTTTTACAACGGTCGCGGGCGGAAACGGCGACAACTACCGTCGTAAAAGGTCGTGGCGGTTCCGCAAGTAGTTTATAGCCGCTCGCGCAACCATTCGCGTGATTACAATATATGCCGAGACCAGAGGTTCTCGAACGAATTACGGAGGCCGAAACGGAGGCTGACGACATCGTCGCGGAAGCCAAAGAAGACCGCGAACAGCGGATTTCCGAGGCTCGTAAGACCGCGGAAGAACTCCGCGAGGAAGCCGAAGAGGAAGCCAGAGAGCTGGAAGAAACACGAATAGCGGAGGCGCGCGAGGAGATCGAAGCCGAGCGTGAGGAAATTCTCGCCGAAGGTGAGAAAGAACGCGAACAGCTCGAATCACGCGCGGAGGAGAACGTCGATGACACCATAGAGTTCGTCCTCGACCAGTTCACCGAAGAAGTGCACGCTCAGACCTGAGCAAGCGAACAAGGTCTCGGTGACGGCGGTCGTCATACCCAAAGTCATCGAAACAGTTCACTAACTGAACCGCATTCGCCTGTCGAACGGCGATCGGTCGTGGCAGGGGTTCGATCCCGACGACCCAATCGGCGCTGATGAGAGTTCGGTGAATTCGTCACGGTTCGCCATCGGGAGCAATTTCAATGTGGGCGACAAAGACACAGGAATACGGCGAATTCGTCTCTAACGAAGCGCTTTGGGAAGTTTTAAGAATCCAGTAACTCGAACTACGACCTGTTAGGCTATAGAGCCACAGAGGACCAAACAAATGTTCAAATTCATACTCGCATTAGCCGAGTTCAATAGAACACTCCCTTACCCCCTTCATCAATGAGCCTGGAAACGGTAGTTGAGGATATTCGAAACGAAGCCCGCGAGCGCGCGGAAGAGATTCGTGCGGAAGGAGAATCCCGTGCGGACGAGATAATCGCCGAGGCGGAGTCGGATGCCGAGGAGATTCTCGCGGTGAAAGAGCGCGAAATCGAGAACCAAATCGAGCGAGAGCGAGAGCAAAAGCTCTCCAGCGCGAAGCTCGAAGCCAAGCAGAAGCGACTGGAAGCCCGTCGGGACGTTTTGCAAGACGTTCGTTCCGATGTGGAAGAGCGAATCGCCACCCTCGGTGGCGAGGAGCGCGAAGAACTGACACGCACACTGCTTGATGCGGCGGCAGAGGAGTTCGACTCGGGTGACACCGTCCAAGTGTACGGACGGGCCGACGACGAAGACTTGCTCACCGACGTTGTTGCGGACTACGATGGCTTCGAGTACGCGGGAGAATACGAATGCCTCGGCGGCGTCGTCGCCGAAAGCGAGGCATCCCGCGTTCGCGTGAACAACACGTTCGATTCGGTGCTTGAGGACGTGTGGGAGGATAACCTCCAAGAAATCAGTTCGCGACTGTTCGAGCAATGAGTTCAACAGACGGAACATCGAACTACGGATACGTCAACGCCCGCGCGAAAGCACGGCGAGCCGCGCTGTTCGATGACGAAGATTATCGGAAGCTCCTCCGAATGGGTACGGGCGAAATCGCCCGGTACATGGAGGAGTCCGAATACGAATCCGAGATCAACGCGCTCGGTTCACGCTATGACGGTGTCGACCTCATAGAGTACGCACTGAACCGCAACCTCGCGAAGCACTTCAACGACGTGTTGGACTGGACGGGTGGAAAGCTGTACACCCTTATCGCGCGATATCTGCGAAAGTTCGACGCGTGGAACGTCAAGACGGTTCTTCGCGGCATCTACGCCGACGCAGACAGCCAGTCGGTTCGCGACGACTTGATTCACGCAGGTGAGTTCGACCAGTCGTTCCTCGACCGTCTGACCGAAGCAGGAACTATCGAGGATGTCGTCGAGATGCTCAGCGGCACGATTTTCGGCGACCACCTCGAAGCCGCATACGAGGATTACGAATCCACCGGACTGCTGATTCCGCTGGAGAACGCGGTTGACCGCGCGTACTACGAGGGACTGATGGAAGGCGTTACGGAGTCCGAAAGCCGTCCAACTCAGTTGTACGTCGAATTCCTGCAAGCGGAAATCGACTTCCGTAACATCCGAAACGCCCTTCGAATCAGTCGTAGCGGCGCGGACATCGACCCCTCGGAGTATTTTATTTCGGGTGGGAAGTTGTTCAAACCCTCGGAACTGTCACAGCTCGCCGGAAACACGGACGAGCTGATCAGCCGAGTTCGGGATAGCACGTACGGGAAAGATCTGGACGAAGCGCTCGACGAGCTGGAGCAAGCCGAGAGTCTCATCGGATTCGAGCACGCACTCGACGCGGCACTGCTCAAATACTCCGAGCATCTCTCACGCGTGTTCCCGCTGTCGGTGTGTCCAGTACTCGCGTACGTGCTCGCCAAGCAACGTGAGGTGGAGAACATCCGTGCCATCGCGCGTGGACGCGAAGCAGGACTGTCCGAAGACGAAATCGAAGACGAACTGGTGGTACTATGAGCCAGGAAATAGCCGTCATTGGAAGTCCGGACTTTACGACCGGATTCCGACTCGCAGGCGTCCGGAAGTTCGCAAACGTTCCAGACAGCGAAAAAGACGCTGACTTGGACGAGGCGGTTTCCGAGATTCTGACCGATGACGACGTGGGCATCATCGTGATGCACGACGACGACCTTTCACACCTCTCTCGAAACGTCAGAAACGACGTGGAGACGAGCGTGGAACCCACCCTCGTGACGCTGGGTGGTGGCGCGGGAAGCGGTGGACTCCGCGACAAAATCAAGCGTGCAATCGGTATCGACCTTATGGACGAAGACGAACAAGGAGACAACGAATGAGCCAGGCAACAGACAGCGATGTCGTCCGTGAGGACGGCGTCATTGAGAGCGTGAGTGGTCCGGTCGTGACCGCCACGGACCTCGGTGCCCGGATGAACGACGTTGTGTACGTCGGCGAAGAAGGGCTAATGGGCGAGGTCATCGAAATCGAAGGAAACAACACGACGATTCAGGTGTACGAAGAAACCTCGAACGTCGCACCCGGGGAACCCGTCGAAAACACGGGCGAACCGCTTTCAGTTGATCTCGGGCCGGGTATGCTGTACTCCATCTACGACGGTGTTCAGCGCCCGCTCGACGTGCTCGAAGACAAGATGGGCGCGTTCCTCGACCGTGGTGTCGACGCACCCGGTATCGACCAAGAGAAGACCTGGGAGTTCAACCCCGAAGTCGAACCAGGTGACGAGGTCGAGCCCGGCGACGTCGTCGGTATCGTCCCCGAAACCGAGAGCATCGATCACAAAGTGATGGTGCCGCCGGACTACGAGGGTGGCGAAGTCGTCTCCATCGAAGATGGCGACTACGCCGTCACCGACACCGTCGTCGAACTCGACAACGGTGAAGAAATTCAGATGCAACAGGAGTGGCCGGTTCGTGAACCGCGCCCATCCGTCGACAAACAGACGCCACGGACGCCGCTCGTGTCCGGTCAGCGTATCCTCGACGGCCTGTTCCCTATCGCAAAGGGTGGAACCGCCGCAATTCCGGGGCCGTTCGGCTCCGGAAAGACGGTGACCCAGCATTCGCTCGCAAAGTGGGCAGACGCGGACATCGTCGTCTACGTCGGCTGTGGTGAGCGCGGCAACGAGATGACGGAAGTTATCGAGGATTTCCCGGAACTGGAAGACCCGCGAACCGGCAAACCGCTGATGTCGCGGACGTGCCTCATCGCGAACACGTCGAACATGCCCGTGGCAGCACGTGAGTCGTGCATTTACACGGGAATCACCATCGCGGAGTACTACCGTGACATGGGATACGACGTTGCGCTCATGGCCGACTCCACCTCGCGGTGGGCAGAGGCGATGCGTGAAATTTCCTCGCGTCTCGAAGAGATGCCCGGCGAAGAGGGCTATCCGGCGTACCTCGCCGCCCGACTCGCCGAGTTCTACGAGCGAGCAGGCAAGTTCGAGAACATCAACGGCACGGAGGGTTCGGTGTCGGTTATCGGTGCAGTGTCGCCGCCCGGTGGCGACTTCTCCGAGCCGGTCACGCAGAACACCCTGCGTATCGTGAAAACGTTCTGGGCGCTGGACGCTGACCTCGCCGAACGGCGGCACTTCCCGTCCATCAACTGGAACGAGTCGTACTCGCTGTACAAAGACCAGCTCGACCCGTGGTACGAACAGAACGTCGAGCCGGACTTCCCGGAGAAGCGCCAGTGGGCGGTTGACGTGCTGGACGAGGAGGACGAACTCCAGGAAATCGTTCAGCTCGTCGGTAAGGACGCACTTCCGGAAGACCAGCAGCTCACGCTCGAGGTCGCACGGTATCTGCGTGAAGGTTGGCTCCAGCAGAACGCGTTCCACGACGTGGACATGTTCTGTTCGCCGGAGAAGACCTACCGGATGCTCGAAGCCATCCAGACGTTCAACGAGGAGGCGTTTGCCGCGCTCGAAGCGGGCGTCCCCGTCACCGAAATCACGGATATCGACGCCGCGCCGCGCTTGAACCGAATGGGAACGGCCGAAGAGTGGCAGGACTTCATCAGCGAAGTCGAAGAAAACATCACCCAACAGCTCAGGGAGAAGTACTAATGAAAGAATACCAGACAATCACGGAAATCAGCGGTCCGCTGGTGTTCGCCGAGGTTGACGAGCCGATCGGATACGACGAAATCGTCGAAATCGAAACACCTGACGGCGAAACACTGCGTGGACAGGTACTCGAATCAAGCGACGGTCTCGTCTCGATTCAGGTGTTCGAGGGAACCGAAGGTATCGACCGACAGTCGTCGGTTCGATTCCTCGGCGAGACGATGAAAATGCCCGTCACGGAAGAACTCCTCGGCCGCGTGCTCGACGGTTCCGGCAACCCGATCGACGGCGGCCCGGAAATCATTCCGGACGAGCGTCGTGACATCGTCGGTGCGGCTATCAACCCGTACGCTCGCGAATACCCCGAAGAGTTCATCCAATCCGGTGTGTCCGCAATCGACGGCATGAACACGCTGGTTCGTGGACAGAAACTACCCATCTTCTCGGCGTCCGGTCTGCCGCACAACGAACTCGCGCTCCAGATTGCGCGACAGGCGAGCGTGCCGGAAGAGGACGAGGGTGGCGACGGTGAAGGAAGCGAGTTCGCAGTTGTGTTCGGCGCGATGGGAATCACCGCCGAAGAGGCGAACGAGTTCATGGAGGACTTCGAGCGAACCGGTGCGCTGGAACGCTCCGTCGTCTTCATGAACCTCGCAGACGACCCCGCAGTCGAGCGGACGGTCACGCCGCGTCTCGCACTCACCACGGCAGAGTACCTCGCGTTCGACAAGGATTACCACGTGCTGGTTATCCTGACGGACATGACGAACTACTGTGAGGCACTGCGTGAAATCGGTGCCGCGCGTGAAGAAGTGCCGGGGCGACGTGGATATCCCGGTTACATGTACACTGACCTTGCGCAGCTGTACGAACGCGCAGGTCGTATCGAAGGCCGTGAAGGGTCTGTTACGCAGATTCCGATTCTCACGATGCCGGGCGACGACGACACGCACCCGATTCCTGACCTGACCGGGTACATTACCGAGGGTCAGATCTACATCGACCGTGACCTGAACTCGCAGGGAATTCAGCCACCGATCAACCCGCTTCCATCGCTGTCGCGCCTGATGGACGACGGTATCGGCGAGGGACTGACCCGTGCAGACCACTCCGGTGTGTCTGACCAGATGTACGCCGCGTACGCACAGGGTGAAGACCTTCGTGACCTCGTGAACATCGTCGGTCGAGAAGCACTGAGCGAACGTGACAACAAGTACCTCGACTTCGCAGACCGCTTCGAGAAGGAGTTCATCGACCAGGGATTCGAGACGAACCGAACCATCGAAGAGACCCTGACCATCGGCTGGGACTTGCTCAGCATGCTCCCAAAAGAAGAACTCAACCGTATCGACGAGGAGTACATCGACAAGTACTACCCCGAAGAGCAGGCCGAAGAAGTCGCGGCTGACTAAGTCGGATTCTCGTTTTATTCTTTCTTCGAAATCCACACAGAATCTACCGTTTCTCGTGCATCCGCTGTTCGAACTGCGAATAGCGTTCAATCCGCGACCTTCAACAGAAGGCGGAGAATTGGATTATCAAGGACTGTTTTCCATTCACTACCATCAGCTGTCGGTATCGGATGTCGTTCTCACCCTCGGCCGAGGTGTACGACGTTGTCTAGCAGTAGAAGGATAATTTGCCGTGAGAGCCGAGTTTCTCCCGAAGCGTGGCGTCGGTCTCGGATATCGGGTAACCGAATTCAGAAATTGGATTCGCCAGAACACGAAGGGTTGAGACGCGCCAGATAGACACGTCAGTTTGTGTAGAACCCATCGCAGTGGATAGTCGTCGTCCAGATTTCGAAATCGCCAAATCGTTTGGCATCTCTTCGCAGTTCCGAAATAAATACGTCATCGCTACGGTCTTCCGACACCAGCAGTTTTCCATAGCGAGAGCTAGTTCCGCACATTGCGTACCATCACAGTCGGCGCAGAGATGACACTACTGAGAATAGCGATTGCCACGGTGTAGAAATTCAGGGTGCGTGAAAAATTCGCCCGGTCGCTCTTCTCGTATTATACCGTGAAGAGGGTGACCAGTGCCAGAATGACCATCGTTTCCGGAAGGACGGTCATAACGAGTGCGACACCGAAGGAAACCGAATCCTCAGCGAGTGCACCGACTGCTGCGGATCCGATGCTACGCTCTGCAATACCTGCACCGAGGGCAGCAAGCCCCACGGAGAGTGCTGCAAGGCCAGTTGCCGGGAGTGCAGGCCCGCCTGCGCCCTCTGCGCCGGTCTGTTGCATTAGTGTGAGCGCGTCCATAAACATAGCTGTCTGTTCCATCATGTACCTAGGTGTTACTGGTTCTAGGCCATCAATAAAGCTTCCTAAATGCCGTCGCGCCAGTGGTTCTTGGGTCACGAGGATAACCATTTAAGATATTAGATATACAACAATAAATGGCGATATTCAGATACTGTTCAGTTCATTTCCAACTGATTATTGAAAATTCAGGGGTGAATATTCGAAGCATTGGTGTTCGACCGACGGCTATTTTTCGATTGATGCGGTGTTCAAAACATACTATATTCTGTTTCCAACACTAACAAAAATTCATAACGAGAAGTCGAGACTATGGACGGATATTCAAGGGAGAAAAAATCGTCGTCGCTTACTCTTTCGAGGTGTATCGACGTTCGTAGCCGAACGGTTTGTACACCTTACCACCGCCTTCGTAGTACTTGCTGAGGAACTCGACGAACTCCAGACGCAGGGCCTGCAGTCCTGCACTCGTGATACCGAGCGCGAGCACGACGAAGTGGCCGACGAGGAAGATTAGCAAGGCGAAGATGACACCGGCGATTCCCGAGTGGATGAGTCCGGGGAACATGATGGCGGCTTCATGCCCGTAGTGATGGGTCACCCAACTCGGACCGTGGTCGATCAGGAAGTGGAACTCGCCATGGTGGTTGTACGCACCGAAGACCAGCAGGTTGACCACGAACGCCATCCCGGCTTTCGCGAGCAGCACTGCCGCGATTCGCACGTACGAGAGGACGTTCACCAGAACCTGGAGGCTCTCCAACGCACCGGCGATGATACCGGCACTACCGTAGTGGAGCATTTCGCTGATAACCCTCGACGGGAATCCGATTCCAAGACCGACGGCGAGCGCCGCCCATCCGACCGTCGTGGAGAATCCGGCGAAGCCGAGTGCCAACGGATCCCCGTTGAACACGGTAAACAGGAAGTCGGGTTTTGCCCCCGTCATGGTCTTGCTGAAGATCCAAATCCAGACACCGACCATCAGGACGACCCAGGAACCGCTCTCGAGGTACGCGTCCTTGATTCCGTGAGACTCCAACTTCTGTGCGAAGTCGAAGATGTAACCCAGCGAGACGTGCAGAAGTCCTGCTAGGAGGCTGAGGACGATCCAAACGCGTGCGAAGTCACCAGTCGCTGGCGAGAGACCTTTCTCGATTGGCGGGTGCCCACCTGGCCAAACGACTTCACCGAGTATGTGGAGGCCGAACACCTCACCGAACAGCACACCGAACAGCGCTGTGAATCCGCCGGCCCACATGCCGATTTCACCGAGATGTTTGAGCGTCCTGCTGTCTGCCTTGCTATAGATGAGATATCCGATCAACGTGTACAACACCCCATAGCCAAAGTCGCCGATCATGAACCCGAAGAAGAGCGGGAACGTGAAGAAGAGGACGATGGACGGGTCGAACTCCGAGTATTTCGGTCTATCGACCAGCCTGACGAGTTCCTCGAAGGGTGTGACCGGTTCGGGGTTTTTCTGAATAACCGGTGGCTCGCTCGTCGTTTTTGTAGCGGTTCCACCGTCGGTTCGGGCAGTCTCACCGCCGTCCGCGGCAGTTGGGGTACCCTCACCTCCCTCGACAGTGTCGTGTTCCACGACTTGTCCTCTGTCGTTGTAGGACACGCGTTCGAGTTCGTCGATCTGGATGGATTCGCCCAACTCCTGGTTGAGACTGGATTCCAACTGAGAGTACTGCTTGCTCGGAAGCCATCCCTCAGCGACGAAGGCGTGTTCAGTCGTTGCGAACTGAAGCGGAGCTTCGGCCTTCTGCACCTCGATGGTCAGCTCTTCTTCGGCCGCAAGCAGGAACTCCGCTGAATCGAGCTTGATGTTCTCGAGGTCGTTCTCGACGCCCTTGAGCTTCGATTCGTACTGTTGGTATTCGTGCTGTAACTCGGCGACGTACTCTTCCGGACTACCGGAAGCGTCCGGAACCTCGATGGGCGTGAAGTCGACGCCAACGAGTGTTTCATCGAGCACGTCTTCTTCGGCATCCTCGACGGGGTATGCAAAGACGGCGATGACGCCGTTTTCGACAAATAGCTCGAATTGCTGAATTTCGTCGGAGTTACTTACAGCATCTCTGACGGCATTCTCGTTTCCTTTGCCGACTGCAACGAGGAGGTTTTCGTATCCCGACAGCAGATCGATATCGATTCCGAGATCGGTGAGCGGTTTTGCCGAATCGATTTTCTCCTCGACTGTGTGGAGGTCGTCCTCCAACTCACTTCGTCGGTCGTCGAGTTCGTTGACCCGAACACGAATATCCTCGAGTTCGGTCTCGACCGCTTCGTCAGTGACGATTCGTTTGACGTCGACCTCGTCCTCGTCGATGTCGAGCGTACTCTTGATAGCGCGGATCGTAACGAGCTTCTCAGAGATATCGTCCGCTTTTTCGACTGGATTACCTGGGTCAAAACCTTCCCAAGAACCATCGTAATCCGTCAAATCCATCAAACGTAGATCATAAACGATCTCGATCACATCGTGTAGAACCCGTTCCGATCCGGTGATCGAGACGCGACTCATCTGTTCTGGTCTAAGCATGTAACCCCCTTACACGCTTTTTAACGCGCTTTTCTTGCGTCCCTTTTTTTTGGTCGATAGTCTCGCTACTCATCACGCACTCATTCGTAGAGTGGCTATTAGTCGTTTACGAAGCCGACCGCTCTATAGCTATGCAGCCGGCCTGTCTCGGCAAGTGTCTACTCTCCCCGTTCAAACTTCCTTCCGGTCGTTTCGAACGCGTGGAACGAAAGTATACCGAAATCAGATGTAACCGACTGCCGACGCGAGAATGACACGCTGATTTTCTTTCGCTGTTGGTCGTGGTAGGGGTTCAAACTCCGGTGAACGCCAATCGAGTCGATTGGTTCATACTAATGCCGTGCGTGGGTTCTTGTTGAGGTCACACTGTCGGTATTTTTCCGGACACTCAGACGCCACCAATCCCGACTGTAAAGTATTATCCCCTTCGAGTTTTTACAGTCAAGCAAGATGGCCAAGGACGTCAAACCCACTCGGAAGGAACTGATGCAGATAGAAGACCGCATCGACCTCTCCGAGCGGGGCCACGACACGCTGGAGAAGAAACGAGACGGCCTCATCATGGAGTTCATGGATATCCTCGACCAGGCACAGGACGTTCGCTCCGGTCTCGATGCGGACTACCAGCGCGCACAGCAGACCATAAACATGGCTCGCGCGATGGAAGGCGACGTGGCGGTTCGTGGGGCTGCCGCCGCACTGCAGGAACACCCGGAGATTACGACCGAATCGAAAAACATCATGGGTGTCGTCGTTCCGCAAATCGAATCCTCGAAAGTCAAGAAATCGCTGGACGAGCGCGGATACGGTGTGCTCGGCACGAGCGCCCGAATCGACGAAACTGCGGACGCCTACGAGGAACTGCTCGAAAGCATCATTCTCGCCGCGGAAGTCGAGACGGCGATGAAGAAAATGCTCACCGAAATCGAGACGACCAAGCGCCGTGTCAACGCGCTAGAATTCAAACTGCTACCCGAACTGTACGAAGCGCAGGATTACATCGAGCAGAAACTCGAAGAGCAAGAGCGCGAGGAGATCTTCCGAATGAAGAAGATCAAGGCCAAGAAGGAAGAAGAGGAGAAAGAGGACAAGCAGGCTCGCGAACCGGAGCGTGCGGAAGGCGAAGTCGCCGTAACGAGCTAACTTTCGGTATCGTTTTTCTTTCTGCGGTTTCTCAGCAGTAAAACCGGCTTCGAGAGTAGTCCAGGCTACGAGCTGAGCACTGTCGTACCACCATCTCCACTGGAAGCGAAGGAGGTATCAGCGAGGAGTTTCGGAAGTGTGTCGCCGATTTTTAGTATCACACGCGTGGGCTGACAGGGTGATAGACAAACTCAACGAGCCGTTTGCACACTACGACATTTCTGACCTCTGGCGTGCGCTATTCGTCACGATGAATCTGTTTCGCTGGGTTGCGAAAGAGGTCAGGGAGGAGTCAGGATGCGAGTATCCGGATGGGGGAGGATGCGGCGGTGACCGCGTTGGTGGAGGAACTTTTCGAGGGAAGGGACTCCTGAAAACCTTCAACGGTAGTTCTACCGTAAACCGTGAAGAACCGAAAAGCTGCGAAGCCGACTATTCGTTAATGTACGTGAACCACTCTTCGTGGTCGTCGATGCGCCGGTTCACGAGGTCGAAGAAGCGCGACTGGATTTCCTCAGTCACGGGACCGCGGCTTCCGTTGCCGATTTCGACGTTATCGACCTGTCGGATTGGGGTGACCTCCGCCGCACTGCCGGTGAAGAACAGTTCGTCGGCGGTGTGGAGTTCACCGCGGCTGATGGTTGCATCGTCGTGGACGGTGTAGCCCATCTCGCGCGCCACCGTGATGACGCTGTCGCGGGTGATACCATCGAGGATGCTCTGGGAGAGGCCGGGCGTGTAGATCTCGCCGTCGCGCACGAGGAAGATGTTCTCGCCGGGACCTTCCGCGACGTTACCTTCTTTGTTCAGGACGATTGCCTCGACGAAGCCGTTTCGTCGGGCTTCCTCACCAGCGAGCAGGCTGTTAACGTACAGACCGGTCGTTTTGGCGTTCGTCGGAATTTGGCTGGAGGAATGTTTGCGCCACGAAGAAACCATCACTTTCACGCCGTTTTCGAGGGCTTCGTCACCGAGGTATGCGCCCCACGGCCATGCGGCGATGGTCACGTCGGTTGGGCAGTCGCCGGGACTGACGCCGAGGCTGTCGTAGCCGTAGTACGCGATTGGCCGAATGTAGCAGGAATGGAGGTCTTGGCGGTCGATGAGTTCGAGCGTAGCCTCCGTGAGTTCCTCCGGTTCGTACTCGATTTCCATATTGTAGGGCTTGCAGGAATCATAGAGGCGCTGAAGGTGTTCCTCCCAGCGGAAGATTGCGGGGCCGTTTTCGGTGTCGTAGCACCGTACACCCTCGAAAACACCGGTTCCGTAGTGTAGTCCGTGTGTGAGGACGTGGATTTTCGCGTCGTCCCAATCGACGAACTCGCCGTTCATCCATATCGTATCCACATCCATCTCGTCAAAGCTCATACGTTCGCCTCAATGAAGGCCAAGGTAATCAGTTTTGGCGATTGTCTCCGAACGATTGTTCGGAATTACTCGAGCGGGAGTAAGCAGTGAAGCAAGTTAATCCAGCGTCTCGATAATCTGTGCGCCTTCGAGATACGGGAATCCGTGGCGTTCGGCGTACGCTCGTGCGTCGTCGGGTGAGAGCGCGCCACCGGTCTGGTCGTCCAGCATTTCACAGACGACGACGGCGGGTGCCTGCTCTGCGGCATTCGCCAGCGCGATACCGAGTTCGGTGTGGCCACGTCGTTCATCGAGCAGGCCGGGTGCGGCGCGCAGCAGGTGGACGTGCCCCGGCGCGCGGAACTCGTCGGCAAAGTCGAGTTCGTGAGGAGCGCTCGCCGCGTTTGCCAGTTCGGTGATCGTCAGGGAACGGTCGTCGTCGGTGATGCCGGTGTAGGTGTCGCGGTGGTTCACGGTCAGCGAGAAAGACGACCGTGAGTCGTAGCCGAGGTCGTGGCCTTCGCTTGCGGGATGGTCGATGATTTCGTCCATGTACGCGAGATCAAAGGCTTCCGCAACATCGTACGAAAGCGCGACACAAATCAATCCTCCTGCATCGTTGCGGAGGCGGGAGACTGCCTCCGGGGAGACCGCTGCCGCGGGGTAGATGAGATCCGTTTCTCCCTCGCGGTCGGCGGCGTCGTGGACGAGCAAGGGCGAACCCGCCCGGAACTCCTCAATTGCCCGCTCGACCGCCGCAGCGGCGGTCTGACTCATGGTGCCTCCTCGACGTGAACCGTGACGTGGTCGTCGTCACCCAAGTCGAGTTCGTTGCGGAGTTTCTTGGGAGCGATGAGTTCCAACTGGTTTTCGTCGTGGTGGGTTCGTTCGGGTGCGATAACGTGGGCTCGTTCGTACGAATCGCCATCCGTCGTTTCGATGGCGGCGGGGTAGCAAACTGCTGGGCCATAGGTTCGGTCGCCATCTTCCCAGCCGTTGATCGGGACTGGGTCGAGCGCGTCCATCGCGGATCGGGAACGGACGCTTTCGGCCGTCAATTCGACGTTCAACGTGCCGGGGAAGGGTTCGTAGCCCAGTCGTTCCATGAACTGCTCCATATATCCGGACAGTGAGATGTAGTGGCGGCCTTCGCCCATGCCACCGGTAACCGTACCAGAAAGATCGACGCCGGAGAGATTTTCGAAGATGCGCCGATAATCCTCGTATTCGCGTTTCAGTTCCCATTCGCCGTCGTCGGTGATGGCGACCCACTGGCCGTTACTGACTATTTCACGGGTGATGAGGCCCGCATCGTCGAGCTGTTGGAGGCGACGCGACGCCGTCTGATTGGAGGCATCGAGGCGGTCGGCGAGGTTGGCACACGAGACTTTGACCTCGCTTTCGAGTGCGCCATCGATGGCAAGTAGCTTCAACGCGGCGAGTTCGTCGTACCCGACCACGAGCGATGTCGCTGGCATACTCGACATTCCGTGCTTCGTTCGTTTAAGCATACCGGAAACGATATGCGTAACAGAAATGTGATGCTGTGACGCGAAGTCCCGCAGTTGGGATAGCAGATAGTCCGTCACCCCATCTAAATTTGCTGGTTTGTGGCGGTGTTCAAACGCCCATTTCACTGAGAACCACGACGAGGGCGCACACTCACAGTATCATCTCGCGCATGCCTTCGTCCTCACCAGCGAGGGGACACCGATGGTGTACAACCTCTACCCGAACGCCATCTTGGACGACAGCGACGTCAACAACATGGTCTGGGTCAAGAAGAACCTCGCGGGCGGCGAAACGTACTGGCGACACGTCGACGGCGACCTCGCGGTGTACGAGCGATACAACAACCTCCTCATCGGCATCAACAACGGCGGAGGGTCGCGCACGCAGTCGGTGTACACTTCGTGGACGAACACGACACTCAAGGATTACAGTGGAACCGGCGGCGACATCACGACCGACGGAAACGGCTGGGTCGATATCACGGTGCCATCGGAGGGTTGGGTGTTCTACGCGCCATACTAGAACTCAGTTGGTCTTTTTCCACTCCCCAGTCACCGAATCGCGCGCCCAGAACTCGCTATCCTTCTTCAGTTTCGGAACCCACGTATCCTCGGTTTTCGACAACAGTGCGACCCGCGAGGCAGGCACTTGTTTCAGCACATCGTGGTCGGGCATGTATTCTTGCACTTTCTCGGTGAACTCCACGACCTCCTCGTGGTCTAACATCGCCGAGCGGTCGAGGCGACCGCGCGAGTGGCCCACGTGCATGTACGCCTTGAGTTCCACGAAATCCGGGTCGGCGCGCTCGTAAAACCCGGCGTACCAGTCCGGATTGGCGACGTTCTCGCCGCCGACGAGCGTGGTTCGGAGGACAGTTCGTGTGTCCTCTTTCTCGGCGAGCACGTCCATCGTGTCGATGAGTTTCTCCCACGCATCGTCGTCCACCGCCCGAACCACGCGGTCGAAGGTGGCCCGGTCTGCGGCGTCCACGCTGACGTAGAGTTGCGTCGGGTTGCACTTCGCCAGCATCTCCGGATTCGTTCCGTTGCTCACGAGGAACGTGGTGATGTCTCGGTCGTGGAACGCCTCGATGAGTTCAGGCAGGTACGGATACAGCGTCGGTTCGCCGTCGAGACTGATTGCGACGTGACGCGGCTCCATCGACTCCTCGAAGATTTCGCGGGGAACGTCGTCGTTCCCACCGAATCCCGACAGGAGTTTGCGCTGGAGGCGGATGCTCGCATCGACCACGGCTTCGGGGTCGTCCCATTCCACGTCACCGAGTTCGTAGGAGTGGCCGCGGTGGTCGCGCCAGCAAAAGACACAGCGCTCGTTGCATTTCACCACTGGCGTCATCTGGATACAGCGATGAGACTCGATGCCGTAGAAGATGTTTTTGTAGCATTTCCCTTCCCCTCGAAGGGCGTTCGCCGTCCACCCACAGGTTTGGGCGGCGGTGTGGTTTTCGCTGTGGTAGTTAGGGCTGTCTACCTGTTTTGGCCCGTCATCAGAACTCGAAGCGTTCTGATTGCTCGTCGAGGTCTCCTCGACGGTGTCTGACTCGCTCATTAGGGCGGCGTAAGCGTCGTGGCGTCAAAAGATGCATGGGTCTCGGAGTTCCGAGTTCGGAGGTGGGTGTCATCCTCCATCGCCGAAGTCGAAACCGAAACGCCGCGATATATCACTGCCATCGGTTTTGATTTGGTTTCTCGTTCGATTGGAGTCACGACCGGATATGCCAGCCACGAGTGACGTGTTTCGCGTTCGGATGCACGTATCTGGTGGATTACCTCTCGAAACGGCACGTCAGTTGCTCACATCTCATCGAGCAGTTCTCGTTCCAAGGTTTCGAGTGAGTACTGTTGAAGTGGTTCGTGGCCATCTCGGAGTGTGCTTATCGTAAACGTCGATTTGGTTCGTTGGACGCCATCGATCGCTTCGAACTCGCTGATGAGTGTTTCGACCATCGACCGGTTCGAAAGCTGTGAAATGACGAAAAAATCCGTATCCCCGGCTGCGAAATAGACGTGTGTGACTCCCTCAACGTCGCGTAGGCGCTCACCGACGTTTTCGTGGTACCCCTCACCGTACTCCGCGATCACCTCTACGATGAACGTGATCGGAAATCCGAGTGCTGCCATATCGATATCGTAGTGGTCGTTTCGAATTACACCGTTTTCCCTGAGAGCGTTGATGCGATAGTTGACCGTTGAAAGCGGAATGCCAGTCTCCTCTGCAATGAATTCGGGACTTCGCGTCTCCTCGTCGGCTATCGTCTTGAGAATCAGGAGATCTTTTTCGTCAACATCCATACGTCCCGATTCGCAAATCGGCTACTCCAGTCCTTCGGTCAACCGTGCTCGCGGTATACAGCCATCGAATGCAGGTTTTCCCACCAATATCAGAATTTTGTCTTTTTGAGTCCGATTGCACTATAGACCAACTATCGAACGTTAATTGAATCGAAAGACTAAGATAGTGATTTGTCGGTGTTACTACTATGGCACACGAGCACTCACATCAGGAGACACGTATCGTCACGGGCGAAACCGTCGAACGGCTCGTCGATATGGAGACGGCAATCTCAGCGGTTCGCTCTGCCTTTGTCGATATCGGATCGGACGATGCTGTGATGCCACCGAAAACCTACGTCGATGTCCACGCCGAAAACGGGGACTTTCGAGCGATGCCCGCCGCTGTCGATGGGAGTGCTGGTGTAAAGTGGGTCAACGTCCACCCCGACAACGAAGAGCGGTTTGGTCTCCCGACCGTGATGGGCCTCGCAATCGTGAGCGATCCCGCTTCGGGGTATCCGTTGGGAATTCTCGACGGAACGACCCTCACACGGATTCGGACAGGGGCCGCTGCGGCGGTCGCTACCGATGCCCTCGCTCCAACCGACGTATCCTCGCTGGGAATCCTAGGGGCGGGTGAGCAGGCTCGGACACAGCTCGACGCGATTTTGCAGGTTCGTGACCTCGATGAAGTTGTCCTCTCGGACCTCGACGACTCTGCTATCGAGCGATTCATCGACGCCGAATCGAACCGCAACCTCTCGATTCGACCTGGTAGTCCGGAAGACGTCGCCGCGTGTGACATCGTTTCGACTACGACACCCTCTAGAGAGCCGATCCTTCGTCGGGACTGGATCGAGGCAGGAACACATATCAACGCCATCGGTGCTGACGCCGAAGGAAAACAGGAACTCGAGACAGAACTGCTCACCGACGCCGCAGTCGTCATCGACGATTGGGAGCAGTGTGCTCACTCCGGCGAAATAAACGTGCCAGTTTCGAATGGCGCACTCACTGAAGTCGATCTTCTCGGAACACTGGGTGCCGTCCTCACCGATGGGACTGAGACAGCAGCGGATTCAATAACTGTCTTCGATTCAACTGGACTGGCGATTCAGGATATCGCCGTCGGGTCAGCGGTGTTTGAGGCTGCGAAAGCCGAAGACGCTGGAGAACGTATCGATATCATCGGAGCCCAACAATGACGGTTACACTCGACGACATCGAAGCCGCTGCGGAGCGGCTCGAAAAGTCGCCCGAAATCAGAGAGACGCCCGTCGAACGGAGTTCGACACTTGGAGACCGTGTCAACGCAGAGGTGTGGTTCAAGTTCGAACACCTGCAGAAGACGGGGTCGTTCAAACCCCGTGGGGCATACAACAAGATCGCACAGATTGCGGAGGGTAATACTACTCGGGTGGTCGCAGCGAGCGCGGGTAACCACGCTCAGGGAGTGGCGTTCGCGGCGACGGAGCTGGGGTTGGATGCGCTAGTCGTGATGCCCGAAACGGCGCCGCAAGCGAAAGTCGATGCGACCCGAAGCTACGGTGCAAGTGTCGAACTGGAAGGGGATACGTTCGCCGACGCGATGGCCCTCGCGAAGTCG
The DNA here is from genome assembly GCF_051194195.1 of Haladaptatus marinus. Lineage (NCBI taxonomy): Archaea > Methanobacteriati > Methanobacteriota > Halobacteria > Halobacteriales > Haladaptataceae > Haladaptatus > Haladaptatus marinus. The sequence goes on from NZ_JBLZNK010000003.1 coordinate 1,321,861, forward strand.
TACGCTGACGAACCGGGAACCACGTTCGTCCACGCTTACGACGATCCGGCGGTCGTCGCCGGGCAAGGCACGCTCGGGCTTGAACTCCTCGAACAGCTTCCCGACCTCGATACAGTTATCGTCCCCATCGGAGGCGGTGGCCTGATCAGTGGAATCGCAACGGCAGTCAAAGCGATCGATGATTCGGTGCGTGTCGTCGGCGTTCAAGCGGAGATGGCGGCAACGGTTCCGCAAAGCCTTGAGAAAGGGCATCCCATCGAGAACGCGACACCACAAACGATCGCCGATGGGATCGCCACGGGAAGCATCTCTGAGCTGACGTTCGAGAGTATCAACACCCACGTTGACGAGGTATTGACGGTATCGGATACGGATATCGCTCACGCAACGCTATGGCTACTTGAACGCTCGAAGCAGCTGGTCGAAGGTGCGGCCGCAACGTCCGTCGCGGCGCTATTCTCCGAGAAGTTCGAGTGCAGTGGGGAAACGGTTGTACCGCTCCTGTGCGGCGGCAATATCGATATCGCGACGCTTCAAGACGTTCTGACTCGTGCCCTCGTTGACCGTCGGCAGTTCGTCACGCTGTACGTTCGCATCGACGACCAACCGGGTACCCTCGGCAATATCGCTCAGATCATCGGGCGGCATGACACGAACATCAGAAGCGTTCGACACGACCGCTCGGAAGACGGGCTACCAGTTGGAAAGGCAGACCTGGTAATCCGCGTATCAACGCCGGGGGAGGCGACGATAAACAGAATCGTCTCGGAAGTGAGCGATGCGGGCTATCAGGTTCGGCGCGTCGTGCCGTCGTAGGGAGTACTCGGAATATGGCACTCACACCACCACTTGCGGAAACGTTCACGATTGCGAACGCCATCGGGCTCGTCGCGTTCGCGCTTGTTGGAGCGAGTAAGGGGATTCGTGAGGAGTTCGACCCGTTCGGAGTTCTCGTTGTCGGCTTGGTCACCGCGTTCGGTGGCGGAGCCATGCGGGATATACTCGTGGGACGGCTCCCACTGTCACTCCAGCAGTTGTCGAACGTCGGTTTCGCACTCATGGGAGTCGCGCTCGCAATCCTGCTCTCGGTGCTTCTCGAAACCCCGGATAGACACCCCATTTCGATCGGGGCTGACGCAGCTGGTTTGGCGGCGTTCACGACCGCCGGGGCGCTCGTTGCGGTCGATACGGCCGTCTCGCCGTTTGGCCTCGTCGCAGTCGCGACCATCAACGCTGTCGGAGGTGGCGCGTACGCGGATATTCTTTTGGATCGATCGCCATTTATCCTACTGCGGGGCTTTTATGCCAGCTGTGCGGTTCTCGGCGGAGTCGCGTTCTGGGTAGTAGTAGCAGGAGGCTTCGGGACGGGTACTGCTGCCATCGGATGTGCGATTACAGTTTTCTGTACTCGAAGTGGTGCAATTCACTTTGGAATGGGGTTTTCGGCGGTTTCGACGATGGTTCAGTATCGAGACAACTTCTGAATTGACGAACCGTATCAGCTGAGATCGGATGCTAATGAACTGGACGAGACGGTGGCGCTCGCATGAGAGCCACGGAAGACCTCTCGTGGGGCGGTTCGGTTTCGAACGTTTCGTTCACACAACCCCTTTAGGAGTGGACGACGCTCTTTCGACCATGGATTTCGACCCTGACCAACTCGAAGCACGGTTGATGAGCCACGGCGTTTACGTCACTTCGGTCGAAACCGACGAGGAGCGAATCGAAGTGGAGTACGAATCGATTACCGCCGGAAATTCGGGCGCGGTTCCCCACCGGGAAGTCGGGCGCGTCATCAACGTGGTTCGCGAATTGACCGAGACTCAGAGGAACCTCCGTGGGTGGGTGACCGACCTCGACGGCGAGCAGGTAGGCCGCTGGCAGGCGAAAGCTGAATGGCTCGAAGCACTCGAAGACGGTGAGCTGTCCGAAGTGGATTTTTCGGGGCGTGTAATCGAGAGCATCGACCATTCGTAACGGGTGTTTCGAGAGATTGTAGAGATGCGGACTCGGTGCGGATCCGATTCCGCGATTCGTTCTCCTCGTGGTGGTTCATGCGAAGACCTATTTCGAATCGAGAACATCGTTCTGGAGATGAGCGACTGGTCGCCGACCAGACGGGATTTCGTGCGAAACGCGGCCACGGGAGTGCCCCTAGGGAGCGCGATTGACCAACTTCCACCGGAGCGATTCGTACCGGAACCGAGCACGGTGTGGACACATCCCGTCAGCGACCGGCCCGTACGGATTCTCGGGATAGAACAAGGGACACTGTATGCGAAATCCGAAGAAACCGTGCACGCACTCTCGGCAAAGAATGGACTCGAATACTGGCGATTCGAAGCCGAAAAAGGACGATTGGACGTACACGCAACCGCTGGCACGGTGTTCGTGGAGAACGTCAAATCGATTTACACGCTCTCCGCGACGGACGGGAGCGAACGGTGGCGATACGATGGAAAGCGATTTCCACGGGTACAGTTCGTCGTGGACGATAACGTAATCGTGAGCGACGAAAGGCTACTCGCACTCTCGCTGAACGACGGTGCTACCGAGTGGCGAATCGACCCACAGAATGCCATCACGCACGCCCCTCTCCGTCACGGCGACTATCTGTTCGTCGGGACGTCCGAAGCGAAACTGTACGCGGTTTCGGCCCGCTCCGGTGCGTTCATTTGGCTCAACGAAATCGGTCAGCGCGGAAGCAGTAGTTCGAGGCTGCTACCCGTCGGAGCGACGGACGAGCGAGTTTTCGCGTGGAACAGCGATGATGCAGAACTGTTCGCCTTCACAACGGAAAACGGGGCGAAACGGTGGGAGTTCGATGCGAAAGAAAACGTCGTCAAATTTGGCGACTCCCAGTTTTTCGGAGCGATACGGAAGGATGCCGTATTTCTAGCGGATAGAGGGAATCTCCGAGTGCTCTCTGCAGCGGACGGAACCGAGCGATGGCGCGCGACCATCGACGCGAAGACGAACTGGTCGCCGCGACTGTTCGGCGACACGGTGTACGCTGGCGTCCCGGGACGGCTACGAGCCTTTTCAGCGCGAGGTGGAAACCAACGATGGCAGATGTCTGTTGACGCCGATTTGACGCCAACCGCGATTGGAGCGACGAACGATTCGGTCGTCGTCCACACCACGGGGGGGTCGGGTCAAAGTATATACGACTCCATACGCGCACTATCACCGTCCGACGGCCACGTTCGCTGGCAGTACGAGCCGTCCGCGGACGTTGCATGGAATCCACACGTCGCGGACGAAACGGTCTATTTCAGTACGGTCGGCGGAGCAATCCACGCGCTTACCGACCCCGGTTCGACACCCGTGTACGACGTGGTTCGAACTGCCACGTCTCCGCTCGGGTTGGCCACGGGTGTTCTCCTCGGCGGGGCAGCAGTCGCCGGAGCGTATCGTCGCTATCGCGGTGAGGACGCCATCGAAAGTGACGAAACGGGCGTTCCGATGTGGAACGGCTATGTACTCCACGACCGAATCCACGACGAAACCACCCTCGCCCGCGTACCCGGCGAGGAAAGTGTTCTCCTCCGGCGATTCGAGGGACAACCGAGCAACTTCGAGCAGGACGCGAGGGCGTGGGATTCCCTCGATTTTGATGGCGTCCAACGACTCCACGACTGGGGCGACGACCCGGAACCGTGGATAGCGTTGGAGCGGGTTGAGGGGCGAACACTGGCCGAACTATGTGGCTCGCTCGACCAGCACGAAATCATTCGAACGGTCGCTCGAACGGCCGAAATTGTCCATCGAGCGCACAAAAGGGATGTCGCGCACGAAGACCTCACTGCCGAGAACGTCGTGATGACAGAGTCGGGGGTGACGGTGACGAACTGGCGTTTTACCGGAGCCGACGAATCACAGGTATCGACTACCGAAGAAACCGTTTCGCGACTCGGGAACCTCGCCGAATCAGTGCTAGCCGAGAGCGGCGCTGAGATTTCCGAACCGCTCTCCGACGTGCTGCGACGAGCAACCGCATCCGCCCCCGATGAGCAGTACGACTCAACCCTGAAGTTCGCGGATATGCTCCGATGGGCCGGACGTGCCAGTCGCTAACTGGACACCCGTCGGACGAGGAAAGTTGATAGTTGCGCGAGACGATACTACGTAGTGCGATTACGCGGGGGTTCCGATGTGGGGAATGGGGAGACTTCGATTCGAGGGAGTGCTGGGTACTGCGCTCAGAAGTGTGCGGTCTGAGTTACGGATAGCGTTCATCGTGGGCGTCGTCGGCTTTCTGTTGACGTTTTACGCACTTCGACTGTTCATCTGGCCCGAACTGGCGGGCCAACTACTCAAAATGGACGCGGTGGTCGTCGCAGTTACGCCGTTCGATGTCGTGCTATTACAGGCGAAAATCGGGCTGTTCGCTGGCATACTGTTCGCTGGCGGCTGGATTCTATATCGTTCCCGGGAGACCCTTAGCGCACGAGGACTCACCCTTCCGGGACGGCGACGGACGCAGTTGCTGGTCGGGATACTAGCCGTCGTCCTGTGTCTCGGGGGCGTCGTCTACGCCTACTTCGTCTTCCTCCCGCTCCTGTTCGGCTTTCTCATCAGCAATGCGGTGACGTCGGGCTTTCAGCCGACCTACTCCATTGTGGAGTGGACGCAGTTCGTCTTCCTGCTGACGCTCGTCCTGGGCCTGACCGCCGAACTCCCGCTGATCATGGGTGGGTTGGTGTACGCCGACATCGTCTCACCCGACCTGTTTCGGGAGTACTGGCGGCACGCCGTCTTCGCCATCGTCGTTATCAGTTCGATGGTGAACGGGTCGCCCGACCCGTTCTCGATGTCGCTCGTTGCGATTCCGATGACGACGCTGTACTTCGTCGGACTCGGAACCGCGAGGGTGGTTGAACGAACCAGCGGCAGTAGCAACTCGCGGGGTGGCCACTCTGAAAGTGGCCATCCCGCTCAAATCGACCTCGCCGACCTCGATGCAAGTGGAGTTCGTGCCGCGCCGCCCGAATCCTTCGCCGACATGACGGAACACGAAGCGCTCGAACTCGCAGACAGCGCACTCGATGCGGGCGATTCCGAGAAAGCCGACGCGATTCTCGACCGATTCGACGAGCGCGATGAGTCCGATGGACGAGTTGTGGAGGGGTCACAGAACGACAGGAAAGAGGGAGGGAACGGGAATTCCGACATGTCGAGCACCGTCGAACGAACAGCGAGCAGGATGGCGACAGCGTTCGCCGAGGAGGAAACAACGGAGGATGACATCGGCGGTTACTACTACGACCTGCGGTTCGTTATCGGAAGCCTGCGGAGCAAATCGTTCCGTCTCGTCGTCGTCTTCATGGCCGTCGTCGCGCTGGTGTTCACCTATCTCTACCAAGGCGGTATCGGCGCGATCAAGCGCGATTTCCTGATTCATCTCCCTGCGGGAACACCGATCAGCGACGTGAACATCGTCCTCCTGCACCCCGTCGAAGCACTCGCGTTCGAGATGAAGGTTAGTCTCCTCGTCGGCGTCGTCGCCGTGCTACCACTCGTGCTGTACTACGCGTGGCCGGCCATCGAAACGCGAGAGTTGGCGCGTGCCAACCGCAACGTCTTTTTCGTCTGGGCGGGCGTGCTCGCGGTCGGCCTCCTCGGCGGAAGCGTCGTCGGCTATCGGTTCCTCGCGCCGAGCGTGATTTCCTACCTTGTCGCCGACGCACTCGCCGCGGACATGATTATCGCCTATCGCACCGCCGCGTTCTTTTGGCTCGTCTTCGCCACGACGGTCGGCGTCGGCCTCTGGATCGAAATCCCGGTGACGATGCTGTTGTTCCACCACAGCGGCGTCGTCCGCTACCGAACCATGCGCACCTACTGGCGACAGGTCGCTGTCGGCGTGCTGGTCGCCTCCTCCCTCCTGCCGGGCGGCGTGTTGTTGATGGTCGGGGTCGGAGTCGCGGTCATGCTGGCCTATGGCGTCGGTCTCGGAATCCTCTGGGTGGATTCGCTCGGCGAGCGGTTGGTTCGTGCAACCACCTAACCGCCGCTATATTCAGAAACCCATTTACTGGCGCACCAGAAACGAGTGGGTATGTTCCTGACGTTCAGGGAGGAAGTCGAGGCCGCCCTTCACGGGGCGCTCTCTTCGCTCGACCTCCCGACCGACGACCTCGGAATCGAAACGCCCCCGGAGGGTGTAGACGCCGTCCTCGCCTCCAGCGCGGCGTTCCGACTCGCCGGGGAAGTCGGCGCACCGCCACCGAAGGTCGCGGCAGACATCGCAGGGGAAATCGACGCCGACGAGTTCACGTACATCGCCGACGCGACACCGCAAGGACCCTACGTCAACTTCCTCCCAAGCGGTGCGTACTACGACGAGACGGTTACCGCGGGACAGAACGACGAGTACGGCCGCCTCGAATCCACGGGCGAGAGTGTCGTGGTCGAGCACACCAGCGCGAACCCGACCGGCCCGGTTCACGTCGGCCGCGCCCGTAACCCGATAACGGGGGACGCCATCGCGCGCATCCTCGATTTCGCGGGCCACGACGTTGACCGTCACTACTACGTCAACGACGCTGGCCGACAGATTGCGGTGTTTACGTGGGCCTACGAAACCTTCGACGAGGACGACCTGCCCGAACCGGAACGCGAACGCGCCGACTACGACCTCGTGCGCTACTACCGCAAAGGAAACGCCTACCTCGAAGAGGCCGACCCGGAGGACGTGGACGAGGCCGAAACCGAAATTCAGGCAATTCTACAAGGACTCGAAGACGGCGACGAAGCGACCTACGAGCGCGTCAGCGAAGTGGTCGATACCGTCCTCTCCGGCATGCGCGTCACATTAGACCGCCTGCCTGCGGAGTTCGACGAGTTCGTCAAGGAAACCCAGTTCATGTTCGACGGGAGCACCGACGACGTGGTTTCCCGCCTCAAGGAGAGCGAATATGCGGTGTACGAAGAGGATGCGTGGCAACTCGACCTCTCCGAATTCGGCTTCGAGAAGAACCTCGTCTTCCTGCGCTCGGACGACACGAGCCTGTACACGACCCGCGACTTGGCCCACCACGAGTGGAAATTCGACAACTATGACCGCGCCGTGACGGTCATCGGCGAAGACCACAAACTGCAAGCCGAGCAACTCGCGCAGGCGCTGGAAATCCTCGGCAACGACACGGAGAAATTGACCGCGTTCCACTACTCGTGGGTCAACCTCCCCGAGGGCGGGATGAGTACCCGCGAAGGGACGGGCATCGACATGGACGACCTGCTGGACGAGGCCGAAAAACGCGCCCGTGAAGAGGTCGAAAAGCGCATGGACACCCGCATCCGTGACGACGAACTCACCGAGGCGGACATCGACCGCATCGCCAGGCAGGTCGGAATCGGCGCGGTGCGTTACGACATCATCTCGAAACAGCCGACCAAGACGATTACGTTCGAGTGGGAGCGTGCGCTGGATTTCGAAGCCCAGAGCGCTCCGTACGTCCAGTACGTCCACGCACGCACCTGTGGGATTATCGAGGAGGCAGGTGGGGAGGTTCCCACGGAAATCGACCCGTCGCTTCTCGACAGCGATGCGGAACAGGAACTCATCGAGGTCATCGCGCGCTTCCCGCACGTCATCGAGGAGGCCGCGGACGACCTCGAACCGCACGCCGTTGCCACCTACACCCGCCAGTTCGCGGAGACGTTCAACACGTTCTACCGCGAATGTCCGGTTCTCACGGCGGATGACGACGACCTGCGCGACGCCCGCCTCGCGCTCGTGGCCGCGTCGAAACACACCATCGCGAACGCGCTGAACGTCATCGGCATCGAAGCACCCGAGTCGATGTAGAGAAACCGGAGGCTCACGAACAACTCACCGCCGACGAACAGTATCGCGCCAGCCCCGAACCCAAGCGCGAGCAGTACGAACAGCACTATCCACCAGAACGGAACCGAACCCTCTTCCGCCATTCCACGTCCCTAAACCACGCCGGAACACTTGGCTGTTATCGACGTTATCGGAACAGGGAACCGATTCGACCGAACAGTCCGTTCGTTTCTTCCTCATCGGGATGTTCTTTCTCGTCGGTTTCGTCGGCATTCAACTCCGGACGCACGGGTTCGTCCTGAAACGGTACCGCATTCATATCCTGTCTTTCGTCCGACTCAGCTTCGACGATTTCATCGGGTAAGTCGGAAGATTTGTTCCCGATTGCATTCGAGTCATTCGTGGTCAGAGTAGCGTTCTCGGTCGATTCCTCGGGTTCTTCGATGGAGTCGGCGAGAGCCGTGTCGAAATCGTCTTCGTTCGAGTCAGAATCGACAGTCGTCCCGTCGTCCCCCTCTTCCGTAGGGTCGATAGATGGTGCGGAAAATTCGTCGTCCGGAGCCTCCTCCAACTCGTCGAAGCTCTTTTCGAACTCCGGTTCGGTGTCCTCGGAGTCAGCCGACGCCGCAGCGGTGGAGGGAGCATCGTCCGGCACCGCCTCGACGGTCGGTTCACCGTCGTCGGACGCGTCGTCCGTTTTGATGACGCGCCTGTCGATGAGGTCGTGGTCGGGGTCGGAACCGAGAATATCGTGGTTCGTGTCGGCATCGACTTCCTGGCCATCGGATTCACGCTGGTTGGACTCCGTATCAGGGTTCGACTGGACTGGTTCCGGTTGGTCAGAACCCGACTCGGAGTCGGCAGCCACCGACTCCGAGGACACCGTCGAACTCGGACTGGGTTCGCCCGAGAATTCAGGCGTGTCCGTCTCGCCGGTGAGAATGTCGGCGAGTTCGCGGTACGCAGTTGCGGCGGAGGCGTTCGGTGCGAACACTGCCAGCGGTCGACCCGCATCGATTCCCATCGGCACCGTTTCGTCGTCCGGAACCACGGTGAGAACATCCGTGTCGAGGGTTCCCTCCACGTCGTCCGCGTTCAGGATGTCGTTACTTCGGTGGGTGAGCACTGCACCGCGAACGGTTCCTTCGACACGGTTCGTGAGTTCCGCAGTTTTCGCGGTGTCGCGGACTGCGGCAACGTCCGGCGTCGTGACGAGGAGAACGCCGTCCGCGAGCGAGAGAGGGAGAATGGTGTCGTAACTGATGCCCGCGCCGGTATCGAGCAAGACGTACTCGTACTCGTCGCGGAGTTGGGCGACAACCTGTTGTAAGTTCGCCGTTTGCGACTGCGCGAAGGCGTGAATGTCGGTGCTGCTGGGGAGCACGTTGATATCGCCCGGCGCGTCGTAAATCGCGTCCTCGACGGTCGCATCGCCCGCAAGCACCTCGTGGAGAGTCGAGCCAGTCGGCTCGAAATCGAGGTAGCCTTCGACGTTCGCCATCCCGAGGTCGGTGTCTACGACGATTACCTCGTGCTCCGCCGACGCGAGCATCGCGCCGAGGTTGATTGCGGTCGTCGTTTTCCCAACACCTCCTTTCCCACTTGCAACCGCGTATACTGTCCCGGTCATGGTTGTTACGTCAAACCGAACAATAGCACGTATATAAACCTAGTCCGTTGGCGGGAAGAAACTATCGTGCATCAACGAATCGCTACCGGCCTGCAGTGGCGAACGATAGAAGTGATAGACCGCCCCCTATCCACGTATGGCTCTCGAACTCACATCAGACGACGTCCTGCTCGCTATCGACTTCCAGCAGGGCTTTCGAGATTCTTCGTGGGGAAAGCGCAACAATCCCGATGCCGAAGAACGCGCGAGTGAACTGCTCGCTGCGTGGCGCGGTGCTGGCCTCCCCGTCGTCCACGTTCGACACGACTCCCAAGAAGAAAATTCACCACTCAGAGGCGACAGCGAGGGATTCTCGTTCCTCCCGGAGATGCAACCGGAAGCCGACGAACGAACCTTCGACAAGCAGGTCAACAGCGCCTTCATCGGCACCGACCTCGAATCGTGGCTCCGCAAAGGTGGGTACGAAACCCTTGTCGTCGTCGGATTGACCACCGACCACTGCGTCTCGACGAGTACCAGAATGGCCGAAAACCTCGGATTCCGACCAATCGTCGTGTCCGACGCGACGGCGACGTTTGACCGTATCGCGCCGGACGGAACCGAAATCGACGCCGAAACGAACCATCAGGTCGCACTCTCTCACCTTCAAGACGAGTTCGCCACGATTGTGGACGCCGACAAGATGCTGGCCGTTCTGCAGTAACTTTCGAAGAATTGAGCGCGTTGGAATCGAATGGATTCGATTCGTCCGAACGAGTAGTGAAAGGGAGTGTTGTCAACAGTCGCCGAACACGTTTGCGTTCTGAGCCGTCTCGTACCGCTTTGCAACGCTATCCCAGTCTACGACGTTCCAGAAGTTATCGACGTAATCGCCGCGAGCGTTCTCGTACTGGAGATAGTAGGCGTGTTCCCAGACGTCCAGGACGAGGAGCGGTGTCGAGCCTTGAACTGCGATATCGTTGTGATTTTCCGCCTGAATGACCATTGGTTCGTCCGAGATATGGTCGAAGACCAGCATTCCCCAACCGGATCCCTCGACGTTCTTGGCCGCCGCGGAGAAGTCTTGCTTGAATCCCTCAAATGAACCAAAATGCTCGTCGATAGCATCGGCGAATTTACCGTACGGTTTCCCGCCACCGTCCGGTGACATACTCTTCCAAAACACGGAGTGATTAACGTGTCCTGATAGATTAAACGAAAGGTCGCGTTTGACTGCTTTCACCTCGTCGAAATTTCCCGATTGTCGCATTTCTGCTAGCGATTCGAGCGCAGCGTTCGCACCATCGACGTAGCCCCGATGATGTTTATCGTGATGCAATCGCATGATTTTCGCGTCGATCGTCGGTGCCAGTGCGTCGTACTCGCACGGGAGCGGGGGAAGTTCGTACGTCATGGTTGTGTTGGAAGTTTCGTCTTCTGCGATGGCGGTCGGCATGCTAATACCGACGATTCCGGCAGTAAGACCAGTCATTTGGAGGAACGACCGGCGCGTTGAGGCTGCGGACAGCGTCGTCGGTTCGTTTCTGTCGCTCATATTCTATGCCACCATAGTAAAATATTAATTCGAGTAGTAAAATATAATTTTCCGATTCAAAAATGGGTTTGTCGTCAAAGACGATGGAAGGTCAAAGGGTACTTACCGATAGAAGCGGCTAGAAGGGAGTAATGAGCCAGCAGGAGGAAGGACAGTCCGACAGGAAACGATACGAGTTCCAGAAGGTCATCGAGGATCTGAAACAGTACGAAGGCTCTGGGACGCAACTCGTTACTATCTACATCCCATCGGACAAACAAATCAGCGACGTAGTCGCGCACGTCACACAGGAGCACAGCGAAGCGAGCAACATCAAGTCAAAACAGACGCGAACGAACGTTCAGGACGCGCTCACGTCCATCAAAGACCGTCTTCGGTACTACGATACGTTCCCGCCGGACAACGGTATCGTCATCTTCAGTGGTGCCATCAACTCCGGTGGCGGCCAGACGACCATGGTCACGAAGGCACTAGAAGACCCGCCGGAACCGGTGCAATCGTTCCGGTACCACTGTGACTCGGCGTTCCTCACGGAACCGCTGGAGGAGATGCTCGGCGACAAGGGACTGTATGGCCTCGTCGTGCTCGACCGACGCGAGGCAAACGTCGGCTGGCTGAAAGGGAAACGGGTCGAACCCGTCAAATCCGCCTCGTCGCTCGTGCCGGGGAAGCAGAGAAAAGGTGGTCAGTCCGCTCAGCGTTTCGCCCGCCTTCGATTGGAGGCTATCGACAACTTCTATCAAGAAGTCGCAGGAATGGCGAACGACCTGTTCGTTCCGAAGCGCCACGAGATGGACGGCGTCCTCGTCGGCGGTCCCTCGCCGACCAAGGACGAATTCCTCGACGGAGATTACCTCCATCACGAACTTCGGGACATGGTTCTCGGGAAGTTCGACGTGTCCTACACCGACGAATCCGGACTCTACGACATCGTAGATGCGGCGTCCGAGACGCTCGCCGACGCCGAGGTGATGAAGGACAAACAGGAGATGGAGACGTTCTTCAAGGAACTCAACGAGGGCGACCTCGCCACCTACGGATTCGAACCGACGCGCAAAAACCTCGTGATGGGCGCGGTTGACCGCCTACTCCTCTCCGAAGACCTCCGCAAAGACGTGGTCGTCTACGACTGCGGCGACAAGGAGGAGTACGAGTTCATCGACCGCCGAAAGAACACGCCGGAGCACACCTGCGGTGACGGTTCGGAAGCCGAGATGGTCGAGCGCGAGGACGCCATCGAATACCTGATGACCATCGCCGAACAGCGCGGTACGGAGACGAAGTTCATCAGCACCGACTTCGAGAAAGGCGAACAACTGTTGAACGCCTTCGGTGGCGTCGCTGGCATCCTTCGATATTCGACCGGCGTCTAAACTGGCTGTTGTCCTTCCGACGTCGATTCGTTTTTATCGTGTTTCGAACGGACTTCGAGACAGTGAACGCGTCGTCGATCATTCGTCGCTCGATTGCTTTCGACCCTTCGGCATCGTGGAGTAGTTCAGCGTAACGTCGATATCCGGGCGATTGCTCGGCATCGTCGAGAATCTCGTACTGACCTCCATGTCCGGGCGGTTTTCCGGCATTGTCGAACCGGCGGTGACGCTTTCGCTGGCGGATTCCCCCTCACCACCCGAACCTAATTCGCTCGCTTCTATCTGTTCTTGCAGTCGGTCACGGGCCGTCTCGATTTGCTCGCGGAAATCCTCCACGTTCTCCGCCAATTGGGACTGCAACTTTCCTTCGGTGGCCTCCGAAGCGATTTCGGACTGTTCGTCCGCCGTTTCAGCGAGTTCCGAATCCGCGTCGTCTTCCCCGCTGTCGTCGCCGCCGAGGGCATCCGAGAACTCCTTGCTCTCCTCCCATATCTCCTGCATCTCCGCGGAGCTCCAGAACTCGCGGAAATCGACCGCCGTCGCGAGCGCTTTGAGGTCAAGCGCCTTTCGAAGGTCACCACTCTCGACCGCTTCCGGAACGTTCGAGAATTCGATGACGTTCGGTAACTCCGAAACGTCAACCGTTTCAAAAAACGTCTCCGCGTCGAATGAATCAAAGACATCCTCACCTTCGTCAAGCACCGTCCAGAGGTCGTCGGCCGTGGTGGTTACTTCGTCGAACGTTTCGGCGGATTCGAAGGCATCTTCGAGTCGTCCGACGGACGCTCGAACGCGGTTCGTGAACGCGTCGAGGGAGCTATCGGCGTCGTCGTCCGCAGGTGGCTGTTCCGACCGCGAACTCTCGAAGTCCGCGAGTGACTGTTCCAGTTCGTCTGTGAGATCGTCGAATCGGTCGGGCATTGGAATCACCAGAGTTTGGGAACTCACGAAAGCAGTTACGGACGACCGGAACGTGTGTTGACGGTGCCAAACACGGTTCTCCGGGAGGCCCGAGAGACTGTATCGGAGTCCTGTCTGTACACTGTCCGAGGGACTGGTTTATAAATTTACTCTCTGATATTGAAAGCCAGAACCACAACTGGAACTGAGCATCGATTGTCAGTGTATGCAGTCAAGCAATCTCCAGAATCCGCTCGTACTGACGCCGGTAGACAAGAACGTACGTGACTGAAAGAGTCACTGCGAAGCAGGCAGGCACGAAGAGCGTCCGCGTAAATTGGTCGGGTGGTGCGAAAAAAGTCGCGACAACCGTCGCAGAGAGACTGCTGATTGCGAACGTCTGCGCGATGAGATTTCCGCGCGTCGGTGGCCGCTGTCGCTCGTGCAAGTGGCGATACCTGATGAGGTAGTACAGTGCGGGGAGCCAGAAGAAAATGGACGAAATGCTCCAGAACGAAGGAAACGAACTTCCTCGGGCGGTGGCGTCGGAGTACACCCAGTAGTTCACCGAGAGAACCGTGACCACGTACATGGCAAGGGATGCGAGATACCAGGGAGACAGGGAGGGAATAAACATGAATTCGAGCAAACACTACAAGTATTTACCGTAGAATCGGCTCGAACCCACGCTGCGTCACGGAGTACAGGTCAACTGCATAACCGAACCCACTTTATTGTCGGGGGCACTCACATCGCACATGAGTAGATTCGCGGAAGTAAACGACCAGTACGAACCCGAGTCGGTCGAAGACCGGGTGTTCGACTACTGGGACGAGGTGAACGCCTACGAGAAAACGAAGGCAAACCGGGAGGGTGCGGAACGATTCTTCTTCGTTGACGGCCCACCCTACACCTCCGGGGCGGCCCACATGGGAACGACGTGGAACAAGTCGCTGAAGGACGCCTACATCCGCTACCTGCGAATGTCCGGCTACGACGTAACCGACCGCCCGGGCTACGACATGCACGGGTTGCCCATCGAGACGAAGGTCGAGGAGCGGATGGGCTTCGAGAACAAGAAGGACATCGAGGAGTTCGGGATGGAGAACTTCATCCAGGAGTGCAAGGAGTACGCCGACGAGCAGTTGGCGGCGATGGACGAGGACTTCCAATCGTTCGGCGTCTGGATGGACTGGGACAACCCCTACAAGACGGTGAACCCCGAGTACATGGAAGCCGCATGGTGGGGCTTCCAGCAAGCCCACGAACGCGGTCTCGTAGAGCAGGGCAAACGCTCCATCAGCCAGTGTCCACGCTGTGAGACCGCAATCGCCAACAACGAGGTCGAGTACGAGGACGTGGACGACCCGTCCATCTACGTGAAGTTCCCATTGAAGCACAGAGAAGGAAGTCTCGTCATCTGGACGACGACACCGTGGACGGTTCCGGCGAACACCTTCGTCGCCGTCGATTCGGAGGGCACTTACGCCGAAGTTCGTGCAACCAAGAACGGCAAGACTGAGACGCTCTACGTCGGCGAGCCCAAGATCGAGGAAGTTCTGAAGAAAGGTCGCTACGACGACTACGAAGTCGTGTCCGAACTGACCGGCGAGGAACTCCTCGGGTGGGAGTACGAGTACCCGCTGGACGACGAAGTGCCGAACCACCCGAGCGGCGAAGGAACGCTTCAGGTGTACGAAGCGGATTACGTCGAGGTCGATGGGGACGGTACCGGACTCGTCCACTCCGCGCCCGGCCACGGTGAGGAGGACTTCAACCGCGGGACGGAACTCGGTCTGGACGTGTTCTGTCCCGTCGGCGGCGACGGCGTCTACGGCGACGCAGGCGGCAAGTACGAGGGACAGTTCGTCAAGGACGCCGACGAGGAGATCATGGCCGACCTCGATTCGAACGGCCACCTCCTCGCCTCCGGCACCGTCAACCACAGCTATGGCCACTGTTGGCGGTGTGACACGGGTATCCTCCAGATCGTCACCGACCAGTGGTTCATTACGGTCACCGACATCAAGGACGAACTCCTCGACAACATCGAGGACAGCGAATGGTATCCACAGGAGGCCCGCGACGAGCGGTTCTACAACTTCGTAGAGAACTCGCCCGATTGGAACGTCTCGCGCCAACGCTACTGGGGCGTTCCGATCCCCATCTGGACGCCAAGCGCGGACGAGTCCGCGAACGGGAGCGGTGAAACCGCGGACGGCTGGAACGGAAACATGGACGATGTGGTCGTCGTCGGCACCCGGGAGGAGCTCGCTGAAGCGGTTGACCAAGACGTAGACCCGGAAGAAGTCGACCTTCACCGACCCACGGTTGACGACCTGACCATCACGAAAGAGGGCACGACCTACACCCGCGTTCCGGACGTGTTCGACGTGTGGCTGGATTCCTCGGTCGCGTCGTGGGGAACGCTCGACTATCCCAGCAACGAAGAGGACTTCGAGGAACTGTGGCCCGCCGACCTCATCATGGAAGCCCACGACCAGACCCGCGGATGGTTCTGGTCGCAACTCGGCATGGGCACCGCCGCGCTCGGCGAAGTACCGTACGACGACGTGCTGATGCATGGGTGGGCGCTTGCCGAAGACGGGCGGAAAATGTCGAAATCAATCGGGAACATTGTCTCCCCCGAAGAGGCAATCGAGCGCCACGGGGCGGACCCGATGCGCCTGTTCCTCCTCTCGCAGAACCCGCAGGGTGAGGACATGCGCTTCTCGTGGGACGAGATGCAGAACATGCAGCGGAGTCTGAACATCCTCTGGAACGTGTTCCGATTCCCTCTCCCCTACATGCGATTGGACGGCTTCGACCCGAAGGAGGTCGATGTGGAGGATGCCGAAACCGAACTGGTAGACGAGTGGATCCTCTCGCGCCTCCAGACCGTGACGGCGGAGATGACCGAGCAGTGGGACGAATATCGCCAGGACCGAGCGCTTCGTTCCCTGCTCGACTTCGTCGTGGAGGACGTGTCGCGATTCTACATCCAGGTCGTCCGCGAGCGGATGTGGGAAGAAGAGGACAGTGAGAGCAAGCAGGCCGCCTACGCGACGTTCCACCACGTCCTGAAGACGGTCGTTGCACTGCTCGCACCCTTCGCCCCCTTCGTCAGCGAGAAAATCTATCAGAACCTCACGGGCGACGAGGGTAAGGAGAGCGTCCACATGCTCGACTGGCCCGAAGTCGAGGAGTTCTGGCACGACGAAGAGATGGAGGCCGACGTGGCAGTGCTCCGCGCCGTCGAGGAAGCGGGCGCGAACGCCCGCCAGCAGGCCGAGCGAAAGCTCCGCTGGCCCGTCTCCCGAATCGTTGTGGACGCGCGGGACGACAGCGTCGTCCGCGCGGTCGAGAACCACAGCGACTTGCTGGCGGATCGCTTGAACGCCCGCGATGTCGAACTCGTCTCGCCCGACGAAGGATGGGGCGAACTCGCGTACAGCGCCGAGGCGGACATGAGCGTCCTCGGCCCGGCCTTCGGTGGCGATGCAGGCAAAGTGATGAACGCGCTCAACGAGGCTCGCGTCAGCGACGCAAGCCTCTCGGAACTCGAAAGTGCGGTCGCGGACGCGCTCGGCGAGGGGGTCGAACTGGACGACGAGATGGTCGAGTTCGTCACGCAGACGCCGGAGGACGTGACCGGCACGCCGTTCACAGTAAACGGCGACGAATTCGGCGTCGTCTACGTCGATACGACGCTCACCGAGGACATCGAAAGCGAGGGTTACGCCCGCGAAGTCATCCGCCGTGTCCAGGAAATGCGCAAGGAGATGGACCTCGATATCGAGGAGGAAATCCGCCTCGAACTCGACGTTCACGACGACCGAGTGGCCGACTTCGTCGAAGACCACATGGAGCTGGTGAAAGACGAGGTACGTGCCGAAAGCGTCTGCGACGTCGAAGATGGCCATCGCAAGGAATGGGATGTCGAAGACGTGAAAATGACCATCGCTATCGTGCCGCTTGCGGAAGCCGAGGCGTAGGGATCGACTGCAAACAGAATCGAATTGCAGTTATTTATCAGCCGTTTTTGAGTTGAGTTGAAAATGCGCGTGATTAAGTGAGTACAGTCGCCAATTTACGCGAAGTAGCGGCCACTTGGTGGCGAACGTCGAATATGAATGAGTTACGAGAATAATGAATATCCAGCCACTGGCGAACGAGTCGGGAATCGAGATCATCGACCCCATCGAAAAGACGCGGTACGTACTCCACACTCCAGAACCAGTTTCGCTTACGCCGGTCGAAGCAGAAGGTCTCGATTTTCCGGTCGAGAAAGCGGTTGAACTGCAAACGTCGGCAATCATCCGTCAGAAAGGAAGCTACACATTCATCCGCGACGATGATTTTTCCGTCGTTTTTGATAGTAACGAAGCGAGTGCCATCGAACGGTTACCGAGCGACATGTACTGTGTCGAAGTCGGTGGGACACCGATGAAAATATATTTTTCAGTCACCAGTTCGATCGTCTTCGAACAAAGTAATTCTACATCGAAATTCAAATTCGGCAGCGAACAACGGGTCGTCGTCGGTGCTCGTTCACGGCATAAAACACCTGCTGGCACCATCTCGGTCACCGACGATACCGAAGACGTGATGCAGGCGATGTCGTTACTCGGGTCATCGGTAAAGACGGGAAGCCCGGAACGCTCGTTTCCAACGCTTCGCGGGCACCCGCCACTCATCGAGCGTGGAGACGAATTTCACGTTCCCGAATCGGTCGAAGAGCCGACGACGAACGCGACGCTCGTTCTCCCGTCGAAACGCAAGTATTTGTACCCGGCGACCCCGCTCGCGTTCTACCTTGGTGCGTCCATCGAAGCGGGAAACAGCCCACGACTAGTGGTGGGGGACTTCGAATACGATTTACTGCATCATGACACATACGAGCGAACCGTCGAGCGCGTCTTCCAGCAAGCGTTCTTTCTGGACTGTCTCACACGGACGAACGGCTTATATCCGGTAACGCTTCACGAGCGTGAATTGGTCAAAGGGAATATCGATTTGGATTTCGAAAGTCTCTACGGGGCATCGGTATCGGAACGCCTCGACGAGTATCTCGATGTTCCGTTCGATGCCCTCGAGCCAGCCATGCCGACATGGCATCTCGCCGTCGATATGGTTCCGGCCACGAAAAACGTCGAATTACTCCCGTTTTTGGCGAACAGTCTCGCACTGATTCGAACGGCGAACCCGCCAACAACGCCAAAACCGATGGCAGAGGCGGCTGAATCGATGACCGATTTTTATCGGGAAACGTACTCGGAACCCGACTTCCCACCGAACGGCGAGCAGATATCATCCTCTCACATTTTCGAACTGGCGGGCGAAACCGATACGAAGGAACCTGCATGGGTTGGGCCGGGGTACCCACTTCAGTGGAACAAACTGACCCACGCGAGCCTTTATCGGAGCGCTGTTCGGAGCGAACGCTTCGATGCGACGGATTCGACTATCGACATCGAAATCGTCTGTAACGACCCCTCGATGGAGAACGAAAGCGATGTCATCCGTTACTACGACCTTCGGGACTTGCCACAGTTCGATGTGTCCGTTCACCACCGGACGACGATGGCCGAACTCGTGGAACTCCTCGGTACACAGTCAGACTTCTTTCATTATATCGGGCACATTTCCGACGACGGCATCCGTTGCGTAGACGGATATCTCGACGCAGAGAGCCTCGCCGAAGTGAACGCCAAAACGTTTCTGCCCAACGCGTGTAGCTCCTACGAGCAAGGGAGCACACTCATCGAACGTGGCGTGGTTCCACGGCAGAGGTCGTTACGCTCTCGAAAGTCGGCAACACTTCTGCGACGGATATCGGCCAAACATTCGTCCGGTTGCTCAGTGTCGGATTTGCGTTCCGAACTGCGCTGTCGATAGTTCATCAATATTTCCTAACTGGGTATCGCTATGTCGCCATCGGCGATGGCAGTGTGAGAATATGCCAAGGGGAAAGTAATTATGGAGCCATCCCTCACATCAACTCCATCGATTCGGATACGGTCATCGTCGAAATGTCGGTATTTACACAATTGAAGAGTCCGGGGGGATCGTCGAACTACCCGTGGAGAGACGATGCATCACGGTACTACCTTTCTACCGACCACTACCCGTGGAGGATGCATCACGGTACTACCCTTCTACCGGCCAAATCGCGACAGTTCGTGTCTCCTTAGACGAACTGGATGAGTTTTTGAACGAGCAGAACGCGGCCATCGAAATCGACGGGGGACTGTACTGGAACAAAGAGATGTCGGCGAACGGTGTCCTAGAATTACTGGAATACGATCCTCATAACGCGTCAGCGATGTCGGGCGCGACGGACACCTGACTCACCGCGCGTTCGATGGTGTCCGTCCCGTACACCGCTTCGACACCTGCGTTTGCGAGTTTCGTCCGGGCATTCTGTGCCAGCATCGGGTGGACGCAGGTGACGAATACGCGACCGACATCCCGTTTCTGGAGCAGGGACACGGCTTCACTCATGGTCGAACCGGTGGCGATGATGTCGTCGGTGACGACCACATCCCTGCCGCTCACGTCGGTATCGCTGGGTGTCATCTCGACTTCGGTTCCGGAGAGTCGCTTCTTCTCGAAGTAGTCCGTGACACCGCGACCGTACGTCTTTTGGACGGTGTCGGCGATATCGAGCGCCCCTTCGTCGGGTGAGAGAAACACGGGGTCGGTCAGGTCGGCGGGCAGTGGGTCGGCGAGACGGCCTGCGGCGTCCACCGATTCGGCGGGAACGTCGAAGAAGTCACAGACGGCGGTTTCGTGTGGATTGACCGTGAGCACGCGGTCGGTTCCGGTGCTGATGGCGCGCGCGACTGCGCGGGACGAAATCGGCTGACCGCGTTCGAACGTTTTGTCCTGCCGGGCGTAGCCCATGTACGGGAGGACGGTAACGACTTCCTCGGCACCCCACTCGGCGGCGGCGTCCTGCAACTGGAGCAGTTCGAGATGCGCGTCGCTGGAAACAGTCGAAGCAATGACGATGGCACGAGTGTCCTCGAATCCAGGCGCGCTTGCGAGCAATTCGCCGTCCGGGAACGACCGATACTCCACGGACGCGAGCGGTTCGTCCAGTTCGTCGGCAAGTGTGGCCGCCAAAGATTGCGAGGCAGACCCACTGAGTATCATACGAAAAATCTGGGTAGCCCCGCTTAAACCCGTTTTCACTCGGTCGCCCGAGTGACCGTGGCTCCTTTAGACAAACGGACCCGACGCAACAGATCGAGAGAACGGGCGCTATATTCCTATATGAATATAATAATATTTTATTTATATTTTAAAATAGTAGTGTCGTTCAATGGTCTCGGTAACCCGGCTCAGTGTTGATGTATCATTGCCGGTAGACGAAACCGACCTCACGCCAGCCGAGACAAGTGTTTTGAACCTGCTCGCGGAAGGTCGGTGTACCCCTGCATACGTCGCCAGCGAATTAGCAGTCAGAGCAGATACAGCGAGAGCCACGCTTGACGGATTACGGGAACTCGAACTCGTCGAGAAACCGTATCGTGGACTGTACGAGCTACGACTCGATACCGACGATGACGCGAAATACAGGACGACGGAAACGCTCCTCGTGAACGTTCCGTTCGAAGACGACGAGTTCACGCCAACCGAACGAGGAGTTCTCAATCTCCTCCTCAAAGGACGAGCGATACCTGCCTATCTCGCACAGGAACTCGACGTTACACAGGCATGTGCTAAAGACCGCCTCCGCGAACTCACTCGGCTCGAACTCGTCCGGAAGGTTCATTGCGGACTTTACGAACTCGATGTGGAGTAGCACACCGAAAGCGCCCGAACCCCTGTTAGTCCCAGATGGCGGCTCCGCCACCCATTCCCGACCGACGAAAGAAACGTTCCTGATTCGGTCGCGACGTACACTCCCTCACCGAATCCGATAGCCGCGACGGGGTCAGCCACCGGAAGCGCGACTTCTTGCCAGTCGTCTCCATCGCGAACGAACAGCGCGTCGGCGGCAGCATACGCGTCTTCATCGGTCGAACTCACGACGCGAAAGTCACCATCCAGTGCATCTATCCAACCGTTTCCGAGCCAGTAGAGGCCCTCAGCCGTGGCCGCGAGTGGAACGCCGTCGGTAGAAACGTCTCGAACGTCGTTCAGACCGACGTTCCGGACTCCGTCGTCCACGATTTGATAAATACCGTCGGCAGTCGCCAGCATATCCCCGTCGATAGCCCGTACTTCGGGAAGCGAGGCCAGTTCATGCCATTCGTCGTCGCCGTCGTCGTACCGCGCGAGGGTTCCGTCGTCGCCCGCCGCGAGGAGGGTATCGCCGTCGAAACCGACCGCAACTGTCGGGCCGAATCCGAGCGTGCGGAAATCGCTGTCGAGCGCGTCTTCGTCGGTGGCGACTGCGAGCGAATCGCCCACAGTCGCCACATCACGGGCAACGCAGCGGTGGGCCATCGAAAACTCACCCACGATGTCCCCGGAGATTTCGACGCGGACGACGCCCAGTTCCGTAGCGACGTAGACGGTTACCGTCCCCTCCCGGTCGTTGTAGACGCGTTTCTCGTCGATACTGGTCATGCCCGAGTTAGGGATGCGAATCGTGGAAAACGTTCGGGTTCGGATTACCGCCGTTCGGTTTCGGTCGAAACGACGGTTCCCTCGTCGTCGAACGTCAACTGTAACTCCTCGCCGTCGAACGGGATTCGCAGTCGGAGGGAAAGCGGGTCGTCTTCGATGACAGAAAGGTAGTTGCGGTGGAGCGCCCAGTCGACATCCCACAAGGGACGGGCATCGATATCGACGCCGTGAGCGTCGTGAAAGCCGACGACTCGCGGATGGTCGCGGACGAGACAGCCGAGGGGAAGGTTCGCCATCGCCCAGCATTCGCGGCACGTCACCCGGAGTCGGTACGGCACGTCGCCGATGCTGAGGTTCGGGTCAGTGTCGGTCAGTTCCCCGTCCATGTGGGAACCACATTCCGGGCACGTTCCAGCGGATGCGAGGGCGTTCCAGCGACGAGTCCACGCGTCGAAGGCGGAAAGAAGGTCGTCTCTGCGCGTGGTTGGAGCGGGTGGAAACGGGTTATGGAGGATTTCTTCGCTGCAGTCGTCACAGGTGATGCGGATTCGTTCGTGTTCGTATTGTGCGGAGAGCGCTTCGTTCCCGCAGTTGTAGCACGTTCCGGATGCCGAGAGGGTCGTGCCGTCCGCTTTTTCGGTGAAAATTCCGGCCGTCAGCGCGCTGGCAACTTTTCGCCCCGCGTAGGTGAGTTCGTAGCCCTCCGGCGTTTTTCGGACGTACTGCCCGACGAGACGCTGAAGGTGGTAGTTGAAGTTGCCACTGTCGCGGAGGCCGACGCGTCGTTTGAGTTCCGCGTAGGAGAGGGCGTATTCACCCTCGCGGAATGCCTGCTGGAGTTCGTATAGCATCGACACCAGTCGCTCGTTTCCGATCGCGGCGAGTACGTCGCCCGGGTCTGGACGTGAGTCGTCCATCGTAGCTACAAGTCGCCTCCCGTCCCGTATATCTCCCTCGAAAAGATGTCAACTATCTATGTGCAATCTCGTGCGCAGAACGATTTCAAAACGGCAGTCCCTTCGGTTTCGTATGCGGGGTTTGAGTCGAAATATCGGCCTCTACTACGCCTATAAGGCGACCAAGGCGGTCGAGTTCTAGCGCCCGATAATGTATCTCTACTTCCTCTCGCTCGGGTTGGATTTCACCGCCATCGCAGTTCTCGAAGGGATTTACAACGTTACGACCGTTCTCGGCGAGATTCCGACAGGCTACGTCGGCGACAGAATCGGGCGCAGAAACAGCCTGCTCATCGGAACCACGGTCATCACGCTGACGCTCGTCGGTATCGGCTTTGCGGAAACCTTCCTCGAACTCGCCGTGCTGTACGCCTGCTGGTCGATGGGGTACAACTTCCGGTCGGGAAGTGACGACGCGTGGCTATACGACACGCTCACCGACGAGCTGTCGGCAGACCAGTTCGCTGACGTTCGCGGGCGCGGACAGGCAGTCGCTCTCCTCGTCGGCGTCCTCGGCAGTGTCGCCGGTGGCTATCTCGGCAACATCGACCTGGCGTATCCGTTTCTGGTGGCCGCCGGAGTGTCTGCTATCGGTGTGCCGATATTGCTGAGTTTGGAAGAACCGACGAGCTACGAGGAAAGCGATGCGGATGATCTCGGTCTGCGGGAGGCGGTCGGCGTCATCGGCGAAACGCTCTCGCATCTTCGACTTCGTGCGTTCGTAGTTTACTACTTCGTCCTCTTCTCGGCGGTCTCGTATCTCGTCTTCATGTACGTTCAACCGGTACTCGAAACGGTTCTCCCGCAGGTTGGGGTTTCTGCTAGCGAAGTCGAACCGCTTCTCGGCTGGTTCTACGCGGCGATTAGCCTCTTTTCGGCGGGACTGAGCTATCACACCGGGACGATTCGAGAGCGGGTGGGACTTCGACAGTGGTTCCTCGCCATTCCGTTCGTCGTCGGAATCGGACTCATCGCGCTCCGAGCACTACCGATTCTGGCGATTCCGGCGTTCCTGTTCGCTCGTGGAATCGCCGAAACGTCGCGGTCGCTGGCTTCGCAGTACGTCAATGACAGAATCGACACCCTCGGACGGGCAACCGTGCTCTCCGCGTTGGCCATGGTGAGTTCCTGACGGTCATCCCGTTCCAACTCGGCAGTGGCCTGATTTCGGATACGACATCGCCGCTGACAGCACTCGCGGTCGCTGGCGGGGTTTTGATAGTCGGGTCGTTCGCCGTCCTCGCGTGGGAATCTCCTGTCAAATCGGCCATCGGACACCCTTCTGAGGCGGAGTAGCGCGGGTATTCGGAATCTCTTTCAAGACAGAATCCCCACCCCAGAACATGAAGGTGTTCGGGTCGAGCGGAACGCGAGGGGTCGCAAACGACGAGTTGACCCCCGAGTTCGTGCTCAAGATTGCGAAAGCGGCAGGGACGGTGTGGCGCTCCGACCGAGTCGCTCTCGCACGAGATACGCGGGCCACTGGCGACATGCTCGCCGATGCCGCCGCCAGCGGGTTAGCGAGCGTCGGGGCGGACGTATACCGCCTCGGTGTCGTGCCGACGCCCGGTGCGCAGGCGTACGCGGAACGCGAGGGTGTTCCGGCATTGATGATAACAGCGAGTCACAACCCGCCGGAGTACAACGGCGTGAAGCTCATCGGCAACGACGGCATCGAACTCGCCATCGGGAGCCTAGAGCGCATCGAAGGGAAGTTCCTGACCGAGGCGTTCGAAGCAGTTCGCTGGAGCGAAACGGGCCACAGCCACCGTATCGAGGATGCCCGTGATTGGTACATCAGCCAGCTTCTCGAAAATATCGACACGACGAAAATCGTCGACACGAACCTCACCGTCGCCCTCGACCCCGGACACGGTGCAGGCTCGCTCACCTCCCCTGAGTTCTTCCGAAAACTCGGCTGTGACGTCGTCACGGCGAACAGCCAACCCGACGGTCACTTTCCCGGACGCAATCCGGAACCGGTTCCGAAGAACCTCCGTGACCTTGGACGACTGGTCGAATCGAGCGGTGCGGACGTGGGAATCGCACACGATGGGGATGCAGACCGCGCCATTTTCTACGACGAAAACGGCGACTACATCGAGGGCGACGCGACGCTAGCCGCGCTCGCCGCCGCACAACTCGAACCCGGCGATGCCGTCGTCTCCGCCGTCAACGTCTCCCAGCGTCTCGTGGACGTTGCCCGCGAAACGGGTTCGACGCTCGAACTAACACCCATCGGCAGCACGAACATCATCACCCGTATCCGTGAACTAGAAGACCAAGACGTGACGGTGCCCGTCGCTGGCGAAGGCAATGGCGGCATCTTCTTCCCGAACTATCGACTGACCCGCGACGGCGCGTATACCGCCGCGAAATTCCTCGAACTGCTGGTCGACCGAAACGCCAGCGAAGTTGTCGAACCGTACAACGGCTATCACAACGTCCGAACGAACATCTCGTACACGACGGACGCCGAACACGACGCGCTGCTTTCCGCCGCCGAGCAGAAAGCGAACGAGTCGGACGCGGAGTTGAACACCCGTGACGGCTATCGACTCGACTTTGGCGACGCGTGGGTGCTCGCGCGATCCAGCGGTACCGAGCCGATGGTTCGAATCTACGCGGAGGCACGCGAACGCCACCGCGCCGAAGAACTGTCGGAGGAGATGGAAGACGCCCTTCGAACCGCGAAAGCAAGCGTCTGAGCGGAAGAGCTGAAAATTATCGTTCCGGAAAGTCCGCTAATGCGTCCGACAATTCCGTTTTTCTCACACGAGTCCGTTCGAGTTCGTCTTCGACAGCGCCGCTGGTAAGACGCTCGCGTTCCTCATCGGTCAACTCCGCTCGCGCCTGTGCCGCCGTTCGCAAAGTGTCGAACCGGGAGTCGTGGGTGAGTCGCTGAACCTCGCGGAGTCGAGCGACCGCCTCCGCCGACGCGAATCGGTCTGCGACGCGAATCGCTTCCTCACACCACCATCGGAGTTCGTTGGCAGGGGCTGGCGGCCACCCGATCATGAGAGGGTCTGCGTCGAGGCGGTCGAGATACGTCTCGTTCGTGGCAACGGCGCGTTTCAGTTCGGCGGGGTCGGTCACGTAGTGGTCGAGTTTCGACCGGGAGTAACGGGCGAGTTCGAGCAACTTGGGAATCGGTTTCTCGCCCGCGTCGGTTTCGAGCACGTAGGTTCGGAGTTCATCCGGCGGCGAATCGAACTCGATGAGGGGGTACTGCTCGGTCGCGGTGAGAAACCGAACGACCTCGCGGGCGCTCGATTGGCGTTTGAACTCGCGGAACGCCACAGAGACGGCCTCGTCCGCGGTTTCAATCGGCTCGCGGAGTTCCTCGGTCGGGGCGTCCAAGTCGGCCGCACCCAACTCCTGAAGTCGCTCTAAATCGTCGATCCGTTCGTCCAACTCGGTGATTCTGTTGGCGACGTCGTGACGAGCGTCGCGGTATCGCTCGCGGCGTTCTCGACGCTTGTCGAGGAGGGCTGCGATTTCCTCGGCGGGTTCGAGCGTGCTGCGAATCCGGTCGAAATCATCCTCGCTCAATCGGCGTTTGTTGGAGATGTCCTCCGCCCGCTCGAACGACTCGCGGGCGGGAACGTCGTCGGGGAGGTTCGTCACTAGGTCGGCAAACTGGCCCTGAAACTCCACGAACGACTTGAAATCCCCGGTTCCGGTGGCTTTGCCTTCGTACCGGTTGAGCAGTTTGGTGGCGCGGTCGTGGGCGTCTCCAACCGCCTCGACCCGCGTTTTTCCGTGTTCGGTGACTGCGGCCTCGACTTCTCGACAGGCTTCGTCCGCACTCCGGAGGTCGGTGAGTGGGTCGCTCATCTCACTCATATGTTTCGTCGGGGTCGAACACTTTCTCGCCGACCACTTCGGCTTCGGCAGTAGCGTCCTCGCTCAGGGAGTCCAATTCGCGGTAGAAACAGGATTCGTAGCCGGTGTGACAGGCCCCGCCTTCCTGTTCGACGCGGTAGAGAAACGCGTCCCCGTCGCAGTCTACGCGAATGTCTTCGACGTGCTGAACGTGGCCGCTGGTGCCGCCTTTCTGCCAGAGTTCGTCTCGGCTTCTGGAGTAGTAGTGTGCGAGGCCGGTTTCGAGGGTTTGCTCGACCGCTTCAGGTGAGACGTAGGCCAGCATGAGCACGTCGCCAGATTCGGCGTCTTGGGCAATTGCGGGGAGCAGGTCGGCGTCGTCGAACGCAAGCGCGACTTCCGTAGTCATAGTTGGGCGAAGGTAGTGGTGGGGAATAGGCTTTTTCGCTCGGACTGGGGTACAAAATCAGTCTTCGACGAGTTGCGCGAAATCGTCGATCGGAATGATCTCCATCGTCTGCATATCCATCCCGTGACTCTCGACCGCGATTCCAGACTTGAACGCCGTGTCCCTGTCCGGGGCATCGAAGATGAGGATGTAATCGTACTCGCCCAACACTGCGTAACTGCCGTCAAGGGTGATGCCGAATTCCTCGAATTCGGCCCGAACATCGCCCCAGACCGACGCCAACTCCTGTGCGTTTTGGATTTGCTCGCGAATATCGACGAGAGCAACGTATTTTGCCATGTGAACTTCTAACGCACTCCGTCCGAAAAGGTGTTTTCACCGATGTTTCAAAAGAGGGGGTGATATCCGCGGGGCTAGCGAACTCGAATCGGCTGGCAGACGACTCAGTTACCACCCATCACCTCGAAAACTTCCCGGTCGCCGTCCTGAATCTCGCCGACCACTGTGCTGAGGTCTGCAAATTCGACGTCCGGTTTCGTCCGCATGTGCCCGATCAACTCCTCCAAGCGTCGCGTTCGCGGCGGTTGACCGATGACCTGTGGGTGCATGGCGAGGGTGAAAATTCCGTCGTCCACGTTCTCGTACATCCAGTCGAACTGCGCCTGCCAGAGGTCAAACACCGACTGTTCGTCGGCGAATCCCCACAGAATCGACTGTTCCCAGACGAACATCAACGCCGGGAAATCGGCCCGTTTCCACGAAATCGGGACTTCGACGATGTCGGTCGAATCGCCGAGTTCGAACGGGTCGGAATCAGGTGCTTTCCAATCTTTGCGGAGATGATACGGCACGAAGTCGTTGCCCATCTGGCTCGAATCCCACTCGAATCCCAATTCTTCGATGATTTCGAGCGTGTGCTTCGAGAACTCCCATGCTGGCGAGCGAAATCCGGTGGGTTTGCGTCCCGTCACGTTCTCGATGTTGGAAATTGCGCGCTCGTATTCCGACTGTTCCGCCTCCTTGCTGTCGAACGTGCTCGGGTTGACGTGTCGCCAGCCATGACACTGCACGTCGTAGCCGCGGTCGTGAACCTCCCCGACACGGTTGGGGAAGCTCTCTATGGTGTGGCCGGGGACGAACCACGTCGCGGGAACTCCACGTTTGTCGTGCAGGTCAAGGAGGCGAGGCGCGCCGACCCACGCGCCGTAAATTCCACGGGAGAGTTGCGTCGGCGCGTTTGACGCGCCGAACGTGTGTATCCAGACGGACACCGCGTCGAAATCGTAGGTCAGGCAGACGGTTGCTCGGGACATCGCAATGGGAGTCGACTGAAAATGTGATATCCCTATCTCATTCGTGTGGCATCGCTGTTCGTTGGATTAGCAAGGGGAGAAGCGGATATGGTTCGATATTTACTGCGTACGGAACGCGCGGTCGCCAGCGTCGCCCAATCCGGGAACGATGAACCCGTCGTCGTTGAGTCGGTCGTCAATACTTACCGTCAGCAGATCCGCTTGTGGGAACTTCTCGTGGACGTTGAGGAGGCCATCGGGGGCGCTGACCGCGGAGAGGACGAAGAAGTTCTCCGGGTTTGGTTGCTCTTTGAGCACCTCTTCGAGGACGGCACACATCGTACTGCCAGTAGCAAGCATCGGGTCGGCCACGATGACCGTGTCCTTCTCCGTGATTTCGGGCAGTTTCACGTAGTCGATGGTGATTGGGAACTCGCCGTTCTCGTTCATTCCGGCATCCTCGTTTCGGCCAGCACTGATGACGCCCTGCTTCGCGCGGGGGAACGCCTTCAGGAGGCCTTCCACGAACGGCGTCGCGGCACGAAGCACGTTGATGATGACCACGTCGTCCAATCCTTTGACGCGCTCGCCGGTCGTCTCGGTGAGGGGAGTGTTGATGGAGACATACTCGGTATCCATCGCGCCGTCGATGATTTCGTAGCCACAGATGCGACCGAGTTTGACGAGGCCTTTGCGGAAACCGACCTGTTCCGTGTTCTCGTCCCGGATTTTCGAGAGGGTGTCTTTCGCCATCGCGTGCGTGATGAGGTGAGCGTCACCTCGCTGCTCGATAGTCATATGCGATTCGTGCATGGCGAGGGGCTATAAGCTAACGATACGAGCGAAGCATCGGGAGGTTCTGACACGGAGGAAAGGTCACTCGCCGAACGTCAACAGTCCGTCTTCGGACTGTGGAAATGGATTTTCGAACCCGGCCCAGTCAGCGTCCATTTCCTCGTCGGTCAGCAAGCAGTCGTCCAGTTCAGCGACGATGGTGTCCTCGTCAAAATTCGTTCCGATAAAGACGAGTTTCGTCTCGCGGTCGCCCCATTCCTCGTCCCATTTGAGGTCAGAACGATTGTTGCGGTAGAGCTTCTGGTCGATTTCGGGGAGGCTCGCGATCCACTGGCCCGCCGTATCGACGCGGGCGGACGATCCGGCCTGTCCGTACTCCATCATCCAGTCCTGTCCGGCGAGCCAGAACGTTCCCTTCGCCCGAATGATGCCGTCGGGAAGCGATTCGAAGAAATCGACGAGGCGTTCGGGATGGAACGGTCGGCGTCGGCGGTACGCGACCGACGAAACGCCGTAGATTTCCTCCGGATGGCGGTGGTCGTGGGAGTGGTCGGCGTGAACGTGGTCGGGAGAATGGTCGTGGTCGCCAGTGTGCGCCATCGCTCGCTTCCACCCCGCGGAATCGCTGACTGCGTCCCGGTCGAACAGCCCGCGTTGAAGGACTTTGTCGGGAGAAACCCGACCGTGTTCGGTTCGAATCAGTTCGGCTCGGGGTTGGAGCGCGCGGAGAGTCGCCTCGATTTCGTCCAGTTCCTCGTCGGTCACCAGGTCACATTTGTTGAGCACGAGCACGTCACAGAATTCGATTTGTTCGATGACGAGGTCGGACAGCGGGCGCGTCTCGCCGTCTTCGGTTTCGGTTCGCTCGACCGGCGAGTCGCCATCGAAGAAATCGCGGAACTGGCGCGCGCTGACGAGGGTGACGGTCGTATCCACGTCGTACCGTGCAGCGGCGCGCGATTCGGTCGTGAACAGGCGCGCAATCGGAGCGGGTTCGCTGATGCCCGAGGATTCGACGACGAGGGTGTCGAACTCCCACTCGCGGGCGAGTCGGCTGACCTCGGTTCGAAGGTCATCCTGTAGTTCACAGCAGATACAGCCGTTGGAGAGTTCGGCGACGCCGTTTTCGGCGGTGAGTTCAGTTCCGTCCTCTATTAGTTCGGCATCGACGTTTATCGTACCCATATCGTTGACGAGCACCGCGATGTCCCTATCATCGCTCTCGTTCAACAGGTGGTTGAGCGTCGTCGTTTTGCCAGCACCGAGATTGCCACTCAAAATCGTAACCGGGATTCGACCCTTACTCATTAGCTATCCCGTGGCACGAACTGAAGCGTCTTAAGCCTACCCGCGGGGCGAGCGACAAGAGAAGAATAGGGAAGCATGCGATAGGAACCCGACCCGGTTGCTTAAATAGCGAGGACGATACTGTGGTAGTATGTCACTAGCCGACAGGATAGAGACGTACCGTCGGCACGTCTCGGAGTGGCTCCGCGGCCTCTATCACGGGATGATTTCGCATCCGGCGTACGAGTTGATAGAGAAGGAAGCCGAGGATACCGAGGACGAATTTATGCTCGCGTGTTTTCCCGACGTGTTCGGCGTCCCGAGTCCGATTTCGTACTATACTGCCGAACTTCTCCCCTACCTGACCGACGAATTCGAGGCATGGGAACGCCGAATGTGGGACCGCGAATCGCTCATCGAACGCAAAGGACAGCAGTATCATTTTTAACATGAAGAAGTTCGTTTTCTTCGGCGGCAAAGGCGGCGTCGGCAAAACCACGGTTTCGAGCGCGTACGGACTGAAGAGTGCGAACGCGGGATTGAAAACACTCGTCGTTTCGACCGACCCCGCACACAGCACCTCCGATGTGTTCGACCAACAGTTCGGTGACGAACCCACGCCGGTCGATGGCCACGACAACCTCTGGGCGATGGAAATCGACCCCGAGCAGGAGGTCGAAAACCACCTGATGGAGATAAAACGGTCGATGGGCGACCAGGTGAGTCCGGGGATGGTCAACGCCATCGACCGCCAAGTCGAGATGGCACACCAGACGCCCGGCGCGTACGAATCGGCGTTGTTCGACCGATTCGTCGATGTGATGCAAAATGCGGAGGAGTATGACCGCGTTGTATTTGACACTTCTCCGACAGGTGGGACGCTCCGACTGCTCTCACTGCCGGAATTCCTCGAAGGGTGGATCGAACGCCTCCTTCACAAACGGAAACAAAGCATCGACCTGTTCGAGAAAGCCGCCATTGGCGACCGAGAACCCCGACGAATGGTCGAAGGCGACCCTATCATCGCCCGATTGCAGGAGCGAAAGGAGATGTTCGAATTCGCCGGCGAGGTGCTTCGCACCGAGGCGGCCTACTTCCTCGTGCTCAACCCGGACGAGCTATCGATTCGCGAGACGGGGCGGGCCGTCGAGGAGTTGACCAAGTACGACCTCGCCGTCTCGGGACTTGTCATCAACAAAGTCACCCCCGAACCAGAGGAGGACGAATCGGGAAGCGGGGCGAAATATCTCCGAGACCGATGTCGAACCGAGCGCGACCGAATCGAACACATTCGCGAATCGTTCGACGAACCAGTGGTTGCGGTCATCGAATCGCGTGTCGAGGAAGTAAAAGGTTCGTTGCTGTCGAACGTGGCAGACAAATTAGACGTTACTGTCGAGCCGACACCGAAATCTACCGGATAGTTGTCGAACGAAAGACGACATTGTCACAGAAAGTGGCGATTCAAACCCATCATACTGCCAAGAACAAAAAGAACACTTATTACCGTTCATCATATTTTTGGCCATGAGGCACAATACCATGGCGACCGCAATCATATGGCTAGTATTGGGTGTGCTGGTGCTTTTCAGTGTGGGGTATATCGGCTACTCACGGTACCTTGCACAGTTCGTTGAACTGGACGACGACCGTAATACACCAGCACATAAGTACGAGGACGGGCAGGAGTACGTTCCTGCAAAGAAAACCGTCCTCTTAGGACATCACTATTCGAGCATCGCAGGTGGGGCACCCATCGTCGGCCCGATTACGGCGGGCGCGGCGTTCGGGTGGCTTCCCGCCATTCTATGGATCGCAATCGGAAACCCAATTCTCGGCGCAGTACACGACTTCATGGCCCTATCGGGGAGTCTCCGACACGAAGGGAAATCGATCGGGTACATCATGGGCGAGTACGTCGGCGAGCGCGGCAAGAACATGTTGCTGTGGTTCGCGTTCCTGACCATTATCCTCGTCATCGCGGTGTTCGCGCTGGTGGTCGCAGTCGTGTTCAACGCCTTCCCGAGTGCGGCGACTGCAAGCGTCCTCTACATCATGCTCGCGCTCGTGTTCGGCGTGTGGCTCTACCAACTCGACCTTCCGTTCGGAGCGGGAACAGTCATTTTTGTCTCTGGTGTTTTCGCCAGTGTCTGGGTCGGTATTCAGTACCCACTTGCGCTGTTTCCGGCGGCAGGTGACGCCGCGTATCCGGCGGGCACCATCGTCCTCTTTTCGGGTGGGACGGGACTCCCACTCGCAGGGTCGTACGGTGCGAACGTCGCAGGATGGGTGCCAGTCATCATCATCTACGCATTCATTGCAAGCGTTCTTCCGGTGTGGACGCTCCTACAACCACGAGATTACCTCTCTTCGTTCCTGCTGTACGCGGGGGTCGGCGGGATGGTGCTGGCTGTTATCGTCGGATCGTTGGGGCTGTTTAGCCCAGTTACCGTCGATGGAACGACCTATTCGTCGCTCTCAACACAACTTCCGGCATTTACGGGATTAGTCAGTCCGACGCTCGGGCCGATTTTCCCGTTCCTCTTCGTCACCATCGCCTGCGGGACGATTAGCGGGTTCCACTCGCTCGTCTCCTCAGGGACGACGGCGAAACAACTGAACACGGAAAGTGACGCTCGCGTCATCGGCTACGGGGGAATGCTCGGTGAGGGTATTCTCGCCGCAACCGCGGTTTCCGCGCTGGCAATCGTCGGCGTCACCGACTTCGGTAGTGGGCTGGCAGGCGCACTGGCGAACTTCCCGACCGGTGGCGGCATCATGCTCACCAGTTTCGGGATTCCGGCCCGATACGGTATTCCGTTCATCGGATTGGTGTTCGTGAGTTTCCTGCTGACAAGCACCGACACAGCAGTTCGTCTCGGACGGTACATGTTCGAGGAAATCGTCGGCACGCCGGAAACGAGCACCCAAAAGACGCTGACGAACCGCTATACCAACGCGGGAATCCAGTGTGTTCTCGCGTACGTTCTCGTCTCCAGCGGAACGTGGGAGAGCCTCTGGCCCCTGTTCGGTAGCGCCAACCAACTGCTCGCTGCGCTCGCGCTGCTGGCGGCAACCATCTGGTTGGTCAACTGGGACGACAGCAAACAACTGCTTAGCACTGGCGCACCGCTCGTGTTGATGTTCGCCGTGACAATCGTTGCACTGCTGTGGATTGCACTCATTCGCGCACCACAGGGCATCATGGAAGCCGAATCGACGGCGACCGCAATTTCGCTCGGCGCACAGGCAATCATCTCGCTCGTCCTTACAGGGTTAGCGCTCGCGCTGGCTAAAATCGGTTACGAGAACATCATGTCCACCCGACGTGAGCGCGCCGGACCTGCGGTCACGGACGGTGGCGAAGCGGACGACTAAAACCGAATTCCAACGTTAGGGTTTGAGTCGGCGCACGACACGCCGGAAAAAGCCCGATTTTTTCGAATTGAGTGGTCGCCAAAGAGCAAACGCCTCGCTCACGTCGGCGTTTTTGTTGTCGATGAGTTCTTCTCGGTCGGGAGCGACGACGACGAGGTTGATTTCGTACCGTCCGTAGTAGCCGTATTTGAGAAGCGTCCGGTCACGGAATCCGGAGACGAACTCGCGTACGTCGGAAGGGATTTCATCGGCAACGAGGACGAACGTGAACTCGGTGCCGAAATGCTCTTCGTCGGCGTCTATCCAGTCTTCTGCGAGTTCGTGGCCGAGGTCAACAAGCGATTTGATATTCGAGACGCGAGGTGAGTCGGTTCGCCGGACGAACAGATGTTCTTCGGCGGTGTGGTTCGCGTAGTTGAGCGATTCGTGAAAGAACTGTTTTTGATTTTCCATCAGCAGTCGACCGTAGAGCGTAAACTGCTGGTCGCGAACCGAGTAGGATTTCTCCAGGTCGTAGTTGATGAACAGTCGGTCACTCACCCGGTCTACGTACACGTCCTCCCAGTCAGGAATATCGATTTCGCTCTCCCCGCCAGAATCATCATCCCGTTCCTGGGACGAGTCGTATGGCTCGATACCGCCATCCATGCTCATTCGGTTGGTCGGGAGCGATAAATATCCACTGCTGGGACGTGAGTCGGTACCGAGACTCATTATATTTTTATTACAAATGATAGTGTGTGACACACTGTGATGAGTGCAGACCCACTCGGCCGAGCGATGCTCGACTACCAGCGCGGTGGACTGCGTGGTGATTGTCAATACCGGGACGGTGTGGACACACAAGACGGCCACATCTACGAGAACTACTTCAAACCGCCAGCGGAGTGGAACGACGACTTGAAAAGCCTCCTCGATTCGCTCGAATCGCCCATCGTTGACGTTGGCTGTGGGTCGGGCCACTATGCCGAATTTCTGCAAGAGCGAGGTGAGGTCGTCGCCATTGACGTGAGTCCGGGTGCAGTCGAGACTGCCAGGGAGCGCGGCATCGAAGACGCTCGCGTGATGGATATGTTCGCGTTGGATTTTCCACAGGACAGATTCCGCACCGCGCTCGTCAACGGAACCCAAATCGGCCTCACCCAGTCGCTCGCCGGAGCTCGCGACTTCCTTTCCGACCTCGCTCGAATCACCGACGAGGATGGCGTGGCGGTCGTGGACAACTACGACCCATCGACACTCGACCACGAGGAGTTCTTCGGCTACCGACCCGACCCGCGTCCGGGTGTCGCCCATCGAACCTTCCACTTCGAGTACGTTCGCGACGTCGAGCGCGAAGTGGGGCGAGACCTCCATTTCGTACTCTTTTCCCCCGACAGACTGCGGGATGTGACCGTCGGAACGCCGTGGGAGGTCGCCGAGGTGCGACCGAGGGAGGGCTACTACAAAGCGGTACTGCGGAAACCGTGAAACGGGACGGATGAAACGTCGAAGAGGGCCAGGGATAACACATAACACGAAAGCGTCCGTATCGGGGAGCATGGGTGGAAAGCGAACGGAAGCGTGTGGCAGGTGTGGTCTGTCGTCCGTCGTCGATGCCGCCTCGGATGGCGAGACACGCGACGTGTACGGCGATGACCGAATCGAAGTTTCCGAATCGGAGATGCGAACGGTCAGCAGACACGCGGAACTGCTCGGCAAGGCAAAAGACAAGCTCAACACGTTTGCCGAGCGGGTTGCATACGGAAACGTGCGAGAATAATAGTCCATCGAGCAAGGGCAAAAATACTTATTTCGGCCAGTGAGACGGGAGTTTGCGGGGGCTGGCAGTAAGAAGTAAAACCCTGCATGACATACCACCCATCGACCGAATGGAAGAGAGTATCTCTGGCTTCAAGCTCCGCGGTAGCTGGGGAGATATCGTCGAGCATGGCGAGCGAATCACGCAGGCCCTTCGAGAGGCAGATGTTTCAGGTACAGCGTTCGAAGAGTGGGACGAGTGGCGACCGAAATCGCACGAGAGACTCGGGGAGGACGTTGCCGAAAAAACTGCCGAGCAGGCGCATGTGAGCGAAGGGAAGGGCGAGCAAGCGGGTGAGTCGCCGGACGACGACCTCCGAACAGCAGGAGAAAAACTGACCGAATCGTACGAGAAGCTCGAAAAAGACGACACCGAGGGCGCGATGGACAGGTGGCAGGACTCGGTTAACTACGTCGCCCGTGCCGCAGACTCGGCGAGTAGAAAGGCGATTCGCAAGGTCGAGGATACGGTGTACCAGCGAGTGATGACTCAACTCGCACCGTACTACTTCGACAATGACCTCGTCAGCGCCAACATTCAACAGACGAGTCGAATGGAAGACGGCGAGGAAGGCTTCATCTTCGAGGTGAACGTCAACGACGACGAACTCAAAGAGAGCGTCTCCGCCCTGCTCAGCACCTACGAGGACGAAATCGACCGATGGCACGTGGATGTCGAAAAGACGACCGAAACGGTGGAGGCCGCAGAAGGTGTCGAAGCGCCGAAGCAGGATGACGGCCCGCGCGCCGACACGACATAAGAGTTGTTACATTTCGAGTCGGTACACTATTCACACGAGGGAGAATACTGGCCAGACATGGATGGCGGGTTGTTGACGTTGATTATTGCCGGTGTTGCAAGCCTGTTCATGGCGTGGGCCATCGGCGCCGGTTCGAGCGGTTCGACCCCGTTCGCGCCGGCGGTGGGAGCAAATGCCCTTTCAGTGATGCGCGCCGGATTTTTGGTCGGGATTCTCGGCTTTCTGGGGGCGGCTTTACAGGGTGCGAACGTCTCCGAGGCGGTCGGAAAGGAGTTAATTCTCGGCGTCCAGTTATCACCGCTCGCCGCGACCACGGGACTCCTCACCGCAGCGATACTGGTCGCAATCGGGGTGTTTACCGGGTATCCTATCGCAACCGCGTTCACGGTTACGGGGGCAATCGTCGGCGTCGGGTTGGCGCTCGGCGGTGCCCCTGCATGGGCAAAATACCAACAAATCGTCGCACTGTGGGTGTTGACCCCGTTCGTCGGCGGCGGGGTCGCCTATGCGACTGCCCGAACTCTTCGACACGAGGATGTTTCCGAAAAAATCGCGGTGCCGATACTGGGCGGCATCGTCGGACTCATCGTCGCCAACATCGGCTTCGTCTTCCTCGGGCCGCCGGAAGTGAGCGCGTCGATCGCGGAAAGCGTCGCAAACACCGTTTCGCTACCTACGATTGGCGGGGTCGATTTCGGAATCATCCTTGCGTCGCTCGTCATCGCGGGGGTGGTTGGATTCGCGCTCCGACGAGAGCTCCTGATAGACATGACACGGGGGCAGCGTCGGTTTCTTCTCGTGCTCGGTGGATTGGTCGCGTTCTCGGCGGGCGGGAGTCAGGTCGGACTCGCAATCGGACCGCTTCTCCCGCTGTTAGAACCCTTCTCGATTCCATTGGTGCCGGTGCTCGTCGGCGGTGGCCTCGGCCTGCTCGCTGGTTCGTGGACCGGAGCCCCTCGAATGATAAAAGCACTCGCACAGGATTACTCGGCGCTGGGACCGCGTCGGTCGATTTCTGCACTCATCCCGGCCTTCGCTATCGCACAGGCTGCCGTGTTTTTCGGCATTCCCGTCTCGTTCAACGAAATCATCGTCAGCACCATCATCGGAAGCGGCTACGCCGCCAGTGACGGTGGCGTCAGTGCGAGAAAGATGCTCTACACGGTACTCGCGTGGGTGCTCTCACTGGCCCTCGCGCTCGGTGTCGCCTACGGCGTGTTCACCGCGGTTCAGGCGATTTTCTGAGTTAACCAGCAGCGTCGATTTCGGCCCGACCGCTGGTCGCACTTCGAAGGCGATCACAGAGCGCGTCCGTCTCTTCGACCGCCACTCGAACCGAAAATCGCACGTCTTCGCCGTATTCGGCCTCGAACTCGACATCCTCGCTTTCGATGATTCCACGGACGGTTCCCGAATCGTCGTAGGTGACCACGATGTCGAGTCGTTGGTGGGGCCGCTCTTCGACGACTTCCGCGTCATCCACCGCCTCCTTGACGGCACGGGAATACGACCGCACCAACCCGCCGACGCCGAGATTGGTTCCGCCGTAGTACCGCGTGACGACGACGACCACGTTCTCCACGTCGCGCTGTTGAAGGACGTTCAGAGCCGGTTTTCCGGCGCTTCCGGAGGGTTCGCCGTCGTCACTGGAATATTCCCGAAGGAATCCGCTGCCAGCATCGCCACCGCCGTCGGCGCGGTTGGACGTTCCATCGGCCTGAACTCGATAGGCAGGCACATTGTGAGTGGCGTCCGAGTGACGGTCGCCGATTCGCTCGACGAACGATTCCGCGATTTCGACGCTCTCTGCCGGAGCAACATAACCGATGAACTCCGACCCTCGAACCTCGAAGGCGGCTTCCCCCTGTCCAGCCACGGTTCGATACGTTGTGCCAGCCATTGGCGCAGTGTTTGTGGGGAGCAACCGAAAAGGCGTGGATTTCGAACCGACAGCGAAAGAAAACGAGCGCGAACTCGGTAATTAACTGAGTTGAATCTGACGGACGAATTCAAGGTTTTTCAGTTCGTTCAACACGTCACCCGGCAGATCTTCGTCGGTGACGAGATAGAGTCTCGGGTCGTCGGTGAACTCCGGATCTTCGCTTATCGTCTGGCGAATCGAAATGTCGTTGTCGGCCAACAGCGATGTGACCGTGGCGACGATTCCGGGTTCGTCGGCATCCATGACTTCGATCGTCAGCACCGACAAATCCAGCACGGGAGCCAAATCCATCAGACTCGGAATCGAGGAGATATTCTGGAAGATCCGCCGTAGTTCCTCGTCCTTCAAAATCGCGTCCGTCGTCGAATCCACGACCCGTCGGTCAACCCCGACCTCGCGGGCGATTTGCGTGTTCGGAATCTCGATGCCGCCCGAAACGACGCGCCCCTCGTCGCTCACAGAGAAGCCGCGTTCGAGGAGGAGTCGGATGACCTGCTGTTGGCTCGGACTCCCCTCGAACTTCTGCATGATTCTGTCGAACATCCTTGTCGATGGTAGAGGTGCCCGACGATTTAGTCTGTGGGGTTCGAAGAGTGGACTTCATCACATCGCGCGTCGTGAGAAACCCATGCAACGACATATCGTCTGGGAGTTAGTTGACGGCGTCAGCACCGAACATCTCACCGTCGAGTTCGACCCCGTCCGCGCGGACGGGGTCGTCGTGGGAGTCGCCGAGGGCGAGGAGCCAAAAGAGCCGTTTCGAGTTCGCTATCGCGTGCAGTGCGACGAATCCGGAATGGTGGAAAAAGCCAATATTGACAGTTTCAGTGAGAATTCCAGAATCGAACTCGAACACGACGGCAACGGCAACTGGACGAAAAACGGAGAACCCGCACCGGAACTCGCGGGATGCAAGGACGTGGATATCGCGGTGACGCCGTTCACGAACACGATTCCGATTCGCCGACTGGATTGGGAATTGGGAAAGAGAGAGACGATTTCGGTCGTCTATCTCGACGTGCCCGCGATGACCGCGAAAGCAGTCGAACAGCGATACACTTGCCTCGAACCGCTGGATTCGGACGGTGGACTGTTCCGGTACGAGAGTTTGGAGAGTGAATTTACTGCCGAATTGCCGGTAGATACGGATGGCGTGGTGTTGGATTATCCGAGCGTATTTCGGCGGATAGGGGTATAAACGAACGAAATTTCATCATGCAATTTCAGCATCCAGTCAGAGTCGGTTGAATAGAGATTGAGGGCCTTGTACCAAGCAAAATGAACCGATTATTTATATATACCTGCTGTGGATGCTCCGTGTGACAGTACGGACAGACCGCCTCCTCTCAGTTCTCGTAATACTAGTTTCACTGCTCCTCATCGCGCAGACAACCACTGTCCCTCGAAATCAGTTGCTCGGAACAATCGGTCTCATCACGGGAGGGCTGTCGATCGGATATGCCGCGTCGCAGATTGTCGATACTCGCTGATAATTACTGTTACAGTGATTCTTTCGTACTCGCCACGTCGCTCCGCCGTTCATCAATCTGCGTCGCGTCGTCCAACGCGCGCGCAGTCGCCTTGAACAATGCCTCGATTTCGTGGTGTGCGTTCTCCCCGACGACCCCTGCGTGAAGCGTCAATCCGGCGTTCATCGCCAGCGAGCGGAAGAAGTGTTTCGCCATTTGGCTGGTCAACTCGCCGACGCGCTCCTGTGAGAACTCGCCGTCGAACTCGAAGAGCGGTCGCCCGCTCACGTCAATGACGATGTCGGCGACCGCCTCATCCAGCGGAACTTTTCGGTCGGCGAATCGGTGGATTGCTCGGCGGTCGCCAAGGGCTTCGTCGAAGGCTTCGCCGAGGGTAATCGCCACGTCCTCGACCGTGTGGTGGTCGTCGATGTGCAGGTCGCCGTCGGCGCGCACCGTCAGGTCGAATAGGCCGTGTCGTGCGAAGCTGTCGAGCATGTGGTCGAAAAAGCCAATTCCCGTTTCGACGGTGGCATCGCCGTCACCATCCACGTCGAGCGTCACTTCGATGGTCGTTTCCGCCGTTTCGCGGGTTACGGCGGCGGTTCGATCGCTCATACGGAACGATTCGGCCGGAGAAACAAGGTGGTTCCGCTTGGATTTGATAGGGTAACGTCTGACGCAAATATATTTATGTGGAGTTCTAAAAGATAGGTAGACCATGAAACGAGATGTTCTAAGCGTACTGATGGTTGTCATCGGTGTCCTCCTTAGCGGGACGGTACCCGGCCTCGTCCTCGGCGCACCGATGGCTACCGCAGGCTGTTTCCTGCTCGCCGAGCCGCGACTCGGGGCGCAGTCCGACGTGTTGCAGCGAATCGCCAGCAAGGCTCGCTAATCGAGCCCTTTCCGTGCGTCCGCCAGCGTAAACGCCCCCTGATAGAGCGCACTTCCGACGACGACAGCGGCGGCACCCGTCTCGCGGAGCGTTCGAACGTCCTCCACGGTTGCGACGCCACCACTCGCCACGACTGGGATTTCGACAGCTTCTGCCACGCGCCGAACTGGGTCGGTCTGAACACCTTCCATTCGTCCCTCCACGTCTACGTCGGTGAACAGAATCGCGCCAGCGGCGAGCTCCTCGTATCTCGTCGCCGCCTCCGCCGGGTCGAGACCGGTCGATTCCGTCCATCCGGAAACGAGAACTTCACCGTCTTTTGCGTCGAGACTTACCATCACCGACTTCGGATATTTCTCGCTGATTTCCGCGACGATATCCGGGTTTTCGATTGCGGCGGTACCGAGGATAACGCGGTCGACGCCGCGCGAGAGCAGGTTAAGAGCGTCGTCTGCGGTGCGGATGCCGCCTCCGAGTTGGACATCGACATCGACGGCATCGAGAATCGCATCGACCGCGGAGGCGTTCTTTCGCTCGCCGTCGAACGCGCCGTCCAAATCGACGAGGTGGAGCGTGTTCGCGCCCTGTTCTATCCATTCCTCCGCGGCTTCTACTGGGTCGCCATATGTCGTCTCGGTGCCTTTCTCACCCTGCACGAGTTGAACGACTTCGCTG
Organism: Haladaptatus marinus; assembly: GCF_051194195.1. Taxonomy (NCBI): domain Archaea; kingdom Methanobacteriati; phylum Methanobacteriota; class Halobacteria; order Halobacteriales; family Haladaptataceae; genus Haladaptatus; species Haladaptatus marinus. Next base: position 1,363,157 of record NZ_JBLZNK010000003.1, read on the forward strand.
TCTTGCATATCGACTGCGGGAACGACTTCGAACGTTGGGAACATACCCATCCTTAGACGGGGAGTCGTCTAAACCCAACGAGTCGTTACCGTTTAAGAGGTCGACGAGAATGTACGTGTATGGTCGAAGTTTTGCTGGTCGTCGGTATCGCCGTCGCGGTATTTGTCGGGTTTAACATCGGTGGCTCCTCGACTGGCGTTGCGTTCGGCCCCGCAGTCGGGAGTCAAACTGTCTCGAAACTCGGTGCCGCAGGGCTCATGTCCGGTTTCGCTCTTCTCGGCGGGTGGACCGTCGGACGAAACGTTATCGAGACGATGGGCGGGGAAATCGTCAGTATGACATTTACGCTCGGAATGAGCGTCGGCGTCCTCTTTTTCGTCGGGATGGCCCTGCTCATTTCGAACCTCTTCGGCGTGCCCGCATCCACATCGATGACGGCGGTCGGCGCGATTGCGGGATTGGGAGTCGCAACCGGAACCCTCAATCAAGAGGTGATGTTCGAAATCGTCTCGTGGTGGCTCATCGCGCCCGTCCTCGCGTTCTGGCTCTGTGCCGTTATCGGACGATATCTCTACCCGTATCTCGACGTGTGGTTCAAACTCGAACAGTCGGAAGGGCCGCTGTTCGAGTTCAACCACGTCGGGTCGGTACCGTATCCGACCGTCTCGGCAAATGCAACGACGAAAGAACTGTTCGTCACCATCCTCGTGGTCGGTATTGGCTGTTACATGGCGTTCTCCGCTGGCGCGTCAAACGTCGCAAACGCAGTCGCACCGCTGGTTGGAAGCGGTTCGATTGGGGAAAGCGAAGGTGTTCTGCTCGCCGCGGGGGCAATCGGGCTCGGTGCGTTCACCATCGCCCGCCGCACTCTCGACACGGTCGGGAACGACCTCACGGATTTGCCACTCCTCGCGGCGCTCATCGTCGAAGTCGTGAGTGCGAGTCTCATCACCTTCCTTTCGTTCATCGGTATTCCGGCCAGCCTCGCGGTGAGTGCGACGATGTGCATCGTCGGACTCGGATGGGGCCGAGCGACGCGAACCGTTCGAATTTCCGATGCGGCAGCCGTCGCGGTTCGTGGACGTGGCGACGAAGCGGAGAGTCCGGGAATGTCGGTCAACGCGCTCACCGCCGAGCAGAAAGAAGTGGCAAAAATCGGTGAAGAAGACCCGAACACCCTCCAAGCTAGCGACCTGTTCGACCCGTCCACGACGGCGCGAGTTGTCGGGCTGTGGATACTTACACCGTCGATTTCAGCTATCGCGTCCTATCTGCTGTTTTCGTTCGTGCCGCTCTCGCCCGCGTGAATCGTTCCTGATTTATAACGGAGGCAAGCGAAACAACAACTACTAACCATCCCCCGGACGAACCCCTGGGTGATGCCCACCGTAGAATACCTAAACTACGAAGTGCTGGACGACCAGGGCTTGGACCTGGACGACGACGACCTGTTCAACAACGCTGCCGACGCTGGCCTCGACGCCGAAGATTACGGCTCGCTCGAAGTCAACGAAGGCGAATACATCCTCGAAGCCGCCGAGGCACAGGGCTACGACTGGCCCTTCTCGTGCCGCGCAGGTGCCTGTGCGAACTGTGCCGCTATCCTCAAAGAAGGCGAAATCGACATGGACATGCAGCAGATCCTCAGCGACGAGGAAGTCGATGACAAAAACGTTCGCCTGACCTGTATCGGCAGCGCGGCGACGGACGAGGTCAAAATCGTCTACAACGCAAAGCACCTCGACTACCTGCAGAACCGCGTTATATAAACCCCAACGGGTTTCAGGGGGTTTTCCTTTTATTCGCGAGACACTGGATAGAGACTACTGCACGTTCGAACTCGATGCCCGCCTAAGCATGTAGACCGCAATCGAACCCAACACCAAATCCAACGCGATGAGCACGACGAGGGCCGGCACGAGAGTGTTCCACAGTCCAGTGAACTGCGACACCTGAATGACCTCCATCACGTCCGCATCGAGCATGATCGCCCTCGCGGCATCGACACCGTAGGTGACTGGGTTGTATTTCGCGACGGTCTGAATCCACTCCGGAAGCACCTCCAGCGGCAGGAACGCAGTCGAGACGAACAACAGGGGAAACTGGAGCAAGTTCGCGCCGATGATAGTGGATTCCTGATCTTTGGTCAACACAGCGAGCGTGTTCGACAGTGAGGTAAACCAGATCGAAAACAGCACCCCAACCGCGACGATGCCGACCGCACCGACGACACCGGTTGCGACTTCGGCACCGAGGAGGATGCCGAGACCGATGATGATCGAAATCTGAATCGCGATGCGAAGCACCTCGGCAGCAGTCTTACCGACGAAGACGGCGGTTCGATTCATCGGCGTCGCCAGCACCTTCTCGAACATCCCGTTCTCGATGTCGTTCACCAGACCGATGCCAGATGTCGTGGCCGCCGCGAGCGCGACCTGGATACAGATTGCCGGGACGAGATACGTCTCGTAGGAGATGCTCGAACCGCTGCGATTGACCGCACCGGTCGCGACCTGTCCGAACACCTGTGTGAACAGCACGAGGAAAATAATCGGCTGAACGAGCGACACCACGAGAACGAAGGGGTTTCGAACCGCCTTGATGTTCCACCGTTTGAAGTTCACCCACACGTCCCCGACAAACGAGTTACTCGAACGTCTAACGGTCGCATCGGAAGGGTTTCCGTCCGCCGACGGGGTACTCATCTGTCGCCTCCCTGCGCCGAATCGGCCATCGGTTTCGCTTCCTCCACGTGTTCACCAGTGATTGCGAGGAACACGTCGTCCAGCGTCGGTGCGCGGACGTTGAATCCAGTGACGGTCAATCCTGCATCGCGGAGTGCAACGAGGAGGTCGGTGCCGTTCGTTCGTGCCGACTGCGCCGTCACGCTGATTCCCTCGTCGGTGAGCGTTATCGTGGCATCTGGGCCGAAAATAGCCGATTCGCACGCGACTTCGAGCGCTCGCTCGCGGCCACCGTCGTCGTCGAGTTCGAGGTCGAGAACTTCGCCACCGACGCGGCGCTTCAGTTCTTCGGGCGACCCCATCGCAACAATTTCGCCGTCGAGGATAACGGCGATTCGGTCACAGAGTTGGTCTGCTTCTTCCAGATACTGCGTCGTAAGGAATATGGTCGTCCCCTCGTCGTTTATGATCCGGAAGTAATCCCACAGTCGCAGTCGTGCCTTCGGATCCAATCCCGTCGTCGGTTCGTCCAAGAAGACGAGCGGTGGCCGGTGGACGAGAGCAGTTGCCGTGTCGAGCCGTTTTTTCATTCCGCCGGAAAAGTCCTCGGCCTTCTTGTCGGCGACACCCGCCAAATCCGCGAGGTCGAGCAGTTTGTCGATTCGACCCGAGCGCTCGTCGCGGGGAACGCCGTACGCCTCACATGCGAACTGGATGTTCTCCCGGGCCGTCAGTTCGAGGTCAACGCTGGTCTCCTGTGCCATATAGCCGATGGTCTCGCGGACGCTCCGTGCTTCCGTCCGCACATCAAACCCGTTTACCCGAACCTCGCCCGCCGTCGGTTGCAAGAGCGTCACCAACACCTTGATAGCCGTCGTCTTCCCGGCCCCGTTCGGCCCGAGAAAGCCGAAAAGCTCGCCTTTCGGAACCGTCAAGGAAACGCCCTTTACTGCCCGTGTTCCGTCGGCATAGGTCAGTTCCAACCCATCCGTCTCGATTGCGGGCGGCCCTTTTTTCCCCTCATTTCCGCCCGTCGCCCGCTCCGCGTCCGATTGTGAGTGCTCCTGCGCACCGACTGACGAGTTCTGTCCGGACATATTCGTTCCTCACGAACACCTACGGGAACGACCCACAAATATATCCGAGTGAGAAATTCTTCACAGTGACGGTCTCGGAACGTCCGAGCGTCCGCATCTGAACGTCCGCGAACCGGAGCGATGGTGGCTTAGATGCGCGCTTCGAACTCGTACTCCATCGGCCCGGCCAAGCCGGATGAATCGTCGCCAGTCTCGCGAAAGTCGTGGCGGTACAGCGTTTCGAACGAACCGAAGTCGGTTTGTACATAAAATTCGAAGCAAGGGAATCCGTCGTGCTGGCCGCGAACATCGACCGTGTCACGTCCAACCGTGAGTTCGAGGTGATAATCAACCGGAGAAGGGTGTGGAACCAGCGGATTGCTCACACTGGCGTGAATCTCGAACTCGACGTGGTCGTCGTACCATGTGGGGTCGGTACAGAGAATGCCGTCGGTGGACGCTTTTCCAGTTCGAACGTCTTCGGTACCATCCCTCCGGGTGATTCGTTTGACCGAAATACCGGTATCGGCATGCTCCGTCAGCGTTCATCGTGTGAAATCGACGACCGCTTCCTGTTCGACCCGGCAACGACCTGTGGTAACCACGTGTGGAGTGAACTCTCGGTCATCGCCGCGGAACTCCACGGTTTGTTCGGTCTCCCGTGGATTCACGATCCATGCCGACGGGATGAACGTCGCTGCCCGTACCTTCACGAGGTCGAATTCCTGCTGACGCATGCGTAGGTTACGATTTGTTGGTCGGTAAAATTAGTGAACGGATTGTCTTTCGTATTGGGAAGACCGCAACACCTAACATCCCTCCCTGAGCGCTACCGTCTGGTGCATACTCCGATTCCAGACCTCCTGCGACTGCTCGCACTGCCCGTCCTCGGGTGGGCCGCTTGGCGCGACATACGGACGCGCCGGGTGTCCAACGTGACGTGGTATCCTCTTTCAGCACTTGCAATCGTTTTGCTGGTGCTGGAGGGATGGGTCGCATGGAGCGGGCCGCCGTTCGCACGAGAATGGTTCGGATTGCAAGTCGTCGTCAGCGAATGGTACTTTTTCTACGTCGCCGTGAGTCTGGGCTTCGTCGCGCCGCTGGTCATCGCGTTCTGGTGGTTCCGAGCGTTCGGCGGCGCGGACGCAAAGGCGTTTCTCGTCATCGCCGCGTTGTTTCCAGCGTATCCTCTCTACCATCTCGGAGAGTGGGTGTTTCCCGTGCAGGGAACCGTCCTCGGCGTGTTCTCGCTCACGATTCTGACGAACACGGTATTGCTCGGCGCACTCTATCCCGTTTCGCTGTTCGTCCGAAATCTCATCGCGGGTCGATTCGCATCGGTAATGTTCGTAGGGCGCGTCATTCCATGGGACGAAATTCCGACCGCACACGGCCGACTCCTCGAAACACCGGACGGAACCAGTCGCAGTGGTGCGGATTTGGACGCGATTCGAATGTATCTGCGCTGGCGCGGGATTATGCTGACTGATCTGCGCGAACGAGCGACCGACCTGCGAGACCCGGCCACGCTGCCCGCGGAACCGAATCCACCGACGGACGGGGCGGTGTCCACGACTGACGAGGCCGTCACCGACGGCGGAGCGGTCATCGAAAGAGCGCAGATTTCGAGCAAATCGGGATACGAAGACCCGTGGGGGGCGGCACACTTCTTGGACGGCATCGACCACGGCGCGTACGGGACGACACCGACGCAACTCCGGGAAGGGTTGGAAGTGCTGGTCACCGAAGACGAAGTTTGGGTCTCACCCGGTATCCCATTCATCGTCCCGATGTTCGGCGGCCTCGTTGTCGCGTTCAGTTACGGCGACCTGCTTTCGGGCCTCCTCGGTGCGCTGGGTATCGTGGCTATCTGATTCCGGTGAGCGTCGTGAGTACGGTGTATATTCCGTAACCCATAACTCCCGCACCGATGAGCGAGACGACCCACGCGCTGAGCGTGAACGCTATTTTTCGTCCGGAGACGCCGCCCGACCCGACGACGAGACCGCTTCCGATGACGCTGGAGATGATGATATTGTTGAACGAAATGGGAATTCCCAGCGCGATAGCCGCCTGTGCGATGAGAAATCCGGGCACGAGTGCGGCAATCGACCGTCGAACGCCGAGTTGCGAATACTCGCGGGAAACCGCTTGAAGAAGTCGAGGCGACCCCATCCACGCACCGAGCAGGATGCCGACGCCACCGAGAACGAGCAAAGTAACGTCGGGCACGTCGAAGGTCGCAAAGAGCGGTTCGAGCGGTCCGGTAGCGAGACCGACCTGACTACCGCCGCTGGAGAAGGCGACGACGGCACCGAGACCGACGAGGAACTGCCGTATTCCGCCGTCTATCGATCGCTCCATCGAACGTCGCAGCACCGCGAAAACGACAGCTCCGACGACGAAGCTCGTTACCACCATCACCACGTCGAACGAACCGAAGAGCGTCGGAGTTGCGCCGACCCGTGCCGAAACGAAACGAGCGACCGTCCCCTGACCCGACGGGCCGGGTATGATGGCAAGTTCGACGTTCGCGAGCACGAATCCGACGAATCCGCCGAGGAGCGGAACCCCGACCGTCTCGGGAATCGAATCGTTTCGGAGGAGCGAGGCCGTGGTGTACGCGATCGTCGCCGAAACGAACGGGACGGAGACCCAGAACGTTCCGATTTCCCGGTAGGTGTCCCACGCCGGGTTTCCACCGAGTGCCAATCCGACACCGACCATCGCGCCGGTCGTCGCGAACGCTGCCGGAATCGGATAGCCCGTCGAAACGCCGACAGCGATGAACAACGCGGCAGTAAACAGCCCTGCGGCCGCCCCCAGCGGAGAGATCGAGACGCCGTCGATGAGGCCAGTGCCGACCGTCTCCGAGATGCTTCCCCCCTGTGCGATGGCGCCGAGCGCCGCGAACACGCCGATGAAAAACGCCGCACGCATCGTCGGAATCGCGTTCGCACCGACTGCGGGGGCAAACGGCGGCGAGTTGCTCGAAGCCCCGAGTGACCACGCCATGAAAAGACTGGCGAGCATCGCTACCAGAACCACGGCAATCGTTCCGGTCGTCACAGTGTTTCCCGAATGAATCGATTCAGCCGTGGTCGGATTCCGACGGCTCGGCGAGTGATGATGACGGTGGTTTCCGACCGACGACCGACTGCTTGTGGAACGGTTCCGACGAGCTGTCGGCGAAGTATCCCACGCCTCGTCGAACCGAGGATGGTGATGTCGTGCTCCGACGCTTCTTCGACGACGGTTTCGGTGACGTTGCCGGTTCGAATCTCCGTCCATATCTGAACGGGTTCGATTCGGTTTGCCATGTTTGGTATCAGGTTTTCCGCCTCGATGGTTCCGTCATTGACGACCCGAAGCAGATGAATACGGGCGTCGTTCGACAGCGCGATAGCGCGAGCAACGTCCACTGCGAATTCCGCATGCGGCCCTTCGGCGACGGGAACGAGGATCGAATCGACACCGTCCGCGGGGCCGATTTTTTCGACGAGTACGTCGCACGGAACGCGCGCGACGATTCGGTCGGCGTTGCTTCCGAAGACGATTTCACTCGGGCGGGCGCGCTCCTGCCACCCGATGATAAGTGTATCACAGTCGAACTCGACCACGGCGTCGGAGAGTGCTCGGACGATATCGTGGGAAACGAGCAGTTGTCCACGAACGGGGACGATGTCACGCGCAGTTTCGACTACTCTATCGAGGATTTCCTGTTTTTTTCCGCCGAACTCACGGATGATGACCTCGTCAGTAAATAGTGCAAACGGTGATTCGCGTTCCGTCACGAGGACGCTCAGCACGAGTACGTCGCCGTTTCGTTCGCGTGCGATATCGACCGCGGTACGGGTCAACTGCGGGGCATGGACCGGATCAGCAACCGCAACCGCGACCCGGTAGTCGCTCGAGTCCCCCATCAATGGTGGTACGGGCGCTATGAGCAAAAGTATTGACACGCATCAGCGTTTCATTCCGGAAACTTGTGTCGAAAGGATAAACCGGATACTCACGCTCGCCGAGTCGGTTGGGTTGGCCGTCGGAAAGGCATCGTTTCCGGTGGAAACAACCCAACTGCGGTGAGTAGAAGCGAGGGTGGGGGTGTGGTCACGTGAATAAAAACGGGAACGGATAAACTCACCAGTCCAGATTTCTGGCTTCGGGAAGATTCGAAAACCGACGACTATTCGGGGAAATCGCTATCGACGTTGCCATCCCGGTCTAGATCGACGACCGCGTCGAACAAGCCGAGGAAGCGCTCGATTTGCACTTCGTCGTGGACGCCTTTCGAAAGGTGGAACAGGCCGACCGCATCGTTTTCTTCGAGCAGTTCCAGTACTTGCGAAACAGTCTCGTAGACGCGTTGTTCGTCGGCGTAGTACGCCATTTCGGTGATGGAATCGAAGCTGATTCGCCGTTTTCCGTCGGTTTCCGCGAGGAAGTCCTCCGTTACGGAGAGAATGCCTTCGAGGTCGTCGGGTGCGGAGACGTAATGAACGTCGTCCGTGCTCCGTCGGGAGTAGCCACGTTCGATGGACAACGTGTCGAGAATGTCGGCTTTGCTTTCGTCCACGTCGTAGTGGTCAAGTTTCTGTTTCACCTCGCGGGCGGTCGTACGCGTCGAAATGACAAGGAATCTGTCAGTGTCAGTTTTCAGAAAATCAGTGTCGATTCGGTCTGTCTCACCCGTACTCGGGTGCAAGAGAAGGATACCGGTGCCGCCAGGTACCGTGTCCGGCGTGTTCTCGATAGCGAGTTGGTAGTCCATATCGTCCGTTAACCAGTGGCACCGACTTAAAATATGCGGGATTCGGGGTCAGAAGACGCTGTCCGCAGTGGCCGCTCCAACGACACTGAAGATGGCACCGACGCTGATGGCTTTTAGCGTATTCACGACCACCTGTCGGGAGGCGACGCCATCGATGAGACCGTCCCCGTAGAACGTCTCAGGGGCGGCGAAAACGATAGCGAGCAGCACTACCGAGCCGAACGAGACGATCATCAACGAGATGAATCGGGTGGGTATTCCCGCGACATCTGCTTCCCGATCCGGATTTCGGTCGTGATCGGCCTTGTACAGTGCACCGTATCCGATAGCAAAGACGATACAGACGGTTATCAAGCCGTGAAAGACGGACATGTTTTCCGCCAACCGCCACACTTCTTCCGTGACGACGAACGGTCCGGCGAGGAGGAACCCACCAACTAACTGCTGGGCAGTATCAGCGAGGGCGAACCGTTTTCTCGAACCAACCATACCCACGGAAAAGAACCGAGGGAATGTAAAGCCCTCGCGCGTTCCGATTCTTTCCTACGGTACGAGGGCAGCGCGTGGCACAAACTCATCGCTCCGAAACCGTCCCGCTCCGAATCGGTTTTGTCTCCGGCGTTCGTCTCCACGGCCATGAGCGTGCGCGAGGAGTTCGACGAGTGGGCAGCGGACGGCAGGGACAAAGGTATGGAAGAACGCCACTGGCAGACGGCGAAGTACGTCCTCGCCCGGATGCCGGTCGAAGCGGGCGACACTGTCCTCGATTTGGGATGCGGAAGCGGGTACGCAGGACGGGCACTTCGGGATACGAACGACGCGGGACGAGTGTACGGCCTCGACGGGTCGCCCGAGATGGCCCGCAACGCGCAGGGCTACACCGACGATTCGGACGTTTCGTATCTCGTCAGCGACTTCGACCATCTTCCTTTCAAGGACGACGGCATCGACCACATATTCACGATGGAAGCGTTCTACTACGCAAACGACCCGCACGAAACGCTTCGAGAAGTTCGGCGGATTCTCCGCCCCGGTGGAACCTTCTTCTGTGCAGTGAACTACTACGAAGAGAACGTTCACTCCCACGAATGGCAGGATTCCATTTCGGTCGAGATGACGCGATGGAGCGCCGAGGAGTACCGCGAGGCGTTCCGTGATGCCGGCTTACACATCGCGGAGCAGGACAACGTTCCCGACACGGACATCGAAATCCCCGCTGAAGAGGCGTTTCCGACCGACGGGTGGGACACCCGGAAGGAGATGGTCGAACGCTACCGCGAATTTGGAACGTTGTTGACGGTCGGCGTCTCTCCCTGACCCCCTTCGTTTCGGGTGGAACGAGACGACAAACTGGCTTTCGATTTCATCTTTGGAGCGAGTCGCATCTTCCCGCCGCCGTTTTTCCGGAGGATTTAACCAAATCGCAGGGCGTCTTCTACGTGATATGGCGAAAGTTAGCGTAGTCGGTGCGGCAGGCACGGTCGGGGCCGCCGCAGGCTACAACATCGCACTACGTGGCATCGCGGACGAACTCGTCTTCGTGGACATCCCGGACATGGAAGACAAGACGGTTGGACAGGCCGCGGACGTGAACCACGGGGCCGCCTACGACTCCAACACGGTGGTTCGACAGGGCTCCTACGAGGACACCGCCGATTCCGACGTGGTTGTCATCACGGCAGGCATCCCACGGCAGCCGGGCCAAACCCGTATCGACCTCGCTGGTGACAACGCGCCCATCATGGATGACATCGGTTCCTCGCTCGCGGAGTACAACGATGACTTCGTGACCATCACCACCTCGAACCCGGTTGACCTGCTCAACCGCCACCTGTACGAAGTCGGCGACCGCGCACGGGACAAAGTCATCGGCTTCGGTGGCCGCCTCGATAGCGCACGATTCCGCTACGTCCTGAGCCAGCGTTTCGACGCGCCGGTGCAGAACGTCGAAGCGACCATCCTCGGCGAGCACGGCGACGCGCAGGTTCCGGCGTTCTCCAAGGTTCGCATCAACGGCGCGGACCCCGAGTTCTCGGACGACGAGAAGGAGGAAATCCTCGGCGAACTCAAAACCAGCGCGATGAACGTCATCGAGAAGAAGGGCGCGACCCAGTGGGGTCCAGCGACGGGCGTCGGCCACATGGTCGAAGCTGTCCTGCGTGACACTGGCGAAGTCCTCCCTGCCTCGGTCAAACTCGACGGCGAATACGGCCACGACGACGTGGCGCTCGGCGTTCCTGTCAAACTCGGTAAGAACGGCGTCGAAGAGGTCGTCGAATGGGACCTCACCGAGTTCGAGCGCGAACAGCTTGGCGAGGCAGCGGACAAACTCGCAGAGCAGTACGACAAAATCGCGTAAGTAGCGGTTTCGGGGAAATTCGAGTTCTTTTTCAGCAGTCGGGATAGCGTGATTGTCGAAACACGTCTCACAGACTCGAGTGAAGGTATTTCAGCTCAATTCGTGTTCTTTCCGATGTTTTGAGCAAATACCGACTCCAAACAAACCGCCAGTGTCCCCACTCCTCCCCGCCCGCGAGGAATTGTACTCAGTGCTCGCTTTGCTCACCCTTCGTACGAAACTCGCGGGCGCAACCTTCCAGCAAGACGGCCAGACTATGTGGCGCGCTGGCACAGGCCTGAGGACACGGCGTCCGAAGGGCTGTGTTGATAGCGTGCGAGGGATGACTGAGTGAAAGAAGTGAACGAGGGAGTCGGTTGGGGAGAGTGTGGCCTGCGGTGGCGGTTGCGGTATGATTGGAGTCGGCACCAGCTAGCGACACGGTAGTAAACACAGAAACCGAGCGGGAATCAACAATCATTCCACCGGCAGAGTTCCGATAGCCACTACAAGATACCACGAACCGAACTGTTTCCTGCTACCGACCTTTCTCCAATCGCGTTCCAATCCGTTCAGGCAGTCCAGCATCACGAACCGCCTCCTGCACCGTCTCGATATCGTACTCGACACGACGCTCCTCGACTGTTATTGGATCCAAATCCAGAACCGCATACGCCGCCCGAGAATCCTTGTCCCGTGGTTGGCCGACGCTTCCGGGATTCATGACGACGCCCTCGTCGTACACCTCGTGGTGCTGGACGTGGGTGTGACCCATCACGAGCACGTCCTCGTCACCCAGTAACTCCGGAGAAAATTCACCCGGATATGTGTAGTGGTCGGGGTCATCAGGATGGCCGTGGACGATTCGCACCCGGCCATCACAAGCAGTCGTGGTGAGAGGGCGGTTCGCCAGCCACTCGCGCTGGAGGTCGTTCAGTTCGTTGCGGGCGTACTCGACGCCCGCGTTCGCCATGCTGTTGAAGCTGAATGCCGTGCCCGAAACGACGGCGCGGTCGTGGTTGCCCATCACGCTCGCCGTCACCCGGTTGCGGAGGATGTCGATACATTCGGCAGGCCACGGATTGTAGCCGACCACGTCGCCCGCACAGAGCAGGCCATCGACTGTAGGCATGTCGTCCAGCACGGCGTCGAGTGCGACTCGGTTCGCGTGAACGTCCGAAATGACGCCGACTTTCATGCGGGGCGATACGTTCGCCGTGGACTTAATTCCCGTTCTCGATTGCGAACGAGAACGAATCGCCATCGTTGGCATCGCCCGCATCTCCACCAGTTCGGGCCACGCCGACCGCGCAAACAGGGTGTTCGAAATCGAGATCGTAGGCCATACCTGCCGCCTCTTCGGCGTTCTCGCCTCTGAATGCAAATGGTTCGGGCGTGTCCTTCTCATAGGTTGCGACGAATGTCGGTTGCGTCACTTCCTTGACCACCAGGGCGTCCCGTCGAACGATGCCGATGTACGATTTCTCGCCAATCGTCCCCGCGATTCGGGGCGTGTCGTAGTCGTCCTTTTCGTAATCCAACGCGAGCAAGGTTTCTGCGAGGGCGTCCCGGGCGGGATAGCCGAGTTCGAGTTTTTCGGCGATGGGGTCTACCTGCGACCCGTTTCCGATGACTGCAGTATCGCCGACGTTTCGCGCACAGTTGTAGGAAATGTAGGGGTTGTCCGTCTCCGGCGCGTCCTCGGTTGGCGCGATGGTCACTGCGTCGTCGCGCGCGACTGCTTTTCGGTTCGGGAACGAGCGCGAGGAAACTCGGTATGCCCCAATTTCGGGGCCGATAACGATGAAGCGTCCAACGTACATACACGAGGATGCGCAATCATGGCGCAAATAGGTAGTGGTTTGTGCATGGTTACGGGATGAGCCAAAGTAACATACGGAGACCAAACGCGCAACGCTTACAAGCAAGCGGCAAGTACGGTATTCTGCAGCAAGCCAAGTCCCATGGGGTAGTGGCCAATCCTGAAGCCTTCTGGGGGCTTCGACCGCGGTTCGAATCCGTGTGGGACTATCCCCTCATTTCGCCTTTTTTGACGATATCGACAATCATCGGTGCCGAGAACCCCTTCGTTTCAACTGGAGATTACTGCCAGTTCGTGTTCGATTCCTCATTCGACACCGCATCATCGATCTCGTCTAGCGCCCGCTCGTCGTTGTACTCCGCCATTCCACCAGCCTCGCCAGTTACCTCGTTATACACCGCTTCCCGCACTTCCTCCGCGGATTCAAACCGTTCGTCTACGAGTCGGTCAAGGACGCTTCCCAGCGACTCCGTTTCGTTCGCCAAGTCGAGTCGCTGGTCACCGTACTCGGCCGCCAGCTCCTCGCTCGTCGTCGGATACTTGTGCTCGCCGAGCATCCGTCCGGCCCCACCAAGCATATCCTCGATGGTTTCAGCGCGTTCGTGCTGTCGCTTTCGTGCGCTATCCAGTACATCCTCGGTATCGTGACCGTCTTCAGCAATGGTATCGAGCGTACATCTGGACGTCCCAAATTCGTACTGGCCACCAGTGATACCCAACGGCCAATCCTATTTGTCCACTTCGAGCAGGGCAACTCGCTCGCAGACGAGGTCGGCAAGCGTCGCAGTTGTTGCATTCAATTCTCGCTCGGATATCTCGAAAAAGTCGAACACCGTCTCGCGGTCGGGATTTCCGAGCGATTCACCAGGCTCCAGTAGGTCGGAAACCGCCTCCACTGCCGCCACTTCCTGCTCCTCTCGCAGGCCATCGATCACGACAACTATCTGTTGTTCGCCCTCTGAAACCCCCATTTCGAGCGCCTGATTGATTTGGCGACGACCCGCGGCATACAGCAGAATTTCGACTGCGGGGTCGTGAGCGACGTTTTCTTCCCGCTCGAATGCACGATTCGCGTGTTCGACCGCCGATTCGAGATGCTTGCGTCCAGCGACGTAGCGAGCATCAAAGGCCTGTATCGCACAGCCGAACTCATCGGCGATGGCTCTAAGACGGGAGAGAAAGTCGTCGATGTCGTCGATGTTCGCCCTCCCTTCGGCCAATTTCATTCGAAATCACCGAGGCTCTGCTGACCGTTATTTTCGTTTGCGGCTTGGGTTGCACTCGCCTTCACGTCCGCGTCGGCCTCGATACCATCTAGTGAGGGGTCTTTGCGCCCCACGTTTTCGAGGATGGTTTCGGTCGTCTTTCGCCGACCGCGAAGTGCGCCGAGGACGACCGATTTGTCCGCTTCACGGAGATCCGTTCGGGATTCGATTCCCACTTCGTACAGACGACGGGCGCGTTTTCGACCGACGTTTCGAACCCCTGCAAGGTCGAGAAGTTCCTCTTCGACGCCGTATTCGACTCGTTTTCGCGCCTCGCGCACAGCGGTTGTGGTAGCGGATGGAAGGCTTTCATCGTCGCTTCGCTGGAGTTCGCTTGCGAGTCGCTCCGCCGCGTTCAGCAACCACTCCGCCGTATCCACTTTGCCACGAATGTCGCCAGGGCCGACTGCGTAGCGCTCCGTAATCCGATCTTCGTCCAGTTCACTCGCCCAATCTTCGAGGAGTCTCGCCGTCTTCAGCGCCGAGAGCCAATCCTCGAACGCGTGGTCTTCGAACTCCGAGGGCATCGAACCGAGGAACTCCGTTTCCCGCTCGTAGGCGATTTCCGTGTACCGTTCGCGGTCTCCCGACCGAAGATAGAGTTGGTACATGTCCGGCGTGCGCGAAACGAGGTGATACAGCCCCAGTGCAGTAGGGTCGTCGTTTGCCGCACGCAGGCCGTCGATGATTTCGGCGGCACTCATCGGATCGAGGTAGAGTTGCGAGACGCGGTGGCCAAGTCCGGTCGCCCGGAGGCGGTCGTCGCGTTCTAGAAAACCGTTTCGTTCGAGATAGTCGAGCACTCGCTGGGTGACGGTTTCGAGACGGCCGGTTTCGTCGGTCTGGGTCGCGTACAGGGTTCGTTCGAGGAAATCCAGTAGTTCGTCTTCCGACCCTGCGAATCCGGACGCGACCGTGGCGAGAATGTGTGTTCGCAGTGCGGGTTCCGCAGCGAGTTTCGAGTGTACGGGTTCGGGGTCGGCCCAGACGTACTGGTCGAACAGTTCTTGGAGTTCTTCGTGGCTTTTCGCGATGAGCACCGCCTCGCCGTAGGGGTCGAGGCCGGGTCGTCCCGCCCGCCCGAACATCTGGTGCACTTCGAGCACGTCGAGCGGTTGCATCCCGCCAATGTCGCCATCGTAGCGTCGCCAGTCGCGAACGATGACTCGCCGACTTGGGGTGTTGACCCCCGCCGCGAGCGTCGGCGTTGCGCTGATGACTTTCACGAGTCGGTCGCGGAACACCTCTTCGACCAGCGAGCGGTGTTCGCTGGCCAGTCCTGCATGGTGGAACGCGGAGCCCTTCTCAACCGCGTTTGCGAGATCGTCGCTGGTTTCGGTGTCGCTCACGTCTCGGATTTCGTCGGCGACTTCGCGGAGTTTCCGTCGCTCTTCGTCGGTGAGATAGCCTTTCGTCACGTCCGCGAGTCGCTTTGCTGCGGCCTCCGCGTTCCGTCGGGAGTTGACGAAGACGAGTGACGACCCTTCATCACCGAGGGTATCTTCGACCAGTGCGGCGGTCTCTTTCTGCTTTCCGCGCGCGAGCTCCTGTTGCGTGCCGTCATCGAAATGCAGAGCTTGTCCGTAGAGAACACCTTTCTGGAGATCGATGGGCCGCCACGACGAATCGACGAGCGTGGCGTCGAGCCACTCGGCCATCTCGTCCGCGTTACCGACCGTCGCGGAGAGCGCGACGGTCTGAAGGTTCGGGTTCACACGTCGGAGTTTGGCGAGGGTGACTTCGAGTGTCGGCCCACGGTGTGCGTCGTTGACGAGGTGAACCTCGTCGGCGACGACGCAGGAGAGGTCGTCAACCCATTTCGCACCGTTTCGCACGAGCGAGTCAACCTTTTCACTCGTGGCAACGATGATGTCCTTCGTTGCGAGCCAATCGCCGTCGCTGTCGTAGTTGCCGGTCGAGACGCCGACAGAAACGCCGTACTGTTCGAACTCCTCGAACTCTTCTTTCTTCTCGCTGGCGAGCGCGCGAAGCGGGACGATGTAGAGGGCTTTCCCGCCACGGGCGACGCTCGAAAGCATCGCCAGTTCCGCGATGAACGTCTTTCCGCTGGCGGTCGGAATGCTGGCGACAATACTCTCGCCGTCGGTGATACCTGCCTCGACTGCTTCCGCCTGCGGTGGATACAGTTCCTCGATGCCCTGCGCTTCGAAATGTTCGGGGACGCCGTCTGGTAATCCCACTAAATCGGCGACTTTCACGCACGCTCACCCTGCGTGCGCGATGCGAATCCGGTCATTACCACCGATTGGCGCGTCTTCCCGTTTAAACTGTCGGGTGACACCTGCATCCCTCCGTCAACCATATCTGCCTCCCTGTCAGATGTTCGAGCATGAAGATCGAATATGACCGTAACACGTGTACGGGAATGTTTCAGTGTACCGCAGAATGGGACGAGTTCGTCGAGAACCGCCAGGACGGAAAGGCAGATTTGCTGGAAAGCGAAGAGGTCGAAAACGGAATCTTCGTGCGCGAAGTGCCGGAAGACGAGGAGTTCGATGCCGAGATGTCCGCCCGCGTCTGTCCGGTGGATGCAATCAAAGTGTACGACGACGATGGCGAGCAAATCGTCTGAATACGTTCTCTTTCACGTTTCGAAACCGGTTCAGATGTTCAAGCAGGGTAGCGTTTCGACTGCGTTCGAAAGGGTACCATTTCGGGTGGAAAACGCCAGAGTAGAGCGCGGTAGAGAATAAAATCAGTTGCTAAATTGTAGGGTCTGTTGTCGAGTCTGATTCGAGCAAATCGACTTAACTATCGAACCGTGCCTGCTGCATGAACGGTTGGATATCGTCGATATCGCTGAGTCGTGAGTCTGACTGGAGAACCGCCTCGGTTTCATCGATGGGAACGGAGATGCTGATCTCTTTGGTACGTCCGTAGCGACCTTTCGAGACGACGACGGCGTTGACGATGCCGAGCATGTCGAGTTCGCTGATGAGGTCGGTGACGCGGCGTTGGGTGAGGATGTCGGCGTCAATTTCCTCGCAGAGGTGTTTGTAGACGTTGTACACCTCGCCCGTGTTGATGTTGTGGACGCCGTTCTTTTCGAGTGAGATGGTCGAAAAGAGGACGAGTTTCGACTGCGTCGGAAGCGTCCTGACGACTTCCACCACGCGGTCGAGTTCGATTTTGTCCTGTGCCTTGCGTACATGGCCCTCTTCCACGCGCTCTTTCTGGTCGCGTTCGGCGAGTTCGCCCGCAGTTCGAAGTAGGTCGAGTGCGCGACGGGCGTCACCGTGTTCCTGCGCAGCGAACGCGGCACACAGCGGAATCACGTCGTCCGAGAGGGCGTCTTCTTTGAACGCGACGTCCGCTCGGTGTTGAAGAATGTCGCGGAGTTGGTTCGCGTCGTACGGTGGGAAGACGATTTCTTCCTCGCCGAGGCTCGATTTCACGCGTGGGTCGAGGAAATCAGTGAACTTCAGGTCATTGCTGATGCCCATGATGGACACCCGCGAATTTTCGAGTTCCGAGTTCATCCGCGAGAGATTGTAGAGCGTGTCGTCGCCGGATTTTTCGACCAGTTTGTCGATTTCGTCCAGCATGATGACGACGACTCGCTCCTGATAATCGACGGCCTCGAAAAACGTGTTGTAGACGCGGTCGGTTGGCCATCCCGTCATCGGGACGGCTTCCATCTCGTCGGCATCGGCTTCCAATTCGTCGATGCGATCTTCGATTTCCACCAATGAAGTGAACTCCGTGTTCGCCAACTGGTTGGATTCGGCGGCGATACCGTCGCGGATGTCTTGAAGTTCGGTAATTCGCTCCTCGATGTCGGCCTGGTTGTTTTCGATGAATTTGTTGGCGAGTTGCGCGAGTACGCGGTACTGCGTGTCGGTGACTTCGCAGTTGATGTATTCGACTTCACACGGAACCTCGTACTTCAGCGATGTGCGTTCGAGTTCCTGACTGACGAACTTCGCGCTCGCGGTTTTTCCAGTGCCCGTCTTCCCGTAGATGAGGATATTGGACGGTGTCTCCCCTCGGAGAGCGGCAACGAGGATGGTCGCCATTCGATTGATCTGTTCTTTCCTGTGCGGGAGTTCGTGCGGCGTATATGAGGGTCGGAGAACTTCCTTGTTCTCGAAAATCGGTTCACCACTGAGTAGGTCATCGAACAACCCTTGGTTGCTCTCACCACCCGTGTCGTCCAACACGACTTCGTCCAAATCAACGCCCTCGAAACCACGGCTCCCGTGGTCAGTTCGTTCGTCCGGTGGAGTGGTATTTTCGTCTGACATTCGTCGTCTACGTACCCCTTCGTTTCCACTGGAGTCATCGCGCCGTGCGGAGAGAGACGGGAAGACATCGGGAAGAACACCCGATTTCGTTTCCCACAGAAGCAACAGCGCGTCCAGTTGATGCAGATGAACAAAAGGTAGAGCACAGTATTAAAATCTTTCTTATTAATGGGATGACGGGCGAAAAACGGGTTTTTCGGCGGTAGTCATCGGAAACAGCATCGTTTCAAGTCGAGACAGGGATTCAGTTGGAACTCGTATCGTGGATCGGGTCGAAAACTCGGATTAGAAAGCACATAAAAATCGTGTCAAAGAGTAAACCAAGTCGAGCGGTGAAATATTTGTTGTTTTCCAACACCAGTACGAACCATCTTCACAATCTGTTGCTATCGGTACCAATCATTGCTTCCTGTCAGTTCCACTGCTCCAGCTTCGTCAGGTCAACGACGTTGATTTGATTTCGTATCCGGTTTCGTGACGATATCCAGTTGGCGACTATATTCCGAGAATTATCGGATTCCAAAGAGAACAGATTAATCTCGTGGATTTCAGGTAGAACCAGTTTGAGCAAATTCCTGGAGAAACGCCTCGTCTTCTGAACCCCTTCATTTCAAGTGGAACACGCTCACTTGGAGAGCGAGGTTTCACAAGATGCAGAGTAACAGAGAGTATCAGAGATTCCCTCGGTTGTCGTTGGAGACCAGATATCGAGGTATGTTACCAATCGACTCTCTAGCCCCCCACCCCTTCGTTTCGGGTGGAACGCGAGAAAGGGAGGGAGGGGGGAAGTCAATATTTAGAACACGAATCTTTATTACAACCCGAAAGAAACAATATCTGCAAACTAGAGCAATTTGTTTTCTAGAGGAGAGTGTTGTCTGTAAGTTACCCGCCGCTGACACTCCCCCACCTCATCTATGGCGAGTTCCACCCGAAACGGAGGGGTGGGGGTCACCCGTCACCGACGATTTCGTGGCTCTTGGTAGCATCCAACATCCGTCACGGAATGCTGATTTCACTTTCTGCCAACTTTGCTCTGACAGAGTTCAACAGAGCCAACGACCCGAGCCATCGTCTCGCCCGTTCCTACTATTTCCGCACAAATTACTCCCGTTTCTGCTTCCGCGCCCCCGTCAACCCCTCCATTTCGAGTGGAACACACGGGCGACATTTGTGTACGGATTTCTGCCACCTTTTCGTGATTTTTTGTCTATCGGTGCTTCCGAATCTGTTTCTTCTCTTCCTTCTTTTCCGCTTTCTTCCCTCTCTTTTCGGCTTCTCTCCGTCCACTTCTCCCTTCTGTTCCTTCTCTCCCCTCTTCCGATTGAATTCTTCTGCAAACAGACGAGGATATTGTGTCAAGAGTTGTCTGACGTAGGTTTAAGTGAGTGGCGTAAAGTTGTACGCGCAACAGCCCCGCATGTCCGGTTAAACCGCCCGATAGCGGATATCTCTGGTGTGACTGCCGACAGCGGGGTCTGGGAGTAAAAAGGATGGGATTGTTTACAGGTCTCAAGCAAAGTATCAGTCGTGTTACAGATAAGCTCTTCACGTCCGAAGAGCCGAAGCGAATCGGTATCTACGGCCCACCGAACGCCGGTAAGACGACACTCGCCAATCGAATCGCCCGTGATTGGACTGGTGACGCCGTCGGTCCCGAAAGCCATGTTCCACACGAAACACGACGCGCACGAAGGAAAGAAAACGTCGAAATTGAGCGAGACGGGAGAACCGTCACCATTGACATCGTGGACACACCCGGTGTGACGACGAAAGTCGATTACGAAGAGTTCCTCGACCACGACATGGAAAAGGATGATGCAGTCCGTCGCTCCCGCGAAGCGACCGAAGGTGTCGCAGAAGCGATGCACTGGCTTCGGGAGGACGTAGACGGCGTCATCTACGTCCTCGACAGTTCGACCGACCCGTTCACGCAGGTGAACACGATGCTCATCGGCATCATCGAGAGTCAAGACCTTCCCGTTCTGATTCTCGCCAATAAAACCGACCTCGAAGATTCGAGCGTCCAGCGTATTAGAAACGCCTACCCACAGCACGAGACGATTCCACTCTCGGCACTGGAAGGGGAGAATATGGACGAAGTGTACACAAAAATCGCGGAGTACTTCGGGTGATTCCATGCCGGAAGTGAAAAAATCGGACGACGGCGTCCAAATCGACCTCATCGGTGGTGAACGGATGTCTGGGAAGACCAGCATGGAAAAGATTCGGATGATCCTCGACAGCGTTCACGAGGGGAACATCGTCATCTTAGAGGAGGGTCTTGCTCCCGACGAGGAGAGCAAGCTCATCGAAGTGACGATGGCCGAAATCAGCCCCGACGAGTTCAGCGGCATCGAAATCGAGACGTATCCGCGCTCGAAGACCTCCGACAGTGGGTTTCTCGGTCGCCTGATGGGTCGTGAATCCACCAGTTCGAAACTCACGGTCATCGGCCCTGCGAACCAGATTGAGACGCTCCACAAGGACGAAAACCTCATCAGCGCACTCATCTCCCGTAAATAATGCCACACACGTGTACGAACTGTGGGCGCACGTTTGCCGACGGGTCGAAAGAGATGCTTTCGGGGTGTCCCGACTGTGGTGGAAACAAGTTCCAGTTCCAACCATCCGGGTCGGCTCCAGACGAAACCACGGCCTCCGGGTCGGCAGATACGGCTCCGGACGCAACGAGTTCGGGTGCCGATACCACGTCGAGTTCCAGCGCGGTCGGTCGTGCAGCCTCAACCGTGAGAGGATGGGTCGGCTCGCGTGACCCCACGTCGGACAATCAGGTTGACCGTACGCGGGAAAATCAGGTTGATCAAACGAAGAGCGACAAGGCCACCGCCTCGCGTGGCCAGCGACCGAACTCCGGACAGAACCGACAAGCAAATCGAACACGAACGTCGGCAGACGAATCGGCAGCTAATTCATCTGCTTCGACAACCGATTCGTCTCCCGCGACAACTGCTGGCGGCGCCACGACGAAGTCACCCTCCGAGGTGGATGCTGATACCGAACCGGCTGCTATCCAGCCCGGTGAAGACCGCGCACAGGCGAGCGCGCGGTCGGAAGTCGTCCCCGAAGACGAACTTCCCGAAAAACCGACACAGGAAGGATCGGGGCCGGCCGAATCACCGAACGAGAATCAACCGAGCCTCGACGAACTCCGAGAGGAACTCAACAGCCAGTTCGAGAGCATCAAAGTGGTCGAACCGGGGCAGTACGAACTCAACCTGATGGAATTGTACGAGCGCGACGAGTACATCATCGCGCTCAAGGAGAACGGTCGGTACGTCATCCAAGTTCCTGATTCGTGGTCCGGGTCACCCGATAGCTGAAATCGTTCGTCCTGCCGGTATTCAAACGGCGCGCGATAGCAGGGAGGCGACCTTTACCTCGGGATGGCTGATGCAGTAGTATGAATTCGGCCGAGCAACTCGCTCAAAACTTGCTTGCGGAGTCGAAGGCGTACGGATACACACTGACGATTTGGGGTGGTGGTGCGATACTGATGAATCAGTACGGGTCGCCCCGCATTCTCGAAATCTTCCTCTACGTCGTCGGTGCGCTGTTTGCATTCGCGGTACTCGCGAGTGTCGCCTTCGATGACCTGTTCGACGACCTCGGATCGGATCACGACGGGAGACTCATCGTTGCGTCTATGGTTCACGTCGCCGCGACGTTCGGGAACCTGTTGCTGAGTTACGTCATCCTGACCGTCCTCAATCCCGGCTTTCCAGCGATCTGGGCATTCCTCGTTATCGGATTCGAGGGAACGTTTACGTACAACGTGCTACTCCTCTTGGAGGACGGATTCGCTCGTTTCGTCACCGACCGGATCGACAGAGCTGGCGTGGGGTCATGATTTCCACTCGAAACCATGCCCTCCCGGTCGAACCTGCCACGTTCGATGAGAGCGGTTTCCGCATCGCCAAGACCCTTTAGTGCGGAGTGCGAACGACGGTTAAATGTTCAGTAACGCCAGACAACGGATTCAGCAGGTTCTGTTGCTTTTTCCTGCCGCCCTCGCTCGTCTTGGTTTACTCGACCGAAAGAAGGGCGAAGAGGCGTTCGACCTCGCCATTCCGGTAATGGTCACCGGTGGGATGCGCACGTTGCTTCGCGTTGCGGACTTCTTCATGGTAAGTGTCGCCCTCGATGAGGATGCAGTTGCCGCGCTGGAGTTCGGTTTTCAGTATTTTTTCATCCCGTTCGGTCTCTCGTTGGCGCTCACGAGCGGCACCATCAGTATCGTCTCGCGGTTCAAGGGTGCGGATAATGACAAAAAAGCGGATTTCGCCATCAAGCAATCGTTGTGGCTCGCCCTCCTCATCGCCGTTCCGACGACGGTTTTCACGTGGTTCTATGCGAAACCAATGATCGGCGTCCTCACCGATAACTCTCGCGTAATCAAACTCGGTGCCATCTATCTCAAAATCATCATGCTCTCCGTCTCGTTTCGGTTTTGGAGCATGATTGCGGCCCGTGCGCTTGCGGGAAGCGGCGACACAAGAACGCCGATGTACATTCGTTTGCTCACGCTTCCGACCAACATCATCCTTAACGCGGTGCTCATCTTCGGTTTCGGCCCCTTCGCGTCGATGGGCGTCGCTGGTGCGGCGTGGGGAACTGCCGTGGCGAACACCCTCGCAGCAGTGCTGTTTACCGGCGTTCTGCTTTCAGGACGCTACTCGGTTCGTCTCCGTCTCGGTGGCAGACAGTGGGACACCGACATCGCCCGCGAAATCGTTCGCGTCGGACTTCCGCTTGCGGGAACCCGACTCTCGCGGACGCTCGGTCGGTTTCCATTCCTGTTCGTACTCGGGACACTCGGCACTGGCGTCGTCGCCGCCTACGCTATCGGTCGGCGCGTGATGCTTCTCGCGCTGATGCCCGCGTGGGGATACTCGACAGCCTCCAGTACGCTCGTCGGGCAGAGTATCGGCGCTGGCAACGACGACGAAGCGAACGAATACGGCTGGCAGACCCTCCGAATCGCGTTGGCGACCCAACTGCTCCTCGCGGCCATTCTCATCGCGGCGGCCCGCCCCATCGCTCGCGGGTTTGGCACGAACAACCTCGATTTGACCGTCGAGTTCGTTCGCGTGTTCGGCCTCGGCGTTGCGGCGTTCAGCGTTTCGCGAACGATGCGTGGCTGTCTTCGCGGTGCGGGGGATACGAAGTGGCCACTGTACGGAACGTTCGCGGGCACCTATCTCTACAAACTTCCCGTGGCGTTCCTCGCTGTTCCGGTGGGAGTCGTCCTTTTCTCGCTCGGAACCTGGTCGTTTTCACCCGGAATCGGACTCGGTCTGCTCGGAGTCTACGCCGCAATTCTCGGCGACATGTACTTTCGGGCGGGCGTCAACACGTTTCGGTTTTGGACTGGCGAGTGGAAACGAATCGCCCGCGAATCCAGCGTGGGAACCGGGACACGGGCCGATTAGCCGAAATTCTCGTAGCATACGAACCAAGTAACTGACTGCTATTCTTGCATGTAAACCGATTCTGGAGTGGAAACGAAGGGGTTCTGCACCGACTCGGCAGATTTTAAGCGTTCGAGTGGAAACGGTCGGGTATGAGCACCCCGACGAAAATCGTCATTGGCACCGTTGGATTGACGGCCTTGGCCGCAGTTGCGGTCATCTTCAACCTCTGGCTCGCGGCCTGAGTTCGATGTTCAGCAAACGAACGCTCCCCGAGGACGTAGCGGCAGTTCGGGACGAACACGCACCCGACGCGCTCGTCCTCGACTGTGGACGGGATTTCGAGACGCTCCCGGTTCCGGCGCGGGACGACCTCGCGCTCCTGACGGACGAACTCCGTCCGTTTTCCGCGTCCGACGAGTGGCTACCAGACGACGCGCCTGAACTCCTGCGGCGATTCGCCGGAACCGACCTCGTGGTCGGGATGCCGGGCGACGGAAGCGTGGCGTGGACACATCAAACGTCACCACCCGTCGTCTTCGTCAAGGCACGAGTGGAGGGGTCACCGGAGGAATTCATCGATTTCCTGCTCGCGGAGGCGCTGGTCGAAGTCGGACTCGACCTCCCGGAGCATTTCCTGGAATTTTTCGAGGGACGCTATCGGGAGCTCGCCGATGTGGTTCCACTCGACCCGGGAAGCACGTACCAACTCGCCGTCGCACTGACGGACGCTTACAACGGCCTGCACACTCGCGATGTGTTTGCGAAGTGGCGCGAACCCGCTCCCCGCCTGTTCGAAGCGTGGCAGGATGCAGGCGAGCGAATCGAACCCCGACTCGGAGGCGTGATGGGTGAAGTCGCTCGTGGACGAACCGACTTCACGGACGCCGCGGAACTCGCGTGTAGCGCCATCAAACACGGTATCGAACCGCCAGCACCGTTTTCGGCGCTCGATACGGAGGCGTATCGCCACCACGGTGTCGATTATGCCATCAAATGGGCAGAAAAGACGTTGAATACTGAGTAGTTGGGGCAAAGGTTGCGAAAGGAGAGTTAGGAACCGAATCTATTGGTTCCCTTCCTTCAGACCGCCTCCGTTCCTGTTTTCCCTGTTCGAACCTGACAGGCGTTCTCGATGGGTACGACGAATATCTTCCCGTCTCCGGGTTCGCCCGTGTTTGCGGCACCGCGAATCGCCTCGATGACATCCTCGGCGGGGATGTCTGCAACGACACATTCGACTTTCACTTTCTGATGTAAGTCCACGACGTACTCTTCACCGCGCCACTGGCCGAGTTTCGCTGGTTGACTCCCCCGACCACTGACGTTCGTCACGGTCAGACTCGGCGCGCCGATGTCGGCTAGGGCGCGCTTCACGTTGGTCAACCTGTCGGGGCGGACGATTGCAGTGACGAGTTTTATTTCGCCACCGTTGGGTGGAGTACCACCGTCGGCACGCAGGTGCTCCGCAGGCATCTCTCCGGACTCGCCGATTCCGAACTCGGGGTAGGTTTCGACGCCGTGTTCAGCCACGTCAAGTCCTTCGCGCTCGTGTGCGGGCGTGACGCGAGCCTGTCCGAGTGCGCGGGCGATGCCGAACACCGAACCGGTCGCAACGACGGTCCAGAGACCGATGAGCAGAACGCCTGCCGTCTGAACTGCCAGCCCCGAGAGTACGGCGCCAAGACTGAACCCTTGCCACGTTCCGACCGCGACGAACGGGTAGGCCAGCGTTCCCAGAATTCCTGCGGAGCCGTGAACCGGGAACACCGCGCACACGTCGTCGATGTTGAGGCGTTTTTCGACGAACTCGAAGACGAAGGGGAGTTGTGCGCCTGCCAGCAGGCCGACCACGAGCGCACCGGGCCAGACGATATCGTCGGCGATTCCCGTGACTCCCACGAGTCCGGCGAGCAGTCCGTTCGCAACGTAGAGGGTGTCAACCTTGCCGGTACGAAGCAACGAAACGGCGCCTGCACCGAGCGCACCCGTCGCCATCCCGAGCGTCGTGATGAGCGCGACTCGACCGACCGTCGCGAACGCGGCCAACGAAATCGTTCCATCATCGACCGCGAACACCGTGGCCGCGGTTCCGACGTTGAATCCGTACCAACCGAACGCGAGGATGAGCGTCCCGAGGACAGCGAAAGTCACGGAGTGACCGGGTATGACGTTCGCGCTTCCGTCGTCGTCGAAGCGACCGAGACGCGGTCCGACGACCCATGCCGCGGTCAGTCCGGCGAGACCGCCCATCCCGTGAACGACCATCCCACCCGCGAAATCGTGAAAGCCAATCGTCGCGAGAATGCCGCCAGCCCACGTAAATCCGACGACGACCGGGTAGATAACCGCCGCCAGCAGGACAGTGTAGGTCACGTAGGTGCGGAGTTTACACCGCCCCGCGACGGCCCCGCTCACGATGGTTGCGGCGGTCATTGCGAACACCGCACCGAACAGCCACCCTACCCAGTCGTTCACGCCACTGGGTTCGAGAATGGCCGCAAACTCGCCACCGACCGACCACATCCCGGGCGCACCGGTGAGATAGCCGACGATGCTCGATAGTGCGGCACCCACGAGGAAAAAAGCGAGAACGCCAACGCTCCACGTGAGTAGGTTCTTCGTCAACTGGTTGGCGACGTTTTTCGAACGCACCTGTCCGGCCTCCAGCATGGCGAATCCGGCGTGCATGAAGAAGATGAGGAACGTCGCGACGAGCACCCACAGCAGGTTGACGCCCTCGGCGAGCACTTCGAGGTCACTTGCACCCTGTGCAAGGATGGTCAAGTCATTCATTCGTCATCCCCTTTTCTCGTGATGAGCACGATATCATCTGGACGACTGTCCACGAATAGCGAATATTCTGAATTGCTTGTTTGCTTCGTCACGGTATAACGAGACAGGGTTGTTGTATATAAGGTTGATTGTTGAAAAGTACAATTTTAACGAACCTTCGTTGGTCAAACGACCAGTTTATTATCGAATACAAGCTGTTTAAGGTTGTAATACGGTCAAAAAGTGGTCGTTCAGGGACTCATTTCTGGACAGTCGTCCACCAAAAAATCAGACGGTGTCGAACGAAGTATCTTTGTACCCACGACTTGGTGCGCACGAGAACCACTCGCAAAACGGCGTGTATCGACAGTTTCCACCGAGAATCGAATTTTCACCCGAACTGATTACGACTGCCGACCAACTTGCTCACGCGAGTTGGTCGGCGATATCTTCCGCGAAATAGGTCAAAATGAGGTCCGCGCCGGCACGTTTGATGGACAGGAGGGATTCGAGTGCGGTTTCCTGCAAGTTGAGCCACCCCCTCTCGTTTGCTGCGTGGATCATCGCGTACTCGCCGGAAACGTTGTAGGCGGCGACGGGGTGGTCGAACTCCTCGCGGATGTCGCGGACGATGTCGAGGTACGGCAGTGCCGGTTTCACCATCAACACGTCCGCACCTTGTTCCACGTCGAGTTCGACTTCGCGCATGGCTTCGCGCGAATTGGCCGGGTCCATCTGATAATGCCGCCGGTTTCCGAATGACGGTGCGCCGTCGGCCGCGTCGCGAAATGGGCCGTAGAACGCTGATTCGTATTTCGCGGCGTAACTCATGATGGGCACGTTGGTGTAGCCCACGTCGTCCAGTGCCTTTCGAATCGCGCCGACCATTCCATCCATCATCCCGCTGGGTGCGACCATTTCGGCTCCAGCCGCCGCGTGCGAGACGGCGGTTTTTTGGAGCAAGTCGAGCGTTTCGTCGTTTTTCACGGTGAGTCGCGGATCGTCCGCGGCCGCGTTTTCCAGCACACCACAGTGACCATGGTCGGTGTACTCACAGAGACAAACATCGGTGATGACCGTGGCGTCCGTCTCGCTCGTGATCCAGCGAGTCGCTTCCTGGACGACGCCGTCATCCGCCCATGCCCGACTGCCGTGTTCGTCCTTCGATTCGGGAATGCCGAACAGCATCACGGCTTCGACACCGGTTTCGAGCACTTCCTCGACGCGGCTCACGCTCTCCTCGATTGGAACTCGCTCGTGTCCCGGCATGGTTTCTATTTCGACCCGTTCGTCGGTCGTCGCGTCGACGAAAACGGGCGCAATGAGGTCGCTCGCCGCTACGTTCGTCTCGCTGACTAGTTCGCGGAGACCGTCCCGACGGAGACGACGCGGGCGTTCGATAGGGTTCATACCGGTGCTATCGGCGGAGCACCCAAAACCGCGTCGCTCCGGACGCGGGTCAAAACGCATTTAGTACATCACGTCAATAGCCGTAGCAGATGCAAATCGCCTCGCTCGTCGCAGCCGAGACGACTCCCCTCGTTGGCCTGTTCGCCCTCTCGATATTCGGTTTGGCACTCCTCTCATTCGGTTCCGGTTCAAACTCACTTCGGCAGTTCCTCGCCGATTACGGCGTCATCCTGCTTGTTGCCGGTGTCGCTATCGCCGCCATCGTCGGCATTTACCTGTTTCTCACCGGTGACGAAGAACTCGCGAAACAGTGGCTCGACCAGTACGGACTACTGGCGCTCTTCCTCATCCTCATTCTGGAGGGGGCGATGTTGCTGTATTTCGCGCCGAGCGAGAGTCTCGTTCCGTTTTCCGTGACCGCCCTCGCGTCACCCGACGACATTCAGGCTATTGCCGTCATCATCCTCGTCGCCGTCGTCGGCGCGACGATTGGCCAGTACGCGCTGTTCTCGCTGGCGAAACGCGGCGGTCGGGAGTATCTGCTCGAAAAGCCGTGGTTCCGCATTAGCGAGGACTCGCTCGACCGATTCGATGGCTGGTTCCAACGCTGGGGTCGCATCGTCGTTCCGGTGAGTAACGCACTGTTGTTCACCCGTGGAATGCTCACCGTTCCCGCCGGGTTCGCGGAAATGCGTGACTGGGAGTTCATCGTTCTCTCGGCGATCGGAACGCTGATTTTCCAGTCGTGGCTCGCCGCGTTCGCGATTTTCACCATCGAGCTCGGCCTCCTCGATTTCCTCCCGTTCTGAATTTCTACCTGTCGTCTGATACCATTTCAACTTCTCATTGACATTTTAACCCCGGTCGGAAACTCCCCGATGGAATCCGACTTTCGTTGGAACTGACGTGGTTTTACCATAGCGATAGACCTAACCCTCCTGAAAACGTACCTTCGAATGCGCCCGTGTGCCGTTTGTCGCGTGCCATGCTATGAACGCCGCGCGGGCGCATTTCCTTTCGAAATCGTGTTTCTCAGATAGCAGATGGTATGTCGAAAAGCGAGACGGTCTATGGTAACACCGGATTGAATCTCACTCAGTATCAGGCTACTTCGGTTCGACTGCGCTCTTCGGCGGCCTGTCGGTCGGCACGGCGTCGATTTTTGAGTGCCAGCACGCCGAAGGCGACCGCTCCGATAGCCCGGAGTACGAGGTCGAACGACCCCGGTTCGAACGTCGGCAGGCCGACCAGTCCGAGGAGACCCGTCACGGTGTTGAACAGCAGAAGCGGTGCCATGAGCAGGAGCGCGGCCAGCGCGAACCACGCACGGTCTCCCCTGCTCACGTCGGCGTAGAGATAGCCGATGACGGTCGCACCGAGCGCCACGACGCCGACGAACACTCCTGCGACCGGAATCAGCACGTCAGGAACGAAGTAGCCGAGATTGGTTACGTCGTTCAATCCGATGACGTGAACCTCCTGTCCGGTGCCGACACCACGTAGAAGCAGAATTCCGGGCGTCAGCACGAACGCGAACGGGACGATGGCCTTGTTCAGCGACAGAGAAAACGCCTCTACCCCCGTTTGGAACTGATCGGATTTTGCGATTCCCGAGGCGGCGTAGGCTGCGACCGCCACCGGCGGCGTGATGTCCGCAATGACGCCGAAATAGAGGATGAACAGGTGAGCCGACAGAATCGGAATCCCGAATCCCGCGATGGCATCTCCGAGCATCGAAACGAGGATGATGTAGGTCACCGTCGTCGGCATCCCCATTCCGAGAATGATGGACGAAATCGCTGTAAGAACCAAGAGAACGACGATAGAGCCGCCGCTCACCTCTCGAATGAGTTGCGTTAGGTTTGGCCCGAGTCCGCTGACGCTGATAACGCCGGGGATGATGCCCGCCGCGGCGACCGCGATGACGACCGCGGTTGCGGTTCGTGCGCCCGAATCCATCGATGTGAACACGAACCCGCCGTACTGGAATCCACGATTGTCCGCGAGTTTCGGTCGCCGAAGCATCTTCGCCCCTTTCACCACCGCGCTATCGACCTGTCCGTCGAAATCGAGTAGTGGTGCGTCAGCATGTGGGCGAAGCAGTAGCGTGAGTAGACTCACCGCGAGGGTTAGCCACCCGAGTTGTCCTGCTACCGCGTTCAATGCAGCGATAGGCGTCATTCCGGTTCCGCCGCCACCAGTGAGTAGGGAGACGATACCGACGCCAGCGCTCGCGAACGAAGCGAACTGGATGGCGGACACCCCCACAATCGCTCCGATGAGCGGCACTCTCGAACGTCGGTTGTACGCCGTGACGAATGCGATGAGTGCGCCGATGGCGATGAGCGTGTACCACGCCGCCCGCTCGATGGAGAGGCGTTCGATGATGAGGTAGTAGAGAAGCAGGACGAGCGGGACGAGATAGAACCACCCGCGAAGGAGGTGCGGCCGAACGCTGACGATTTCCGAATCGGCCAACCCGCCGATGTTCTCCTTCGATGCTTCGAGATGCACCATCACCCAGACGCCGAAGAAGAAGACGATTGCCGGAATCGCCGCCGCCATTATCACGTCACGGAAGGGCGTCAGCGTGTACTCGACGATGAGGAACGCCGCCGCTCCCATGACCGGCGGGAGAATCTGTCCGCCGGAGGATGCTGACGCTTCGACGGCCCCCGCGAACTCGGAACGATAGCCGGAACGTTTCATCAGCGGAATCGTAAAGGCTCCCGTCGTCACCGTATTCGCAATCGACGACCCGCTGATGGTGCCCATGAATCCTGAAGCGAGAATCGAGGCTTTGGCAGGGCCGCCCTTCCTGCGTCCCGTCGCGGCATACGCGAGTTCGATGAACCACTGGCCCGCGCCACTCATCTCCAAGAACGCACCGAAGAGGATGAAGATGAAGATGAACCGAACGCTCACCGTGACGGGAATACCGAAAACGCCGTTTTCGGTGTTGTACCAGAGGTTCTGGACGATGGAACTCCAGTCGAGGGGCGGGATCGAGAGAACGCCGACGATTGGCGCGTCGATTGGAATCAGATACCCCCATCGCGCGTAAACGATGAACGATGCGACGATAACCATCAGGTACAGGCCGAGTGCTCGGCGCGTCGCGTCGAGCACGAGCAGAACGCCGAGTGCCCCGAGGATGAACGCATAGGACACCTCGTTCAACGGAATACCGACGGCTGAAAGGAAATCGAAGACCGGCGAGAGAAACGGATACACCTCCGAAATCGTGCGCCCGAACCCGAGTCCGAGCGCTCGCATCCGTCGAATCTCGTCGAAATCGGTGAGCATGTACCAAACGGACAACAGTGCCACCCCAATCATCAGAAAATCGACCGGCGTTACCCGGTTTCTGTCCGAATCCACCATCGCCCAGCGAACCCCTCTACGCAGAGTTTCGGTGCCTCGTGTCAACGGGCTATAGTCACCGAATCGTTCCCGCACTGCGGGAACGATTCGACCGAGACGACGCGAGAGAAATCCCCGTCCGGTCGTCGTCGGAAACATGAAAAAGGACAACAGCAGAGCGAACGTAACATGAACCGCGTTCACCTGCAGTAGTTGAAGTGCACCCAGCGAAATCTGACCGATTGCCGGAAGCGTTACCTCAAAAATGAATCCGCGGGCCGCGAGCCACATCTGGAACGCGGAAAAGGTGATTGCGATGGCCGAGGTGACGAGTGCAACCGTGCCCCGAAGATGTCGCCTGTGTTCGAGTTCCTCGACCAGTGCTTCCTGTTCTTGCTCGCTGAGTGTGTCGCTCATTCTGGACACCGTTTGACGACGAACAGTTCGACCGATTCGCCACCTGAAAGCTCCACCAAGTCGTATCGTTCGTCCCCGACTCGTAATTCGTGGTTCGCAACGTCACCGGGTGCGACGTAAATCCGCTCGTAACGCCCTGGTGGGTCGAAGACGAACCAACCGTTTTCCGTCGTAACGTTCGCCCGTGCTGGAAGTCCGGCCCCATAGGATTGGAACCGCATTTCGGTCATTTCCAACTCGCTCCCGTCGACGGCGTACACGTCGTGAACCGGCGTCTTCTCGACGCTGTGCGTGTACGCAAGCGTCACTTCCGTGCCGTCTTCGACCGGCGAGACGAGTATCGGTTCGCCCGTGTCGGCGTCGGCGACGACGAGAACTCGCTCACTTCGTTCGCTCGGGCCGCGATTCGTGTCCTGTACTCCTGACCCCGCCCCCACCGGAATCGTGAGCAGGAGGATGGCACACAGGACGAGCGACAGTCGCGCAGTATTATGAACTGTTGTTCCCACCGGAGTCATTGCCTCCTGACCCGTTCCCGCCGGTTTGATTGCCACCTCCTCCCTGTGTCGTGGCCGGGCCGAAAATCTCTCTCGCAGCAGGATGTAGCGGAATGGACATTCCATCGAGTGCACTCTCCCGGTTGATGAACTGCTGTTTCAGGCTCAACTGGCCAGTGTTGTTGAAGATGGATTCCGTCACGCCCCTGACAGCGGCGTTCGGTTGGTCTTGCGTCGTCGCAATCATCGCCTGCACCGCGATGGTCTGGACGGGTTCGTTCTGGCCGGTGTAGGTTTCCGGCGGAATCGTATCGTCCGCGAACCATTCGGCCTGTTGTTTGATGTTCTGGCGTGCCTGTCCAGAAATCTGCACGAAGGCGATGTTGTTTGTCGTCGCCAACTCCTCGATTGCACCGACGGGCCACCCGCCAACGACGAACGCGGCGTCGATGTCGCCGTTTCGCAGCTGGTCTGCCGCCTGCGAGAAACCGGTGTTCTGTTCCGTGAAGTCGTTCTGTTGGATACCGACCGATTCCAGAATTTGCAGCGCGTTCACTTGCGTCCCGCTGCCGAGGTCACCCGTGTTGATCGTGGCTCCTTGGAGGTCTTGCAACGTCGAGATATTGCTCCCTTGGAGCGTCACGATGTGGATCGTCTCCGGGTACAGGGTTGCCACGCCTCGAAGGTTCCGAATTTGTGTTCCTTCGAACTCGCTGATGCCAGTTCCGTTGTACGCGAAGAAGGCGACGTCGTTCTGAATGAGCGCGAAATCGGCGTTTCCTTGTGCGAGTCCACCGACATTTTCGACGCTTGCACCCGTTGACTGCACCTGTACCGTGTAGTCGGTGTTGTTCTCGATAATCGTCTTGAACTGGTTCGAGAGCGGGAAATACGTCCCGCCGGTTCCACCCGCGAACCATGTTAATCGCTGTTGCTGTGCCAGTGCGGTTCCGGAAAGACCGAGAAGCCCCACAGCTCCCGCGGTTTTCACGAAGTCGCGTCGGTTGAGTTCCCCCACCATGTTTCTGACCTCTTCCTGAGAGTTCATATAGCCAATCGACGCTTCGCAACGGAAATCCTCCGATATCGGGCGGTAACGATGATTATCTGTGGGAAATGGTCTCTTACCGAAGGTATTTCGAATCGAAAGTATATTTTGCTCGCGTTTCGAGAACTGGTGTATGGAAACGATACATGCCAACGAATATCATGATCTCGTCAAAGTGAGTGACCCGCAGGTTGCCCCGGACGGCGAGCGCGTCGCGTTCGTTCGTTCCGTTCCGAAGGACGACGAGGAGTACGAATCGACGGTGTACATCGTTCCCCTCGGTGGCGGCGAACCGAGGCAGTTCACCATTAGCAAAGGTTCGGACAGTAGCCCACGATGGAGTCCCAGTGGCGACCGGCTCGCGTTCGTGAGCACCCGTGGTGCGGACGACGACCGGCCACAGTTGTGGGTGCTTCCGACGGCGGGTGGTGAGGCTCGCCAGGTTACGGACGTGGCAGGTGGTGTCTCGCAAATCGCGTGGTCGCCCGACGGCACACGAATCGCATTCGTCCAAGAGAGCACTGAGGACGACCGCGAAGAAGAGCGCGACATTTCGCTCGACGGTGAGGAGTACGAACCCGAAACGCCGGACCCTCGCGTTATCGACCGGAAAGTCTACCGGGCGGGCCAGCGCTACTTCGACGGCAAGCGAAGCCACGTCTATCTCGCGACCCTCGAAGACGATTCCGTTGCCCGACTTACCGACGGCGACTTCGACTTTTCAGGACCGGAGTGGGGCGACGAGACGACGCTTTACTACGGTGTCAAACGCGAAGGTGACCCGGACGACAACATCATCGTGGATATCGCCGCCTACGACACCGACTCCGGCGAGGAGGAAACGCTCTTCCAAACCAGCGGGTGGGGTGCATCGATGTCCGCGACTGAAGACGGACGCATCGCCTACGTCTACAGTCCCGAGGAGCGGGCAACACTCCGCCAGACCGAAATCAAACTGTTCGACCCGGCGACTGAAGGGATGGTGACACTCACCGCCTCGCTCGACAGAACGATTTCGAACCCACCGCAATGGGACGCGAACGAAGAGCGTGTTTACTTCGGGACGCCGGACGAGGGTGATTACACCATCTGGCGGGTTCTCGGTGACGCCAGTGATGACCCACAACAGGTCATGTCCGACGGACACGTCACGGATTTCTCGGTCGGTTCCGACGCCATCGCCTACGCGAAATCCGAGTGGGACCATTCCGGCGACGTGTTCGTCTCGACGCCCGGCGGGGCCGAAACCCGGCGACTCACTCGCACCAACGCCGAGTACTTGGATGCCAGGGCGGTCGGCCAACCGGAGGAACTGTGGTTCGAATCCGACGACGGCACCGAAATTCAGGGTTGGGTGCTGACGCCGCCGGACTTCGATGCTGACGACCAGTATCCACTCGTCGTCGAAATCCACGGCGGACCACATGCGATGTGGTCTACTGCCGGAACCATGTGGCACGAGTTCCAGACGCTCGCCGCAGAGGGTTACGTCGTCTTCTGGTGCAACCCGCGCGGTTCGACCGGGTACGGTGAAGAACACATGGCGGCAATCGGTGGTGGCTGGGGAACCGTCGATTACGAGGACGTGATGGCTGGTACCGACCGCATGGTGGAACGCGACTACGTCGACGAAGACAACGCGTTCGTCACCGGTGGTAGTTACGGTGGCTACCTCACGTCATGGATCGTCGGCCACACCGACCGTTTCAAAGGCGCGGTCACGCAACGCGGCGTGTACGAACTCAACAGCTTTTACGGTTCGACCGACGCGTTCAAACTCATCGAGTGGGACTTCGATACGACACCGTGGGAGGAACCGGAGTTCCTCTGGGAACGGTCGCCCATGGCCTACACGCAAGATGTGACGACGCCGACGCTCGTCATCCACAGCGACGACGATTTTCGCGTCCCCGTGAACAACGCCGAAATGCTCTACTTACTTCTCAAGAAAAACGACGTGGAGACGCGCCTCGTGCGGTACCCGCGCGAGGGCCACGAACTATCCCGAAGCGGCGAACCCGGCCACGTCGTCGACCGACTGGAGCGCATTGTCCGCTGGTTCGATGGCTACTCGGACTACCACGACGTACCGAAAGCGCTGGAGCGTGGCGATGACGGACTCTCCGCGGCGGAAGACGAGAAGACGGACGGCGAGAACGACGGAGACGAATAGAGACATCTGTTGTCGTGGGGAGGTATGTTTCGTCCGGGATTCGAATTTCTGAAACTCCGCCGTAGTCGTGTGGTTTTTGACTGGAAACGAAGGGGTTGCGTTGTGCTCTCATGCCTTCTGTGAGATAATTCGAACGGGGATTTAATCGATCGAACGGATATCCACGGAACGATTCTATCGTGGTCGAAGTAGTCGATACGTAGGGTTGCTACCTCAGCGTTCGGTCGTCGTTCATTCGTCTTTGAATTCTGCTCCGAAGGCTACGCCAATCGCCACCCCCAACCCACTCCCTATCGAAATGCCCATCGCAATTCCAATTCCGATACCGATGCTATCTATCGCAGCACCGAGAGCGGTTCCGAGCCCAACTCCGAGCGTCATCCCCACTACGATCCACGTCACCAGCGAATCGACACCAAAACCCTCTCCAGCGTCAGTACCCATAGCAGTCCGATAGTGTCTATATGTGTTATCTATTCGCATTGTATTTTTAGTTGCGTCTGTCACACCTGTCACGAGCTACGGATTTCAACGGAACTGGTGTGATTCGTTTTTAGTGCACTGCTTCGCTCTCGCCGTTCCATCGGTTCGCGGTATCGTTTTGTTGATTTTATCGGTATATTCGGCCGTTTTGAGGTAGCTGACCACCTCGACAGTAAGGACATCTTCCCGTCGATAGCCGCACTGGTATCGAGCCCTCAATACCATTCTGTGGTCGATTTCACTAGCGCGTCGAATTATCCACACCTCGGTGTTTCCACTCGATTTCGACTCGAAAGAAGGGGGTTCAATCCACGATGATTTCGGAACCTTCGTTCTCGGATTCGTGCGTCGGTTGCATCTCGTTTTCGTAGCGGTCTATCCAGTCGGCGAAACACTCCGGGCAGAGCCGTTGACTGTCGATTTGCGAGCGGTCAACCGTCAATCGAACTGTTCGAGCGAGTGCGTCTTGTAGCGGTTCTTGGCAATCGTCGCACAGTTCTGGCTCGTCTTCGTCACTCATGCGCGGTCAATGTAACGCCGAATATATAAAACTCGTTAGGAAGCACGCGCACGGGCGGATGCCCGATTCACGCGGGTGGTGCGTATTGCGTTTCGTTGGTCGGTAGTTGCGATGGCTGATACTGTACATCCACCGGGGTACCTGCCTGGGAGAAGAACAGGCGGACGTGGCCAAGCCATGGGATTTTCACTTCGGCCGTGCCGCGAATCCACTCCGGTTTGACGGGTTCGCTGATTCGGACGACTTGGTCGTATGCACCGTTGTTGTCGCCTTTCGTGATGAACCCTGCGTGCGGGGCGGGACAGTTCGGCAGTTCGTCGCAGTTGTCCGCTCCACCGAGATATGCGGGATTCGCTTTGCCGTACCAGTT
Organism: Haladaptatus marinus; assembly: GCF_051194195.1. NCBI lineage: Archaea > Methanobacteriati > Methanobacteriota > Halobacteria > Halobacteriales > Haladaptataceae > Haladaptatus > Haladaptatus marinus. The sequence continues at coordinate 1,399,866 of NZ_JBLZNK010000003.1, forward strand.
CTCACCCTCATCGACCCAGAATCGCGCACGATGGATAATCGGCGTTTCGTAGGTGCTTCCGTCCGGCCGGTAGATTATCACGTCGCCGGGCTGATTGAAGCTTTTGTAGCCGGTCTTCGCTCCCTGCTGGTACGTGACGATACCCGTCCCGTCCTGGGCAGCACTCGGTACGAAGCGACTTTCGTCCATGATGAAGATGAGGTCGCCACGCTCCATCTGTGGCTCCATGCTTCCACTTTCGACGGCGACCATGGGCGGCCACACACCGCTGACGGCAAAGAGCACGAGCCCGATTGCGACGACGACAGCAGCGCTCTCCAACATCTCTCGGACGAACACGACCGTCCCGTTGTCGGTGTGTCGAAACCAACGAAGCCACGAGACAAGCCCTGAACCATCCGGACCGGTGTCCCGTACGTCGTCTGACGACGACTCGTCTGGGGGACTCATTACGGTTCTCTAAACTTCCCCGGGTTGTCAACCTTCTGGGTTAGTTCGCTACGTTTTTTGCTCGCCCGCGTGTTTGCCGAGATGTGCCATTAGAAACCCCGGCTCGAATCGTCAGAGAACTCACGAGCCGAGGGTACAACGCCGACCGGGAAGCCGTGACGCTTCTCGCAAACGCGGAGGATCCCGATAGTGCGCTCGACCGTGCAGTCGAATCAGCCCCCGAACACGCACTGAAACTCTCCGTCGAACACGTCAGGGACGTTCTCGACACTACTCCGACTGGCAATCAAAACCCCTCTGTTTCGACTGGAGCTGAAACGATGAAATCATCAACAACAACGGTGACTACTCCAGTTGAAACTGAGGGGTCTGTGTCACGGAACGAAGCCCGTCAATCGGTCGATATCGAGGGCGACGTAACCGGACAGAGCACCGGAACCGGCGAGTACAAGGATTTCGTCACGGTGTTCCGCGACCGCTTCCAGCAACTCTCGGGCCAACTCCGTGGACGGGTGAACGCCCGTCCGACGAACGCAGTTGCCAGCATGCCCGGCGGAAGCGACGCCGCTATTGTCGGCATGATTAGCGACATTCGCTCGACCGCGAGCGGGCATTGGCTCGTCGAACTCGAAGACACGAACGGAACGTTCCCGTGTCTCATCATGAAGGACAAGGAGTTCGCTAGTCTCGTGAACGAGCTGTTGTTGGATGAGACGATTGCGGTCGAAGGGACGCTTTCGAGCGACGCCGGTATCCTGTTCGTCGACTCGCTTCATTTTCCGGACGTGCCGCGAACCTACAAACCATCGACCGCCGACCGCCATGTACAGGCCGCGCTCATCAGCGACGTTCACGTCGGCAGTCAGGAGTTCATGGCGGAAGCGTGGTCGCGGTTCACCAGTTGGCTTCACACCGAGGAAGCGGAACACATCGAATATCTCCTCATCGCTGGAGACATGGTCGAGGGAGTCGGTATCTACCCAAATCAGGACGAGGAACTCGATATCATCGACATCTTCGAACAGTACGAGAAATTTTCGGAGTATCTGAAAGAGGTTCCGGGAGACATGGAAATCGTCATGATTCCTGGCAACCACGACGCGGTTCGACTCGCAGAACCACAACCCGGATTCGATGAGGAACTCCGCGATATCATGGACGTTCACGACGCTCGAATCACAGGCAACCCATCGATGGTGACGATAGAGGGTGTTTCTGTGCTGATGTACCACGGCGTTTCGCTGGACGAGGTCATCGCGGAGATGCCCGAGGAGAAAGCGAGCTACGAGGAACCGCACAAGGCGATGTACCAACTCCTCAAGAAACGCCACGTCGCACCCCAGTACGGCGGACACACCCGGGTTGCGCCCGAGGAGAAAGATTACCTCGTCATCGACGAAGTGCCCGACATCTTCCACACCGGTCACGTCCACAAACTCGGTTTCGGGAAGTACCACAACGTCCTCGCGATGAACTCCGGCTGTTGGCAATCTCAGACGGATTTCCAGAAAAGCGTAAACATCAATCCCGACTCCGGGTTCGCCCCAATCGTCGATTTGGACACGCTGGACGTCACGGTTCGGAAGTTTACTTGAGTCGAAACCTCGTTCTCTCCTCCCTATTTTCCAGTCGAAACGAGGGGGGTTGTTTTCTATCTAATATGGTAAAACTCTAATGAAGTTGTGAGTTCATCTGTTTGAATGACTGTTGTTCCCCGAAGAGGGTACTGCACGCGCTCTTCTCAACCCTGTCGAGAATAGCGAACAACTCGGTCAAGACCACATCGTCAAGATTCGACTCGTTCTGCGTCTTCCGGCAGTTCCAGTTGAAACATGCTGTCTTCGATGCCGGTATCGAACGCTATTTCCTCGAACGTCTTCGTCTGGACGTACTTTTCGTCTCGCAGGTCTTCGTCCGTATCGGTTCGTAATAGTCCCTCGTTTCGGAGTTGGTGGCTCGCCTCCTCTCTAAGTGGAAACCAGTATGTGCCGTCCACCCACATGGTAACATAGTCGAGTTGTCGGATGAACGAATCAGCTTCCTCTGTCGGTCGAAACGTGAGAACGTGCGTCTCGCGGCCCGCTACGGTATCCGTCCCGTCATAGCTCACGTCGAAGTCCGTTGTCGGAGAGGAACCGATGAGGGTTGGCCTCGTATGCCCACCGGTCTCCGCTGACGGTTCGTATTCGTACTCGTAGTACTGGTTCGATTCGGCATCGTACACCAGTAGTCCATGCTCGTTTTGTACCATCACACCTTTTCCACCATCCAATTTTCCCATCGGAGCATTCACGACTTCGAGCCCGAAATCGAATTCACGCACGGTCTCAGTGGAGAGTACTTCCGAACGAATGTTAGTAGGAAGTCGTTCCCAGATTTCGAGTCGTGTCTCTTTGCGTCCGCCGCCGTACTTTTCGGTCTTGTGCTGTATTCCGTGAAGTTCGTTGGGCAGATTGTCCGTCCTCAGTAGTCGCTCGACGATCTCGCTTGTTGGAGGGGGTATCACCGTTCGCGGGCATGAATAGTAATTAATTCTACAATAGCATCAATCCACACGGAAGCGGGAAAACTGCTCGAATAGGGCGTTCAGTGCGTTAAAAGGTATCGTGGTGAAACTCGGTTCAGCGGTTCAACGTGTGAATCGCATGTCCGAGCGCATTCTCGGCACACTCCATCACGGCCTCCGAGAGCGTCGGGTGGGTGTGAATCGTCGCGGCGAGGTCTTCGAGGGTCGCGCCCATTTCGATGGCGAGTCCCAACTCAGCAATCAGTTCGGACGCTTCCGGCCCAACAATCTGTGCACCGAGGACGAAGCCGCTCGGTTCGTCGGCGACGATTCGGATGAAGCCTTCGGCGTGGCCCGTAGTCAGTGCGCGTCCGCTGGCTTGGAACGGGAACTTGCCGACGACCGGTTCGAAGCCCTGTGATTCGGCCTCTTCCTCCGTCAGCCCAACAGTGCCGATTTCGGGGTCGGTGAACACTGCGGCGGGCATCGCCTGATAGTCGAGGGCGGATGGTTCGCTCGCGATGACTTCCGCGGCGACTTGTCCCTCCTTGCTCGCTTTGTGTGCGAGCATCGGTTCGCCAGCCACGTCACCGATGGCGAAGATGTGTTCCTGTTCGGTACGGGCGCGGTCGTCCGTTTGAATGAACCCTTTCTCGTCGGTTTCGATGCCCGCGTTTTCGAGTTCGAGCGTGTCGGAGACTGGTTGGCGACCGACCGCCACGAGCGCCTTCTCGGCACCGAATTCGGAAACTTCGCCGTCTTCGTCCTCGGTTCTGACGGTGATGCCTCGACCTGACTCTTCCCATTCCTTCGCGGCCTGTCCGAAGTGGAAGTCGATTCCCAACTCGTCGGCTTTCTTCTTGACCGGCCGCGCGAGGTCGTCCTCATAGCCTGGAAGCACCGAATCGAGCATCTCGACGACGGTTACGTCGGAGCCGAGTTTGGCGAAGACACCCGCCAGTTCCATGCCGATGTAGCCCGCGCCGACGATGACAATGCTCTCGGGCACGTCGTCCAGTGCGAGCGCTTGCCGCGAACTGAGTACGTGTTCGCCGTCGAACTCGAAGCCGGGAATCTCGATTGGTCGGCTTCCGGTTGAAATGATGGCGTTTTCGAACTCGACCGTCTCCGAACCTTGTCCTTCGCCGCCGTGAACGACGCGAACCGATTTGTCGTCCGCGAACTCGGCGCGGCCTTCCATCAGCGAGACGCCATTCGCCTTACAGAGCTTTTCGACGCCGCCGGTCAACTGAGAGACGACGCCGTCTTTCCAATCGACCATCTCGCCGAAGTTCACGTCGAGTTTCGTGTAGATCCCCATCTCCTCGGCGTTGCTCGCGTCGTAGGCCAAATCGGAGGCCGTAATCATCGCCTTCGACGGGATGCACCCGTAGTTCAGGCAGGTTCCACCGTAGGCGTCCTTTTCGACGAGCGTTACGTCGAGTCCCAGCTGGCCGGCGCGGATGGCGGCGACGTAGCCACCCGGTCCTGCGCCGATAACCAGCACGTCCGTTCCTGTCGAGATATCTCCGACGACCATTACCTGGATGGATGAGCTACCGGGTAAAAAATCAGGTGGATTACGAACCGGCAACTGGACACATGTTGGCAACCACCAAGATTTAGTACGCGGTTTGCTCTCAGGGACGAAATCCTTTTGTTTCGATTACAACAATCGAAACCATGAACCGTTCTCTCCGCTACACTCTCGCCATCATCGTCGGTGCTGCCGTGACGGGTACTGTCGCTTTCTTCGAACCACCCACCGATAAATCGCTCATCCTTCTCGTTGGCATCGCGCAGGTGTACGTTATTGGCACAGCAATTGCACTTCGTTACGAGTCGATTCTCCGAAGCACCGACGGAAAAAATGGGCGAACGGCGTGTTCGCTGGCGTTTCAACCTTCGGCAGTCTCAGTTTCCTGAACGGTGTCAGTCCGACACCGAACTTTACCGTGGCCGTGCTCGGTTACGGCCTTGCCGCATTCGGTTTCGTTGCTGGTGTCGCGTTCGAACACGGGCGGAAACCCGAGTCGTCGTAGCAGCTGGGTAACCGCTTCGCTCTCTCCACGAGAAAAACGTAAAACCAGTTCCTGCGACGGTTTTCGACTACTCCAATAGAAGCAGTCGCGGGTTGTGCAGGTATTCGAGCAGTTGGTTGGCGAACGACGCCACGACCGCACCATCGATGATGCGGTGGTCGATGGACATCGAAATCGGAAGCGTGTAGCGTGCTTCGACCTCGTCGTCTACGACAACGGGACGCTTTTTGAGTTCGCCGAGTCCGAGGATACCGACCTCGGGGTGGTTGATAATCGGCGTCGCGTACTCGCCGCCGATAGCACCGAAGTTCGTGATGGTGAACGTGCCACCCTGCATCTCGCCGCGGGTGATGGTGCGGTCGCGGGCCTTTTCGACCAGTTCGTTCATCTCCGAGGAAATCTGGAGCATGTCCTTCTTGTCCACGTCCTTCAGGACGGGAACCATCAGGCCGTCGTCGGTCGCCACTGCGATACCGATGTTGTAGTAGTTCTTGACGACGATCTCCTCGTTCTCCTCGTCCAGCGCGCTGTTGAGGTACGGATGATCCTTGAGTGCCGCCACGATGGCCTTCAGCACGAACGGCATGTAGGTCAGCTTGATGCCGCGTTCCTCGGCGATTTCCTTGAGTTCGGCGCGCGTCTCCACCAGTTCCGTCACGTCGATGGAATCGTGGTGAGTGACGTGCGGCGCGGTGAACTTCGACTTCTGCATCTGCTTGCCGATGGTTCGCCGAATGCCACGGTACGGAATCCGCTCTTCGCGTGGGCCGGTCTCGCCTGTCGCGACAGCGGCCGCGTCTGCGGCCTGTGCTTGCTGTTGTGCCTCGGCGTATTCCTGCACGGCTTCCGGCGTGACGAACGCCTGCCCATCGCGTTCCTCCGTGGCCGGGACGGCATTCAGGTTCACACCCTGCTCGTCGGCGAGTCGCCGAGTTGCAGGGGCGGCCAGCGTCCGGTCGCGGTCAGCAGGTTCAACCGTGTCCGGTCGCGGTCCGACGGTGCTTGTGCCACCGTTTTCGGGTTGGATTTCGAGGTCGTTGTCGGATTCGACCTCTTCTGCTTCCTGTTCGATCTCGTCTGTTGTGCTTTCCGCCGCCGTGCGAACGTCGTGTTCCGTCACGCGTCCGCTCGGCCCTGTGCCGTCGACGGTAGCGATGTCAACGCCGAGTTCACGCGCGAGTCGCCGAGCGCTCGGGGCCGCGAAGACGCGTCCTTCCGGCGTTTCGGTTTCCTCCGAAACTTCCGGCTCCTCCGCGACCTCCTCTTGCGATTCGGTCGGCTCTTCGGATTCGGCGCTCTCGGTTGCCGATTCCTCGTCGTCCTCACCTTCCACGTTGAACGTGATTATGACGTTGCCAACGGGAACAACTTCGCCTTCTTCTGCGCGGAGTTCGCGGACGCTCCCGTTGACGGGCGATGGAATCTCCACGATTGCTTTGTCCGTCTCGACTTCCGCGACGGGTTGGTCTTCGCTAACCGCGTCGCCTTCTTCGACGAGCCAACTGACGAGTTCACCTTCGGCGACACCTTCGCCGACGTCCGGGAGTTTGAATTCGCGTACCATGTTAGAAGTTCACCGCGTCGCGAATGCCTTCCTTGATGCGGGCCGGTTCAGGCAGGTAGTAGTCTTCGAGGCTGTACAGCGGGAACGGTGTATCGAAGCCGGTGATTCGCTCGACCGGGGCTTCCTGGTACAGGAGCGCCTCTTCCTGAATCGTCGCCGCAATTTCTCCGGCCAGACCGCCCGTCTTCGGGGCTTCGTGGACGACTGCTGCGCGTCCGGTCTTTTTGAACGATTCGATGATGGTGTCTTCGTCGAGCGGTGACACCGTTCTGAGATCAACGACTTCCACGTCGATTTCGCCTTCGAGTTCCTCGGCGGCTTCCATCGTCGGTCGGGTCATTGCGCCCCATGTAAACACCGAGATGTCAGTCCCCTCACGGCGGACTGCGGCCTCACCGAGTGGCACCTCGTAGGATTCCGTCGGCACTTCGCCGCGGAACGCGCGGTAGATGAGTTTCGGTTCGAGGAAGATGACCGGGTCGGGGTCACGGATTGCCGACGTGAGCAGGCCTTTCGTATCGTAAGGCGTGCTCGGCATGACGACTTTGAGACCGGGCTGATGGGTGTAGAACGCTTCCATCGACTCGGAGTGGTGTTCCGGTGCACGGATTCCGCCACCGTATGGTGCACGGACGACCATCGGACACGTAAACCGTCCGCGCGAGCGCGTGCGGATTCGGGCGGCGTGCGAGACAATTTGGTCGAAGGCCGGGTACATGAAGCCGGAGAACTGCATCTCCGGAACGGGTTTCAGACCGTAGGCGGCCATACCGATAGCCGTACCGACGATACCGGATTCCGCTAGCGGTGTGTCGATGACGCGGTCGTCGCCGAACTCCTCGTATAGGCCTTCGGTCGCGCGGAACACGCCGCCGTTTTTGCCGACGTCTTCGCCCATGACGATGACGTCGTCGTCTTGTTTCATTTCAGTGTACAGTCCGTCGCGGACCGACTGGACGAGCGTAAGGTTTTCCGATTCACTAGTTGCCTGACTCATGATTTAATCCTCCAGAAGGGCTTCGTCTCCGTACTGTTCACGGAGTCGTTCGAACGATTCCATCTGTTCGCGGAGTCGCCGTGGCATCTCCGCGTACACGTGGTTGAAGATTTCCTCGGGTTCCGGACGTTCGACTGCCTCCGCCTGGTCGATGGCGTCGGCGACCTGTTGTTTGATATCTTCCTGAATAGCGTCCGCGCGTTCGTCGTCCAGCAGACCGTTTTTCCGCAGGAACTTCTCCATGCGCGGAATCGGGTCTTTTTTCTTCCACTTCTGGACTTCCGCATCGTCACGGTAAACCGTCGGGTCGTCGGCGGTCGTGTGTGCGCCGAAGCGGTACTGCACCGCTTCGATGAGCGTCGGGCGCAGTTCGTCCTCGCCCGGATTCTTTGCCTTGTCCACGGCGTCCTTCGTTACCGAGTAGACTGCCAGCGGATCCATCCCGTCCACCTGCACACCTTCGAATCCGTAGGCGGTGGCTTTCTGTGCGATGGTTTTCGAGGCGGTCTGGCGTTCTCGTGGTACCGAAATCGCCCACTGGTTGTTGTTACAGAAGAAAACGGCAGGTGCGTCGAAAACCCCCGCAAAGTTCAGCCCTTCGTGGAAATCACCTTCGCTGGTTGCACCATCGCCGAAGTAACAGAGGAATGCCTTGTCGTCCTCGCCTTTGAGTCTGGAGGCCCACGCCGCGCCCGTCGCGTGAAGGATTTGTGTCGCGATCGGCACTGAGACGGTGAAGAGGTTGGAATCCTCAGCGATTTCGTTCCCCACCTCGTGGCCCATCCAATAAAGCATAGTCTGCGTGAGTGAGAGACCACGAACCAGCGCCGCGCCGTGTTCACGGTAACTCGGGAACATCCAGTCGTCGTCATCGAGCGCGTAGACGCTGCCGATTTGGGCACCTTCCTGTCCCGAGAGGGGTGGGTAGGTTCCCATGCGACCTTGACGCTGGAGGCTGACTGCTCGTTCGTCGAAGTGACGGGCGAGGCTCATTTGATGGTAGATATCCACCAGTTCCTCATCGGAGAGGTCCGGCACTTCCGCACCGTCCAACACCGTTCCGTCTTCATCCAGTATCTGTACTCGTTCCTGGGGGTCTTGGTGTACGATGCTCACGGTCGAACCCATCCTGACATATGCGAAAGAACTCTGGCGCGCGTTATAGGGTTTTCGTAATTAACTTCCCATAGGAACTGCTCCGTCTGCCATTTTGATGGGATTGTTGTTTATGGCTCGAATAAATTTCTCCATTTAAAATTTCTTCCCGTTTGTGAGTTGAATGATGAACAGTTCATCGACTTGCTCGACTTCGCATCCCGGCTCATTCGTGTCTATCTGGTGGAAAACCACGGTATTCCGTTTTTTTAGACGGAAGCGAAGCGTGCTTCACCCCCGGTTTCACCGTTCTTCAAACCGAACTTCGATAGCTCTCGGGTCGTTTTTCCCGTGACTAAACGGAGGCCCTCCGTGCCTCCCGCCTCGCCTGCTCGACGCTCTTTCCATCCCGAAGAATGGCATCCACGAACAGTTCGCCCGCTTTGTACGACGAGCGAACCATCGGGCCGCTGGCGCAGTAGAGGAACGCCAACTCGTCTTCGGCGACCTGCCGCCACGTCTCGAACTTCGCGGGGTGGACGTACTCCTCGACATCGAGGTGCGTCCGCGACGGTTGGAGATACTGGCCAAGCGTGACGATATCGACATCCGTCTCACGAAGGTCCGAGAGTGCCTGATACACTTCGTGGTCGTATTCGCCGAGGCCCAACATTAGACTCGTTTTCGTGTAGATATCCGACTCGCGTTTCACCTGTTCGAGCACGCCGAGACTTTGTTCGTATCCCGCACGCGGGTCACGAACCGGTCGTTGGAGCCGTTCGACAGTCTCCACGTTGTGTGCGATAACGTCGGGTTCCGCGTCGATAATCTTCCGAACCAGTTTTTCTTCGCCCTGGAAGTCCGGAATCAGCACTTCCACCAGGATGCCGGGGTGGCGCTTTTTGATCTCCCGAATCGTCTGAGCGAAGTGTTCTGCACCTTGCCCTTCGAGGTCGTCGCGGTCGACCGACGTGAGAACTACGTAATCGAGGCCGATTTTCGCGATGGCGCTCGCGACGTTCGCGGGTTCGTCCGGGTCAAGCGGCTCACCACCACCCGTATCGACGTCACAGAACCCACAGTTCCGAGTGCATTTGTGCCCCATCAGCATGAAGGTGGCCGTGCCGCCGCCCTCCGACCCTCTGCCGCTCCAACATTCACCGAGGTTTGGACAGTTCGCTTCCTCACAGACGGTATGCAAGTCGTGCTCGCGGAGCGTCTGTTTGATTCCCGTGAACTCCTGCCCCGATGGAGGCCGCATCTTCAGCCAGTCGGGTTTGCGCCGCCCACTCATTAGCCACGATTTCGGGCCGCCACGACAAAAGGGTAGGGTATTTGCGCACGTTCTTCCCGTTTCTACGTAACACCACGTATATTTCGCCGTTGTCGACTGGAAATCCTGAAATACTCTCGCTCGTCGGTGTACAAGTGCCAAATAACAATGCTTCTGGTTCGTCTACTCCCTTGCTATGGCAACTCCGAACAGCAGCGTGGAGACGGGCAGAGGCATGGAAACCAACGGATTGGACTGGTTCAGCATGCTCCTCGTCGTCGTCGGTGCTCTCAACTGGGGAATCATTGGTGTTACGGGCCTTATTGGTGGACAGGTGAACGTCGTGCGACAAGCGATGGGACTGGTGTTCCTTCCCGACGTTGCTCTCATCGTCACGAATCTCATCTACGTTCTCGTCGGATTGGCTGGGTTGTATTTCATCTACACCAGCTATAAAATCGGCCGAGCGAGTCGCCGGTCGCGCCGACAGACTGCACGACAAACCGAGTAGATTCTTTTGGTGGTTACCTGCGTACCGCTGTTTTGGTGACGATTTCTACATCTCTTCTGGGATATCTATAAATAGTATCAGGATTTTATTATGCGAGTAACGGTAAAACCATGGTGGATGTATCACGGGAGGAAATAACAGATGGCTCTCTAATACGGGCTCTCCTACTTCTTGCCGCCCCGCTTGTCATGCAGAACTTCGTGCAGGTCGCACAACAAGTGATCGATACGTTTTGGCTCGGACGACTCGGTGAGGACGCAGTTGCGGCGGTTGGACTGAACTTTCCACTTGTCGCCCTCTTGTTCTCCGCTGTTATGATAACCAACGTCGGAACGCAAGTCCTCGTGTCTCAGCGTGTCGGGGCTGACGATGAATCGGGCGCACGTCGTGCGGTTTTCCATGGTGTTACGCTCGCGTTCGTTCTCGGGGTGCTCCTTACCGTATTCGTGTTTCTCTTCGGATCCGAAATTATCTCGCTGTTCGGTGCCGAATCGTCGGTCGCATCGTTCGCGGTCATTTATCTCACCACCTACTCACTCGGACTCCCGCTGATGGGAATGGGTGATGCAATCGAGATGGGCTTCATCGGTTGGGGGGATTCGCGAGCTGCTCTTTACATTAACATCACTGCCGTCGCTATCAACATCGTCCTCGACCCGATTCTCATCTTCGGCTACGGGATTCCCGACTTCGCCGGTTTCGAAATCGCCGGTGCCGCGCTCGCAACCATCCTCGGCTACGGTGTTTCGTCCCTGCTCGCCCTCAGCATGATGCTTCGCGGGCGGAAGGGATTCTCCCTCACGAGACAATCGATGACGTTTCGGCTGGATGACTACCGCAAACTGCTCGATATCGGCCTTCCGATGTTTGGCCAGCGCGCCGCCAGCACTTCGGTTCGCCTCCTCATCGTCGGCGTTGTCGCGGCAGCAGGTGGTTCCGCGGCTCTCGCGGCGTACAACGTCGGTGCTCGTATCGCCAGCGTCGCGTTTATTCCCGCCAGCGGTCTTTCACAGGCCGCACAGAGCGTTATCGGCCAGAATATCGGGGCCGACAACCCGATGCGTGCGAGTCGAACGACGTGGACCGGTGCGGCTATCGCCGCTGTCAGCCTCACTCTCATCGGCGTCATCCAGTGGGTCGCTCCCGAACTGTTGGTCAGGACGTTCGTTCCGGACATGACTCCGAGAGGCTTCGGACTGACCGTCGAGTATCTCAAAATCTTGGTTTATGGGTACTGGGCTATCGGTGCGATGTACCTCTTCAACGCCGGTTTCAACGGCGCGCGCCGGACGAAAGTGAGCATGGTCGCCGATTTATTGAAATATTGGGGAGTTCGACTGCCCATCGCCGCAGTCGGTGCGCTGTGGCTCGGTTACGAAGTTCACGCCGTTTTCTGGGCGGTCACGATTTCGAACGTGGTCGGCGCAGTCGGTGCTGGCGCGTATTACTACTATCTGACCAACAATGGGATGCTCGAACGTGCTGTAGAGGTCGTTTCGAATCCGGCGGACTAGGCTATTGCTCAGCAGTTCGAAGGGGAAAGAATGGGGAGCGCGGAGCGTTTGACCGCGTCTGGAGAGTGAACCCCTGGGTACTTAAAGACACGGAGGGTAGACTGAAAGTAAAACCGATAGCAAGCTCGGTGAAAAAAGGCATGTCTGACGGAAGGCAGACATCGATGTCTGACGACCGTCGTACATAAATCATTCGGCCGTTTGAACGCGAACGTCTTGTTCCTTGACGAACCGGCGGACGCGACGTTCGAACGGTTCGTCACCGGGCCACGAAACGGATTCTTCGACACCGAGTCGGACGGGGTCACCGACGTACACTGCGACTTCATCGGTCTCCGCTGGAACCGTAATCCGTGCGTACAATCCTCGCTCGACACCTTCGTACGAATCCAGTAACGTCACGTCCGGCGTTTCGAGCAATCGACCCGTCGTCTCACCACCGGGTGCCAGTGTCGGATACTCACCATCGACGCAATGCAATCCCGATAGCACCGCATCGCCGACGAACTCGAACGTTTCGAGGACGGTTGCAGCTCGGTCGTGGTCGGTGAGCGTACCGTAGACGAAAACTAACATACGCCGTCTTCCCCGTTCGTGTCCGTGCCCTTCGGTGATGTTCCGGAATGGCGGTCGGTCGCTTGCCGAAGCCACTTCTGTTGCTCGTCGCTTCCGCTCCGTTCGGTCAGTTCGAGATTCACTCGGATGTCACACTGTTCCAACTTGTCCCAGAGTGGGGCGAGACAACGAACGAATTCGGCGTCCAGAAGTACCACCAGTTCGTCGTATTCGCCATCATCCAGCACGAGTCGCTTGATTTCGACGCGTATCTGCCGTGCCCACTCGCTTCGCTCGACTGGTGTAAAATCATCGAGCGTGATTTCGTCGGGCCCGATTCTGGCGTTCGGTGAGAAGAGGACATGTTTTTCCGAGATGAGCCGCCAGTCGTCACACGTTTCGGCATACGCTGTTTTCATGTCGAACTGCGCCGAGTTGTACTGTTCGCGTGCTGGTCGCCATCCCCCGCGTTGCTCCTCGCTTCCGTTGACGATTGCGAGCGACCTCATTTTTCGGTACTATACCGTACGCTAGATCGATTGTATAGTTATATAGCGGTTAAGCGCCCTGCTGTCCGTGCGTCGGTTGCCCGTTCCGGTACAGCCAAACCCCGCCGAACGGTATCGCGTTGCGTGACAGTTCGCGCGCGAACCGTTGCTGTTTGGCGGCGAGTAGTTTCTCTCTCGTGGCCGGTGATGGCCGAACAGGTGCTCAGGACGCTGATGCGGACGACGGATATCATCGTCACCGCGCTGTTTTCACCTGCCGCGGTCGCAGCGATCGGTCTCGCAGACCTCTATGCGCGTCTTCCGCTCCGAATCGGTCTCGGTCTCGGTGGTGGGGCTATCGCGCTCTCCAGTCAGGACACCGGTGGGGGCGCAACCACGAACCGCAACGAAGCGATCACGCAGGCGATTCTCGTCAGTGCGGTCGCCGGACTCCCGTTCGTCCTCTTCGGTCTGTTGTTTGCGGAGCCTGCGATCGCCATCCTCGGCGCGCCCCGGAACGTCGCGCAGATGGGCGGAACCTATCTCCTCATCATCTTCCTCACCGCACCTGCTCGGCACGTCGCGCTAGTGGCCGCACGTTCCTTGCAGGGAACCGGCGATACGAGAACGCCGATGTACGTTAACGTCGTCTCCAACTTGCTCAACATCGGCGGCACCGTTGCGCTCGGACTCGGTCTCGGCCCGTTCCCGGAGTGGCGAATCGTCGGTGTCGGCGTCGCCACCGCAGTCGGTAACCTGTTTACCGCGATCGTACTTCTGTTAGCGATTCATAGCGAATGGACGCGAGCCTCGTTCGCGTGGCCACGCGACAGAATCATCACGAAACAACTGCTCGTCGTCAGCGCCCCGCGAATCGGCGAGGGTATCGCTGCAACGATCGCTGAGTTCCCGTTCAACGCCATACTGCTCGCCTTCGGAACGGAAGTCAACGCGGCCTATCAAATCGGTCGGCGCGTGTACCAGCAGGTGACCGGGCCACTGTCCCGAGGTTACAGTATCGCCTCCAGCATCGTCGTCGGCCAAGCCCTCGGCAATGGCGACCCGGAACGAGCACGGTTCGAGGGTGGGGCAACCGTCGCCCTCGGACTGCTGACGGTCGGCGGCATCGGTGGTTTGCTCTTTCTCACTGCGGAGCCGCTCGTTCGAATTTTCACCTCCGACCCGCCAACGCTGGAATACGCCGCGAATTTCGCCCGCGTGTACGGATTAGCTGCCCCGTTCCTCGTTTCGTTCGTCGTCCTCGCCGGGTCGCTGCAAGGCGGAAGCGACACGAAAACGCCGTTCTTCGCTCGCACGTCGGGTATGTTCCTGTTTATGGTCGGCTTCTCGTGGCTGGTCGGCGTTCGGCTTAACCACGGTGTAGTGGGCGTTTATGCAGGAATTTTGTTGTATTACGTCTGGTCGATGGTGATCGTGGGGGTGGGATTTTACTGGGGCGGATGGGCGTCGCGCGCCACGGCGATGATGGAAGAGCGCGGGAGTGTCGAAGAGACCTGATAGCACTGACATAGCGGCAGAAAACACGGGTGCAGAAAAGGGTAGGTGGAACGGTAACTTCCGTTGATTGTATGCCGAACTCCCACTTCACCACGGACGACATCGACGGCCCGCACGCCGGACAGCTGGTCGCGACGGCAGGAACAGAACCTGACGAGGCCGACACAGCGATGGTGTTGGTTCACGGGCGTGGCGCGACTGCCGAAAGTATCCTCGAACTCGGACAGGAGTTTCAGCACCCGGAAATCGCGTACGTCGCGCCACAGGCGTCCAGAAACACGTGGTATCCGCAGTCGTTTCTCGCGCCAATCGAGTCGAACCAACCGCATCTCACCTCCGCGTTGGCGCTGCTCGAAACCGTTCTCTCCGGCCTCGAATCCGCCGGAATTTCGCCGGAGCGAACCTTCCTGCTCGGCTTCTCCCAAGGGGCGTGCCTGGCGACGGAGTTCGTCGCCCGGAACGCTGAACGGTACGGCGGTGTCGCCGGATTCAGCGGTGGTCTCATCGGCCCGGAAGGGACACCACGCGAGTACGAAGGCTCCCTCGACAGCACACCGATTTACCTCGGGTGTAGTGACCGCGACCCACATATCCCGGTCGACCGCGTCCACGAGACGAGGGATGTGCTCCGCGACCTCGGCGGCGACGTGACCGAGCAGATCTTCGAAGGAATGGGTCACGGCGTCGTGCAGGAGGAAATCGACCATGTCAGCGGGATGGTGGACGAATTGGTTGAACCCTGAATCCGAGCGTTCAGCATCGTTCACCACGTTTCGAACTGTTCACCCCACACAAAGACGACCGAAACAGTGGGGGAGCGTCGTCCTCGCTTATGCGGTTGGTGGAAGAGGCATCGGTATGAGCAATCCTCGTTGCCTTCCCTCGTCGATCGCCTCTCCGGAGGCGTTCCGCACGACGTTGAAGTCACTTCTCAGACTTCATTACTACTCCACGGACGCGCTCGACCGGTCGTGGACGTTTCGCTATCCGGATGACGACCATCGTGACCTGATGGTCGAAGTAACGCAAGTACTCCCTGCTGGCTCGAAATCGGTCTCCTCGCCTTCCAAATCGGATTGGGCGGACAAACCACTGAATTCCGAATTCGAGCCGATGCTCCGAGAACTGCTGCTGAAGGCACAGGGTGGTCAGCTGCACTTCGACCTCTCGTGGCGGTTCCAGTTCGACGACGCCGACTGCTTGGATCTGCTGGTCGAGGTCACCTATCTCGAAACGGAAACGCCAGGAACGTGAAAACAGTCGCCGAATGACCTCGATTATCGTTCGTCGAGCGGTACGAACTCCGCGTCTTCATCGCCGATGTATTTTGCACGGGGGCGGATCAAACGGTTGTCGTCGTACTGCTCCAGCACGTGCGCAATCCAGCCACCGACGCGCGAGACGGCGAAGATGGGCGTGTAGATGTCGATCGGTATGCCCATCTGATAGTACGTCGAGGCAGAGTAGAAATCCACGTTCGGTGCCAGGCCCTTCTCCTCGTTGATGTAGTCCTCGATGGCGACGGACATCTTGTACCACTTGGTGTCGCCTGCGGCCTCACCGAGTTCCTCGCTCTGCTCGCCGAGAATCTTTGCGCGCGGGTCTTTCACGTTGTAGACGCGGTGACCGAACCCGGCGACGCGGCGTCCTTCGTTGAGTGCATCCTGCACCCATTCGACTGGGTCTTGGTTCGCGTCGTCCACTTCCTTCAGCATCCGCATGACGTTGGCGTTCGCGCCGCCGTGGAGCGAACCGGACAGCGTTCCGATTGCGCTCGTCATCGCGCTGTGGAGGTCGGCGAGCGTGCTCGCAGTGACCATCGCGGAGAACGTCGAGGCGTTCAGGCCGTGGTCTGCATGCAGGACGAGCGCTTGGTCGAACACGTCGGCAAGTACGTCGTCGGGTTCCTCGTCGTTGAGCATGTAGAGGAAGTTCTCGGCGTGTCCGAGGTCGGTGCGGGGTTCGACCGGGTCGTCCCCGTTCCGGATGCGTGTGAACGCCGCGAGGATTGTCGGCATTTTCGCCGTGATTCGTCGGCCCTTTCGGAGGTTTGCCTCGCGGTCTGCGGGGTCGGAGTCGGAATCGTCCGGGTCGTACGTGGCAAGCATCGAGACGGCGGTTCGGAGTGCGGCCATCGGGTTCGAATCAGATTCGGCGAGTTCGCGCACGATTTCCATAACGCCGCCGTCTACTGCGCGTTCGTCGGCCATCGACTCGCTAAAGGAGTTTAGTTCGTCACGAGTCGGCAGTTCGCCGTGCCAGAGGAGATAGAGCACTTCTTCGTAACTCGCATCGCGCGCGAGGTCTTCTATCGTATATCCTCGATAAACGAGTTTACCCGCGTCTCCATCGATGTGGCTGAGTGCTGATTCGGCGACTACGACGCCCTCTAAGCCTTTTTTGACCTCGTCTGCCATACCACGACAATTCACGGGGTACCCGCAAAAGGATTATCTTTCGTGGTCGTTCTGCCGGGACTTGTTTTTGGTGCGATTCTATCGAACCCTGTGGTTCTGCCAATGTGTGCTCTCAGCTACTGTTTCAAAGGCTATAATTTCCGTTTCACAGCTGTCGCTGTAAGCGTGTAGACGACCGTACTATCCGTCATATGAATACTTTCTGAACAAAAAATACCTGCAACCGAACTTCGATTTGGCTATCGTCGCAGAAAAACGGGAAAGCGGAACCATCCTCCCTCGCCCCGAATATCGTTTTCTACGAACGTTTTTACGGGAGAACGACCAACCTCGAACCATGGAACCCGCGAGCGGCGAGGTGGAGTACGAACCCCGGAGCGTGAAGGAGGTTTTAGCGGAAATGAAAGACACCGCCGAACTGCTCATCGACCTCTCTTTTTCCGCCGTCTTCCACGGAAGCGACGACATCGCGTCCGAGGTGCTCGCGCTCGAAGGGAAGATGGACGTACTCGAACTGCAAGCCCGAATGAGTCTGCTCATGGCCGCCAGAAGCCCGGAGGACGCCGAAGAACTCGCGCCAGTTCTGGGCGTCGTCGGGGCCGCGGAGAAAATCAGCGACGCCGCGGGCGACATCGCCAAGGTCGTTCTGGAGGATATCGGCCTGCCACAGACCATGCGCGCGGCGCTTCCGGAAGCAATCGAAACGCTCGTCCGCGTTTCGATTGCAGACACGTCACCACTCACGGGGCAGACGCTCGGCGCGTTGAACCTCGAAACCGAAACCGGCGTCCGAGTCATTGCCATCCATCGCGGCGGCGATTGGATTCTGAACCCCGACAAGGACACCGACCTTCGCGTGGATGACCGTCTCCTTCTGCGCGGCCCCGACGAGGGAATCGGTTCGGTGTACGAGCAGGCCACCGGCGGGCAGTACGAACCACCGAAACCGCCGGAAGCCGACGACACCGACCTTGAACGGGCGGTTGACTCCATCGTGCTCATGAAAAACATGAGCGAACTCGCGGTCGATCTCGCGTACGGAAGCGTTCTCTTCGACAGTACGGACGTGGCGGAGGAAGTCGTGGAACTCGAAGCCGAAGTGGATGCTCTCCAATCGCGATTCGAGGCGTGGGTGTTACAGGCCGCAAGCCGCGCGGACGACCCGGTTTCCCTTCGCGGCCTCGTCCACCTCGCGAACAGCACGGAAGTCATCAGCGATGCCGCGGTCGAAATCAGCGAGGGCGTACTTCGCGGACTCGGAACTCACCCTGTCGTCGAGTATGCGGTACAGGAAAGCGACGAGATTATCGCCAGGGTAACCGTCACGGGCGGGAGCGCCTTCGACGGCACGACGCTCGGCGAGGAACAGGTCGAAACCGAAACCGGAATGCGAGTCATCGCGGTTCGCAGGCCGCCGGACGACTGGGTCATCTCACCCGGCCCGAACACCGACATCCATGCTGGCGATGTGCTGTTGGCGAAAGGAACCCGGTCAGGTGCGGAACGTCTCGAAGAACTGGCCGGGGACGAACCGACGTAATCGGTGTCACCGAGTTAGTCGAGGTCGCGTGCGAGTTGCCGCGCCGAGACGAGCGTCAAAAGGGTCGTAAAAAGCGCGCCGAGTGTGAGGGCTAACACAAACCCGAGGGCGAGAAAGGCAACCGGTGTCCCGGCCTGTCCCGGCACTTCACCGATGAGGACGACGCGATAGACGTACACGAGCACGGTGAAGACGAAGCTTATCGCGAAACCGATCATCGCGTTTCGGCGAACGTTCAACGCCTCGATGAGGTTGGCAGTCGCCGGGCGCTCGGGAATCTCATCTTGCACGTTCGGGGGTTGGAACGCTCGGATAAAAGGTTCGTCGGTCAGTTGGGGACGGTGTCGTCGGCCCTCTCCGTCGTCAGCGTTCGACAATCGCGTCGGCTTCGATTTCCACGATCATCTCCGGTGCGACCAGATTACGCACTTCGACCATGCTCGTCGCCGGGCGAATATCGCCGAAGAACTCGGCGTGGACTCCCCCGATTGCCTCCCAATCTTCGATATCGGTCACGTAGATTCGCGTCCGAACCACGTCTTCCAGGGTTGCGTCCGCTGATTCGAGCGCCGTCTCGATGTTTTCGAGCGTCTGCTTTGTTTGCGCATAGGGGTCTCCCTCTCCGACGATATCCCCATTTTCATCGGTGGCCGTCGTTCCGGATACCCGAACGTCGTTTCCGACGCGAACTGCACGCGAGTAACCGACGCGGTCTTCCCACTCGGTTCCGCTGGAGATGGTTTTTCGGTTCACGGTCGGGATACGGCGATCGAACGCAAAAAACCACCTCAGACGTTGGAATCGAACTCCTGTCCGAAGCGGAGGAAGTAGGCGGTTCCGGCGATGCTGGCCACAGTTGTCGCGAGCGAGTGATTCCCCGACTGCTCATTATTTCAGCGAACGTGGCAACGGTAATACCGAACTGCTAAGGGCGTTCAGCAACGGTGTAACTGTAATGACAACGCTCGGAACGGCGAGCGCGGCCCCTGGAGAAATAGATACGGGCCGACTCGCGGTCGGAGAGACTCGCGATGGGAGCCAATTCGGTCTCCCCGTTGCCGTAATAAACGGAGCAAACGAGGGAAAGACGCTGTACATGCAGGCCGTCAGCGACGGTGACGAACTCAATGGACTCGGCGTCATCAAACGGGTCGTCCCACAGCTCGCGCCGGAGGAAATTTCTGGAACGATTCTGATCGTCGGTCTCGTCAACTATCACGCCTTCCAAGTCGCGCAGCATCGCAATCCGATAGACGATACGAAGATGAATCGCGCGTACCCCGGCAACGAATCGGGAACGTCGAGCGAGCGGACCGCTGCGGCAACGTTCGAGGCGGCGTCGCGGGCCGACCTCGTTATCGACCTCCACCAAGGGTCTACGAGTCGAATGATAAACGAGGTTCGCGTTCGCTGTGGCAAACGCCACCGTCTTCACGACGAGTGTTTGGAACTCGCCAAGGTGTTCGACTGCGGCCACATTCTCGACCAGAAAGGGCCGGACGGACAGCTCGCCCGCGCCGCACCGGACGAGGGTATCCCCACTATCGACCCGGAACTCGGCGGCTGTGTTGGCTGGGACGAAGAAAGCATTCAATACGGCGTCGATGGCGTGTTCAACGTCCTCCGCTACTACGGATTTCTCGACGGTGACGTGGAACCCGAACCGCAAACCAGAGCGTCCGGATTCGACCGCTACGGCGCACCGAACGGCGGTATCGTGACACTCAAAAAAGATCTCGGTGAAACGGTGTCCTCGGGTGAGACGTTGTTCGAGGTGACCGACGTGTTCGGCACGCTGAAAGCCGAGGTAACTGCCGACCGCTCCGGTATCTTCTGGCGCACGCGGAGACTGCCACAGGTCGCCACGGGAGAGTACGTCTGCTCGGTTGGAATCGACATCGACCAATACTGATGCACACGGACCTCATCTGCTCCGCGTGTAACCGTGAGTACGCTGCCGGGCCGGACGAGCCGTGGCGCTGTGACTGTGGCCATCCGCTGGATTTCGCCGACCAACCGCTTCCTCGCGCCGACGACCCGCCCGAATTCGCCGAAATCGACACCCGTGACGGATTGTGGGCGTTCGAGGAATTCCTGCCCGTTCGCCGAGTCGTCTCGCTCGGTGAAGGGTTCACACCTCTTACCGATTCCGAGCAGTGGAACGCCCAGTTCAAACTCGACTGCGTTTTCCCCTCGGGGAGTTTCAAAGACCGTGGCGCGACTACGACCCTCTCTCGCGCTGCCGAACTCGGGGTCGAAACGGTTCTCGAAGATTCCTCTGGAAACGCGGGGGCGGCAATCGCCCAGTACGCGGCACGGGCCGGTATCGACGCCGAAATCTACGTCCCGGCGGGTGTGAAAGCTTCGAAACTGAAGGCCATCGAGCGCGCCGGTGCGACCCCGGTTCGTGTCGATGGGAGCAGACAGGACGTAACCGACGCTTGTATCGACGCAGTCGAGTCGGGCGATGGCTGGTACGCAAGTCACGCGTGGAATCCGGCATTCTTCGCTGGAACGATGACGTTCGCGCTGGAACTGGCCGCGCAGCGTGACTGGTCGGTGCCGGATGCCGTCGTCTCCCCGCTGGGTCACGGAACGCTCTTCCTCGGCATGTATCGCGGATTCCAGGCCTTGCTCGATGCGGGATGGACGGACGAGATGCCTCGCCTGCTCGGCGTACAAGCCGAAGGTGTCGCACCGATTGCGGACGAACTGCACGGGGGCGGGGACGGACGAAACGACGTGGCCGATGGCATTCAAATCACGCACCCTGTCCGTCGTGACCAGATATTGGATGCGATCGAAACGACAGATGGCGACGCGATTGCGCTCGACGCGACGGCGACACAGGACGCGCTCGACGGGCTTCACCGGACGGGATTCTACGTCGAACCGACGAGCGCGGTTGCTGTCGCGGGATTGTCGGCGTACCGCGAACGAGGGCTCATCGCGGACGATGCGGATGTCGTCGTTCCACTCACGGGAAGCGGTCTCAAATCGTCGTAGCTTTTCGTTCGACTTCCCTTCTCGAACTCTCTTCATGGATAATTTCACTACTAACACCTCTGTGAAAAATTTATCTTATAGAAGGTTAATTTGTTACAATTTATGTGTGGAGATAATAATACACCGACACGAAGAACTGTTCTGAAAGGATTCGCGGCGGGGACGACTGCCCTCGCTGTTCCGGCCAGCGCCAGCCCATCCGGGCGTGGACGGAGTCTCGCTGGAAAACGGGTTTTCCTCGAATCGAATCTCGACCTCGAGTTACCTGCTACTGTCGAAACAACGGGCCGACTCGTCGCTACTGACGTGCTGCTCGTTTCTGCGGACACTACCGTTCCGCGTGGCCGACTGGTGAGCTCGGCGAAGCGTGGCGCGCCGATTACGTTCGTCGGTGACGGCGCTGACGACGCGCTCGCCTCCTTGCTGTACGACGTTCGACCGTCGGCGGTTGCGGATACGGCACGAGCATGGTCGCTCGAAAAACCTACTGACCTCTCGGCGAGTTTCGGCATCGAGTACGACCAGCACAGTCAGGCCTCGGTCGCGGTCGCGTGGCCACGTGGCTCCACTATCGACACCCACCAGTATCGCACCGACACCCCATCACCAGAGCACGCGCTCTCCCGAATCGACCGAACGTTCGAACTTAACGGTGCGACTGCGAGCAGCTTGACGACGAGCGACGTTGGAACGAACGACGCAGGGGAAGCGATGTCGGTACGATGGCGTACACCTGTCCCGATTCGGAGGATGGCTGGAACTGCCTCGGTCGCAGCCACGAGGAGAAAGGTTTGGCAGAACACGGTCAAATCGAGAAGTTCGCCTGGGGCGCGAAAGCCACCAACGAAACCGACCCGAACTACGACTACTTTTCGTGGAAGACCAAGCTAAGCATGACGCCCGGCAAGGCGCTCGAGCGTTCGGATTGGATGAACGACTGCGTCCTGCGAACCGTCGATTTCGAGGACGAACTCGCAAAACACGGCCCTCCCTCGACGAGCGGTTCGAGCACGAGTTCGTTCAGCGTCGGCGTCTCGTCCAGCGGCCCGGAAGTCGGCGGCAACCTCGGTTGGGGATGGTCAACCACCCATTCGCACACGAACATCGAGGAGACTATCGACCTCGTCGGGGAGAAAGCCACGCACAAATATGACCTGAAATTCGGCGAAAACGTCTCGGAAACTACGTTCAACGCCTATCCAGGTTACCGAGTTGACCCCGCAGACGGGACGAACACGGCGAACTACTCCTACGAAACCGACTGGTCCTTCCGTGACCACCACTGGTACGGCGACGACACGTACAAATATCACATGTACGGCGACGGAACGTGGACTGCCTGAACGGACACGAATCGAGAGCGAAGGGATTTGATAGGCACTAATTTCCCACTTTCTGCCGCCGTTTTTGAGATGTATTTTGACTACCGTTCCGGATGTGTTGGCCCATCGAATCCGCCGCGAACGAGCGGTTTGGCGATGTGTCGTCGCGCTTCCGGCGGGACTTCGTACCACCCAAGTTCCAACTCCCGTTCGATTTCTCGTTCGACCTTTCCATCTGTACGTGTTTTACAGTCCCGACAGCGATAGCCTTGGTTTGCGCCCGCGCTTTTCATCGACCGACCACAGTTCGGGCAGTTGGGCGTGACGAGTTCCGTGGTGTCGAGTCGTCGAACCGTGAACTTTTCGAGCTTCATAGTTCCGCGGGAAACCTCTCCGCACGCCGTGATTTCGTCGCCGGGACGGAGATTTCTGACGTGGTCGCGGAACCGTTTCGTCGGTTCGAATGCGGCACAGCGAAGTTGGGTTGACCTATCCGCGAGCGTCAAAAAGACGTGCCCGCCGCGTCGTGTTTCCGGTTCCGATGCGACCGTTCCGCTGATTCTGTAAGCTCGATTCTCTTCGACACTCCCGAGGTCGGCATCACGAAGGTGGGCGTCGGTGCCCTGATTGGTTACGAACAGCGCGGTTCGGACGACTGGTTCGCTCTCGATTTCGTCGGCGACTCGCTGGACTGCGTCAGGGTCGTCGCCGCGAATCCCATAGAGGATGGGGCAGGGCGTATGCGGGATACAGACTGCGTCGCCGGTTCCGCGGTCTACGGTGTCCCAGACTGCCGGATACTGTTCGTCCGCGGCCTCGAATATCGAATCGAAATCCACGTCGCGGGGCGTTCCCCATCGCTCCGATTTGCGGTAGGAGATGTGTTCGCAGGTCCACTCCGAAAACGCGTTCCAACTTCCGATTGCGGCAAGCGCGCCGATTTTTCCGCGTCCGTTTTTCCATCCCGCAGAGTGGTACCCCGCCGATTCGATTCGTCGTTCGGCCTCCTCACGGGAAAGGAGACTTCGAACTGCGAAACG
Source organism: Haladaptatus marinus (assembly GCF_051194195.1). Classification (NCBI taxonomy): domain Archaea; kingdom Methanobacteriati; phylum Methanobacteriota; class Halobacteria; order Halobacteriales; family Haladaptataceae; genus Haladaptatus; species Haladaptatus marinus. The sequence goes on from NZ_JBLZNK010000003.1 coordinate 1,423,704, forward strand.
GGCGAACTCCGTGATTTCGTCCGGAGTATTCTCAGGTGTGTGTGGCGCGACCACAAGACCGGGATTCGTGTTGGGGTCGTCGGTCTCTGCCGCGGTTTCCAGTTCGTTTCGCGCGAGTTCGAAGGCCAATTGTGGGTCGAGGTCGGTGTGAATCGCGAGTGCGGCGTTGCCTCGCGTCTTGTGCTTTACTGCGGGATTGAGTCGAATCAGGAGCAGTCGCTCTACGTTTCCCTCCGCATCTCGAACTGCATCCGCGACGCGCGTGGCGAGATAGGTCGTACACATTCCGCGCTTTCGGGAGTCGGTGTCGTCCAGCCCGATAACCGTCACACGAAACCGTTGTCGCGTGGCGAACTAACGGCTTTCGAAGCCCCCTCGTAGTATATGAATCTACCGTCGGTATTGGACAAAATCGCAAGACTGCGGTACCGTATCCAGGCAAAACGTATTTATATCGGAATCACTTACCTGACACCATGTCCCGGTCTGCACTGGTCGGCAACGTGACCGCGATGCTGGAAGATGCGGGGTTCGTGGTCAGTGACCGGTGTGCCATCCGACCAAAGAGTTTCGACGTGGCAGCGAGACGCGGACCAGACCTGCTGCTGTTGAAAATTCTCGGCAACATCGACGCCTTCGACGCCGAGACTGGCATGGAGATGCGACGACTCGGTACGTTTCTCGATGCGACGCCGCTGGTCATTGGTCTGCGGACGAGAAACCAAGACCTCGAACCCGGCGTGGTGTACTTCCGACACGGCGTTCCGGTGTTCAACCCGGATACGGCGCTCGACCTCTTCGTCGAGGGAGTGCCTCCGCTCGTCTACGCCGCGCCCGGCGGCCTGTACGTCAACATCGACGGCGACGTGTTGCAGGACGAGCGTAAAGGTCGTGGCTGGAGCCTTGGCCAACTCGCCTCCGAACTCGGCGTCTCCCGCCGCACCGTCTCGAAGTACGAAGACGGAATGAACGCCAGCGTCGAAGTGGCGATCGAACTTGAAGAGCTATTTGACGGTGGACTGACTAGTCCGGTTGAGGTGTTCGATGGTGCGGACGAACTCACCGAGGAGGACGAACTGGACGGATCGGAACCCGAACCGGAGGACGAGCACATGTTCACTACGTTGACTCGCGTTGGGTTTACGGTACATCCGACGACTCGTGCCCCGTTCAAAACGGTGAGTGAGGACGATTACGAAGACCGCGTCCTAACGAGCCACTCGGCGTTCACTCGAACTGCCGAAAAACGCGCTCGAATCATGAGTTCGATTAGCCGCGTCGCACGCACTCGGTCGGTCTACTTCGTCGATGAAGCCCGACGTGAAACCGTCGAAGGCACTGCGCTGGTCGAGCGCGAGGAAGTCGAAGGAATCGATGACGCAGACGAACTCCGCAAACTGATTCGAGAACGAGCAGAAGCGTAGTTTTCACCCTTCGCCGTCTTCTCCACCCTCACCACCCATCTCTCCGTTTTCACCGTTTTCGCCGCCGTCGCCTCCCATTTCACCACCACCTTCGCCGCCTTCCTCGCCTTCGCCTCCACCGTTTTCACCGCCGTCGCCGCCACCCCCCTCTCCCGGTGCCGTACAACCCGCGAATCCGGCGATAAGCAGGCCACCCGTGCCCAGTAGCGCTCGTCTCGTCGTCATAGTGCGCTCAACGTACTGTTGTCAAGTAAATCAGGTGGCCAATCCCTGCAAAAATGATGTCCCCGAAGTGGGGGATGATGGCACCAGGTTACAGTATGTGGCTCGTGTCGATCATCGCTCGATACTCGCGTGCTAGTTCGTCACTGAGTCCGACCTTTCGTCGTAACTAGTCGGATGGGGTTATCTCAATTATATACAAGAATTATTATATGATGCGTTTTTAAGCGCCGTAGGTCTCTTCGAGGTACTCCACGATGTCGTCGCTTTCGGGCATTCCTTCGACGCCATGTTCCGTATCGACCAATACCGGAACACCAGTCTGTCCACTGATTTCTTTCACTTCGGTTCGGTCCGAGTGTGCCCGGGGGACGAAATGGGATTCGTAGTCGAGTCCGAGTTCGTCCAATTTGCTCGTCACCTTTGCGCAGAACGGGCAGCCTTTGAGTTCGTACAGTTCGAGGTTCGACATGCACGTACGTAGGGGTGTCCGAAATAAGAGTGTGGTGTTAACGAGAAAACCCGCCGGGTTTTCGAGTGACGAAAGAGGCGGTTTGTCTTTCGGTGGTGAGCAAATTTACCGGATTTGCGAACGACGGCCGCAGGTCAGCGACTCTTATCGCTTCTCGATACGCGGTACGTCGCCGAAGACGATGGAGCGACGGTGACGAAGCCACATCGAAGCTACGCCTTCGTCCGGGGTGAACTGAAACTGTACAATGAAAAACCGGAAATCGAAGTCACATCCATCGACCAGATAACCGACGAACCGCCGGCACCGATTAGACGTTGCCTTGAAGCAGGCCGCTCGTCCGAACGAAGAAGTAGAGGACGAAGGCGACTGCGAGCGCCCAGTGGCCGGGGCGAGTATCCTCCAGTTCGCCAGCCGCGAGTTTGACGATGGGATAGGAGACGATGCCCGCGGCGATGCCGTAGGCGATGGAGAACGTGAACGGCATGATGAGGATGGTCATGCCCGCCGGGACGGTGTTGGTGATGTCGTCCCAGGCGATGTCGACAACGTTGCCGAGCATCACGACGCCGATGACGACCAGTGCGATGTGGGATGCGTACTGTGGAATCGCCGCAGCCACGGGGACGAACGCCAATGACACCAGGAAGAGGAGTCCGACGACGAGCGCCGTCATTCCGGTTCGACCTCCTTCTTTCACACCGGAAGCCGATTCGATGTAGGTCGTGACGGTCGAAGTGCCGAGCATTCCGCCGACGGTCGTTCCGACAGCGTCGGCCATGAGCGGTTTGTCGATGTCAGGAAGGTTACCTTCGTCATTGAGGAAGCCACCGACCTGTCCGACGCCGACGAGCGTTCCGGCGGTGTCGAAGAAGTCCACGAAGAAGAAGGTGAACACGACGAGTGCGAAGGAGAACGCTTCGACATTACCAAGTCCGGTAAGGAAGGCTCCCGCGACGGGAGTGATGTCGTAGGTTGCGCTCACCATCTGCGGCGTGAGGGTGTTAGGCGCGACGAGGCCGAACCATTCGGCGGCGTAACCAACGATGGTGGTCAGTGCGATGCCGATGATGATGGAACCCGGAATACCGCGGGCGTAGAGCGCGAACGTAAGGAAGAGACCGAAGACCGAGAGGACTGCAACGGGGTCGGAAGCGACCGGACCGAGGGTGACGTAGGTCGCTTGGTCGGGGACGACGACGTTCATCGCTTGCAAGCCAATGATGGCGAGGAACAGTCCGATACCGGTTCCGACCGCGAACTTCACGGGTTCGGGGAACAGTCGAATGACGTATTTCCGCGCACCGACGGCGGTCAACGCGATAAAAATGAGTCCTTCCACGAACACTGCGGCCAGTGCGGTTTGCCACGAAATCCCGAGGGCGCCGACGACCGTGAACGCGAAAAAGGCGTTCAAGCCGAGACCGGGTGCCTGTGCGAACGGTCGATTTGCGTAGAGCGCCATCGTCAGCGTCGCGACGGCCGCCGCGATGATGGTCACGACCGCGAGCATCGACATCGTCGCGCCGTAGGAGTACCCCGCGATTTGGATACCGTCCTGAATCGGGATTTCCGGGTTGTCGGCGAGGATGGCCGGGTTGACAACGACGATGTAACTCATCGTCAGGAACGTCGTCAGCCCTGCGATTACCTCCGTCCGCAAGTCCGTGTTGTGCTCCTCGAAGCCGAAGTATTCGGCGAGAGAGCCGAACAGACCCGATTTTTCCTGAGTGTCGGTGGTTTCGCTCGTCCCCATAGTGAACGAGTGAGCATAACCGTGAAAACCTACTTAACAGTTCCCATCCAATCTGAGCAGCTATACGTAACTGTGTATAAATTGCTGCTCTCATTCGATATGAGATGCTTATTATCGCATGAATGTGACTACAATCTCGGGATGCGGAAGCAAACCGTCTTTATTCGAACGACGCCAGCGCACCGACCGGTGCCTCAGTTCGCGCTTTCGCACGCTCGATTCCTTCGTCCCCTGCCGAGATAAGCGCGAAGACGCCGCCAACATCTGCGTCCGCATCGTGAGCGATTTCGAGCAGTAGTTCTTGAGTTTCACCGGAACGGATGAGGTCGTCCACGACGAGCACGGTTTCGCCCGACCTAATCGCGGAGGAGGGGAGATAGTAGGTAAGTTCGATACCGGAGGCGAGTCGCTGGCGAGCCTCGATGAACTCCTCGACGGCAGTCTCTTTCGACTTCTTCGCGTAGGCACAGCGTGCGCCGAAGTAACTCGCCATCGCGGCGGCGAGGGTGATGCCATCTGTCGCGGCGGTCAGCACCACGTCGGGATGGTCGAAATCGAACGTTTCGGCGGCGACCGGTGCGACGAGGCCCAGAAACGACTGGTCGAAGACGATGTCGGAGTTGTCCACGTAGCCCTCGGTGTCGAGGCGGGTGCGCGCTTGCAGTTCGTCCGCAAGTTCTTCCCTACCGACTCCTTCGACAACCGCCTCCGCGCGGTCGGTACTCGGAAGAACGTGGCCGTTCACGTAGCGATTCAAATCACCAGCCGGGAGGTCGGTCACCTCGGCGAGTTCGTCGTAGGTTCGCGTCTCTTTCAACATTCGCAGAACGGAGACTGCCTGTAGTTGGAGAGTCGCTTTCTCTGCTCGATTCATATTTCGATACTCACCATCGTGCAACCTTGAACACTTCGATGATGAACGACGGGTGTTTAGGCACAACCGTGCCGTTTCATCCGAGAAAATCCGGATTTCGACGTTTTTCTTCGTACTCCCTTTCGAGGTGTGCTCTGAACGCCGCGAGTTCGATGTGGCCGCGTTGGCGCTCCTTTCTGTCGCGCACGGAAATCGTCCCCGATTCCGCTTCGTCGCTGCCGACGATAACCATGTATGGGACGTGGTCATCGTGCCCCGCACGAATTTTCTTGCCAAGCGTCCAATCGCGGTTATCCACTTCGACCCGGAAGTTGCCGAGTTCGTCGGCAACTTCCGCGGCGTACTCCGCATCGTCGTCCGTGATGGGGAGCACGCGAACCTGTTCCGGTGCAAGCCAGAGCGGAAAATCCCCCGCGAAATGCTCGATACACACGCCCATAAACCGTTCCAGCGACCCGAGTAGTGCGCGATGAATCATCACGGGACGGTGTTCCTCGTTGTCCTCGCCGACGTAACTAATGCCGATTCGATCCGGTTGGACAAAATCCAACTGCACCGTCCCAATCGTCCACTCGCGTCCGATGGCGTCCTTCGCGTTGATTGCGATTTTCGGCCCATAAAACGCGCCTTCTCCCGCTGCGACTTCGTAATCGAGTTTTTCGTCGTCCAGCGCGTTTCGAAGGGCCTCATGTGCGCGTTCCCAGAGCGCGTCGTCACCGATTGCGTCGTCGGGTTTCGTCTCCAGTTTCAGCAGTACGTCCAGTCCGAAGACGGCGTACATCTCGCGGATGACGGCGAGCGTCCGTGCTATTTCCGCACGAATCTGGTCAGGGCGGACGAAGGCATGGCCGTCATCCTGCGTGAATCCGCGTACTCGCAACATACCGGAGAGTTCTCCCGACTGTTCGTTTCGATAGCACGTGCCGAACTCGGAGAATCGCAGTGGAAGGCCACGATACGACCGCCGGTCGTAGTCGTAGATGTAGGCGTGATTCGCGCAGTTCATCGGCTTGAGCCCGTATTCGTGACCATCCTGCTCCCACGCGAACATCTCGCCTTCCTCATTGAAATGCTCGTAGTGCCCCGATTTTTTCCACAGTTCGGCGCGGTTGAGATCCGGCGTCTTCACCTCTTCGTAACCCAGTTCGGCATTTTTCTCCCGGACGAACTCCTCCAGCTCCCGCCGGAGCGCCATCCCGTTCGGGTGGAAATGCACACACCCCGGCGAGTGGTCGGGCACCGAGAACAGTTCCATCTCCGCGCCGATTTTGCGATGGTCACGCTCTTTGGCTTCCTCGCGGCGTTCGAGAAATTCTTCCAAGTCCGCCTCGCGGTCGAAGGCCGTACCGTAGATTCGCGTGAGCATCGCCTCGTCCTCGTCGCCGCGCCAGTACGCCCCGGCGATTTCGAGCAGGGAGAGCGCACCGATTTCGCCCGTTGACTCGACGTGCGGGCCAGCACACAGGTCTTCGAACTCCCCTTGGTGATAGAACGTCACCGGTTCGCCTGCGTCCTCGATTTCCGCCAGCAATTCGAGTTTGTAGGGCTGGTCTGCGAGTCGCTCGCGAGCCTCCTCGGGTAAAATCGCCTCACGTACGATGTCGTAATCCTCGGCCACAATATCTCGCATCTCCGCCTCGATTTCGGCGAGGTCGTCGCTATCGATTTCGACGGCGTCGAAATCGTAGTAAAAGCCGTCGTCCGTCGACGGCCCGATAGCCAGTTTCGCATCCGGGTAGCGGCGAAGCACTGCTTGCGCGAGTACGTGCGCCGCGGAGTGGCGCAAGACACGAACGTATTCGTCCGAATCCGGCGTGACGATTCGAAGGTTTGCGTCCGATTCGATTCGATATTCTGGTGCGACGAGGTCGCCGTTCACGATTCCGGCGACACAGTCGTTTCCGAGACCCGGTCCGATGTCGTAGGCGACGGCTTCGACCGAAATCGGCTGGTCGAACTCGCGACTCGACCCGTCTGGAAGCGATACGACGACTGCTGGATGTGATTGGTGGCTCATGGTTGTAACTGGTGAATCATCCGAATTCGGTTCCACCGCACTTCGTCTTCGAGTGCGCAACAGACACCCGGATTGCCCTCGTCACTCGAACCTGAACGGAAATCCGGAGCGATATGACTGGGCGTATCAGAAGCGGGCGGGAAAACGACGATGGTGGTGACTATGTTAGCGGGCGAGAACCCGGCGTGTAAAGCAGTCACCCAACATCGTGTTGCGTATCCGAATACTAATCTCGGGATGGTATTTATGTCTTGTGCGGGTTCGTGCGGCGGTTCGTGTCAGTCCCTTCTCGTCACACGTCGCTGGCTTTTGGGTGTGGCCAGCAATTCCCGACTCCAAATTACCGCCACCGCACAGCGAACCACGTCCTCCCCAACCGATTGTGTTTCTCGGCCTTCCCCTGCGATACTTATCCCTCGCGCGGGCGCACCCTATGGCGCACCCTATGGCGCGCCATCCCGCGCCGAAAAATTAGCTGGCCTATCCAAGAATTAGGCAAACTGCTTTTTCGACTCGCTACTCTTCCTGACCGTCAAGCAAGTCCGAGGCCGAAAGGAGCGCTTCCATCTCGACACCTGCCTCGGCCAGATTCTCGCGGCCACCCTCTTCTCTGTCCACGACGACGAGGATTTTGTTCACTTCAGCACCCGCGTCTCGGAGGGCTTCCACTGCATCCACCGCGCTTTGGCCCGTCGTCACGATGTCTTCGAGGACGACGACCTCTTCTCCCTCCTCCAGTCGCCCTTCGACGAGGTTGGCGGTACCATACTCCTTTTTCTGCTTGCGTGCGATGACGTAGGGATTGCCCGTCTCGACACTCGTAACCGCCACAAGCGGAACTGCACCGAGAGCGACGCCCGCGAGTTTCGTGTCTCCCAGTCGCTCGGCGAATGCCTCCGCGATGAGTTCGAGACAGTGGGGGTCGGTCTCGAACAGATATTTGTCCACGTAGTAGTTGCTCGTCCCGCCGTGTGAGAGTTCGAACTCGCCGTATTGAACGGCCTCCGCCGCGCGCAGGGCCTCGATGAGTTCCTGATTCGCCATGTGCGATAACGGGCGGGGAACGGGTTTAAAAGTAGTTTTTCGCGGTCGCTACCACGGTTCGTTCTTCAACCCGAGCATGTAGGCGGCCATGTTCGTCACGAGATGCAAGAACGGTGTGACGATGACGACAACGGTGAGCACCGGGAGACTGAACGTCTCCAGCGTCCAACCCGGCGCGGCGAGCGACGTGAGCAGGAGCGCCATCACGACGAAATCCAACTGGTCAACACCGGGAAACGCCGCGCCGCGCTGTCGGCCCGTCCGGCGCTTCAGGAACGACGCCGCCATATCGCCGAGCATCGCACCGAGCGGCATCGCGACCATGACGGCGGCGGGGAAGGGGTCGGGAAGTCGAGCGCCGAAGATGCTGGCATTCGGCCCGTTGATTGCGTTCAGTCCGAGCGCGAGCAGTGCCCCCGCAGCGACGCCTGCGATGGTTCCACGCCACGTTTTTCCATCTCCGAGGATTCGTTTACCGTTCCACGTCCGCCCACCATCGATGGGTGTACCCCCGCCCGCGACCACCGCGACGTTGTTCGGCACGTACGCGGGCAACATCGCCCACACCGCGACGACAACGGCTTCGAAAACGTCCACACCGAGAATGTCCATACTCGGACAGAAACTCCCCGGGTCTTAAGACCCGACGGTCTGGCGCGGGCATATATAACCATAAGGCATGGGGGTACAAACCCCGGAGTATGATTCCACCGATTGCCAGTCGGTTCGTCGCTGGCGAAACACCGGCAGAGGCGCTGGAACACACACGAGAACTGAATCAGCGAAACGTCAGCGTCATTCTCAACCTTCTCGGCGAACATTACCACGACCGACAACCGGCGGACGAGGACGCCGAGACGTACATCCGACTGCTCGAAGATATCGGACGTTCCGACCTCTCCGCGTGTGTTTCGGTCAAACCGTCGCAGGTCGGCCTCGATATCGGGACGCACGTCTTCCGTGAAAATATGGAGCGCATCGCGGACGCCGCCGGAGACACGTTCGTCTGGATCGATATGGAAGACCACGAGACGACGGACGCGACCCTCGACGTGTTCGAGCAACTCACCCGTGAGCACGACGGTGGTATCGGTGTCTGCATCCAGGCGAACTTGAAGCGGACGGAGGACGACCTCGAACGACTCGCCGAACTCCCCGGAAAAGTTCGGTTGGTGAAAGGTGCCTACGACGAGCCCAAGGAAATCGCCTACAAAGAAAAAGACCAGGTCAACGCCGTCTACCGCGACTATCTCGAATACATGTTTCAGGAGTTCGAGGGGGGTATCGCGGTCGGCAGTCACGACCCGGCCATGATAGAATACGCCAAAGAGCTTCACGACGAGTACGGGACGGACTTCGAAATTCAGATGCTGATGGGTGTGCGCGAGGATGCCCAGTACGAACTCGCGGAGGAGTACGAAGTTTGGCAGTACGTTCCATACGGCGGCAAATGGATGTCGTACTTCTACCGCCGCGTGATGGAGCGCAAGGAGAACCTACTGTTTGCGGCCCGCGCAGTGCTCGGCAGATAAACGCGAACGTTGCAACTGGTTTATATTCCTGCACTCGTATGCTACACACAAATGTCATCGTGGAAGCGTGACGCTGGAAGCGGTCTCATCGTTCTCGCCCCCTTACTGGTTACCGCCTACATCGTTGCGTGGGTGTTTCTCAAAATCGCCAAATTGCCGTTTTTGCAGGGTATCCCGCAGACGTACTGGGGAGTCGTTCCCGGAAGCCTCGTTCGCGTCGGTATCGTCCTCACGGTGTTTTCGATGCTCGTGCTCAGCGTGGGGTATCTCATGCGAACGGCCGTCGGTGGAATCGTCGAAAACGCCATCGACGGCGCGATGAACCAACTGCCCGGCCTTCGAATCGTCTACAACGCGTCCAAGATGGCCGCCGAAACCGCGCTGTCGGACACCAACCAACTCCAGAAACCGGTCAAAATCGAGACGTGGAAAGGGATGCGGATGACGGCATTCAAAACCGGGAAGACGACCGACGACGGCCGAGAACTCCTCTTTCTGCCGACCGCACCGAACATCACGACCGGATTCGTCGTGGAAGTTGAACCCGACCAGTTCACCGAGACGGACGAGAGCGTCGAGGATGCCTTGACGCGCGTCCTGAGTGCTGGATTCGGTGAGAACAGCGATAGCGGAATTCCGATTAACGTGACTGATGAGGGCGAAGACAGCACGAAGACACCTCCTCCGACGCAGTGATATCAAAGAAAAAACTGGTAAGTTTTTGAAGATTGCAATCCTTCTTTCACCTATGATGTGCTCTGAATGTGGGGAAGAACGACTTCCGTTCGCTGTTCCGTCCGAACTCCGCGAACACGTGCCGGGGGAACCGGCATCGGTACTCCTGTGCCCACACTGTCTTCAACTCGATCCGGTCAAAGAGCTGGAAACGGAACTCACCGATTTCACGGTGATAAGCGACGCACTTCCGGAAGAGCGCGATGCCGCCGCCGCAATGGCGCTCGCGACCGCACTCCTCTCGTCGCTCGCCCTCCACCGTCAGGGGATCGACGCCCTGCTCGACCGAGTTGAAGCGGCCGGCGTTGATCCACTGCTCGTCCTCGACCGACTCGCGGCGGATCCGGAACTCGAGCCGAACTTCGACATCGAATCGCGGCGTCGGCAGTTGCTCCAACTGCGGGAGTAGAACATCCGACGCTGCCACGAAGCCTCAACTTTCATCATGCCGTCCCACGACTAGAGAAATATGCCCGAAGACTGCATCTTCTGTCAAATCGTCGCAGGAGACATCCCGAGCAAGACCGTCTACGAGGACGACAGCGTGTTCGCGTTCCTTGACGCGAACCCACTTGCCCCGGGACATACGCTCGTCATTCCGAAGTCCCATCACGAGACTCTCGCCGACTTACCCGAGGACACTGCCAGCGACGTGTTCTCGGTGCTCCATCGCCTCACACCCGTCGTCGAGGACGCAGTCGACGCCGACGCGAGCACCGTCGCGTTCAACAACGGGGAGGCGTCGGGACAGGAAGTTCCGCACGTTCATGGGCACATTATCCCGCGATTCGACGACGACGGTGGCCACCCGATTCACGCTATCGCCGGAAGCAGGCCGGATCTCTCCGATAGTGAACTAGACGACATCGCGGACGACATCCGCGACTCCCGGTAAGCCGCGGCTTTTTATACTAGCACGAATCTATTCCGCTGTAGAACCGTGAAACGAACTGCCGCACTCGTCGGCGCGACTGGCGGGGCCGGGACGACACGCCTCTGTGTCGAACTCGGTGCCATCCTCACTCACGCTGGCCGCGACGTGGTGATTTTCGACGCCGCGTTCGCGACGCAGGGCCAGGCCCGTCACGCACCCGGTCGTATCGACACCGACCTTACCGCGCTGCTCACCGACGACCACGACCAGCACGAACTCGCTGATGTGCTCATCGATCACCCCGTAGAAACTCCCGGAAGGCTCGCCCTCTGTCCGACATACGCACCTTCGAGCGGCTTGCGCGCGCGAAGAGGGCTGATGCAGCCCAGCGACTCGAATCACTCATCGAAACCCTGTCGAACCGGTTCGACCACGTTCTTGTCGACACGCCGCCAATCGCGGCGAATCAATCGGTTGCGGTAGTGAACGCCGTCGATTCCATCGCGCTCGTCGCACCGGCCTCTCACTGCGGCGCGGACGCGGTTCAGGGGATGCGCGGCCGGCTTGCCGACCTGGGAACGAGTGCGGATGCCGTTATCGCCAACCGTGAGAACGGTGAGCATCCGCTCGAAGAGACGACGACGATTCCGGCGAGCGATGCTATGTCCGTCGAGGCTGTCCCGTCGAGTGCTCCCGCCCTCGATACGTCGTTCTCACCGGATTCAAACGCGGAGAGAGCGTCCTCGATGTTCCGGAGCGCGGAGATTCTGTCCATATCAGGTCGTTCGTAGGTGATCGGTAGAGGGTTCGTACACCTCGCCTTTCTGTTTTAGTTTCTCGATTTCGTGCTCGGCTTTCGAGGGATCCATGCCAATTTCGTCCGCTCGGTCGAGGACGACTTCGACGGGTGCACCTTCGTCGTACTCGCCCTCGATGTCCGCAATGAGCTGTTTGATGTTTTTGATGCGGTCTCGCTGGGTCTTCGACGTTCCCGTCTCGACCACGTCCGCGTCGAACTGCCCCGTTTCGGGGTCGACGCCGATGTCTTGCAGACACGACCGAACGATTTCGATGACACGGTCTGCGTCCTTTTGTTCGACCGTATCCGAAAGCCGAACCCGCGCACTCGCCTCCGCCAGTCGGACGAGCGCCTCCAGTTTTCGGGCCGTCACCGGAACCGGCGCGTCCTCGTCGGCACCCTTCGAGCGCAAATCGACGTAGAAATCCCGAATCGCCTCGCGGGCCTCTTCGGTCATCGTCGGATAGACGTTCGATTTCGCGTAGGCGATATATTTGCGCAGGAGTTCGGCGTCGATGGCCGGTGCGACTTCCTCCGTCTGACTTTCAACCTGCTCTTCGGTGATGTTCGGCGCGCTGATTTCCGTTCGCTGGGTGTTCAACTCCCCGGCGAAGTTGGTCTGGAGGATGTGTTCCGCGAGCCGTGAGTCGTGATCCGGGTCGGGTTTGTCCGTCACCGTGAAGATGAGGTCGAACCGCGAGATGAGTGCGGGTTCGAGGTCGATCTGTTCGCCGATGGGTTCGTACTGGTCGAACCGTCCGTACTTCGGGTTCGCCGCCCCGAGAAGCGAACAGCGCGATTTTAACGTTGCATTAATCCCGGCTTTGCTCACGCTGATTTTTTGCTGTTCGAGCCCTTCGTGCATCGCGGAGCGGTCGTCGGGATTCATCTTGTCCAACTCGTCCACCGCCGCGATACCCTTGTCCGCGAGCACCAGCGCACCTGCTTCGAGCGTCCACTGCTGGCCGTCGCCGAAGTCGTCCCGGACTGCAGCGGCGGTCAAACCTGCGGAGGACGAACCCTTTCCGGAGGTGTAGACAGACCGTGGTGCAATGTGCTGGATGTACGATATCATCTGCGACTTACCCGTACCCGGGTCACCGATGAGGAGCATGTGCAGGTCGCCGCGAATCCGCGACCCGTCCGGGAGGTGTTTGGTCACGCCGGAGAAGAGTTGGAGAATCATCGCCAGTTTCTCTTCGTCGTAACCGTAGATGGCGGGGGCGATGGAGGCAACCATCTGCTCGTAGATGTCTGGTTCGTTCGAGAGTTCGATGATTTCCTCTTTGTCCTCGTCCGTGATATCCATGTCCTCGAACTCCTCGTCCTCGATGACGACCGAGACGCCGTCCATGTACACGTCGAAGACGGCGGATTTCTCCTGCCCGCTTCCCTGCTGTTCGAGGTGGAGAACGCCCGTTACAGTTACGTGGTCGCCGGGTGAGACTTGTCCGGTGATATCGTCCTCGATGTGGATGTCGATGCTCTGTGGCGTCTCACCGCCGCGGAGGCCCTCCGGACTCTCCTGGACGCGGAGCTTTTGCGAGTCGATGAATTCGGACTGGTCGAAGTTGATGCGGAACGGTCCCTGTCGTTCACAGCCCTGACATTCGTGTGGTTCCTGAAAATCGCCACCCGACTGGGGGATGAGCGTCAGCGTTCCACAGCGTTGGCATTCGAAGGCAGCCTCCTGAATTTTGGGTCGAACGCCGGTCGCTTTGCGGACGATTCCTTGTACACTGACCATCGTGTTGACGTGCCGGGCACGAATCGCGCGGATGTCCGTGTGTTCCGGCAGATCTTGGAGGCGAACGTGTGCCTGCCCCAGACTCACGTCCACGGGAAGGTCGTACAGGCGAAGTGCTTCCTCGGCGTACTCTTGCAACTGCTGCGGTTGCGCGAGGTAGTCGTCTGCGATATCTGCGTCGTATCGATACAGGTCGTTCCAGTCGATATACAGCGACCGCTTTTCGTTGGGGTACTGTTGGGCGAGTTCCCCGACTTGGTCGCTGTAATACCGCCGGTAGAACTGCTCGAATCGGTCTACCAGTTCCGTGTTTTCCGCGCGAGCCATTCATCAACTCTTGGTCGCCGATTACGTAAGAAGTTTCGCAATATTTCGTCAGACTGTCACTGCTGAAAGGGGTTCGCCCCGACGAGCGAAATCGGGCACCGAATTCGGAAGGTACACCACGTTTTCTACACCGAGGCGAACGCGAACGATTTGGCCCTGTTGCTCCATTCTCGTGAGTAGTCTACTCACGGTCGAGCGCGACCACCCGGTTTTCGTGATGATTTCCTGTTGGCGCAGTTCGCCGCGACGGTCTTCGAGCAACTGCACGATATGCTCCTCGGGCATCAATCCAGTTTCGACCGCGAAGTCGGTCATCGACACCTGTTTCGATACCAGTTCACGTTTCGTTTCCTTATATTCCGTCTCTCGGTTGTTCGCTTTCACTTCGATTTCGTCGGTTGACCGCGCGCGGCGCAACCACCTGCCGATACTCTCATGGCTCAATCCTCGTCTCATGCCACTAATTATAATAATCTATTATGTAGGCACCGGATATATATCATTCGGAAATATTATCGGATGAATTACTTTTCCGTGTCCGTTTCGACAACGATACCGACGGATAACTTCCCTGCATTTGCAACCACACCACCTTCTGAAGCGTGTGCCAATGCATCGTCCATGCTCGGACCACTGACGGTCGGCAAGAAAGCGGCAAAGTTCGGCTACCGCCGATTCGGCAAACTCGGCGCAGTCGCGTTCGGCGCTTTTGCGGTCGGCGGTTACTTCATTGTCAGACGAAAGGTCAAATCGATGATGGCTGGCGATTCGACTGCGACAGACGAAGACACGGACGCCGAGGAAACTGAAGCACGATCGAAACAGAATCAATAGGCCGAATAAACGCTCCCTTCCTAATTTTTCGGACGAAGTATCGACCCGGATTAGCTGGCCAGCGTTGCCCACGAAGGAAAAACTCGTTCACTTCTTTCGGTGCTCAGGACAGCAGGACGGCTCACGGTACTGTTCACCGAAAAATCTGAATGGGATCGCCCGGATTTGAACCGGGGTTATCGGCACCCAAGGCCGAAAGGATACCAAGCTACCCCACGATCCCGTACTCACGAGTAGAGCACTTGCATTGTAAAGCGTTTCGTTTGACGTCCGATGGCGGAAACCGTTACCGGTCTCGCCGGTCGGCATTCTGTGCTCCGTTCATCCACGATGTTTCACGGTGCAAAACGTCTTTCGGAGGATGCACGGTCGTTCACCGCATAAGTATAACTGCCCCCCGAGACAACTATTTCCCGTCGAAGAAACGTCCCTACATTTAGTAATCGGAACTTCTGGCGCCATCCAGTCTCCGTTTCGTTCCTCGACACCGCTCATCTATCCGCGAACGGCCGCTTCGACGTTCGCTAGACAAACAGTCACTTTCCATCCAGTATCGCTTCGATCGCGCTTGCCCTCCTGCGATGTTCGTCGTACCGTTCCGTCGCCCACTTCACGAATTCGTCGTCACGGCTTTCGAGACAGGCTTGCAACTGTCCACTTTCGCTGTACGCTCCGACGAGCGCCCGGTCGTCGAATACCGCGAGACCGAACGATAGGTCGTCGGGTGACACAAACAGGGAGAAGTCATCGTCGTTGAGCGCGTCGGCGAAGGCGGATTTGTATATCGACCGGGAGATGTCGAGAACGGTTTCGTCGATAATGAGCTCGATCCGTGTCCCTGCATCGATGAACGACATGCTCGCTTCGTTGAACTCCGGACTGACGATCGGCGAGATACCGTAGAAGTGTTCGCTCGAAAGCTCTTCAAGCGTCTTCCTGAAGCGTCGAACCGGTGCATGCGGATTACCGGGCGTCGCGGTTACTACGGTTCCCGTCTCGAATCCGGAGAGCGGAATGTCGAGGCCGGGATCGCCGATATGGTCGAAAAAGTCGGATTAGGTGTCGACGCAGGATGTCGTTTCGAGGAGTGAGTGGAACTGCCGAAGGATTCGCTTCCCGACCACGGTAAGTTCGTATCTTCCGTCGATCGGTCGAATCCAGCCGTAGTTCTGTAGCGTCTCCACGTTTCGATGGACGGTTGCCCGCGAACAGGCACACACTTCCGTAAGCGTATTCGAAGTATGTCGTTGGCCATCCAGTTCGCGGAGGAGACAAAGGCGAGTCGGCGAACTGGCGAGGAAGTCAACCTTTTCTCTGGAGGGCATTAGTGGGCAGTGAGACCGACATCAATAAACGATATTCGATGCCACAATCTGCTGTATTCGTTATTTGTTCTATTATCGATGTTACGAGTGCCAGTACAAACCGTGGACTGAGTCGGAGGTCACTCGTCATCACCGAACAGTTCGAGATCGGCGACGATGTCGAACGGGTGTTTGTCCTTCCTGATACTGTCCACGATTCGGAAGGCCTCGTCAGGTGCGAGGAAGTGACTCGTGATGACGCGACCGAGGTGGGTGGGCGAAAAACCGTCGATGAACTCGTATTCGAGGAGTTTTCCGATAGCGTGTTTCGTCGGCACGTCGCCAATCATACGGTCGTTCAGGCGCTTTGCGGCCTTGCCGCCAACCGTAACGTTCGCCAGCGTCTCCTCGATTGCGGCGCTCTCGTCGTAGAGCGTTCGCACGTCTTCCATCTCCCCTTTCAGGAGTTTGAACGCCACTTCGTCCTCCGACATCTCCATGCTGTTGTGATAGCTTCCATCGGGTTCGACAAGGACATACACCTTCCCGCGGTCGTGGTAGTCCGGACGCCCGGCACGACCGAGCATCTGGTGGAACTCCTGGACAGTGAGCCATTCGATACCCATCGCCAGCGTATCGAAGATGACTTGGGAGGCCGGGAAATCGACCCCGGCGGCGAGTGCGGCGGTCGTCACGACGGCCGACAACTCCTGTTCGGCGAACATGCGTTCGACCTTCTTTCGCCGCCCGTAATCCAGTCCGGCGTGATACGGTGCGGCGTTGTACTCCAACTTTCTCGAAATTTCGTGACAGCGTCGCCGCGAATTGGTGAAGATGATGGTCTGCCCGCGATAGCCTTTCGAGGATTCGCGGTCGAACTCGCGCTTGACGAGTTTGTTCTCTATATCCGGTTTCTCGCGCCCGCTGGCGAAGGTGACGTGACGTTCCAGCGCGACCGGACGCTCCTCGAACTCCACGAGATTCGCTTCGAGTGCTCCCGCGAGGTCGCGCGGATTGCCGACGGTCGCGGAGAGATACACCCATTGTGCGCCGCAGTACTCCTCTTTCCGTTTCGCGCGTTCCTTGCAGTAGTATTTCAACCGCGAGATGAGACCGTCGAGTCGATGTCCGCGCTCCTGTTCTTGCAGGGTGTGCACCTCGTCGATGACGACCGTTCCGATGTCGCCCAAATCGCGCCCGGTTCGGAGCGCGTGGTCGATTCCTTCGTAGGTACCGACGATGATGTCCGCGTTCGGGTCGAAACGGTTGCCGTCATCGCGCACGCGACTCGCACCGACCCGGATGGTCACGTTTGCGAGGTCGCCGTACTCTTCCTTGAAATCCTCGTGCTTCTGGTTCGCCAGCGCGACGAGGGGAACCAGAAAGAGCATCTTTCCTTGTCCGTTCAACACGCGGTCGAGTCCCGTCATCTCCCCGACGAGGGTCTTTCCGGTCGCCGTCGCGCTGACGACGAGTTGGTCGTCGCCGTCGAGGAGTCCGTTTTGCACCGCAAGGCTCTGGACGGGGAGGAGGGTATCGAACCGCGATTCGAGCAGGTCTTGGATGCCCGGATGGAGGTTTAACGAATCGACTTGCTGTAACTCCACGTCATCGACGTTCGCGCTGATTTCGTCGAACTTCGTCAAGTCGGGGTCGAGTTGCCCTTTCAGGAGGTTCGTGATTCGCTCCAAATCCTGTACCTCCAACAGTAAGTCCTCCAAACGGTCGTGGGCGGCCCCCGTCAGGTCTCCCCTGAAGGCGAGTTCGCGTTCCAGTTCTTCGGTCGCACAGTCGGGACAGATATACTCGTTCCCCGCGTCGATTGCTGTCTCGCTGCTGATGGGCGAGTACTCTCCCTTGTTCGCACAGAGTCGGCAGGTTCGAACCGCCGTCGCATCGAGTTGGTAGCCCGAAAGCATCTCTTTCAATTCGGCGCGCCCATCGCGGGAGGTCTGCTGTGAGATGCGAATGCGGTCTGCGCCACGCGCGAGTTCGATGAAGTCGTCGGGGTTGCGCGGTTTCTCGCTCGATCCGTCCTTCACTAGAAACCGTCCCGGACGTGGCCCGGCACTCGTCTCTTTGAGTTCGAGAATTCCCCGGAACAGTCGCTCACCGCCCTGTTGGGGGATGATCTGATAGCCGCGGTCGGTCTCGTGGCAGAAGAGCGTTTCCACCTGCTGGGCCTGCTTCGACACGGCAATTGCTAAACGGTGAAGCTATTTGAGCGATTCGGACTGAATGAATTCCTCGGCCGCTCGGGATACCGTTCTCGGCATATGGTAGGCGGTATCAATCGACTCGGAAATCAGTCATTGAAAATCGTCAACAGACCAATAACGCACTCGAGAGAGCGTTATTCCGCGGATACCGTTTTGCAACCGGCTCATAACAAAGCCGGTTCGTTCGCTAACACCGGACAGCGCACGGTAGCGTCTCCAAGGTGGCAAAACGTAATGGAAAGCACGCAAGAAGAAGAACTCCCACGGCGGTTCGATGAGAAGGTCATTCTGGAAATCGAGGACGGCTCGGATCACGAACGACCGTTGATCCGGATGCGCGACACACGAGCGGCGGATGCTTGGTTGTCCGCATCTATCGACACCGTAATTTCGCTTTCGGAGCGCCGCTAGACGAGGCTAATTTCGTCGTCCCCGTTCGGCACTGCACAGAGGAACGAACCCGATTCGTTGTTCTCGTTTCGATACCAGTGAACGACACCGGCAGGGATAAGCAGCGAGTCGCCAGCATTGACTTCGTATTCCTCGTCTCCGATGCCGACGGAGTACTCTCCTTCCAACACGTACTGTTCGTGTTCGACATCGTTCGTGTGCTCGGGCACTTCTGCTCCCGGTTCGAGCATAAACCGTCGAATCGCAAAATTGGGTGCGTCCTGTTCGTCGCCGATGAGGACGCCTTTCGACATACCCTCTGCGGCCCCGACTGCTTCGTATTCGATGTCGTCCGATTTTCGCACGATTGGTTCGGCCATATCCGCTATTCACGGCAGAGGGGCTAAGGTTTTTGCACTTCGGCGAGTTCCTCGTTCGGAACGAAATTTCCGTCCGGCGTCACTCGCCCCGACCCGAGTGAACAGTACTTCGCACCGACACCGCGCGACGAGAGCGGTCCGCGTCGAATACATCGGAAGCCGACGTTCTTCGCGGCGTTGTAGTGGTCGTTCGCCTCGTTGCCGCATTTCAGGCATTCGAAATGACTGCGTTCGAGGTCGCGGTTCTGCGGATGGGTGAACCCACAGGCGGTGCATCGTTGACTCGTGTACTCCGGATTCACCTGTACGACGGTGATTCCACGTTCTTCAGCCCGATAGGCGACGAAATCGAACAGTCGCTCGAACGCCCACGCGTGGAACTCGTCGGCTTCCGGAAGCATCTCCCGCACTGCTTCGAGTTCGCCGAACGCGATGGCCGAACAGCCGTGCGTTTCCGCTTCCTCGACAATCCCGCCCGCGACAGTGTGGAGGATGTCCCGCGCGAAGTTGGCGTTTCGTTCACCTGCCTGTCGGAGCGTTCGCAGTGCGCTTCGCGTACCGGTTTCGTGGAGCTCCGCGCGTCGTTCGGCGAACTCCCGGTGACGATGGGCGAGTTCCTCGCCGGAAAAGAACCGTGCTGTGCTCGTCACTGCTAAATTCTCGACGCCGAGCGTGACGCCGAGGACGGCAGCGGTTTCGTCCGGCACATTCTCGTCCGGGGCGGTATGACGCTCGGTTCGAAATCCGAGGTGCAAATCGAACTGTCCATCCCGATAACAGAGATTGCTCTTCGCGGGTTCCCAGCGGTCGTCGTCCAGATACTGCGACTGATAGCCACCCGGGGAAAAGACGAGGTCGCAGTGGATGCGCTCTTCCGTCGTCGTTAGACTGACGCTTTTGTCATCGAACACCGTCATCGTCCGCGAATCGTAGACAACTGTCGGGCTGGTGAACGTCGGTTTCTCGGTGTCTTCGGCGCTTCCATCGCTCCTATCGAGGGCACCTTTTATCGCCTCGGCGGCGCGGTGCGTGGCGAGGACGGCGTGCTGACTGCCGAGGTCAGTGCGCTCGCGGAGGACATCGTAGGCGAGTTGTTGCACCTCACTGCGCGTATGGCAGTTCCCCCACGCGGTGTTGACCGCGATTTGACACCCCCGTTTCCACTCGCGCACCATCGCCAGCAGGCGGTCGCGGTCGTCCGACTCGACCGCGAGGCGAGTTACTGCTGTCCGCTTGAAATAGTCGGGACCAGTCACACTATTTTCTCCCCGGAGCGACCCCTTGAATACTTCGGAGACGTTCCGAGCGCGACGAAGTTTAAGGCGTTTCCGCCGCTAGATACTCCCATGCGTAGCTTCAGAATCGGAAGCGCGTTCGGCATCCCGATCAAACTCGACCTCACGTTCCTGCTCATCCTGCCCGTGTTCGCGTGGCTCATCGGAACGCAGGTCGGCCTTTGGGTGGAGACGCTGAACCAACTGTGGGGGCTGGGGCTGACAGCCGAACCGCTCTCGTCCGGGATGATGCCGTGGGTGCTCGGGGCCGCCGCCGCGATCGGCCTGTTCGCTGGCGTCGTACTCCACGAACTCGGCCACTCGGTCGTCGCGATGCGATTCGGATTTCCCATCGATTCCATCACGCTGTGGATTTTCGGCGGTATCGCCCGCCTCACCGACCAACCGGAGAACTGGCTCGAGGAACTGCTCATCGCCGTTGCAGGGCCTGTCGTCAGTATCGTCCTCGGCGTTATCTCCTATCTCGCGCTGTTCGCCATCCCCGTCCAGTTGGAGGCTGTCCGGTTCGTCGTTGCCTACCTCGCACTGATGAACCTCGTGCTCGCAGCCTTCAACCTCCTGCCCGGCTTCCCGATGGACGGCGGTAGGGTTCTCCGTGCCTTGCTCGCACGCACCCGACCGTTCGCCGAGGCGACCCAGACCGCCGCCGAAGTCGGAAAGCTGTTTGCCATCCTCCTCGGTCTCTTCGGCCTGCTCGGCGGCAACATCATCCTCATCGGTATCGCGTTTTTCATCTACATCGGTGCGACCGGCGAAGCACAACAAACCGTCCTTTCGGCCGCGTTCAGAGGTGTTCGCGTCAGGGACGTGATGACTCCCGAAGAAGACCTGCAAACCGTCTCGTCAGACACCCCCATCGCCGATTTGCTGGAAATGATGTTCAAACAGCGTCACACCGGCTATCCCGTCGTCGATAACGGCGAACTCGTCGGGATGATAACGCTGGACGACGCGCGGAGCGTTCGACCCGTCGAACGCGACGCCTACAGGGTGCAGGAAGTGATGTCCACCGACGTGAAGACGATTCCCGCCGACAGCGACGCGCTCGAAGCCCTCGAAACCATCCAGCAGAACGGTATCGGTCGTCTCCCGGTCATCGATGTGGATGGAAACGTAACCGGCATCATCTCACGAACCGACCTGATGACGGCGTTCGACATCATCAAGAGCAGCGGACGCTCGGAGGAGGAAATGACGCCGAGCGAACAGCCGTTCTAAACGTGTTGGCCCCAAGATAATGCCGCATTCGGGTAAGAGCAGCTACTCATCCTGAACGATGCGTCCTAAGAGATGCGCTGTACTCCGTCATCCGGTGGTAGTTCGATGACGCTCCGCCGACGATTCGTGGCCACAATACAGCATACACTATTTTTCGATGTTCACTCTCTCTTTCCCGCCCTGAAAGAAGCCTCTTCTCCGGGATTCGAGTCATCCGGTGGCGTCCTGCGGACGTATCCTCACGGGAGTTGATATTCCGGTTCGTAAATGAGAATCGTATGCGGACTGCGGACGATGACCAGATACTCCTCGATGGTAAACCTGACTTCCACGTGACTTCGTTTGCCGGTGCTTGCGTCGACGATTTCATCGAGCGCGTCCGGATCCAGATATTCGTAAAGCGCGAGCGTCGTCTGGCCGGACGATTCGGTGACCGCAGTCACTGCATCGGCGACACAAAGACTCACTGGACGCGATGGATCCATCGTAAATGGAGCAACCAGCGTGTACCGGTTGACTCCATCGTGGCCAGGTCGCTCCGTTTCCGCAGCGAACCAGTTGGCTGTTTGGATGGACATAGTTCTCACTCGGTTTCCATCGACTTGTGTAATGGCTCATTATGGCCTGATTTTAGTTCAAACTCGATCGAATTTGCCTTCGGTTCGGCGTGCGAGGTGATGAGAGACGTAGCATCGATGATCCATATTCATCACGGAAAGGAAGTCAGAGGCAAGTGTGACGAGGAGGGGTCAGAGGCGATGCACTAATCCCGGCTTTCGCTCGGAGTGCAGAACTCCCGTCACGAATAATCCGTTCGCTGAAAGCGGTAAATGCTTTGTGGGGGAATACCACACGACTTCCTGTCGAGTGGTCTGGCCACGACCATCGCTTCCCAGTGGTCGATACGGTTACGCCGGGGTCACCGACCAGCACGAATCGGTAGCGTTGCAGTACACGTGGCTCTAACGACGAGTTGTGGGCGGAAACGTGGTGCAATGTCTTCGTCTTGCTCGGCCGATCAGCCGTCTCACTCGGAGTCGGCTTCCTGACGTTCTGGCGTTCAGAATTGGGGTAGTTGTCGGGTAAGTACCGAAGTATAAACCGACACAGCTTGCTGTACATTCTGTGCCGCTTTTTCTCTCCGCGTGTACCGAGAATAGCGAAATACATAATAAAATCATCAGTATCGGCCGATGATACTGGTCATTTCCGAATGCTTTTGTCTAGTTATTACGAGAACCATAATCAGCACGTTACGGCATTCATAATAATCCTACCACGGTGTTACGACGGAAATGCATGGAACGCCAACGATTCATGACGGTTGCGGTTGTTTTTGTCGTCCTGCTCGCAGGCTGTAGTGGCTTCGGGCCATCCGAAGGTTCCACGTCGACTGCGGACACGACGACACAGACGGCCGCAGATGCGACTGAACAGACAACGACGACCACTACGGCGCAGGCCACGACGACCACCGAAACGGATTCGGACTCCTCGACTACCGATTCCTCGACGACGACGGCCTCGTCCGGGTCGTGGTCGAAGCCCACCTCTCCGAACACGCCGCTCCAGAACAAAATGGAAGAGGAAGACCGGGAGCAAGGTCGAATCAAGAGCGTCGAGTTCGTGGACAAAACCGAGGCCAGTGGCGGCGGCTATTCCGATTTCAACCTGCAGGTCACCGCCGACACTCGGATGGGGAACATCGACCCGGCGGACCACGGCTCCGTGACGGGCGAACCCTTCTTCCTTGTCTACGTTGACGGGTCGCTCGACAACGGGTCGCGCTTTACTCGCACCGACGGTACGCTCATCGAGCGAAAGCAGGTTTCTCAGAAGGAGAACGGCGAGTACACCATCGAGGTTCGTCCCGACAGCCTGAAACAGTCCGAAACGCAGGATGGCGAGGTCACGATAATGATTCTGCTGATGGACGAAGACAAGGATTGGGACGACATCTACGGCGTCAAAAAGGTCACCATCGACTACTCCGAGAAGTAGTTTCGCGGCGACGCCGAATCAAGACGGAGCGACATGTCTCGGCCGATATTGTGCGGATTTTTTCGTTCGGGGGTCGCAAAACATCCGGGGAGAGCGAGCACACATTACCCAATGCTCGTCATTTTGTTCACCGAAGAAAGGTCCAGGTGCGAGAATCGAACCAGAGCCCCTGTGTACCTACGCTCGTTTGCTGTGTGCGGGAATCTTCTATAACAGCTACGACACATGGTACTGTATGCGATCGATACGTTGCTTGCCATCTGAAGTGCGATTCTTGATCGCACACCCATTTTCAAACGGACGTACTCCGGCAATTCATACGGTAACGGACTAGAAAGGGAGGCGTACAACACAGCCACACTCCGTGAATCATCCATACAATATAGGGGTGTAGACTACCGTTTTCGAAATCAAAATTCGACCGCATTCACGGGGGGTTGCACACCATTACACCATGGGCGCTTGCTGTCGAAATACGGTTCTCGAGCCGTTCTCTGTTGAATTTCTCGTTGAAGTAACTGTCGTAGCTGCGAGTGCATTTGTCTGGGTGATGACCGAAAAAGAGGATTCGCCGCTACATCTCCGGATTTGATGGCCAAATCGGGCGTTTCAGGATTTCACGACCGACCTGTCTCCTCGTATTCAAAATCAAGAATTCGACGTGTACAGCCACTCTCTGTGGGGATTAACCGGAATGCTCGAATCTGGTTGATGGATGTCCAATAAAAACTGAGACGATGTTGAGCAGCCTTAATACTGTTACAAATCTCCTGTGTCTGCCGATTCGCCCATTTCACCCTTGGTATTTTCATGCAGATTTATTAACTAAGAACCTGGCGATAGGAGGCTTTTCACTGCCAGTTTCGAATCGCGATTCGTCCTGCACTGCTGTGTACTCCTCTCTTTGAACCATATCATTCTACGTTCTCCCTTGACAGTCCATCTCCCGGACGATTTTCGGGGGTGTACGCCAAATGTATGCGGCCGAGCGTCGCTCTCGGCCGTTCTCAGCGCCGCACAGGCTATTCAGTGGGGTGTACCTGATCCATGCTGAGTCAGAACATTCGTTCCTGAATTACCCAGCCGTGACTGAATGCCGTTCAAGTGCCACCCCTCTCGAACTCCGTCTTCTCGACATTGGTAGTAGGAACATAACATTTGTGTGTCTCATTTTCATCGGAATTCAGTTTAGTAATTTATTTAAACAAATTTCAAAATGCTTATCGAGACAACCACCATTTATGTGATCCTCTATTGCTAAAAACGACTCTCGTTATCTACAAATTGGTTATGAGCGGGGACAGGCATCGTCCTCCTAACAAGATGTAATCTACTTTCACCGTGTTCGTTCCCCACTTTCTGTGGCAGTAAGTTCGATTTTCTTGTTTCAATTGCGTTTGTTCCGCGCGCCTGCAGGCGCGCATCGCCGGGCCTGCGAGATACCATGACTTGGAAGGGGGGATACCACCGAATAGCGGTTGCGCTGACAAACGAATCGAACGGCAGTTTCCACCTCTCTCAGGGAGAGCACGCCGAATGAGCGAGTTTCCCTGTCCGACGTGTGACCGGATGTTCGACTCACAGCGTGGACGAAGTGTTCATCACAGCAGTGTACACGACGAGCGACTGCCGAATCGAACGTGTGTTGCTTGCGGAACAGAATTTCACTCCGGATATAAGAAGCGGTACTGTTCTGAGTCGTGCCGTGAAGAAAGCACGTCTAATTGGGGGTCAAAAAATCCCAATTACAAGGACGGTAAGACGGTTGGAACCTGCAATCTCTGTGGAACTGAGTTCGAATTTTATCCTTCAACGAAGGAAGGTCGCTACTGTTCGGATTGCGTCCATAACGAAAACTGGCAAACACCACCCAAGGCAACTGGTGTGGATAACCCACGATGGAACGGTGGCAGACGCAGAGTGAACTATGTAATGTGTAACACCACCGTCGAACGATATTCAAGTAACATCAGTAAGGTGGTCGTCTGTAGTGAAGGATGTCGTCGAGAATGGCTCTCAGAGAAGTTTAGCGGATCCGGTCATCCGAACTGGCGCGGTGGTGGAAACGATGCGTATGGAAAGGGCTGGAACGAAATACGGCAGAAAGCTCTTGAACGCGATGACCGCCGATGTCGAGTCTGTGGAGTCACCCGAAATGAACTAGGGCAGAATCCTGACGTCCATCACATCGTCCCCGTTCGCTGGTTCATTGAATCGGATGGTCACACCCGAACGGACGCACACTTCCTTGACAACGTGATCTGTCTCTGTATCAGGTGTCATCGGAAGGCCGACTTTGAGAAGATTACCCAAGATGAACTCCGGGCGCTAATCACGTCGTAACCGGTATTCAGGGACCCTCAAAGAATTACGAATTTTTGCCAACCATGGCAACCCTTAATCGTAAAATCGTACGATAAAAACACTCTCTTACGCCTTTGGAAGTGGAAAAAATTTGACAAGGTCCAGGTGCGAGAATCGAACCCGCGTCCCAGCCTCCACAAGGCTGGAGGATAGTCCACTACCCCAACCCGGACACGCATCTCTTCGTAGTCGGGTGAGATTAAAATACGTTTCGAAAGTGGGCGTTCGACATGTGGTGGTTTCTACCGTGTGAGTTACTCACTCCGATTCTGTCTTTGGGTTCTCCAGTCGAAACCGACGGGTTCGTTGGCCGTCGAACCACGGTCCGGATTCCGTTTCCTTGAATCCCGCACTTTCGGCGACTTCGATGGTCTCCGGTTTCGGTTCCGGAAGCAGTATCTCGACCGGCATCGATTCGCGCTCCGCGAACCGAATCGGTTCGGCGAGGAGATGTTCACAGGCGGATTTTTCCCCGAAGAGGTGCGTGACGTGAACTGACTTTTCGTCGGCTTCGAACCCGACGAACCCTTCGATTTTCTCGTCGGATTCGGCGACGCAGACTGCCCGGTCGTGAACGACGTCGGCCATCACTTCGGTCGGAAGGTCGGCGAGCGCCGCGAGGCGTCCGCCGTCTGCTTCCACCGCATCTCGGACACGCATGGTTGGAGTTCTCCCTCCCGGACATTAAAACCGGGAGTAGCTTCATTTCGTTCGGGTGCCAACGATTGGGTATGAGTGACACACCCGGCGGCCACGACCAGAATCGATGTGATTTTTGTCGTCTTCCGTGCCCCGGGGAGCCGGTGATACTGGAGTACGAGGCGGATACGTACGAGTTCTGCTCGGAAACGTGCCGAAACGAGATGAAAGAGAACGACCGGGTTTTCACCGAGTACCACGGATTTCGGCAACTGGTAACGGGTGTATCGGCGTTGGACGATCATCTGCCGCAGGGCCTCCCCCGGAACTCCTTCGTCCTGATTTCCGGCGAAGGCGGCACTCGAGACAACGCGATTCAGTCCGAACTCATCTGGCGAACGCTCGAACGTGACGAACCCGCCGTTATCCTGAGCTTTACCGAACCTCCCGTTTCCATCGTCGAACAGTTCCTCTCGTTGGAGTGGAACGTCCTACCGTACCTCGAATCCGGTCAATTTCACATCGTCGACTGCTTCACCTACCGAGTCAGTGACCGCAACCGAATGTTCGCCCGGATGGACGACTGGAACCAGTTTTTGCATCGAGTTACCAATTCCGTCACGACCACCGTCCGCGACCCGACCGATACGAGCGAACTGCAGCACAAACTCGACAACTGTCTCGAATCGCTCTCGATGAGCGATACCGGCATCGTGGTTTTCGACTCGTTGACGGAGTTCGGAACGCTCGTGCAACCCGTCCAGGCCTACGATTTCGTGAAAGACGTGCGAGCAGACGTGTGTAAAGGTCGTTTTGTCCCGGTGTTCGCGGGTGCCACCTTCGCCGGTGAGGAGGATATCTTCCCGCACGACATGGGCTACGTCATGGATGGTCTCATCGACCTGCAGTTGAACGGGTCGGTTATCGAGGACGTCCTCGTCAAACGGATTCGCATCCGGAAGATGAACAGCGTCCTTACGATTCCCGAGTGGGTTGCGTACGAGTACACCGGCGAAAAGGGACTCGTCACATTCGACCCGATCGAAGAACTCGAAAAGTCGGAGGCAGTGCTCGATGAACCGTCCGAATCCCCCCCGGAGGAACAGTGTCCCGCCGTCCCGGACGACGCCTCCGAAGTCGAACCGACGGAATAACCCCCGGTCGTCGCAGCATCGTTCTCGACCGCCGGACGGTGATTCTCTCCCGACGGTGCGCCCTATTCCCCGCGCTGCCAACTGGGCGGGTCTCAAACCGAGTTCTCGAAGACGGCGTAGCCGACCGATTCCGAACCGTGATTCGTTTCTGTATCGGGGCCGTTGAACGTCTGCATACCGGCGACGAACTGTGGCGTTTCGTACTCCTGTTCGAAGGAGATACGCGACCACTCGTCTGTGACGCTTTCGTCGGTTCGCTGCACCTCGAACGCGGTGCCGTTGAGTTCACCCGCCGTTTGCTGAAGCGCAATGTAGCCGACCGTCTCACTCGTGTGACTTCCCTCCGCTTCCTCCTCTTGGAGGCGCACCTCGAACGAATTCCCCGAGGTGTTTCGTAGTCGTGTGACGACCGGGTCGGAACCGTTGAACGTCTGTGCCTGCGCGAGGACGACTGGTGTCTCCGTTCCGAAGAAATCGTCCAATGAGACTGTCACGAAGTCGTCCTGGACGGACGCGGTTCCGGCTTTCACCCGATATGAACTGCCATCGACCAGCTGTAACTCGCGTTCGGTGGGTTCCGTGGCGAGCGTGTGGAACGTTTCGCTGACGTGTGCGCCGTCGAGGTACGCCCACTCTTCGAGTTTGTATTCGAAGTCACCGTCGCCGACGTTTCGGAGGCGAACGTGGGTCGGTTGGCTGCCGTCGAACGAGAGCGGGTTCGCGATAGCGACGCCGTTCGGTTGGACGACCGATTCGGCCTGCTGCCATTGGTCTTTGCTCGTCTGATTGTTGGAGAGGGTGTTCGTCAGGAGCGCGCCCTCTGCCTCCGGGTCGTACAGTTCGCCATCAACCGTCCAGGTCGCAGGTCCGTCCGCCTTGACCGAGACGATGCCGCCAGTCACGTAGAAGGCGTACGTCTGTCCTGCTGGAATCGTGCCAGTGGCGACCTCTGCATTTGGCGGTCGCCTCGGCTCTCCATCCGGCCCCCATTCAGTCGGTATCGTCGCCCCGTCGTTGCCCGCCGGGAGGACGTACTCTCCGGCGGTAATCTGGAACGTCGTCGGCGAGCTATTTCCGTTGTTATCGATGCGGACGAGTTGCGACGGTTCCATCGGCACCTCGCCAAGTGGTGGCGGACTCGGCAATGGCGGCGTCGTATCCGGTTGAGTGGGATTGCCGTTCGTCGTCATTCGATTCCCGATATACGTAGAGTTGGTTTGCGGGCCGCTTCCGCCGATGACGCCGGAAACCGTCCCCCACGTGTCCAGCTCCTGTCCGATGTAGACGCCGTACTCCGAGTTGTGGTCGTTGGTGACGTGGACGTCCTCGAGTTGGAGGTACGCGAGGTTCGAAGGTGTGCCGTCGCTCATCTGCCCCTCGTAGGTGTAGATGGCGTCGTGATTTTTCCTCGAATTATAGCTGATGCGGACGTTCTGAACGTCGATGCGCTGGCACGGCGTCGGGGCTGTGATTGCGCCGCCACAACTGCTGTCCAGATAACGGTGATAGAAGTCGCTATCGGCGATGAGGAGCGTGCCGTCGTAGCTGTTGATGCCCGCGTCCGGATCCGCAAGATCGGTGGCTTCCGCGTTCACGCCGCGTTGGAGCGACCCGCCCGACCACGCCTGCCGGGGATGGCGGTCGTTTTTGATCGAGACGCAGTTACGAACATCGGTGTTGCCGCCGAGTCGCAGCCCGTTTTGGGAGTTGCGAACGAAGCAGTTCAGAATTTTGAGCCGCCCTTCGGGTTTTTTGGCGTAAATCGTGTTTTCGCCCCAGCTTTCGAACCAACAGCGATTGAACGTGAGCGCACCCTTCGCGGATTCGACCAGTATCGCGCGCCGATTGCTCGCTTCATCTGGTTCGCACGACCCTTCGTGGAAGTAACAGTCCTGTAAGAGCCCGCGCGTACCCGCCGCTGCCGACAACCGGAAGTAGGTTCGGGCGTCGCCCGAGGTGTTCGACCCGACGTTCGTGTCAGTGGCTGCTCTCACCCGCCCGCGGGTGATGAGTCGCCTGAGCTCCCAATTGCCAGCGCTGGAGTTCATCTGCACGAACGGCGGCACCGTTGTGTTCCGCATGTCGAGTTCGAAGCCGTCCAGCACGAACCCGTTCGAGGACACGTCGATCCACCGGATGTTATCTCCCGCCCGCCCCGGAACGAGTCGTGCACCGTCCGGTGCGATGAGTTCGAGGTCGTTCGTACCCGATTGCACAACGAGCTCGTTGAGTTCGTACGTCCCTGGAGGGAACACGATGGTCGTATCGCTTCCGACGAGGTCATCGAGAACGGGGTCGATGGCGTTCGCTCCGGTGTCGTCCGCCCCTTCGTCGCCGATGTTGTAGGTCGGCATTCACAGACCCTCTCTCGACGGATCTCTTTCAGTTATCATTCGGAAATGTGACATGGTGCTCTGTGTCACTGTGTGAAAAACGCGCGTTGAACGCTCTATCATTTCTTTACAAGACATAATTAATTCAATTTTATTTTAAGCCATTGTTATATATGTCCTGAGGGTGAAATTCTCTCTTCAGGGAGCCCATAACAATACCAGTCTACATTGATTTTAATACGTAGCATATGAGTGAAAAATCACACACCTGGAATTATCGAAATCGGAGAACATTCCTGAAATCAGTCGGTGCCACGATGGGTGCAGTGGGCTACGGAAGCACTACCTCCGGTGCCCGAAACGAAGATTCCGATGACGACGATGAACGAGAAGACTGGTGGCCGGGTCCGCGGTCGGGGCCAGCGAGAACAGGTTCGACGGATGAGAGCGGTCCGATGCCGTACGCTGCGCTCGATTGGCAGATGGATTTGGACGGGAGCATGTATAACGTCGAACCCATCGTCGCGGACGAAACGGTCTATCTCGCCGTGACGACGGACAACAGCGCTGCCGAAAACGACGGCTACATCGGTGCGTACGACCTCGAAACTGGTGACGAACTGTGGCAGCGTGCCGACCTCCCAGCACCGAAGACGCCGGGGCTCAGTGACGAAATGATCTATTTCGCCAGCCAAGTTCTCGAATCCTCCGACTCCGACGAGGGCGGGTTCTACGCACTCGACATGGAAACCGGTCAGACGATGTGGACTCGCAAGGATCACGACGTGTGGTCACCTCCGGTTATCTCGAACGGCATCGTGTATTCGTCGAACCGCGACGGGACGTTTGCGTTCGACCGTGAGAACGGTGACACCGTCTGGAAAGCTGACGGCATCGATGGGCTGGCAGACGATGTCGGTGACGCATTGACGTACGCCGATGAAACCGTCTTCACCAGCAACGGACGGGCGCTCGATGCCGACAACGGGTCGACGATGTGGCGTGTTCCACCCGAAAACGGAACGCTCGGTAACCCTACGGTTCACGACGAGATGGTGTACTACACTCGAACCGAGTATATCGTCGGGGACGATGATCGCATCTCCGTCGAAGCGCGCTCGGCGGACACTGGAGCGGTCGAATGGAGCTACGATTCCGGGAACAACCGATGGGACGGGCGACTCTCCGTCACCGACGGCCGCGTGATCCTCCTCGATTCGACCCCCGAGGAAACGTCCGTGATGGCACTCGATGCCGACACGGGCACTGAGGATTGGACGGCGGAGGTCGAAGGAACGTTCTTCAGCAGTCCGAGCGTCGGCGACGGAACGGTGTACATCGGTGGCCAGTACGCACCGGATTCGACTTCATCAGCAGGCCAGGCGCTCGTTCACGCCATCGATGGTGCGACCGGTGACAAGAAGTGGTCGTACTTGCTCGACGGTAGCGACCTCGAAACGTCACCAGAAGATCCGCCCGCCGCTGGAACGCCCGTCGTAGCGGACGGGAAACTGGTTGCTACAACGTATCCGGCCGGTTCGACGCTCGACTATGGGTACGTCTACTACTCCAATCTCTTCGTCCTCGAGTCGTGTGATGAACGACCGGACGCGGACAACCGACTGCCGACTGACGACGAATCGGACGACCAGTGTGCCCACCCGAAACCGGAAGCGTGCATCGAAGCGACACCGAACCCGGATTCGGACGACATCGACGCCGGAGATACTATCCGGTTCGATGCGTCCTGTTCGACTGGATGCGAACTCCAGTTCGAATGGAATACCGACGGTGACGGCCAGTTCGAGGAGACCGGGAGTTCGGTCTGTGTGACCGTGCCGACCTGTGGATCGCTGACCGTCGAACTCGAAGTCACGGACGCGAACGACGACACCGATACAGCAAGTGTCTCCGTGTCGGCGAACTAAACCGCCGGTCGGTGTGCGGTTGTCTCTGCACTATTTTCTCACGCGAGATATTTGCAAACGAGTAACTGGCAGAAATTCCGGACATGAAAGCAGTTATCTGACCACCGTTGCTACTCTCGCGCATGAATTACCGACCACGGATGGTGGTTCGGTGCGCGTAGTCGCCAAGTTCGGAGGCACCAGCCTCGGAAGCGGTGACCGCATCAACCGGGCCGCAGACTCCGTCGCCGCCGCCGTCGAGGCGGGACACGAAATCGCCGTCGTAGCCAGCGCGATGGGGAACACCACGGACGAACTGCTGGACGAAATCAAGTTCGACGCGGACGACCCCGACCGAGCGGAAATCGTCAGCATGGGCGAGCGCACCAGCGTCCGAATGCTCAAAGCCGCCCTCGCCGCGCGCGGGGTGGATGCCTTGTTCGTCGAACCTGGGAGTGAGGCGTG
This sequence comes from Haladaptatus marinus, assembly GCF_051194195.1. NCBI lineage: Archaea > Methanobacteriati > Methanobacteriota > Halobacteria > Halobacteriales > Haladaptataceae > Haladaptatus > Haladaptatus marinus. Next base: position 1,456,030 of record NZ_JBLZNK010000003.1, read on the forward strand.
GCCCATCGTCACCGATTCGCGCGGGGAAGTGAACGCCGAGGTGACCAAAGAACGCGCCGCCGAACTCGCGGCCGAACTGGACGATACCGTTCCGGTCGTGACGGGCTTCCTCGCCGAAGACGAGAACGGCGGCGTCACCACCCTCGGACGCGGCGGAAGCGACACGACCGCCGTGATGCTCGGCACCTACATGGACGCCGACGAGGTTGTCATCATCACCGACGTGGAAGGCGTCATGACCGGCGACCCGAGCGTCGTGGAGGGTGCGCGAAACGTCGGCGAAATCACGGTGGACGAACTACGGAACCTCTCGTTCCGCGGGGCGGAAGTCGTCGCGCCGTCGGCACTCTCGTACAAGGACGACGACCTGCACGTCCGCGTGGTTCACTATCAGCACGGCGACCTGCTCGCTGGCGGAACGAGCGTCACCGGAAAGTTCGAGAACCTTATCGACATGCGGGAATCACCGCTGTCCTGTCTGACCGTTGCAGGGCGCGCGATTCGGAATCGTCCCGGCATCCTCTCCGACCTCTCCACCGCGCTCGGCGACAGCGAAATCAATATCGACGCCGTGGCGAGCGGACTGGACAGCATCACGTTCTACGTGGATACCGACGTTTCGGAGCGTGCCGAAAACATCCTTCATCAGGAAGTCATCGGCGAGGAATCCCTCTCCAGCATCACCGTGGACGACCCCGTCGCCGTGATTCGGGTTACCGGTGGCGAACTTCCCAACCAACCGGGTATCATCCACGAACTCGTCCAACCGATCGCGGACGCCCACATCAACATCCACGACCTGATTACCAGCGCGACCAGTGTCGCGCTGTTCATCGATTGGGACGACCGCGAGAAGACGCTCGAAATCCTTCAGGATCACTTCCAGCAGTAAGACGGTTCAGTTCGCGGATTCGCTTTTCCGATTCGTCTTATCGGTTAGCTCTCGGCGAGCACTTTGTGCGCGGTTGCAACGATACCACCAATGAATGCGACGGCGCTTCCGAGAAAGAGAACGCCTGCTCCGAATGTTACGATTGGCTGGTAGGAGGTCTGAAAAACGAATTGGGCGAAAAGCGCCACAATCCACGACCCGATAACTACGCCGTAGAGCTTCAGCATCTCGTCGTCCGTCGCATATCGGAGGGCATCACGGGCGGAAACCGTCGTGATAAACTTCTGTTCAAACTGTCTATACAAATCTATTTCGTAGCGAGAACACATCCTTTGGATTCGTCATCGGTGAGAAAATCAGTGTTGATTACAACTACAAGGAGCGAGTGACGAGTGAGGGCGTCATTTGCGCCTAGCAGTTGCTGTCATTACGGCGGGAAAGCGATTTCCACGATAGAAGGGCTATTCGGAAATTCCACTATCGAAACTCTCCCTATCCACGTATTCTCGATAGTAACTTTACCCGGCAGTCCGAACCGGCCGACTATGAACCGCGAGCGCTCTCGAAACCTGTACGACCGCGCGCTATCAGTGACGCCGGGCGGCGTCAACTCCCCTGTTCGGGCAGTTCGACCGTATCCGTTCTTCGTGGAACGTGGCGACGGCGCGCACGTCATCGACGCCGACGGAAACCGGTACCTGGACTACGTTGGCGGCTACGGGCCGCTCCTCTTGGGTCACGACCTGCCACAATCAGTGCAATCCGCGCTTCAGTCCCAACTCGCCGACGGGCCGATGTACGGTGCTCCTGCGGAGGTCGAGGTCGAACTCGCGGAGTTCGTCACCCGGCACGTCCCGAGCGTCGAGATGATTCGGTTCGTCAACAGCGGAACCGAGGCGACTTCCTCCGCCGTGCGCCTCGCGCGCGGCTACACCGGACGCGACAAAATCGTCGTCATGCAGGGCGGCTACCACGGTGCGCAGGAATCGACGCTGGTGCAGGGAGCCTCGGGCCGGACCTCCGAACCGAGTTCCAGCGGGATTCCAGCGGCGTTCGCGGAAGAGACGATTACCCTTCCGTTCAACGACGCCGAGGCCGTGCGCGAACTGTTCGAGGAGCGCGGCGACGAAATCGCGTGTGTCATGACCGAGCCGATTCTCGGGAATTACGCCAGCATCCCACCCGCCGATGGCTATCTGGAAACGCTGCGCGAACTGACTGAAGAACACGGCTCGCTTCTCGTCTTCGACGAGGTAATGACCGGCTTCCGAATCGGCGGATTGCAGTGCGCACAGGGCAAGTTCGGCGTCACGCCCGACCTGACGACGTTCGCCAAAATCATCGGCGGCGGCTTCCCAGTCGGTGCAATTGGCGGGCGGGCGGACATCATCGAGCAGTTCGCGCCGACCGGGAACGTGTTTCAGGCAGGCACCTACTCCGGCCATCCGCTCTCGCTCACCGCCGGATTGGAAATGCTTCGATTCGCCGCGAAAAACGACGTGTACGACCACGTCAACGGTCTCGGGGAGAAACTTCGGTCGGGGCTGACCGACATCCTCGCCGACCACGCGCCGGAATATACCGTGGTCGGACAGGACAGCATGTTCAAGGTCATCTTCACGCGCGACGGGCCGCGCGACCTGGATGGCCAGTGTGACGCGGGCTGCATGCAGAATCCGGATTGTCCGCGATTCGACTACTGTCCGAAGGACAAAACCGACGTTGACCGCGCAGAAACCGAGCGCTGGGAACGCCTTTTCTGGCCCGCGATGCTCGAACAGGGTATCTTCCTCACGGCGAACCAGTTCGAATCCCAGTTCATCAGCTACGCCCACACCGAGGAGGACATCGAGGAAACGCTGGAGGCGTACAAAGAAGCGTTGTAATGGGGCGAAAAGTCGCAGACAGCAGGATGGTACGGACTCTCAAAGTATTACGGAATTTAATAACTTTGTGTTGAGAAGATGTGCCCATGGCCGTCGTTAATGCCCTCCGAACTGCCGGTCGAACAGTCCTCCGAAACCCGATTATCCTGTTGGCTACTGCCCTCTTGGGGGTTGTTCAGTTGCCACAGTTGCTTGCACAATCCATCAACTCGGTTCTCGTGGGTCTCTTTTCACTCGTCCTCAGCCTTCTGTTGCTATTCGTCACCCCGTTTTTCCAAGCCGGTCTCATCGGCATGGCAAACGAGGCGATAGACGGACGGACACGCTTCGGAACGCTCGTCTCGGAAGGGAAAGACCACTACGTGCCGGTGTTTGGCGTCTACTTGCTCATCATGGCGGTGAGCATCGCGGTCGGTATCGGAGTCGCAGTCGCGGCCTTCGCAGGCATCGGTACGGTGCTCGCCACCGGTGGCGAACCGAGCGTCACAATGCTCGCCGTGTTCCGCAGGCGACATTCGTTTTATCCCCCCGTCCTAACAGGTGCATAATGAAACGTCCACGACTTTCCGGCGACCGGGTAGAGTCGCGCTGGTGGTACTGGATTGCGGCGGTGCCCGTCGTCGTCGCCTTCTGGTTGGTGACCGTCGCATGGGTTGCCTTTGCCATGTCGGTAGACCCCAGTTTCGTCGGCGACTCTCCGCCGCCGTTTCTCGTTCGTCTCCTCATCGCCACTCCGCATGCAACCGTCGTTTCGTTGGTCGCAGTCGGAATTCCCTTTGCCATCCTCATCGCCATCCTGCCACTCGCGGTGTTTCAGGACACGGTCGCAATCAACCGTTCCGAAACCGGGTGGGAGCCATCGAGTCGGAATTTCGCCCTCGCCGGATTGTTTGGACTCGTCTCCGCAGTCGTGGTTGGCGTGCTGACCATCGACCTTTCGCTTGCCATCATCGCCGGAATCATCCTGAGCGTTCCACTCGCGCTGTACTATCTTCGGGAACGCCACGAGAAGCTTGGTGTTCCGTGACGATTCGGATTTTGTGTTATTGTCAGTGATTTCCCTGCTTTCGATGGTCTGTTCTCGGAGAATTATCCACAGGAGACCATCAACGAAGTAACTTGTAAAACTACAGCACAGCAGGACGTGCTGGCTCCAAAAACCGCATGCGGACAGTCGTGCCGACCGCTGGCACGACTGTCCGCGCTCGCGGGTCGTCCCTCCTCGCTCGCAATCGAGGCAGAACGCTTGCCTCGTACTCCCCTTCCCTCCCCGGGCGTCCGAACACCTTCGTCGACCGCTGGCTCACGTGTCTTCACCGCGCATCCTGAAATCGGCGAATCGACCACCGTGCTGTTGCCGGTGACACACCCACCAGAGAGGAAGCAATTCACCGGAAAGCCCGTGGTCCTCTGAGCAATCAAAACCGAACGCCAATTTTGAGACACCGCGAGTGAGGAGCGAAGCGACGAACGAGCGGGCCGACGAATTCCCCGGAGGGGGTGAGGAATGTCTTCGTGAGCGAAGCGAGGGAAGGCTCGGAAGTCGCAGCCCGCGGAACGCAGTGAGCAGGAACGTCTTCCGGTGCTTTTGGTTCAGATTTTCCCAGTGAGCGGCACTGCCGCGCGAACACAGCAAAAGGTGGTGTTCGAAGATGGTTTTAACGTCCGGTGCGCAGAGATGGATATGAGCAATCGCGGAAAGGAGGTTACGCTGGCCACACGAGGCTCAGACCTCGCTATTCGACAGTCGGGGGAGGTAACGGCGGCACTAGAAGACCGCCGGTTCTCGGTCGAACTGGTCGAGGTCGAGACGACGGGTGACCAACTGGACGATGCACTCATCACGGAACTCGGCAAGACGGGCGCATTCGTCCGTGATTTGGATCGGAAAGTGCTGGATGAAGAGGTGGACGGTGCGATTCACTCGATGAAGGATATGCCGACCGAGCATCCGAGCGAACTCATCGTCGCGGGCGTCCCCGAGCGCGCGAGCGCGAACGACGTGCTCATCACGCCCGACGGAAAGCCAATCGACGCGCTTCGGGAGGGTGCAGTCGTGGGTACGTCCAGCCTTCGTCGAAAGGCACAGTTGTTGAACCATCGCCCCGACCTCACGGTCGAACCGCTGCGCGGGAACGTCGATACCCGAATCGAGAAACTGCTCGCCCCGGTGCTCCAGGTGGAACACGAAGAGCGCACCGAGGAAGAGAAAGAACGCAAGGCACACACCGGGAAGAAAGACAGCTACGAGTTCCCGTACGATAAGCGAGTCGAGGAGTGGTTCGACGACCTCACCGAAATCCAACGACGAGCACTCGAACGCGAAATCGAGACGGAGTACGACGCAATCGTTCTCGCCGAAGCGGGACTCCAGCGAAGTGGCCTCGCTCACCATGTCGAGTACGATCGACTCCCCCAGAGCCAGTTCGTCCCTGCGCCCGGACAGGGCGCGCTGGCAGTCACCACGCTCGACAACGAACTTTCGCGGGACATCAACACGGTTCTCGACCATCCACGGACGCGGGTCGAGACGACCGTCGAACGGACGATTCTCCGCGAGTTGAACGGTGGTTGTATCGCCCCGATTGGCGTTCACGCCATCATCCAAGGTGAAAACGTCCACGTAGATGTACAGGTGTTCAGTCAGGACGGGTCAGAGCACGTCTCGCTGAAACGCGATATTCCGATTCAGACGCACGTTACGGGAGCAAAGAAGGTCGCGAGCGAACTCGCAGACCGCGGTGCCCGCGACCTCATCGCTGCGGCGCGAAAAGAAATGGGAGTGGACGAAGAATGAAAATAGCCGTCTTCCGCCCGGACGACGAGCGACTAGAGAACGCGGTCGAACTGCTCGAATTGCTCGATGTAGACCCGGTTCCCGACCCGATGCTCGCGGTTCAACCGACCGGAAAGAAACCACGACGCGCCGATTTCGTCGTCCTGACGAGCAAAACGGGCGTCGAACTCGCACACGAGGCCGGATGGAATCCCGGTGAGGCCACAGTGTGTGCTATCGGCGAGGGTACCGCCGCAACGCTCCGCAAATACGGCTACGAGGTTGACATCGTCCCTGAGAAATTCTCCTCCCGCGGATTGGTCGCCGTACTTGCAGACCGCGTGGACGGACAGCGCGTCGAAGTCGCTCGAAGCGATCACGGGAGCGACGTTCTCACCGATGGTCTCGCGGATGCCGGTGCAGCGGTTCACGAAACCGTCCTGTACGAACTCGTCTGTCCGAAGGGGTCGGGCGAGTCCGCAGAACTCGCCGCCAAGGGTGAACTCGACGGCGTCTTGTTTACCTCGTCACTCACCGTCGAGCATTTTTTGAAGGCCGCAAAAGAGCGGGGAGTTCGAGAGGAAACGATGACGAATCTCGATGATATGACCGTTGGCGCGATTGGCGGCCCGACACACGATACAGCCCGTAATCACGGGATTCGCGTCGATGTGGTTCCACAAACCGCGTCGTTTGACCGATTAGCACGTGAAGCGGTCGAACATCTCGGTGACAAGGCGGAGGTTTAAACGAGAAGCCGAGACAATGATGTACCGATGAGTGTCCCGGTTCCGGAACTACGCGAGCGTGCGACGGCCTGTGCGGACAGATTACGCGATACGGACGAGATTCTGCTTGCTTCTCATATCGACGCAGATGGACTGACGAGCGCCGCGATTGCGTCGTCCGCGCTCTCCCGTGCCGGAATTCCGTTCGAGACGGTGTTCAGCAAGCAACTGGATGCGGAGGAAATCGCATCTATCGCTGCTACGGAGTACGACACGGTTCTCTTCACTGATTTCGGGAGCGGACAGCTGGACATCATCGCCGAACACGAGTCGGCGGGCGAGTTCACGCCCGTCATCGCCGACCATCACCAACCGGCGGATGCGGACACCGAATTCCATCTCAATCCGCTTCTTTTCGGCCTCGATGGGTCGTCGGAACTCTCCGGTGCCGGTGCGAGTTACGTCCTCGCGCGGGCACTCGAATCCGACAGCACCGATAATCGTGACCTCGCGGCACTCGCCGTCGTCGGTGCCGTTGGCGACATGCAAATTTCGGACGGCGAACTCGTCGGTGCGAACACGGGCATCGTCGAAGAGGGAATCGAGGCTGGCGTCGTCGAAACCGGAACCGACCTCGCGCTGTACGGGAAACAGACCAGGCCGCTTCCCAAACTGCTCGAGTACGCGACTGACGTGTACATTCCAGGCATTTCGAACAACAAGAACGGTGTTCTTCGATTCCTCGATGGCGTCGGTATCGACCTGATGGAGGATGGCGACTGGCGGCGGTGGGTCGATTTGACCGACGACGAGCGCCAAACCGTCGCCAGCGCGCTGGTCAAGCGCGCGATGCGGAAGGGTGTCCCCGCCAAGAAAATCGACGGACTGGTCGGTACCTCCTACATTCTCGCGTCCGAACAAGAGGGAACCGAACTCCGTGACGTGAGCGAGTTTTCGACGCTCCTCAACGCGACGGCGCGCTATGAACGAGCGGATGTCGGCCTCGCCGTGTGTCTCGGTGACCGCCACGAGGCGTTGGAGCGCGCACGAACGCTCTTGACGAACCATCGACGGAACCTTTCCGAAGCCATCAGTTGGGTACAGTCGGAGGGTGTCACGCGGGAGGAACACGTTCAGTGGTTCCACGCCGAAGACCGCGTCCGCGAGACCATCGTCGGCATCGTCGCCGGGATGGCGGTCGGTGCAGACGGTATCGACCGCGGAACGCCCATCTTCGCCTTTGCGGAGAAGAACGACGAAGAAGTGAAAGTCTCCGCACGTGGAACACCCGGACTCACGCGCAAGGGTCTCGACCTTTCTATCGTGATGAAAGAGGCATCTCGCGCGGTCGGCGGTGACGGTGGTGGCCACAACGTGGCTGCTGGCGCGACGGTACCGAAAGACACAGAAGCCGAGTTCGTCGCGCACGCCGACGAACTCGTCGGCAAACAGTTGGAGTAGTCGGAGGTTTCTGTCGATTTTTATGCTCGGGTTTCCGAGTCCCCTGGGTTTGATATCGCGACATGTGGTTTATGAAGTGTATGGTTGGAGTTCACATACGCTGCGGAAAAACACGTTTTGAGGGCCGATAGCTCCCGGGTTTTGAACCGTCGGTCTACAATCACTCAGGACTCCTTGTCCGAATCCGCTTTCGTGTTCTGGTTCGTGGGGAGTCCCGACGCGACCGATGGATGCGAGTGTGCTGTCTCGAAAGATTGCAATGAATGTGCGGTGTTATCGACCGACGTGGCTAGCGTGGTTTCACGCCTAAAGACTTCGCTTCGGGTGGGCTTCGTGGCTCGGTTGGTGCGGGGTCGGGTATCGTCCCGGTTTTTCGAGACCCGCCTTTCCATCCGATACTGTTTGAGTGAGGATTTTGTTCTCGAATTTCGACTCACACCCATTTGCACAGGACGGATTGGCTCTCGCCCGTGGAACGAAGCCACGGGCGCTGTCTCGGTTCGTACTATCAAAACCCGACTTTCCTCGTGGTATATTTCATACTGCTATACGAAACAAGGCCTTCCTTCACATCCGGTTCGACTGACACCGCGCTCGTCACGCGTTGGCAGATGGTCTATGAAAACACCTACTCGGGATTTGCTGCGGTGAAGCCTTGGCTATAGAATAATACTGAGCAACACGAGCACGGTGGAACTGACGATGACGAAACTCACCAACACGACGGCAATCGGTTCGAATCCGGTCGAGCGCAGTTCGTCGAGTCGGAGCTCCAACCCTAACCCGGCAAATGCGAGCATGAACAGCCAGTTCGAGGCGTGTTCTAGCGAGGTAATGTGTGTTGCATCGATGATACCGATATTGGCGAGAATCATGAGAAATAGAAAGCCGAAGACGAACTTCGGGAAGGTTCGCCAGAGATGGCTCGTTTCTCCAGCCGATATCCCATCGCTGTCGCTGCGTCGCAGGTAGTACAGCGCGTACCCCGTTGCGGCGAGGCCGATGAGCGCGTTTCTGGCCAGCTTGACCAACACTGCCCATTCCCCTGCCGTCTCCGAAAAGGTGAATCCGACTGCGGTGACCGGGCCGGTACTGAACATGGTCAATCCTGCCCAGATACCGAACATTCTATCCGAGAGTCCGAGTGTGTGACCGACTGTCGGATACGTGATGAGCGTTAGCGTGTCGAACAGCAGAACGGTTCCGGCGGCGTAGGCGATTTGCCGCTCATCAGCGTCGATGCTGCCCGCGACGGCGACGACTGCGGACACGCCGCAGATGCTCGACCCGGCGGCGAGCAGTGACCCGGTCTTTTCGGTGATGCCGAAGCAGTAGCGCGCGAGGAGTTCGACAGTGACGATGGCGACTGCCACAGTTCCCACGATAAATGCGAGTATTGTTGGCCCGGCACCCACCACGCGGTCGAAGGCGACGCTCGCGCCCATCACGACGATTCCGGCTTCCAGCCACAGTTTGTGTGTTCTGATTCCCGCTTTCGCCCACCTCGGCTGTCCGACCGTATTTCCGACGACGATGCCGACGAGTATCGTGGCGATGAGGTAGTCGAAAAACGGGAGGACGACGGAAATCGCTCGTCCGAGCACACCGATTGCGACGAGAAGGAGGACGCCGAGAGTGAGCTCTTTTCCGTTTTTCATCGTTTTACCACGGAATCGTTCCGCCCGCCAGCACGAAGCAGAGGAGACAGAGGCCGACGAGCACTGCTTGCCAGTCTTGGTCGAGATCCGTCATCCAACGCCGAATGAACCTAAGCCGAGCCATTGTTTCTATGTCACCGAGACCCCTGTTTCGATGCGTCGTGTGTTTCTCGTTGCGGGTCGAATATATGCCCTTGCTTGTCGGCTGGCGGGCCATCCAACCGTCTCCGAACAGTCCCATTTTTACCCACCCCTCTCCACGTTTCGGGCATGACCGAGTTCGACCCCGAGAAGTTCGAGGACAAGTACGTTCACTACTTCAACGAACTCCAGCGGGCGTACAAGAACGCCTTCAACTACATGAACGAACGATACGACTCCGAACTCATTCACGCCATCGACCAGCAGGTGCTGAACGAGAGCGAACCCTTCTACGAGGGAGACGGTGAGTTCCGAATCGACCTCCCCGATAACCCCGCCGACCGCGTGCAGGGAGTGCTCGTCGATGATGAAAAGCTCGAAACGGTGCTGGAAACCTACGTCGAACGAATCGAGTCCGAACTGCGTCGTGTCTTCGGACTTCAATCGAACGACTAACGTTCGCGGTCGAGTGCCTGTTCTGCGGTCTCTTCGGCACCCTCGGAGAGTGCTTCGCTCACGCCGCCTTCCAAGAATCACTCGACCGTTTCGAGCAGTATTTTCGGTGGATTCATTGAGATCGCTACGATTCGTGAATCCGACATATCCTTTCCATCGGCTTCACGGCAACCTGCGCGGAGACCCGGCGAGTGTCGCCGATTTCGCCCTGTGAGCAGTGGAAAGGCCTAAGGATGCTGGAACCATACCTCGGCACATGAGCACCGAAACTCAGGAAGACGGCGACGACCTCGAAGAGCGGGTCAGCAACTTCCTGCGCCGCAACTTCCCGCAGATTCAGATGCACGGTGGGAGTGCTGCCATCCAGAACATCGACCGCGAAACCGGTGAAGTCACCATCATGCTCGGCGGCGCATGTAGTGGCTGTGGCATCTCCCCGATGACGATTCAGGCCATCAAGAGCCGAATGGTCAAAGAGATTCCCGAAATCGAGAAGGTCAACGCCGACACCGGCATGGGCGGCGGTGGTGGCGGTATGAATCCATCCTTCCCCGGCGAAACCAGCGACGACGGCGACGACGACGAAGGTCCACAGGCACCGTTCTGACGGCAGTATTTTTAGTTTTTGGCCGGTTCCACGCACAGAATCACGATATTTATCCCATCGGACGCTGTAGCAGGCGACAGTATGACGAACGACGACGCCACGGCGCAGAACGTGGTATTCGTTGTGATGGATACGGTGCGCAAAGACCACCTCTCCGTCTACGGATACGACAAACCGACGACGCCGGGCCTCGAACGGTTCGCGGAGGATGCGACCGTCTTCGAGCAGGCCGTTGCTCCCGCCCCCTGGACTCTGCCGGTTCACGCTTCGCTGTTTACCGGAATGTACCCCAGCGAACACGGTGCGAGTCAGGAAAACCCCTATCTTGAGGGTGCGACGACGCTCGCAGAAACACTCTCCGCCGCCGGATACGACACGTCTTGTTACTCTTCGAACGCGTGGATTACGCCGTACACCCATCTCACCGATGGATTCGACGACCAGGACAACTTCTTCGAAGTGATGCCTGGCGACTTCCTCTCCGGTCCGATGGCCAAGGCGTGGAAGATGATGAACGACAATGAGAAACTCCGCACCGTCGCGGACAAACTCGTCAGCCTCGGCAACGTGGCACACGAGTATCTCGCAAGCGGCGAGGGCGCGGATTCGAAGACGCCGCAGGTCATCGACCAAACCATCGAGTTCATCGACAACTCCGATGGCCCGTACTTCTCGTTCATCAACCTGATGGACGCGCACCTGCCGTACCACCCGCCGAAGGAGTACCGACAGCAGTTCGCGCCGAACGTCGATTCGACCAAGGTGTGCCAGAACTCGAAGGAGTTCAACTGCGGTGCACGCGACATCAGCGACAAGGAATGGGACGCGATTCGCGGCCTCTACGATGCGGAAATCCGCCACATCGACGACCAACTCCAGCGACTGTTCTCGTGGATGCAGGAGAACGACGAGTGGGACGATACGATGGTCGTCATCTGTGCCGACCACGGCGAACTCCACGACGAACACAACCTGTACGGCCACGAGTTCTGTATCTACGACCCGCTCATCAACGTCCCGCTGATGGTCAAACATCCGGAACTGGATGCCGACGTGAGCGACCAGCAGGTCGAACTCATCGACCTCTATCACACCGTTCTCGACCATGCTGGCGTTTCTGGGTCGCGCTCGACCCGACCACTCGACGAAGCGCGGTCGATTCTCAACGCAGATTACCGTTCGTTCGCCGAGGACGTACCGGGCGACGGCGAGTGTGCGTTCGTGGAGTACTACCGCCCCGTCGTCGAGTTGAAACAGCTCGAAGAGAAGGCAAAGCGCGCGAACATCACCCTCGACAAGGATTCGCGCTTTTACTCCCGGATGCGGTCGGCCCGCCGTCCCGACGCCAAGTACATCCGCAACGAGCGTATCGCGGACGAGTTCTACCACTTGGACGAAGACCCCGACGAACTCCATAACGCCCGCGGCGAGGAAAGCGAGGAGGAAGTCGAACTCGAAGCGGCGCTCTCGGACTTCGAAGAAAGCGTTGGGGGCGAGTGGAAGGAAGTCTCGGACGACGACGTGTTGGGCGACATGAACGACGACGCAAAAGACCGATTGCAAGACCTCGGTTACATAGACTAACGTGACTGACGAGTCGGCACCGGACGGCGGGAAGGCGCTGTCCGCAGGACTGTCTGAACGCTTCGGCACTGGGAAGCTACTTGCAGGATTCGTCGTCGCAGGCGTCTTGCTTTATTTGTTGGTCGTCGTCGCCGGATGGCGACGCGTAATTGACGCCCTGGAGGGGGCGGATTACACGTGGGTCTGGATAGCCTGCGCTTCGACGATCGTCGGACTGGCCGCGTGGGGCAAGGCGTGGCAGATCGTCCTCGCGGTACTCGACATCGAAGTGAAGTTCAAACGCCTCGTCGTTACTTACTTCGCGGCCACCTTCGCGAACTACATTACGCCTCTCGGACAGGCGGGCGGTGAACCGTTCATCGCCTACATCCTGTCACGGGATACGGAAGCGAACTACGAGGATAGCCTTGCCAGCGTCGTGACGGCAGACCTGCTCAACCTCCTGCCGTTTTTCAACTTTGCCGCACTCGGTCTGAGCTACCTACTCCTCAGAGCATCGCTTCCGGACAACGCGAAAACGCTCGCACAGGGTCTCGTCATATTGGCGTTCGGCGTTCCGGCGATCGCCTACGCCGGGTGGCGATACCGTGACCGCGTCGAGGACATCGTTCTCGGCCTCGTAACCCCCTTCGCCAGCCGAACGTCTCGGCTGACCGTCGAAAGCGTTCGGAAGCGAATCGACCGGTTCTACGAATCGCTGGAGCGAATCGCGGACGAACCACGCGAACTGCTGTTCGCGCTCCTCTTCTCATACACCGGGTGGATATTTTTCGCCCTCCCGCTGTACTTCGCTGGGCGGTCGCTCGGACTGCCACTCGGATTGGTGCTCGTGCTGTTTATCGTTCCAGCAAGCACGCTGGCCGGATTGACGCCGACGCCGGGTGGATTGGCGGGAGTCGAGGCGGCTTTGGTCGTTCTCATCGTCGGACTCGTCCCTGCGATTCCCACGGGTGCGGCCGTCGCGGCCACGCTCATCTATCGGTTCGCGAGCTACTGGTTCGTGCTCGTCGTTGGCGGGCTCGCGTCACTGTTCGTTATCATGCGGTCGTGAAATTCCAGCTGTCCCCCGCTTTCACACGTTCGAGTGTTCCCACGTTTTGACGAGTCCGCTGAGCGTCCGATTTACCGGCGTTTCGATATCGTGTTCGCGTCCACGGGCGACGACGAACCCGTTTATCGCGTCGATTTCGGTTCGGCGACCTGCCTCCATATCTTGGCGCATCGAGGACGTGTTCGAGATGGTCGCGGACGCGACCGTCTCGACTGCCGAAACCGCCTCCTCGACGGGTAGTTCGACACCCGCTGCCCGAGCAACGTGCGCGGTTTCGCGGGCCGCGGCCGTCGCGATTTCGTGGGCAGTTCCCGACAGCACGGCACCGTTTTTCACCCGCGAGAGGGCAGTCGTGGGGTTGATACCGGCGTTCACGGCGAGCTTTTCCCACAGTCTGCGTGGCATGTCGTACACGATTTCCGTCTCGATTCCGGCAGTGATGAAAGCGTCTCCGATTCGCCGTGCCGAGTCGGAGCGGCCGCCCGCTTGCGATCCGAGAACGACCTCGCCGATTCCGGTGCATTCGACGACTCCGGGTTCCGTCAGCACCGCCCCGTAGCTTGCGGTTCCGGCAAGAATCGGGCAATCGAGATGTTCGGCGAGGAGTTCCTCGTTTCCCATCCCGTTCTGGAGCGAGAGCACGGCGTCGAACTCACCGGTCGCCAACACTCGCGCCGCAGTTTCCGTCTGAAACGCCTTGACGGTCACGATGACGCAGTCGGCCCGTAGTTCGCGCCCGTCATCGGTCGCGTCCGGGTGAACTCGAAAGTCGAACTCGCCCTCGACGGCGAGGCCGGAGGAACGAACTTCGCTCGCGTGTGGGTTGCGAGCAACGAGCGTTACCCTGTGCTCGCGGCCGAGCAGGCCACCGATGAGGCTCCCGAGACTTCCGGCACCGAACACGACGATATCCATACCCGACCGAGGGAGTGAAGGGTGAAAAACTCAGTCTTCCGTCCAGTAGTAGATATCCTCTTTTGGGACGTCGCAGTTCGGACACCTGTTCGGGAAGTTGTCATTCAAGTCGCCCATTTCGCCGCAGTTCGAACAGCGCCACATCAGCTCCGCTTCGCCGAAGTCGTGGCCTGCGCGAGCGTGGCCGATGGAAAGGGCTTCGTAGCCTTCTCGTATCGTGACGTAAAACCCGTCCTCATCGAAGCCACGGATGGTACCCAGTTTGTTCCCGTCCTCGTCGTGAATTGGCTGCCCGAGCTCGACTTTGTCCACGTCGGTCTCCTCGTCCGGTCGCTCGCCAGAGTTACTCACCATGGGTGATAACTCGTCGTTCTTCGTCTTAAATCCGACCGCCGTCCCGTGCTTTCGTACCGTGACAGGTTGGAAAAACGAGCGAGACGAGCGTCGCGTCGGAGATTCACCGATTTCCCGTGACCCCGTCTGCCTGCGTTCGCAAGCATCACGTTCAGGCGCGAGTTTCACGAACGAAACAACACTCGGAGCATATGACGGATACCAACCTCGATACGAAACACGGTCGAGTGACGACGGACCACCGGACTATCAGGCAGTGGGCTGAGGAGCGCGGCGGCAATCCTGCCGTGGAAGCAAAGGCGGAGAGAGGCATCACCATTCCCCGGATTCAGTTTTCGGACGACGAGGACGGCGATAGCACGATCGACGGCACGTCTATTTCGTGGCACGAGTGGTTCGAAGCGTTCGAATCCGGTGATTTTGCGTTCGCCTACCAGGAGAGAACATCCAACGACGAGACGCTCGACGGCGACGAGGGGCGATTTTACAAATTGGTCGACCGAACGGCCTCCAGAGAACACGCGTGATTTGCCACCCCCGACGCGCTTTTGCCCTCCGAACAGAGATTTCCCTGCATGCAGGCAGTCACACTCGGTCCGGCAGGAACCTACTCGCACCGCGCCGCCCGCGCAGTCGCGGACGACGTCGTATTCCGCGAGTCGGTCACCACCATCGTGGAAGCGGTCGCCGATGGGGAATATCCTCGCGGTGTCGTGCCAATCGAGAATAGCATCGAGGGAAGCGTCACGGGAACGCTCGACGCGCTCGCCGAGAACGACATCGCTGTCGTTCGCGAACTCGTGACCCCGATTCGTCATGCGCTGATGGCACAACACTCCGACTTCGAGACGGTCGCCAGCCACGCCCAGGCACTCGCGCAGTGTCGGGCCTACCTCGAAACCGAGTATCCGGACGCGAAACGGGAGGCGGTTGCCAGCACTGCTCGCGGCGTCGAACGCGCCCGCGCCGACACATCGGTGGCGGCGATTGCCCATCCGGATAATGCGGAGGAATTGACTGTTCTCGCCGAGGATATCCAGGAACGAACGTCGAACGCGACGCGGTTTTTCGTCGTCGCACCGGCGAGCGAGCGCTCACGTGCGGGCGGCAAAACGTCGCTCGTCGTCTATCCCAGCGCGAATCATCCCGGACTCTTGCTCTCGCTCCTCGAACCGTTCGCCGAGCGTGACATCAACCTCACACGCGTCGAATCACGCCCGAGCGGAGAGCGACTCGGTGACTACGTGTTTCATCTGGACTTCGAAGCCGGTCTCTACGAGGAACGTGCCGAAGAAGCAGTCGCCGAAGTCGAGGCGCTCGCCGAAAACGGCTGGGTGCGAAAAATCGGCTCGTACGACTCCGAACACGTCCTGTTCGGGTCGGATTGATGTCAGTGGGGAACGTTCAGGTCGGCGTGAATTTTTAAGAGTTAGCACGTCGAATCGATTTCTGGTGAGAGACTATGGCCAGACGTAGGAATCCATTCGACGAACTCGAAGAGATGTTCGAACGCATGGGCCGCCAGTTCGAAGAGATGGGCGGCCAGTTCGGTGGCGGTGAGATGGGCTGGAAGGCTGGCCCGATATCGGTCGATGTGGCCGACCAAGGCGACCAGTTCCTCGTCACCGCCGATTTACCGGGGTTCGAGAAGGACGACATCGACATCACGCTTCGGGACAACCGCCTTCGAATCGCAGCGGAGCACGAATCGGAAATCGAAGAAGGAGATGAGGAGTATCTGCGTCAAGAACGCAGCCAGCGGTCGATGAGTCGAACCATCTCGCTTCCCGACCCAGTGGACGAATCGAACGTCTCTGCGGAGTACCGAAACGGCGTGCTGACGGTGAAACTTCCGAAACTCGGCGGAAACGACGAATCGCACAGCATCGACGTCAACTAACAACAACCGCGTCGTAGCCGACCACAAACGGCTTGTCACTTCGGGCGCTATCGCCGACTATGACGCTCGAGGAAGGCGACGATGCACCCGACGTGACCGCGACAAACCAGCACGGCGAGACCGTCTCGCCCGATTTCGAATCCCCGACAGTCGTCTACTTTTACCCGCGTGACGACACACCGGGCTGTACCGTCGAGGCGAAGCAGTTCAACGCAGAACTAGAGACGTACTATGACGCTGGTGCGACGGTGTACGGTGTCTCAACCGACGACGTGGAAAGTCACGACGCCTTCGCGGAGAAGTTCGACCTCGAATTTGACCTGCTGGCCGACCCCGACGGCGAGATTGCGGATGCCTTTGGCGTCGAAGTCGAGAACGATTTCACGGCGAGAACTACGTTCGTCCTCGCGGATGGCGACGTGCAGGCCGTTTACAGCGGCGTTGACCCCGACGGCCACGCCCGTGAGGTGCTGTCCGACATGCTGGACGAGAAACTGGTAGTATTGGACTGAGTAGTCACGTCAGGCTGATTGGTGATGTAGTGGAAGTGGTAAACTGCCATCTTTTTGTTCGCTGGCTGAGCAGTTCGCGCACGGAAATTCGTTCGAACTTCCGAGAGGGTACTGTCGGCGCTATTCAATGGGTAATAACCGGTTTTTGTCTCATTTCTGCCAGTCGCCGGCGAACACGCGAATCGTGTCGGTCATGGCCCGAACTGGCCGCGGTTTCGGATTTAAACGTTCGGGCGAAGGTCTTTGACCGAGACGCGTGAAGTACTGAAAAATGGATGCGAAATCAATGAACGCGGTGCTGTTCGACATGGACGGCGTCATCGTGAACTCGGAGGACTTCTGGGTCGAACTCGAAGAGGAGACTATATTCCCCCAAGTACTCGAAGCGGACGTAGAGGCCGACGAAATAACGGGGATGAACTACCGCGAAATCTACGACTACCTCGATTCGGAGTACGAGACGACGGCGACGAAAGAGGAATTCATCGCCATCTACGACGAGGCCGCACAGCAACTCTACGGTGAACACGTCTCCCTGATGAACGGGTTTCACGACTTGCTCGCCGACCTGCGCGAAAACGGAACCGAAATCGCCCTCGTCTCCTCCTCTCCGCACCACTGGATAGAAATCGTTCTCGACCGCTTCGACCTCGACTTCGCGGAAGTCGTCAGCGCCGAGGATATCGATGCCCCGGGGAAACCGGAACCCGCGATTTACGAATACGCCGCAGGTCTCCTCGACAAACACGCGGACGAATGTGCCGCAGTCGAGGATTCGGAACACGGCATCGAATCGGCGGCCCGCGCGGGGGCCTACTGCATCGGCTATCCAAACGGTGCAAAAGAACTCGACCTCTCCGCGGCGGATGTGGTCGTCACGTCGCCTGCCGAACTGCGCGAAGAACTGCTCAACTGACCGGCGGTAAGCTAACTTTTCGGCTCACTCGACCTGTACCGTCCGGGAATCAGTTATCGGCACGAGTGGCAGGTCGGGGAATGCGACCCGAATCACGAACTCCATCTCGTCGTCGATGCCGCCGAAGACGCCGACCGGAACCGTCGCGTCGCTATCGAGATACGTCGATTTCGTCGTCATCTCGATGCCATTTACGGTGACTTCGACGACTGCCTGCTCGCCCTGTCCGCGATTTTCGAGGGTGACTTCCCGCATGTCGTTTTCCCCACGAGCGATTCGTTTGGGGAAGTTGCCCCATTCGATTTCCACGTCGGGCAGTTCGGAGGCACTTTCGACGACCTGCTCCGCGACGCCCTCGGTGAGTCCGGCCTCGATGAGGCCATCGACGCCAACCCTGCACACGTCGGCGGGTGTTTCCAGTCCTTCCTTGGCCAGTTTGCTTGCCCGACCAGCACCGACACCGTCGATGGCGGTGAGACCGACAGCACTCTCGCCGACGCCGTTTTCGAGTCGCGCTTCGACACGGGTCGCGAGATTCGCGGCCATCGGGCGGTCGAGCCGTTTCAAAAACGCGCGGAGCGCGGCGAGCAGTCGAACCGCGTTCTGCTGGATAACCCACGCGTCGCTTCGCAGTTCACCCGGCGTCGAACCGGTCATGCTGGCGCGAAGGATGGCGAGTACTTTGCGTCCGCCACCCTCCAAATCGCCCGAATCCTGGCCGACGAGCACGGAGTTGATCGCGTCGCGTTCGGACTGGCGAGCGTTCACGCTGTCGAACTCGGCAGCACCGGCGACCGCTTCGAGGATGGCTGGCGTGTCGATAGTCTCTTGCTTGGCAAGTCTGCGGAATCGCTCCGCCGTATCGAGGTCGAGGTAGAACTTCGAAGTCAGCATGGCGAGGGGCGTTCCGTCGATGCTGAGGTCGTCGCCTCGTTCCACGAATCCACGGGAGACGAGGCGTTTGAGCGTGTTCCGGACGCGTTCGCGGACGTTTTCGAAATCGTATTCGTCGGGTTTACTCTGCGCTCGAACGTAGTAGAACGTCGTTTCGAGCCACGACATCACGTCGTCCAAGTCCGAGATGGTACCCATAGCGATTTCCGCGTTCAGATGGGAATCGAGATCTTCCGCGAGACAGGACTCGATTTCCTTCCCCTCGCGGAGCAGTTTCCGGTATTTGTCCGCGTCCGCGTAGTCACAGACGATCCAACCATAGCCCACGTCGTCGTAGCCCGGCCTGCCCGCCCGTCCGAGCATCTGAAGCACGTCCAGCGGACTCATGTCCACCTCGCCTTCGAGCGGGTCGTGGAGTTTGGTGTCCCGCAGGACGACGCATCTGGCCGGGAGGTTGACTCCCCAAGCCAGCGTGGAGGTCGAAAAGAGGATTTGAATTTTCCCATCCTTGAACCACTCTTCGACCATGTCGCGGTCGTTTTTCGACAGACCGGCGTGATGGAAGGCAACGCCGTCGAGGACGGAGTTTCGCAGGGTGTCGTTCCGCAGGTCTTGGGTTTCGGTATGGAAATCGTAGTCCCCCCGCGCGCCGATTGGAATGTCGCGCTCGGCGATTTCGTCGCGGGTCTTCTTCGCGGCCTGCACCGTGTCCTGTCGGGAGGAGACGAACACGAGCGCCTGCCCGTCTTCACGGACGTGCGGTTCCGCGAGGTCCAAAGCGCGGTAGAGTCGCCGATATTTGTCCGCGAAGGAGTTGTCGCCGTGGGTGTAGGTCTTCACGTCGGCGTGCAAATCCACGGGGCGGTAGTCGTCGCCGAACTCGAAGATGGTCTCCGGCGGGGCATCGAGCCAGTTGGCCACGTCCCGTACGTTCGGCATCGTCGCGGAGAGCGCGACGATTCGAGGTTCGCAGAGGCGGCGAAGGCGCGAAATCGTCACTTCGAGGACGCTCCCGCGCTTGTCGGAATCGAGCAGGTGAACCTCGTCGATGACACAGCAGTCAACATCAGTAATGAACGAGTAGCGCGCAGAATCGTGTTTCCGGGTCGCCGAGTCGGTTTTCTCCGGCGTCATCACGAGGATGTCGGCGCGTTCGGCCCGGCGCGGGTTCAGATCGCGCTCGCCCGTGACGACGTACACCGAGTAGCCGAGTTCCTCGAAGCGTTCCCATTCGGTCTCCTTTTCGTTCGTCAGCGCGCGCATCGGCGCGATGAACAGCGCGGTGCCACCGTCGCGAAGTGCCTTGCAAATCGCCAGTTCGGCGAGGGCAGTCTTGCCGCTCGCCGTCGGCGCGCTGGCGACCACGTTCTCCCTGCTGTCGAGCAGTGCTGGGAGCATCTCTCTCTGCATCCGGTTGAACTCATCGAAGGCGAACGCCTCCGCGAACTCGGGAACCGCCTCGGAGACCTGCATCATTTCGTAGGCAGAGTGGGGGGCAGAAAGGCGTTTCTGTACTCACTCGTCACGGCGACACAATATTTCTGATTTCGGTGGAACCATGCCGTTTGGAACTACTTGGCACAAACCGCATCCTCCGTGCGACGAGACCGTATTACGATGGTTCTTCCACGAACCGCAATACTTCATCGCCTCCGTTTTTGCAATAGTAACTCGGAATCGGATTCTCAGACCGTAACCGCCGCCGGATTCGCTGGTCGTTCCCAAACCATAATGCGACCCGAAAAACTACCGACCACCATGCTCGAACTCGAAGACGTGCTTTCGGCCCGCAAGCGAGTGGCCGAAACGGCCCGTCACACACCGCTCGACTACTCGCACACCTTTTCTCGGATGACGGGCGCGGAAGTCCACTTGAAACTGGAGACGTTCCAGCGCACGGGGTCGTTCAAGATTCGCGGCGCGACGAACCGCATCATGACACTCTCCGAGGAAGAAAAGGAGGCGGGCGTCGTCACGGCCAGCGCGGGCAACCACGCACAGGGGGTCGCGCTTGCGGCCACCCGAAGCGGCGTGGAATCGAAAATCGTCATGCCGGAACACGCTCCGATTTCGAAGGTTCGGGCCACCCAGAACTACGGTGCCGAAACTGTCCTCTACGGCGAAGATTACGACGAGGCCGCGGAACGCGCCCACGAAATCGAGGACGCCGAGGGGCGAACCTACGTTCACGCCTTCGACGACGAGAAGGTGATGGCCGGGCAAGGCACCATCGGCCTCGAAATCATCGATGATTTGCCGGACGTTGATACCGTCGTCGTCCCCATCGGCGGCGGTGGCCTCATCAGCGGCATCGCCACCGCAATCAAGGGCCACAATCCGGACGTTCGAATCGTCGGCGTGCAGTCCGAAGGGGCATCGAGCGTCGCCGATTCGCTCCAGAAGGGGTCGGTACAGACCCTCGATAGCGTGGACACCATCGCGGACGGAATCGCCACCCGGAGCGTCGGTCACAAGAATTTCGACGTCATCGAATCCCGTGTGGACGAAGTCGTCACCGTCTCCGATTCGGAAACTGCGGTCGCCCTCGCCTATCTCCTCGAACGCGGAAAGACGCTGGTGGAAGGGGCAGGTGCGGTTACCCTCGCCGCGATTCTCGAAGGCAAGTTCGACTTCGACGAGGACGAGGTCATCGTCCCCGTGCTGAGCGGCGGCAACATCGACATGAACGTCCTCACCACGGTCATCATGCGCGGACTGGTCGAGACGGGGCGCTACCTGAAAATCAAGACGGTGCTCAAAGACCGTCCCGGGTCGCTCCACGAACTGCTGGACGTTATCGCCGGGGCGCAGGCGAACATCTACGCCATCCAGCACGACCGAACCTCCCGCGACATCGCCATGAACGCGACGGAAGTCGAACTCGATCTCGAAACTCGCGGCCCGGAACACGTCGATAGCTTGCTTGAATCGCTCCGTGAGAGTGGTTTCGACGTGGAAGTGCTCGTCTGAGTTCATCCCGTCTTCGACACTGCTACTCTGCTTACAATTCGTCTCGATTTTCCGGTTCGAGACGACTGCATTTCGTCTCCTCTTGACGTAGGTTTAAGTTCTGGCGGGCGAACACACCGACATGAAGCGCGTTATTAGCACACAGGACGCCCCCGAGGCAGTCGGCGCGTACAGTCAGGCAACCACGAACGGAAACATCCTGTTTACTGCCGGTCAGATTCCGATGACACCCGACGGCAACCTGCTCGATGACGAGGAGATCGCCGTGCAGACCCGACAGAGTTTGGAGAACGTCAAAGGTATCCTCGAAGAGGAAGGCCTGACCATGCAGGACGTGCTGAAGGTAACCGTCTTCATGGACGACATCGAGGATTTCGACGAGATGAACGAATCCTACAAGGAGTACTTCCAAGACAATCCACCGGCCCGAAGCGCCGTCGAAGTCGCCAACCTGCCGAAAGGCGTCGGTGTCGAAATCGAAGCCATCGCCAGCACCGAGTAAGCGTGAATCCCCGCGTCAAGGCGAGTTTGCTGTGGGGCGTCGTCGGCGTCCTCGCGTTTCTCGTTCTCTTACAGGGGTATGAACTCTACTCCGGGTATCGGTACGCCATCGGACTGAAAGTCGGGACGACGCTTCTCGTCGCGGTCGGTACGATGCTTCTCACCTACGTCGCCGATGGGGTTCTCGATTAGAACAGAAGGGTTTAAACACCACACCCGGTTACGGATTGATAGGCCGGGATGGCCGAATGGCAAAGCGCACGCCTGGAAAGCGTGTTCCCGTATGGGATTCTGGGTTCAAATCCCAGTCCCGGCGTATTTTCCCGCGAACAAATCCGTAAGCACCGCGAAGCGCGTGCTCGTCGAAACGGGAAACAAAGTCACTCTCGTAACCGATATTTCGTCATCCCCTTCTCTCGCCGCCGTTCTACACGCCCTTCGACGACCAACTCGCTGAGCGATCGTTCGACCGTTTCTCGTGTGCCGTCCGAAACGAGCGAAACCAGCGACCGCTCGGTAATCGGCCCCGGATACGCTCGTTCGAGTTCTCGTATCACCGCCTCCTTCGTCGGTTCTGATGCCATTCTACCCCCACCGACGAACGTTCGACCGCCTCCGCCTTAGAACTCTGCCTACCACAAAGCAGTAGCCGCTGACTGACGAACGGTGATGGGGGAAGACAGATGACCGCAATCGCACGACTCGAAGTCGTACCGGTGGGGGAAGAGCGACTGTCAGATTCGATTGCTCAAGCGATTTCCGCACTCGACGGCTACGACGTCGGATACGAAACGACCGCAACCGATACCATCATCGAGGCAGAGACGGCCGATGAACTGTTCGACGCACTCAAGGCGGCACATGGAGCCACTCCCGGCGGACGAGTCATCACGTCTGTGGAAATCGACGACATCCGGGGCCGTGACCAGCGTGTATCCGACCGAGTTTCGTCCGTGGAACGCGCGCTCGGACGGCCACCCCGTCGTCAGCGCACATCGACTCGGGAGTCGTCGAAACAACCGGCTACGACACCGCGTCGGTACGGG
The DNA here is from genome assembly GCF_051194195.1 of Haladaptatus marinus. Classification (NCBI taxonomy): domain Archaea; kingdom Methanobacteriati; phylum Methanobacteriota; class Halobacteria; order Halobacteriales; family Haladaptataceae; genus Haladaptatus; species Haladaptatus marinus. Next base: position 1,479,278 of record NZ_JBLZNK010000003.1, read on the forward strand.
CAGCCGAGAAATCAGTCGCCGATGACGCAAACGGGTCGAAGACGGAGATAACGAGGGCGACGCGGAGATGCGTCCCACACCGAAATGGTTCACTCCATCGCCATGTAGGTGTGAGTGCTTTCGACCCCGTGAATCGTCAGAATACCGGACGTGACGGTTTCTCTGACGTTCGCGGGCGTGTCAACGTCGATTTTTGCGATGATATCGACATCCCCGGCGACAATGTTGGCGGTAACGACACCATCGAGTTCCGTTATTGTATCACGTATTCGTTCCACTGACGGTACATTCGCTTTGATGAGAACGTATGCAGTAACCATCGTAACTTGCTCCCTACACATGGATAGACGGCAGCAATCAGCATAGGCTTCGCGACTGCCGAAGAAAGTCACGGCTACGCTGTCGATTCAATCGACCGAAACCCAATCCCATTCCTCGACCTCCGCCACCGAATCGTGCAGGTGACACGCCGCCGGATGCCCGGGGGCAGTGGCCTGCTCCTCGGGGGATTCGCGCTCGCAAACCGTCGAAAACTTCCGATATCGTCGCCCTCGAACGACTGGGTTGGTTACAAGCCATGTGGGATCCCCGATTCGGACTGTGGACGCCACAAAACTTCCCGTTCCTCGCATTCCCGCTGCTGGTCGTTATGACCAACCTTCTCGCAGTTCAAATTCGGTACACACGCTCGACATCGTTGGAGTACGTTCCCGCAGAGTTCGTGAAGACCCTTCACTCGAACGGTGCCAGCGCATGCGACGTTGGGCGTCACGTCCTCCGTAACGCCGCATTGCCACTCGTTTCGTTGTTTTTCGCGGAGACCGCGACCATCCTATTCATCACGATACTCGTGGTAGAAATGGTGTTCGGATTGCCCGGGTTCGGCACCCTCACGTTCAATGCGATCAAAGCGAGGGATCCGGGTCTCATCCTGGCAACGACGATGATACCCATTTTCATCGGGCTGGCTGGAAACCTCATCCAGGACATCGCCTACGCCGTTCTCGACCCACGTGTCGGTTACGAGTGATTACTCCAGAATCTCGATTTCGCTATTCGAGGCGTTCTCCTGTACGCTTTCGATACCGTTTTTCGCCGTCACCTGTCGTTTGTATCCTTCGCCACTATCCGCGATGATGTTGCCGTTGTCGTGAACCAGTTGCCATCGCCATTCGTCTCGGACATCCTGATACAGTTCGAAGGTTGCTCATCGGCAGTTATCGATACGGGAGGAATCAACGTACTACCCCATTTTTACCCATTTTTGGACTATCGAAACGGAATTTATTCAGTACGTTTCGAAACGCGAGCCGAGCGAAACTGTTTGGGCATCGTTTGTACCATTCGTCTACGTTTCGAGCGATGTCCGCTGGTGCGTTAGACGTTGCATCCCGTGGGGGCGAGGTGACCCTACGGAAAGCGCGTCGGATGCGGAGAAAGTAAAATTAGAGCATGGGGTTCATCTTTCTTGGGGTCGAAGGGGAACCGAATGCGTTCGCTCGTCCCTCCAATCCTCGTCCTCGCGGCGATGTTGTTCGTCGGCGCGTACATCGTCGGCTATCCCGTCCCCGGAGCGGAAACGCTCGATTCGCTACAGGGGGCGGAAGTAATCGAGGTACCGGACGACCGCCCGGAAGCGGTGACCGACCCGAACGACCCCCGATTTCGTCGTTGGGTCGAATTCTACATTCACATCTACGTGAACGAGGAGCGAACCGACCACGGACTCCAACCCGTCGAATTCGACGCCGCACTCCGTGATATCGCGCGCAATCATAGTGCGGAAATGGGTCGGGAGCAGTACTTCCAACACGTTTCCCCGTCGGGTGAAACTCCGGGTGACCGATATCGAACGGCGGATTACTACTGTATTCGAGGTGCGGGCGAGAACATCGCGTACACATCCTTCGACCGACGGGTGAAAACGGAAAACGGCACCGTCGTCCACTATCGAACTGCCGATGAACTCGCACGTGGCATCGTCTCACAGTGGATGAACTCCCCGAGCCATCGGGAAAACCTCCTCTCGGAAAACTGGGAACGAGAAGGAATCGGCGTCTACTATGCCGAAAGCGAGCGCATTTTCGCCACGCAGAACTTCTGTTGAGCCTTCACCCAAAAATCAAGTAGTTGTGATTATATATATATATATATCTGAAAAGAACATTCTTTTCGGGTATGACGAAAAATGGGAGGACACGCAGATGGGACGGACGAGATGGCAAAGTCGCTATCGAGAGATGTCGTATTCCAAGTGCTCAGCAATCAGCGACGACGGTATGCACTCCATTACCTTCGCCAACACGACGAACCAGTCGAAATCGGCGAACTGGCGACGCAAATCGCGGCATGGGAAAACGGCGTCACGAAGCAGGAAGTAACGTCTCAACAGCGAAAGCGACTGTACAACACCCTTCAGCAAGCACATCTGCCGAAACTCGACGAGACGGGGTTCCTCGACTACGACCCTGCCCACGCAACCATTTTGCTGACCGACAACGCGGAGAAACTAGCCGTATATCTCGAACTCGCCCCTGACAACGGCTTGCCATGGTCGGAGTACTACTTCGTCCTTGGTTGTATCAGCCTCGCGCTCGTTACCGGGGCATGGTTAGACGCCGGCTCGCTCGGACTCGTTCCGGATTTCGGCTGGGCAGTCGGACTCGCAGTGTTGGTCACGCTCTCGGGAGCAGCGAACGTCTATTACCACCGAAATCTCTATCGCGGGTACACGGAAGTGTCGGAATGGGAAAAACGGGAAGGGACGAACTGAACGGAGGCCGGATTACTCCGCAACGAGGGTGAGTGGTGTGCCACGGACGAGCGACACGTCGTAGCCGAACGCGGAAAGCAGTTCGATACTCGTTTCGACGTGGGCAGTCGTCTCGGGAATCGCGGCGCGCCCGCCCGCGAGCGCAAGAAAGATTATTAGCTGGTCTGCCAGATGCTCGTCGACCACGCCCTGACCGTCGTGAAATGCGGAAAACGCGCTTACGACGCGCTTTGCAATGTCCTCTGCGGGGACGCCTCGCTCACCTAATTCGTCGAATCCCGCAATTGAGAAGTTATCACTGGAATCGTACTCGGCACGAACGAGGAGCGAAGTTCCGTTGGAGTTCGATCTCGCGTACGTCGTTCGGCGTTCGAGGACGGAATGTCCCGCCGATTCGAGTCGGTGACGTGCGGTCTCCAACTGACGTTCCGCGACGTTCTGTTCGGCCAACGAGGAGGACGCTTTCGAATAAAGCCGGACACCTGCGAGTGACCCACGGTCCGTCAAGTCGATTCGTAAAAACGAGGAGGGGGCGAGCCACAGCGTCGCCTCGCCACCGCCGGCAGGATAGTAGCCGGTTCGACGGACATCGACGCCAGCCTGTAACCCGAACCGGCGGCAGAGCGGGAGTTTCACTTCGCGGAAATAGTCGATGGTCGGCGACCATCGAACGTCCGTCCCACCAGTGACCGTCACGGTAAGTGGTGTGTCGAGCGACGCTGCGAGCGGCAACAGTGCGTCGAAGACGAGCGTCATGCTTCCCGCCGTCCCGACATCGATTTCGAACCGGCCACCCTCGACCGGTTTCGGTCGAAACGTAAGCATCTCGGAACCGACCGCATCACCGTATAGTTCCGCGTTACAGGCGCGAGCGACGGCACGAACGGCAGCGAGATGTTGTGCCCTGAGTCCGGGATTCGAGCGGCCCGCTCGAATCCCGGTCATCCGAAACGGTTCACCGGAGAGTGCGGAAAGCGACACTGCGGAGCGAAGCAGTTGCCCGCCACCGGACGAACCGTCGAGCGAGTGCATTAGTCGGGGGTACGGAGTCGGACGTGAAAAGTGGGAACCATCGGTTATCGAAGTATATAAATAGCTGTTTCAGAGCGGGAGATACTCACAGAGATTCGTGTTAACTAGAGTCATAGTACAACCATAATCCGACTCTCTTACTGCGATTTTCCGCATCTCTGGAAGAGTTTCGACGGCGATATCCTCACACAGGAAATAAAGATTTATATAGAAGCACAATCATATCTTGCCCTGTACTATGAGTCAGCGCATGCAAGGTCAGCCGATGATCGTAATGTCCGAGGATTCCCAGCGCGTCAAAGACAAGGATGCGCAGGAGCACAACATCACCGCGGCGCGAGCGGTGGCGGACGCAGTACGCTCCACACTCGGCCCGAAAGGGATGGACAAGATGCTCGTCGATTCGATGGGCGACGTGACCATCACGAACGACGGTGTGACCATCCTCAAGGAGATGGACATCGACAACCCGACGGCTGAGATGATTATCGAGGTCGCCGAAACCCAAGAGGACGAGGCGGGAGACGGCACCACGACGGCCGTCGCGGTGACGGGCGAACTCCTCAAAAACGCCCAGGACCTTCTCGAACAAGACATCCACCCGACGGCGGTCATCAAAGGGTTCCACCTCGCGAGCGAGAAAGCCCGCGAGGAAGTTGATGACATCGCGGAGAACGTCGATACCGACGACGAAGACCTCCTTCGCAAAGTCGCCGAAACCAGCATGACTGGCAAAGGCGCGGAACTCAACAAGGAAGTTCTCAGCCAGATCATCGTTGACGCCGTGCAGGCAGTCACCGTCGAAGGGACGGTCGACCTCGAATACGTCAACATCGAGACGCAGACCGGCCGCTCCGCGGGCGAATCCGAACTGCTCGAAGGCGCAGTCATCGACAAAGACCCCGTCCACGACAACATGCCGAAATCGGTCGAGGACGCCGAGGTTCTCCTCCTCAACGAAGCCGTCGAAGTCGAAGAAACCGACGTTGACACGGAGATCTCCATCAACGACCCCGACCAGCTCAAGAACTTCCTCGACCGCGAGGAAGCACAGCTGAAGGAGAAGGTCGAGCAGATCAAGGAAACGGGCGCGAACGTCGTCTTCTGCCAGAAAGGCATCGACGACCTCGCACAGCACTATCTCGCCAAGGAAGGCATCCTCGCCGTCCGCCGCGTCAAGAAAAGCGACATCAAGTTCCTCCGCGAAGTCCTCAACACGGACATCGTCTCGGATCTCGACAGCGCTTCCGAGGTCAAACTCGGTACCGGTAGCGTCACCCGCGACGACAGCGACGAACTGTTCTACGTCTCGGGCGGCGACGACGCCCACGGCGTAACGCTCCTCCTGCGTGGCTCCACCGACCACGTCGTTGACGAACTCGAGCGTGGCATCACGGACGCCCTCGACGTTGTGGCCCAGACCGTCAGCGATGGTCGCGTCGTCTCCGGTGGCGGAGCCATTGAAGTCGAACTCGCCTCGCGCCTCCGCGACTACTCCGACAGCGTCGAAGGCCGCGAACAGCTCGCAGTCGAAGCGTTCGCCGACTCGCTCGAACTCGTCCCACGAGTTCTCGCCGAAAACGCCGGACTGGACTCCATCGACACGCTGGTAGACCTCCGCGCCGCACACGAAGACGGCGAAAAGCGCGCCGGTTTGAACGTCTTCAGCGGCGACGTCGAAGACACCTTCGATGCGGGCATCGTCGAACCAGCCCACGCCAAAGAGCAAGCACTCTCCAGTGCTACTGAGGCCGCAAACCTCGTGCTCAAAATAGACGACATCATCTCCGCAGGCGACCTCTCCACCGACAAAGGTGGCGACGAAGGCGCAGGCGGCCCACCCGGCGGAATGGGTGGCATGGGCGGCATGGGTGGAATGGGCGGCGCGATGTGAAGTTCGGAACGACCTGACTTCCACGCCTAATCCGACGAATCGTTGCCTAGCTAATTCACGCAGATTTTTTGGATACTCGACGGATAGCGGTGTGTTTTCAGTACAGTCAGATAGACCAACACCTCTTTTCTAGAATCGCGCCAGAATCGCTATTCACCTCCCGTGATGACTCTCAATTGCCGTGCCTAATCAGAATGGTACCCCACTGGACGGGACGAACTCACACCAAACTAGCCGCCGTCGCCTCCTGAAGGCTGGTACTGGGATTGCGTTGAGCGCATTCGCGGTACCGACACTCAGCAGTACCGCAATCGCCCATTTTCCCGAAAAGCTCGACATCGACGTGAAACCCGACAGCGACTCGAACGAAATCAACCTCCGGAGTCGCGGTGTTGTCCCCGTTGCGGTCCTCCAAACAGACGATTTCGACCCGACGAGCGAGGCGGTTCGCTATCTATTCGGGTCGCCCGACGCCGTCGAGAGTGGCGGCGGAGCGTGTCCAGTTCACGAAGGAGCGGTCGAAGACATCGATGGAGACGGAAACGACGATTTGATTCTCCATTTCGCGGTTCAGGACGCCGGATTCGAGAGTGGAGAGACGGAAGCCGAACTCCGATGGGAGCGAGACGAGTCCGGCGAACACGGACTTTCCGGACGGGATTCCGTACGAATCGTCGGAGATAATGAGAAGCACGAGAACAAAGACGACTCGATGAAGACGGATGAACATAATCACGGGAACGACCACCAGCACGGCGGTGAGCATCAAAGCGAAGACGAGTGCTGACGACGTTCGTAACCCCACCTAATTTCATTCTCTTCTGCCACCAATACGAGAACGTTTCCGAGCCTGAGAGATAGGGTGCAACTCCAGATGGTTCGACTATCCATCAAACACTTTTCGGAAAGATACTCGAAACGCCATAAGTAACCGCGAAAACCACGCGAAAACCGCAAAAGATGGAACTAAGTGGGAACCACGTTTCCCTCCGACTATGGAAACACTCCTGCTCAATCAGGATGCCGTAGACGAGAACACGCAGATGCCGGAACTCATCCGGGCCATCGAAGACGCCTTCGCGGCGTACGCAACCGGGGACGCACAGATGCCCGCGAAATCCTACATCGACCTGCCACAGTACAACGGCGACTTCCGGTCGATGCCCGCCTACCTCGACGCAGACGACTGGGACGCCGCAGGCATCAAATGGGTGAACGTCCACCCCGACAACCCCGAGCAGTTCGACCTGCCGACCGTCATGGGGACGATGGTGTACAGCGACCCGGAAACCGCGTTCCCGCTGGCCATCATGGACGGGACGGAACTGACGATGAAGCGCACGGGCGCGGCCGCCGCTGTGGCGACCGATTACCTTGCCGTCGAGGACGCGACGAGCATGGGCCTCATCGGTGCAGGCGTCCAGTCCTACACGCAGTTGGAAGCCATCTCGGAAATCCGTCCGATCGAGGAAGTCGTCATCAGCGACTTGAACAAGGAAGCGGTCGCGAACTTCATCGACTACTTCGACGACGAGTTCGACGTTCGTGCCGGGTCGATTTCCGAGGCCGCATCCTGCGATATCCTCTCGACCGTCACGCCCGTCGAAAGCCCGATCGTCTCCGCCGAAGACCTCGGCGAGCACACGCACATCAACGCGATGGGCGCGGACGCGGAGGGCAAACACGAACTCGCGGACGAAATCCTGCTGAACGCGAAACTCGTCATCGACGACCACGCACAGACGACCCACTCCGGCGAAATCAACGTCCCGTACAACGAGGGCGTCCTTTCGGACGACGATATTCACGGCGATATCGGTGACATCGTCATCGGCGACCTCTCGGGTCGAACCGAGGACGACGGCGTCACCGTCTTCGACAGCACCGGACTGGCGATTCAGGACGTTGCTGCTGCCCACGTCGTCTACGAACACGCAAACGAGAACGACAACGGCTACCCGTTCGACCTCCTCGGCGTTCAGTAACGTCGCCGCTTTGGGTGATCGGCCACGATTTTGTTCGTTACTCTTCCTCGCCAACCGGCGCTTTCTGCGCGAGTCCTTCGGTCAGTTTCGAGATGAGCCACACGATGATCAAAAACGGCAACAGTGGCAACAACAGCACGAGCAGGCCGAGAAACATCGCGATACCGATGGCGTTCATTTCGCTGTCCGGATGTCCGTGATACGGCGGCGTCACCGTTCGGAACATCTTCTTGACTGGTTCCGCACCCGAATCCGCCTGACTCATAGGAGAATACAACGCTTGCGAAAATGATAAGCGTTCCCACAGGACAAACGCTTTCCGCGTTAGGTACCAGATTCGACACGATGGACGGGCGAAAGGTCGCACAGTTGACCGGAATCGTCGGCGGAGTAGTCGGAGTGACGACATCGTATGCCATCGGCGGACGGACTCCGGCCTTCGTCGGTGCGGGAGCGGAGCGCGCGATTACGACCCTCGTTCCGGGCGTCGTGATGACGACAGCCATCCAATATCTCGGAAATACCGCGCAGACGCTGACGTTCGCGTTGGCACTGCTCGTTACGCTCACACTCTTCTCCGGCGTGACGTTCGCTGCGGTACTGGCGAACGAACGGTCAGCGGTACCCTACACTGGCGTCGTCGTGGCCGGAGTCGGCGGATGGATACTTGCTACCCTCTTGACCGGGGGGTTCGGAAAGGCCCTGGTCGTCGGCGGAACGATGTCGGTCGTTCTTCTCTTCGCTGAGCGCGAGTGGCACGTCGGACGGAGACGACCGACCTCACCCTCGCGTCGGAGTGTGTTGGCCACCTTCGCTGGAGTCACCGGATTTTCCTTCTTCGCGTTTCTCCGAGGAAGACGAATAACCGGCGTGAAGGAAGGGCCGATTTCGACCGTGACGAGCGACGAAGTACAAAAAAAGCGGAACGGAGCATGACGGAGGCAGACGAACGGTCGTTCGATATCCCCGGCTTGTCCGGTCTGCTCACCCCGACCGACTCGTTCTACCAGGTGGACATCAACTCGGTGAACCCCAATGTGAGTGCGAATCGCTGGAACCTCCGGGTGACGGGCGCGGTCGAGAACGAAATCGAACTCTCCTACGACGACCTCACCTCGATGTCGGTGGAACACCGATTCGCCACCCTCCGCTGTGTCGGCGAACCGCTGAACGGCGAGAAGATGGACACCGCGCTCTGGACGGGGGTGCCAGTAAATCGGTTTTTGAAAGCGGCAGGCACACCCGACGAGTGCTGTGTTATTCTTCGCGCAGAGGACGACTACTACGAGGAATTTCCGCTTTCTGCGCTCCGTAACGGCTTTCTCGCATTCGGGATGAACGGTCGGCTCCTCCCTCGAAAACACGGCTATCCAGTTCGGGCACTCGTGCCGGGCCACTGGGGCGAAATCAACGTCAAGTGGCTCAGCGAAATCGAGGTACTCGAAAAGCCAGTCGAAGGATTCTGGGAGAAGAAAGGCTGGCACGGCACCGGCCCGGTCGAGACGGTGGCGAAGCTCCACGCCGAGAATCACGGAGACGACGGAACCGTCCAACTCGCGGGGCATACCTACGCCGGAACGCGGGGAATCGACCGCGTCGAAGTGTCCGTCGATGGCGGGAAATCGTGGCAGAACGCAACCCTCGGGCCGAAACTTCCCGGTCCCGACGTGTGGAGACAGTGGCGGTTCGAGTGGAAACCAAGGGTGGGAAAGAAGGATGTCGTCGTCCGTGCGGTTGACGGGGAGGGGCGAGTACAGCCTGAGGAGTTCTCCGGGCCGTTTCCCAGCGGATCTTCCGGCTGGGTTACGCAGACGATAGAAGGGTGAAACTCGGCGTTTTGTTGCGATGGTGTTTGCAGTGGTTGCCTTGATTTTGCAGCCACTGCGAAATCCGGTTCTGTTTCAGTTATTCGAAATCATTCAACACGTTATCGCGGTCGTTCACCGGTGATTTCGGTTATCGAGCTGGATTCCTGTTCCGCCATCGCTCGTCTCCCGCCGAGAGGAGGTCACAACAGAGGACGATGAGGATACAGCCACCGGCCGCGATGACGAAATTCGCCGGGATTTTGAGCGCGAGCAGGTTTCGCGTCGGCAGGTAGTACATACCGCCGAACGCGAAACCGAGCATCGCGAGAGCGGTGAATCGGTACGCGAACGTGGCGGCGAGCGGCCGGATTCGGTCGAGCATGTGGAGGGCACCTCCGTTTACGATTCGATCTTGGAAACCATCGTTGTTGGCAGAGATGGAACGAAGTGGTGAACACTGATTTCCGACGATAGGGGGTCACAAATCGCAGACCCCCTACTCCAGATGGATGGCGGGTCGCAGTGGCGTCGCGTGCCGAGCCTTGTCGGCAGGGTCGGGGGCATCCTCGTCCTCGCGGAAAATCTCGACGGAGGCGTCGAACTCCCGCTCGAAGAACTCCCGGGCGCTTTCGTACACCGACAGTTCGTCCACGTCGGCCAGCACGTCCACTTCGTCGTCGGGGCGTTCGCGCACGTCTTCGACTAACGTTTGCACGAGTTGGTTCACTTCGTCGCCTTTCTCGCGCAGTTGCTCGTCCTGCATAACGCGACCCATCACGGCACCGACGTTCGTGCCGGTTTCGGCGACTTCGGCCAGCACTTTCCCCTTCCAGTCGGCGGCGACGTACACTCGAATCCTCTCCGGGTCCGTGTCCGTCACGGCTACGATGTCGCGGATATCGTCGGTTAGTCCTTCGACCAACGACTCCCCGACTTCCGTCACGACGCTCTCGAACTCGAGAGTTGGTTCCGGCCACGATGCGGAATCGACCGGTTCGCCCGTCAACTGCTCGTACAGTTCCGTCGCCATGAACGGGACGAACGGGGCCAGCAGGCGCAGGCGAGTGTCGAGAACCGTGCGTAACGTCCGGCGCGCGCCCGGGCGGTCGGTGTCGGTGCGCTTGCGATACCATTTCAGGTGCTCCTCGAACCCGTAGAAGGCAGTCTGACTCGCGGTTCGCGTTTCGAACCGATCCATCGCACGGGTGGCCTCTCGCACCGTTGCTTGCAGTTTCGACAGCAACCAGCAGTCGATTCGGTGCAGGTCGCGCTCGCCGTCATCGGCCTCGATTTCGCCCGCTTCAACCGTCTCGGTAGCGCGGTTCCAAAACCGCCGCAGTTGGTTTTGCGTGCTCACGATCTGTTCGCTCCGCCAATCGTAATCCTGCCACGGTTCGGCGCTGTTCATCAGGAAAAAGCGCACCGAGTCCGCACCGTACTTCTCGATAGCCTCCTCCGGCAAGACGACGTGGCCCTTCGAGGAGGACATACTCTCGCCTTCCAACAGGCCCATGCCCATCACCGTGATACCTTGTGGCCAGTTTTCCTGCTCGAAGAACTCCGCGTGGTGGAACAGGAAGAAGGTCAGATGGTTGCTGACCAAATCGTTACCCGAGCATCGGTAATCGACAGGATACCAATAGTCCCACTCCTCGCGCAGTGAGCGGGCGATTTCGTCGCCCGACGAAATCACATCGCTCACGGCTTCACCGTTCGCGTCTTCCGATGCGCGTCGCACCTCGTCCCCGAAGAACAGCGTGTCGAAAAACTCCCTGTCCATCGCTTCCGGCGGAACGTCTGACAGACGATGGGAGAACGTGTAGTACGCCATGTAGATGGTCGAATCCGACAACGGTTCGATGACGAACTGGTCGTCCCACGGCAGGCGCGTTCCCAGCCCGTAGTTGCGGATGCATGGCCATTCGTTCAGCCAATCGACGGTGTAGTCGTACTGTTCGCGGGTGTTCGCCGGAATCGCGTCCAGTTGGGCAACTGCGTCGTGGGCCGTTTCCTTCCACTCGGAGTCGTCGTAGCACAGGAACCACGTTTCCTGCTCAGCGACTTCCACAGCACCGCCACAGCGACAGACGACTTCCTCGCTGAACTCGTACATCGTGTCGAACGACCCGTGTCGCTGAAAGTCGGCTTTCAACTCGTCGCGCACGTCTTCGACGATTTCGCCGGAATACTCGCCGTACATTTCGCGCAGCGTTCCGCTGTGAAACTCGCGATTGTACACCTCCTGCGTGGCGTCCCAAAGCGCCGGGTGGGAAGAGTTCTCGATATCGTGTTCTTCGACGGCATCTTTCGCGGGGAATTCGCCGTACCCCTTCACGTCGATGATGGATTTCGGTTCGATGGCTTCGACTTCGGCGGGGTCGATTCCGTACTGCTCCATTCGAGCGGCGTCCGCGTCTCGCGGCTCGTCACCGCTCGACCCTTTCGCGGCGCGTCGAGCCGCACTCTTCGCTTCCTGCAAGGCAACCCAATCATCGGGGCTGTGGGCCGGGACGGACATCACGATACCGGTGGCGTTGTCGGCGTCCACGAAATCCGCGGGTAAGACCAGCACGTCGTCGCCCGTAATCGGGTTCGTGACGTGTTCGCCGACGAGTCGTTCACCCGTGAACCGGTCGTGAATTGCGACTTCGTGGGCTTGCAGTTCCAATTTTTCGCCGGCCGACTCGGAGACAATCCATCGCTCGCCGTCCACATCGGCCTCGACGTACGCCGCATCGGGGTCGATGTAGGCGTTCGTCACGCCGTGAACGGTTTCGGGGCGCAGCGTCGCCATCGGCACCGTAATTCCATCCCAATCGAACTGTACGAGGGTGTACTCCTGAAACTCGGCTTCCTCGCCCTCCAGCAGGTCGTGGGTCGTGACCGGGTTTTTCTCGTTCGTGCAGTATTTGACGGGGTGCAGGCCCTTTTCGACCAGACCGCGGTCGTGCAACGTCTCGTACTGCCACGTGATGAACTTCGAGTAGCGTTCGTCGTTCGTCGTGAACTCACGTCGCCAGTCGATGGACAGTCCCAGCGACCGCATGTTCTTCTTATAACTGTTCTCGATGAAGTAGCGGGCGTACCCCATCGGCGTCTCCAACTCGGACAAATCCTCGTCCGAGACGTTGAACGTGTCCTGTAACACCGACAGCTGTTTTTGCTCTCGATTTTTCAGACGTTCGACGGCACCGATGATGGGCGTGCCAGTAACGTGCCACGCGATGGGAAACAGCACGTTGTCGCCCTGTAAACGGCGATAGCGCGCCCACACGTCGGGAACGGTGTATGTTCGAGCGTGCCCGATGTGCATTCCCCCACTCGGATAAGGGTACGGTACCGTGACGAAGGTGGCCTCCTCGTCGGATGGGGACGGGTTAGCCTCGTACTGTCCCTCTTCCGCCCACCGAGATTGCCACTTCGCTTCGATTTCCCGTGGGTCGTAATCCATACCTCTCACTCCGCGCCGGAAAGTGAAAGAGCTAGCAGACCTGACTGTCCGGTCTGTCAAGTTATGGCAATTATTGCGATGCGTCGAGAGAATGATACGACCGACCCGAGTTGCCCCAGCTCGTGGGCGAGTTCGCCGAAACCGCACGCGACCACATGCGCGACATCCTCGCCGAGCGGATGCCGCGTTTCGACTGGGAATCAGAACATCGCATCCAGCGAACCCCGGTAGACGTGGTCGGCCTCACCGACGACCATTTCGTCGCGGTTGAACTGGAGTGGCGCAGAGCCGACCCCGTGAACAACACCGCGAAATTGTTCTACTACGTGGACGAAGGCGAACTGGAGACGTACGACCGGACTTCGGTGTTTCAGGTGTTCACTGGGTATTACGATTTGGCTTCGGGCGGAGTTTCGTCAAAGCGCGAAGTCGCCGAGTTCGTCGGCAGCGTGGCCGCGGAGTCGTTCGAACACGTTTCGTTTTTGCCCGTGACGTTCGGACTCGAACCACCAAAGCGCGGTGGAGAATAGCCCGAGGAGTGGGAGGGCGTGGCTGAGGAGACAGTTGCGAAAATCATGAGAAGAATTTGATTGGTATGTTCGCTATCTGATAACCACACTTCCTGGATATTGTCTGGTATTTCCGACTCCAAACGAAGCCTGCTGAAAGACTGTGTCTTTCGCGGTACCGGAAAACCAGCGTCTCTTTCTCACTTATTGTCATTCATATCACTGTTTTCATTTTCTAACGCCGTCATTCGCTCGGTGTTCTCACTGTCCCGAAACACCCGCAAGTCGCAGTGCCTTTGACGTCCGGCGTCACAGGGAATGTATGAACGGACGCCTACGCGATGGCGAGGTAGTCGTCGGCGGCGATGCCCGCCAGCGCTACTACGATTCGCGGGGATACGGCAGACCGCTCGACGGGAACGAGATTGCACTCTCGCAAGTCGAGGCAGCCCATCTCTTGCTTCGCGGCGACCTCGATTCCGTAGAAGGAAAGAACTTCCGCGAGTTCTTGCAGGACTCGACCGGCGGTGGATTCGCGGCCCGATTCCTGGTCTACGCCGACCTTCGAGAGCGCGGGTTCTACCTCTCGCCCGACCGCTCGGGATGGGTGTCCGATCCGAAAAGCGGGTCGGACTTCGTCGTCTACCCGAGGGGAAGCGGGCCGTGGGATGACGAGGTGCTATACCGCTTACGAGTCGCTAGCGAGCGCGAAACGGTTTCCGCGTCGCGTCTCGGCGACGTGGTGCTCGCGATCGTGGATGAGGAGAGCGAGATCACCTACTTCGAAACCGACCGCGTCGAGATTTCAGGGACGACGAATCACGACGTGCCGACGGCTATTTCGGGGTCGCTCCTCGCCGACCGCGTGTTGGTGTGGGACGCGCCGGACGAACTGCATCACGAGTCGTTTTACGGACAACCGATGGGTGGTCGCGACCCGGCGGGCGTCCTGCAGCTGTCGCTGGTCGAGGCGGCCCATCTCGTTGTGGAAGGGAACCTCGACGTTTCGGGTGGGTACGACGAAATCGTCGCCCGGGGACGAGATGTGGAGGGCGAACGATTCGACCGGCGACTGCACGTTTACCAGACACTCCGGAAGCAGAGCGTGGTTCCGAAGACGGGATTCAAGTTCGGGGCGGATTTCCGAACCTACGCCGATGTGAAATCGGTGGACGATTTGGGCCACTCCGAGTATCTGATTCGCGTGCTTCAGGACGACCACGCGTTCGTGCCGCGCAACCTCGCGCTGGACGTGCGATTGGCCCACGGGGTACGAAAGAAAATGATTTTTGCGCTCGTCACCGAAAACGAACGAATAGACACCTGGCTTTCGGTTACTCGACTCACACCATGACACGAGACGACACTGACGACACTGACAGCACCGACGAAATCGGCGACTCCGGTAACGCTTCCGACCCATCCCCACTCATTCCCGACGGCGGCACTGCGACGGGCAAAGACGAAGTCGTCCTCGACCCGTGGGGGTCAGCGACCGTCTCCGACTACCGCAAACTGTTCGAGGAGTTCGGCATCGAGGAATTCGACGACGTGCTCCCCGAAGTGCCGAACCCGCATTACTTGATGCGCCGCGGCGTCATCTTCGGCAACCGCGGCTATCGTCGGGTCGCCAAAGCGATGCAGAACGACGAACCGTTCGCCGCGCTTTCGGGGTTCATGCCGACCGGGGAACCGCACATCGGACACAAACTGGTGTTCGACGAACTCATCTGGCACCAACAACAGGGCGGGGACACCTACGGCCTCATCGCCGACTTGGAAGCCCACAGCGCCCGCGGCCTATCGTGGGAGGAAATCGACGAACATTCCCGGGATTATCTACTCTCGCTTCTCGCGCTCGGATTCGACGCCGAGGAGGGAACACTCTACCGGCAGTCCGAGAATCGCGAACTCCAAGACCTCGCGTTCGAACTCGGGTCGAAAGCGAACTACTCGGAGTTCCAATCCATCTACGGCTTCGACGGGGAAACCAACGTTTCGCACGTCCAGAGCGTCGTCACGCAGATGGCGGACATCCTCTACCCGCAGTTGGATGAACCGAAACCGACCGTCATTCCCGTCGGCCCCGACCAAGATCCCCACGTCAGACTGGCCCGTGACCTCGCGGTTCGAATGCGATTCTTCGGCGTGACGAAAGCCTACGCGAGTTTCGAACTCGATGAGGACGAACAACTACTCGTCGCGGAACTGTATCGCACACTCGACCCTGCGGACTTCGATGACGGTTCGCTTCGCTGTGTCCACGTCGCACAGGCACTCGACGGGATGACGCCAGACGAACTCGGCTTTGACGCCGAAACTATCGCCTCGGCGAAAGCAAAGCTCGACGAAGCGGGCATGGAACCGCTTCGTCCCCGCGTTCGGTTCCTCGACCGAAACGCGACCGAGGAGGCGTTCAGCGCCCTCATCGACGCCATCGATGGCGAGAAACGCGTCTTCGATGAACACATTGACGCCTTCGACCTGACACGCGAGGAGGCCGAGGAGCTCGCCCGTGAGGTGGAGATGGAAAACGACGGCTACGGGTTCATCATGCCGTCCTCGATTTACCATCGGTTTATGACGGGTTTGACCGGTGGGAAGATGTCCTCGTCAGTCCCGGCGAGTCACATTAGCTTGATGGACGACCCCGAGGATGGCTACGACAAGGTCAAATCCGCGACGACGGGCGGGCGGGAGACGGCCGAACTTCAGCGAGAGAAAGGCGGCAAAGCCGATGAATGTCCGGTGTACGAACTGTACGCCTATCTGCTGTCGGGCGACGACGACGAGCTCGCCACGGAAGTCTACGAGGAATGTGTCGGCGGGGAGCGACTCTGTGGCGGGTGCAAGGAGCAGGCGGCGGAGTTGATGCGCGAATTCTTGGAAGAGCATCAGGAGAAACGCGAAGAGGCAGAAGAGTTACTGGACGAATTGGATATCCAGTTGGAATCGTCGCGGCGATAAATCGGTACACGCGTCGTTTTGTCGCTATTCGAAGAAGGAAGGGCGAGTACTACAGAACGGCTAGCTATCCGTGTCTGTGTCGGTATCGGTTCCATCGGAGTCAGTATCCCCATCGTCACTATCCGAGTCGGTGTCTCCGTCGTCGCTATCGGAATCCGTGTCTCCATCACTACCATCTGAATCGGTATCCCCGTTGCCGCTAACCGAGTTAGTGGCGGAGTCGCTGGTTGCGGACGATTCCGACCTGGCGGTTTGCGTTTCCGATGCAGAGGGTGGTTTCCCGATATCCGAACCGATGCTGTAGAGGATGATTGGCGGACAGACGTACGCAGCAATCGCCAGCACCACGAACAGTCGGTTGACGAAGATGAGTAGCCCAAATGCGGTGAGCGCCGCCGCGGAGGCGGCATGAACCGCGGTGTGGGTGTACTCTCGGTAGTAGTTCCATAATCCGCGTAGCCACCGCGTCGTTCCCGACACGGCATCGTTTTCGGTTGCTATGGAGGACATTCACAACGACTACGGTTCCCACGTCCAAAAACCCGTAACTCCGAAATCTATTTTCTCACGACGACACAGGGAGTCGCGGAATCCACGAACTCCTCGCCTTCCCCGCCGACCAGTTTCCAGTAGTTCTGCGTCTCGGCACCAGTCACGTCCCGAATCACGTCTTCGCTAATCAGGTTCTCCCCACTCAGCACGAGTTCGAACGACTCGCGCTTTCGCTCCTCGAACTCCCTGTCGAACTGCTCTCGACTGGTTTCGTTCGGGTAGTTCACCACGAGATGGCCACCGTCCCGCACTCGGGAGTAGAGACGCTCGATTGCTCGTCGCGGTTCCTCCACGAAGTAGAGCGTGGCGACGCAGTACACGACGTCGAACCGGCGGTCGGTGTCGAGGTCGGGAAGCGAGTCAACTGCAAACTGGAGATTATCAAGGCCCTGTTCTTCCGCTTTTTGTGCGTTGTCCCGAACCACCGTCTCCGAGAGGTCGAAGCCGAAAAACTCGGTTTCGGGGTGGCGTTCCGCGAGAAGGAAGGGGACGACTGCCGGGCCACAGCCAACCGAGGCGAAATCCTCGGGTACGTCCACGCGGTCGAAAAACCGTTCCACGAGGTCGGCCATCCGCTCGCCGCCGATGTAGGCGCAGCGGTCGTAGTCGGCGCGTCGGTAGAATCGCTCCCAGTCCATCATACACGCTCAATCGTCCGAATTCGAAATAAATCCCTCCGCAACGTTTTTGTCGATTCTGGGCCATCCTCCATCTATGCCATCCGAATCCCACCGTGGCAGTATCGCAGTCGAGTCACGACCAGCGACGGGATTCGGCTTTTTTACCGCGGCCTAAGCGTCCGGCGGACTCCTCTCGCGGCAAGAGGGCGAAACCGCACGCAGTTTGCCCGACGGTCTTCAGAAGGGCTAAACCGGCGGACAGGGACATACGACCAACGACTATCAAGTGGAGATGAAACTACCAGAATCACAGGTCGCGGTGTTGGAAGCTGCGAGCGCGAACGACGCACAGACTATCGAGAAATTAGCCGAGGAAACGGGTCTGAAACCGGAGACGGCGACGGGTGCGGTCTTCGAACTCGAAGACAAGGGACTGCTCTCCGTCGAGGAACGAACCGACGAATCAGTCTCGTTGACCGAGGAGGGTGAGGACTACGCCGAAGACGGTCTGCCGGAAATCAAACTCTACGAGGCGGCGCTTGCCGCGGATGCGGACGAGGACGCGATTCAGATGGGCCAAGCCATCGGCCAGTCCGGATTTGGCGGCCCGCAAGTGAACATCGCCCTCTCGAACTACGCCCGGAAAGGGTACGGAAGCATCGAGGGCGGCGAAATCGTCGCCGACCCGGATGCGAACCCGGAGGACGATGCGGAAGCGAGAGTGCTGGCCGCGCTCGCTTCGGGAGAAACGGTGGATGACGCGGATACGCTCGACCAACTGGAGAGTCGCGGCCTCATCGAACTGTCCGAATCGACGGTTCGCTCGGTGACGCTCACCGACGAGGGCGTGACGGTGCTGATGGAAGGCGTGGAGGCCGCCGAGACGGTCGGCCAGTTGACGCCCGAGATGCTTACCACGGGCCAGTGGCGCGACGTGGAGTTCGCCGAGTACAACGTCGATGCTGACGCCGAGCGAATCGACGGCGGGAAGATTCACATCCTGCGCCAGACGGCGAATCGCGTGAAAGACGTGCTCGTCGGCATGGGCTTTGAGGAGATGGACGGCCCGCACGCGGACGCGGACTTCTGGATAAACGACTGTCTGTTCATGCCACAAGACCACCCGGCGCGAACCCACTGGGACAGGTTCGCCCTGTCGAACCCGACCGAAATCGGCGACTTGCCCGAGGAGCTAGTGGAGAAGGTCAGAAGCGCGCACCTCGAAGGCATCGGCGAGAACAGCGACGGCTACCACTCGCCGTGGGACGAGGACTTCGCCCGGGCAATCGCGCTTCGCGGACATACTACATCACTTTCGATGCGGTATCTGTCGGGCTACGCGCAGGGTGACCTCGAACCGCCACAGCGGTTCTTCAGCGTCGAGAAGGTGTACCGCAACGACACCCTCGACCCGACACACCTGCTCGAGTTCTTCCAAATCGAGGGCTGGGTGATGGCCGAAGACCTCTCGGTGCGCGATTTGATGGGCACCTTCGAGGAGTTCTACGAGCAGTTCGGTATCACCGACATCCAGTTCAAACCGCACTACAACCCGTACACGGAGCCGAGCTTCGAGCTGTTCGGTCGGCACCCCGAAACGGGCGAACTTATCGAGATCGGCAACAGCGGGATGTTCCGGCCGGAAGTGCTGGAACCGCTCGGCGTCGAGTGCGACGTGATGGCGTGGGGGCTTGCCCTCGAACGCCTGCTCATGCTGATGTACGGCTTCGAGGACATCCGCGACGTGCACGGAACGCTGTGTGACCTCGAACTGCTCCGTGACGTGGAGGTGATTCACTGATGCCAACTGTAGACGTTTCCCCCGACGAACTGCGCCGACTGACCGGCCACGACGAAAAGGACGACGAAGAGCTCAAAGACGACATGTTCGCGCTCGGCTTGGAGTACGAGGGCGAGACCGAGGAGGGCGACATGCAACTGGAGTTCGCCCCCGATCGACTCGACCGCCTCTCCATCGAGGGCGTGGCGCGGTCGCTTCGCTACCAGTACGGCGACGATGGGGGAATCTACACCCCGAAACCGAACGACGCAGACTGGATCATCGAAGTGGACGAGAGCGTCCCCGAGGAGCGTCCCTACGTCACTGGTGCGATTGCACGCGGCGTGAACCTCAGCGAGGAGGCACTCGACTCGCTCATCCAACTGCAGGAGAAACTCCACGCGACGATGGGTCGAAAGCGTGCGAAAGGCGCAATCGGGATTCACGACCTGACGATGCTGAAAGGCTCGTCCGCGACCGAGGAGGGTGGAAACTCCATCCGCTACGTCGGCGTCGAACCCGAGGGCGACCGGTTCGTTCCGCTCGACTCGGACGCGGAGATGACGCCCGAAGAAGTCCTGCGAGCACATCCGACCGGTGAAAAGTACGCCGACCTCGTCTCCGAATACGAGCGATACCCGGCCATCTACGACGACATCGGCCTGTTCTCGTTCCCGCCGGTTATCAACGGTCGGCGGACGGAGGTGGAGACGGATTCCCGGGACCTGTTCATCGAACTTACGGGGACCGACCAGTGGACCATCGACAAGATGTGTACCATCATCTGCTACGCGCTGGACGCTCGGGGAGCGACCATCGAGGAGGTCGAAGTCGAATACGATGACCACACGCTCGTCCGCCCGGATTTGGAAGTTACGACGAAAGCCGTCACGCACGACCGAATCGAGACACTGCTCGGTATCGAGTTCACGCCGGACGAAGTGCTCGACCTGCTCGCCCGTTCCGGGCTGTCGGGCGAGGCGAGCGAG
Source organism: Haladaptatus marinus (assembly GCF_051194195.1). NCBI lineage: Archaea > Methanobacteriati > Methanobacteriota > Halobacteria > Halobacteriales > Haladaptataceae > Haladaptatus > Haladaptatus marinus. Next base: position 1,499,638 of record NZ_JBLZNK010000003.1, read on the forward strand.
GAAGACGACTCCGTCGTCTACGACGTTGAGATTCCCCCGTATCGCGTGGACGTGCTACACCCGGTGGACATCGTGGACGACATCGGCCGTGCCTACGGGTTCAACGACCTGTCTCCGCGCTATCCCGACGTGGGGACGGTCGGCGGCCGACACGAGCGCTCGCAACTCGAAGACGCGACACGCGAGGTGCTGGTCGGTCTGGGCTTCGAAGACCTGCTCAACTTCCACATGATCAGCGAGGAGGAGAACTTCGAGCGAATGCGCGTGGAACCGGAAACCGACGTGGTCGGTGGCGGGAGTCCGGCGACTATCAAAAATCCCTACAGCGAGGATTACACCATGCTCCGGACGTGGGCGCTCCCCTCGTTGCTGATGGTGCTGGAGAACAACACCCATCGCGCCTACCCGCAGGACATCTCGGAAATCGGGCTGGCGGCAGGAGTGGATGCGTCGGAGAACACGGGCGTCGCGGAACACCGAACCGTGGCTGGGGTTCTCGCCCGCCACGACGCCTCCTACGAGGACGCAAAGGCGCGACTGCAAGCCATCGCGCGGAACTTCGACACCGACCTCGAAACGCCGCCCACCGAGCACCCGACTTTCATCTCGGGTCGTGCGGCGGACGTGGTCATCGACGGTGAAACGGTCGGCGTCATCGGTGAGATCCATCCCGAAGTGCTCGTCGGTCACGACCTCGAACTGCCCGTTGCCGGATTCGAGTTCCGGTTGGACGCACTGGAATAGAAACGACTGACAGTCCCCTTCTCGACTTTCGGGTATGGAGTACGAATTTTCCCCGCTCGCTGTCGACGACGTTGACGCCATCGTTTCGTAGCACTACGACCCGCCCTACGACTTCTACGATATGGAGAGCGACTCGGAGGATTTGGCACTGTTCACGAATCCCAACAACTGGGGCGATAAGTACGTAGTCTTCGATTCGTCAGGGGAGCGCGTCGGTTTCTTCTCGTTCGAGTTGGAGAACGGAACGCTCGAAATCGGGTTGGGGATGCATCCCGAATTGACTGGGCAAGGTCGTGGAAAGTCGTTCGTCGAGGCAGGATTGGGATTTGCGGCGGAGAGGTACGACCCCGATGGGTTCTCGCTTGCCGTCGCGACGTTCAACGAGCGTGCGATTTCCGTGTACGAGGAGGTCGGATTTGAGCGTCGGGAGACGCTCATGCAGGAAACGAACGGCGGAGAGTACGAATTCTTCCATATGACTCGCTCTCGTTCGTTGGAATGATTTGGCATTTAGTTCATGTTAGCGCGTTCGCGAGAGAGGTAAGCGTTAGTGAACACCGAGAGCTCCGTTTGGAGTCGTGATTTGCTCACTCCTGTTTGATTACATCATGTTTCAGCAAATCACGACTCCAATGAAACCGCCTCCGCACTGCAACGGCCACGTGCCTCCCCAACCGATTCGCTCACTCGCTGTCGCTCGTTCACTCATCCCTCGCACGCTATTCGCACAGGCCCTCGGACGATCGCTGTCCTCGGATCTGTGTCAGCGCGCTATGTGAAAATGCGTTTAGCGAATCGAGGGAGGGAAATTCGATTGGTCGTAGAGACTGTTCAGTAGTTAGTCGAGGTCCGCACCGATAGCGTCCTCGACGCTGTCGAAGCCGTCGCGGTCGAGCAGTTCTAAAAGGTCTTCGTTGATATCGCGGGCGATGGAGGGGCCGCGGTAGACGAGGCCGGTATACAACTGGATGACGTGCGCTCCGGCGCGAATCTTCCGATAGGCGTCTTCCGCAGTGAAAACCCCACCGACGCCGACGACCGGCACGTCCACGCGCTCGGCAGTGAACCGAATCATCTCCGTGGCGCGCGATTGGATGGGTCGTCCGGACAGTCCGCCGTCTTCGTCACGGTACTGACTACGGAGCGTGTTGGGACGGTCGATGGTCGTGTTCGTCGCGATGACGCCGTCCAGACCGAGTTCCGTTACGAGATCGAGCGCCTCCTCGGTTGCTGGTTCTGGAAGGTCGGGCGAGAGCTTCACGAGGAGTGGGTTCGCACCCGCGTCCTGCAACGTCGTTAGAATTCGTTCGAGGTTTTCGCGGTTCTGAAGTTCGCGGAGGCCGGGCGTGTTCGGACTGGAGACGTTCACGACGAAGTAGTCCGCGTGGGCTGACACCCGCTCGTAAGAATACAGATAGTCCTCTTCCGCGCTTTCGAGCGGTGTGGCTTTCGACTTCCCGATGTTCGCGCCGATGGGTGTGTCGGGGAGCGACTGCATGGCCATCCGTGCGCCGATTCTGTCCGCGCCGTGGTTGTTGAACCCCATTCGGTTGATGATTCCCTCGTCCTCGCGGAGGCGGAACATCCGAGGTTTCGGGTTTCCATCCTGTGCGTCCGCAGTCACGCCGCCGACTTCGACGTGGCCGAAGCCGAGGCTGGCGAGCGCGGACGGTATCTGTGCGTTCTTGTCGAACCCCGCGGCGACCCCAACTGGGTTCGGGAACGACTGGCCGAACGCAGTGACGGCCAGTCTGGGGTCGTTGACGCGGTAGTATGCGTCGAGTAGTTGCTCGACTGGCGTTCCTTGAACTGCTTTGAGTACCCTATGAACGGTTCCGTGAGCGGTCTCTGCGGGTAACTGAAACAACAGTGGTCTGACGGCGTCGTATCCGTGCATCGTTCTACCAGTGTAGAGAAAGGTGTCGCCTGCGGCTTGCCGCGGCGAGTTAGAACTCGTGTTCGACCTCGTCTTTGTCAGCCTTTTGGATAATAATCTTGTCTTCCCGAACCCGGACGAAGACCTCGTCGCCGATTTCCATGCCAGCAACGGCCAGTTCGTCTTCGTGAAGGTTGACGTGGACGTTGTGGTATTCGCCGTCTTCGTCTTTCGCGCCACTCGGGCTGAGCTTCTTTTTCCGTACCATCGCGGTATCTTATGCAGACCTTCGCCGTAGCATGTACTTAAGTGTTTTCTACCGTACTGTTCCGCTTCGCTGTTCTTATCGATTTCCTATGTACCGGAACCACTTACCTTGCTCGGCCTCCACTTTTTCCTCGAAAACCACACGACGGCGCAATACAAGTATAAAAATCTATCGCCGAAAACCGCTCATATCGGCGATATATTTATAGTGGCCCCTGTGCTGGGTTGGCATGGAGGAGAAAACCATGGTACGTGACGATGGTAAGCGAAACTTTGCATTGCGCCAATCGGATGGAGACGAATCGAGTGTCTTCTCGGGCAACACCCCGCGACAGGCCGCGCTCAAAGCGGCACGCCGGCTTGACCCGGGAAGTTCCGAAGATGCGGCAGATCGAGTCGAGCTCCGTCTTCGGGAGAAAGGAACTGACAAAGTGCACATCTATGAAGGATGGGCGTGGCACGAAGAGGCTCCCAACGACAAGCCGGATTGGATGCCGAGTGAAATTACCGAAGCAAACGTCTCCAAACAGGGCATCGAGCACCTGGACGAGTGAACTGCACGCATTCATCTACCCGAGCGTTTTATCGAGCCTTACAGGTATCCTATAATTCTTCGTACGCACGCGCACAAGTTGAACAAAGACTTTTGCTCATCCCTCTCAACGGTACGGATGCGCGGGGCACATCCGACCGGACTGAACGCACGATGCGTAGGATGACGGTTCGGCCTCCACTCGCGCGATACTTTGACCTGACCAACCGCTAGCTTGCCATTTTGTTCGCGTGGTCTAATGCTAGTCAATATACCCCAATGAGCTTCTCATTCGACGGCGTTAAATGTATCCCCGGCATTCGTACAAATGCGAACGCCGCCCGGTGGTCTTCCGCCGAGTGGTTGCCCGAATCCCACGTCCTTTATACGGACTGAAACTCGGATTCGGGCGGAAGAAAACCAATTCAATGCCCTTAAGTGTATAGGGGAACTCGGATGTGATGTAGACGGCGTCCCTCGATTTGGGACGAACGAAATACATCCAATTCGGTGCCTTTATATGTCCAAGGGCACTCGGATTGGTTGTGAACGCGCCTTTGGCGATCATTCGCTGAAGGCAAGCGGAATCCGACGCCCTTAAATACAAACGTGGCGTCGGATACGAACGCGAAGAAAGATACAACGCGATCTGTGGGGCGTTCAACTCGTCTCACAATCTCGGACAATGAAGGTTCGAAGGGTTTAATACTCTTCCTCGCCTTCCATCAAGTCCGAAGGAAATGAGGATTCCACCCCTGCGGTCAGCCGTACACGATGGAATCTGATGTTAGCCCTGGTAGTTCGGTGACACCTGGCCAGTTACTTGGTTCGGGGTCGTCGAACGACGGAACATAGCACACAATGCATTATGCATTAGTGTCTCCGCCAGACCCACCGAGCAGTATGCTCGGTAAACCATTCCGGTTGATCCTGCCGGAGGCCATTGCTATTGGAGTTCGATTTAGCCATGCTAGTTGCACGAATTTAGATTCGTAGCGGAAAGCTCAGTAACACGTGGCCAAACTACCCTATAGACCAGCATAACCTCGGGAAACTGAGGCTAATACTGGATAATGCTCCCAGGTTTGAACACCGGGAGCTGGAAACGCTCCGGCGCTATAGGATGTGGCTGCGGCCGATTAGGTAGACGGTGGGGTAACGGCCCACCGTGCCGATAATCGGTACGGGTTGTGAGAGCAAGAGCCCGGAGATGGATTCTGAGACAAGAATCCAGGCCCTACGGGGCGCAGCAGGCGCGAAAACTTTACACTGCACGACAGTGCGATAAGGGAACTCCAAGTGCGAGGGCATATAGTCCTCGCTTTTGTGTATCGTAAGGTGGTACACGAATAAGAGCTGGGCAAGACCGGTGCCAGCCGCCGCGGTAATACCGGCAGCTCAAGTGATGGCCAATATTATTGGGCCTAAAGCGTCCGTAGCCGGCCGAACAGGTCCGTCGGGAAATCTGCTCGCTCAACGAGCAGGCGTCCGACGGAAACCAGTTGGCTTGGGACCGGAAGACCCGAGGGGTACGTCTAGGGTAGGAGTGAAATCCTGTAATCCTAGACGGACCGCCGGTGGCGAAAGCGCCTCGGGAGAACGGATCCGACGGTGAGGGACGAAAGCTAGGGTCACGAACCGGATTAGATACCCGGGTAGTCCTAGCTGTAAACGATGCTCGCTAGGTGTGGCACAGGCTACGAGCCTGTGCTGTGCCGTAGGGAAGCCGAGAAGCGAGCCGCCTGGGAAGTACGTCCGCAAGGATGAAACTTAAAGGAATTGGCGGGGGAGCACTACAACCGGAGGAGCCTGCGGTTTAATTGGACTCAACGCCGGACATCTCACCAGCA